>NZ_SOHA01000033.1 GCF_004403065.1 Cryobacterium cryoconiti
TGGGGTGACCCGGTCTTTCCGGACGGGGTCCGTAGTTTCATTATGCGGCCAGGATCAGTTCGGCCAGTCGTTCGTGTGGTGTGGCATAGTTCAGAGTTTGGTGTAGCCGGGCGGTGTTGAAGTGGTGGATGTAGCTGATCACCTCTGCTCGCGCCGCTCGGCGAGTCGTGAAGGTGCGCCAGTTGAGGCGTTCGCTCTTGAGTTTGGAGAAGAAGGATTCAGCGGCAGCGTTGTCCCAGCACTGCATTCTGGCTCCCATGGAACGAAGGATGCCGTGCTTGCCGCAATACCTTGTGAACCGTTTCGAGCGGTATTGAACGCCGTGATCTGAGTGGAAAATCGCGCCCGGCTTCACGTGCCCGGTCTCGATGGCCATGTTCATCGCCCGGGTGATCAGCTGGGTCGTCATTTTCGCGCCCGTGGCGTAGCCGAGGACAGCGCGTGAGGCCAGGTCGATGACAGTGGCCACGAAGAGCCAGCCCTGCTGGGTGTGAACGTAAGTGATATCGCCGACCATGATCGCTCCCGGCGTCAGGGACCGGAAATCGCGCTTGAGCAGATCCACGGGGTCCGCAGTTCGCAGGGATCGACGGTTGGCGACTTTGAATGCCCGTTCCGCGGCGGGTGAGATCAAGCCCAGGCCCCGCATGATGGCAGCCACGGTCTTCCGGTCCACGAACGTGTTCTGGCGAGCCAGCGCCGCGGTCACCTTGCGGTAGCCCGCCGCGCCCGAGGACGCGGAAAACGCGGTCATCACCTGGCCGGTCAGTTCATCGTTCCGGCGCTCCGTGCCTGATGGTTCTCGGTCCAACCACTCATAGAACCCGGACCTTGACACGTTCAGCTTGTGGCAGAGGTACGAAACGGGCAGGTCGGCCTTCAACCGGGCGATCAGTTCGAACCGTTCTCGTTTTGATCGCGCTCCCGGAAGAAGGCCTGCGCTTTTTTCTGGAAGTCCAGATCCCGCCGCAGACTCGCGTTCTCTTTCTCCAGGTCACGGATTCGTTTCCGAGCTACCGGCGTCAACTCGCCGCCCGGATCGATTTGCTCGAGCTTGGCATCGTTCACCCACTTCCACAGGGTTCGGTGATCGACGCCGATTTCCTCAGCGACTTTCACGATCGATTCCCCACTCGCTGCTACACGGGCGAGGGCCTCTGCCCGGAGCTCGGGCGTGTACCGCCCATATTTTCGATGCGCCATAAGTCCATCCAATCTCAACTTCTAC
>NZ_SOHA01000046.1 GCF_004403065.1 Cryobacterium cryoconiti
AGCCGGCGGCTCCGCCGCGACCGGCGCGCAGACGTTTGCGCAGCCGTCCGCGCAGCCGCCCGCGCAGACCGCCGCGCGGTCGACTCCGGCCGCACCATCCCCGTCCTCCGCAGCCGCACCGGCTTCCGCCAGCGCGACGGCTCCCGCAGCCGCACCGGCCTCCGGCCGAGCTTCCGGCCGAGTCTCCGAACCGGAGCCGCCCTACGACGATGAGCCCCCGCCCTACGACGAGGAATTCCCGCCCGACCTGCACGCGAACAGCGGCCAGTCCGGGCGATTCCAACCGTCCTCGGCACGTGAGGCAGTGCCGGCCAGCTCGTCAAACCCCGGCACCGGCACGGTAGCCGGCACCGGAACCCAGGGCGCGGTGCACACCGGCACGGGCGCCCCGACCGCAACCCAGCCCCGCAACCAGGCGCAGAATCCGAACCCGGCGGGCGGCGCAGCATCCGTTGCCCGTCGCGGGCCGGCCTTTGCCGAGAAGCAGCGCTACGGCGAGTCGGTGGTGCGCGAGATTCTCGGCGCCACCTTCCTCGAAGAGCAGGCGCACGACCCGGCCCCCCGAACCAGAGGCGACTAACCCATGTACGAAGGCATCGTTCAGGAATTGATCGACGAGCTCGGCACGCTGCCCGGAATCGGACCCAAGTCCGCGCAGCGCATCGCGTTCCACATTCTGCAGACCGAGCAGTTCGACGTGACCCGGCTGGCGAACGTGCTGCTCGAGGTGCGCGACAAGGTGAAGTTCTGCGACATCTGCGGCAATGTGTCCGAGCAGAAGACGTGCATGATCTGCCGAGACCCGCGCCGCAATCCGGCGATGATCTGCGTGGTCGAAGAGGCCAAGGACGTCGTCGCCATCGAGCGCACCCGCGAGTTCCGCGGGCTGTATCACGTGCTCGGCGGTGCGATCAGCCCCATCGACGGCATCGGACCCGACGACCTGCGCATCCGCCAGCTGATGCAGCGCCTCGCCGACAACACGGTGCAGGAAGTCATCATCGCCACCGACCCGAACCTCGAGGGCGAGGCGACCGCGACCTACCTGTCGCGCCTGCTGACCACGCTCGAGATCAAGGTCACCCGACTCGCGTCCGGTCTGCCGGTCGGCGGCGACCTGGAGTACGCCGACGAGGTCACCCTCGGCCGTGCTTTCGAAGGCCGCCGCACCGTCACGAACTAGGGCTTCTCGCCGCCCGGCCCCCGCGCGCCCGCGCCCGCGCGCCCCCGCGCCCGCGCGCCC
>NZ_SOHA01000045.1 GCF_004403065.1 Cryobacterium cryoconiti
CGCATCCGCGTCACGCGGGTGCTGCGCCGCTGCGCGGATGGCACGCCGGGCGCGAAACGGCGCAGCCCCCGCGCAGCCCCGGGCAGGCTGCGCCGCGCAAGCAGCGCCGCGCAAGCAGCGCCGCGCAGTCTGTGCCCGTTCCGGTCGAGAGTGACCGCTAGACCGGTCACTCTCGACCGGAACGGGCACTCTCGCGGGCTGCGTCAGGACGCCAGCCGGTCCTCCATCCCCCAGGGCTGGCCGTAGCCGCCCTCGGATTCGGGCGCGCTCATCAGGTCGAGGAACGCCTTCGCGTCGAAGGCCTCCGGGCCGAGCACGCCGATGCCGCCCCAGGTGCCGGCGGCCAGAAGTTCCAGCGCGATCACCGGGTTCAGCGCGGTCTGCCAGACCACGCACTGGGTGCCGTATTCGCGCATCGTCCACTCGTTGTCGGTCACGTGATAGAGGTAGACCTCGCGCGGCCTGTCATCGAGACCGGTGCCGGTGACCCACACCCCGGCGCAGGTCTTGCCGGTCATCCGCGGGCCGATCGTGGCCGGGTCGGGCAGGCAGGCGGCCACCACGTCACGCGGGGCGACCAGTACCGGGCCGGCCGCGCTCCGCACCCGCACCGGGTCGACCCGGTCGAGGCCGAGCAGGTGCAGGGTCTTCAGCACGCCGATGAACTCCTCGCCGAGGCCGTACTTGAAGGTGACCCGTTTCGCGTCGAGCCAGCGCGGCATCAGCACCACCTCCTCGTGCTCCACGTTCACGCACTCGACCCGGCCGATGCCCTCCGGAAAGTCGAACATCTCCGGTTCGCTGAACGGCTCGGTGGTGAACCAGCCGCGGTCCTTCTCGAAGATCAGCGGCGGGTTCAGGCACTCCTCGATCGTGGTCCAGATGCTGAACGAGGGCGCGAAGATCTCGTTCCCGGCATCGTCGCGCACAACCAGGTTGGCGCCGTCACGCGTGCCGAGCTCCTCAATCTGCCGGAACAGGTGGTCGGAGGCGTAGCGGGCGAAGACATCCGAGAGCCCCGGCTCGACGCCCATGCCCACCAGGGCGAGGCGGCCGGCGGTCTCCCAGTCGGCGGCCTGCGCGAACTGGTCGTCACCCAGCAGGACCCCGGTCTGGCGGTACGGGTCGGTGGGGTGCGGCTCGGACAGGCTGACGGCCATGTCAAGGTAGTCGCAGCCGGCGGCGAGCGCCCCGGCGAACACGGTGGGCACGAACTTCGGCTCGACCGCGTTCATCACGTGGGTGGCACCGTGCTTCCGGGCCGTGGATGCCACCCCGTCCGGGTCGCCGGCGTCGATCTGCTCGGCGGAGAACCGGGCTGCCACCGCGTGCCCGTGCTTCAACCCGATCGCGACGATCGTGCGCTCCGCCCGGGCCAGGTCGTAGTCGCACACGATGACGTGCTCGAAGAACGTGCGTCTGGCGATGATCTTCGCGAACGCGTCGCCGACGCCGCCCGCCCCGACAAGGAGGATTCTCATGCTTGGACGCTACCGGAGGCATCCGTCACTGTCTGCCCCGCACGTCGCCCCGAACCGATTCGACGGAGATTTTGCCCGAATCACGTGTTTTTTGCCCTGATTCAGGGCTCTAGGCCGAATTTCTCCGTCGAATTCGCAGGGGCGACGGATGCTGCGCCGCCAGCTCGCGCTCGCCCTGCAGCTTCGCGGCGACCGGGGCCCACAGCAGCACGGCCACCGCGGCGCCGAGCAGCAGCCCGCCGATCGTGTCCGTGAGCCAGTGTGCGCCGAGGTAGGTGCGGCTGACCATCATCAGCACCGTGTAGAGCGCGCCCGCCAGCCAGACCCAGACCCGCGGGAACAGGATGCCCAGGCAGACGGCCATGGTCGCCGCGTTGGCAACGTGGCCGGAGGGGAACGAACCGAAATCAGACACGACCAGCATATCTTCCGGCCGGGCCCGACCGAACAGGGACTTGAGCACCTGCACCAGACCCGAACTCACGATCGTGGCGGCCAGGAAGTAGCCGGCTGCCCACGGCCGCTTCAGCAGCAGCAGGAACGCCAGGATCAGCACCGGGATCACGATCACGCCGGCGATCCCCGCGCCGAGGAAGTTCATCGTGAGCGAGAGGTACTCCCAGATGGGCGCCCGGTGCTCGATGATCTCGTCCATCCACTCGGCGTCGATCTTGAGCGGGCTGCCATTGCCGCGCAGCACGATCAGGGCGCCGAGTCCCACGGCCAGCAACAGCGCCGCGGCCCCGCTGACCAGAGGCCAGCGGCGGGCGATGCGCCGGGTGGCGGGGGTGGCTGCGGTCTCGGGGGCACGCTCGCTCATCATTACTCCATGGTATTTCGGTGTGGGATTGCAGTTGCGCGCGGCGGCCCGGTGCGGTGCGCGGCGCGGAGGCTGTCACCCGGCCGGCGCGGGGCGGCGAGCGGCGCG
>NZ_SOHA01000029.1 GCF_004403065.1 Cryobacterium cryoconiti
AGTCCGGCGGTGTCCTACTCTCCCACAGGGTCCCCCCTGCAGTACCATCGGCGCAGAGAGTCTTAGCTTCCGGGTTCGGAATGTGACCGGGCGTTTCCCTCTCGCTATAGCCGCCGAAACATCTTTCGATGAATCGATTCTATATTTTTCAGTTATAGAGCCCTCACACAGTTGTTGCCGGTGAGGGCGTTGTTCTCGACCGTACATCGAGAACCACATAGTGGACGCTTGCAGCTTATTCAAACTGTTGTGTTATCAAATTATTGGCTTATTAGTACCGGTCAGCTCCAAGGGTCTTTAGTCCCCTCTTCCACATCCGGCCTATCAACGCAGTAGTCTAGCTGCGAGCCTCTCCCCCGAAGGGATGGAAATCTCATCTCGAAGCCGGCTTCCCGCTTAGATGCTTTCAGCGGTTATCCGTTCCGAACGTAGCTAATCAGCGGTGCTCCTGGCGGAACAACTGACACACCAGAGGTTCGTCCATCCCGGTCCTCTCGTACTAGGGATAGATCTTCTCAAATTTCCTGCGCGCGCAGCGGATAGGGACCGAACTGTCTCACGACGTTCTAAACCCAGCTCGCGTACCGCTTTAATGGGCGAACAGCCCAACCCTTGGGACCTACTCCAGCCCCAGGATGCGACGAGCCGACATCGAGGTGCCAAACCATGCCGTCGATATGGACTCTTGGGCAAGATCAGCCTGTTATCCCCGAGGTACCTTTTATCCGTTGAGCGACAGCGCTTCCACAAGCCACTGCCGGATCACTAGTCCCGACTTTCGTCCCTGCTCGACTTGTCAGTCTCACAGTCAAGCTCCCTTGTGCACTTACACTCGACACCTGATTGCCAACCAGGTTGAGGGAACCTTTGGGCGCCTCCGTTACTTTTTAGGAGGCAACCGCCCCAGTTAAACTACCCACCAGGCACTGTCCCTGAACCGGATCACGGTTCGAAGTTAGATATCCAATATGACCAGAGTGGTATTTCAACGATGACTCCACCTGAACTAGCGTCCAAGCTTCAAAGTCTCCCACCTATCCTACACAAGCCACACCGAACACCAATACCAAGCTGTAGTAAAGGTCACGGGGTCTTTCCGTCCTGCTGCGCGTAACGAGCATCTTTACTCGTAATGCAATTTCGCCGAGTTCGCGGTTGAGACAGCTGGGAAGTCGTTACGCCATTCGTGCAGGTCGGAACTTACCCGACAAGGAATTTCGCTACCTTAGGATGGTTATAGTTACCACCGCCGTTTACTGGGGCTTAAATTCTCAGCTTCGCCTTGCGGCTAACCGTTCCTCTTAACCTTCCAGCACCGGGCAGGCGTCAGTCCGTATACATCGTCTTGCGACTTGGCACGGACCTGTGTTTTTAGTAAACAGTCGCTTCCCACTGGTCTCTGCGGCCTTCGAACGCTCCAGGAGTAAATCCCTTCACGCCTCAGGCCCCCCTTCTCCCGAAGTTACGGGGGCATTTTGCCGAGTTCCTTAACCACGATTCTCTCGATCTCCTTAGTATTCTCTACCTGATCACCTGAGTCGGTTTGGGGTACGGGTGACTAAAACCTCGCGTCGATGCTTTTCTTGGCAGCATAGGATCACTGATTTCGTCCGTGAGGACTACCCATCGGGTCTCAGCCTTATATGAGAGACGGATTTGCCTATCTCTCGGCCTACATCCTTAGACCGGGACAACCATCGCCCGGCTCAGCTACCTTCCTGCGTCACACCTGTTAATACGCTAACCGCACCAGCATAGGGTCGCACGCTAGGCCCCACGCTTCACCCCGAAGGGATCCATCTAGGGGATTCAGATGCTTAGCATTACTGGATTAGTTTGGGCGGTTTTTCGCCAGTACGGGAATATAAACCCGTTGTCCATCGACTACGCCTGTCGGCCTCGCCTTAGGTCCCGACTTACCCAGGGCGGATTAGCCTGGCCCTGGAAACCTTGATCTTTCGGAGGACGGGTTTCTCACCCGTCTTTCGCTACTCATGCCTGCATTCTCACTCGTGTAGCCTCCACGGCTGGTTTACACCGCCGCTTCGCTGGCCACACGACGCTCTCCTACCCATCAACACG
Organism: Cryobacterium cryoconiti; assembly: GCF_004403065.1. Classification (GTDB taxonomy): domain Bacteria; phylum Actinomycetota; class Actinomycetes; order Actinomycetales; family Microbacteriaceae; genus Cryobacterium; species Cryobacterium cryoconiti. The sequence continues at coordinate 2,083 of NZ_SOHA01000029.1, forward strand.
GCTGAACCAACACAACAAGTGTGCGGCTTACCAAAAATATCAATGCCACAACTTCGGTGGCGTGCTTGAGCCCCGTTACATTGTCGGCGCGGAATCACTTGACCAGTGAGCTATTACGCACTCTTTCAAGGGTGGCTGCTTCTAAGCCAACCTCCTGGTTGTCTGTGCAACTCCACATCCTTTCCCACTTAGCACGCGCTTTGGGACCTTAGTTGGTGGTCTGGGTTGTTTCCCTCTCGACGATGAAGCTTATCCCCCACCGTCTCACTGCTGCGCTCTCACTTACCGGCATTCGGAGTTTGGCTGACGTCAGTAAGCTTTTAGGCCCCATCGGCCATCCAGTAGCTCTACCTCCGGCAAGAAACACGCAACGCTGCACCTAAATGCATTTCGGAGAGAACCAGCTATCACGAAGTTTGATTGGCCTTTCACCCCTATCCACAGCTCATCCCCTCCATTTTCAACTGAAGTGGGTTCGGTCCTCCACGACGTCTTACCGTCGCTTCAACCTGGCCATGGATAGATCACTTCGCTTCGGGTCTAGGACATGCGACTGAATCGCCCTATTCAGACTCGCTTTCGCTACGCATTCCCCTCTCGGGTTAAGCTCGCCACATATCACTAACTCGCAGGCTCATTCTTCAAAAGGCACGCTGTCACCAGAACAAAGCTGGCTCCAACGGTTTGTAAGCAAACGGTTTCAGGTACTATTTCACTCCCCTCCCGGGGTACTTTTCACCTTTCCCTCACGGTACTTGTTCACTATCGGTCATGTAGGAGTATTTAGGCTTATCAGGTGGTCCTGACGGATTCACACGGGATTTCTCGGGCCCCGTGCTACTTGGGATACTCTTCGGGCGATTGCTGCATTTCGACTACGGGGTTCGCACCCTCTATGACCAGGCTTTCAATCCTGTTCGTCTATACAACGTTCTAACCCTTACTGTTCGGCAGAAGCAGCAGAAAAGTCCCGCAACCCCGACCATGCAACGCCTGCCGGCTATCACACATGATCGGTTTAGCCTCATCCGGTTTCGCTCGCCACTACTAACGGAATCACTATTGTTTTCTCTTCCTGTGGGTACTGAGATGTTTCACTTCCCCACGTTCCCTCTACCCGCCCTATATATTCAGGCGGGAGTCACCAGGTCACTCAAAGAGGCCTGGCGGGGTTTCCCCATTCGGAAATCCTCGGATCACAGTTCGTTTATCAACTCCCCGAGGCTTATCGCAGATTACTACGTCCTTCTTCGGCTCTACATGCCAAGGCATTCACCGTTTGCTCTTAGAAATTTGAAATCACATGAGTTTGAATCGATTAAGAATCGTAAGACTCAAAAAGTCTCACGATCGAAATTGACCAATGATCTAATTGCTTAGATCTTTGTAATTTGCTGTCCGAAGACAGTCAAATTTAAGATGCTCGCGTCCACTGTGTAGTTCTCAAAGTACGGGCGGTACCCTCACCTGCCCACGATTGATGTGAACAGGGAAAGGTCCAGAGGAAAAGTCCAACCAGGGTCTCGACAAGCTCGACCACCGATTGTTCCGGTCCCTCAGGACCCAACAGCGTGCATATACGTTTCGTTCACCGACAAACCATTCCAACTCCCGAAGGAGCGTACCGGGTTCAACGGTGTTCTCAACGCATCAATGTCAATGTTCCACCCATGAGCGCCACCGGGAAACAGATGTTCCCGTAATGGCTTGGCAGTGTTACCCCGCTGTATACAGACGGCACTGCTGTGCTCCTTAGAAAGGAGGTGATCCAGCCGCACCTTCCGGTACGGCTACCTTGTTACGACTTAGTCCTAATCACCGATCCCACCTTCGACAGCTCCTCCCCTTGCGGGTTAGGCCACTGGCTTCGGGTGTTACCGACTTTCATGACTTGACGGGCGGTGTGTACAAGGCCCGGGAACGTATTCACCGCAGCGTTGCTGATCTGCGATTACTAGCGACTCCGACTTCATGAGGTCGAGTTGCAGACCTCAATCCGAACTGAGACCGGCTTTTTGGGATTCGCTCCACCTTGCGGTATTGCAGCCCTTTGTACCGGCCATTGTAGCATGCGTGAAGCCCAAGACATAAGGGGCATGATGATTTGACGTCATCCCCACCTTCCTCCGAGTTGACCCCGGCAGTATCCCATGAGTTCCCACCATTACGTGCTGGCAACATAGGACGAGGGTTGCGCTCGTTGCGGGACTTAACCCAACATCTCACGACACGAGCTGACGACAACCATGCACCACCTGTATAGAGACCTTGCGGGGCGACTGTTTCCAGACGTTTCCTCTATATGTCAAGCCTTGGTAAGGTTCTTCGCGTTGCATCGAATTAATCCGCATGCTCCGCCGCTTGTGCGGGCCCCCGTCAATTCCTTTGAGTTTTAGCCTTGCGGCCGTACTCCCCAGGCGGGGAACTTAATGCGTTAGCTGCGACACGGAGACCGTGGAATGGTCCCCACATCTAGTTCCCAACGTTTACGGCATGGACTACCAGGGTATCTAATCCTGTTCGCTCCCCATGCTTTCGCTCCTCAGCGTCAGTTACGGCCCAGAGATCTGCCTTCGCCATTGGTGTTCCTCCTGATATCTGCGCATTCCACCGCTACACCAGGAATTCCAATCTCCCCTACCGCACTCTAGTCTGCCCGTACCCACTGCAGGCCCGAGGTTGAGCCTCGGGTTTTCACAGCAGACGCGACAAACCGCCTACGAGCTCTTTACGCCCAATAATTCCGGACAACGCTTGCACCCTACGTATTACCGCGGCTGCTGGCACGTAGTTAGCCGGTGCTTTTTCTGCAGGTACCGTCACTTTCGCTTCTTCCCTACTAAAAGAGGTTTACAACCCGAAGGCCGTCGTCCCTCACGCGGCGTTGCTGCATCAGGCTTTCGCCCATTGTGCAATATTCCCCACTGCTGCCTCCCGTAGGAGTCTGGGCCGTGTCTCAGTCCCAGTGTGGCCGGTCACCCTCTCAGGCCGGCTACCCGTCGTCGCCTTGGTGAGCCATTACCTCACCAACTAGCTGATAGGCCGCGAGCTCATCCTTGACCAAAATTCTTTCCACCCCCAGAGATGCCTCCAAGGGTCGTATCCGGTATTAGACGTCGTTTCCAACGCTTATCCCAGAGTCAAGGGCAGATTGCTCACGTGTTACTCACCCGTTCGCCACTAATCAGAGAAGCAAGCTCCTCATCATCGTTCGACTTGCATGTGTTAAGCACGCCGCCAGCGTTCGTCCTGAGCCAGGATCAAACTCTCCGTAAATGTTTGATTGCACGACCCGACCCTTCGACAAGCTCAGGGACCGAGACGGCACATC
>NZ_SOHA01000008.1 GCF_004403065.1 Cryobacterium cryoconiti
CGGCGCCGGACGTCGCCCGGTCGCCGGGGTGCTCCCGGCCCCGGTTCGTGCGGGCGTCGTCGCGGCGCTGCGGGGCGGCACGGCCGCGGCCGCCGGCATCCTCTGCGTTGCCGGCCTCACGGTGTTCGTGCTGATCCTGACCAATTACGCCACCATCATCGGACTCTACGAGACGGTGCAGGCCGGGGTTCTGGGTGGCATCGCGCTCACCATCGCCCAGCTCGCGCTGATCCCGAACCTGGTCATCTGGGCAGCGTCGTGGTTCGTGGGTCCCGGCATCGCCGTGGGCGTGGGAACCAGCGTCTCGCCGGTGGGAACGGCGCTCGGCACCGTGCCGGGACTGCCCATCCTCGGCGTGCTGCCCCAGGGCAGCCTTGCGTTCGGGTTCGTCGGCCTGCTCGTTCCCGTGCTGATCGGCTTTCTCGCCGCCGTCATCCTGCGTCAGCGCACCGGTGCCACGGATGCCCCTGCCCCCACCATCACGGCGCGGCTGCTCACCGGTCTCGGCACCGGTCTCGTCGCCGGCGTGCTGCTCGGCCTGCTGGCCTGGTGGTCGGGCGGAGCGGTCGGCCCGGGCCGGCTCGTCGAGGTCGGGCCGAACCCGTTCCTGGTGGGCGTGCTCGCCGCCGCCGAGGTGGGCGTCGCGGCCTGCCTCGGACTGTTCACGCCCGCGCCCGCGGCTCGGGCCGCGGCAACGGGCGGCGCGAAGAACGGCGCAACGGGCGGCGCCGGCCGCCTGCTCGGGAAGCTCCGCAACTCACTCCCTCGCCGCTGACGGGCCCGCCCGCATCCCCGCGTCACAGGTGGGTGGCCCCCATGTGGCCGCCGAACGGTAGGCTTCTCCCGTGCTGAACTTGGTCGTATTGATCTCCGGCGGAGGATCCAACCTGCGCTCCCTGCTCGAGGCCTGCCGCGACGCCGAATACCCCGCGCGCGTGGTGGCCATCGGCGCCGACCGCGACGCCGACGGGCTCGAGCTGGGCGAGGAGTACGGCATTTCCACGTTCACGGTTCCGTTCACGTCGCACCCGTCCCGGGAGGCGTGGGGCGACGAGCTCCTCGCGCAGATCCAGCAGTGGGATGCCGACCTCGTCGTGCTGAGCGGCTTCATGCGCCTGCTGCCGCCCCGGGTCGTGGCCGCGCTGACCCCGAACCTGCTCAACACGCATCCGGCCTACCTGCCCGAATTCCCCGGGGCCCACGGTGTGCGCGACGCCCTGGCCGCCGGGGTCGCCGAAACCGGCGCCAGCCTGATCGTCGTCGACACCGGTGTCGACGACGGGCCGATCATCGCGCAGGAACGGGTGCCGGTGCTGCCGGGTGACACTCAGGCATCCCTGCACGACCGCATCAAACTCGTCGAGCGTCGCCTGCTGGTGCAGGCCGTGCTCGACATCGCCAACGGACACGTCGATCTCAAGGAGCATTCCCACATATGAGCGGTCCCACCAACGCCCAGAGCCTGTACCGCCACCGCGACGTCGTGCCCGTGCGGCGCGCCCTGATCTCGGTGAGCGACAAGACCGGGCTGATCGAGCTGGCCGCCGCCCTCGCGGCGACCGGCGTCGAAATCGTGTCGACCGGGTCCACGGCGGCCACCATCCGCGCCGCGGGCCACGCTGTGACGGATGTCTCCGCGGTCACCGGCTTCCCCGAATCCCTCGACGGCCGGGTCAAGACCCTGCACCCCGGAGTGCACGCCGGAATCCTCGCCGACCTGCGCCTCGAAGCGCACGAGGCGCAGCTGGCCGATCTCGGCATCGAGGCGTTCCAGCTCGTCGTCGTGAACCTGTACCCGTTCGTCGAGACCGCCCTGGCGGGCGCGTCCCCGGCCGACGTGATCGAGCAGATCGACATCGGCGGACCTGCCCTCGTGCGTGCCGCGGCGAAGAACCACGCCAATGTCGCCATCGTGGTGGACCCCGACAACTACGACGAGATCATCGCCGCCGTCGTGGCCGGCGGCACCCCGCTGACACTGCGCCAGAAGCTGGCGTCGTTGGCCTTCGAGCACACCGCCGGCTACGACCTGAGCGTCTCCGCCTGGTTCACCGAGAACGTCTACGACCAGTGGCAGGACGACGCCGCGGCCCTCGACGAGGACATCCTCGAGGAGTTCGACGCCGTGATCGGTGACGCCCTCGCTGACGAGATGCCGTTCCCCGAGACCCTCGTCATCGAGGCCACCCGCAGTGCCGTGCTCCGCTACGGCGAGAACTCGCACCAGGCCGCTGCGCTCTACCTCGGCGAAGGAGGCCAGGGCATCGCGCAGGCCGTTCAGCGTCACGGCAAGGAGATGTCGTACAACAACTACGTCGACGCGGACGCCGCCGTGCGCGCCGCCTACGACTTCGCCGAACCGGCCGTGGCCATCATCAAGCACGCCAACCCCTGCGGCATCGCCGTCGCCAACCCCAAGGCACCCGATGCGATCGCCTCCGCGCACCACCGCGCGCACGACTGCGACCCGATCTCCGCCTTCGGCGGCGTCATCGCCGCCAACCGCACGGTCACCCTCGGCATGGCCGAGACCGTCAGCCAGATCTTCACCGAAGTGCTCGTCGCCCCGGGCTTCGAGCCGGCCGCGTTCGAGCTTCTCAGCGCCAAGAAGAACATCCGCCTGCTCGAGCTGCCGGCCGACTACCACCGCTCCTCGCTGGAGCTGCGCCAGATCTCCGGCGGCCTGCTCGTGCAGGAGTCCGACACCTTCGACGACCTCGACTCCTCGGCCTGGACCCTCGCGGCCGGCGCCGAGGTCGACGAGGCCACCCGGGCGGACCTCGAGTTCGCGTGGAAGGCCTGCCGCTCCGTGAAGTCGAACGCCATCCTGCTGGCACGCGGCGGGGCATCCGTGGGCGTCGGAATGGGCCAGGTCAACCGGGTCGACTCCTGTCACCTTGCGGTGCTGCGGGCCGGCGACCGGGCGGCCGGCTCGGTCGCGGCCTCGGACGCGTTCTTCCCGTTCGCGGACGGCCTGCAGGTGCTGCTCGACGCGGGCGTCACGGCCGTCGTTCAGCCCGGCGGTTCGGTGCGCGACGCCGAGGTCATCCAGGCGGCGACGGATGCCGGCGTCAGCATGTACTTCACCGGGGAGCGCCACTTCTTCCACTAGGCGTTCGCGGGGGAATCCCCCCTGTGGCTGACTCAGGAGATCGGCGGCATCCGTTTTCTCCGGAGTCGGCCACGGAGTCTGGCACGATTGAGGGGTCCGTGGCTTCATCAGAACCGTCCCGGCCGGAAGGAGCATCGTGCCCGATCTCGAGGGATTCGTGCAGACCGACTACCTGATCGCCCTGGCGATCGCGGTTGTGGCCGCCGTGGGAATCACGGCGATCACCGCCCTGGTGTTCCGGGTGGCCGGCCGTAAAAAGACCTGGGCGCGCACGCTGGTCGGCCTGGTGCGGGTACCGTTCCGGCTGACCCTGCTGGTGGGCGCGATCTGGTCGGTCAACACCGTGTTCCTGGACAGCTCAGAGGAGATCGAGCGTCTGGTCGACTTCATCTTCCGGGCTCTGTTCATCGCCGCGGCCACCTGGCTGGTCTGTGCGCTGTTCTACTTCTTCGAGGAGGTGGCCGCCACCCGCTACCGCGTGGACGTGCGTGACAACCGGGTCGCTCGCCGCGTGCGCACCCAGCTGCGGATGCTGCGCCGGATCGGCGTCGTCGTGGTCATTATCTGCGCGATCGGGGCCGTGCTGCTCAGCATCCCCGGCGCCGCGACCCTCGGCGCGAGCCTGTTCGCCTCCGCCGGCCTGCTCAGTGTGGTCGCCGGCCTGGCCGCGCAGTCCACGCTCGCGAACGTGTTCGCCGGCATCCAGCTGGCTTTCAACAACGCCCTGCGGGTCGACGACGTCGTGATCGTCGAGACCGAGTGGGGCAAGATCGAGGAGATCACGCTCACCTATGTGGTCGTGCACATCTGGGACGACCGCCGGATGGTGCTGCCGTCCACCTATTTCACGACCAACCCGTTCCAGAACTGGACGCGGCACAACAGCGAGCTGCTCGGCGCGGTCGAGTTCGACCTCGACTGGCGCGTCGACCCGGCGGGCATGCGCGTGGAACTCGACCGCATCGTCGCGCAGACCGAGCTCTGGGACGAACGCGTGGTCGTGCTCCAGGTGACGGATGCCGTGGGCGGCTTCGTGCGCGTGCGCGTGCTGGTCTCCGCCGCCGACGCTCCCACCCTGTTCGACCTGCGCTGTCTGGTGCGAGAGAACCTGATCGACTGGATCAACACCCACAATCCGGAGGCGCTGCCGGTCGGCCGGATGGAGCTGCGGCGGGAAACCCCGCGGGCGCCGGCCCCCGCGCGTTCAGAGCCGGCGCACCCCGTCACCGCGCCCATCGGGTTGTTCTCCGGCGACGAGAATGCCAAGGCGCGGGCGGCCGAGTTCACCGCCACCATCCCCGTGCAGAGGGGGCCGGCGGAGGAGCGCTGACGCGCCGCGGCTCAAGGCGAGCGTTCGAGGAGTCGGGTGACTAGTCTGGTGCAGTCGACGCGCCACGATCGCGGCGGCACGATGAGCCCACAAGGCCGACCAGCGAGGAGAACCACCCATGACGCTCACGCACCCCACCACCTCGCTGGATGCCCTGATCGGCCTCCCGTTCACGCACGAACGCGTGGTGATCACCACCGGCATCCGTTCGGGCCTCGTGATCACCGTGGCCGTGCACTCCACCCGGCTGGGCCAGGCCCTCGGCGGCGCCCGGCTGTGGCAGTACGAGAACTGGACGGATGCCGTCGCCGACGCCCTGCGCCTGTCCGCGGCGATGACCCTGAAGAACGCTGTCGCCGGGCTGAACCGGGGCGGCGGAAAGTCCGTCATCCACCTGCCGTTCGGGGTCGAGCTGAGCGAGGCGGAGCGACGCGACGCGATGCTCGACCTCGGTGACGCCATCGAGAGCCTGGACGGCGCCTACATGACGGCTGAGGATGTCGGCACGAACGCCGAGCTGATGGCCGTGGTGAAGGAGCGCACCGACCACGTCTGTGGGTTGCCGGCCGCCAGCGGCGGCGTGGGCGAACCGGCCGACGCGACCGCGGCCGGCGTGTACGCCAGCGTGCTCGCCACCCTCGATGCCCTGTTCGGCAGCCGCGAGGTCTCCGGACGGCACATCGTGATCTCCGGCCTCGGCCAGGTCGGCGGGCGCCTTGCCGCAACCCTGGCCGCCGCCGGCGCCCGGCTCACCGTCAGTGACGTCAACCTCGGCAAGCAGGAGTTCGCCGCCGGCCTCGGGGCCGAGTGGGTTCCGGTCGACGAGGTGCACCACGTGCCGGCCGACCTGTTCGTGCCCTGCGGTCTCGGCGGGGTGCTGACCGCCCGCGTGATCGGGGAACTCAACGTGCTCGGGGTCGTCGGCGCCGCCAACAACCAGCTCGCCCAGCCGGAGGGAGCCGCCCAGCTGGATGCCCGCGGCATCCTCTGGGCCCCCGACTTCGTCGTGAACGCGGGCGGGGTGATCTACCTGGCCCTGGCCTCGGAGCCGAACGCCGACCTGGCCCGGGTGGCCGAGCGGGTCGCCGCGATCGGCGACGTCGTCGCAGAGATCTTCACGGATGCCCGTGAGCAGGGCATCACGACCCTCGCCGCCGCCGAGCGCCTGGCTGCCGCGCGGCTGGACGCCGCCCGCCCGCGCCGGTAGTCGCCCGGCACCGCCCGCCCGCGCCGGTAGTCGCCGCGCACCG
>NZ_SOHA01000026.1 GCF_004403065.1 Cryobacterium cryoconiti
TGCGCCGTTTCGCGCCCGGCGTGCCATCCGCGCAGCGGCGCAGCACCCGCGTGACGCGGATGCGGGCGTCCGGGGCGGCCCACGGGGCGGGGGGAGGAGTCCGGGCGGGCAGCCGCGCTACTGCGCGGTGCGGGCAGCCCGGCGGCGCTTGGCGCCGCTGACGATGAGCAGGATGCCCGCGGTGAGGAGCGCGGCCCCGAAGATGGCGATGCCGAGCGCTGTTGCGGCCGAGGTGGTGGCTTCCGGGCGCAGGAGTCCGAGCAGCAGCAGCGACAGTCCGCGGGGGAGCGAGAAGAGGCTGAGGAAGCAGAGCACGCTGCCGACGATCACACGCGTCGTCCCGAACCCGGACGGCCCCGTGGACGGGGTGGGGGCGAAGGATTTGCTGGTGATTCCGGGGTCAGTCATCCGTTCAGCCTAGGGGCAGCGCCCGGAGCGCCTGCCCGCGAGAGTGCCCGTTCCGGTCGAGAGTGACCGGCGGAACGGGCACTCTCGACCGGAACGGGCACGTGGGCGGGCGAGGTGCGGGCGCGGCAGGGGCGGGACCGGGGGAGGATGCGAGATGATGCTCTCACTGAACGCGCAACATCCGTCGGAATGAAAGCGGTGCGGGAATGATCAATGGCGATGTCTCCTTCTGGTGGAACCAGCTCGGCCGGCCTGCCCCGCGGGAGCCGCTGCCCGGGCCGGCCACCGCCGACGTGTGCATCGTGGGCGCCGGGTACACCGGACTGTGGACGGCCTACTACCTGAAGAAGGCCGCCCCGGCCCTGCGGATCGTGATCGTGGAGCAGCGCTTCGCCGGCTACGGAGCGTCGGGGCGGAACGGCGGCTGGCTGACCAACTCGATCACCGGCGGCCGAGAGCAGTACGTGAAATCCCACGGCCGGGATGCGGCGGCCCGGTTCCAGACCGGTCTGAACGACACCGTCGACGAGGTGATCCGGGTCGCCGCAACCGAGGGCATCGACGCCGACATCGTCAAGGGCGGCGAGTTCACGGTGGCCTACGACCAGCCGCAGCAACGGCGCCTGGAGGCATCCGCTCGGGCGGAGCAGGCCTGGGACATGACGGATGTCGAACTCCTCTCCCCGGCGGCGGCGCGCGCCCGCATCGACGTGGCCGGCGCCACCGGGGCGATGTGGCACCCGCACTGCGCGCGCATCAACCCCGCCAAGCTCGCGGCCGGGCTCGCCCGGGTGGTGGAGGGCCTCGGCGTGGAGATCTTCGAGAACACCCGGGTCAGCGAGATCACCCCGCACCGGGCGATCACCGACCGGGGAGCCGTGGACGCGGAGTTCGTGGTGCGCGCCACCGAGGGGTTCACGGCGGGACTGAAGGGCCTGCACCGGGCCTGGCTGCCGATGAACTCCACCCTGATCGCGACCGCGCCGCTCAGCGAATCCGTCTGGGCGAGCATCGGCTGGGAGGGCCGGGAGACGCTCGGCGACATGGCGCACGCCTACATGTACGCTCAGCGCACCGCGGACGACCGCATCGCGATCGGCGGCCGGGGCGTGCCGTACCGGTTCGGGTCGCAGACGGATTCCGACGGGCAGACCCCGGAGAGCACGGTGGCGGCGCTGCGCGGCATCCTGACCCGGTTCTTCCCGGCGACGGCGGGCGTGGCGATCGACCACGCCTGGTCGGGGGTGCTCGGCGTGCCGCGCGACTGGGCGGCGACCGTGGGGCTCGACCCGGCGACCGGGCTGGCCTGGGCCGGCGGCTACGTGGGCACCGGGGTGGCGACGACGAATCTGGCCGGGCGCACGCTGACCGACCTGATCCTCGGCCACGACACCGGGCTCACCCGGCTGCCGTGGGTGAACCACCGGGTGCGCAACTGGGAGCCGGAGCCGCTGCGCTGGCTCGCCGTGCACGCCCTCTACCGCGCGTACTCGCTGGCCGACCACGCCGAGCGCACCCGGCGGCAGACGACGTCACCGCTGGCATCCGTCGCTGACGTGGTCTCGGGGCGCGGACACTAGCGGGTCGCGCGGGCCGCGGGTCGTGCGGGTCGTGCGGGTCGTGCGGATCGCGCGGGGCGGACCGCTGGCTACCGCGCCCCGGCCGGGACTAGTATTCCTGCCATGACTGCGAGCACCCCGCCCCCGGCCGGCCCTCTCCCTCTCACCGAGGACCAGGTCGACGCCACCCGCGCCGGCTACGCCTTCGACGCTCCGGCGCTCGAGCTGGGTGCCCTCGTCAACGGCGACGCCCGGCCGGACGTGCCCATCCGGATACCGCTGGCGATGACCAACCGGCACGGGCTGATCGCCGGGGCCACCGGCACGGGCAAGACCAGAACCCTGCAGTTGCTCGCCGAGCAGTTCTCCGCCCACGGCGTGCCGGTGTTCGCCGCCGACATCAAAGGCGACCTGTCGGGCATCGCCGGCGCGGGCACCCCGACCGACAAACTGCTGGCGCGAACGCAGGCGATCGGGCAGGACTGGCTGCCCACGGCATCCCCGACCGAATTCTTCTCCCTCGGCGGCGTCGGCCGGGGCATCCCGCTGCGGGCCACCGTGGCCGGTTTCGGACCGCTGCTGCTCAGCAAGGTGCTCGGCCTCAACGACACGCAGGAGTCCAGCCTCGGTCTCGTCTTCCACTACGCCGACCAGGCCGGGCTTCCACTGCTCGACCTGACCGACCTGCGCGCCGTGCTCACCTATCTGATCAGCGACGCGGCCGCGGGCGAACTCACCGAGCTCGGCGGGCTCTCGAAGGCCACCGTGGGGGTGATCCTGCGCGAACTCACCGTCTTCGCCGCCCAGGGTGCCGACGTGTTCTTCGGCGAACCGGAGATCGACACGCTCGACTTCCTGCGCACCACCGCCGACGGCCGCGGCGTGGTCAGCCTGCTCGAGGTGCCCGGCGTGGCGGACAAACCGGCCGTGTTCTCCACGTTCCTGATGTGGCTGCTGGCGGATCTGTTCAACGACCTGCCCGAGGTCGGCGACCAGGACAAGCCCAAACTGGTCTTCTTCTTCGATGAAGCCCACCTCCTGTTCACGGACGCGTCACGGGGCTTCCTCGACTCGATCACCCAGACGGTGCGCCTGATCCGGTCGAAGGGTGTCGGCATCTTCTTCATCACCCAGACCCCGAAAGACGTGCCGGGCGACGTGCTGGCGCAGCTCGGATCCCGGGTGCAGCACCAGCTTCGGGCGTTCACGCCGGATGATTCCAAGGCGCTGAGAGCATCCGTCTCGACCTATCCGCACTCCGGCTACCACCTCGAGGAGGTGCTCACCACACTCGGCACCGGCGAGGCGATCGTCACCGTGATGAACGAGAAAGGGGCACCCAGCCCGGTCGCCTGGACCCGTCTGCGGGCCCCGCAGGGAGCGATGGTACCGACGCCGCCGGACCACGTCGACGCCCTGGTGGCAGCCTCGCCGCTGCTCGCCCGGTATGGCGCCGCCATCGACCGGGACTCCGCGCGCGAGATTCTGGCGACCCGGCTGGAAGAGGCGAACCAGGCCGCGCAGGCCGAGCAGGACGCCCTGGACCAGGCCGAGGCGGCCGCCGTCGCCGAGAAGGAGCGGGACGCCCGACAGGTGCTCGAGGCGAAGGCCGAGAAGAAGGCTCAGGCCGAGTACGACCGGCTGATGCGGCAGACGCAGCCCGGAACGCGCACCCGAACGCCCGCGCGCGCCCAGAAGAGCGTGCTCGAGCAGGTGCTCGGGTCATCCGTCACGAAAACGATCCTGACCGGCGTGGTGGGCGGCATCTTCGGCACCCGGCGTCGCCGTTGACTCGCCGTTGACGGCGGGCAAGACGGATGCTGCGGGTTACTCCGTGTGGCCGGTGAAGCGCCGCTCGAACCAGTAGAGCAGCTCGGGGCGCGCCCGGTTGAGGTCCTGCAGGGTCATCGGCTCGGGCACCCGCACCACGGGAACGGCAAGCTGATCGACCACGGTTTCCATGGCGCCGCGCGAGTAGTACTGGCCGCGCATGCGCACGAGCAACCGACCGTCGGTGCCGGTCACGAACAGCTGCGGCTGGGTGTCGAGCGCGCCGCTCTGGTACAGCTCCAGCAGCACCACGCTGCCGACCTCGGCGGTGGAAAAGCTCACGACGCGGCCCAGGAAGCCGCGCTCCGAGATACCCTCGGCGTCGACCCGGATGATGGTGCGCGTGTAGGAGAGGTAGGCGAAGGCGCAGATGGCCAGCAGCAGGCCCTGGGCCGCGGCGACGGGCTGCCAGGTTCCGGTGGGGATGGTGAGCCAGAACAGAACGGCGGAAACGGGCGCGACGAGCGCGAGGACGGACAACCCCGACTGAAGGAGCACCCGACCCTGGGGTCGCAAAGCGTGCGCATGCATGCGCACACCCCCGTTAAATCTCACCCTTGGTTTCCCCCTCGCCGGTGTACACAGATTAGTCCTGTTTCCGTTTGTGTGCGGAAGCTACTGTTCCGGGCGGCATCCGTGAACCGTATAGTGAGCGAGTGCCATCCCTGTCCCTTCATAGAAGCGGTCCGCGCGTCCCGCGCAGCCGGCCGCATCCGGCGCAGGTCGTCGTCGCCGGATTCGCCGGCGCCGTTCTGGTCGGCACCGTGCTTTTGATGATCCCGATCGCCACGCCGGGGCCTGGTGGGACCTCACTTTTGATCGCGGCCTTCACCGCCACCTCGGCCGTCTGCGTGACCGGGCTGACCCTCGTCGACACCGCCACCTACTGGACGCCGTTCGGCCAGGTCATCATCCTGCTGCTGATCCAGATCGGCGGTTTCGGGATCATGACGTTCGCGTCGGTCCTCGGGCTCGCCGTGATCCGCAAAATGTCCCTCCGTTCACGCATGACCGCCGCTGCCGAGGTGAAGAGCTTCGGGCTCGAGGATGTCCGGGGTCTGGTTCTCGGCGTCGTGCGCATCTCCCTGATCGTGGAGTTCATCGTCGCGGTGCTGCTGACCCTGCGGTTCTCCACCGGTTACGGCGAACCGCTCGGCCGCGCCGTGTGGCTCGGAGTGTTCCATTCCGTGTCCTCGTTCAACAACGCCGGTTTCGCCCTGTTCAGTGACAACCTCATCTCCTACGCCACCGACCCGTTCATCTGCCTGCCCATCGCCGCCGCCGTGATCCTCGGCGGGCTGGGCTTCCCCGTGATCATGCAGCTGCGCAAGCACCTGCGGAACCCGCTGAAATGGTCGATGAACACCCGCATCGTGCTGGTCGGCACCACCACCCTCCTGGTCGCGGGCACCGTGTACATCACCGGTGTGGAGTGGAACAACCCGGGCACACTCGGCCCGCTCGACTGGCCGAGCAAGCTGCTGGTCGGCTTCTTCCAGTCGGTGCAGACCCGCACGGCCGGGTTCAACAGCCTTGACATCGGCGCCATGGATTCGGCGAGCCTGCTCGGCATGGACGTGCTCATGCTGATCGGCGGCGGCCCGGCCGGCACCGCCGGCGGCATCAAGATCACCACTTTCGCCGTGTTGTTCTTCATCCTGCTCACGGAGATCCGCGGCGAGGTCGCCGTGAACGTCTTCGGCAAGCGTCTCTCCCGGGCCGTGCACCGCCAGGCGATCACGATCGTGCTCCTCGCCGTCGCCGTGATCACGATCTCCACGGTCGCCCTGATGCTGATCACCGATCTCGGCCTCGACGAACTGCTCTTCGAGGTGATCTCCGCCTTCGGCACCGTGGGGCTGTCGACCGGGATCACCGCCAGTCTGCCCCCGGCGGGTCAGGTCATCCTGATGCTGCTCATGTTCATCGGCCGTCTGGGCCCGATGGGGTTCGCCTCGGCGCTCGCCCTGCGGGAACGCCCCATCGCGTACGAATTCCCGAAAGAGAGGCCCATCATTGGCTAAGTTTTCCCTGTTCGGGCACCAGCAGCCCGCGCGCATGGCCGAAGCGGATGCAATCGTCGTGATCGGCCTGGGCCGGTTCGGCAGCGCCCTCGCGATGGAGCTCATGGCCAGCGGGAGCGAGGTGCTCGGCATTGACGGCAACGAGGAGATCGTGCAGGCGCACAACGGCCTGCTCACCCATGTGGTGCGCGCCGACTCCACCAAGGAGGACACCCTCCGCCAGCTCTCGGTGCCGGACTTCAGCAGTGCGGTCGTCTCGATCGGCAGCGATATCCAGGCGAACATCCTCACCGCGAGCCTGCTGCTCAAGCTGGGCATCCCGAACATCTGGGCCAAGGCGGTCAGTGACCCGCACGGCGAGATTCTGCGCCAGATCGGGGTCAGGCATGTCATCTACCCCGAGAAGGACATGGGCAAGCGGGTGGCGCACCTGGTGCGCGGAGTGATGCAGGACTACATCGAGATCGACGAGAACTTCGCCCTGGTGAAGACGAACCCGCCGCTGGAGATCATCGGAGTGCCGCTGGGCAAATCGAGCGTGCGCACCATCCACGGGGTCACGGTCACCGCGTACAACCGGCCCGGACAGGGTTGGAGCTACACGACCCTCGACACGCAACTCGAGGCCGACGACGTCATCCTGATCGCCGGCGACGTGCGCAAGGTGGAGTCCTTCAGCCGCCTCCGGTGAGTCGGGGCTAGGCTCAGCCGGATGAGCCTCGCCGCCGCCAACTTCGTCTCCACCACCGCCCTCGGCACCAGAATCGTGGTGCGCACCCGCATCGAGGGTGGGGTGACGGATGCCGTGGGCTACCTGCGTTCCGTCACCGACACCGGCTGCACGGTCGAGACCAAACGCGGTCTGGTCACCCTCGCGCTCGCCGACATCGTTGCCGCGAAGCAGGTGCCGCCGCCCCCCGCGCCGCGGGCGCCGCGCCGCCCCCTCGCCGACTAGCGCTCCGCTCGCCGCCCGCTGCTCGCCGCCCGTC
>NZ_SOHA01000043.1 GCF_004403065.1 Cryobacterium cryoconiti
CCGTTATGCTCGCCACTTCAGCTGCTTCCGTTCTCGCGGCTGGCTTGGTGCTGGTCCAGGGGAGTAGCCGTCGGCGAGTCCTTCTGGATGCAGAGAGACGCCGGGAGAGTGCTAGCGAAACGGACTAGGGCTGGGTGCGCCCACGGACCGCGAAACGAAGCTCGAACGCTAACCGAGTGCGAAGCCGGAACGGGTGAGAGTCCATAGAGGCGCGACGACGGCAGCCACGACAAGCACGATCAAAAGGACCCGCAATGCTTTTTCGCGGCGTCTGGGTTGAAGTACCGCGCCGGTGACCAGCAGCGCCACAAACAGGGCAACGAGGAGGGCGCTGCCAAGAAGTGCGGGACCCGAGCGTGCATCAGGAGCGCAGCTTGCCGGAGCGGGGTAAATCGCGGGGCAAATAGTGGGTAGCGATTGGGCTACCCAGATCAACAGAATAGAGACGACGGCGATCACGGCAGCCGGCAGCGTCCAGCGCAACGAAGCTCGCGCCATAGCCGGTTCATCCGGTTTGCTCTTCATGGGCTCAGAGTAACGGGGAATTACGCTGGCCCGTGGTTCGTGAAAGCTGGACAAAAATTTGCCCGCAAGGGGGACCCTCGTGGGGCACAGAATTGGCCGCCATGGCTTCGAGTCGGCGTTGGCAGCTGAAGGCCATTTGGGAACCGCGGAGCTCCCCTATTCTGCGGGACCCGACTGTTGTTGAGGTGCTCGATGTGAGGTGCGCGTACCTAGGAGGGGAGGGGGCGGCGATGCTGGGACTGCGGGGATCCCCTGCTTGAAGATGGGTTCGAGGAGGCGCAGTGCTTTGTCTGGGAGCCCGTCTCCCGGGAAGAAGTCATTCAGCAATTCCTCGGCCGCACTGAGTTCACGAACATCGCAGATCGCGAGCAGGTTGGCGATGTCCTGCACGTCGCGCCCCGGGCGTGATGCGTTGAGCTTCATAGCGAGCAGTGCCCGGGGCGAGGCCACTTCCACCGTGATGTCCTCGTTCGCGTAGAGGACCTCCCAGCCAAGGTCAGCCCCGTAGGACGGTAGAAACATTGTGGCGTTGCTGTTGAGCCAGTCCTGCGGCCAGCCGTTCTCGTTGGCGACTTCAACTGCTGCCTTCAAGATAGGTTGCTCTGGCTGCAGGTGCGCATCGACATCTGCGGTTGTGCGGCGGTCGAAGTACCGAAGAGCGAGTGCAGCTCCTCCAGCGATTCGGATGCCTGCAGGCTGGCCGGCCGCGCGGAGTTTGGCGATAACCGCGTTGATGCCGCGGATAAGGTCGTCGCGGTCGAGTTGATCTCCTGGCATTAGACGCTTTCCAGGGTTTCGGCTTCAATCAGGATGCCGCGGCGGAGGAACTCGACGGGTACTCGCGTCGGGTCTGCCGGGATGTCGTAGTCGCTTGTGCGCGGTGCCCAGGGGCCGTCAGGGTGTCCAATTTGCCTGGTGACCCAATCCGGAACGGGCAGGGCGTCTGCTTTGAGCCGGTATTCGCAAATCGCGGCGATCGCGGCGTCCCATCGCTCGGACCCGGTGGGGGACGGCTCGCTCAACGCGAGTCCGACTCGGGTGGCTCCGCGTTCTGAAGCGAGGTTGTCGGCGAGTTGGAGGAATCGCCGGAACGCCGAGACTTCATCTGATCTATTGATTGCGTCGCCGATCTCCGCGGCGATGCGGGCAGCATCGCTGCGTACCGTCGGGACTGTGACAATCGTGTGGCGGGTCGCTCGCAACAGTGCCTCGAGTGTGGCGACCGTCGGTTCGCGCTTGCCGTGTTCAATCAGGGAGAGCGACGAGCCGGCGATCCCTGAGCGAATCGCGAGCTGGCTTTGCGTGAGTCCGCTCGCAGCCCTGGCGGAACGAGCAAGAACACCTGCTGTCATGCCAATCACCACCTTTTACTAAGTAGTAAAAGCATACCAGTCCCGATCTCAATGGAGAACCGTTGACGGCCCTGTAGGTCGAGGTGAAGTGTGCCGTCATGGATGAACTACTGATCGGGTACGCGCGCGTATCCACAAATGAGCAAGACCATACCGCCCAACAAAACGCCTTGGAACGACTGGGCGTTAGATCGAATCTGATCTACACCGATCATGGCTTGACGGGAACCAACCGTGCGAGGCCGGGATTACGAGAAGCGCTAGCTGCCTGCAGGAGCGGGGACACACTCGTGGTGGCCAAACTCGATCGTCTGGTCAGGTCGCTCCGGGATGCGAAAGACATCGTCGATGAGCTGACCGCCAGGGGAGTGAAGCTCAGCATCGGCGGCTCCGTGCATGATCCGAATGATCCAGTCGGCCGGCTCCTCATCAACGTCCTCGCCATGGTCGCGGAATTCGAGTCAGATCTCATCCGTGCTCGAACGAAAGAGGGCATGCAAGTGGCGAAAGCAAATGGCCGGTTGCGCGGAAAACCACCAAAGCTGTCCCCGGCGCAACAGAAGCACTTGATGGAGGTCTACAACGCTGGTACCCGCACAACGGCCGAGCTTGCTGAACTCTTCAACGTTGCCCGCTCCACCATCTATCGAACCATCCAGCGCCAACACCGAGGCAGTAGCTAGCGGTCGAGTTCGCGTTGTAGGACGGACTGTCCTGCAAGGCGAACCCTCAGCGGGAGATGGTTTGCATCAGTGCGTCCAGTGTGAGGAATGCGTTGTCGGTCGTCTTTGGGATTGAACGCCGCTGGAGTTGCTAGTTTGGCCAGACCACCCGCAGCAGGCGAATGGCTTCATCCAGGGAAACACCCTCAGACGTGCTGATGACTGATAGGTGACGAGCCGCTTCGATTACGGGTCGAGGAGTGGGACTGGCCTTCGCGCTGACGCGTGTGCTGCCACCCGCACGTGCTTCAACGTAACCATCCGTTTCCAGCGCCCGATATGCCTTGGCAACGGTCCCTGGTGCGACGCCGAGGTCACGTGCGAGTTGCCGCACGGAAGGAAGCTTTTCGCTGGCGCCCATTCGCCCTGCCGCTATCAATCCACTGATCTGTTCGCGGATCTGATCAGCGGGTGGCGTCGACCCCCGGAGTTCGATCTCCATGTCAGGAGACGCTCACTCGTCTACGCGCGGGACGCCGCACACTGCTGAGCGCGATCTCGAACCAGCAAGCGAAGCCGAGCACAGATACCGCCCCGCCTAGCATCCAGAGCAGCGGGCCGAACGCAGCAAACGGCGCGATGATCGGGATGATGTCCTCGCCCTGAAATACTCCGACATTGCTTGTCCCGGTATAGGCAAGGAAGGTCAGTACAGCGCCAAGATGCACGAGAAGACCCCCGGCAAAGACACCCATCACGTTCCGCGTTCGTTCCCTCCGAATTGCGGTGTCGTGGTGCGTGTCGGCAGCCAGCGGCGGATGAGCGATCACTCTCAGCGTGAATGCCGCGGCTCCAGCAAACAGCGCAATGGCGATAAGGCTCGGGAGTGAGTAGTACCAGCCATAAATCAGGATGCGAATCTCAGCCGCACCAGAATCCATCGCGAACATGCGGTAACGGCCGACATCGTCCGGGCTAGATGCAAATCCGGCCGCAACACTGAGTATGACGACTATCCCCATGAGTGCGCCGGCGAAGACGGGCCACCTGCCTCCCGCGAAGCTGAAGGCAGTCCGCCGCGCGAGCTGCGCAGACCCTCTCGACCGGCGGCCGAGCAACGGCAGCATCAACACGAGAACGCCCGCGAGACCGGAGATGAGCGGAACCACGTACCGCCAATCGCCTGGTACCCAAGTCAGCGGCAAAGGAGAAGTCACTGCTGAGTAAGCGGTATTCCCGCTCAACTCGACGATCAGAGCACCGAAAAGTGCGATACCGACGCCGACCAGAGTGAAACCGCGTACCTTCCAAGGCGAGCCAGCCGCGCCTCTCGGGGGGCGAAGGCCGACCCACAACACGGCAAGGACAAGCCCGCCAATTGGAGCTATCGTCACTGCGAGCATTTCCACTCCTCGAGCCGTATCATTCGATTGATACAGCTGACTGTACCACCCACCTGCTACGGCGCGTCAAGGGTGACGCATGAGGAACCCTTACCGTGCAGACTTGGTCGTCTGGACGGCAGTCAACAGACCGGCGCGGGCTCCGGGTCTGGCCTTATCTGAACCTTTGAAAAGCGGAGCCTCCGAGCGCTACGGGCGGCGCAGGAGAAAGTGTGTCGCTGTCTCTCCGAAGGGGGTGAATCCTTCGCGCTCATAGAGTCGCTTCGCGTCTCGGTTCACCCGGTGGACCTGCAGCAAAGTACCGTGCCCCTGGCTGGACGCTTGATGAGCGACTAGTCCTAGCGCCGCTGATCCAACGCCCTGGTTTTGCGCGCTGGGCGCCACTTCGATGAGTTCCAGCCAAGTGTCTTGATCCCTGGTGCCGAGATATACAGCGCCGACGCTCTTGCCGTCCGTTTCAAGGATTCGGATGTCGTGTTCGCTGACGAGCGAGGCAAAGAATCCGATCTGTTGCTCGTGATCCCAGGGCCCGTAGGCCTGTTCAACGAGGGCGCGATGCGCGCTCTCGTGAAGATCGAATAGCCAGGAGTGATCGGTGGAGGTGGCCTGCCGCATGGTGATCTTCATACGGAATGCTTGCACAGCGTCGCGATCCGCCGCGGTAGGCGCACAGCAACGCAAGAGGAACGCTAACCGGGCTGTTCTTCGTGGACGATCAGGTCTCCGTCGATTCGGACATGAAAATGCCGAGGCGTCACCCTCCGTCAGTGGGAAACGGTTCCCATCAACTCATCCAGCGTGAGGAGCCCAGTTTCCGGGGACTTGACGATCGAAAGAAAAGCCCGCGACGTGGCCTCATCGGCCCCGATTCCTGCAAGGTATCTCTCGATATCGTCGCGTGACGCGAAGTTGAACCGCTTCAATCGCAATGCGGCCAACGGCGCATGTACTTGATACGCCATCCGTGGCGCGTCATCGGGATACAGGGCCAGGACTTCGTTTAGCAGCACTGGAGAAATGTCTCGGTGGAGGTCGTACGTCAGCTGGCGCACTGTCACCTCCTCGTCGCGGACGAGTGCGGCCAGGTCGTCCATTGAGAGGTCACTCTCCAGCGCCACTTGGGCGCGTTCCTGCCAGACGAGACTCGACAACAATTTCTTGCGCTCATCGTTCGGGAGAGGCGCACGCGGTACATCGCTTCGCTGCGGGACATTGGAGTGGCCCTTGCCCCGCTTCAGCTCGAAGTTTCCCATGCCAGTAGTCAATCAGCGTGACCACGCCGAGGACAAGAATCAGTCCACGCGGACGCCCGCAAGCCGGGTCCTTAGGAGAACCCTCTCCGCGAAGGGAAATGAAGGTCGAGGTCTATCGAACCTTGTGTGTGAGTCGAAGGCCGAACGGGTGTGGTCCGGCGAGGTACCAAACGAGCGCGCCGAGCAGAGGCGCGAATACGACGGCGATCATCCAGAGGGCCTTCTCCACCTCGGACAGGTCGCGGGTTCGCGCAATCTGGACGATGGCGTACGCGATAGCAGCGATGTAGAGGACGGCGACGACGGATGCGAGAGCGACTGCAAGTGCGGCTGGACTGTCCATGACGGTTCCGTTCGTTTGGATACTTCAAGATAGGGCCCCAGTGAAGATGCGCACCGGAACCTCCTGCAGGGGACTTGCACCCGCTACTTACCGGCAGCGGGCCCGTGACCTTCCGCGGGTTGGCTTGCCTCCAGATTGGCGCTCTTGCGCCGCCCCCAGCGGATGAAAAGCCCCAGAGCCACGACGACCCCAACCACAACGAGAATCTGGACTACCACCCAGAAGTTCCACCAAAAAAGAGCACTGAATTCCATGTCGACCACCCCTCGATTCGCGGACACCTGAGTGCCCTACTTAGCGCGAGCCTACGACCGCGAGGTCGTTCGGGGAAATACGCCGTCGATTGCTTGGCCAGGAGGGAACATCCGGAGCAGCTCGTAAGACGAACCCTCAGCGGGAGATGTTCTTCTGTCCCCTCGATCGTCTATTCGGTGAGTAGCGGCAGTTTCTTCCGATCAGCCAGTAGACGATGTTTGCCGCAGAGATTTGAGCGCGACTCCGAGCACGGTGAAGTCCAGGGGAAGAGTTAACCGCCGCGGGCGGGTATGGGCTAGTCGACATCACTTTGGTGTCTGATTTCGTCAAGAATCCTTTGTATGCGGTGCCCAAAGTTCACAGGCACGTTGTCGGGCAGTTCTGTTACTGGCCACCAAGCGACATCCTCGCTCTCAGCGCTGGTGGACGGGGCCAGGTCTGTCCTCGCGATTGCGCCGAAGCCGATGTCCCAATGAACGCTGCACCGTGTAAAGCCTGCACCCAGGGCGTGCCGGTCGACATCGAGGATGGCGCCGACCGGGCGGATGTCGTTGATGCCACCTTCCTCACGGGCTTCGCGGAGGGCTGCCGAGGCAACTGATGTGTCCGTTGCCTCGACGTGACCGCCGAGCTGAACCCAGAATCGACCCTTCTTATGGAAGCAGAGCAGGACCTGGTCCAGATCAGGGGTGAAGACAAAACAACTTGCAGTCACGTGCTCCGCACCCCCGTCGCGATCCAGTGCAGACCCCGGAGAGGCACCGACGAAGGCGACGTACTCGTCGCGAAGCGCGCCCTGGTTATACCCGAGGGGTTCCCATGCGTTGAGCGTGTCAATCAAATCTGCAGGAACGACCGGGAAGATATGTGCAGCGTTGACCATGACCCCACCCTACTGAGACACCTGCACGTCGGCTCACAAACCCAACCCTGTGCGGTCGCGTCCCGCGACTTGAGGAGAAAGTCCCGGCGTGCGCAATGGGATGTGGTTGCATGGCCAAATGGGAACGAGGGGATGGGCGGCTACCGCGTTGTGTGGGATGGCCATCTTCATGGCATTGCCGCCAGCTGCGGCGATTTACGCGGTCCGAGATCCAAGCTATTCGTGCCTTGTGGACGCGCTCCCGGCGTCTCGCGAGAGCGTAGACCCCGGACAGCCGATCGTTGGTCGGATCACGTTGATCCCGCTGGGGCTGCAGTGCGAATTCACGTCCATGACC
>NZ_SOHA01000013.1 GCF_004403065.1 Cryobacterium cryoconiti
AGCGGCGACCAGCTCGGCCGCGCCGAGCCCGGCGAGGGCCGCGGCCACGCCGGCAGCCGCCGCACGCCCGAGTCCGGCCGAGCCGGACCGCACCGGCCCCGCAGGCGGGGAAGCCGGGGGAGGAGGGGGCGAGGACACGTCGCTGCTGGCCATTCCATCAGCTTAGATTCACGGCCTGTGAGTCCTCCCGCAGGGACACTTGATGGTCGAGGCCAACGGGTTTATCGTCCCACTGTCCATGCTCAACCGGAGGAGAAACCATGCTTGGTCCCATCGAAATCCTGGTCGTCGAATTCCCCGGAAACAAGTTCACCGGAGAGATCATGCCGGCACTGAACGATCTCGTCGATTCCGAGACGATCAGCATCGTCGACGGCCTGTTCGTGATGAAGGATGCCGAAGGGTCGATCACCTATTCGGAATTCGAGGAACTCGGTGCCAACGTCGATGCGTCGGCGCTGACCCAGGTCATCGACACGACCAACGGGCTCCTCTCCGACGACGACGTGCAGGAGTTGGCGGCGAAGCTGGACGACAACTGCTCGGCGGCGATCCTGGTCTTCGAGCACACCTGGATCAAGCCCCTGCGGAACGCCATCGTGAATTCCGGGGGAATACTCGTCGACACCGTCCGGATCCCCGGAATGGTCGTCGAGGAAGTGCTCGAGGCCTTGGCCGAGACCGACAGCGACACGGACTAGCTTCTCCGCAGACCCCACCAGCACACGTTGTGACACCGCCCGGCGTGTCCGGGCCCGATGAAAGGAAAACAATGCCTCGACGAATGGGCCGACCGGGCCTGGTAGGCACCATGGCCCGCACCGCGGTGGTGGCCGGAACGGCGACGGCCGTCGCCGGCAACGTGAGCCGGCGGCAGCAGGGCAGAGCCGACCAGCAGGCCGCCGAGCAGCAGGCGGCGGCTGACCAGCAATACCAGCAGCAGGCGGCGGCCGAGCCGCAGTCCCAGCAGCAGGCGGAGCCGGCACCGGCCCCGGACGACCTGAGCGCGCAGATCGAGCGACTGGCCAGCCTGAAAACGGCCGGCGTCATCAGTGAGGCCGAGTTCTCGGCGGCGAAGGCCAAGCTCCTCGGGATCTGATCGCCAGAACGGTTCACCGGCTGCCGGGCGCGGAGCGGATGCCCAGTGGAATAGGGCAGGATCGAAGGATCATGGCAACCCTCACCGCGCTCCCGCACGTCACCGACCCCGATGTGCTGTTCGAGGCCTTCGAAACGTGGGCGGGGGAGCAGGGACTGTCGCTCTACCCCGCGCAGGAAGAGGCCCTGATCGAGATCCTCTCCGGGGCGAACCTGATCCTGAGCACCCCCACCGGCACCGGAAAATCCCTGGTCGCCGTCGGCGCGCATTTCGCCGCACTCTCGGCCGGAAAGCGCACCTTCTACACGGCGCCGATCAAGGCGCTCGTCAGCGAGAAGTTCTTCGCTCTGGTGGAGATCTTCGGCGCCGAGAACGTGGGCATGATGACCGGGGACTCCTCGGTGAACTCGGACGCCCCGATCATCTGCTGCACGGCCGAAATCCTCGCCAACCTCGCCCTGCGGAACGGCGAGGACACCCCCGTCGACCAGGTCGTGATGGACGAGTTCCACTTCTACGGCGACCCCGACCGTGGCTGGGCCTGGCAGGTGCCGCTGCTGCTCCTGCCCAGGGTGCAGTTCATCCTGATGTCGGCCACCCTCGGCGACGTCACCTTCATCGCCGACGACCTGTCTCGCCGCACCGGGCGGCCCACCGCCGTCGTCACGGGCGTGGAACGGCCGGTGCCGCTGCACTACTACTACGAGACCACGCCCGTGCACGAGACGGTCGAGGAGTTGCTGAAGACCGGGCAGGCCCCGATCTACATCGTGCACTTCGCCCAGGCGGCCGCGCTCGAGCGGGCCCAGGCGCTCAGCAGCGTCAAGGTCGCCACCAAGGAACAGAAAGAGGCGATCGCCGAGCTGATCGGCGAGTTCCGCTTCACCACCAGTTTCGGCAAGACCCTGTCCCGGCTGATCCGGATGGGCATCGGCGTGCACCACGCCGGCATGCTGCCCAAGTACCGCCGCCTGGTCGAGCAGCTCGCCCAGCGCGGTCTGCTCCGCGTCATCTGCGGCACGGACACTCTCGGCGTCGGTATCAACGTGCCCATCCGCACGGTGCTCTTCACCGCGCTGACCAAGTACGACGGCGTCAAGATGCGTCAGCTCAACGCCCGCGAGTTCCATCAGATCGCCGGCCGCGCGGGCCGGGCCGGCTACGACACGGCCGGCACGGTGGTCATTCAGGCACCCGATCACGAGACCGACAACCTCAAGGCCATCGAGAAGGCCGGCGACGACCCCAAGAAGAAGCGCAAGATCATCCGGAAGAAGGCGCCTGAGGGATTCGTCTCCTGGGGTGAGCCCTCGTTCCAACGTCTCGTGGCAGCCGAGCCGGAAACCATGCACTCGAGCATGCAGTTGACCGCGGCCATGCTGATCAACGTGATCGGGCGCGGTGGCGACGCATTCAGTCACGTCTACGACCTCATCTTCGACAACCACGAACCCTGGAAGCGGCAGCTCGCGCACGCCCGGCGTGCCCTGGGCATCTACAAGACCCTGCGCGCGGCCGGGATCGTGGAGCAGAGTGCGAACGGGGACATCCGGCTGACAGTCGATCTGCAGCCGAACTTCGCCCTCAACCAGCCCCTGTCACCGTTTGCGCTCGCCGCGTTCGATCTGCTCGACGCCGACCCCGACGTGGCAGGTCCCGGCAGCGGCCACTACGCCCTCGACATGATCTCCATCGTCGAGGCGACTCTCGACAACCCGCGCCCGGTGCTGATGGGTCAGCAGTTCGCGGCCCGCGGCGAGGCCGTCAACGCCATGAAGCGCGAGGGAATCGAATACGACGAACGGATGGCCCTGCTCGAGGAGGTGACCTGGCCCAAGCCGCTCGAGGAGCTGCTCGAGTACACCTTCGCCACCTACAAGGAGTCCCAGCCGTGGATCGCCGACTTCGAACTAAGCCCGAAAACGGTCGTGCGCGACATGTACGAGCGGGCCATGTCGTTCGGCGAGTTCGTCGCCTTCTACAAGCTCGCCCGCAGCGAGGGCGTCGTGCTGCGCTACCTCTCGGACGCCTACCGGGCCGCCCGGCAGACCATCCCGGACGACGCCAAGACCGAAGACCTGCTGGACCTGATCGAGTGGCTGGGCGAGCTGGTGCGCCAGGTCGACTCCAGCCTGCTCGACGAGTGGGAGGAGCTCATCCACCCGGACCTCGCCGTGCACGCGCAGGGGGCGCAGTCGGTGCTTCCGCCCGCGCCGCGGCGCCTGAGCGACAACACGCGCGCGTTCCGTATTCTGGTGCGCAACGAACTCTTCCGACGGGTGCAGTTGGCCGCGCTCGAGAACTACGACGCGCTGGGTGAGCTCGACCGGGAGCACGGCTTCCACGCGGATGCCTGGGGCGACGCCATGGACGGCTACTACGCCGAGCACGATGAGCTGCTGACCGGGGCCGATGCGCGCAGCGCGAACCTGATCATCCTGGACGAGGGAGCAGCAGTCTGGACCGTGCGGCAGATCTTCGACGACCCGGCGGGGGATCACGACTGGGGCATCAGCGCCACGGTCGACCTGGCTGATTCCGACGAGTTGGGTGCCGCCTCGGTGCGGGTCACCGGGGTGAATCGCCTGTAGGGCGCGGGCGGCCGGGAGCGGCGCCGGGAGTACCGTGGGAGCATGACGCAGACGCCAGCATCCGTCGCCCCCATCCGTACCGGCCTGATCGGGTTCGGCACATCCGGGCGCGTGTTCCACAGCCCGCTCCTCGCCGCGAATCCCGAGTTCTCGCTCGACCTGATCGTGACCCGGGACCCGGCTCGTCGCGAGGTGGCCGCCGAACGCCACCCGGACGCGGGTCTGGTTTCGACCGCGGACGACGTGTTCGCCGCGGCCGACGACCTGGACCTGGTCGTGATCGGATCGCCGTCGGGCACGCACGTCGAACTTGCCCACGCGGCCCTCGACGCGGGGCTCGCCGTGGTCGTCGACAAGCCGTTCGCGGTGACGGCCCGGGATGGCCGGGCGTTGATCGAGAAGGCCGAGCGGCTGGGTCTGCTGCTCACCGTGTTTCAGAACCGGCGCTGGGATGGTGACTTCCTCACCCTGCGCGGGCTGCTTGACGCCGGGGCGCTCGGGGAGGTGCGCCGGTTCGAGTCCCGATTCGAGTGGTGGAAGCCGGAGCAGACCAAGGCGTGGAAGGTCGGCGCGACCATCGGGCAGGGCGGCGGCGTGCTCTTCGACCTTGGCGCCCACCTGATCGACCAGGCGCTGCAGCTGTTCGGCCCGGTCGACAACGTCTACGCGGAGACCCTCACCCGGCGCCCGGGCGGGGCCGCCGACGACGACACCTTCGTCGCGCTGCACCACGGGTCCGGGGTGCGCTCCCACCTGTGGATGAACGGGATCGCGGCGCAGGTCGGCCCGCGCTTCCACGTGCTTGGATCCGAATCCGGCTACACCAAGTGGGGACTCGACGGCCAGGAGACCGCCCTCGCGGCAGGAGCCCGACCGACCGATCCGGGCTTCGGCGT
Source organism: Cryobacterium cryoconiti (assembly GCF_004403065.1). Lineage (GTDB taxonomy): Bacteria > Actinomycetota > Actinomycetes > Actinomycetales > Microbacteriaceae > Cryobacterium > Cryobacterium cryoconiti. The sequence goes on from NZ_SOHA01000013.1 coordinate 4,587, forward strand.
CGACCCGGAGTCCGCCTGGGGAGTGCTCGGACGGGACGGTGCGCTGACCCGGGTCCCGGCCGAGCGCGGCAACTATGCGGCGTTCTACACGGGACTCGCCGACGCGATCCTGCGCGGGGCACCGGTCCCGGTCGACCCGCGCGACTCACTCCGCACGATCGCCCTGATCGAGCGCATCAACCTGCTGACGCACTAGCCGGACCCATCCCTGCCCTTCCGGGTGGTCGAGCCTGTCGAGACCCGGTGGCACGGCCCCGGGACGTTCGCCGAGGGCCACACTCTTCGCGGTGCACGGTGGTCGAGCCTGTCGAGATCCGGTGGCACGGCCCCGGGACGTTCGCCGAGGGCCACACGCTTCGCGGTGCACGGTGGTCGAGCCTGTCGAGATCCGGTGGCACGGCCCCGGGACGTTCGCCCAGGGCACACACCCTTCGCGGCGCACCCTGTGGAAGCCGGCGCACGTTCCACGGTGCGCCGGCTTCCACAGGGTGCGCCGTGAGCCGCGGGTGCGGCACCGGATGCCCGGACGTCGCCTCAGGCGTGAGCGGCGGTGCCATCCGGCACGTCGGCATCGATGTCGGTGCTGGGCTCGGTGTCATCCCTATGGTCGTGCGCGCCGTTGCCGCCTCCGGCCGGGTCGGTCTCGGTCGACGTCACCACGCTCGGGGCGACGCGGAACTGACCAGGGTCACGCCTAATGCGCTGGGAATGTGCCCACCGGCACTCTAGCCGGTCGTGGTCCAATCGAGGTTGATCACGTCGCGGATGTAGATATCCTCCCCGAGGCCCGACACCGATGGGTTCATCCGCAGCAGCTGTTGCATCGGCACATTGAACCGTTGGGCGATTGCGAAGAAGTCGTCGCCTTCCAGCACGGTGTAACTGATCGGGGCGCCTGCTTCGTCCGTGATCGGGGCACCCCGGGCCCCTGCCGTGGCGCCAAGGTCGACGGCAGGGCCTTCGGGCAGAGGCTCGGCCGGCACCGCCTCGGCATTGGGCGTGATGGTCGGGTTCGGCACCACCTCGGCCTCGGGCACGGGCGTCGGCGTCGGGGTCGGTGTGGGTGTGGGGGAGGGAGTCGGGGTGACGGTCACGGTCGCGGTGACTACCGGGGCCGGGGCGCCGGCGCAGCCGGCCAGACCGAGCGGGAGCAGCAGCAGAGCGGCCAGGGCGACCCTGGCCCGGGTGCGAGCGGATGTCGGTCGTGCAGAAACCATCGGATGTCCCCCTCGAAGACGTACCGCTCGTTCCCCCGAGCAGATGCTGCCAGCTTAGGCCTCGGGACGCGGTGTCAGGAGTCGAACGGGGTCAGCACTCGATCACGTTGACCGCGAGCCCGCCCTCGCTGGTCTCCTTGTACTTGGTCGACATGTCCAGACCGGTCTGGCGCATCGTCTCGATCACGGTGTCGAGTGAGACGAGGTGTGTTCCGTCGCCGTGCAGGGCGAGGCGGGCGGCCGACACGGCGGTCGACGATGCGATGGCGTTGCGCTCGATGCAGGGTACCTGCACGAGCCCGCCAACGGGGTCACAGGTGAGCCCGAGGTGGTGCTCCATCGCGATCTCGGCGGCGTTCTCCACCTGCCGCGGTGTGCCGCCGAGCACGGCGCAGAGGGCGCCGGACGCCATCGCGCAGGCCGAACCCACCTCGGCCTGACAGCCACCCTCGGCCCCGGAGATCGAGGCGTTGGCCTTGACGAGCGACCCGATGGCTACGGCGGTGAGCAGATAGCGACGGATGCCCGCGGCATCCGCTCCGGGCACGAAACGCAGGTAGTAATGGCCGACCGCGGGAATGATGCCGGCCGCGCCGTTCGTGGGGGCGGTGACCACACGCCCGCCGGAGGCGTTTTCCTCGTTGACGGCGAGGGCGAACGCGTGCAGCCACTCGGTCGAGGTGTCGCGTTCGCGCAGCGGCAGCCGATCATATTCCTCAAGCTGCATGCGTACCGCTGCGGCACGGCGCTTCACTTGGAGGCCCCCCGGGAGGATGCCCGTCGCCTCGAGCCCGGCCTCCACGCAGACGCGCATGGCGTCCCAGATGGCGTCGAGGCCGGCGTTGAGCCCGTCGGCGCCGTGGATCGCTTCCTCGTTGGCACGGGCGATATCGCAGATGGACACCGCGTAGAGATCGCAGAGGGCGAGGAGTTCGGCGCTGGAGGAGAACTCCCGCGGCTGGGGCACGCATTCGGCACGCCCGACCGGGTCGCCGTCTCGGCGGATGAAGCCGCCGCCGATCGAGTACCAGGTCTCCTCGAGCAGGGGCAGGGCGTCGTGCCCCCAGGCCGTGAGGGACAATGCGTTCGGGTGGCCCGGCAGCCGGGTGCGCGCCTCGAAGGTCACGTCGTCCTGCCGCACGGGGATCGGGTGGCTGCCACCGAGCAGAAGAACGGCGTCGTCGGCCAAGCCGGACCACGCCGAACGAACGTCATCCGGGTCGCAGGTTTCGGGGCGGAGCCCCGCGAGGCCGGCGAGGACCGCGTCGGGCGTTCCATGCCCGAGCCCGGTCGAGCCGAGCGAGCCGAAAAGGGAGCAGCTGATCCGGGCGACGTGGGGCAGCAGGCCCGCGTCACGGAGGTGCTCGGCGAACGTGAGCGCGGCCCGCATCGGGCCGACCGTGTGTGAGCTCGACGGGCCGATCCCGATGGAGAAGAGGTCGAGTGCCGACACGTACGCAGTCATCGGACCATCGTAACCGTGCCCCGGCGGGGCCCCGGGTCGAAACGCGTGAGCCGGCACGAACTTGACACAGCCTCGGATAGCGGCAGACTGCAACACAGAGCGCGAGCTCCTGCGCTGTCGCTTGCCAAGCCAAAGGGGCCGATGATGACGTTTCCCCGAACCCTGTCAGTCGTGAGTCTGGCCGTTGCCGCTTCCCTTCTGGTCGGCCTGCCTCCCGCGCACGCGGCCGATACCCAGGTGGTGGTGCCGGATGTTGCGGATACGTATACGGGGTCGTCGGCGCCGTTGTCGGAGAATGGGTTGAGTGCGTCGTTGGCCGTGTATGGAACGC
>NZ_SOHA01000003.1 GCF_004403065.1 Cryobacterium cryoconiti
GGTCATGGACGTGAATTCGCACTGCAGCCCCAGCGGGATCAACGTGATCCGACCAACGATCGGCTGTCCGGGGTCTACGCTCTCGCGAGACGCCGGGAGTGCGTCCACAAGGCACGAATAGCTTGGATCTCGGACCGCGTAAATCGCCGCAGCTGGCGGCAATGCCATGAAGATGGCCAGCCCGCACAACGCGGTAGCCGCCCATCCCCTCGTTATCATTTGGCCATGCAACCACATCCCAATGCGCACGCCGGGACTTGCTCCTCAAGTCGCGGGAAGCGACCGCACAGGGTTGGCCTGGAAACACCGATGCGAATCAAATGGGGTGCCGTTAACTCTGTCAGAGCACCGCTGCCATGACTCTATTTCCCGATGTAGAGGTTATCCGCCGCCTTCACCCACTCGTCAGTTGCCAAAGTCCTTGAATCTGCAACGAGCTGGGCAGAGCCATGCCCTTGAATGGCCAGCTCCATCGGCAGCCCGCCAGCACACGAGCTTGTCCACACTTCATCCGACGCGTACATGATCATGCAGAAACCCTCGCTCGAAGCGGGTCTCGCTGCGAAGTACTTGTTCCCGTTTTGCTGCAACAGGAGCCGAGTAGTGCTGGCGTCAATGTCACTCCCACTGTCGGCGTACACGATCGCAGGTAGCTGATCAGCGGAAGCTTGTTCGCGGTCGAGAGCACTGATGTGGTCTGACTGTGGAACGCAACCGACCAGAAGTGCGGCGGATGCTGCGATAGTGAGCCCCGTGAAGAAGCAGCGCGTGATCATGTCATACCCCCTGACCACATCTTGCCATCCGGTGCACCGCTGACGGCAGCGGTTTCAGGAACTGATTGGACAACCACGCTCCCGACACCCCAGTAGCCTGGCCCCATCCGAAGTCGCCGCCGAATCGCCGACACAGGTCTCGCAGAGGGTTCGGCTCCGGGCGCTGGGACATGAACTCTGAGACGCACCCAGTCGTCCGACCGGCTGACGTTGAATTCAGAACACATTCGGAATAGACTCGATTCATGGCGCCAATAACACTCACCCCTGCAGAACGACGCGTTGTGCAATCGTCGGAACTGTCCCGTAATTCTGCAGCGGTCTTCGCTGCCGCTGAGGAAGCACCCGTCGAGGTCACTCGGCGCGATGGCGAAACGTTGGTTCTCACCACGAAACGTGAAACGGCTGCCCATGAACGGATCCTCGAGGTCGCCGCACAGCTGATCGCCGTGTCACTGGATGACAGTGGCACGCTAGAGGATCGCCTCGCCCGACCGTTTCCCTGGATCAAGCTACTCAGCGTTCAGGACCAGCGAACCTGCGCACAGGACATCATCGACACGGCTCGCGGTGCATTCGTTGTGAATCAGCCGGGGCGGATACTCACTGAGATCAAGGCGTGGCAGAACACCGCGGAGGCTGTTGCTGCCAACTGGGGACAGGAAGAACCGGATTGGCTCCGTGAACCTGTGGCGGTCAAGAAGCCCCGCGCCTAATGGCCCCAAAGAAGGGGCCCGTCGCTCGCCCCCTCAAATCATCAGAATTCGCCATCGAGCATGTGACGAGTCAAGCCGTGACTGGATGGCGCGACATCGTCGCTACCCAGAAAAGCTCAGCCGCAGACGCCTGGGACCGGCTCACCAAGGCCCCGAACCAGTCGGACCCCAAATGCCACCAGCTCAAGGGCCAACTCGCAACTATTGTTCGTGACGGCGTCGAACACGATCAATGGCAGTACGAACTCTCTGGGGGTGCACGCATTTGGTTCTACATCGAGGGCAAAACAGTGAAGATCGTCAACGTGTTCACGAGGCACCCGAACCAAACGAAGTAGGCGTGAGCGATCGCTAGCGGCCTCGAGCTGTTTGCGATCTCGCCCGTTGAAGGTTCCTCTTTGGAGCATCACGACGTTGGGCATTTCACTTGTCGCGTAACCTCCGTGTGTCGAAACCCGCAGGGAACGGTTAGGTCACGGCAGCGGGGTGCACAGGGAGAAAATCGCATACTCAGACGAAGCAACCCGACCGGTGCGTCATTGCCCCTTCTAACAGTTTCTGTACTGGTAACCTCCAGGCATGATGCGCTTGACCCTCACCGATTTGCCGCGCGCAGCAGTGCTGCTCGTCGTGGCGGCGCTGCTGACAGGATGCAGCGCATGGAGTGCCTCACCGACTTCTTCCTACACCGATAGCTCCGGTGAGACGGTCACCGTTGACTGGGCGGACTACCCGGCGCAAGCAGGTCAAGATGGTGAAGCGCTGCTCGAGTACCCCGACCAAGCGGAGCTCGAACCCGGGGCGCGCCAGCTCATGGACGCCCTTCGCGTGACCATCTCCGATGCGTCAGGAGCAGATCTCAATGCCGCGGAACCAGAGAGCGCGTGGTTCGGGGATGAGAATTGGTACCCGCAGGAGGGTAACGGGTACGGGGGCGACTCGCTGCTCACGACCATAAATTGTTGTGAGTTGAGGTCCGACTCGATCGCCGACGCAAGCCAGTGGCAGACGGTGCTCGACGCAGCCAGCGAGACCGCCAAAGATGCCGGTCTCGGACCATTCGTGCGGGACGTTTTACCGGAGTATTGCGTCGGCCGGCAAGACCAATGCTGGTTTCAAAGCGCGACGGCGACAGACGGAGTTCAGTGGGTGTACTTGACCATGGAGGATCGCACCCTGGATTCATCAGGAGACGCCAGCCGGGAGGCGGACAGACTCGACCTGCCCCTGGCCGGCATCGCGATCGGATACGGCGCAACCGTCGTTCAGTCGGGCAGAGCAGGAGAGTATCGGAACTCGATGCAGCCATTCACAGGCTTAGATCGACCGGTAGCTTCCACTTCGGACTGAACTATGTCGAGCAAGGAGCGCGGCGCCGTCATTGCCCGCGGTTCCTTCCGACCAAGACACGTCTTGCCGGCAGGTTGCTAGATCGTGGTGAAGCCGAGATCGTCAGCCCCAGAGGGCTACAGTATGGGCATCCGCGGTGGATTGCCTCTTGGGGTCCCGCTTGCCGGGGCCGGTTCAACAGCGTGGGGAGGTGCGTCACTATGACCAAACAAATCAGTCAGTCAGGGTCCATCTTCGTTATTGTTGCCTTCGCGGCGGTCGGTGTCCTGTGGATGGTTCTCGCGAACTCCTACCTGGTGGGGGCCGCTTTCATCGCCCTCGCTGTCGGCTATGCCATCTACCTGGTGAAGAAGGACCACCAGGATCCGAACAACTTCACGCGGTAGTACCCAGCTCGGCCGCGCTGTCGGCTATGCAACTCTCCGGTCTGCAAGCTGTCCTCGCAGTACTGGGCGTTAACGTTCGTGACACCCGAAACGCCCACACGGCAAAGCAGACTGTCCGCACAAGGTTCGAGTGCGGGCGCATCACTTCAACTCGCACGCCACCCCTTGATAGCCCGGTCCCACACCGCATCCGGCCTCACAGCACCAGTGAATACCGGATCCACAAATTGGACGACTTCCGCCAGCTGTTCTTCAAACGATTCCAGGCATTGGTCCGTGAGGTCGAGCTTGCGCCGCCATGCCGCCCACTTCGTCTGAGCAAGTGCGGGCCAACCCGCCGTGGCTACCGCGATTGAGGCCAGTGGCACTTGGCGGAAGTCGGCGACGCGCTGCGCAGCGCCCTGAACCTCACCAGCAAGGAAGTCCTGTGTCATCGAGAAATTGCGGAGATCCACGACATCGCGCCATCGGGTGCTCGTCGCACCACGCGTCAGCATCGTGACTGCCTTCTCAGCGACAACCATCACCACCGGGTATCCCAGCATTTCAAACTGACCGCCGAGGATACGTGGAACCGTGACAACGCGCGGATCCGGCCAAATCGGGTCACCCGTGCTGATATCCAAATGAAACGACATCGCACTGTTGTGCACCTGCGCGAAGATCTTGACGCGGAGGCCCGAGTAGTCATCGCCCTCACGGATGGTGCGAACATCAGTGCGGACCGGGTCGACGACAAAGGCGTCATCGACGGGGACCGCCGCCACAGCACGGACAACGGCGAGCAGATGTGCGGCAACCACTTGGAAGTTGACGGCCTCCATATCGATATCGCTCGTCGGGCGGCGAAGGTGATAAGCGGCCAGTAGTACTCCGCCTTTGAGGAAGAAATCCTCTCGATACGGAGTCTGAGCCAATCGGTCCAGGAACGCTTCCATGGCGTAGAGGGTGACCGTCTCAGTGACCGGCCGACCCGATTCTCGGGCGTGCCGTTGAAGCGCAGCGTAGAGCTGCGACGCCATGCTCACGACAACAGCTCCAGAGCCTGCCGAAGCGGACCGCTCGCTCGGGGAAGCTGCTGGGCGATGGCCATCAGGGAAGCCGGGTGGGATCCGCTCTTGCGGAGCCAACTCTTTAACGCCTCCGGAGCGATCTCATACCCTTCCAGGCCACGAAGCCGGTAAGCATCGACGATGGAGCGCTCAGGCGAATACAGGCCAATGGTCCCGTCGGTTCCATCAATGTTCAGTTCAGTGCGTCCGAGCGTGAATGTCTCCGGATCGAAGTGGTGCCAGGCGACCGGGGCCTGAGTGCGCGGGAACCGGGCGCCGCGAGGCAGGGCTATATCTATACGCGCGGGGATGGCATCAATGAGGCCATGGTGCGCCAATGCACTCGTGAGGCACAATGTCGCGTCCGGCCTTCGGGCAGCGATCTCGATCAGGTCCAGGTTCGCAGGCGGAAGATCAGCCCTGCGGTACAAGCCCCTGCCGATGCGGTCGATGGCACCGCTCTCGCAAAGCCGACGCAACTCTCGCACACCGAAACCCGCGTCGGCAGCCACAGCCGCATTGAAAACCCGAACGGGCAGATCATCAATCGTCGCCATGTGGGGCCGCCCTTCTCCGAGTATCAAAGTGCTTATACGTAAGTTTAACTGCAAACATTTCTATACGCCAGAGCAGCTGGGAGTCCGCGCCAGACTCAAACGATCCACGTCGTCCTGACGCAGCCCCTAACGTCTACGGCCTTTGCCGGCATCGCCCGCCCACGACGCGCCCGATCCAACCAACAGTGTCCCGGTAACCGTTCCGCCAACAAGCCTGCGCTAGCGCCCGTAGTGGTATCGACATCCGGCGATACGGACTTCGTCGTTCTCGACCTTGTAGATCAGGCGATGTTCGTCTGTGATCCGACGTGACCAATACCCTTGGAAGCCGTGCTTGAGGGTTTCGGGTTTTCCGATGCCTTCATTGCCGTTGCGAATAACGTCGCTCAGGAGCGTATTGATGCGCTTGAGGATCTTGCGGTCCTGAGTCTGCCACCAGCAGTAGTCGTCCCAGGCATCCTCGTCCCAGATCAACTTCATTCGTCAAGGTCGTGCTGCGTGCCGTGGCCGGCCTCGAGCCGATCGATCGATCCGAGGAGGCGGCGCGCGTTCGCGGGGCTCTTCAGCAGATAGGCAGTTTCCTTGAGCGACTCGTAGTCGTCGAGCGAGACGATGACCACGGGTTCGTGTCCTGCACGAGTGATAACAACTTCTTCTCGGTCATTCACCACTGCTGAGAGCGTCTCGGCGTACTTCGCCCGGGATTCTGAATATGTCATGGTACGCATTGGGATCCCTTCACGTACAGAAAATTGTACGTCACATTGGTTTCGACTACAAGATGCACCCACAGCTCCAGCATCGTCGCGTAAAGGTTCGCGTCGCAGGACGAACCGTCCTGCAGCGCGAACCTTCCTTCCTGTTAGCCATTGGCTCGGTGTTGGCGCTGAATGGTTCGGTAGATGGTGGAGCGGGCGACATTGAAGAGCTCGGCAAGCTCTGCCGTTGTGTGCGTACCAGCGTTATATACCTCCATCAGATGCTTCTGCTGGGCTGGGGAGAGCTTCGGTGGCTTTCCGCGCAAACGGCCTTTCGCTTTCGCCACCTGCATCCCCTCTCGCGTTCGAGCACGGATGAGGTCCGACTCGAATTCCGCGACCATGGCCAGGACGTTGAAGAGAAGCCGGCCGACCGGATCAGTGGGGTCATGCACGGAGCCGCCGATGCTGAGCTTGACTTCCTTGGCGGTCAGTTCATCGACAATGTCTTTTGCATCTCGCAGCGACCTGGCCAGACGATCTAGTTTGGCCACCACGAGCGTGTCCCCACTTCTGCAGGCCGCGAGGGCTTCGCGCAGCCCAGGCCGCGCGCGGTTTGTTCCCGTAAGGCCATGGTCGGTGTAGATCAGGTTCGGTCTAACGCCCAGTCGTTCCAAGGCGTTTTGTTGGGCGGTGAGGTCTTGCTCATTTGTGGATACGCGCGCGTACCCAATCAGAAATTCATTCATGACGGCAGAATTCACCTTGACGGGCGGACCCGTCAACCAGAATTCTCCAGCCCCTACAAGGAAATCGCACGTTGACGGCAATAAGACCATCGAATAACTTGACGGCAATAAAAACGTCAAATAATGTGAAGGGAATAAGACCGTCAGGAGGAAACTGTCATGACAGCACGCGGAGAAGTGAAAAGCGCCGAAGCTCTAGGTCGGATGCTGCAGCAAGGCCGCCTTGTCAGCGGCCTGACGCAGCGCGAACTGGCCGACAGACTCGAAACCGACCAGAAATACATCTGGGGTTTGGAATCGGGCAAGAACACGATCATCCTCGAACGCATTTTCGCGATCATGCGGGAAACCGGCGTCCGGATGTACATGGAGATCGACAACTCGCTGAATGAGCCCCTCCACGACAACGCGGAAAACACCAATGGCTGACCTGCGCGTGGAACTCTACGGCGAGCTGGTGGGGCACCTGGTCGGCGCCGAGCGCCGCACCTTTGATTTCATCGCGACGAAGAACGCCATCGAAACATTTGGGCTAGGCAGCACGATTCTCTCCGAGTCGGTTCCATTCGACCTCATCGCCAACCGCAGCAGGGCCGCGCGCCGCCGCAATTTCTTCGCCGAGCTCCTTCCCGAGGGCACCGCTCTCGACAATCTCGCCGCTGAGATCAGAGTCTCCACTGATGACGTCATCCCGCTGCTGGCCCAGTTCGGTCGAGACGTCGCTGGTGCCGTTCAGATCTATGACCCGGATGCGCCGGGCGAGCCACGCAAGCCTGACCTGGCCCAGGTGGACGCGGCCGGGGTTGGCCGGATGCTCGCCAACACGCAGGCCGCCCCTCTCGGAAACCGGCCGAAGTCCGGCCGGACTTCGCTGGCCGGCGTGCAAGACAAGATCGTTCTAGCGCGGAAGGAGAGTCACTGGTTCCAAGTTCTCGAGGGCTATCCGTCCACTCACATCATCAAGCCGCCGTCCATCCGCTATCCGAGCATCACGTTCGACGAGGAGTACGGCTTCCGTGCGGCCAAAGCCGCTGGCCTCACCACATTCGATACATGGATCGAAGACTTCAGCGGGGTCCGCGGCCTCGTGATCGAGCGGTACGACAGGTCACCTGACGCGCCGCAGGGACGCATCCACCAGGAAGATATGAACCAAGCCCTGGGCGCATCGAAGAACGAGAAATACCAGGAGTTCGGTGGGAAAATCTCACTCAAGCGAGTAGCTGATGTCTTGGGGCGCAACGGCGACCGGGCCTCCGTTGACCAGCTCCTTAGACTCCTTACCGTCTCGCAGGCTGTGGGCAACCTCGATATGCACGGCAAGAACATCAGCATGCTCCACCTGCATGACGGCAGCACAAGAATTACCCCGGCATACGATGTTGTGCCGCAAACTCACCTCGACAGCGACGGAAAAATGGCGCTGGCCATCAACCGGAAGTATGTGCACGCTGCAATCACTATCGAGGATCTCATCGCGGAAGGTCAGTCATGGAAAGTGCGGTCACCTCGCGCGATCATCACCTCAGCCCTGGAGGCTGTGGACACGTTCGTCCGCTCGGAGAGCCCCGTCGAGAACGCATACGCCGGGCTTCGGGACGACATTGCCATGTTCACCAGAAATCTGCTTGACGGACGGCCAACCGGTACCAACTAGGTGAACCCCGCCAGGAAGGTAGGCCACCGGCATCTGCAGTACTGCGAATTCCGCCCGGACGCAGATCATACATAGAGTGAAACTATGGGCGAAGAGGCGATTGTCAGAGTGGTGTTATTCGTTACCGTGGTTGGCAGCGGCATTCTTATGCTGTGGATGGCGCAGGCTGCAGCCAGCGGACGTCTTGGACGCAATCGGCTCGCCGGCATACGCCTTCCCGTGACCATGGCAAGCGACAGTGCGTGGCTCGCCGCACATGTGGCGGCGAAACGGCCAACACAATGGGCGGGCTTCTGCTCGATTGCCTCCGCCGTGCCCTCCGTCCTCCCCGTCCCCATGCCGATTGTGCTCACATCGATCCTCATCGGTGCCGCGGGGATGCTCACCTTCGCGCTCTACGGCGCCTCGGTAGGCAGCCGCGCCGCACGCGCTCTCGCCGACGGTGACTAGCACGGGAACAACCTGTGCACCCGGTCCGGCGGATTCGGCTATCGGCGTTCAGTCAGGATGTGAGCACTGTCACGTCAAGCGCGGGCGTAACGCAACGCGAGTTGGCGCAGGGTGGCTTCGATGCCGGCGGCGTTCTTCCGAGGAACTCCGAGCAACTCGAAGACCTTGCCCTGTACGGCGGGGACGGTGCTGTAGTCGAACGTCTCAGTGACGCGCGTAGACGTGGGCGTGAGCGGCGTGAGTTCCCAGCGCCACCGGTGGCCCGCTGGGCTACGCCATTCCACAAGCTGACCGTCCTCGAAGCGCGTCACCGTGCCGCTGATGCGATACCGGACGCCGAACTGCTTCATCGCTACCGAGAATTGTGCGCCCTGGCTGAGCCGCCGCGGCCCCGACACCGTGTCGCCGACGGTGCCCGAGCCGTCCAGCTCACCGTGGCGGTGCGGATCAGCCACCAACGCGAAGACGTCGTCGGACGAAGCCGGCACGTCCACAGCGCGCGCGACTCGGCGCGGTCCTTGCTCAACCTGTTCGACCGTCATGCTCGCTAGCCTAGTTCGTCCGGCTATCGGCACCTCATGCGGGTGGGACGTCGTCAGCCGGCCCATCGATGGGCGTCGGGTTGGTCCATACCGCCCAGCCAGACAGCCGGCCCGGTCATTCCGGTGCTTCCGTCGCGGCCCGCCACGGCGGCGACCGCGCCGTGGGCGCAGGCTCCCAGACATCCTGTGGAGACGAGGATCCTGGGACCAGCCCTTCACCATTCAGCTGCCGAACCCAGCCGGCGTCACTCACGGCACTGTGGTCGGCCCCGGCAAGTCCGCTGACGAGGTTCGCTGTGAGAAAAGGCGACTTGGTCATGACTTACCAGCGTTGTAAACCTCAATCAAGAGTTTCTGCTGCCAGTGATCCCCCCGCGCGACACCGGACCCACGACGGGGGTTCGAGGCCATGTCCAGGCGGAGCGCAGGATGAAGGCCAGGATCAGCACCTCGACTCCGATGGTGAGGCCGTAGTAGAAGGCCCAGTCCCAGGAAACCCCTGCCGCGTTGAACACCATGACGGGGATGTACAGCGTTGCCACGACAAGGTTCGCGGCACGGTTCACCCGGGCCGGCAGCGCCATGGAGAGCGCCACCATCAGGGCCGGAATCGCGATGATCGCGAAGAAAATAGACATCAATGTCCCGGTGATGTCGAACTCGAAGATGACGCCACCCCGGATTACGTCGATTTCGCCGGGCTGGTAGAGGTGGAAGTAGTCGATGTAGATGACGAGGAACATGAGGCTGGTCCAGGCCGCTGCGAGCTTGGCCTGCACGGGGATCGGCGAACTGTCGAGCCGGCTCGGGGTGCTCGTTCGGATGGTACTGGTTCTGGACATGGCGGACCTCCCAGGTTTTCAGATGAACTTACGACTGTAAGGACTGATCGCCAGAGTAGCCTTACGAGCGTAAGTGCGCAAGGATGGGTGGATGACGCCGCGCACACCGCTGAGCAGGGACAGGGTTATCGGCGCGGCCGCAGCGGTAGCCGACCGCGCGGGTGTTGCGGCTGTGAGCATGCGCAGTGTCGCGAAGGTGCTCGGCGTTGAGGCGATGTCGCTCTACCATCACGTGCCAGGCAAGGAAGCGCTGCTCGACGACCTTGCCGACTGGGTGTTCGAGAGGATCGAGCTGCCCGAGGTCGGTGGAACCTGGCGGGAGGCGCTGACCGTCCGGGCACGATCAGCGCGGTCGGTGCTCACGGCTCATCCGTGGGCGCTGGGGATGATGGAATCGCGCCCTCACCCCGGCCCGGCACTGCTGCAGCACCACGACCGGTTACTG
>NZ_SOHA01000030.1 GCF_004403065.1 Cryobacterium cryoconiti
CGCCGCTGCGCGCGTGGCACGCCGCGCGCGGTGCGGCGCACGACCAGCGCGAGAGCCTGAGCCGGGCAGCCCGTCGCCCGCGAGAGTGCCCGTTCCGGTCGAGAGTGACCGGCGCAACGGGCACTCTCGACCGGAACGGTGACTGTGGGGTTGAGCCCTACACTGGCGGGATGGGAACCGCCGACTCCGAAACCTGGCCCGCCGCATCCGTTGCCGCCGCATCCGTTGCTTCTGCAACCGTTGCCTCCGGGGCCGCCCCTCGGCGGGCGCTCGTGCGCCGGCCGGCGCGAAACCTGGCCGAGGGTCAGCTGACCCACATCACGCGCAGCCCGATCGACCCTGACCTGGCCGACGAGCAGTGGCGCGGCTACGTGGCGGCACTCACGAACGAGGGCTGGGAGACCATCGAGGTCGAACCGGCCCTTGACCTGCCCGACTCCGTCTTCGTCGAGGACGCCGTCATCCTCTTCGGCGACCTGGCCGTCGTGGCCAGCCCCGGCGCCCTCAGCCGCCGCGACGAAACCCCGGCCGCCGAGGCCGCCGTGCGTGCCCTGGGCCTGACCGTTCACCGCATCGAGCTGCCCGGTACCCTCGACGGCGGCGACGTGCTCAAGGTCGGCCGCACGGTCTACGTGGGCCAGAGCCGGCGCACGAACGCGGAGGGCATCCGTCAGCTGCGCGCCCTCCTCGAGGCGCGCGGCCACACGGTCGTCGCGGTGCCGATCACCAAGGTGCTGCATCTCAAGACCGCCGTCACCGCGCTGCCCGACGGCACCGTGATCGGCTACCGGCCGCTGATCGACGACCCGAGCCTGTTCCCGCGATTCCTGCCTGTACCCGAGCCGGAGGGCACCGCCGTGGTCGTGCTCGACGCCGCGACCCTGCTCATGTCCAGCGCGGCTCCGCGCTCCGCGGCCCTGTTCGCCGGCCTCGGGTATAGGGTGATCGCAGTCGACATCTCCGAGTTCGAGAAGCTCGAGGGCTGCGTCACCTGCCTGAGCGTGCGGGTGCGCTGACACCCGCCACCCCCGCCAGATGCGGCCCCTTGATCGCCCGGCGAAGGTGTTTTGTCCGCATTTGGGCGGTTGCGTACGAGGCCGGGGAAACGTATCCTGAAAGGCTGCCTGATCAGGGGGGCACAGCTCAGACACGACGCGCTCAGGAGGCCGACATGACACAGACAGCATCGTTCACGCTCGCAACGTACGCGAACGACGGCGCCCGCATCGGCGCAGCCATCTCGTTCCCGCGCAGCGCTTAGAGCCTCCGCCCCGCCCCGACGCCACCCGTCCGCTCACTCCCGGCCGCTCACTCCCGGTCGCTGACGGCCGACGCGCCTCACGCCGGCAGCCACGCTGCCGCCACCGGAAGCATCCTGGCTTCCCCCACCCCGGCCGGCCCGATTCCGGCCGGCCTCCCGACGCCCTACGGCGCCGTTCGCCTGCACCAGACTCGTTCAGGACTCATTCGTGACCACGCTCACTGACCACAGCCATCCGCCCGATCCCGACCCCGCAGCGGGACCCGGCTCCGCCACCGACCCGGCGCGCCGGAACACCGTCCAGGTGCTGATGCGCCTCTACCCCTTCGCCCGCCCGGCCCTGCCGCGCCTGGCGCTCGGCATGCTCGCCGCCCTGCTCGCCGCGCTTGTGGCGCTCGCCATCCCGCAGGTGCTGCAGCGCCTCGTCGACGGAGCGCTGACCCGGCAGGACGCCTCTCAGATCTGGCCGGCCGTCATCGTCGTGCTCGTCCTCGGTGTGATCGAGGCGGTTTTGATCGCCCTGCGCCGCTGGTTCGTGCTCGGACCCGGCACCCACATTGAGGCCCGGATGCGCAACGCGCTCTACGCCCGGCTGCAGGACCTCCCGGTGACGTTCCACGACAAGTGGCCGAGCGGCCAGCTGCTCTCCCGCGCCGTCAGCGACCTCAACCTGATCCGCCGGTGGATCTCGTTCGGGCTCGTGCTGCTGATCGTGAACGTGGTGACGATCGTGATCGGCGCCATGATCCTGGTGTCGATGAACTGGATCCTCGGCGTGATCTTCCTGGTCTGCTCCGTGCCGCTCTGGATCGTCGGCTACCTGTTCGAGGAGAAGTACTCCGTCGTCGCGCGCCGCAGCCAGGACCAGGCCGGCGACCTCGCGACGGCCGTCGAGGAGTCGGTGCACGGCATCCGGGTGCTCAAGGCCTTCGGGCGGGGCAAATTCGCGCTGAAGAACTTCTCCGACCAGGCCGAGAGCCTGCGCGGCACGGAGATCGAGAAGGCACGCGCCATCGCCGGCATCTGGCTGTGGCTGCTGATGATTCCGGATGTGGCCTTCGCCCTCTGTCTCGTTGCCGGCGTGTGGCTGGCCAGCCAGGGCGAGTTCAGCGTCGGCGGGCTGGTGGCGTTCTTCGCCACGGCCACCGTGCTGCGCTGGCCGATCGAGTCGGTCGGGTTCCTGCTGTCGATGACCTTCGACGCCCGCACGGCGACCGACCGGTTCTTCGACGTGCTCGACGCGCCGAACGCGATCACCGACCCCGAGCATCCGGTCACGATTGACCGGCCCAGCGGCCGCCTGGCGTTCGAGCGTGTGCACTTCCGCTACCCCGACTCGCCGAGCCGTTTCCCGGATCTGCTCGACGGCGTGGACCTGGTGCTCGAACCGGGGGAAACCATGGCGCTGGTCGGCCTGACCGGCTCCGGCAAGTCAACCCTGACGGCGCTCACCACCCGCCTCTACGACGTGACCGAGGGGGCGGTGACCCTCGACGGGGTCGACGTGCGCCACCTCGGCCGCGAGGAGCTGCGCCGCCACCTGTCGATGGCGTTCGAGGATGCGACGCTGTTCTCGGCATCCGTGCGCGACAACGTGCTGCTCGGTCGCCCCGAGTGGGCCGAGCGCTCGCCCGAAGCGGATGCCGCACTCGAGGAAGCGCTCATGGTCGCCCAGGCCGGCTTCGTCCACGACCTGCCGGAGGGCGTGGACACGCTCGTCGGCGAGGAGGGGATGAGCCTGTCCGGCGGCCAGCGACAGCGGATCGCGCTCGCGCGGGCGGTGGCGGCGAAGCCCGCCGTGCTCGTGCTCGACGACCCATTGTCGGCGCTCGACGTGGACACGGAATCCCTCGTCGAGGCCGCGTTGCGCGAGGTGCTGTCCTCGACCACGGCGCTGATCGTGGCGCATCGGCCATCGACCGTGATGCTCGCCGACCGGGTGGCCCTGCTCGAGAACGGGCGCGTCACCGCCGTCGGACGGCACTCCGACCTGCTTCGGGAGAGCGAGCACTACAAGTTCGTGATCTCGAGCCTGGAAGACGAAGAACGACGAGAGTCAGCGCGAGAGGAGGTGGCGCGATGAGTGTCATCGGTGTCGAGGGGGAAGACCGCAGCAATTTCACCGCCGCGGAGAGCAAGCAGATCCGGCGCCGGTCGCTGCGCCTGCTCGGGTCGCTGCTGCGCCCCGTGCGCTGGCCCGTCGTCGCGGCGATGCTGATCGTCGTCGTCTCCACGGCCGCGCAGGTGGCCGGTCCGGCCCTGATCGCGTTCGGGATCGACCGAGGCCTGCCCGCCTTGATGGAGCAGGACTGGGTGCCGCTCGCCGCGACCGGAGTGGTCTACCTCGCCACGGGCGTGGTCGGGGCCTTCCTGATCGCCTGGTACACGATCATGTCGGCCAGGATCAGCCAGGCCGTGCTGATCGACCTGCGCAAGCGGGTCTTCCTGCACACGCAGCGGCTGAGCCTCGAATTCCACGAGTCGTACACCTCGGGCCGCATCATCTCCCGGCAGACCAGCGACCTCGACGCCATCCGGGAACTGCTGGACTCCGGCATCAACCAGCTCGTGCAGGGTCTGCTCTACATGGTGTTCACCGCGATCGCCCTGTTCCTGCTCGATGGCACCAGCGGGCTGGTCCTGCTCGCGTCGATCGTGCCGCTGGCCCTGCTCACCCGCTGGTTCCAGGTGCGCTCGCAGACGCTCTTCCGCCGGTCGAGAACGGCGTCGGCGAGCCTGATCGTGCAGTTCGTGGAGACCATGACGGGCATCCGTGCGGTCAAGGCCTTCCGGGCCGAGAAGCGCAACGAGAAGGTGTTCGGCGAACTGGTCGAGGACTACCGGAAGGTGAACAGCCGGGTCATCCAGCTGTTCGGCATCTTCGACCCGGGACTCGTGTTGATCGGCAACGTGGCCGTCGCGGTCGTGCTGCTGGTCGGCGGGTTCCGTGTCGTCGACGGCCAGCTCGCCATCGGCGCGCTCCTCGCGGCGCTGCTCTACACCCGCCGGTTCTTCGACCCGATGGAGGAGATGGCGATGTTCTACAACTCCTACCAGTCGGCCGCCGCGGCGCTGGAGAAGATCTCCGGGGTGCTCGAGGAACACCCGGGCGTGCCGGATCCGGTGACCCCGGTGGACCTCTGGGCGGCGAAGGGCGCGGTCTCGTTCGAGGGTGTGCAATTCGCCTACCAGAGCGATCGGGTCATCCTGCCGCGATTCGACCTGTCGATTCCGGCCGGGCAGACCATCGCCCTGGTCGGGTCGACCGGGGCCGGCAAGTCCACCCTGGCCAAGTTGATGGCGCGCTTCTACGACCCGTCGGAGGGGCAGGTGACCCTCGACGGCGTCGACCTGCGCGACCTGCATCCCAAGGACCTGCGCCGGGCGATCGTGATGGTCACCCAGGAGGCCTACCTGTTCAGCGGGTCGGTCGCCGACAACATCTCGATCGGCAAACCGGATGCGACGCCCGCCGAGATCGTGGCCGCGGCGAAGGCCGTCGGTGCGCACGACTTCATCGCAGGACTGCCGAACGGGTACGACACCGACGTGAACAAGCGCGGCGGGCGCGTCTCCGCCGGGCAGCGCCAGCTGATCTCGTTCGCGCGGGCGTTCCTGGCCGACCCGGCGGTGCTGATCCTCGACGAGGCCACCTCGAGCCTGGACATCCCGAGCGAGCGCCTGGTGCAGCAGGCCCTGCAGACCCTGCTCGGGGGCCGCACCGCCGTGATCATCGCGCACCGGCTGTCGACCGTGGCGATCGCCGACCGGGTGCTGGTGATGGAGCACGGTCGCGTCGTCGAGGACGGCACGCCCGACCAGCTGATTGCCGGCACCGGCCGGTTCGCGCAGCTGCACGCTGCCTGGCGCGACTCGCTGGTGTAGTCGACGGGTCTCGCGTCGGCGGGTCTCGCGCTTCGCGGCGCACCCTGCGGAAGTGGGCGCACGGTAGAACGTGCGCCGGCCTCCACAAGGTGCGCCGCGACGGTGACGGATGCGGGCGGTGAAGCGGGTGCGGGGTTAGGCGAAACCCCACGCCTTCTCTTCATCGCTCGAGGCGTCGGAGAGCGGCGTGCCCGACAGAGGTCGGTTGGAGGCGACCGGCCCGAGCGGGTGGTAGCCAGGGTCCCGCGGGGTGACGGGTGCCTCTTTGAGCTCGACGAAGATCGCGTGCGACGGTGTGCTGCCGATGTTCAGGCCGGCATGCTCCTGGGCCGGCAGCCAGCGGGTCTCGCCGGCGGGCAGTTCGACGTCGATCTCGCGCCCCTCCGACGACAGGCGCCGGGCGTAGGCGTTGAGGGTGATCATGACGCTGTCGGGATGCTCATGGGGATTGGTCTCGTCGCCGGGGGCGTCGAGGAACTCGAGTACGCGAACGCGGTCGTTCTCGAGGAGTACGCGGTAGGAGCCCGGGTCGGTGACGAGGGGATCGAGGGCCGTGTGTGCGGCGGTGTTTTCGCTGTCCATGCGAAAAAGGTAACACCAGAGATGGCCCGGAGCCTAGGCTTTGCGGGCAACCCGGCCGGGATCGCTATGCCGGAGTCCAGCGTGCCGCCGGGTAGTCGATTCGGTAGCCGTCCGGTGCGGCCTGCAGGGGCGTGCCCTCCGCGTTGTAGTGGGGAAGTGCGCGCTCCTCGTGCCCGATCGGCGGGTGCCCGCCGGCCCGGATCACCCGCCACCACGGCAGGTCGGCGCCGTGGTGCGCCAGGATCTGCCCGACCAGTCGGGCGCCTCGCGAACCGAGCACCGCCGCGACGTCGCCGTAGGTCATCACGCGACCGGGCGGGATCGATTCCACGATGCCGAGAACGTGGAGGACGAACCCGGGTTCCCGGGTGGCGGCATCCGCCGTCATCGGGTCGGCTTCGTTATGGTCGCCGGTCAGAGCTGCAGCGCGCCGATGGTCTCGCCGTAGGCGGTCTGGCCGACGTCGCTGAAGCCGAGGTGGTGGAAGAATTCCTCCGGGCCCTCTTCACCGGGCTCCCAGATCACGGTGATGTGGTCGAACCCGCGCTTGCGGGCCTCGGTGGCCAGTGCGTCGGCGGCGAATTTGCCGACGCCCTTGCCCTGGGCTTCCGCATCCACGTTGATGCGCCAGATGCAGGCGCGGAATTCCTCGTGCTCGGAGTCGGGGTCGAAATTGCCGTGGATGAACCCGGCGACCTCGCCGTCGAGCACGACGACGCGCTGCCAGGCGGTGGCCGGGTTGATGACGGATGCCGCGACCGCGTACGAGACCGGGGCGATGAACTGCTCCTGCCCGGGTTTCAGGCTCAGGCTATTCGCCGCGACGATGTTGCGCGCGGACAGTTCTTCCAGACGTAGATCACCCATGCGAACAGGCTAACGTGCGCCGGAGCTGGTCGGGTAGTCGGTTTTTCGGACGACACGGCGGCAGGAGCATGCCGCCCGGGACATCCGTAAAAGTGTCTCGATGTCAAGATAATTACCGGCCTCCACTAGAATCGGTGTGGCTGTTCTTGCCCCCCGATATTCTGAGGAGATTTCCATTGGCGAAGATCAAGGTTGAAGGCACTGTCGTCGAGCTCGACGGGGACGAGATGACCCGCATCATCTGGCACGCGATCAAGGAGACCTTGATCCACCCGTATCTCGACATCGACCTCGAGTATTACGACCTGTCGATCCAGAAGCGCGACGAGACCGACGACCAGATCACGATCGACTCGGCCCGGGCCATCCAGAAGCACGGCGTCGGCGTCAAGTGCGCGACCATCACGCCCGACGAGGCACGCGTCGAGGAATTCGGCCTGAAGAAGATGTGGGCCTCGCCCAACGGAACCATCCGCAACATCCTCGGCGGCACCATCTTCCGCGAGCCCATCATCATCTCCAACATCCCGCGCCTCGTGCCGGGGTGGAACAAGCCGATCATCATCGGCCGCCACGCGTTCGGCGACCAGTACAAGGCCACCAACTTCCGCTTCGAGGGGGAGGGCACGCTCAGCATGACCTTCACCCCGAAGGATGGTTCCGCGCCGCAGGAGTTCGAGGTCTTCCAGGCCCCCGGCAGCGGTGTCGCGATGGGAATGTACAACCTCGACAACTCGATTCGCGACTTCGCCCGCGCGTCGCTGAACTACGGCCTCGAGCGCAAGTACCCGGTCTACCTGTCCACCAAGAACACGATCCTCAAGGCCTACGACGGACGCTTCAAGGACATCTTCCAGGAGATCTTCGACGCCGAGTTCAAGGCCCGCTACGACGCGGCCGGCCTCAGCTACGAGCACCGCCTGATCGACGACATGGTCGCCTCGGCCATGAAGTGGGAGGGCGGCTACGTCTGGGCCTGCAAGAACTACGACGGCGACGTGCAGTCCGACACCGTCGCGCAGGGCTTCGGCTCACTCGGCCTGATGACCAGCGTGCTCTCCACGCCCGATGGCAAGGTCGTCGAGGCTGAGGCCGCGCACGGAACAGTGACGCGTCACTACCGCCAGCACCAGCAGGGTAAGCCCACCTCGACCAACCCGATCGCCTCGATCTACGCCTGGACCCGCGGCCTCGCGCACCGCGCCAAGCTCGACGGCAACCCGGCGCTCGCCGAATTCGCCAACACGCTCGAAGACGTGGTCATCAAGACCGTCGAGAGCGGCAAGATGACCAAGGACCTCGCTCTTCTCGTGGGCCCGGAGCAGGCCTTCCAGACGACCGAGGAGTTCCTCGCGGCCATCGCGGAGAACCTCCAGGCGCGCCTGGCGTAACCCGCCCGCCGAAGAAAGGCCCCGACCGGATGGTCGGGGCCTTTCTTTGTTCGCGGGAGGCCGCCTCGGGGCCGGGCCGAGGGCGAACGAGGAGTGGGGTCCGTCCCGGCTCTAGAGTTGGAACCACTCACGTACTCGCCACTTGCTCCACGTTCCACCCGCAGGAATGGGCCCCAGGCCGACGATGACACCAGAAATCGTTCATAGGGGAATCACCATGGCACTCTTCAATCACGTTCTCGCTCCCGGCCGCATCGGCACCCTCGAACTTCCCAACCGGGTCATCATGGCCCCGATGGGTACCGAGATGGGCACGCACGACGGGCTTTTCACCGAGCAGGAGATCGCCTATTACACCGAGCGGGCCCGCGGCGGCACCGGCCTGGTGATGACGGGAATCAGTGCCGTCTCGCAGGACTACGAGGTCATCAACCCCGGCCTGTGCCGGGTGGACACGGACGCGAGCCTGCCGGGACTGACCGCCCTCGCCGAGTCGATCCACGCCGTCGGCGGCCTCGTCTCCCTGCAGCTCACGGCCGGCCTCGGCCGCAACCTCAACGTGATCGATCCTGACCGTGCGCCCATCTCTGCCTCGGACAACCCGCACTACGCCGACCCGAGTGTGGTGTGCCGCCCGTTGGAGGTCGCCGAGATTCAGGTGCTGGTGCGCCGCTTCGGCGAAGCCGCCGCCCGGGCCGCCGCGGCCGGAATCGACGCCATCGACATCCACGGCCATACCGGTTACCTCATCGACCAGTTCATGAGCGCGTGCTGGAACCGCCGCACCGACCTGTACGGCGGGTCGGTCGAGAACCGCTGTCGCTTCGCCGTCGAGATCATCGCGGCCGTGCGCGCGGCCGCTCCCGGCCTGCCGATCAGCTTCCGGCTGTCCGTGAACCACCGCTTCCCGGGCGGCCGCACCACGGAAGACGGCCAGGCCATCGCCGTCGTGCTGGCCGCCGCCGGTCTCGACCTGATCATCGCCGACGACGGTTCCTACGAGGCGATGGACTACGTCTTCCCGCCCTACTATCTCGGCGACGCCTGCATGGTCCCCGCCGCCCGGGCGCTCAAGGACGTCGTGGACATCCCGGTCATGGCCGTCGGCAACCTCACCCCGGAGAACGCGGAGGCGGCACTTCTCGCCGGTGACGCCGACTTCGCCGGCATCGGCCGGGGCCTGATCGCCGACCCCGAGTGGGCCGGCAAACTCGCCGGCGGGCGCCGCGACGACATCCGTCCGTGCATCCGCTGCAATTCGCTGTGCGTCGGCAACGCCTTCTTCGCCCTGCCCCTCGGCTGCGCGGTCAACCCCCAGGTCGGTTTCGAACGCGAGCGCCGCATCGATCCGGCCCCCGCGGCCAAGCGCGTCGTGATCATCGGCGGCGGCCCCGGAGGCCTGGAAGCAGCCAGGGTCGCCGGGCTGCGCGGGCACACGGTCGAACTCTACGAGGCAGACACCCAACTCGGCGGCGTCCTGTGGCCGGCCGCGACGCCCGACTTCAAGAAGGAGCTCCGTGCCATGATCGGCTGGTGGGAACGTCAGCTGGCGAAACTGCCGGTCACCCTGCACCTGGGGCACCCGATCAGCGCCGACTCCGCCGAGCTCGACGGTGCGGATGAGATCGTCGTCGCGACCGGTTCCCTGCCGCTGCTCCCTCCGATCGACGGCATCGACGGCCCGAATGTGATCGACGTGCTCGAGTTCCACCGGGGCGCGCCCGTCGGGCCGCGCGTGGTCATCGCCGGCGGCGGGCTGTCCGGCTGCGACGCGGCGCTTGAACTCGCGGGCCAGGGCCACGAGGTCACGATCGTCGAACTCGCCGACGAACTGGCCCGCGACATGATCATCATCAACCGGATCACCCTGCTCCGCCAGCTGGCAGAGGGGGGTGTGCGCATCCTCACCGGGCACACCGTCACCGCGATCGATATCGACGGGGTCACCGTCTCCGGCGCCGACGGTGCCGACGATGTCGCCCGCGTGGACGCCGACACCGTCGTGGCCGCTTTCGGAGTGCGACCCAACACCGCGCTCACGCTGGCGCTCGCCGGCCGCGCCAACGTGCATCCGCTCGGCGATTGCGTGTCCCCGGCCAAGGTCGGCGACGCCGTCAACGCGGCATTCATGGTGGCGCTCGCACTCTGAGATCGGATCAGGGCCACCTCGACACCGGCCGCACAGGGGAGCCTTTCCTTGCTGGCGCCCGCCTGCAGACGGAGCGAGACTTGGGGTATGTCCAGTCTTGTTGCGGCCATTCGTCGGTACCCTCTCGTCGCCACGACCGTGTTACTCGGGCTCGTCGGCGCTGTGCTGGCCCTGTTCGGCCAGACGGATGCCGTGCGCTGGCTGTTCAGCGGATTCGGTCTGCTGGTCGCCGGTTACGAAACGATCGGCATGATGCGACGGCTGCGACACGGCACCTTCGGGATCGATGTGCTGGCGATCATGGCCATCGTCGCCACGGTTCTGGTCGGCGAGTACGTCGCCACCCTCATCATCGTCTTGATGCTGACCGGTGGCGCGGCCCTGGAGGACTTCGCCGTGAACCGCGCCAAGCGCGAGCTCGACGCACTGCTCCGGCGGGCCCCGCAGATCGCGCATCGGCTGATCGGCGGCA
This sequence comes from Cryobacterium cryoconiti, assembly GCF_004403065.1. Classification (GTDB taxonomy): domain Bacteria; phylum Actinomycetota; class Actinomycetes; order Actinomycetales; family Microbacteriaceae; genus Cryobacterium; species Cryobacterium cryoconiti. The sequence goes on from NZ_SOHA01000030.1 coordinate 10,608, forward strand.
ACACAACCGACGCCGGGGACCACGGAAACGGCGAGGTGGAAGACGTGCCCGCCACCGAGGTGCGGCCGGGCGACCTGCTCCTCGTCCGCCCGGCTGAGATCGTGCCGGTGGACGGCGAGCTGGTCTCCGTCAGCGCCGCGTTCGACGAGTCGTCGCTGACCGGAGAAAGCCTCCCGGTGGAACGCCAGGCCGGCGACGCCGTGCTGAGCGGGTCGATCAACGGCCAGGCCGCCGCCACCATCAGGGCGACACGGTCGGCCGCCGACAGCCAGTATCAGCAGATCATCGCGCTGGTCGAGGAAGCCGCGGCCAGTAAGGCCCCGGTGGTGCGCCTGGCCGACCGCTACGCCGTTCCGTTCACGGCGGTGTCGGTCTCGATCGCCGGTCTCGCCTGGATCATCAGCGGCGACCCGGCCCGGTTCGCCGAGGTTCTGGTGGTGGCCACCCCCTGCCCGCTGCTGATCTCCGCACCCGTCGCATTCATGGGCGGGATGAGCCGGGCCGCGCGCAACGGCATCATCGTCAAGGGCGGCGGCGTGCTCGAGATGCTCTCCCGCGCCAAAACCGTCGTCTTCGACAAGACCGGCACGCTCACCCACGGCACACCGACCATCGCCCGGGTGCTGCCCCAACCCGGCTTCGGCGAGGATGAATTGCTTGCCCTCGCCGCATCGGCGGAGCAGTACTCGTCACATGTGCTCGCGGCATCCGTTATCGCGGCGGCCCGCAGCCGCGGGCTCGAACTCACCTCGACGGAGACCGCGAACGAGGTTCCGGCGCACGGCGTCGTCGCCCGTTTGGGAGACCGCGAGGTGACCGTCGGCAAGCTGTCCTACATTCGTGACCGGGCACCGGATGCCGTGGCCGCGCCGCTCGAGGGCGGCGAACTGGCGATCTACCTCGCCGTCGACGGCCGGTTCGCCGGGAGCATCGTCGCCAGCGACAGTCTGCGGGAGAACGCACCGCAGACCATGGCCGACTTCCGTGCCCTCGGACTGAGTGACACCGTGATGCTCACCGGGGACGCCCGGCCCACCGCCGAGCACATCGCCGCACTGGTCGGGATCGAGCACGTGCAGGCGGACTGCCTGCCCGTGGACAAGGTCAACGCGGTGAAGGGCCTGGCCAAACGCCCGGTGATCATGGTCGGCGACGGCGTGAATGACGCCCCCGTGCTGGCCGTCGCCGATGTCGGCATCGCCATGGGCGCGCGCGGGGCCACTGCCGCGAGCGAGTCGGCGGACGTCGTCATCCTGATCGACGACCTGACCCGCACGGCGCGGGCGGTCGCGATCGGCCAGGACACCATCCGGATCGCACTGCAGAGCATCTGGCTGGGGATCGCCATGAGCCTCGGTCTCATGCTGCTGGCCGCGTTCGGTTTCATCCCGGCCACGGTCGGAGCCCTGCTGCAGGAATTCGTGGACCTGGCCACGATCCTGAACGCGTTGCGGGCGATCGGCGGCCGCCGGGATGCCGCGGTGAAGGCCCAGCTCGCCGCTCGCGAGCCCGTGTCGGCCGGCGTGCTCACCCGCTGACCCCGGCACTGAACCAATTCGACGGAGAATTTCGGCGAGAAGGGCATTTAGGGCTGGGGTGACCCGATGTTTCCGGACAGTCCTTCGTAGAAGTTGAGATTGGATGGACTTATGGCGCATCGAAAATATGGGCGGTACACGCCCGAGCTCC
>NZ_SOHA01000016.1 GCF_004403065.1 Cryobacterium cryoconiti
CAGCACTCCGCGGCGCACCAACTCGTCGGCGCGCAGGCCGTCCGGCCAGCCGTGCACGATGCGGCGCCAGGCTGCGGGAACGGCGGAGGCGCCGTAGCGCGCCCCGAGCAGCCCGCCGGCGATCGCGGCGACCGTATCGGTGTCGCGGCCGCCGCGCACGGCGATCTCGAGGGCATCCTGCAGGTGCCCGGCGGGGGTCACGGAAACGGTGCCCGCGGCGGAAGCGCCGCCCGGCGCACTCCGCGGCTGCACGATCGCCGACCAGGCTGCCTGCAGCGCCTGCACGACCCAACCGTTCCGGTCGAAGTCGGACGGGACGCCGGCCTCGGCCTGGGCGATGCGCGCCTCCCAGAGCGCACGGCGGTCGGCAGGGAGCGCGTCCAGACCCACCCGAACGTCGAGGGTGCCCTCGAGCACCGCGTGCCTGATGGCCAGGCACCAGAGCACGCAGGCGTCGCCGGCATCCGTTTCGAAGTGGGTGAGCGTGCTGATCGTGCGGGCCACGTCGGCGAGCGCCACCGGGTCGTCCAGGTAGGCGAGCGCCACCGGAGCCGTGCGCATCAGCGAACCGTTGCCGCCGCTGCGGCCGTGCCGGTCGTGGTGGGCGCGGGCGACAAGTCGCACCGCGGATGCCGTGGGCTCGGTGCGCGACAGCACCGCGCGCAGCTGGTTGCCCACGTCGGGTGCCGTGCGGGCCCACAGGGCCCAGGCCGCCACGATCTCGTCGAGCACGGCCTCGTCGCGCAGGTCATGGCCGGCCGCGATCGCGTTCACGATCGGCACCGCCATGGAGGTGTCGTCGGTCCACTCGCCGGGAGCCCAGTCGAACCCGCCGCCGCCCTTCATCGTGACGACGGCATCCGCAGCCAGCGGGGGGCCGAATTCGTAGCCCGCGCCGAGCGCGTCGCCGCAGGCCATGCCGAGCAGCACGCCGGCGGCGCGGTCCAGTTGTGCGGACGTCAGTTTCAAGCGGTTCCCCCGTGCGATCGTGCAGTCGTGCTGTCAGTGAAGCCTGGCCGGGCACGCCCGTTACGGGCTCTGCCGAGGCACAAGCCCCCGCATCGAGCCTACGGGCGAAACGGGGTCACCGGCTCCGCCACGTTCGAGGGGCACCGGGCGCGGAACTCTCGGAGTTTCCACCCCGCCCGCCGGGGCCGATCACGACCTGTCGCGGGTTACGCGGCTGCGGCGGTGGCGAGCCGATCACGGCCGGCGCCCTTGGCCTCGTACAGGGCCGCATCGGCGCGGGCGAGCCAGCCGGCGACCGTCTCGCCGGGCAGCAGTTCGGCCACACCCACGCTGGCCGTGCAGGCCAGGTGCGGCGCCAGGGCTCCCCAGTGGTAGTCGCGCACGGAGGCCAGCAGACGACCGCAGGCGAGCTGGGCCTGTTCCAACGTGGTGTCGGCGAAGACGAGCAGGAATTCCTCCCCACCCACCCGCACGGCCATGTCGCGCTCCCGGGTGACGGCCCGCAACAGGGTGGCCATGGCGTTCAAGACCTGGTCCCCGGTGGCATGCCCGTGTTCGTCGTTGACCCGCTTGAAGTGGTCCATGTCGATCATCGCCACACAGAGCGGCTGCCGGCGGTCGCGGGAGAGGCCCATCAGGGGCGGCAGTTCCCGGTCGAGCGCCCGACGGTTCGGCAGCCGGGTCAACGGGTCGGTGTTGGCCTGGAGATCCAGCTCGGCGGCACGGATGCGCAGCCGCTCCGCATCCAGTTGCGACCGCTCCGCCTCGTGGCGGGCCTGCTCGATGCCGAGGGTGTTCACCAGCATCTGGGACTGGATGCCGGCGGTGTCGGTGGTGCGCTTCAGGATCAGGGCGTGCAACTTCTCATGGTGCACCAGCGCCTGCTCGAACCGGCCGGACTCCTTGTGCATCTCATACAGCGAGCGATGCAACAGGATGTGCAGGGCCGGATCGTCTTCCAGCGCGGCGACCAGCAGCTGGGCGTTCATCATCTCGGTGGCGTCATCGAGCCGGCCCTCGGCGCGGGCGACCTCGGCCAGCTGCGCGTCGTTGTTCTCCTCGAGGCTGCGGAAACCGTGCGCCTTGGCCAGGCGCCGGGCCCGGCCGGCCTGCTCGCGAGCCTCGGCATGCTCGCCGAGCTCGATCAGGATGCTGACCAGGTTGGTGCGGGCGATGCTCTCGTAGAAGCTGTGCCCCTGCGCGTGGGCCACGGACACCGCCTCGCGCACGAGCAGCAGGGCCTGCTTGAGGAGGAGCCCGGCATCCAGACCCTGGGCTCGCTGCTCCTGAGCGCGCTCCAGGCAGGTGTCGCCCAGGTTGTTGAGCCCGACGAAACTCGCCTCCGGATCGTCGATGGTGCGGGAGAGGGCCAGCGCCTGGCGACCCAGCTCGAGTCCCCGATCGGCCTCGCCCATTCCTTCGTGCACCATCGAGGACCGGCTCAGCGCCCAGAATTCGGCCACCGCGCTTCCGCTCGCCCGGGCCGTTTCCAGCGCCACCAGAACGTGGCGCAGCGCCTGCTCGTAGAGCCCGGTATCGGAGTAGGCCAGCACCAGGGTGCAGTTCACCTTGGACTGCCGGATCAGGTCTCCGCTGCCGTCGAGGTACTCCAACGCCAGCAGGCCCTGTTCGACGGATGCCTCGTAGTCGCCGAGCCGCAGCCGATGCAGTGCCAGCAGCTCACGGGCATGCGCCTGCTGCCGCTTCGTCGCGCCCGGACGCGCCAGCACGGCCTCGGCCTGCCCGACACCGTCGAGGTGGCGCCCGTTCGCGCTCGACAGCTCGCACTCCGCGAGAAGCTCGTCGATCGCTGGTTCCACTGTCGATTCGATGGTCGGTTCAACCTTTGGTTCAGGTGCGGCGTCCTGGTCTGAGTACACGTGCAGTCCCCCAACTGTTTTCACTCAGCACCGAATCTAGCAGTCGGCCCGACGCCGGAAGCCGGTTTTCGCGCCCGCTCTCGAGGGGCACCCTCCCCAGAACTGGGTGCACGCACGGATGTTCGCGGGTCGCGGCTGTGGCTCACGCACACCGGTTGGCGCGGGCAGGGGCGCGGGTTCCGCGGTCGCTCAGGGTGCCGACCTAGACTGAGCGGATGACCGACCTCGCCACTCCCCCTGCCACCGAAACCGACACGAAGCGCATCACCATGTTCGGCGCGGAGTGGTGCGGCGACTGCCGCCGCTCGAAGAAGCTGCTCGACACCCTCCAGGTCGACTACGACTACGTCGACCTCCTTCTGGTCGAGGACGGCGCCGACCGCGCCCACGTGATCAGCGGCCGCACCCAGATCCCCGTGATCCTGTTCCCCGACGGCACGCACGTGGTGGAGCCCAGCGACTCGACGCTGCACGCGAAGCTGACCGAACTCGGCAGCATCCGCTAGCCGGAGACATCCCCGGCGCCCCGCTCAGGGGAAGTACGACCCGAGCACGCGGGCCGTCACGAGTGAGAGCTTGTGGCCGGTCTCCTCATACAGCGGCATCAGGGTCGTGGCGCCGAGGCCGGTGTGCACCACCCCGGCGGAATCGAAGATGGCGACCGGCTCGAGGTCGCGCAGCAACGCCCAGAACGGCTGGAAGAAGTAGACGCTCCGACCGCCGGCCTCAAACTCCTCCAGGGTCATCGCGACGTACTCGGCCCGCGGCAGGATCGTGGAGGGGAAGTCGCGAAAGTACGCGCATCCGGGATTCTCGGGGACTTCGTCGTGCAGCATGGGTGCCGGCACGGCGTACCACTCGTACCGGTCGTTGGTCGTCGTGGCCAGCGCGTTGGCGATCACCCGATAGGTCAGGGACCGCGTCGACGTGGCCGGCCTGACCCGCGGAACACCGACCCCGGACGCCACCTCGATGCGCTTGACCACCTCAAGGGGGTTGAGCGCAGCCAGCATCTCAATCCAGCTGATGTGCTGCACCACCCCGTTCACGAGGAACTTGCAGCCGCCGACGAGGTCCCACTGCACGCTCATGCCGTTTTGTTCGTCGTGCACGATCAGGAGGCGGTCGGCCTCGTCGACCTCGACCCCGGAGATGCGCAGATGCGGATGCCGCCGCACCAGTTCGCCCGCGATCCACCACATCTGAGCGGTGAGGAAACGATCCGCCGGCGGGTTGTAGACCTCGAAACCGTCGTCGTCGGCGCCTCCGTCGTGGTCACCGCCGGTGCTGTCGTCGGCGGTATCGTCGGCGTCGTCGGCGTCGTCGGGTAGAAAGCGCTCACTGAAATCGTTGGTCTCTGCGTCCCCTGCGTCACTCATCGTGGCGTCCTCCGCTCAATACGGCTCGTGCGCCCATCATCGCCCGTCCGGACTCCGTGCGAAACTCCCCTTTCGAGGCCTTTTCGGGGCCGTGCTCGTCAGTATCCGTCGGGCGAACTGCTTGACGGCGAATCCCGTGCGCGCGTAGCGTCGGAGTGTTGCCCCGGACCCGGCAGCCGCACGGATCGTGCCGACTGAGGGGGTTTGATGTTCGGGAACGCGGAGGCTAAACCGCCGACGGATGCCCCGGACCTCTCAGCCGGTTCGGTTGAGTCCTTGCCGGAGGGCGGCAACGCAGCGGAGAGCGGCAGCACGGCAGCGAACAGCAGCGCCGCGGCGAACAGCGAGACGGTCGGGCAGTGGCTCGAGCACCTGCCGACGCGTTCCTGGGACGAGAGCCCGGACGAGTAGCCGGCTGGACCGCACGACGGGGGAATGAATCCGTTGAAGCATGTGTTTGCATAGAAGTCGGCGTCCGCTCTCGCCGGACCAGCACCACCACTGCCACGAACCCCCACTCGCTCCCGACCCGCACCCCGCCAGAAAGGGACCCATGACTCCGCACACCTCCGGACTGCACCACGTCACCGCGATTGCCGGTGCCCCGCAGCGCAACATCGACTTCTACGTGACCGGCCTCGGCCTGCGGCTCGTGAAGAAGACGGTCAACTTCGACGACCCCGGCACCTACCACCTCTACTACGGGGATGACGCGGGCCGCCCGGGATCGCTGCTCACCTTCTTCCCCTGGACCGGCATTTCCAGCGGGCGCCCCGGCTCGGGGCAGTCCACGTCCACGGCCTTCTCGGTGCCGGCCAGCAGCCTCGGCTGGTGGGCCGCTCACTTCAAGAACCTCGGCGTCGAGTCCGAGATCGTTCGCCGCTCCGCCGACGAGGAACGTCTCTCCCTGCGCGACCCCGACGGCCTGCAGCTGGATCTGGTGGCCTCGTCGACGGTCGATCCGCGCAATCCGTGGGACTCGGCATCCGTGCCCGCCGACTACGCGGTGCGCGGCCAGCACTCCTCGGTGCTCACCGTCGCCGACCCGACCGGCACCGTCGAGGTGCTCACCCGCGACCTCGGAATGCACGTGATCGAGGAGACGGCCGACCGCATCCGAGTGGGTGCCGGCGACGGCGCCGCCGGCAACATCGTGGACATCATCGCCGACCCGAACGGGCAGGTCGGCCGCACCGCGGGCGGCAGCGTGCACCACATCGCGTTCCGCGTGCCCGACAAGAGCACGCAGGAGCAGTGGCGCCAGGAGCTCGTCGAGCGCGGCTACGGCGTGACGGCCATCCTCGACCGGCAGTACTTCACGTCGATCTACTTCCGCGAGCCCGGCGGCGTGCTGTTCGAGATCGCGACGGACACCCCCGGCTTCGACATCGACGAGCCCCTGCTCGAACTGGGCCGCTCACTCAAGCTGCCGCCGTGGCTCGAGCCCAGCCGCGACCAGATCGAACGCGCCGTCGTTCCGATCACCCTGCCGAGCGAGAACAACCCCGCCCTCGTCACCGGGCTGTAGGCAACCATGCTGGAAAAGATGCCCGACCTCGACCTGCCCGACTTCGACCGGGCCGATTCCGGACGCGGCCCCGGCGACGGGGGCCCTGCCGACCGTGCCACCGGCGTTCCGGCCGACGGCCGGGAGCAGACCGCCCTCGACTGGCCGCACGAATACCGGGCAGGTGCGCCGGTGGCATCCGTCGGCTCGCCGGCCGGCTCCCCCGTGCTGCTGATGCTGCACGGCACCGGCGGCAACGAGCGGGAGATCCTCGCCCTCGCGGACGCGCTCGACCCGACCGCGACCGTTCTCGCCCCGCGCGGACGCGTCACCGAGAGCGGCATGCTGCGCTGGTTCCGCCGCCTCTCCGAGGGAGTGTTCGACGTGGACGACGTGGTCATGCGGGCCGGCGAGCTGGCCGGCTTCATCGCCGCCGCCCGTCAGCGCTACGGCCTCGGCGAGCGCCGCATCATCGCAGTCGGGTTCTCCAACGGGGCAAACATCGCCCTGGCCACGGCTCTGCTGTACCCCAGGGCACTTGACCGGGTCGTGGCGTTCTCGGGCATGTTCCCGCTCGACGATCGCGCGCTTACGACGGATCTCACCGGCACCGCGGTGCTCCTGCTCAACGGTCGCTCCGACCCGATGGCTCCGCTCACCAGCGCCGACCGCGCCGCCCGGACCTTCGCCGAGCACGGTGCCCACGTCGACCGCGAGCTGCGCGAGGGCGGTCACGGCATCAGCGAAACGGATGCCGCAGCCGCCCGAGCCTGGCTGGCCCGCCCCGCGCAGACCCGCGGCTAGGCATCCCCTGATGGAGCAGATCCCCGGAACCGGCGACGGGCCCGAACGCGGGCCCGAACGTGGGTCAGGCCGCGGTTCCGACCGTGGCCTGGTCGATCTCGACTTCGAGTATCGGAGCCAGCGGCAGCGCGTGCTGTTCGGCACCGGCCGGGCCGCCGACCTGCTCGCCACGGTTCTCGGCGAGCTCGGCGCCCCGCGCGTGATGGTGATCGCGACCCGGCGGGAGCTGGAGCGGTCTGCGGCGGTGCTCGGCGGCATCCGTGCGGTGGTGGTGTTCGATGAGGTCGTGCAGCACGTTCCGGCGGAGTCGGCCGAACGCGCGCATCGGGCGGCAGGCGCTGCCGGCATCGACGTGGTCGTCGCCCTCGGCGGCGGGTCGGCGATCGGGCTGGCCAAGATTCTCGCCCTGTGGAGTGAACGGCCCGGCGGGTTGCCGATCGTGGCGGTGCCCACCACCTATTCCGGTTCGGAGGCGACCGCTGTGTGGGGTCTGACCCGGAACGGGGTGAAGACCACCGGCTTCAACCCACGGGTGCTGCCCGGCACCGTGATCTACGACGCCGCGCTCACGCTGTCCCTCCCCCGCGAGCTGAGGGTGTCGAGCGCGCTGAACGCGCTCGCGCACGGCGTCGACGCGCTGTGGGCTCCGGGCGCGAACCCGGTCAGTGCCCTGATCGCCGCGGAGGGCATTCGGATGCTGGCGCGCGCCCTGCCTCGAATCGCCCCGGGCTCCGGCTCCGGCTCCGGCCACCAGGAAGCCCTCTACGGTGCCTATCTGTCGGCGAGCGCGTTCTCCAGCACCGGCTCCGGACTGCACCACAAGATCTGTCATGTGCTGGGTGGCTCATTCGGGTTGCCGCACGCGCAGACGCACTCGATCGTGCTGCCGCATGTGGTGGAGCTCAATGCACCGGCCGCGCCCGAGGCTGAGGCGCGGATCGCCGGCGCCCTGGGTTCACCAACCGCCGTCGAGGGACTGCTCGCCCTGCGAGACCGGGTGCAGGGTCCGACCGCGCTGCGGGATGTCGGGTTGAAGGAGCCTGACGTGGCCCGGGCCGTGGCGCTGATCCTGCCGACTGTTCCCGCTTCGAATCCGTGCGCGGTCACCCCCGACGACCTGACCCGGCTGCTGCGGAACGCCTGGGCCGGCACTGCTCCGCTCCCGCAGTAGACGGCGGCACCCTCCCGACGCATCCATTTGCCGCAGGAACCGGGCGCGCTAGGCTGCCAGCGAAAAAAGGGAGACACAATGAGCAACACGGAGCACGGCGACGGTGCCGAGCAGCACAACACCAATCAGAACAGGCCCGCGCTGACACCCGAAGAGGCCGCCGATCGGCTCTCGAGGCAGTTCGCGCAGGAGTCCCGACTTCGTATCCTCCGCAGCAAGGCCGCCGTCGCCCGGTCCGAGGTCGATGCCCTGGCCGCCATGCACCTGGACACCGACACCCTCGAGGACCTGCTCGAGACGGCCAGCGCGCAGGAGGCCGCCCGGCTCCGCAAGTCGGAGCACGCGATCAGCGTGCGCGTCTCCGAAGCCCGCGCCCGAGCCGAGGCCGCCGAGGCCGAGTACGAGCAGGCCGTGCTCGACGACTTCGACGAGGCCGAGCGCTAGCCGATCACGACGAGTCACGACCCGCGACGACGGATGCCGGCCACCGGCATCCGTCGTCGCGGGTCACCCCTCCCGGCTACTTCGTGTCGTGATTGTGCTCCGCCTGCGCGATGTGGCCCACCGTCTTGAGGAAGCTGTCCGGGTTGAGCGAGATCGAGTCGATGCCCTCCTCCACCAGGAAGGCCGCGAAGTCGGGGTAGTTACTCGGGGCCTGCCCGCAGATACCGATCTTGATGCCGGCGGCGTGCGCCTTCCGGATGGCGTCGCTGATCATGCGTTTCACGGCATCGTCGCGTTCGTCGAAGAGGGCGGCGAGATCCTCGGAGTCACGGTCGACGCCCAGCACGAGCTGGGTGAGGTCGTTGGAGCCGATCGAGAAACCGTCGAAACGGGTGGCGAACCGCTCGGCGAGGATCACATTGGCCGGGATCTCGCACATCATGTAGATCTGCAGCCCGGCCTCGCCGCGCACCAGTCCGTTCTCCGCCATCACGGCGAGCACCCTGTCGGCCTCGGTCACGGTGCGGCAGAACGGCACCATCACGATCACGTTGCGGAGGCCGATCTCCTCCCGCACCTTCTTGATCGCCCGGCACTCGAGGGCGAACCCCTCCCGGTAGCGCTCGTCGTAGTAGCGCGACGCGCCGCGGAAGCCGATCATCGGGTTCTCCTCCGAATGCTCGAAGGCCGCCCCGCCGATCAGGTGCGCGTATTCGTTGGTCTTGAAGTCGCTCATCCGCACGATCACGGGGTCCGGATGGTACGGCGCCGTCAGTTTGGCGATGCCCAGGGCGAGTGTCTGCACAAAATATTCCTTGGGGTCCATATAGCCGCGGGTGAGTTCTTCGATGCGTCGGATGGCGGCCCGGTCGGTGACGCGTTCCGGGTGCACGAGCGCCATCGGGTGGATCTTGATCAGGTTGTTGATGATGAATTCCATCCGGGCCAGCCCCACCCCGTCGGCCGGCAGGCGCCACCATTCGAACGCGGCAGCCGGGCTGGCGATGTTGACCATCACCTTGGTGCGGGTCTCCGGAACGGTGCCGAGATCGATCTCCTCGGTGTCGAAAGCCAGCTCGCCCTCGTAGACGTAGCCCTCGTCGCCCTCCGCGCAGGAGATCGTGATCATCTGGCCGTCCGTGAGCGTGTCGGTCGCGATGCCGGTGCCGACGACCGCCGGCACGCCCAGTTCGCGGCTGACGATCGCGGCGTGACTGGTGGGACCACCGTGGTCGGTGACGATTCCGGCCGCCCGGGTCATGATCGGAACCCAGTCCGGGTCGGTCATCTCGGTGACCAGGATGGCGCCGTCGACGAAGTTCTCGATGTCGGCCGGGTCCTTGATCACGCAGGCCACGCCGCTCGCGATGCTGTCACCGATGGCGACGCCGGTGACCAGCAGCGGACCGGTTTCGGTCAGGGTGCTGACCGTGAAGCGGGTTCCGCTGGCCTGGGAATGCACGGTCTCCGGGCGCGCCTGCACCAGGAACAGTTCGCGGGTCAGGCCGTCCTTGGCCCATTCCATGTCCATCGGCCGTCCGTAGTGGTTCTCCACGATCACGGCCCAGCGGCCCAGCTTCACGATCTCCGCGTCGGTCAGCACGAACGACTGCCGTTCCCGGTCGGGGGTGTCGATCGTGCGGGTGCGGGCGCTGCCGCCCTTGGCGTAGACCATTTTGCGGGCCTTCTCACCGAGGGTCTTCTCGATGATCGGCAGGCAGCCGGGCTCGTCGAGCAAGGCCTTGAAGACCAGGTATTTGTCGGGATTGACGGTGCCCTGCACCACGGTCTCGCCGAGCCCCCAGGCGGCACTGATCACGGCCACGCCCGGGAAGCCGGTGTCGGTGTCGATGGAGAACATCACCCCCGAGCCGCCGACGTCGGAGCGGATCATCCGTTGCACGCCGATCGAGAGCGCCACGTCGAGATGGTCGAAGTGCTTCACCTCGCGGTAGCTGATCGCCCGGTCGGTGAAGAGCGAGGCATAACAGCGACGGCAGGCGTCGAGCAGGTCGCGCTCACCCGTGACGTTGAGGAAGGTCTCCTGCTGGCCGGCGAAACTGGCGTCGGGCAGGTCTTCGGCGGTGGCGCTGCTCCGCACGGCCACGGGCAGGTTCGGCTGCCCGGCCTTCTCGGACAGTTCCCGATACGAGGCACGGATGCCGTCGGCGATGTCCGCGGGAAACTCCCCGCCCAGGAACAGCTCGCGCAGAGCCTCGCCCGTGACGCGCAGCGAGGCGCTGCCGGCGTGGAACAGGTCGAGCTGGCGCCGCAGTGCCGGCTCGATCCCGTTCGCCGCGATGAACGCGCGGTAGGCGTTCGCCGTCGTCGCGAACCCGTCCGGCACCTGAACGCCGTCACCGCTGAGCGCACGCACCATCTCGCCGAGCGACGCGTTCTTGCCGCCGACCTGCGGAATGTCTTCCAGACCGATCTCGTTGAACCACACGACACTGCTTTCGAGCATTGTTCTTCCACCCCTTGCGAGTTCTGCGACTCGTGACTCTGGGACCCGGTGACCACGCCTGTGACCCGGGTTATGCCAGGTGGTGGCAACCTACTCCCCCGAAAGTGTCCCTGCCCGGTCGCCTCGGATGGGTATCCGGCCGCCGGCAATGTCAGTGGCTCCTGAGACGGTGAATCACTCCCCACGCGGGAGCCTCAACCAGGAGGTACAGATGACTGATCCCAACTACACCGCTCTGCTGCTCGTGATCGACCGGAGCGGCTCGATGTCGAGCATCCGTGACGACATGGTCGGCGGCCTGACCGCGATGCTCGCCGAGCAGGCCGCCGAGCCGGGCCTGCTCACCGTGGACATCGTCACGTTCGACGACGAGATCGAGCACACCCACACCCTGGCCGACCCGAGCGACATCACCATCGAGCTCGACCCCCGCGGCATGACGGCGCTGCACGACGCGATCGGTGTGGCCGTCACCGGGTTCGGAGCCACGCTGCGCGGCCTGCCCGAGCACGCACGCCCCGGCACCGTGCAGGTCGTGGTCGTGACCGACGGCGGCGAGAACTCCAGCGCCGAATACACCGCCGCGGCCGTGCGCGACCTGATCAACCGGCAATCCTCGGCCTACAGCTGGGATTTCGTGTTCCTCGGCGCCAACCAGGACGCCGTACTGACCGGTTCCGCGCTCGGTTTCGACGCGGACAGCTCCATGACGTTCGCCGCCGCGCCGGGCGAGGTCGCCATGATGAGCGCGAATCTCGGCCGCTACGTGACGGATGTCCGCAAGAAGGAGAAGCGCGGCTTCACCGCCGAGGAACGCATCGAGTCGAGCGGAACCTGATCCGCAACGAAGCTGAACTGATCTGAACGGAACTGGGCTGAGTGCGTCAGCGCGTCAGCGCTGGTCGTTCACGGGTGAGACAAGCATGCGATCGGGGATCGAACCCGAATCAATCCCCGATCGCAATGCCATATCAGGACGAAATCCCTAATCTCGCCCGGCTTCCGCCGTTTCAGTCGCGTGCCTACCCAAGGGGACGACGAAACGGAGGTGTGTGCACCATGCCGAAAGGCAACGAAGACAGGCCTGGACGGCCGAATCTGTCGTCGGCCTCAAGGGAGGTGAAGTTCATCTGGACGGTTCCTTTTCATTCGGTAGGCCGGCTAACCCGATGGGTTCCGTGCCTTTGCGACCCCGCCTTACAACGGGTGTGCCTTTGCGATTGACGTGAATTCCGTCTCTCCAGCGACCAGTAGGTCACCTGAGAAGAACCTATCAGCCCGAGTCTGCGCCAGACCACTGAGAAAGTCACAACTTCCGCAAATCCGGCCCCCCAAATCGAGGGGCAGCGCGCAGGGGAACGAGCTGCTCGTTCGTCACCTCTAGCCATCGATGCGAGCCGGCGCTAGCGTTGGGGCGTGGGCGTTGTCCCGATTGGGGTGCATTTTCTTCCCGGGGCACCGAGCACTCAGAGTCGTTCACACGCTTGGTCAACAGGGGGTCCCCATGTCAGTCACCACGTCGGATGCATTCGTCGCCGCCGCAGAGTCCATCGCGACGAACGCTCACCAGGGGCAGGTCGACAAGCTCGGCGCCGACTACATCGACCATCCCCGCAGAGTGGCCGAGAACTTCTCCGACCCGCTCGCGCGAGCCACAGCCTGGTTGCACGACGTGCTCGAAGACACGGACATCTCGCCCAGCGACCTGCTCGCCGCCGGCATCCCGGGTGGTGTGGTCGAGGCCGTTCATCTGCTGACCCGAACGGAGGAGGTCAGCGACTCCGCGTATTACGCGGCCATCCGCGCCAACCCGATCGCCCTCGCGGTGAAGCGCGCGGACATCGCCGACAACCTGGCGGAGTGGCGGGTGGCCCAACTGGCGAGCGACGACCGGGAACGCCTCGCCGACAAGTACGCCGGGGCGCTGGCCGCCCTCGACTGAGCGGTCGACTCGTCGCCAGGGCGCACCCAGACGCCGAGGTCAGGCTTCCATGTCGTCGTGGGTCACGATGCGGCCGAGCTCGATGCCCCCGTCGGGCAGCTGCCAGAAGTGCATGCGTCGCGCCGCCGGCGTGTTCTGCTCGATCGACACCCGCATGCAGCGTGCGCCGTCCCAGCGCAGCAGGTGCGGATCAGCCGGTCCGGCACCCTGACGCAACGCATGCAGGTGGCGGCCCTTGAGGGTTTTCACCCGTCCGGTCAGCACATCCACGGATGCCTTGAACGCCTTCGCCAGCTGGCCGTCGTCGAGCCCGGCGAGGGACTCCGCAAACCGGTCCCCGAGCACGTAGCTCTGCGGCAGCGGCCACTCCGCCCGGTCGGATTCCGGAACCCGATCGACCCAGGCGAGCAGGATCTCGTGCCGCACCCAGCCGGACGGTTCCTCCCAGGCGGCTCGCCGCGACTCGTACTCGCTCGCCGCGGCCGGGGTGGGGGCGGTGCGCCGGGATTCGCGCAGCATCCGTCGTTGGGTGCGCTGGTCATCCCGCAATTCCGCGACCGTGTGTCGCAGGGTGGCGAGCTCCACGAGGGCGTCCCGGAGCTGCATCTGCGCGGATCGGGCCTGCTCCCGCAGCTTGGCGAGATCGGAATCGGTGGCACCGGCTTCGACCAACTGGGTTTCCAGCCGCACGATGCGCGCCTTCGCCTCGGCCAGGGACAGCTGGGTGGACTGCAGGGCGGAATGCGGCGCCGGGGCCGGTGTGGGAGTGACCCGGAACGGGATCGCGCCCGTGGTGGCGGGCCGGGCAGCGGCTCGCACCCGGCCGGGGCCGGGCGCCGGGCGCGGATGCAGGCGGTCCGCGGTGGGCCCGGCC
>NZ_SOHA01000019.1 GCF_004403065.1 Cryobacterium cryoconiti
ACCGGCAGGGCGGGGCGGGCCGAAGCCGGGGGCTCCGGCCGGGGCGCCACCAGGACGCTGGAAGCCGGGACGGGCGCCGCCGGCGCCGCCGGGAGCGCCACCGGGACGCTGGAAGGCACCCGGACGCTGACCGAAACCGGTCGGGCGCGGGGCCTGGCCGGGTCCACCCGGGCGAGGTGCTCCGGGCCGCGGGGCCGCGGGGCGAGGAATGTTGCTGGGCGACGTCGTGGACGGCGGGCGCTGGCCCATGCCCTGCGCGCTGGCGAACGGGTTGTTGCCCGGACGCGGTGTGGGGGTCTTGCCCATGCCCTGGTTGCTGGCGAACGGGTTGTTGCCCGGACGAGCGGCCGGCGGCTTCGGCACGGATGCCCCGGGCTTGGCGGCGCTGGACGGGCCACCCTCGGTCTTGGCGACCGGGGCATCCTTCGTGGGCGCGGTCTCGGCGACGGCGGCTGCAGTGGCAGCCTTTTCGGCTGCGGCGGCCTTCTCGGCGGCCTGAGCCTTCTCGGCGGCCTGAGCCTGACGTTCGGCGACGGTCAGCGGAGCCGACGGCATCGGCGGGGCGTCCGCGGCGGGAACAACCGCTGCGGGAGCCTCGACGACGGGACGGGCACCCGGCTTGACGGCGAGCTTGGCCGGGGACGGGCGTGCGCCGCCCGGCTTCGCGGGCGTGGCCGACGCTGTGGGGGTGGTGCCGGCCGGTGCGGCGGCAGCCGCGGGGGCCGCGGTGCTGGAGCCATCGGCTGCAAGGGCGGCACGCAGACGACGTGCAACCGGTGGTTCAACGCTACTGGACGGTCCCTTGACGAACTCGCCCATCTCTTTCAATTTAGCAAGGGCTACCTTGCTGTCGACGCCGAGCTCGCTAGCGATCTCGTGTACGCGTGGTTTCGCAGCCACAATTCTCCTGTTCCGGGTCTGCACCCGGAAAGGGGCAGACCGTTAGTAACGGACGGGTCTCATTTCGAGCCGCTCATTAGTTATCCATAAGCCTGTTCAGCCTGTTCTCTAGTTGATTCGCGTCCAAAGAACTGGTCACGCGAAGGGCACGCCCGAAAGCGTGTCGCCGCTGTGCGTCCTGGAAGCACGCGGTAGTGGGATGCAGCCACGCGCCTCGCCCGGGCAGAGTGGCGGTTTCATCCACCACGAGTTCCGATTCTCGGGCTACAACCCTCAGAAGAGAAGATCGCGGAGCGCGCGAACGGCATCCAATGCACGTTCTAACGGGATTCATCGTACCCCCTATTCCGTGTCCTCCAGAATGCTGTCCGGCTGGATGTCGATTTTCGCACCCGTGAGCTTCGCCGCGAGGCGGGCATTCTGGCCTTCCTTGCCGATCGCCAGCGAGAGCTGGTAGTCGGGAACGAGGGCCCGGACGGCCTTGATCGACTCGTCGATCACATAGGAGCTGGTCACCTTGGCCGGCGACAGTGCACTGGCGACGAAGGTGGCGAGGTCGGCCGAGTAGTCGACGATGTCGATCTTCTCGTTGTTGAGCTCCACCGTGACGGCGCGCACACGCTGGCCGAGTTCGCCGATGCAGGCACCCTTGGCGTTGACGCCGGGTTCCGTGGCGCGAACGGCCATCTTGGTGCGATGGCCGGCCTCGCGGGCCAGGGACACGATCTCGACGACGCCGCTGGCGATCTCCGGGACCTCGAGGGCGAACAGACGACGCACCAGCGAGGGGTGCGTGCGCGACACGGTGATCTGCGGACCCTTGAGACCCTTGCCGACCGCGGTGACATAGACGCGGATGCGCTGCCCGTGCACATAGCTCTCGCTCGGCACCTGCTCTTCGGGGGGCAGGATCGCTTCGATCGTGCCCAGGTCGACGTGGATCATGCGAGGGTTGGGCCCCTGCTGGATGATCCCGGCGACGATCTCACCCTCGCGTCCCTTGAACTCCCCGAGCACGGCGTCATCGGCCAGGTCGCGCAGACGCTGGTTGATGACCTGCTTCGCCGCGAAGGCCGCGATGCGGCCGAAGTCGGTGGGGTTGTCGACGGCCTCGCCGACGACGTTGCCCTCTTCATCGTGTTCGGGCACAAAAATGTCGACGTGGCCGGTCTTGCGGTCGAGTACGACGCGCGCTTCCGGCTCTTCCTCGACGGCCTGCTTCTCGCTGGCTCCACCCTGCTGGGTGTGCTTCACGTAGGCCGTCAGAATTGCTTGCTCAATAATCTGCACGAGTTCCTCGAAGGGAATCTCTTTCTCGCGCTCCAACTGCCGCAACACGCTGAGGTCGATGTCCATGGCCGGCCTCCTCTATTCAGATCTTGCCGCCGCGAAACTGCGCAGCGGGCTCGTTCTAGGGTAGCCGAATCCTCGGTGCCTCGTCACCCGAACGAGGCGGCGGGGCTACGCTGGGCGGATGGCCGCCGATTCCGTCTCCGACAACGCCCAACAGGCTGCTCGCGCGGCCGAGGGCAGCCGCACCTTCCAATTGCTCGCGCGGGCCGGTTACGCCACGAATGGGCTACTGCACATCATGATCGGCGCCATCGCGATCGGCGTGGCGAGAGGGGCAGGCGCAGAGTCCGCCGACCAGTCCGGCGCGCTCGGCCAGCTGGCACGCACCCCCGGCGGGGTCTTTGCGCTCTGGGTCGCGGTCTTCGCGCTGGCTGCACTGGGTTCGTGGTACCTGGTGCAGGCCTTCCTTGAACCGGCACCCGACCCGAAACGCAAGTGGGCTCATCGCGCCGTCCTGATCGGCAAGGGCGCGGTCTTCCTGTTCATCGCCGGAACGGCGTTCACCTTCGCTCGCGGGGCGTCGTCGAGCTCGTCGGAGTCCGCCAGCGACTCGACCGCGATGCTGCTGTCGATTCCCGGCGGCGTTGTCCTGCTCGTCGTCGCCGGCCTGGCCGTGGTGGTGATCGGCGGCGTTTTCGTCTTCCGCGGGGCCAGCCACGGGTTCACCGACAGCATCACGGTTCCTCGCGGCCCGGCCGGCACGCTGGTCGTCGTTCTCGGCACCGTGGGTTACATCGCGGAGGGCATCGCCCTGGCCGCCCTGGGCATCCTCTTCACCGTGGCGGCGTTCACGCTCGACCCGGAGAAGGCGACGGGCATGGACGGCGCGCTGAAGTCGCTCGTGGCGCTGCCGTTCGGGATGGCGATCCTGGTGCTGGTCGGCGCCGGGCTCATCGCCTACGGGGTGTCCTGCTTCGCCCGGGCCCGGCTCGCCCGCCTCTGACCCTCGCTCAGGCCGTTCTTCTGACCTGCTTCTTCTGACCTGCGCTCAGGCCGTCGCGGCGCAGGTTATGGAAGCAGGCGCATGGTAGACCGTGCGCCTGCTTCCGCAGGGTGCGCCGCGACGGCTCCGCGCGCGGCGGAGCGGCGCGGTCCAGGCGTCCGTCAGGCGAAGCTGGCGGCCAGGTCGGCGACGGCCACCTGGGTGCGCTCACCGGTGCGACGGTCCCAGAGTTCGACGATGCCGTCGGCCGCACCACGGCCGACGATGACGATCACAGGGATGCCGATCAGTTCCGCGTCGCCGAACTTCACGCCGGGCGAGACCTTGCGGCGGTCGTCGTAGAGCACGTCGCGGCGGGTTCCCTCGAGCATGTCGACCACGGTCCCGGCAGTCTCGAAGACCACCTCGTCACGGCCGGTGGCGATCACGTGCACGTCGAAGGGTGCCACGGTCTCGGGCCAGATCAGGCCCTTTGGGTCGTTGTTGAGCTCGGCGATGGTGGCGAGGATGCGGGTCACGCCGATTCCGTAGGAGCCCATCGTGACCGTGACGAGCTTGCCGTTCTCGTCGAGAACCTTGAGCCCGAGCGCCTCGGCGTACTTGCGGCCGAGCTGGAAAACGTGGCCGATCTCCATGCCACGGGCCAGCTCCACCGGGCCGGAGCCGTCAGGTGCCGGGTCACCCGCGCGCACCTCGGCCGCCTCGATGGCGCCGTCGACCGCGAAGTCCCGGCCGGCGACGAGTCCGAAGACGTGGCGGCCGGCCTCGTTCGCGCCGGTGATCCACTCGGTGCCCTCGACGACGCGGGGGTCAACCAGAAAACGGATGCCCGTGGCCGACTTCTCGCCGAGTACCGCTCCGTTCACGGACCAGGGTCCGATGTAGCCCTTGACCAACCCGGGGAATTTGGCGAAGTCGGTTTCGTTCGCGGCCTCCACCTCGGCGGGGGCGACGGCGACCTCGACGCGCTTGAGGTCCACCTCGCGGTCGCCGGGGAGGCCGATGACGAGGAGCTCACGGGTTCCGTCGGGCTGGATCAGCGCGAGGACGACATTCTTGAGGGTGTCCGCGCCGGTCCAGGCGCGGCCGTCGGGGCGCGGGTGGTCGCTGTTGGCACGGTCGACCAGCGTCTGGATGGTGGGGGTGTCCGGGGTGTCGAAGACCTCGGCGGCCGGGAAGCCGGCCCAGTCGATCGACGGCGGCACGACCGTGCGGAACGCCTCGATGTTGGCGGCGTAGCCGCCGGCCGAGCGCACGAAGGTGTCCTCGCCGACCGGGGTCGGGTGCAGGAACTCCTCGCTCTTGGATCCGCCCATCGCGCCGGCGTCCGCCTGCACGATGACGTACTCGAGGCCGAGCCGGGTGAAGATGCGCTCGTAGGCGTCGCGCTGGGCCTGGTAGCTCAGGTCGAGACCGGCATCCGTGTAGTCGAAGGAGTAGGCGTCCTTCATCGTGAATTCGCGGCCGCGCAGCAGCCCGCCGCGGGACCGGGCCTCGTCGCGATACTTGTCCTGGATCTGGAAGATCGACAGGGGCAGGTCCTTGTAGGAGCTGTACAGGTCTTTCACCAGGAGGGTGAAGACCTCTTCGTGGGTGGGCGCGAGGAGCATGTCGCTGCCCTTGCGGTCCGTGAGCCGGAAGAGGCCGTCACCGTACTCGTCCCAGCGGCCCGTGATCTCGTAGGGCTCGCGCGGAAGCAGGGCCGGGAAGTGCACCTCGAAGGCGCCGGCCGCGGCCATCTCCTCGCGCACGATCGCCTCGATCTTGGCCTTGACGCGCAGGCCGATCGGGAGCCACGCGAAGATTCCGGGGGCCTGGCGGCGGATGTACCCGGCGCGCACGAGCAGGCGGTGGCTGGTGACCTCGGCGTCCGAGGGGTCTTCGCGGAGGGTACGGAGGAAGTAGTTGGACATACGAATAGGCACGCACCTACTTTACGGCGCGCGAGCAGGGGTCGCGGCGCACCCGGCGGAACCGGGCGCACGTTCTACGGTGCGCCGACGTCCACAACCTGCGCCGCGAGCATTCGCGGTGAAGCTCGGCTACTTGGCGCCGACGGTCACGACCGGGGCGCCGAGGGAGTCCTCGCCGGGCGGCATCTCGGCGGCCATCCGGTTGGCCTCCTCGATCAGGGTCGCGACGATCTCGGACTCCGGCACGGTCTTGATGACCTCGCCGCGCACGAAGATCTGGCCCTTGCCGTTGCCCGACGCCACGCCGAGGTCGGCGTCGCGGGCCTCGCCCGGTCCGTTCACGACACAGCCCATCACGGCGACCCGGAGCGGCACGGTCATGCCCTCGAGGCCGTCGGTGACGTCGTTGGCCAGCTTGTACACGTCGACCTGGGCGCGGCCGCAGCTCGGGCAGGACACGATCTCGAGCTTGCGCTCGCGCAGGTTCAGCGACTGCAGGATCTGCAGGCCCACCTTGATCTCCTCGGCCGGGGGCGCGCTCAGCGACACCCGGATGGTGTCGCCGATGCCCTCGCCGAGCA
This sequence comes from Cryobacterium cryoconiti, assembly GCF_004403065.1. Classification (GTDB taxonomy): domain Bacteria; phylum Actinomycetota; class Actinomycetes; order Actinomycetales; family Microbacteriaceae; genus Cryobacterium; species Cryobacterium cryoconiti. Next base: position 5,691 of record NZ_SOHA01000019.1, read on the forward strand.
GGATGCCGAACGCCGTGGCGCTCTTGATGGTGCCCTGGAACGACGGCCCGGCCTCGGTGACGCCGAGGTGCAGGGGCCAGTCGCCGCGTTCGGCGAGCAGGCGGTAGGCCTTGACCATGATCACCGGGTCGTTGTGCTTGACCGAGATCTTGAAGTCGTGGAAGTCGTGCTCCTCGAACAGGCTCGCCTCCCACACGGCGCTCTCGACGAGCGCCTCCGGGGTGGCCTTGCCGTACTTCTGCAGCAGGCTCGGCTCGAGCGAGCCGGCGTTGACGCCGATCCGGAGGGAGACGCCGGCGGCCTTGGCCGCGGCGGCGATCTTGCCGACCTGATCGTCGAACTTGCGGATGTTGCCCGGGTTGACGCGCACGGCGGCACAGCCGGCGTCGATCGCGGCGAACACGTAGCTCGGCTGGAAGTGGATGTCGGCGATGACCGGGATCTGGCTCTTCGCCGCGATGATCGGCAGCACCTCGGCGTCGTCGCGGCTGGGAACGGCGACGCGCACGATGTCGCAGCCGGATGCCGTGAGCTCGGCGATCTGCTGCAGGGTCGCGTTGATGTTCGTGGTCGGGGTCGTCGTCATCGACTGCACGCTCACGCGGGCGTCACCGCCGACGAGCACCTTGCCGACCTTGATCTGACGCGTCTTGCGACGCGGAGCGAGTACTTCAGGTACTTTGGGCATTCCCAGGTTGATTGCAGCCACGGCGATAGCTTACGCGCCAGGCCCGGGCGGAATCTGAACGGATGCCGGGTGGCCCCACACGGGCCCAGTCCCCCACCGAACTCACCCGCCCCAACCCCCCGATCGGCCCGACAAAGGAGCCAGACCATGAACACCACTGCCGTGCACGACAATGACGTCGTCATCCTTGCGGGCTCCCGCACCCCGCAGGGTCGGGTGAACGGCCAGCTCGCCGGCCTCACGGCCGTGCAGCTCGGAACCGCCGCCATCACCGGAGCTCTCGCCCGCGCCGGCGTGACGCCCGACCAGGTGGACTTCGTCCTGATGGGGCAGGTCCTGCAGGCCGGCTCGGGTCAGAACCCGTCCCGGCAGAGCGCCATCGGCGCCGGCATCCCGTGGAACACGCCGGCGATGACCTTGAACAAGGTGTGCCTGTCGGGGCTGGCCGCCGTGATCGACGCGGCCCGGCTCATCCGTCTCGGCGAAGCGGATGTCGTCGTCGCCGGCGGGCAGGAATCGATGTCGAACGCCCCGCACCTGCTGCCCGGCTCACGCACGGGCTGGGCCTACGGTAGCGTCACCATGCTCGACCACGCCGCCCACGACGGGTTGACGGATGCCTTCGACGGCCTCTCGATGGGTCTCTCCACCGAGCACGTCAACGAGCGTCTTGACCTGCAACGCGCCGACCAGGACGCCATCGCGGCCGCCTCGCACCAGCGTGCCGCGGCGGCCGCCGCGTCCGGCGTCTTCGACGACGAGATCACCCCGATCAGTGTTGCGCAGCGTCGGGGCGATCCCCTCGTGATCGCCACCGACGAGGGGGTGCGCGCCGACAGCACCACGGACACCCTGGGACGGCTGCGCCCTGCCTTCACCCCGGCCGGCACTGTCACGGCCGGTAACTCATCGCCGCTCAGCGACGGCGCCAGCGCGCTCGTGCTGTGCAGCCGCCGCTACGCGGCGGAGCACGGGCTGAGCTGGCTGGCTGTGGTGGAGGCCTCCGGCCAGGTCGCCGGACCGGACAACTCGCTGCACTCCCAGCCCGCGAACGCGATCCACCAGGCCCTGGCTCGCCAGGGCTGGACGGCCGCCGAGCTCGACCTGGTGGAGATCAACGAGGCCTTCGCCGCGGTGTCGCTCGAATCGACCCGGGAGCTCGGGCTCACCGCCGAGAAGGTCAACATCCACGGCGGGGCGATCGCCCTCGGGCACCCGATCGGGGCCTCGGGCGGCCGCCTCGCGCTGCACGCGGCACTCGAGCTGGCTCGGCGCGGCACCGGCAAAGCCGCCGTCGCCCTCTGCGGCGGCGGCGGCCAGGGTGAGGCGCTGCTGCTCTCCCGCTAGGCACCTTCCCGACGCCGAGAGTCGCCGTTTCTGCCCAGTTGACCTGGCGGAACGGCGACTCTCGGCGCTTCCGGCGACACTCGACGACCCTCGCCGCAGGGCTGCCCGGCGCCGCGCGTCAGCCGAAGATGTTGATGGGTTTGACGATGTCGGCGTAGATGAGCAGCAGGCTCATCGCACCCAGGACGACCACGACGGCGAAGGTGAGCGGCATCAGTTTCGCCGTGTCGACGGGGCCGGGGTCGGGGCGTTTGAACAGTTTGGCGAACTGGCGGCGCAGCCCCTCCCAGAGCGCGCCGGCGACGTGGCCGCCGTCGAGCGGCATCAGCGGAATCAGGTTGAACACGAACAGGGCCACGTTCAGCGAGGCCAGCAGCCCCAGCATGCTCGCGATCTTGCTGTTCACCGGGATGGCGTCGATGCTCGCGATCTCACCGGCCACACGGCCGACGCCGACCACGCTGATCGGGCCGTTCGGGTCGCGCTCCCCGGGCCCGAAGGCCGCGTTGGCGATGTCGATCATGCGCTGCGGCAGGTTGGCGATCATGTGAACCACGGCACCGATGTTCTCGCCCACCGCGGGCAGCACGGCGGTCGCCGGCTGCGGCACGAGCTCGCCCGCCGGTCCGATTCCGACGAAGCCGACCTGCTGGGTCACCGGCTCGCCGGCGGCATCCTCGGCGATCTCGCCGTCGGCATCGCTCACGTAGCGTTCGGTGAGTTTCGGGGTCATGGTCAGGGTCTGCTCGGTGCCGTCACGTTCGACGACCACAGCGAGCGGCGTGCCCGGCGACTCGCGGATGATCTCGGTGGACTGGTCCCAGCTGTCGATGGGGGTGCCGTTCATGCTGACCAGGCGGTCGCCCGGCGCCAGGCCGGCCGCGGCGCCGGGTGCCTGCTCGTCGGTGGGTTCACAGGTCTGCCGGCTGCTGGTGGCCGGCAGCACGCACTCGGACACACTGCCGACGGTGGTGCTGGCCTGAGCTGTTCCGAAGCCCATCAACAGCACGGCGAAGAGCACGACCGCGATCAGCAGGTTCATGGTGGGCCCGCCGAGCATGATGATCACGCGCTTGACGACGGGCAGACGGTAGAACGCGCGGTGGTCCTCACCCTCGCCGATGGTGTCGGCGCTGGACTGCCGGGCGTCGTCGACCATGGTCGCCATGGCACCGGGCTTCTTCTCGGGCTCGCCCTCCTGCACCAGCTGGTTGAAAAAACCGGTGCTGGATGCCTGCACCTTGCCGCCCTTTTTGGCCGGCGGGAACATGCCGATCATGGCGATATAGCCGCCGAGCGGAATGGCCTTCACGCCGTATTCGGTCTCTCCCTTGCGCCGGGACCACAGGGTGGGGCCGAAGCCGATCATGTACTGGGTGACCTTGACGCCGAAGAGCTTGGCGGGCAGCAGGTGCCCGATCTCGTGCAGGCCGATGGACAGGGCAAGGCCGACCACGACGATCAGAACGCCCAGAATATACAGCAGCACGGTTTCCACAGTCGTAGAGTACCCACTCCAGCCTGCAAGGGCGCTGGCCGTTCCCTCTGCAAGGTGTGGTTTGCTTGACTCCACGGATCCACGAGGAGGTCCCTTCTGTCCAAGCAACCCACCGTCGGCCCCATCGGCATCAGCCTGGCCGACCGTTTTCGAATCGACGCTCTCCTCGGAACGGGCGGGATGGCATCCGTCTACCGGGCCACCGACCTGTTCCTGGGCCGCACGGTCGCGGTCAAGCTGTTCCGGCTGGACACGGCCGACGACGCCGGGCCGGAGCGCCAGAGCGGCGAGGTCACGGTGCTCGCGAACCTCAACCACTTCGCGCTGGTGACCCTGTTCGATGCCGGGACCGCCGTGATCGACGGCGTCTCACGAACGTTCATCGTGATGGAACTCGTGGACGGCACGGATCTGCGCAGCAAGATCGCCGCCGGAGCGCTCAACCCGGAGGAGGTCGCCGTCATGGGCGCCGACCTCGCCGAGGCGCTGCACTACGTGCATGCGCAGGGCATCATCCACCGTGATATCAAGCCGGCGAACGTTCTGCTGGCCCCGTCGGGCTTCCCCGGGCGCGCCATGCACGCCAAGCTGGCCGACTTCGGCATCGCCCGCCTCTTCGATGCGACCCGCCTCACCGCGACCGGATCGCTGCTCGGCACGGCCGGCTACCTGAGCCCCGAGCAGGCCCTCGGCAGCACGATCGGCCCGCCCAGCGACGTCTATTCGCTCGGGCTCGTGCTGCTCGAGTGCCTCACCGGCGAGCGCGCTTTCACCGGCACGGCGATCGAGTCGGCGATGGCCAGGCTGCAGCGTCAACCGCACATCCCGGTTGAACTCGGCCAGGCGTGGGCCGAGGTTCTTCTCGGCATGACGGCCCGCGAGCCCGCAGAACGGCTCCGTGCCGGGGACGCGGCCGTGCAGCTGCGGCGCCTGGCCACCGGGGACAGCACCGCCGATGTGACCGCGATCACCGTGGCGATGGCAGCCGCCGGGGCCACGGAGGCCACCGAGATCCTGGACCCCACCGCCGTCCTCGGGGCCACAAAGATCCTGGATCCCACCGCCGTCCTCGGTGCCACCGAGCGGCTGGAACCCACAGAGGTGCTTGGCGCCACAGAGATCCTGGAACCCACCGCCGTGCTCGGTGCGGCGACCGAGGCTCCCGAGCCCACCGCCGTGCTGGCTGCCACGAAGGTCTTCACCGCGCCCCGCCCCGGCGCGGATGCCGCCACCGAGTTTCTGACCCCGGCCGGAACCCCCGCGGCCGCGCGGTCGGCCGGCAGCGCACCCGAACGCTCTCCGGGCAGCGCGCCCACCACCACCGACGCGACTCCCCCGTGGCGCCGCCCCCGCGTGCTGGTCGCCCTCGGGGTCCTGGTCGCGCTCATCATCCTCGCGGTCGTGGTCTTCTCCCCCCGGGCTGCCGAACCGGCCCCGCCGGCCGCCACCTACCCGGCCGTCGACGGATCTCTCGGCACCAATCTGAAGCAGCTCCAGGAAAGCGTGACGCCATGACGCCCCGTACCCGCCTGGCGATCGCGCTGGCCGCCGTCGTCGTCGTCGCATCCGCCCTGACCGGATGCTCGAGCCCGCCCCCCGATCTGCAGCAGACGACCGCGACCCAGCTGCAGGCGGGAGTGCAAACCCTCACCACGGCCGCAGCGGCCGGCGACCTGGAGGCCGCTCAAGCCTCGCTCGATGCGGTGCAGGCCGACCTGCTGACCGCCGCCGCGGCCGACCAGGTCAGCGCGGCGCGGGCGGCCCAGATCCAGTCCGCCCTCAACCTGGTCTCCGCCGATCTGGCCGCCGCGATCGAGGCGAGCAAGCCGGCGCCGACGGTGGCCCCTGCCCCGGCCCCGAGCGACGAACCGGCATCCGTTGACAAGGACAACAACAAGGACAACGGTAAGTGCAAGAAGAAGGACGACGACTGCGACGACGACGGCGACGACTAGGGCCGACAGTGTCGACCTGATGCCGGGAGGACCCATGCCCCACCAGCTCGTTGTCGGCTCCGGCATGATCGGGCGCCCGCTGGCCGAGCGCCTTGCCGGCCGGGGTGATCAGGTCACGGTAGGGACCCGTTCCGGCGCTGGAGTACCCGGGGCAGAGTCGGTCGTGCTGAATGCGGGCGACGGCCCGGCCTTCACGCGGGCGGCGACCGGAATGTCGACGATCTTCCTGTGCACCAACCCGCGATACACCGACTGGACCACGCAGTGGCCTCCGGTCATCGACGCGGCGATCGCGGCGGCATCCTCGACCGGCGCCCGCCTGGTCGTGATGGGAAACCTCTACCCGTACGGGTCACCGACCGGGCCGATGACCGAGCACTCACCGGAGACGACCACCGAGACCAAGGGCCTCGTGCGGAAGGAAATCTGGCACCGAGTGCGGGATGCCCACGCCCGCCACGAGATCACGGGCGTCGAGGTGCGGGCGAGTGACTACTTCGGGCCCGGCGTCGCCGGAACGGCCCACCTCGGCGACCGGTTCTTCACCGCCATCCTGCAATCGGAGACGGCGCGGGTCGTGGGCCGGCCAGGGCGGGTGCACAGCTGGAGTTACCTGCCGGACATCGTCACCACCCTCGTGGCCGCGGCCGACCACCCGGGCGAGTGGGGCCGCCTCTGGCATGTGCCGAGCACGGCGGTCACCCGCTGGGACATCGCCGCCCAGCTGAACCGGCACTACGGCAGCCATGGCACGGTCGCCGGCTACCCCCAGTGGCTGCTCACATCACTCGGTCTGCTGAACCCGATGATGCACGAGATCTGGGCCTCGAGCTACCAGTTCCTGGTGCCGTACATCATCGACTCCATCGAGACCGAACGCCTTCTCGGCGTCGCCAAGACCCCGTGGGCGGATGCCCTCTTCACCACCGCCGACAGCTACCGCGCCTCGACAGACACAGCCTGAACGCCGGTGCCTGAGCTGCGCGCTCTCAGCGGGCGAGCATTTTGTCGGCCGTCGCGCGGGCCCACTCCTCGGCTCCGGACAGCGATTCGCGGGTGAGCGGGCCGTCCTGCTCATGCGTGTCCACGACGCGCTGGATCGTGTCGACGATGTCCAGGAACCCGATGGTGCCGGCGTGGAAGGCCGCAACGGCCTGCTCGTTCGCGGCGTTGAACACCGCGGGATAGGTGCCGCCCGCGCGCCCCACCTGCTTGGCCAGATCGACGGCCGGGAACGCGGTCGTGTCCAGGGGTTCGAAGGTCCAGTTCTGCGGGGTGGTCCAGTTGATCGGGGTGCCGACCGCAGCGACGCGGTTCGGCCAGTCCAGCCCGAGGGAGATCGGCAGGCGCATGTCGGGCGGGGAGGCCTGCGCGATGGTCGATCCGTCGATGTACTCGACCATGGAGTGCACGACCGATTGGGGGTGCACGACCACGTCGATCCGCTCGTATTCCACGTCGAACAGCAGATGCGCCTCGATCACCTCGAGGCCCTTGTTCACGAGCGTCGCCGAATTCGTGGTGACCACGAGTCCCATGGTCCAGGTGGGGTGCGCGAGGGCCTCCGCCGGGGTGACCTCCGCCAGCTGGCCCCGCCGGCGACCACGGAACGGGCCCCCGGATGCCGTGAGCACCAGTCGCCGCACCTCGCCGGCCGTCCCCGACCGCAACGCCTGCGCGATGGCGGAGTGCTCGGAGTCGACGGGCACGATCTGCCCCGGTGCCGCCAGTGACTTCACCAGGTCCCCGCCCACGATCAGCGATTCCTTGTTGGCCAGCGCGAGGGTGCGCCCGGCCCGCAGCGCGGCCAGGGTCGGGCCGAGGCCCACGGAGCCCGTGATGCCGTTGAGCACGACGTCGGCATCGACATCCCGCACCAGCTGTTCGGCCTCGTCCGCGCCGAGTGCCGTGTGTTCCACGTCGAATTCGTCGGCCTGCGCCTCGAGCATCTCCCGGTTGCTGCCGGCCGACAGTCCGACCACCTCGAACCGGGTGGGATTGGCCTTGATCACGTCGAGGGCCTGGGTTCCGATGGAGCCGGTCGACCCGAGAATTACTACTCGTCTGCGCATCCTGCAACTGTAGGTGGCGCCGCCGCCTTTCGTGCCGGGGCGGGCCGTGGCGGTAGGGTCCAAGGATGACCGGTGCCAAAGAAGAACCCCAGGACGAATCTCCCGTCGACCCATCCGCGGGGCAATCGGAGCCCACCAAACGGCCCGGATTCGTCTACTTCCTGGGCTACGGCATCATGGCCCCGATCGCACGCCTGGTCTTCCGGCCCACCATCACCGGGCGGGAGAACATCCCCCGTACCGGCCCCGTGATCCTGGCCAGCAACCACCTGTCCTTCATCGACAGCATCGTGATTCCGCTCGTCGCACCCCGGCGCGTGCAGTTCCTGGCCAAGTCCACCTACTTCACCGGCACCGGTTTCACGGGCTTCGTTTCGCGCACCTTCTTCACCTCGATCGGTGCGGTCGGGGTCGAACGTGGCGCGGGGCAGGCCGCACAGGACGCGCTCGACGCGGGCCGCAGCATCCTCGAGGCGGACAGTGCGTTCGCGATCTACCCGGAGGGAACGCGTTCCCTCGACGGGCGGCTGTACAAGGGCCGCACGGGCGTGGCGTGGCTCGCCCTCACCACCGGCGCCGTCGTGGTGCCGGTCGGACTGATCGGCACGCAGGAGATCCAGCCGGTCGGTGCGAAGTACCCCCGCATCCGCAAGGTCACGGTCGCCTTCGGCGAACCCCTCGACCTCGGCCACCACGGTTCCGCGGAGTCGGGCAAGGCCAGGCGCGGCGCGACCGACGAGATCATGGCCGCGATCCATGGCCTGTCCCGGCAGGAACTGGCCGGGAAATACAACGAATCACCGCCGGCCGGCACGCTGCAGAAGATCGCCGACAAGGTCTTCCCCCGCGAACGCGTCTAGCCGGGAAACACCCCCGAAATGGACGCGACCTAAGCTGGGGGGTATGTCTGACACGTATTCGGTACCCCAGGAGCGCAAGCTCGTCACGGCCCTTCCCGGCCCCAAGTCCGTCGAATTGCAGGAACGGCGCCTGCGCGCGGTTTCGCGCGGCGCCGGCACGCTGGCGAACATCTACATGGATCACGGAGCCGGGGCGATCCTCGTCGATGTGGACGGCAACCAGATCATCGACCTCGGTTGCGGCATCGGCGTGACCACCATCGGCCATGCGAACGACGAGGTGGCCGCGGCCGCCGCCGCGCAGGCCGCCAAGCTCACCCACACCCTGTTCACAGTCACCCCGTACGAGAACTACGTGGCCGTCGCAGAGAAGCTCGCCGAGATCACCCCGGGCGACTTCGAGAAGCGCTCCATCCTGGTGAACACCGGTGCGGAAGCGGTGGAGAACGCCGTGAAGATCGCCCGCAAGTTCACCGGCCGCCGCGCCATCGTGGCGCTCGATCACGCCTTCCACGGTCGCACCAACCTGACCATGGCGATGACGTACCGCCCCTGGCCGGAGCGCGCCGGAATGGGACCGTTCCCCGGTGAGATCTACAGCGTGCCCACCAGCTACCCCTACCGCGACGGACTGACCGGCGAAGAGGCCGCCGAGAAGACCATCGACTACATCAACACCCACATCGGTGCCACCGAAATCGCCGCGTTCTTCATCGAACCGGTGCAGGGCGACGGCGGAATCGTCATCCCCGCCCCCGGTTTCTTCAAGCGCCTCCGCGAATTCTGCACCGAGAACGGCATCGTCTTCGTCTCCGACGAGATCCAGGCCGGCATCGCCCGCACCGGCACCTGGTACGGCATCGAGCACCACGACGTGGTGCCGGACCTCGTCACCACGGCCAAGGGCATCGCCGGCGGGTTCCCGCTCGCCGCCGTCACCGGCCGTGCCGACATCATGGATTCCGTGCAGCCCGGCGGAATCGGCGGAACCTTCGGCGGTAACCCGGTCTCCACCGCGGCCGCCCTCGCCGTCTTCGACCTGATCGAGCGTGACGACCTGCTCGGCGAGGCCCGCCGCGTCGAGAAGGCCCTCTGGGCGCGCATCGGCGACTGGCCGAAGCGGTTCTCGGTCGTCGGCGACGTGCGCGGCAAGGGCGCCATGTTCGGAGTGGAGCTCGTTCACCCGGGCACGACCACGCCGTACCCCGAGGCCCTCACCGCGATCATCAAGCACGCGACCACGAACGGCGTGATCGTGCTGGATGCCGGCAGTTGGGACTCCGTGCTGCGCATCATGCCCTCGGTCGTCATCTCCGAGGCCCTGATCGACGACGCCGCCTCCGTGATCGAGGAAACCCTGGCCGCCCTCTCCGGCCTGTAGCCCGCAGCTCCGCCGGCGGCCGGTGGTTGAGCCTGTCGAAACCAGGTCCGCTCCGGAGCGGGTCTCGACAAGCTCGACCACCGGGGCTCCGGAGCGGGTCTCGACAAGCTCGACCACCGGGGGTGCGACGACGGGTGGGGGGCGCGACTTTCAGGGCTGTCAGGGGGTGGCGGCGACCGTCTGCGGCTCGTGCGCGACCGGGAAGTTCACGGATGCGGCGATGAAGCAGAGCCGGGCGGCCTCCGCGTGCAGAGACTGCGCGAGTTCGACCTGAGCCGGGTCGGCCACCGTGACGCGCGGGCGCAGGGTCGCCTCGGTGAAGTGGCCGCCGCCATCCGTCGTCTGCACCATGGACCCGGTCGCGTCGTCGGTGTACGCGACGACCCGCACACCGTGCTTCACGGCGACGTGCAGGTAGCTCATCAGGTGGCATTCGCTGAGCGCGGCCAGCAGCAGTTCTTCCGGGTTCCACCGGTCGGCGTCCCCGTGGAAGGTCGGATCGGCCGACGCGCTGATCGGCTCCTTGCCGGGCGCGGTGATCAGGTGGTCCCGGCCGTACTCCCGGTAACCGCTGGTGCCGGTGCCGCGGTTTCCCGTCCAGGCGACGTTCACGGCGTAGTGGTGGGAACCGATCACGGCGTCTCCTTCGATGTGCGCGTCCGTGCGGGCCCGATCCGTGGCCCACAACCGGCCCAAACGCGGCCCGGGAATCGATTGTCTCAGCAATTCGCTGCGCCGCCCGTCGCACGGATCGGTAAACTGGTCCCATCATGACTGACACGCTGACGCCCTCGACCTCCCCGTCCACCTCCGCAACCCCGGTTTACACGGTGCCGCAGGAACGAAAGATCGTCACCGCGATCCCGGGCCCACGCTCGAAGGAACTCCAGCAGCGCAGGCTCGCCGTCGTGTCCGGCGGCGTCGCCTCCGCCCTCCCCGTCTACATCAAGAAGGCGAACGGCGCCATCCTCGTCGACGTCGACGACAACCAGTTCATCGACCTGGGCGCCGGCATCGGCGTGACCACGATCGGCCACACCGACACCAGCGTGGTCGCCGCCGCCGTCGAGCAGACCCAGGACTTCATCCACACCCTCTTCACCATCACGCCGTACGAGGAATACGTGCGCGTCTGCGAGCTGCTCGCCGAGCACACCCCCGGTGATTTCGCGAAGAAGTCGGTACTGATCAACTCGGGTGCCGAGGCCGTCGAGAACGGCGTCAAGATCGCCCGCAAGCACACCGGCCGCCGCGCCGTCGCCGTGCTCGACCACGCCTACCACGGCCGCACCGTGCTGACCATGGCCATGAACTACAAGGCCATGCCCTACGCGACCGGTTACGGCCCTCTCGCCAGCGACGTCTACCACGCCCCCAGCTCCTACCCGTATCACGACGGTCTGAGCGGTGCGGATGCCGCGGCGCGCACCATCGCGTACCTCGAGAAGGTCGTCGGACCCACCGACCTGGCCTGCCTGGTCGTCGAGCCCATCCAGGGTGAGGGCGGCTTCATGGTTCCGGCCGAGGGCTACTTCACCGCCCTGCAGGCCTGGTGCACCGCGAACGGCGTCGTCATGATCGCCGACGAGATCCAGAGCGGCATGGCCCGCACCGGTAAGTACTACGCCAGCGAGCACTTCGGCTGGATCCCCGACCTCGTGCTCACCGCCAAGGGCATCGCCGGCGGCATGCCGCTGGCCGCCGTCACCGGTCGCGCCGAGATCATGGACTCCTCCCAGCCCGGCGGTCTGGGCGGCACCTTCGGCGGAAACCCGGTCTCCTGCGCCGCGGCCATCGCGGTGTTCGAGTCGATCGAGAACAACAACCTGCTCGCCGAGGGTGTGCGCATCGAGAACACGCTGCGCGCCGGCCTCGGGGCGCTCAAGGAGAAGTACGACATCATCGGTGAGGTCCGCGGCCGCGGCGCCATGATCGCGATCGAGCTCGTGCAGCCGGGCACCGGCGACAGCACCAAGGCGCCGAACGCCGCCGCCGTGTCCTCCATCGCCGCCTACGCCGCCCAGAACGGCGTGCTGCTGCTCACCGCCGGCACCTACGGCAACGTGCTGCGCTTCCTGCCGAGCCTGGCCGTGAGCGACGCCCTGCTGAACGATGCCCTCTCGGTCATCGACGACGCCATCGCCGCGCTCTAAGCGCGCCGCCCACACCGTGACAACGACATTCGAGCTGCCCGTGCACGCCGGGCAGACGTTCAGCGTCTCCGATGCGGTCGAACTCGCCGTCGTCGAGCGCAGCGGCTTCGTCGAGTCGAGGCATGCGGGCAGCGCGGTCGTGCTCACAAGCGAGGGCGCGGTCCTCCGCGCCCTCGGCGATGTGACCACCCCGATCTTCCCGCGGTCGTCGATGAAACCGTTCCAGGCCATCGCCGTGATGGCCAGCGGGGTCACCCTGCGCGGGGAGGACGCCGCCATCGCCACGGCCAGCCACACCGGCACGCAGCGCCACGCCGACCTCGTGCGCGGGCTCCTGGCCCGCGCCGGCATCCCCGAGACGGCGCTGGGCTGCCCGGCGGCCTGGCCGGACGACTCCCCCACCCGGGACGCCCTGGTGCGACTGGGAGCCGGCAAGGCCCCGATCTACATGAACTGTTCCGGCAAGCACGCCGCGATGCTCGTGGCCTGCCAGCAGAACGGCTGGGCCCTGTCCGGGTACCTGGAGCCGGGACATCCGTTGCAGAAGCGCATTCTCGACGTGGTCGAACGCTTCACGGGGGAACGCCCGTCGGCGTCCGGCGTCGACGGATGCGGCGCGCCGGTTCACGCGCTCTCCCTCACCGCCCTGGCCCGCGGCATCGCGCGCATCGCCACGTCCAAGTCGAACTCGCCGTTCGCCATCTACCGTGAGGCCGGCTTCCTCGGCGAAGCCATGCGGCAGAACGGCTGGGTCATCGCCGGACCGGGCATGCCCGACACGGTCGTGATCGACCGCCTGGGCCTGTTCGTGAAGTCCGGCGCCGAGGGAATCTGCGTGGCGTCCGCCGCCAACGGCACCACTGTCGCCCTCAAGATGCTCGACGGCAACCTGCGGGCGACCATGATCGTGGCCCTGCGCCTGCTGGCGGATGCCGGAGCGATCGCCCACTCCGACGTCGACGCGATCGTGCCCGAGCTGCACCTCGCGGTGCAGGGCGGCGGTCTGCCGGTCGGCGAGATCCGCGCCAGCTACGTGTAACGCACACCACCAGCCCGTCAGATCGGCCCGGCCCGCGCACCAACGCGGGCCGGGCCGAAACGCGCAGCCGTCGCGTCAGCCCTGTTTCGCCAACCGCTTCGCCCGGGCCGCGCGGGACACCTGGGCGGTGATCACGATCACGAGGGCGAAGATGAACACCGCCGACGCGATCACGTTCGCCTCGGCCGGGATACCCCGGGCGGCGGACACGTAGATGTACTTGGGGAACGTGGTCACCGGCCCGGAGTTGAAGTTGGTGATGATGAAGTCGTCGAAGCTGAGCGCGAAGGACAGCAGCGCGGCCGCCAGGATGCCGGGCAGCAGTAGTGGGAAGGTGATCCGGGCGAACACCTGGGTTGCGGAACCGTAGAGGTCCCGGCCGGCCTCCTCGAGCGCGGGGTCCAGGCCCGCGACGCGCGCCTTGACGGTCACCACAACGAAGCTGATGCAGAACATGGTGTGCGCCAGGATGATCGTGACCATGTCCTTCGGCACGCCGACCGACAGGAACTGCGCGGCCAGGCCTGCGCCGAGCACGACCTCGGGTGTGGCCATCGGCAGGAACAGGAGCAGGCTCGTCTGGGACCGGAACCGGAACCGGTACCGCACCAGGGCGATCGCGATCATGGTGCCGAGCGTGGTCGCGGCCACCGTGGCCACCACGCCGATCAGGATGCTGTTGCCGAACGCCTCGCAGACGGCGCCGTTCTGCACCTGGCACACGTTGAGCCACTTGTCGAAGGTGAAGCCGCGCCAGGTGATGTTGGACTTCTGTGAGTCGTTGAACGAGAACACGAACGTGTAGACGATCGGCACCATCAGGAAGATCAGCGCCAGCAGCGTGTAGAGCGGCAGCAGCCACTTGCCCAGGGAGAATTTCACAGCAGCTCCTCCGTGCCGGAACGTTTCACGTAGATGCTCACGATCACCAGGATCACCGACATCAGGATGATCGACAGCGCCGCCGCCGCCGGATAGTTCTGCAGCACCAGGAAGTTGGCCTCGATCACATTACCGATCATCTGGGTGTCCGGTCCGCCGAGGAAGTCGCGGCTCGCATTGATGTAGTCGCCGGCGGCCGGGATGAAGGTCAGCAGTGTGCCGGCCACGATGCCGGGCATCGACAGCGGGATCGTGATCTTGCGGAACACGTCGAACGGACGTGCGTAGAGGTCGCTGCCGGCCTCGAGATAGCGCAGGTCGAGCCGTTCGAGCGTCGTGTACAGCGGCAGGGTCATGAACGGGATGAAGTTGTAGGTCAGCCCGAAGATCACGGCGACGGGAGTGCCGGTGAAGTAGGCATCCGGTGCAATCAGCGACAGGGCCTTGAGAGACGTGATCACGAACGACTCGTCGGACAGGAGCTGTTTCCAGGCCAGGGTGCGCAGCAGGAAGCTGATGAAGAACGGCGCGATCACCAGCACCAGCATGAGGCTCTGCAGCAACGGCCAGGCCCTGGCCTTCACGCCGATGAAGTAGGCCAGCGGATAGCTGAACACCAGGGCGAGCACGGTGGCGATCAGCGCGTAGCCGAAGGAACGCATGATGTGCGGCCAGTAGGCCGTGATCACCTCGACGTAGTTCTCCCAGCGGAACGCGTAGGAGTACTGGCCGACGTCCCCGAATCCCGAGGGAGCCTGGAACGAGGTCAGCAGCAGCGACACGAGGGGGGCCAGGAAGAACAGCACCAGATAGAGGATGCCCGGCAACAGCAGGAGCAGGGCGATCGGGCTCTTGCGGCGGGGGGCCGCTTCGGTGCCGGTGGTGCCGGCGGAGAATGCCGCGAAGGCCATCCTAGGCTCCCTCAAGCTCCGTGAGCAGGGAGGAGCGCTTCTGCGTCGCGATGCTCCGGGTGGTGTCGTCGGCCTCGAAGCGGGGCTCCGCCGAGGCGTCGTCCTCGAGTCCGAAGCCGTGCTCGATGTTCCAGCTCATCCACACCTCGGAACCCTCGTGGGCGACAGGGCCGAACGCCATGTTCTGCGCGAAGACGATCAGGTTGCCGATGCCCGGCACCTCGACGATGTACTGGGTGCTGACCCCGCTGAAGGAGACGTCGACCACGTGTCCGGGGCCCATCACGTTGCG
Source organism: Cryobacterium cryoconiti (assembly GCF_004403065.1). Classification (GTDB taxonomy): domain Bacteria; phylum Actinomycetota; class Actinomycetes; order Actinomycetales; family Microbacteriaceae; genus Cryobacterium; species Cryobacterium cryoconiti. The sequence goes on from NZ_SOHA01000019.1 coordinate 20,769, forward strand.
GGCCACGTCATCGACGGGCTCGGTCAGGTGCAGGGTCAGTTTCTCCGGGCGTACGCCGATGGTCACCTCGCCGGTGTGCCGGTGCGCGCGGGCTGCCGGGACCACGACCTTCTGACCGGCGACGTCCACCGAGATGGCCTCGCTGGTGCTGCCGACGACGGGGCCGGTGAACAGGTTCGACTGGCCGAGGAAGTTGGCGACGAATGCCGTACGCGGCAGCTCGTAGAGCTCCTCGGGGGCACCCATCTGCTCGATCCGACCCTTGTTCATCACCGCGACGGTGTCGGCCATGGTCATGGCCTCCTCCTGGTCGTGGGTGACGTGCAGGAAGGTCAGGCCGACCTCTTCCTGGATGGTCTTGAGCTCGAGTTGCATCTGTCGCCGCAACTTCAGGTCGAGCGCGCCGAGCGGCTCGTCGAGCAGCAGCAGGGCCGGCCGGTTCACGATCGCGCGGGCGAGGGCCACGCGCTGCTGCTGCCCGCCGGAGAGCTGCTGCGGCCGGCGCGACGCGAGATGGTCCAGCTCCACCAGGCGCAGCGCCTCGTGGGCCTTGGCGACCGGGTCGCCGATCCGGCGCCGGCGCAGCCCGAAGGCGACGTTCTCCAGCACGGTCATGTGCGGGAAGAGGGCATAGCTTTGGAACACCGTGTTGACCGGACGCTGGAACGATTTCTGGTTCGTCACATCCGTGCCGCCGATCAGGATGCGCCCGGCGGTCGGCTCTTCGAGGCCGGCCACCAGGCGCAGCGTGGTGGTCTTGCCGCAGCCGGACGGGCCCAGCAGGGCGAAGAACGACCCGGCCGGGATCTTCAGGTCGAGGTGCTCGATCGCGGTGAAGCCCGGGAACCTCTTCTGGATGCCGACGAGCTCGAGGTCGGCCCCGGCGCTGGCGAATTCTCCGCTGGACATCCCTACGAACCCAGCAGGATGCCCTGGAAGGCGGCGTCGTATTTCTGCTCTTCCGCGCCGGTCAGGGTGCGGAAGACCCGCGCCTTGGCCAGAGTCGCATCGTCCGGGAAGATCAGCTGGTTGTTAGCCAGTTCGGGGTCGATCGCCATCGCGGCTTCCTTGGCCCCGACGACGGGTGTGATGTAGTTCACGTAGGCGGCGACCTCGGCGGCGACGGCCGGGTCGTAGTAGTAGTCGATCAGCGTCTCGACGTTGCGCTTGTGCGTGGAGCCGATCGGCACCAGGAAGTTGTCATTCCACAGGGTGCCGCCCTTGTCGGGGACCACGAAGTCCCACTTGTCGCCGTTCTCGGCGTTGAGCTGCACGATGTCGCCGGACCAGACGATGGCGGCGAGGGTGTCCTCATTGATGAGGTCTTCCTTGTACGAGTTGCCCTTGATGTTGCGCACCTGGCCGTCGGCGACCTGCTTCTCCAGCACGTCGATCGCGGCGAAGTACTCGTCGTCGCCCCAATCGCCGGCGATGTCGACCCCCATGTCGGACATGATCAGGCCCATGGTGTCGCGCATCTCGGACAGGACGCCGACTCGGCCCTTGAGGTCGGGGCCCCACAGGTCCTCAACCGAAGCCAGGCCGTTCGGCAGCTTCTCCTTGTTCCAGCAGATGCCGGCGAATCCGCCCTGCCACGGCACGCTCATCTTGCGGCCGGGGTCGAAGCCGACGTCTTTCAGGGACGGGATCAGGTTCTTCAAGTTGGGGATGTTGGCCAGGTCGAGTTCCTGCGTGTAACCGAAACGGATCCAGCGGCCGACCATCCAGTCGGTCAGGCAGACGGCGTCGGCGCCGATGTCCTTGCCGAGGGCGAGCTGGTCCTTGACCTTGCCGTAGTAGGTGTTGTTGTCGTCGACGGCCTCGGTGTATTCCACCTTGATGCCGGTCTCGGCCGTGAACGCGTCCAGGGTGGGGTAGTTGCCGGCGTCGTCGACGTCGATGTAGAGCGCCCAGTTGTCCCAGCGCACGAGCTTGCTGGTGTCGGACTCGTCGGGGGCTGCGGTGGGCTTGGTCGCCCCGCCGGTCGAGCACGCGGCGAGCGCCAGGGCCGCGGCCCCGCCGCCGGCTCCGGCGAGGAGGGTGCGTCGCCCCATCTGGGTCGCCCGCGCCTGACGGACGAGCTGAGCAATCATGGGATCGGCGGGCAACGGCCTGGGCTTCATGGTCGGGTCTCCTTGCACTTCTCAGCGGGTGAGCTCTCACGGCTTGCGTAGCGAGTTGGTCGATACTCGCACAGGACCGCCCCCGGCGCACCCAAGAGAGGCCGAATCGTTAATTTTTGCTCATCTCAGGCACGAGATCAGCACCGTTCGCCGTTGTTTTCTTTCGAAAAGGGCCGTGGGGCGGCGGTAGGCTGGCGCCCAGAACCTGAGGTCCACCGCCGCGGGTGTGCAGCAAGGGAGCGCCATGAGGGTCGCAGTTCCGGCAGAGATCAAGAACAACGAGTTCCGGGTGGCGATCACCCCGGCCGGCGTGCAGGATCTGGTGGCGCACGGGCACGAGGTGCTGATCGAGACGGGGGCCGGGCGCGGCTCCGGACTCAGCGACGAGAGCTACGCCGCCTCCGGCGCCACGATCCTGCCGGATGCCGCGTCCGCCTGGGCCGCCGCCGATCTGCTCCTCAAGGTGAAGGAGCCCATCCCGAGCGAATACGGCTATTTCCGCCCGGACCTGCTGCTGTTCACCTACCTGCACCTGGCCGCCGAACCGGCCCTGACCCGGGCGCTGCTGGCGAGCGGCGTCACGGCCATCGCCTACGAGACCGTGCAGCTTCCGACGGGGGCGCTGCCGCTGCTCGCACCGATGAGCGAGGTCGCCGGCCGCCTGGCGCCCATCGTGGGTGCCCACGCGATGCTCAAGCCCAATGGCGGACCGGGCCTGCTCGTGCCCGGGGTGCCGGGAACGCATCCGGCCCGGGTCACCGTGCTGGGCGGCGGCGTGGCCGGAACCGCCGCCCTGCAGGTTGCCGTCGGACTCGGCGCCCAGGTGACCGTGCTCGACACGAATCTGTTCCGCCTGCGCGAGATCGACGCCTTGTACTACGGACGGGTGCAGACCGTGGCCTCGAACAGCTATGAGATCGACCGGGCCCTGCTGACCTCCGACCTGGTGATCGGGTCGGTGCTGATCCCCGGTGCCCGTGCTCCCAAACTGGTCAGCACCGAACTCGTCTCCCGCATGAAGCCGGGCAGCGTACTCGTGGACATCGCCGTGGACCAGGGCGGATGCTTCGCCGACTCGCATCCGACGACGCACGCCGATCCAACCTTCCTGGTGCACCAGTCGCTGTTCTACTGCGTCGCGAACATGCCCGGCGCCGTGCCCAGCACGAGTACCTCGGCGCTCACGAACGCGACGCTGCCCTACGTTCGATTGATCGCGACCCGAGGCTGGAAGGATGCGCTGCGAACGGATGCCGCTCTCGCCGCCGGACTCTCCACGGTCGGCGGCCGGGTCACCAGCGCTCCCGTGGCGACCGCGCACTCGCTGCCGCTTCTCGAGCTGGTGGAGGTCCTGGCCTGAAGCCGGTGAGGGAGATCACGGCCGCGGCCGCAGCGCGGCCCGCCGCACGGTTCCGTCGGGCTGCAGCACCCAGACCCGGTCGCGGCCCGGTGCCAGCGGCGGCGGCAGGTCCCGTCGGCGACTGATCGCACGGTAGTCGGCGAGGCTGCACCCGTCGAACACGAGGTCGGCGCTCCGGCGCAGGATGCTCAGCAACGACCACTGTGCCTGCCAGGCGTCCACGTCGCCGACGAAGACGGTGCCCGTTTCCGCCTCGGTCAGTCGGAGCGATCCGGGGCCGGCCGGCTCTGCCTCCGCCGTGCGCCGTGCCTCCGCCACCGCTGCCGGGGACGCCGAGGCCAGGTCGATGACCCGTGTTCCGGGCACCGCCCCGAACGACGCGGCCGCGCGGGCCGGGGCACCCGCAACGACGAGCAGCGTGCGACCCGGCCTCCCGGCCGGTGTCACGGGATCCGGGTGGACCGCGGGGCTCACACGGACAAGGTCGTCGGGCGTGGAACCCAGCGCGTCCGGTTGCAGGAGCTGAATACGGTGGCCCTGCCAGCTGCCGCCGCCCGGCGGAAGACCCGTATCGAACAGCGCGGCAACGCCCCCGGCCGCGACGTGCTCGGGCACATCGGGCAGGCGCAGGATCAGGCGGCTGCGGCACAGCGCCGGCAGCGCCTGCAGGGAGCCCGTGAGGCGCTGCGCGGCGATGATGATGCGCAGGCCACCCTCCGCCCCGTCCCGAAGCAGCCCGGCCAGCAGTTCGAGGGCCGCCGGGCGGTATTCCTGGTCCCAGCGTGCGTGCACGGAATCGAAGTCGTCGAGCACCAGCAGCCGGGAGGCCGCACGCTCCCCGGCCTCGAGGCGACGGCGCGCCTCGACGAGGGCATCCCAGACGGTTTCGATATCCCCGCCAGGCCGGTCGACCGGCCCGGCGGGTGCGAACTGGGCCGCGATCGAGGCCAGGGCCGTACTCTTGCCCGACCGCCCGCCACCGATCACGAGCAGGCTTTCGTCGGTTGCAGGGTCGTAGCGGGCCACCCGGTAGCGCTGCGACTCCGGTTCGTCGAGCAGCCCGAGCAGACAGCCGGGGGCAGCCTCGTCGACCGCTGCGCCGGACTCCACCAGGGCGAGCAGCGTGCCCCGGCGGACGGCGGCGGGCAGCGGGTCGAGCCACGGGCGCCGGAGGACCGTCGCACTGCCGTGCCGGTCGGCCACAGCCCGGATGTCGGGGGCCGCGGTCGTGGCCACCTGGCAGAGCTCCGGCCCCGAGGACGCCACGGCGATCAGGCACCGTCCGGGCGCCTCCGCGGACAGGGCCGCTGCGGCATCCGTGCCCAGCACGGCGACACTGTCCGCGCGGTTGTTCACTCGCAGCGACAACCGCAGGGTGCAGTTGGCGAGCAGCGCGTCGCGCACGACGCCCGTGGGCCGCTGCGTGCAGAGGATGAGATGCACCCCCAGGGATCGGCCGCGCGCGGCCACGTCGACGAACAGGGCGTGCAGGTCGGGAAAAGTCGTGAGCATGGTGGCGAACTCGTCGATCACGATGACGAGCCGGGGCAGAGCCTGTTGCGTGTTCTGCGCCGCCAGGTCGACGATGTCGCGCACGCCGGCACGCCGTAGTACGCGCTCCCGATAGGTGAGCTCGGCAGCCAGGCTGGCCAGCGCCCGGTTCGCCTGGTGCCCGTCCAGATCGGTGATCAGTCCCACGCAGTGCGGCAGGGCTCGGAGCGGGGCGAACGCGGCGCCGCCCTTGAAATCGACCAACAGGAACGTCACCTCGGCGGGTCCGGCAACCGCGGCCATCGCCGCCACCCACGTCACGAGCAGCTCGCTCTTGCCGCTGCCGGTCGTTCCGCCGACCACCGCGTGCGGCCCGGCGGCCACCAGGTCCAGCGAGACCTCTCCCTGCTCGCCGACACCGATCACGCAATTCAGGCTCAGCGCTGCGGAACGTCGGTACCGGGGATGAGCGTCGAGCAGGTGTCCCGACAGCTCGCCCAGGCAAACGGATGCGGGGATCGAGCGCCGGCCCCGCACCAGTCCGGCCGCCCCCGCCCGCGCGGTCAGTTCGTCGGCGACTCGCAGCGCCTGCACCGCGGTGATCAGCTCGGGTCGGAAGGCGGTGCCCCAGGCATGTTCGGCGGAACGCATGACCTCGGCCCGGGACGGCCCCTGCACGCGCACGATGGTGTCGCAGCCCCAGGGGAGTTCGTCGACTGCGCGGGCGAGGGCAACGACCAGCGTCGTCCCGGTTCCCCCCGGTCCCCCGGCCGTGCCGAGGGCCTGCCCGGTCGCCGGGGCTTCACAGACCACGACCCGGCGGGCCGAAGGCTGCCCCGCGTCGTGCGGCAGAGCCGCAACCCAGGCCCAGCCGCTGTCGGGCACGCGGATGGCGACCTGGTCGGGCGGAAGAGCGCACGCCAGCTGCACGAGCAGTCCCCGGGCCAGAGCCCGCCCGAGCGGAAGCGGCCCCACGATGCCGACGCCGCCGCCGACATCCGCGCCGATGGGAGCGTCGGTGAGCGTGGCCGCCCAGTCGCGCAGGGCGCGGTGGTCGTCGGGACCGGAACCGCCGTCGAGCCGCAACCCGCTGGGCACCGCTCCGAATCCCAGGCTCACCTCGGTGCCGGCGCACGCCCCGCTGGTCGAACCCGAGGAGGCCCACCGCAGGGCCGAGTGCGGGGCCGCCACGATGTCGTTGGCCGACGGAGTGCGTTGCCGTCTCAGGCGGCGCAGTTGCTCGTGGCGCAGAGACACCTCCGCCCGCAGAGCCACCAGGGCGCGCTCCTCGTCGGCTGCGGCAGCGCGCCGGGCGCGGCGGCCGGTACGGCGGGCGTCCACCATGCCGGCCACGGCGATGACCGGGCCGAGAACCGCGAAGATCAGCACGAATGCCGAACCGGTGATCAACCAGATCACCCCGGCCGCGGCCAGCGGCGCGAGACTGGCGACCAGCGGGAACCCCGGCCGCGGCGAGTCGGCGGGGCGAGCGGGAAGGGTCAGCGGGACGTCGGCTCGGATCACCGCACCAGCAGAGCACGTCAGGGAGGCGCTCGAACGGTGCCGACGCGCATCCGTGCGGGGTCGGCACCGGGCCGCGCTGTGGAGGGACCGGTGGCGCAACCGCGAGTGCGGGTCGCAATCCGGCCGAGGACGTGAGGCCCCGTTTCAGTTCAGGATGAAGAACTGATCCGCGATCTCGACGCGGGAACCGCGCGGCACGCGGTAACGCCGTCCCGGTTCGCAGCGCACGGACGCGGCATCCGGGCGACGGATGATGGTGCCGTTTCCCGAGAATCGGTCACTGACCCAGAACTCGCCGTCGTGCTGACCGAATTCGAGGTGGCTCTTCGACACGGAACGGCCCAGGTCGTTGATCTGCACCAGGATGTCGACGTGTTCGGCCGGTTGGGGCAGCGGCCGGCGGCCGATCAGCCCCGTGCCGTGGGCGGACACCGTCTCCCCCGTGCTGAACTGGAGCACGAAGAGCGAGGCGGTCGGCTGCACGGGCACTGCGACGGGCACCGGAGCCGGGGTTGGAACCGGGGTTGGAGCCGGGGTTGGAGCTGGGGTTGGAGCCGGGGTTGGAGCCGGAGCCGGATCCTGCGCCCGCGGTGACGCCGGCACGATTTCGGTCTGCCAGTCCTCCCCGATCGGCACCGAGATGACCACGCGCTGGCGGGGCAGAGGCTGGATCACCGTGGTGTCGCTCGGACGGGGATCCGGTCGTTTCCTGGTTTGCGGCGTTGCCGTGCTCGAACTGCCGCATTCGCCGCAGAACATGGCGCCGGTGGGAAGCTGTGCCCCGCAGATCAGGCAATTCACGTGCGCACTCCTCCCTGGCCCGGGCGGCTCCCCGGTGGCAGCGTCCGACGAACGGATGCCCTTCCAGCGTACCGACCCAGCGAGCGCAACGACACGAGCGCCCGCAGCCGCACCGAACGCTTCTTCCCCGCGCCCAGCGAGCGGCGCAGTTCGGTGACCGCGTTCCATACCTCCTCGGCGTCCGCGTTGCCCGGCCGTTCCGGTGAGAACACGGCCCGGTCCACCGCCGTCGCGACCATGCGCGGTCGCGCCCCGGATACCAGCATCGCCAGTTCGGTGCGGGTGGCTCCCACCGGAACGTCGATGCCGTAGTCGAGCGCGGCGTCGGAGAATTCGCGCCAGCCGCCCCGGATCCGGTCGAGCGGCGCGGCACGGTTGCGACGCCGACGCCGACGCCGCGCCTTGGCCGCGATGATCAGCAGGAAGGGTGAGAGCACGATGCCGAGGCCGAGGAGGGTCCACCCGGCCACCGCGGCGGCGGCAAGCAGGAACGCCAGCAGCGGGTTCGGCGGTGCGGGCGGATCGTCGGTGGTGCTTTCCGGCGGTGCGAGATCGCGGATTTCCGGCGGATCGGGAAGGGCCGGCGGCACGACGGTCTGCGGCCGGGAGACGACGGTCGGATCGTCGGGCGCCCGGGCCGGGATCTCGCGCACGGGCGGATTCGGATCGATCGTGGCCCAGCCGTCGGTGGACTGCACCTCGACCCAGGCCGACACATCGGATCCGACGACCGAGACGGTGGCGGCACCGGGCGCCGACCCTGCAGACCCTGCCGACTCAGCCGACTCCGCCGCTGGCTGTGGGACGAATCCGACGACGACCCGCGCCGGAAAGCCGATCCGGCGAGCCATCAGAGCCGCCGCCACGGCGTACTGCTCGGCGTCACCGAGCATGGGCTGGTCGGTGAACAGTTCACTGATCCGGTCGGCGCCGTGGCCCGACCGGCTCACGGGCTCGTCCGGCAGGATGCCGTGGCTGATGTAGCCATCCGTCGCCAGCCCGTCGAGGATGGCCTGCAGCTGCACCCCGGGCGCGTCACCGGCGCGAACGTAGCGGGCGAGCGCCTGTTCGAGTTCGTCCGGCAGAACCGGAGGCTCGGGCAGCACGGCGGTACCGGGCCGCAGGTCGGCCAGGGTGCCGGGCGCCCTCGGCACGACGGCCGAGGTCTGGTAACTGTCTCCCCGGACCAGGCCCGTGAGCACCGCAGCAGTGCCGCTGTTGTCGTTATAGAAGAAGGAATCGGACCGCGAAGTCCGGGTCGGCCCGGTGAAGGTGATCCGCTCGAGTTGGCCCGTGCCGGGCACCCAGACACCGGTGTAGTCGGCGATCGTCACCGTCAGCCGGGTCTCGTCGCCGTCGACGGCGGACTGGTCCAGACGGTCCGGCAGCCGGGTGAAGGAGCCGGAGGCGCTGCTGACCTGGTCGCTGCCCACGGAGTAGACGATCCCGTCGTAGCTGTCGAGGGTGGCCAGGCGCAACCGGCCGCCGCTCGGCAACCCGGCCACCTCGAGCATCACGGCATCCGCCTGCCCGTCCTGCAGGTAGCCGCGGAATTCGCTCAGCGGGCTCGGGTAGTCCCGGGGGTCGAACGGTTGCTGCACCCGGGCGCGCAGAACGTCCCGCGGCACGTCGGCCGGCAGCAGGAGTGCGGCGCCGGTGCCGGCGGCGACGGCGATCGCAACGATGACGGCGGCGCTGACCAGCCCGCGGGCGGCCGCGACGTGCCGGTCGGACGACGAAGCGGTGGTGCGGCGGGACTGCTGCAACGAGACTCTCAGCACCGAGCGACGGCGCATCCAGCGGAACCAGAGCAGCCAGAACAGGAGCACGACGAAGAGCCCGAGGCCGGTTCCGATCGGGGCATGCTCGACCGTCGGCCCCAGGATGATCCCGGCCACGAACAGGGCCGCCGGGGCCAGGGTTCCGAACTCGCCGACGCGGGTGCGGAGGGCCACCGAAAGCCCGACCACGGTGCTGAGCAGCACCAGGATGAAAGCCGGCACGAGCAGCGCCTGATAGGAACCGACCGGCAGCACGATGGTCACCAGCTGCTTCCAGCCGAGCGCCGTCGCGACGACCAGGTCGAGCAAGCCGCTCAGGGAGGGCAGAACGCCGCGCACCGCTTGCCCGGGCACCGCCAGCGGCACCCCGGCGAGCAGGTAGACGCCCACGGTCGCCAGCCCCACCAGCCACGCCGCCCAGCGGAAGAGCGCCCCCAGAATGGCGATGATCGAACCCAGTACGAAAGTCACGCCGACCAGGACGACGAACTCGCGGCTCTGATAGACCGGCCAGAACGACGCGCTGGCCGTGAGGGTCGCCAGGAACAGCCCGATCGTGTTCCCGACGATGAAACGCCAGTCCAGACGGATGCCGCGGGCCGTCAGTCCGTCGCGGCGCACCCCGGTTCCGCGCCGGCCCCTCCCGCTCATACCGCCTTCGTTCGGCTGAGGCTCTGCTGCAGGTCCTCGAGATAGCCGATGGTGAGCACGCTCAGCTCGGCCACCCGGCGGAAGCTGGGAACGGTCTCCGGATCACAGACCACGGCGACGACGTCGACCCCGGTGGGGAAGCGGCCGGCGGACGTGCGCAGCTGGGAGAGGGTGGTGGCCGACCCGCAAACGAGGAAGGCGACCGAGATACCGGCCACCGTGTCCGCGGCGGCCTTGGCCAGCTCGCTGACCGGCAGGGCGGCACCCAAGCGATCCACGCCGCTGAGATCGTCGAGCAGCCGGGTGCGGGTGAGGGTGCTGAGCGGCCGGAGGGCCGGCATCCGTCGCCGCGTGGATTCCGGCGGCGCCACGCTGACGACCACGGAGACCGTGCGGGCATCACGGATGGCCCGCACGCCCAGGCTCCCGGCGACGCTGACGGCCATCTCGAACTCCTCCTCGCCGGCGTAGTCGGATTCGGCCAGGCTGAGCGCGACCATGAGGTGGCTGCGCCGGGATTCCTCGAATTGGCGCACCATGTACCGGCCGGTCTTCGCCGTGCTCTTCCAGTGGATGGTGCGCCGTTCGTCACCGGGGACGTACTCGCGCAGGGCGTGGAAGGAGACGTCGCTGTTCGTCAGGTCGCGCGTGGGATTGCCCTCGAGGTCGCGGATGAAACCGGTGCTCATGCTCGGAATCGACACGGTCCGCGGGTGCACGAACAGTTCCACCCGCTCGGCCCAGACGACTTCCCGGCGCAGCAAGCCGATCGGGTCGGCGCGCGCCGTTCGCACCGGACCGATCGGGATGACTCCGCGCTTGCGCGTCGGCACGATGAAGACGTCCTCGAAGCTGCCGCCGCGAGCGAGGCTCGGCATCGAGAACTCGGCCATCCCTGCCCCGACGGGCACCTCGACGCTCACCCCCGGCAGCCGTCGACGGGTCGGGTTCGAGACGGTCACCTGGCCGGGGACCCGCTCCCCCACCACGACGCGGTCCACGGGCAGGAGCAGGTGGATGTCGAACGCGTTCCGTCCGATCAGGAAAGTGGATGCCGCGACGATCAGCACGAGTCCGGTCCAGCCGATCACGACGAGCTCGGTCCAGCCGAGCGCATACCCGAACAGGAATGCGGTGCAGACGACGACCAGGCTGGCCCAACCGAGCGGGGTGACCACGGTCGAGAGTGCTCCCAGCGCCCGGGCGAGCACCGCGGCGGCCGTGCTGCCGGCCCGCACGATTCGTGCGATGAGGTCGGCCAGGCGGCCGTCGCCGGCGTCCGGCCCCGGCGCAGCGACCGCGGCCGGCAGC
>NZ_SOHA01000011.1 GCF_004403065.1 Cryobacterium cryoconiti
ACGCAGCACCGCCGCCTCGAACGCCGGCTTCGCCTCCTCGGGCACCGACCAGGCCTGATTGATCACCGCCCGCGCATGCTGATAACTGATCTCCCCGGCAGCCAACGCGACCCGGGTCGCGGGGAGCTCGACGGCCAGGGCCCGGCTCTCCGCGATCAGGTTCTCCGCCGTGCGCCGCGGCACCCGGATCGTGCACGCCAACTCGCTCACGAACTCCCGCTCCGCGACCTCCGCCGCATCCCACCGCGACCCCGGCAGCCGCACGGCCGCGTTCGCCCGCGACTGCCCGAACCGCCGGCCCGCCTCGACCAGCTCCGCCCGCCGGGCAAAGGCCTGCGCGATGGCCCGCTCGGCCTCCGCGATCGCTTCGAAATGCGCCGCGAGAGCCTCCTGCTCGGCAATGAATGAGGGCTTCATAAGACACACGCTACGGGCACCCACCGACATTCCCGGCAGCATCCGCCCGGCTCCAGGTATCCTGTGGATAACCTGATCAGAAGCGCATTGTGGAGGAAAGGCCGGGCGCTGAATCGCGCCGAATTACGGTGCCGGGCACTCGTCTCAGGAGCGGATGCCCGCTGCCAGAGCCGGTTGCGCCCAGGTTCCCGTGTCGAGGGTGCGGGCGATGGCGTGGATGGCCTCTGGCACGACGCGGTAGTGCACGCTCATCCCGTGACGCTCCTTGGTGAGGATGCCGCTGGCCTGCAGTTTCTTGAGGTGATGACTGACGGTGGGCTCCGACAGTTTCACGACCGGGGCCAGGTCGCAGGTGCAGGCCTCCTGGTTCGGCTGGGCCAGGAGGTAGGCCAGCAGCTGCAGGCGCACCGGGTCGGCCAGGGCCTTCAGGCGCACCGCGAGGGCGATCGCGTCATCAATGTCAAGGGTGGCACTGTTCCCCAGCGGGCCGCAGCAGATCGGCGAGATGTCATCGAGCAGCGGAAGCGTTTTAGGCATGCCACCAGTCTGTCACCTTCTTGACAGACGTCAAAGAGGTGGTGATACTGGTAATTAGATGAACGTCGAATTAGAGGCGTTCCTGGTCAAGGAGCAGTCGTGAGCATCGCCGAACGGATACCGACCACCACGCGTGGCCGGGTCGGAATCCTGGCCGCAGGGGTGGGCCTGTGGGCCCTGGCCTATTGGGTCAATGAGTGGCTCTGGGACGTGGTGCTCTACGACGCGTTCGGTATGGACCCCGAGAGCCGGGTCACCGAGACCATCCACTTCTTCCTCTACGACTCGCTGAAGATCCTGCTGCTGCTGGCCATCATCATCTTCGCCTCCACCGTGCTGCGCTCCTTCATGAGCGTCGAGCGCACCCGCACCTTCCTCGGCGGCAAACGCGAAGGGGTCGGCAACATCCTCGCCGCGGGCCTCGGCGTGATCACCCCGTTCTGCTCCTGCAGCGCCGTGCCGGCCTTCATCGGGTTCGTCGCCGCCGGCGTGCCGATCGGCGTCACGATGAGCTTCCTGATCGCCAGCCCCCTCGTCAACGAGATCGCCATCGGGCTGCTGCTGACCCTCTTCGGCTGGCAGATCACCGCCCTCTATGTGGTGTCGGGCCTCACGATCGCGATCGTGTCCGGCTGGATCCTCGGCCGCCTGCACGTCGAAAAATGGGTGGAACCCTTCGTCTTCGACGTGAAACTCGGCGGCGAGCTGATCGACCCCTCCCTCGGTCTCACTTTCGGGCAGCGGATGCAGATGGGCGTCGAAGAGGTCAAATCCATCATCAGGAAGATCTGGATCTACCTGCTGGTCGGCATCGGCCTCGGCGCACTCATCCACGGCTGGGCGCCCGCCGAGTTCTTCACCACCTACGCCGGCCCCGACAACCCCTTCGGCGTGCTGATCGCGGTCTTCATCGGCATCCCGCTCTACTCCAACGCCGCCGGCATCATGCCGCTCGTCGCCGCCCTCTACGACAAGGGCCTCCCGATGGGCACCCTGCTCGCGTTCATGATGGCCGTCGTCGCCCTGTCGCTGCCGGAAATGATCCTGCTGCGCCGAGTGCTGAAGCCCCAACTGCTCGCGATCTTCATCACGACCACCGGCCTCGGCATCATCGCCGTCGGCTACCTCTTCAACGCCATCCTCGCCTGACCAACCACCCCTGAAAGGAACCAATCCCATGATCATCAAGATCCTCGGCCCCGGCTGCGCCAACTGCAAGAACCTCACCAAGGCCGCCACCACCGCCGTCACAGAACTCGGCCTCGACGCCACCATCGAAAAGGTCGAAGACTACGCAACCATCGTCGGCTACGGCGTGATGAGCACCCCCGCCCTGGTGATCAACGAGAAGGTCGTCGTCTCCGGCCGCGTGCCGAACCTGGCCGAGGTGCGCGCCCTCCTCACCGCCGCGAGCTAGACAGCCCGACCGGGGCAGGATGCGGATGTCACCCTGCCTCGGTGCCACCACTCCTCAAACTCCCCTTGGAGGCGAGCAGAAGCTGTACATGTATTGACAGGGTCACGTTAACTGTTGTTCACCGTGCGTTCATATAGACGATCTTCTATAGGTGACGTCGTCCGTCGGTCGGCAATCACAGTTCACGTTCGGCGGCGCCTGCCGCTAAGGAAAGGACCACGAAAGTGTCCCTGCTTTCTTTCAAGACCGCGAGTATCAGCGCAAGTGTTCTTGCTGCAACCCTGCTCCTCACCGCCTGTGGCGGCCAGACCGCTGAAACCGGCACCGACTCGGGAGCCGGCCTGTCCGGCTCCGTCACCATCGACGGCTCCTCGACGGTTGCACCGCTGAGTGAAGCCGCCGCCACCCTGTTCCGTGAGGTCGAGCCCGACGTCAACGTCACCGTCGCCACCTCCGGCACCGGCGGCGGCTTCAAGGCGTTCTGCGCCGGCGAAACCGACATCTCCGATGCCTCCCGCCCGATCAAGGACGAGGAAATCGCCGCTTGTGAAGAGGCCGGCATCGAGTACACCGAGATCGTCATCGCCAACGACGGCCTGTCCGTCGTCGTCAACCCGGAGAACGACTGGGCCAAGTGCCTGACCGTCGAGCAGCTCAAGACCATCTGGGGCCCCGAGTCCGAGGGCACCATCACCAGCTGGAACCAGGTTGACCCGTCGTTCCCCGACGAGAAGCTGTCCCTCTTCGGTGCCGGCACCGACTCGGGCACCTTCGACTACTTCACTGAGGCCATCAACGGCGAAGAGGGTGCCATTCGCACCGACTACAGCCCGTCCGAGGACGACAACATCACCGTGCAGGGTGTTTCGGGCAGCGCGGGAGCCATGGGCTTCTTCGGCCTGAGCTATGTCGAAGAGAACGAAGGCGTCATCCAGGCTGTTGAGATCGACGGCGGCGAAGGCTGCGTTTCCGCGACCGCCGAGACCGTGCAGGACGGCAGCTACCAGCCGCTCGGCCGTGAGCTGTTCATCTACGTGAACAACACCGCTTACTCGGAGAAGGAGCAGCTGCGCACCTTCGTCGACTTCTACCTGGAGAACGAAGCAGACGTCGCTGAGGCGGCCCTCTTCGTCGGCCTGACCGATGAGCAGCGGACCACGGCGCAGGACGAGCTCGCCTCACTCGGCTAGTCACACCCGCACATCAGCCATATCTGATCAATAGATTCAAGAAGGAGAGAGTGCGTTCATGAGCACACTCACCCCCGTCGGCGGCCCGGCTATCCAGCCGGGCCGCCCCGCGGTGTCCCTGCAGACCACTCGCCCCCGTTACGGCGAAGCTGTCGTTCGCGTGCTGCTGCGCGTCGCCGCGATCCTGACCGTTCTGGTCACGGCCGGCATCCTCGTAGCCCTCCTGGTTCCCTCGCTCGAGTTCTTCCGCTCGGTTTCCGTGACCGACTTCCTCTTCGGAGACCGTTGGGCACCTCGGTTCGCGGATGCCTCGTTCGGTGTGCTCCCGCTGGTCTCCGCAACCCTGTGGACCTCCGGCATCGCACTGCTCGTCGCCATCCCGCTCGGCCTCGGTGCGGCGGTCTTCCTGTCTGAGTATGCTCGACCGAGTCTTCGAAAGACGCTCAAGCCCATCCTGGAGATCCTGGCCGGGATCCCCACGGTCGTCTTCGGCCTGTTCGCCCTGCAGTTCGTTCAGGCGACAGTGTTCCGCGAGTGGTTCGACCTCAATACCGGCGCGTTCAGTGTGCTTGCCGCCGGGCTGGTGATGGGGGTGATGATCGTTCCGACTATCGCCTCGATCAGCGAGGACGCCATGTCCGCCGTTCCACTGGGAATGCGCCAGGGGTCCGCAGCACTCGGCGCGAACCGCATGCAGACCACCGTCCGGGTCGTCTTCCCCGCCGCTCTGTCCGGCATCATTGCGGCCATCGTTCTCGGCGTGTCCCGTGCCGTTGGAGAGACGATGATCGTCGCGATCGCCGCCGGCGGCCAGGCGCGAATGGTGACCGGCCCGCTCGAACAGGGTCAGACCATGACGGGGTTCATCGCCAACGCGGCACTGGGAGATTCCCGGGTCGGTTCCCTCGAGTACGACACGCTCTTCGCCGTCGGCCTACTCCTGTTCCTCGTCACGCTGCTGTTCAACTTCATCAGTATTCGTTTCGTCAGTCGCTTCCGGGAGATCTACTAATGACGCTTTTGACAACCGGTCTCGGTGCGCACATCCGCAGCGCCAGCATCAAGGGCAAGGTCAAAGGCGGCGAGAACAGCGCCCGCTCGATTCTGTTCCTGATCGTCTTGTGGCTGAGCCTGTTCGTCTCGTTCGGTGTGCTCCTGACCCTGATCATCACCACGCTCATCGACGGTGCCGGCCGGATCGATTCTCGGTTGCTCACTGAGTACCCCTCCTCCACACCGGACAAAGCGGGTCTTCGCCCGGCGATCCTCGGCTCGATCTGGGTCATCGGGGTGACCGCCCTGCTCACCATTCCCCTCGGAGTGGCCGCGGCCATCCACCTGGAAGAATTCGCGGACCGCAAGAAGTGGTTCAACCGCATGATCGAGCTCAACGTGCAGAACCTCGCGGCTGTTCCGTCGATCGTCTACGGTCTCCTCGCCCTGGGGTTCCTTGCCCTGCTGGGTGTGCAGAACAAGAACATCGTCATCGGTGGCGCCCTCGCCCTCGGTCTGCTCGTGCTCCCCGTCATCATCATCTCCACCCGTGAGGCGCTCCGGTCCGTGCCGGTCGAGATCCGTCAAGGGTCGCTGGCACTGGGCGCGACACCCCTGCAAACCGTGTGGCGGCAGACCCTGCCCGCTTCCGTGCCGGGCATTGCGACCGGAGCCATCCTCGGCCTCTCCCGCGCGCTCGGCGAGGCAGCCCCGCTCCTTGTTCTGGGGGCTCTGGTCTTCGTCAGCTTCGACCCCAACGGTCTGCTCAGCGGCTACACGACGATGCCCATCCAGATCTTCAACTGGACCTCGCGCCCGCAGGTCGAGTTCCACGAACTGGCTTCCGCAGCGAGCATCCTGCTGTTGGGAATCCTGATCGCCATGAACGGCCTCGCCATCTTTATTCGTAACCGCTACCAGCAGCGCTGGTAATCGCCAGACAGGACCCAGTGATGACCAGCAACCCCCGCTCCGCGAGCTACTCGACCAACGCCGACGACAAGCCGGCTATCCACCTCACCCCGCAGAATGGGCGCCGAGGTGGGCTCCTGCCCGATGTTCCGACCCCGATCCTGGAATGCCAGGACGTGAACGTGTTCTACGGCAACTTCCGTGCCGTGACCGGAGTCAACCTGGCCTTCGGTCAGAACGAGATCACCGCCATGATCGGCCCGTCAGGCTGCGGCAAATCTACCCTGCTGCGCTCCCTGAATCGCATGAACGACCTCATCGTGGGTGCACGCGTGGAAGGCGCCGTGACGTTCCAAGGCGAAGACATCTACGCCAAGGAGGTCGACGCCATCGAGGTGCGTCGACGGATCGGGATGGTCTTCCAGAAGCCCAATCCCTTCCCGAAGTCCATCTACGACAACATCGCCTACGGGCCGCGTGTGATCGGCATGAAGGCATCGAACATGGACGACCTCGTCGAGGAGGCCCTCACCCGGGCCGCCCTGTGGAACGAAGTCAAGGACAAGCTCAAGCAGTCCGCGTTCGGACTTTCCGGTGGGCAGCAGCAGCGTCTGTGCATCGCGCGCACGATCGCAGTGAAACCCGACGTGATCCTGATGGACGAGCCGTGCTCGTCGCTCGACCCGATTGCCACGAACAAGATCGAAGACCTCATGTTCGAGCTGCGTGAGGACTACACGATCGTCATTGTGACTCACAACATGCAACAGGCCGCGAGAGTCGCCGACCGCACGGCATTCTTCACCGCCCTTGCCAGTGAGGAAACGGGAGACCGGACCGGCCTCCTGGTCGAGTTCGACAAGACCGAGAAAATCTTCGAGTCCCCGTCGGATCAGCGCACCGAGGACTACATCTCGGGTCGGTTCGGGTGATCCTCAACAGGCCGGAAAAAACCAACACCACCTCCGTGCCGTCTCAGCGCACGCCGGCCCGGGGGATGCCCGGCGCTGTTCGCTGGCCCATCCGTGTCCTGATGATCGGCTCCGACGCGAACCTGGGCCAGGAATCCAGCACCGATCTACTGCGACAGGGCATCGAACTGCACCCCTACTCGGAGGGTGCGGCCGCACTGCTCGGCCTGAGCCAGGAGGAGCCCGCAGCGATCATCGCGCCGACCGATATGCGTGGCGTGGAGATCCTGCAGTTCATCGATGCTGTCAGTGCCTGGGCGGATGTGCCGGTCATCGTGGGTGTGGCCGGCGACACAGAATCCTACGAATTGGCATTTCACGCCCTCGAACATGGCGCCCGCGCCCTGCTGGCCCTGCCCTTCACCGCCCAGAGCCTGGCCGACACGCTCCACCAGTTGGGTGCGTACGGTCCGCGTTTGGGGGATCCGGCGCTCACCCTGACGGTTGGGCCCATCATTCTGGAACCGCAAGCATTTCGTGTCAAAGTCGACGGGAAATTCGTTGCGCTCACCCCCCGGGAGTTCCAGCTCCTGAAATATCTGATGAATGAGACGCCGCGGGTCGTGACCGCTGAAGAGCTCACCGCGGGCCACGGGATCTATGATGACGGCAGCGTGGCGGGCACCCGGGTCGCTCTGGGACGGCTGCGCAAAAAACTCCAGACGGCGTCGCCTGAGGCCGCTTCCGTACTGGAAACGGTTCGAGGGCTCGGCTATCGGGTCGCCGAAACGTCCTAACTTTCCGAAACGACGAAGCCGAGGCTGCGCATCAGCGTCTCGACACGCTCGTGGATCTCGTCACGGATCATCCTGACCTCTTCGATTGAACGGCCGGCGGGGTCAGGGATGGGCCAATCCATGTAGCGCCGGCCCGGATAGATCGGACAGGCGTCGCCGCAACCCATTGTGATGACGATATCGGCTGCCTGCACCACCTCATCGGTGAGCGGCTTGGGAAACTCCGCCAGTGTCGGCACACCGATCTCGTCCAGTACGGTGACGACCATGTCGTCCAGGACCGGTGCCGGCTGGGACCCGGCCGTGCGCACATGGACTCGTGGTCCAGCGAGCTGGCGAAGGAGGCCGGCCGCCATCTGTGACCGACCGGCATTCTGCACGCACACGAAGAGAACCTCGGGCGTCCCGGACAGGTGAAGTCCTTGCGATGTCGCGAGGGCAGATAGCCGGTCAGTAGCAAAACGGCTCGTCAACGAGGGCAAGTGACGGGTGACTTTGGCGCGTTCCTGGAGGAGCGCGTAGCTTTCGGCCACATAGCGCTGGACGGTCTCCTTGGAGAAGTACGAGCTGAATCGGTACGCCAGACGATTTGAGATCTGTTGGATGACGGGAGGCAGGCTGGTCTCGGCGGCCGCAGCCATTGTGGTCATCGCGGAGGGAGCCCGCACGAGAGCAGGAACCAACATCCGACCAAACCGGATCCACGCATCCGGCGACGGAATGTAGGCCGGGCCGTCCTGGGCCGGATTCGTCGTGGCGAGCCCGGCGTCGAGAAGAACCTGCAGATGAGCGGTAGCGTCCGGACGATCGATTCCCAGCGTCAACCCGATGGAGCCGGCCGTGTGCACCCCGTCCGGGTCGCTGACCAGGGCGCTGAGGACGCGCAGCCGCGCCGGGTCCACGAGAGCTGCAACCTGGCGTGCGCGTTCGGACGCGGCGGCCGGATCCAACGGGGGGAAAGCGGGACGGTGAGTCACGTCGGCCTAGCTCAGCAGGTCCGCGATCGCCGAGCGGCGATCCGGGGAAATGGCGTACCAGACATTGCGACCGCGCTGCTCTCTGGCCAGGAGGCCATCGTCGATCATGATTCTCAGATGATGCGAAACAGTGGGCTGTCGAAGGCCGAGGCGCTCCGCCAAGTCTCCCACCGTCGTCTCTCCGTTCGGGCTGCCATGCATCAAGCTGAGTAGTTGCAGACGGGTTGGATCGGCAATGGCGCGCAGCGTCTTGGCCAGGACCTCTGCGGCCTCTCGATCCAGAACCGATGGGGCAGGCTCCGGGGCGCTCTGCCCGAAACGTATTGCCACCATACTGACAAGCCTAATCGACGGTCGGCCGGGACGTGATGCTCGGAGCACCTACACGGTGGTGGCGTCGTCGACCTGGCCGACGAGTTCCTCGATGATGTCCTCGAGGAACAGAACGCCGGTGGCGACGCCCTCGGAGTCGTACGACGTGGCGACATGCGCGCCGAGGCGACGCATCGAGGCCAGGGCGTCTTCGAGCTCGCTGTCCCGGAACACGGTCGCCAGGCGGCGGATGCGTTTGGCCGGCACCGGCTGCGTGAACCTGTTCCCCGAGGTGAGGTCCATCACATCCTTCAGGTGCAGGTAACCCGACGGGTCGCCATCCCTGTCGGTGAGAATGTAGCGGGAGTACCCGTGGCGGGCGACCGCCTGCTGGATGTCGGCGGGCGACGCGGACGCCGGCAGGCAGACCATGTCGGTTATCGGCACCTCCACGTCGGACACTCGCTTCGAGGTGAACTCGAATGCGGCGGAGAGGGTGCCCGAGGCATCCGACAGCATGCCCTCGCGGGTGGACTGCTCCACGATGCCGGCCACCTCGTCGAGGGTGAATGCGCTGGTCGCCTCATTCTTCGGCTGCACCTTGAACAGGCGCAGCACCCCGTTCGCAAGCCAGTTCAGGCTGACGATCACGGGGCTGAAGATGCGGGCCACGAGCACGAGCGGCGGCGCCAGGATGAGCGCGGCCCGGTCGGGCACGGAGAAGGAGATGTTTTTGGGCACCATCTCGCCGAACACCACGTGCAGGAATGTCACCAGGGCGAGGGCGATCCCGAAGGCGACCACGCTGATCGCGCCCTCGGACAGCCCGGTCAGGGCGAGCGGGTACTCCAGCAGCCCGTGGATGGCCGGTTCGGAGACGTTCAGGATGAGCAGCGAACACACGGTGATGCCCAGCTGGCTGGTCGCCAGCATCAGGGTCGCGTGTTCCATCGCCCAGAGGGTCGTTTTCGCGGCCTTGCTGCCGCGCTCGGCGAGCGGCTCGATCTGGGACCGGCGGGCCGAGATCACGGCGAACTCTGCGCCGACGAAGAACGCGTTGACGATCAACAGCACGACGAGCCAGATCAGGCCCGGCCAGTACTCACTCATGGATCAGGTCCTTCTGGATTCGGGTGACGATTCGGTCGTGCCTGGTGGCCAGGCTCGGGTCATGCTCCGGGTCTGAGGGGGTGTAGCGCACGCGCTGAACCTGCACGCCATCGACCCGGTCGATGCGCAGGATGCCCCCGTCGACGGGCACCTCGTCGCCCAGTTCGGGAATGCGGTCGAGTTGGTCGGCGATGAAACCGCCGACGCTCTCGTAGTCGCCGTCCTCGGGCACGGTGACACCCGTGCGATCGAAGAGTTCGTCCGGACGCCATGCAGCGTCGAACACCACGGAACGACCCGTTCGGATGGCTCCGGCCCTGGCCCGGTCGTGCTCGTCTTCCAGTTCACCCACAAGTTCCTCGACGAGGTCCTCGAGAGTGACGATGCCGGCCGTTCCGCCGTATTCGTCGGCGACGACCGCGATCTGATAGCCCTGCTTACGCAACATCCCGAGGAGCGTGTCGACGGCCATCGACTCGGGCACGCGCAGCGCCTCCACCTTCAGCTCGTCCGCCGTGACCCGGTCACGTTCGGCAAGCGCGACAGCGAAGGCCGCCTTGACGTGCAGCACCCCGACGATGTCGTCGGAATCCCTGTCGATCACCGGGAAACGCGAGAAGCCGGTGGCCGTGGACAGGGCCACGATGCTTGCGGCGGTGTCGGTGATCTTGACCGACGACATCCGCACCCGGGGGGTCATCACGTCGTCGACGGTGTGGTCGGCGAACCGGAGGGTGCGGTGCAGCATCGCCGCGTGGTCGTTGTCGAGCACGCCCTCGAGGGCCGATCGGCGCACGAGGAAGCTGAGCTCCTCGGCGCTGCGGGCGCCGGAGAGCTCCTCCTTCGGCTCGATACCGACCAGACGGATCAGGGCGTTGGCGGTGTTGTTGAAGAGCAGGATGACGGGCTTGAACACCGTGGTGAACGCCGCTTGCAGTGGCACGACGAGTTTGGCCGTGGCCAGGGGAACGGCCAGGGCGAAGTTCTTCGGCACGAGCTCACCGATCACCATGGAGAACAGTGTCGCCACCGAAATCGCGATGACGGCGCCGAGCACCGGAACGAGGCCCTCGGGCACGCCGGCGCCCTCGAGGGGCCCGGTCAGCAACGAGGTGATGGCGGGCTCGAAGGTGAACCCGGTCAGCAGGGTGGTCAGGGTGATGCCGAGCTGCGCGCTGGACAGGTGCGTCGAGGTGATCTTCAGCGCCTTGATGGTCGGGCCGAGGCGTTTCTCGCCGCGCTCCCGCCGGGCCTCGAGCTCGTTGCGGTCGAGGGTGACCAGGGAGAACTCGGCGGCGACGAAGATGCCCGTGCCGACGGTGAGGAGCAGGCCGACCCCCACCATGGCCCACTCAAACAGCATGGGGCCCTCTCAGATTCGGGGGCAGGATGTCGAGGTGGGGCTGGATGGGCGAGGGTTTATCAGGGTCCATTGTGCTTTCAGAGTATCGGGCGGCCCGTGACCGAGGCTGGGAAACCGTCGGTGCCGGTCGCCCCGCCGGTCGTCGTCAGGTGGCCGTGATGCCGGTGGTTGCCGACTGCGTGCCTGTGCCCGAGCCCCGAGCGGCGTTACTCTGTCGGCATGAACGAGGACACTGGTGCCCACGGGCACGGCCTGGGCGCCCGCTACGTGCACTTCATCGAGTGGATGAACGGCAAGCTGGTGCGCGCGATGGGCCCGGCGAATCTGGGGCCGTACAACGACGTCGTGACGAGTATCGGGGCGGCGGTGTGCCCGGTGTGCGGTCGGCCGATGGCCGAGCACAGCATCGATCACACCACACCGAACGCGATTCTGCACTGCCCGGCAGGGCATCAGCCGGAGCCGCGGGAGGAGCCGGTCAACGAGTTCGGGATGTCCAAACCGCCCGGCTGATGCCCCAGCGCGCTACCGGGTGCGCGTGGCCCCGCTCTCCGCTGCCTGGGGTGCCTCGGGCGCCCGGTAATCGTCATGGGCCTGGGCCACGGCGGCGTCGAATTCGGCGTCGATCTCAGCGGACGGCTTGTGGGTGAGCAGGGAGACGACCACGGCGACCAGCAGGCTGGCGATGAAGCCCGGGACGATCTCGTACAGGGTGGCGCTCAGCGGCGAGTTGCCCCACGCGAAGACGACGACGGCGCCGGTGACCATGGAGGCCAGAGCGCCCCACGTGGAAAGCTTCTTCCAGTACAGGGAGAGCAGCACCACGGGACCGAAAGCCGCGCCGAACCCCGCCCAGGCGAAGCCGACCAGCTCCAGGATGGTCGCATCCCGGCCCAGTGCGATCAGTCCGGCGACGAGCGCGACGAGCAGCACGCCGAGGCGCCCGAGCATGATCAGCTGCTTCGGCGAGGCGTCTTTCTTGCCGACGATCTTGTACAGGTCCTCCACCAGTGCCGAGGAGCAGACGATCAGCTGCGACGAGATCGTGCTCATGATGGCGGCGAGCACGGCGGCCAGCACGAGACCGGCGACGAACGGGTGGAACAGGATCTGCGAGAGCAGAAGGAAGACCGTTTCCGGGTTCTCCAGGGTCAGCTCGGGGTTCTGCTGGAAGTAGGCGATGCCGATCAGCCCGGTGGCGACGGCACCGAGGGCGGTCAGGATCATCCAACCGATGCCGATCCGGCGCCCGGCCTTGGCGTCCTGCGGGCTGCGCAGCGCCATGAAGCGCACGATGATGTGCGGCTGGCCGACGTAGCCGAGGCCCCAGGCCGCGGCGGAGATGACGCCCAGGACGGAGCCACCGGCGGTCAGGGAGAGCAGGTCGGGGTTGACGACGCGGAGGGAGTCGAGGGTGGCCGTCACGCCGCCGGTGGCGCCCAGGGCAACCAGAGGCACGACGACGAGCGCGACGAGCATCAGGATGCCCTGGGCGACATCGGTGAGAGTGGCGCCGAGGAACCCGCCGAACAGCGTGTAGAGCAGCGTGACCCCGGCGACGATCAGCATGCCGGTCAGGAAGGTGGAGCCGAAGGAGTTCTCGAAGAACACACCGCCGGCCACCATGCCGGAGGACACGTAGAACGTGAAGAACACCAGGATGATCACGCCGGAGACCGAGCGCAGCAGGCGCGAGGTGTCCTTGAGCCGGTTCTCGAAGAAGCTCGGGATGGTGATGGAGTTGTTGGCAACGTGCGTGTACGAACGCAGCCGTGGGGCCACGAACTTCCAGTTCAGCCAGGCACCGATGGTCAGGCCGATGGCGATCCACGCCTCCACCAGACCGGACACGTAGATGGCGCCCGGGAGGCCGAGGAGGAGCCAGCCGGACATGTCCGACGCGCCCGCGCTCAGCGCCGCGGTTCCGGGCTTCAGGCCGCGGCCCGCGAGCATGTAGTCGTCGAGATCCTTGGTCTGCCGGAAGGCGAACCATCCGATCGCGATCATGGCGGCGAGATACAAAGTAATCGCTACGAGCTGGAAGGTCTGATCCGTCATTGGAGTCCTTTATTCGGATGCCCGGGGTGCGGGCATTCGGATGCCCGGAGTGCGGGCGGGGCAGTGGCCAAGTATCACAGACAAATGCACCCCCCTTAAACGGGGCGTCAGGGTCGGGAGGCGGGCCGCCGCATCAGCCAGGGGCGCAGCATCCGGGTGATCTGGGGCATCACCAGGAAGGTCATGGCCGGCGCCATCACGAACGTGGTGACCAGGATCTTGGGCAGGATGTCCACGTCGTGCCAGCCCGGGATGAGCCACGTTGCGAGCAGGGTGAAGGTCAGGTTGGCGGGGAAGAAGCCCATCCCGATGCTCACGGCCTGCTTCCAGCGCGGCACCTGGAACGACGGTGTGGCATTGATGTCGTCATCGTCGGAGGCGGGGGCGTCGAACCAGCCCTCGATGCCGGTGCGCTTCTCCACCCGGGCGTCGAGGATGAGGTCGTGGCCGTCGATCAGCCAGTGGGCGCGTTCCTCGGAGCCCTCCCAGGCATCCAGCTGCTCGGAGGTCGCGAAGCGGTAGAGCATGTGCCAGCTGAGGGAATCGGCGGTGGCGCGCACCCAGCCCGAGCCGAGAAAACCCGGGAATTCGCTGGCCATGTCCATGCCCCGCTGGGCCCAGCGGGTGGCTTCGGGGATGCGGGTCGGTTCGACGCGGCGGGTGACGGAGACGGTGACGGAGGTCGCCGGGCGCGCTTGTGGCGTTCCTTTGGCGTTCCCCGGGGGTACGGAAGACATTCTGCAAGTATCGCGGCTGCACCCGCGCGGGAAGTTGCCGGGACGTTTCGGGCAGGTTAGAAGATCATCGGACGGTCGTCGTCCTCGCCCTCGAGGGTCAGCTCCACGACCACGGGCACGTGGTCGCTCGGAGCATCCCCCTTGCGCTCGGCGCGGTGGATGCTCGCGGCGGTCACCAGGTCCGCGAAGGCGGGGGAGCCGAGGATGAAGTCGATCCGCATGCCCTCGTTGCGGGGGAAGGCGAGCTGCTTGTAGTCCCAGTACGTGAACCCCTCCGGAACGAGCGGGCGCACCACGTCGGTGAACCCCTCGGTCTCGAAGGCGTGGAAGGCCTCCCGCTCCGGCGGGGAGATGTGGGTGGACAGCCCGGGGATGAGCCCGGGGACGTTCTGGTCGGAGTCCAGCGGCGCCACGTTCCAGTCGCCCATCAGGGCGAGGGCCAGGTGCGGATCGGCGGTGATTTCGGCGGCGGCATGCTCTCGGAGGCGGGCCAGCCAGTCGAGTTTGTAGGCGTAGTGCGGGTCGGCGAGGGCGCGTCCGTTCGGCACGTACAGGCTCCACAAGCGCAGCTCTTCCACCGTGACGCCGAGTGCCCGGGCCTCGAGCGGCAGGCCGGGACCCTCCTGGCCTTTCAGGAAGCCGGGCATGCCGGGGAAGCCGGTGGCGACATCCGTCATCTCGTGGCGACTGGCGAAGGCCACGCCGTTCCACTGGCTGAGGCCGTGGATGGCAAGCTCGTAGCCGGCGTCCTCGAAGGCCTGCGCCGGGAACTGCTCGGGCTTGCACTTGATCTCCTGCATCGCGAGCACGTCGATGTCCTCGCGCACCATCCAGTCCACCACCCGGCCGACTCGGGCGCGGATGGAGTTCACGTTCCAGGTGGCGATGCGCATTCGTCCAGCCTATTTGACGGATGTCCCGCAACGGATGTCTCACAACGCCGCACTCGGCCGGGAACGCTCCGGCACGCCGCACGCGCAGCCCGCGGGTGCGTCGCTAGACTGACGAGGATCGCGCCCCGGCGCGGATGGGGGGACGCTGTGGGGGCGACAGTTGAGGCGCGCACGTCTGACGCCCTGTTCACTCAGATTCTTGCTGATCGACTGATCAGCACCAGGTTCCAACCCGTTGTCGAGCTCGACTCCGGCACCGTCGTGGCCTACGAGGCCCTCAGCCGGGGGCCGGTCGACACCGTGTTCCACAATCCGGCCGCACTCTTCGATCGCGCGCATGAGCTCGGCCTCGTCAACGATCTCGACCTGGCCTGTTGGCTGACAAGCATCCGCACCGCCACGGAACTGGGCTTCACCGCCGCGCACTCGCTGCTCGTCAATGTGGAGCCCGCATCGCTGCGCCGAGCCGACCTCGCCGACACGCCCCATCCGCCGGCCGCCGCTGTTCTCGAGGTCACCGAACGTGCCCTGATGAATGACCCGTCCGGACTGCTGTACGCCATCGACCGAGCGCGGTCGATGGGCTACCGCATCGCCATCGACGATCTCGGCGCCGACCCGGCCTCGCTGGCCCTGCTGCCCCTGCTGGCTCCTGACCTGATCAAGCTCGACATGGCGCTCATCCGCGAGCGCCCCGACCAGGATGCAGCCCGGGTGATGAGCGCCGTCGCCGCTCACGCCGAGCGCACCGGTGCCGTGGTGCTCGCCGAGGGCATCGAGACCGACGAGCACCGGGTCACCGCTCTCGCTCTCGGGGCCACGTACGGGCAGGGCTGGCTCTTCGGCCGCCCTGAGGCTGATGTGCCGAACGCGGCCGCCCTCGCCGGCATCGTCTTCCCTGCCGACCCCTCGGTCTCACTGCCGACGAGCGGCACCCCGTTCGAGGTTGTGGCGCCGAGGCGCACCCCGCGGCTGTCGAATCGAGCGCTGCTGGTGGAGATGAGCATCTTCCTGGAGTCCCGGGCGCTGGCCAGCGGCGACTCCGCCGTGGTGCTGTCGACCTTCCAGAACCACCAGAACCTCACCCCCGCCACCCGGCGCCGCTACGACGCGCTCGCCGAGACGGCCGGGCTGGTGGCGGTGTACATGGCCGGGGATGCTGCGCTCGAGCGCGGCCGGGGCATCCGCGTGGCCCAGATTGATGCGAACGACCCTCTGCTCGACGAGTGGGACATCGTGGTGCTCACCGCGGATTTCGCCGCCGTCCTGGCCGCCCGCGAGGTCGACCCCTCCAACCACGCCGCGGGCTCGTACGAGTTCGTCGTCACGCATGACCGCGAGCTCGCCACAGCCGCCGCCCTCACCCTGATCAACCGCCTTCCCGCCTGACGCGTCGGTCGCCGCGCGGATGACGCCGAGCGGATGCCGCACGCCGCCTGCCCCGTGACCTAGTTCCCGTTCCGGTCGAGAGTGCCCGCTACGGCGGTCACTCTCGACCGGAACGGGAACAGTGGGCACCGGGTTTCTGGGTGGGGAGGGGCGTTCTCGGAGGCTGAAGTGACAGGATTGAGGCTCACGACGACAAGGGCAGGGGCGGTTCCGATGACGGATTTGCAGATCGGCTATGCGGCAATGCTGGAGCAGTTCGCCCCCGCGGAGGCGGTGGCCCTCTCGGCCTACGCCGAGGAACACGGGTTCACCGGGGTGATGGCGGCTGATCACTTCCAGCCGTGGGTGCCCGCCCAGGGGGAATCCTCCTTCGTCTGGAGCGTGCTCGCCGCGATCGGTGAGCGCACCAGGGGCGACCTCGGCCCCGGCGTCACCGCGCCCACCTTCCGCTGGCACCCGGCCATGGTCGCCCAGGCCTCCGCGACCCTCGCTGCGATGTACCCCGGACGGCACTGGCTGGGCCTGGGCTCCGGTGAGGCGCTCAACGAGCACATCGTCGGCCAGTACTGGCCGGAAGCCCCGGAGCGGATCAACCGCATGTTCGAGGCCATCGAGATCATCTCGAAGCTGTTCACCGCCTCCATCGCCGGCAAAGACGTCAAGCACTCCGGCCAGTTCTACAAGCTCGAGTCGACCCGGCTCTGGACCATGCCCGAGGTGGCCCCGGAGATCCTCGTCGCCACGGCCGGCCCGGTCACCGCGAAACGCGCCGGCCGTCACGCCGACGGATTGATCACGGTCGGCGCCCCGCTGGAGAAGATCTCGATGCTGTTCGGCAAGTTCGACGACGGCGCCCGCGACGCCGGCAAGGACCCGGCCGCCATGCCCAAGGTGCTGCAGCTGCACATGAGCTGGGCCGAAACCGACGAGGAAGCCATGCGGAACGCCCTGGTCGAATGGCCGAACGGCGGAATGAAGTTCCCGAAGGCGGACATCCGTTCACCGTTCGAATTCGAGCAGATCGCCAAGCTCGTGCGCCCCGAGGACTTCGAGGGGCGCATGATCATCTCGGCCGACCCCGACGACCACCGGGCGTACATTCAGAAGTTCGTCGACCTCGGCTTCGACCGCATCTACCTGCACAACGTGGGACGCAACCAGCGCCAGTGGATCGACGTGTTCGGCCGCGACGTGCTGCCGAAACTCGTGCGCTAGCCGTGACGGAACCGGTGTCCGCCGAGCGGCCTGCCACCACCGCGGTGAGCGTTTTCGTGCTCGAGGGCATCGGCGAGATCGTCGCCGGCGATGATCTCGCCGCGCTCATCGCGGGTGCGGCCGGGTCCCGGCTCGAGCATGGCGACATCCTGGCGGTGACCAGCAAGATCATTTCCAAGGCCGAGGGCCGGCAGGTTGCCGCCGCCGACCGGGAGCAGGCGATCACCGACGAGACCGTGCGCACGGTGGCCACCCGTGCATTCCCGGGCGGGGTCACGCGCATCGTCGAGAACCGGCAGGGTCTCGTCATGGCCGCGGCCGGCGTCGACGCGAGCAACACCCCCGACGGCACGGTGCTGTTGCTGCCCGTCGACCCCGACGCCTCCGCGCGCGCGCTCCGCACCACCCTGTGCGAGCGCACGGGCCTGCGCCTCGGCGTGATCATCACCGACACCGTCGGCCGCCCCTGGCGGGAGGGCCAGACCGACATCGCGATCGGCGCGGCCGGCGTGGCGGTGCTCGATGACCTCCGGGGCACGGATGACGCGTTCGGCCGCCGCCTCTTCGTCACCGTCGCGGCCGTGGCCGACGAGATCGCCGGCGCCGCCGACCTCGTGAAGGGCAAGACCAGTGGCAACCCCGTGGCCGTGGTGCGCGGGCTGGGGCGCCTCGTGCTCGAGCCGAGCGCCGGGCCGGGCGAGGCGGATGCCCCCGGCGCGACCCGGCTGCTGCGCCCGAGCGAGAACGACATGTTCCGGCTGGGGAGCGCTGAGGCTCACGCGGAGGGTTTCGCGGACGGTCGCGCGGAAGGTTTCGCGGACGGGTACGCGGCAGGTCTGGCTGCAGCAGGGCTGGCTGCGGCCTCGGCCGGATCCGCGGCGGGCGCTGCCGTCGGCGACCCGGCATCCGTCACCGAATGAGCTGGGTGGCGATCGTGCCGGTGAAGGGCAACCCCGGGGCGAAGAGCCGGCTCGGCGACCGGCCCGACCGGGCCGGTCTGGCGGATGCCTTCGCCCTCGACACGGTCGCGGCTCTGCTCGCGGCACGCGGGGTGGGCCGGGTGCTGGTGGTCACCGCCGATGACGCACTCGCCACCCGGCTCGCGGCTCTCGGCGCGGAGATCGTGCCGGAGCAGCCGTGGACCGGTGACGGCGGGCCGGAAGCGTCGGTCTCCGAGGACGGCCGCGAAGGTGCAGGCCCGATGAACGCGGCGATCCGCACCGGGCTCGCGGCGGCACGCGCACGACTCCCGCTGGCGAACCTGATGGTGCTGACCGGGGACCTCCCGGCTTTGACCCCCGCGGACGTCGAACGCACCCTGCACCTCGCCGCCGCGCAGGAGCGCAGCCTGGTGCCCGACGCGGCCGGAACCGGAACCACGACCCTGCTCGCGCTCGCCGGGATCCCGATCGAGCCTCGGTTCGGGGAGAGATCCCGGGCTGCCCATGAGGCCGCCGGCCATGTGGTGCTCGGGCTGGAGGCATCCGTTTCGATCCGATGCGACGTCGACACCACCGCCGATCTCGCCGTGGCGCAGCGCCTCGGCCTCGGCGAGCACACCCGACTCCTCGTCGACGGTCCCGGGGCGGCTTCCGCCGGTTGACCGGCGCGCTGCCCGCGCTGCCCGCGCTGCGACGCTAAAGCAGGAGATATTCCGGAGACGCCGGCTGAGCGGGCGCTGCGACCGGCGTGTCGCGAAAATCTCCGACCTTCCGTGCATGCCGATTGCGGCATGACGTCGAAGAGGCCCTGGCGCTACCGCCGCCGCGGGCGCTCCCGCTGGCCTCCCGCCGCAGTTCAGACCACCGCGAGGGTGCCGCGGGCAAGGTCCAGCGTGTCGGCTGCGAGCCGCTTCGTCGTGGGCGCATCGCGCATCCAGAGCGGCACGGCAACCGCACGGATGCCGGCAGCCGCCAGCGCCGGCAGCGCGCCGGCATCCGTCTCGTCCACCAGCCACGCGTCGAGCACGCCGTTCGCGGCCCGGGAGCCGTAGTGCAGGCCCACGGCCTCGGCCGAAGTCTGCACACCGATGGTGTGCAGGCAGGCGTCGGCCATGCCGCGCACGGCGGAGCCCGCGATGATCGGCGAGACGCCGACCACGGCGGCGTTCGTGTGGCGCAGGGCGTCGCGGATGCCCGGAACGGCCAGGATCGTGCCCACCGAGACGACCGGATTCGACGGCGGCAGGATGACCAGGTCGGCAGTCAGGATGGCGTCGACGACCCCGGGCGCGGGCACCGCGGACTCGAGCCCGACCTGCACGAACTCGGTCACCGGCACGCCTGCGCGGTAGCGCACCCACCACTCCTCGAAGTGGATCAGCTCGCCCGCCCGGTGCTCATCCGCCTCCATAGCCAGTCGGGCATGTGTCTCGACGGGGGTGTCGCTCATCGGCAGCAGCCGGGCCCCCGGCTGCCAGCGGCGGCAGAGGAACTCGGTGGCCTCGCTCAGAGTGGCCCCGTTCCGGAGCAGGTCGCTGCGCACGATGTGCGTGGCCAGATCCAGGTCGCCGAGCGTGAACCAGGACCAGCCGCGCCCGTAGGCGGCGATCTCTGCGGAGGCGCGGCGGGACTCCTCCGGCCGCCCCCAGCCCTGCTCCTCGTTGATGCCGCCGCCCAGGGTGTACATCACGGTGTCGAGGTCGGGGCAGATGCGCAGCCCGTCGAGCCACATGTCGTCTCCCGTGTTCACGATCACGGTCACCGTCGCATCCGGTTCGGTGTCCGCCAGGTGCTGCAGCAGCCCGCGGGTGAACCGGGCGCCGCCGATGCCTCCGGCCAGAACCGTGATGGTCGTCATGCTTGTCCTCTTCCGCGCCGGTGGTATGTCAGGGCAGGCGCAAGCGCCGGGGCCGCGGTCACGGGTGCGAACCCGGGCGCCGCCGCCGGCGAGAACACGATCACCGGATGTCCGCCGCGCGGATGCGGGATCACATCACAGTCCACGCCGTAGACCTCTGCGATGGTGGCGGGCCGCAGCACCTCCTCGGGGGTGCCGGCGGCGACGAGCCGGCCGCGATGGAGCAGCAGGATCTGGTCGCAGAACGCGGCCGCCAGGTTCAGATCGTGCAGAGCCATGATGGCGGTCAGGCCTGTGTCTGTGCCGGCAGCGGGATCGGCGCACAGCCCGCGCACCTGCCCGAGCAGCCCGAGCTGGGCGCTCACGTCGAGATGGTTGTTCGGTTCGTCCAGCAACAACAGGCTCGGGCGCTGAGCGAGCGCCCGGGCGATCTGCGCACGCTGCTGCTCACCGCCGCTGAGCGTGTGCCAGGCCCGGTCGGCCAGGTCGCTGCCGCCGACCATGGCCAGCGATTCCTCGGCGACCCGGTGGTCGTCGTCGCCGCCGAAGCTGCCGAGCACCCGGCTGCGGTGCGGGATCCGGCCGAGCAGCACGACCTCGCGCACCGTGAGGTCGATGCTGGGGGCGGCGTTCTGCTCGAGCAGCGCCACCCGCCGGGCGGTTTCCCGCCGCGACAGCGCCGACACTCCCCGGGGGCGAAGCCCGCCGACGCGCTCTCCGTCGAGTTCTACGCCGCCGGCATCCGCTGTCTCCAGCCCCGCGATCAGGCGCAGCAGCGTGGATTTGCCGGCCCCGTTGGGCCCGAGCAGGCCGGTGACCGCGCCCGTGGGGACGACGGCCGACACGTCGGTCAGGATCGGGGTGCCGCCCATCCGGAATGACACCCGGTCGAGGATCACGACCATGCGGCGGCCTTCCTGCTCTTGATCAGCACGATGAAGACGGGCACGCCGATCAGGGCGGTGATGATGCCCACGGGCAGTTCGCGCGGGTCGAACACCGTGCGGGCGAGCGTGTCGGCCAGGATCAGGAACAGGGCGCCGAGCACCACGGTCAGCGGCAGCAGGCGGCGGTGTCCCGGCCCGCTCAGGCCGCGCACGAGGTGCGGCAGGATCAGGCCGACGAAGCCGATGGCCCCGCTCACGGCCACCATCGCGCCGGTCAGCAGCGCCACCGCGCCGAGCAACAGCCACCGGGTGCGGTTGACGTTGATGCCGAGGGATGCCGCGGCCGTGTCCCCGAAGGTGAACGCGTCCAGGCGGGTGGCCGAGAGCAGGATTCCGCTGCCGACCAGCACCAGCGCGGTGCCCGAGATCACGACGCTGGACCACGAGCTGCCGGCCAGAGAGCCCAGCAGCCAGTTCAGGATCTCCCGGTAGGAGTCGCCCTTGGCGGCCCAGAAGATGATGAACGAGGTGCCGGCTCCCCCGAGCTGGGCGATCGCCAGCCCGGAGAGCACCGCGCGACCGGGGGTGATGGTTCCGCCGACCCGGGCGATGCTGAGTGTGGCGACGAGGGCGGCCAGCGCGCCGAGGAACGCGGCGGCGGGCAGGGCCACGGCCACGCCGAGGATGATGACGCAGACCGCGCCGAGGGAGGCTCCGCTGGACAGCCCGAGCAGGTAGGGATCCGCCAGCGGGTTCCGGGTCACCGACTGCATGACCGCGCCGCTGAGCGCGAGGCCTGCCCCCACCGCGGCCGCGGTCAGCACGCGCGGGAGGCGCAGCTGCCACACGATCGAGTCGGTCAGCGGGGCCACCTCGGCCACGCCGGGCAGGCCGAGGTGCCCGGCCAGACTCGCGGCGACATCCGTCAGTCTCACGTCGGCCGGGCCGATCGTCACGGCGATCCCCGCCGTGAGCACGAGCGCCAGCACCGACAGGGCCAGCCAGCCCAGATAGCGGGCGCGCGAGGTGTCACGACGGCGCTGGACCGCCGTTCGCTCCGCCTGCTGCACCTCCATGTGAATCACCTGCCTTGTCTGCCTGTCGGTCGTGCCCTGTCGGTCGGGTGCCGGTGTGCTCGGCTCGGCTGCGGGTCGGCCCTAGCCGACCGTCGACGGCTCGAGCGCCGCGAACTGCTCGATGGTCGACGCGGCGGCCTCCACATTGCGGATTCCGGCCTCGGTGGCCGCGAACGGCAGCACGATGTAGTGCTTCGCCTTCACGGCGTCGAGCTGCTGCGTGGCCGGGTTGGCCTCGAGGTTCGCGATCTTCGACGCCGCGGTGTTCCAGGTGGCGTCGACGAGCACGATCACGCTCGGGTTCGCCTCGACGACCGATTCCCAGCCCACCGAGGTCCAGGTGTCCTTCACGTCAGCGAACACGTTGGTCAGGCCCGCGGCCTCCAGGATCATGTTGGGCGAGCCGATGCCGGCACCCACGTAGGGGGTGTCGGTGCCGCTCGAGTACCAGAGCGCGGTGGTGTCGTCGTCGGTCGGTTGCAGGGCCGCGAGGGTTTCCTGCTGGTCGGCGACCAGCTCGGCCGCGGCCTCCTCGGCACCGAAGATCGCGCCGGCCTCGGTGATCTCGTCGAACACGGAGTCGAAGGTGAGCGGGTCGGGCATATACCCCTCGCCCTTGCAGGCCGCGGGGGAGACGTAGCTGCCGATGCCGAGGTCGCTGAGGCCCGCGCGTTCGCCCACGCCCTCGGCCGAGAAGTTGGACTCCCAACCGGCGTAGACGAAGTCGGGCGTGAGGCCGAGGACGGCCTCCTGGCCGGGTACGAAGTCGCTGACCACATTCAGGTCGGCGCCGGCCTTGTCGAGGGATGCCGGCAGCGGCCCGTCGAGGAACGCCGAGCCCACGATGCGGTCGGCCAGGCCGAGTGCGAGCAGCAGCTCGGTCGCCGACGACTTGATCGTCACGATGCGTTCGGGCGCGGCCTCCACGGTCACGTCGGTGCCGCAGTTGTCGATCATGACCGGGTAGCCCGCGCCCGCGCCCGTGCCGGCGCCCGGCTCAGCGGTGGGCTCGGCGGCGGGACTCGCTCCGGCGCATCCGCTCAGCAGCAGCGCGGACGCGGCAGCGCCCACCGCCATGAGGTACATCGGTTGAAGTTTCACAGAACCACCTAGATTCGGTCCCACCCTCGGCCGCGAGAGCGCAGAATGCGCCCTTGTGGCGTCGCGGAAGGGGCAGATTTTGCACTTTCGCGAGCGGAGAGGCTGGGAGAAGAAGAAATGGGAACCGAGGGAGTGTCGGCGACCCGTCGCTCAAGTCAGAGGCGACGCAACCGGTCAGAGCCAACCGGCGGTCTGCTTTCAGCCTAGGCCAGAACGTCGGCGGGGCCCATCCTGCGGGCTCCGCGAGCGCCTCCGGCGCCGCGGGCGCCGCGGGCACAGGAGGGCATGGGGGTGACGGATGATCGGACCACCCGCGTGTGCCGGACCCTCCGTGGGGATAAACCCTTGCCACCGGCTGATTCGCTCGACAGGATGAGGAACGCACGTGTCGCGAAAGAAGAACCACTACGGACAATGTCGTTCGGCTTGACGTTGTTCCATCACCGGCGAATGTGGAGACAAGATGACTGTAGTTCGGGCAGCAATCACCCAGACCGCGTGGACGGGTGACCAGGAGTCGATGGTCCGGAAGCACGAGGGGTTCGTGCGCACGGCCGCCGAAGCGGGAGTGCAGGTGATCTGCTTCCAGGAGTTGTTCCACGGCCCGTACTTCGGCATCGTGCAGGATCCCAAGTATTACGCGTACGCGCAGAGCGTGCCGGGCCCGCTCACGGAGCGGTTCCAGAAGCTTGCCGCCGAATACGAGATGGTGATCGTGCTCCCCGTCTATGAGGAGGAGCAGCCCGGTGTGCTCTACAACACGGCCGCCGTGATCGACGCCGACGGCAGCTACCTCGGCAAGTACCGCAAGCACCACCTGCCCCACCTGCCGCAGTTCTGGGAGAAGTTCTACTTCCGTCCCGGCAACGCCGACTACCCCGTCTTCGACACCAGGGTCGGCAAGATCGGCGTCTACATCTGTTACGACCGGCACTTCCCGGAGGGCTGGCGGGTGCTCGGCCTGAACGGCGCCGAGATCGTGTTCAACCCCTCGGCCACCAAGCCCGGCCTGTCCAACCGGCTCTGGGAACTCGAGCAGCCGGCCGCCGCCGTCGCCAACCAGTACTACATCGGCGCCAACAACCGCATCGGCACCGAGACCGAGGAGTTCGGCGCCGACGCCGTCACGTTCTACGGCAGCTCCTACTTCGTCGACCCGCGCGGCAACTACGTCGGCGAGGTGGCCTCCACCGACACCGAGGAGATCGTCATCCGCGACCTCGACCTGGGCGTCATCCGCGAGGTGCGCAACTCGTGGCAGTTCTACCGGGACCGCCGTCCCGACTCCTACGGCCCGATCGTGGCACCGTAGGCCGGGGCGCGCCATGAAGACCCTGATCCAGAACGGCACCGTGGTCAGCGCGACCGGCCGGGTGCAGGCGGATGTCCTCATCGACGGCGAGATCATCGTCGCCGTGCTGGCACCCGGCTCCGCCCTCCTCGGAAACGACCTCGCCGCATCCGTCGACCGCGTGATCGACGCCACCGGCAAGTACGTGATCCCCGGCGGCGTCGACGCGCACACGCATATGCAGCTGCCGTTCGGCGGAACCGCCGCCAGCGACACCTTCGAGACCGGCACCCGGGCCGCGGCCTGGGGCGGCACCACCACCATCGTCGACTTCGCGGTGCAGAGCTACGGCCAGCGCGTCTTCGACGGTCTGGCGGCCTGGCACGAGAAGGCCGCCGGGAACTGCGCCATCGACTACGGCTTCCACCAGATCATCGGCGACCTGAACGAGGACTCGCTGCAGGCGATGGACGGGCTGCTCGACGAGGGTGTGTCCAGCTTCAAGCTGTTCATGGCCTACCCCGGAGTCTTCTACTCGGATGACGCGCAGATCCTGCGCGCCATGCAGAAGTCGGCCGAGACCGGGCTGATGACCATGATGCACGCCGAGAACGGCCCGGCCATCGACGTGCTCGTCACGCAGCTGCTCGCACAGGGCAAGACCGACCCCTACTACCACGGGGTCGCGCGCGCCTGGCAGCTGGAGGAGGAGGCCACGCACCGTGCGATCATGCTCGCCAACCTCACCGGGGCGCCGCTCTATGTGGTGCATGTGAGCGCCAAACAGGCCGTCGAGCAGATCGCCGCCGCCCGCGACCTGGGCCAGAACGTGTTCGGTGAGACCTGCCCGCAATACCTCTATCTGTCGCTCGAGGAGAATCTCGGGGCACCCGGTTTCGAGGGGGCGAAGTGGGTCTGCTCCACCCCGCTGCGCTCACGGGCCGAGGGCCACCAGGACCACCTGTGGCAGAGCCTGCGCACCAACGACATCCAGATGGTCTCCACCGATCACTGCCCGTTCTGCATGAAGGGCCAGAAAGAGCTGGGCCGCGGCGACTTCTCGAAGATCCCCAACGGCATCGGCTCGGTCGAGCACCGCCTGGACCTGCTCTACCAGGGCGTCGTCAACGGTCGCATCACGCTCGAACGCTGGGTGGAGATCACCTCGACCACGCCGGCCCGGATGTTCGGCCTCTACGGCAGGAAAGGGGTCATCCAGCCCGGGGCGGACGGCGACATCGTGATCTACGACCCGAACGGCCACACCTCGATCGGCCTGCCCGTCAACGGGAACGGCAAGACCCACCACATGAACATGGACTATTCGGCCTGGGAAGGCTACGAGATCGACGGCCACGTCGACACCGTGCTCTCCCGCGGCAAGATCGTCATCGACGACAACGCCTACCTCGGGGTCAAGGGCGACGGCCGGTTCGTCAAGCGCGGCCTGAGCCAGTACCTGATCTAGACGGGACACCAGATGGATTTCGGAGCAGTACTGCAGACCAACCCGCCGGCCGCCCGCACGGTGCAACTGGCCAAGCTGGCCGAGGCGCACGGCTTCAGCCACGTCTGGACGTTCGACTCGCACCTGCTCTGGCAGGAGCCCTACGTCATCTACAGCCGCATCCTCGCGGAGACGAACACGATCATCGTCGGTCCGATGGTCACCAACCCCGGCACCCGCGACTGGACGGTGACGGCGTCGACCTACGCGACCCTGAACGAGATGTACGGCAACCGCACCATCTGCGGCATCGGCCGCGGCGACTCGGCGGTGCGCGTGATCAACGGGGCACCCACCACCCTGAAGACGCTGCGCGAGTCGGTGCACGTCATCCGTGAACTCGCCAACTCCCGGTCGGTCGAGTACAACGGTGCGACCCTGCAATTCCCGTGGAGTCGCGGGTCGACCCTCGACGTGTGGGTGGCCGCCTACGGTCCGCTGGCCCTGAAACTGGCGGGCGAGGTCGGCGACGGCTTCATCCTGCAGATGGCCGACCTCGACGTGGCCGCGTGGATGATCCAGACCGTGCGGGAGGCGGCGGCGAATGTCGGCCGCGACCCGTTGTCGATCAAGTTCTGCGTGGCCGCGCCGATGTACATCGGCGATAACTGGGGCCATATGCGCAACCAGTGCCGCTGGTTCGGCGGCATGGTCGGCAACCACGTGGCCGACATCGTCGCCAAGTACGGCACCGAATCGAAGGTGCCGAAGGCGCTGACCGACTACATCACCGGCCGGCAGGACTACGACTACAACCAGCACGGCCGGGCCGGCAATGTGCACGCGGACTTCGTGCCCGACGAGATCATCGACCGGTTCTGCCTGCTCGGCCCCGCGAAGGACCACATCGAGAAGCTCGAGGCCCTGCGCGCCATCGGCGTCGACCAGTTCGCCGGCTACCTGCAGCACGACAACAAAGAAGAGACGATGCGCGTCTACGGGGAGACCGTGATCCCGGCGATGGCCGACACCATCGTCGCGAAGACATGACGGGGTCTGCCCGAATAGGGCAGACTTCGAGCCGATTGAGGTCACACTGAGAGAGGATGATCCACGACCTCACCATCTCAACGCAGAGAGAAAGAACTCGATATCCGTGAATGACATCACACCATCAAGCGCCACGGCGAGCCGCAACGAGCTCGCCTACGACCTCGACCGGGCACACGTCTTCCACTCCTGGTCGGCCCAGGGTTCCCTGAAGCCGCTGGTGATCGCCGGCGGGCAGGGTTCCCGGGTCTGGGACTATGACGGGCGCAGCTACCTGGACTTCTCCAGCCAGCTCGTCAATGTGAACATCGGCCACCAGCATCCGGCCGTCACCGCGGCCATCATCGAGCAGGCCGGCCTGCTCGCCACCGTCGCACCCTCCACGGCGACGCTCTCCCGCGGCGAGGCCGCCAGGCGCATCGTCGAACGGGCGCCGGAGGGCTTCAACAAGGTCTTCTTCACCAACGGTGGGGCGGATGCGATCGAGAACGCGATCCGGATGGCGCGCCTGCACACGGGCCGCGACAAGGTGCTCTCCACCTACCGCTCGTACCACGGCAACACGGGCGCGGCCATCGTCGCCACCGGCGACTGGCGTCGCATCCCGAACGAGTTCGCCCGCGGGCACGTTCACTTCTTCGGCCCGTGGCTCTACCGCAGCGAGTTCTGGGCGACCAGCCCCGAGCAGGAGTCGGAGCGCGCCCTGCGCCACCTCGAGCGCGTGATCCAGAGCGAGGGTCCCGCGGGCATCGCGGCCGTGCTGCTGGAATCCATCCCCGGCACCGCCGGCGTGCTCGTGCCGCCGCCCGGCTACCTCGAAGGCGTGCGCGCCCTGTGCGACCGCTACGACATCATGCTGATCCTCGACGAGGTGATGGCCGGCTTCGGCCGCACCGGCACCTGGTTCGCGTTCGACGGCTTCGACGTGGTGCCCGACCTGATCACCTTCGCGAAGGGCGTCAACTCCGGCTACGTCCCCACCGGCGGGGTGATCATCTCCGACTCCATCGCGCACGACTTCGACACCACGGTCTATCCCGGCGGACTCACCTACAGCGGGCATCCGCTGGCGATGGCGTCGATCGTGGCCGCCCTCGACGCCATGGAGACCGAGGGCATCGTGGAGAACGCCGCCCGGATCGGGCGCGACGTGCTCGCGCCGGGGCTCGCCGAGCTGCAGGCCAAGCACAAGGTCATCGGCGAGGTGCGCGGGCTCGGCGTGTTCTGGGCGCTGGAACTCGTCGCCGACCGGGAGACCCGACAGCCGCTCAGCGGCGCCGTGATGGGCCGGATCAAGTCGGAACTGCTGGCCCGCAACCTGCTGCCGTTCCTGGCCGAGAACCGGATCCACGTGGTGCCGCCGTGCGTCGTCACCGACGCCGAGGTCGCCGAGGCGCTCGCGATCTACGACGAGGTGCTCAGCCTCGACCTGCTCGACTGACCGCCCCACCCCCTTCCGCCGGAGGTTGAGCTTGTCGAAACCGCTCGTCGAGGCCGGATCTCGACGGGCTCGATCACCGCACTTCCGGAGGTTGAGCTTGTCGAAACCGCTCGTCGAGGCCGGATCTCGACAGGCTCGATCACCGCATTTCCGGAGGTTGAGCTTGTCGAAACCGCTCGTCGAGGCCGGATCTCGACGGGCTCGATCACCGCACCTCACCGCAACTCGATGACGAGAATGAAGAGAGACCAATGACCATGACCGAACTGCCCGCAATCACCCACTGGATCGACGGGGCTCCCGCCCTCGGCGTCTCGACCCGCACCGCGCCCGTCTTCAACCCTGCCCTCGGGACCGTCGCGAAGAATGTGCTCCTCGCCGACAGCACCGACGTCGACACCGCCGTCGCCTCCGCGCAGGCCGCCTACCCGCTCTGGCGCGACAGCTCCCAGGCGAAGCGCCAGGGGGTCATGTTCAACTTCCGCGAGCTGCTGAACGCGCGCAAGGGCGAGCTGGCCGACATCCTCACCGCCGAACACGGCAAGGTGACCTCCGACGCGCTCGGCGAGATCGCGCGCGGCCTCGAGGTCGTGGAGTTCGCGCTCGGCATGCCGCACCTGAGCAAGGGCGAGTACTCCGAGAACGTGTCCACGGGCGTCGACGTCTACACGCTGAGCCAGCCGCTCGGCGTGGTGGGCATCATCAGCCCGTTCAACTTCCCCGCCATGGTGCCGCTCTGGTTCTTCCCGATCGCCATCGCGGCCGGCAACACGGTCGTGCTCAAGCCGAGCGAGAAGGACCCGTCCGCGTCGAACTGGATGGCCGCACTGATGACCGAGGCGGGCCTGCCCGCCGGTGTGCTCAACGTCGTGCACGGCGACAAGGAAGCCGTCGACGCCCTGCTCGTGCACCCCGACGTGCAGGCGATCTCATTCGTCGGCTCCACGCCGATCGCGAAGTACATCTACGAGACGGCCGCCCGTAACGGCAAGCGCGTGCAGGCCCTCGGCGGGGCGAAGAACCACATGCTCGTGCTGCCCGACGCCGACCTGGACCTGGCCGCGGATGCCGCGGTCAACGCCGGTTTCGGCTCGGCGGGGGAGCGTTGCATGGCGATCAGCGTGGTGGTGGCCGTGGAACCGGTCGCCGACGAGCTGGTCGCCAAGATCACCGAGCGACTCACGGGCCTCCGGGTGGGCGACGGCATGCGCGGATGCGACATGGGGCCGTTGATCACGAAGGTGCACCGCGACAAGGTGGCGTCCTACATCGACCTGGCCCACTCCGACGGCGCCGAGGTCGTCGTGGACGGCCGCGGCATCGAGGTGGACGGCGACGCGAACGGCTTCTGGCTCGGTCCGACCCTCTTCGACCGGGTCGGCACGGATTCGGACGTCTACCTCGACGAAATCTTCGGCCCGGTGCTCTCCATCGTGCGGGTCGCCAGCTACGCCGAGGGGCTCGCGCTGATCAACAAGAGCCGCTACGGCAACGGAACGGCCATCTTCACCAACGACGGCGGGGCCGCCCGAAGGTTCCAGAACGAGGTGCAGGTGGGCATGATCGGCATCAACGTGCCGATCCCCGTCCCGGTGGCCTACCACTCCTTCGGCGGCTGGAAGGACTCCCTGTTCGGCGACGCCAAGGCCTACGGCCCGGCCGGGATCGCCTTCTACACCCGGGAGAAGGCAATCACGAGCCGGTGGCTGGACCCCAGCCACGGCGGCATCAACCTGGGCTTCCCGCAGAACGCCTAGCGCAGGTTCGAGCGCGTCCGCGGCCCCGAGAGGGAAGAAAGGAGGAGCTAGGTGATGAGGGCGTGCTGGGCCTGCACGCGGGCGGCCTCGGTGCGCAGCACCTCCAGGACCGTGCGCACGGCCAGGCGCTCGGCCCGGTCGGGGCGCATCAGCGCCACGATCTGCCGCTCAGCGTCCACGCCGCGCAGCGGCTTGAGCAGCAGCTTGCCCGGCTGGTCGCCACCCCAGGTGTAGCGGGGAACCAGGGCGATGCCGAGGCCCGCCACCACGAACGCCTCGATCACCCGCAGGTCCGCGAACTGCTGGGCGACGGTGATCTGGCTGCCGGCCGTCTGCTCGATCTGGTGCAGGATGCGCTCGAACGGGTAGCCGGCCGGCGCGCCGATCCAGGTCTCGCCGATCACGTCCGCGGGGGTGATCCACGACCGGGAGGCCAGCCGGTGGTCGGCCGGCAGTCCCACGTCCAGCGGCTCGGTCATCAGCGGAACGACCGTGAGGCCGCGGCCGCCCCAGGGGAGCTGTCCGCGCAGGCTGTAGGCGAGCACGATGTCGTACTCCGCGGTGAGCGCGGGGAAGTCGCTCAGCTCCGGGTCTTTGTCGGTGCAGTTGACGGCGAGTCCGGGCACCTCAGCGAGGTGTTTCAGGGCTCCCGGCAGCAGCATTTCGCCCGCGGTCGGAAACGTGACCAGGCTGACCACGCCGGTCGCGTCGTTGCGGAATTCGTCCCAGACCGCGCGGGCGCGGGCGAGGGCGACCGCGACATCCGTTGCGCTGCGGGCCAGAGCGCGGCCGGCATCCGTCAGGATCAGGCCGCGTCCGCTGCGCTCGGTCAGAGGCAGGCCGGCCTCGCGCTCGAGCACCTTCAGCTGCTGCGAGACAGCGGATGGCGTGCGGTGCGTCGCGCGGGCGACCTCGGTGATGCTGTGGCGTTCGGCCAGTTCGCGGAGGAGTTCGAGTCGTTGGACATCCATGTAGTAACGCTACACACTTCGTGCAGAACTATGCGATTGTGCTGCAAAGTCAAAGATGGTGGAATGAATACGTCGAACTCGTGCAATGGTGCCTCCGTCTCCCCGACATCAACCCTCCATTTCCCGAAAGGTACGACCGTGTTTGTTCTCCTCGCCGTTCTCGTTCTCATTGTGATCGCCTCCATCGTTGCCGTCGTGGTCGACGTGCACAAAGACGGATTCCGTCGCGTCCCCGAACGCAAGCTCGTTCGCATCTTCTAGAACACCTCAGCTCGAGACTCGCCTGCTTCAAGTTCCGCGCCGGTCGATGGCCTAAAGTTGATCCCGTGACGGATACACGCCAGCAGCTCATCGCCCACATCGCGGCCGAAGCCGTTTTCCACGGGGATTTCACCCTGACCAGCGGCAAGAAGGCGACGTACTACGTCGACCTTCGCAAGGTCAGCCTCGACCACCGCGTCGCCCCGTTGATCGGCCAGGTCATGCTCGACCTGATCGCCGATATCCCGGATGTCGCGGCGGTCGGCGGCATGACCATGGGCGCCGACCCCGTCGCCGCGGCCATCCTGCACCAGGGTGTGGCGCGCGGTGCCGCGTACGACGCCTTCGTCGTGCGCAAGGAGCCCAAGGACCACGGTCGTGGCAAGCAGGTCGAAGGGCCTGACCTGGCAGGCAAGCGCGTCATCGTGCTGGAAGACACGTCCACGACGGGCGGATCCCCGCTGGCGGCCATTGACGCGCTCCTCAAGGTGGGTGCCGTCATCGCCGGCGTCGCCGTCGTCGTCGACCGCAACACCGGTGCCCGCGAAGTCATCCAAGCCGCCGGCTACCCCTACTTCGCCGCCATCGGCCTTGAGGACCTGGGGCTGAACTAGTGCCCAAGGACGAGGTGCCCGGCGAAGATGGGATGGCCTGGCTGGCATCGCAGCTCGGCGACGGCGCACGCCCGGCCCTGCCGGACGAGTACTCGCCCCGCCAGTCGCCGCGGTGGCCGAAAACCTCGCGCATCGTTCCGCCGGAACCCGTCGTCGAACCGTCGACGCACACCGGCGTCTTCCTCTGGGGGCTGAAGCCCACCACCCAGCCCGACCCGCGTCTCGCCAGGGCCGCTGCGGCCCGGGCCGCGGCGGTGTCGGCAACCGCGTCGGCTGCCGCATCGGCTGCCGCTCCCCATCCGGGTGCGTCTGAAGCCGGCGCCGGCACTGCCTCTGCGTCCTCTGCTTCTTCTGCGTCGACGGGCGCGGTGCCCACGACGACCGCTGCCCTGTTCGTCGTCACGCCCGCGATCTTCCCGGCGCGCCCGGTCCGGCCGGTTGCCGTGGACGAAACGGATGCCACGTCGGCTGCCGACCTGACGCCCGCCGGTGTGCAGCCCGCGCCGGCCCCGGCGCTCACGGCGTCCGGCGACACAGCCGCCCCTGCTGTCGAGCCTGCTCCCGCTCCCGCTCACACGCCCCGGGAGGTGCCGGCCGGCGCCGGTGCGGACGAGCCGCTCGGGGGCATCCGTTCGACGGATGCCGCCCTCGAGCCGGCACCCTGGTGGGCCACTCTGACGCAGTCGCCTCTCGTGCTGACGGCCGAGGAGATCGCCGCCGCCGACCGTCTGGCCGGCCGCACGCCGCCGGCTTCCGCCCCGCTTCCGGCCCCGCTTCCAGCGCCCCTGTCTGCCCGCGGGCGTCTGCGCGCGCGTCTGGCGGCCACCATGTCTGCCGCTGAGACCGTGGCGCTGTCCGCTCTTCCCACGGCCGCTGCCCCTGGCGCTGCCGCGACGAGCCCGGCACCGTCCGCGGTGACCCCCGTGCCGCCTTCGGTGACCCCGGCACCTTCCTCGGCGATCCAGGCTGCCGCGGCGTCGGAAACGGTTGCCGGCGCAGTCGTGACCGATGCCTCGGGTTCTGCCGCTGCCGGTGGTGACGGCTCCGGAGCCGACCCCGGAGCGGGCTCGGCCGGGTCTCCGGCAGCCGATTCCGCGCGGGGCGCGGTCCCGGCGGCATCCGTTTCCCCGCAGCCGGCCGCCGTCCCGCGGCCCGCTGCATCCGCCGCCCCGCGGCCCGCTGCCGCGATGCCGGCCCC
>NZ_SOHA01000007.1 GCF_004403065.1 Cryobacterium cryoconiti
AAACTCTGAACTATGCCACACCACACGAACGACTGGCCGAACTGATCCTGGCCGCATAATGAAACTACGGACCCCGTCCGGAAAGACCGGGTCACCCCACGCTATTTCGGCGCGTTTCAGCAAGAATCTCCGTCGAATTGGTTCGGCCGGCCGGGCGGTCACGAGCAGGCGGGCACGGATGCCGCGGGCCGGCACAGCGAAAGGGCCCGCCCCTGGGAGGCAGGCCCTTTCGGTCCCGGCCGGTGGCTCAGTGCCACCGTGGTTCACCTGCCGGTTACAGCGCGGCGAGAGCCTCGCGCAGCAGGGTGGCGGCCTCGCTCGGCGTCTTGCCGACCTTGACCCCGGCGGCCTCGAGGGCCTCCTTCTTGCCCTGGGCGGTTCCG
Source organism: Cryobacterium cryoconiti (assembly GCF_004403065.1). Taxonomy (GTDB): domain Bacteria; phylum Actinomycetota; class Actinomycetes; order Actinomycetales; family Microbacteriaceae; genus Cryobacterium; species Cryobacterium cryoconiti. The sequence goes on from NZ_SOHA01000007.1 coordinate 384, forward strand.
GCCCCGTTGGAGACGATGGCGCCGGCGTGGCCCATGGTCTTGCCCTCGGGGGCGGTGAAGCCGGCGACGTAGCCGATCACGGGCTTGGTGACGTGGGCCTTGATGTACTCGGCCGCCTTCTCCTCGGCGTCGCCGCCGATCTCGCCGATCATGACGATGGCGAGGGTCTCGGGGTCAGCCTCGAACGCCTCGAGCGCGTCGATGTGCGTGGTGCCGATGATGGGGTCGCCGCCGATGCCGATGGCGGTGGAGAAACCCAGGTCCCGCAGTTCGTACATCATCTGGTAGGTCAGGGTGCCCGACTTGGAGACCAGGCCGACCGGGCCCTTGCCGGTGATGTTCGCCGGCGTGATACCCACGAGCGCCTCACCGGGGGTGATGATGCCGGGGCAGTTCGGCCCGATGATGCGGGTCTTGTTGCCCTTGGCCTTGTTGTACGCCCAGAACTCGGCGGAGTCCTGAACCGGCACACCCTCGGTGATGATGACGAGCAGCGGAATCCCGGCGTCGATGGCCTCGATGACGGCGTCCTTGGTGAAGGCCGGCGGCACGAAGGCGATCGAGACGTCCGCGCCGGTCTTTTCGATGGCCTCGGCGACCGTGCCGAAGACGGGCAGCTCGACGCTGCCGTGCATGACCGAGGTGCCGGCCTTGCGGGCGTTGACGCCGCCGACGACCTGGGTGCCGGCCGCCAGCATGAGGGCGGTGTGCTTGGTGCCCTCACCGCCGGTGATGCCCTGCACGATGACCTTGGAGTCCTTGTTGAGGAAGATTGACATGTTCGAAAATCCCTTACTTCGCGGCGTGGGCGAGTTCGGCGGCCTTGGCGGCGCCCTCGTCCATGGTGGCGGCCAGTGTGACGAGCGGGTGGTTGGCCTCGGCGAGGATGCGACGGCCTTCCTCGACATTGTTGCCGTCGAGGCGCACGACGAGGGGCTTGTTGGCGGCGCTGCCGAGTTCGGCGAGCGCGCCCACGATGCCCTTCGCGACAGCGTCACAGGCGGTGATGCCGCCGAAGACGTTGACGAAGACGGACTTGACCTGCGGGTCACCGAGGATGACGTCGAGGCCGGCGGCCATGACCTCGGCGGATGCTCCGCCCCCGATGTCGAGGAAGTTGGCCGGCTTGACGCCGCCGTGGTTCTCGCCCGCGTAGGCGACGACGTCCAGGGTGCTCATGACGAGCCCGGCGCCGTTTCCGATGATGCCCACTTCTCCGTCGAGTTTGACGTAGTTGAGGTCGTTCGCTTTGGCCTTCGCCTCGAGCGGGTCCGCCGCGGCAGCGTCTTCGAGCAGGGCGTGCTTCGGGTGACGGAAGCCGGCGTTCTCGTCGATCGTGACCTTGCCGTCGAGGGCGATCACGTCGCCCTCCTCGGTGAGCACGAGCGGGTTGACCTCGACCAGGGTCGCGTCTTCACCTGTGAACACGGAGTAGAGCTGCACGAAGACGGGTGCGACCTTGTCGACCAGGTCGGCCGGGAACTTCGCGTCGACCGCGATCTGACGGGCGGTGGCCAGGTCGATCCCGGTGATCGGGTCGATGGCCGTGTAGGCGAGCGCTTCGGGCTTCTCGACGGCGAGAACCTCGATCTCCACGCCACCCTCGTAGCTCGCGAGCGAGAGGTAGGAGCGGTTGGTTCGGTCCAGCAGCACGGAGAAGTAGAACTCCTGCTTGATTCGCGCTCCGCCGGCAACCATGACCCGGTTGACGGTGTGGCCCTTGATGTCGAGTCCGAGGATGGCGCGACCGGCGGCCTCGGCGTCGTCGGGGGTCTTCGCGACCTTCACACCGCCGGCTTTGCCGCGGCCGCCGACCTTGACCTGGGCCTTGACGACGACAACGCCGCCCAGCTTCTCGGCTGCCGCGCGCACCTCCTCCGGAGTGTCCGCGATGATGCCCGGGAGAACCGGGACTCCATACTGTTCAAACAGGTCTCGTGCCTGATATTCGTAAAGATCCACGCTGCTCTTCCAATCCGCTTCGTAGCGTTCCTGCAAGGTCTTGAGGGGCAAGGAGCACGGCGCCAGTGCCGCAGATAGCTCGACATCAAGACATACGTACCATCTGAAACTCTATCGTCACCAACCGGCATCGCGAACCGCGGGGGCCGCCCTGGCGCGTGCAGCACCGCAGCAGGCGAGTCCCGCTGGCGCTGCAGGCATCCGGATGCTTGGATTCAGTCATGACTGAACCGGAGCACGGCGTCGATCCCCATTCCGCCGACCACGCCTCGCGCCTGAACTGGCTGCGGGCCGGCGTGCTCGGAGCCAATGACGGCATCGTGTCGGTGGCGGCCCTGGTCGTGGGCGTCGCTGCAGCCACCACGGATGCCGCGGCGATCCTGATCGCGGGTGTCGCCGCCCTGCTCGCCGGCGCGATCTCAATGGCCCTGGGCGAGTACGTGTCGGTGAGCAGCCAGCGCGACACCGAGCGTGCCCTGATCGCCAAGGAGACCTGGGAACTGGAGAACATGCCCGAGCAGGAGCTCGCCGAACTGGCCGATCTCTACCAGGCGAAGGGGCTCAGTTCCGAGACGGCGAAACAGGTGGCGCTCGAACTGACCGCGCACGACGCCCTCGGCGCGCACCTCGAAGTGGAACTGCACATCGGTGCGGATGAGCTGTCGAACCCGTGGCACGCGGCCTTCGCCTCGGCGGTCGCTTTCACGGTCGGTGCGATCCTGCCGCTGCTGGCGGTGCTGCTGCCTCCGCCGGAGTGGCGCCTGCCGGCCACCTTCCTCGCCGTCGCGGTCGCCCTGGTCATCACCGGGTGGCTGAGTTCCTATCTGGGCGGCAGCCCGAAGGCCCGCGCGATCTCCCGGGTGCTGGTCGGCGGCCTGCTGGCGCTCGGCGTGACCTGGGCGATCGGCTCCCTGATCGGCACCGCGGTCTGACCATCCGGCCAGACCCGTCGGCCGGCCTCCCGAACCGCGGCACGTAGGCTGGATTCATGGCATTCCAGCAGAACAACCGGTCCGGTCTCCTTCTCGCGGCGGGGCTCGACGCCGCCCTGGTTCTGGTCTTCGTGCTGATCGGCCGGGCCAGCCACGGCGAGGGTCTGCTCGGAACCCTGATCACCGGGTTGCCGTTCCTCGGCGGCCTCCTCGCGGGGTGGCTCGTGATGCGCGCCTGGCACAGCCCGCAGAAGATCGTCTGGACGGGCACCGGCATCTGGATCCTCACCGTGGGCGTCGGGATGCTGCTGCGCACCGTGAGCGGGCAGGGTACGGAGTTCAGTTTCGTCGTCGTGACGACGATCGTTCTGGGCGTGTTCCTGCTCGGCTGGCGCGGCCTCGCGGTGCTGTTCCGTCGCCGCCAGGCACGCACCCGCACCGTCACCGCCGCGTAGCCGCGCCGGCCCCACACGCGCGCACTCTCGCCGCGTTGTCTGCCCGGCGGGCAACTCCCCGACGAGTCATGGTGTGCTCTTTTCGGAGAGGTCGTTCGCCCGTGACGGCGACGGTCACACGTCGATTGCGACACTGACCGCCTACTCTTCGACCCCGGGCCCGCCCGTCTCCCGGTCCTCGTCCTCGTCGTCAAGGTCGACCGGGCGCTGGTCGGCGTCGATCATCCACTCCGGGGCTTCTTCCTCGGTGGGCGGCAAATCCTCGTCGAGGGTCAGTTCGATGTCGTCGATCTCGCGGTTTTCGTCGAGTCCGTCGCTCGCGGCATCCGTTTTTCTCGGCCAGAGTCCGTCCGGGTTGCTCGCCATGATGACCTCCCATTGACGCGAGTCGCCCACGCTGAGCTCCCCCGCGGCGGCAACGGTACGCTCCCCCACCGGAAGCGACAAGGCATCCACGCCCACCGGACCATCAGGCTGAGTCGGCGCGCAACCCCGGCGTGGCCAGCAGCGAACCGTCGCGCAGCACGGCCAGCACCTCGATCGGGAAGGTCTCCGTGCTGCGATGCAGAGCCGGCCGGCCGCCGGCGATGATGGCTGTGGCCAGCACATCCGCCGTCACAATGTCCCGGCCGAACACGGTGACCTGACGGAAGGGCGAGAGCGCGCCGTCGACGGTGGTCCAGATGTGCTCCCCACGCTCGGCGCTGCCCGAGGTGGCCACGGCCCGGAGCGGCGCGCGCAGCGGCACGCTCGCCAGCCGGGCGCTCCGGTCCAGCGGGTCGACGATCGCGGCCGCCCAGTCGAGACCGGGCGTCTGATCGCCCGCCACGAGGATGTCCCCGCCCGCGTTGAGTGACCAGTCCCGCAGGCCGAGCCCGTAGAGCGCCTCGCCGGCGTGAGCGATGGCGAGGCTCTTCACGATGCCGGACAGATCGATGGCACCGTCGGCACGGTGCGGTGTGAACACCCCGTCGGTGCGATCCCGCCAGGCCAGGGCGAGCGCGTAGCAGTCCCGCAGTTCGCTGCCCGCCTGGGTGAGCCGCAGCTCGCCACGATTGACGCGACTGAGTTCGGAGCCCTCCCGGTAGAGGCTGAAACGGTCGTTCCAGCCTCGGAACACGTCCGCGACCGCCTGCCGGGCCGCCGCGCGCAGGGCCTCGTCGTGCGGGAAACCGGCATTACCAGCGGCTGCGCCGATACGGATGCTGATGACGGTTCCCATGCTCTCGACCGTGATTGCCGGGTGCCCGGCGTACCCGCCGGACACCACGCTAGAACTGTGCCGCATCGAGGGCCGCCTGGAGCGACTGGAGGTAACCCTGGGTCGTGTAGGTCGCGCCGCTGACGTTGGCCACGCTCGCCGACTGGGCCGAGAGTACCTCGTCTCGCAGGATCGGGGCTGCCCGGTTGCTGATCATGACCGACTTCTGGTCGTCATTGGTCAGCTGCAGCGGCGTCACCTCGGTGATCGTGCCGTTGTCGATGGTCACCGACACCTGCATGGGGCCGAACCGGGTCTGCACGGCCGAGCCATCGAATGTGCCGGTGACCTCGGTGGCGGCGGGCGCCTCGGCCGCCGGCGCGGTCGTTTCAGGCGTGGTCGTCGCTGCGGAGGACGTGCCCGAACCGGAGGACGTGCCCAGTCCGGATGCGGTCGTGGTCGTCGCCTCAGCCGATGCGGAGGATGACAGCGTCGTCGTCAGCGTGGACCTGAGCGATTCCACGGCGGGGGCTCCGACGAGCCACCCCACCGATAGCACCGAAGCGGAAGCCAGGGCGGCCGCAGCCGCTGCTCGTATTCTCACCAGTCAAACCTTTCACAATGGATCTGTCGCGTCGGAAGTCCGGCCGCGCGGGCATCCCGCACGACCTCGTCGGTCCATCGCCGTGGACCGCACACATACACATCCGCGTCCCGCAGGTGCGGAACCAGGGTCTTCAGGCTGACCCGGGCCGCCAGCGCGTCGGCCGGTAGCCAGCTGTTCACACCCGGCGGTCGCGTGCCCGCGATGATGCGGAATTCAGCGCCTCGCGCCCGGCACAACTCGGCCAGCTCGTAGGCCAGGTAGCTGTCGCCGACGGTGTGCGAGCGAAGGATGACCGTGGCCTGCCCCGGAAGGAACGTCGCCGTCTCCAGCAGCGAGCGAATCGGGGCGACGCCGATGCCGGCGGCCACGAGCACCAGCCGAGGGGACGTCCTGGCACGGTCGGTGAACAGCCCGTACGGGCCCTCGACGCTCACCCGGGTGCCCCGCCGCAGACCTCCGAGCGCCGCCGAAGCATCGCCGAGTGAGCGCACCGTGATGCGGAGGGAAGTACCGGTGGGCGCCGCCGAGAGGGAGAACGGATGCGCCTGCCACCAGAGCCCGGGGGTCCAGAACCGCCAGATGAAGAATTGACCGGAGTGGGCCTGCAGGCGGCGCAGATTGTGCCCGGACAGCCGGATCGACACGACGCCGTCGGCGACCCGGTCGACGCCCTCCACCCGGAGCCGGGCGCGCAGCGAGCGCACGACCGGCAGGATGAAACGGAAGACGAGGATCGACCCGGCGACGCCCACGTAGAGGGCCAGCCAGTAGAACCACTGCGGCGACCCCGCGGCGAGCAGAGCGCCGACGGTCAACTGATGCGGGAGTGAGGCGAGCACGGCCACGTAGGAGAGCAGGTGAACGATGTGCCACACCTCGTAGGGCAGCCGGTGCCGCACGATCACGATGGAGCTCACGACCACGAGCACCAGGAGCCCGAGGCCGACGAAGGCCAGCACCATGTCCGGCAGCACGGTCAGCATGCGCCAGACCTCGGCGAAGACGCTGATCTTGCCGGCGAGCGAGTAGCCGACGATCAGGAGCACGGCGTGGGCCAGGATCAGGTAGAGGGCCGGTTTGCCGAGCGACTGGTGCAGCGCCATGGCGCTGTCGTGGCCGAAGGCCCGGTCGATCGCGGGCAGCCGGGCGGCCAGCAGCATCATGATCAGCAGCAGGTCGGTGCCGACGAGGCCGGCCAGCACGCCGATCGAGGTGAGCGCGTCCGCGGGGGTGGCGAAGCGGGCCGCTCCGCCGTCGGCCAGGAACAGGGCCACGACGAGGGCGACGGAGACGATGCAGAGCACCTGCAGGGTGTCGGCCAGTTGCATCCGTTGCCGGTAGTCGGGGCGCACGAGCGGCGCGGGAGCGCTGCGATGATGCCGCTGGGTGGTGCTCGTGTCGATGCTCATGAGTTGAGCCTCGCGAGCATGCCAATCGAGGGGCTATGGGGAAGCTGTGAGCAACCTGTGCGATTCCAATGGGGTTGCCCTGTCGGAGGGCGGCCGAACGGTCACGGTTCGGGCGGGCCGTCAGGCAGGCCGGCGCTCGCCCAGCCGAACCGCGCCTCGCGCCGCGAGCACGATCAGCACCGCGACCACACCGCCCAGCGCGGTCTCCACCACCCGGTCGACCAGCAGCGTCGGCACGGCGGTCGGGCTGGCCAGGTGCGCCACGGTCAGTGCCAGCGGCGTGACGAACAGCAGCGCCGCACCGTAATGCTTGCCGATCAGGATCTCCGCTCCGAACTGACTGATCGCGATCACAACGATCAACACCCAGACGGATGGCCCGGGCAGCAGCACGAGCGCGGTCACCATCACCCCCAGCGCGGTTCCGACGATGCGGTGCACGGCCCGGGAGATGGAATGCGCGGCGCGGGGCGGCGGCAGCACCGCGACCACGCTCACGACCGCCCAATAGGGATGTCCGATGCCCGAGGCCAGGGCGAGCCCGCCGGCGATCAGCACGCCGACCAGGTTCTGCAGGATCGTGAACCAGACCTGGCCGTCGCGGTAGGCGGCCGGGCGCAGCACCGGCGTGCGCGGCAGCTGCTTGAACAGGTCGCCGGAGCGGTCGCCGGCCAGGCGCCGCGCTGCCCACCCCGACATGGTCAGCAGCCAGGCCAGCGCGGCGCTCGCCACCGCCACCAGCAGCCGCGGCAGCACCTCGTTCGCCGGCGCGGGCACCTGCGCGCAGACCAGGTAGGCGAAGACGAAGAAGATCGGGGTGCCGGGGAACAGGCCGTACGTCGACGCCACCAGGATGCCCGCGGTGATCACGAAGACCAGCCCGAGAACCAGGGCAGGCAGGGCTGCCTCGGTTACGCTCATCGCCAGTCCGGCGGTGACGCTCGCGAGCATGCAGGCCGCGGCGACGCTGACCGTGCGCGCGCGCAGCCGGTACGGCTCGCTCCGGCCGTAGAGCGACGTCATCGCCCCGAACGCCGCGTAGGCGGCCCAGTCGATTCGACCGACAAACACCAGGACCACGAGCGGCACCACGACGGCGATGCTGGCCCGGGACGCCACCTCCAGGTCGAGGGTGCGCAGCGACTTCAGGCGTTCGAGCAGGGTTTCCGGCCGGTCGGCCGCCCCGGACACTAGATCTTCTCTATCGGCGCGATCTTGATCAGGAGCTTCTTTGCGCCCGCCGTGTCGAACTGGACGTGCGCGATGCGCTTGGTGCCGTCACCGGTGACCTGGTTGACGCGGCCGTCGCCGAAATCGACGTGACGGATGCGGTCACCCGCAGCGAGCGTGAGGTCGCCGTTGTCCCGCACCTGGCTCGGCACCCGGCTGGCCCACTCGGTCTTCTTCTTCGGCGCGGGCGGCAGCGCCTGCGGCTCGTCGCGCTTGGCGAACCCGCCGCCGAAGCCGTCACGCCGGGCGTTCAAGGCCCGGGGCTGGGTGCCGCCGCGGGAGTTCGCCATGCCCGGCGACTGCTTCCAGTCGATCAGGTCGACCGGGATCTCCTGCAGGTAGCGGCTGGGCATGGCCACCTGGATGTCGCCGAACTGGGCCCGGGTCATCGCCAGCGAGAGGTAGAGCCTCTGGCGGGCGCGGGTGATGCCCACGTAGAACAGGCGCCGCTCCTCGGCGGGCCCGCCGGGCTCGTTGGCCGACATCTGGTGCGGCAGCAGCCCCTCCTCGACGCCGGTCAGGAACACGGCCTCGTATTCGAGCCCCTTGGCCGTGTGCAGGGTCATCAGCGACACCGTGCCGGACGCGTCGTCGAGGTCGTCGGCGGCGGCGACCAGCGACACCTGGGTGAGGAAGTCGACCAGACCCGAGTCGGGGTTCTCCTTGTTGAAGTCCTTGGTCTGGGCGACGAGTTCTTCGATGTTCTCGGCGCGCGCCTCGTCTTGCGGGTCGCGGCTGCCCCGCAGCAGGGTGAGCAGACCGCTGCCGTCGAGCAGGAAGGTGAGCAGCTCGGACACGTTCGCCGTGCCGGCCGGGTTCTCCGGTATGAGCTTCAGCGCCGCCTCGTCGAGCAGGGTCGCGAGTTTCAGGATGGCCCCGGTCACCTTCGGGCCCAGCCCGAGCGACGCGGAGTCGCGCATGGCCTGCCGGAAGCTGATCTGGTTCGCCTCCGCGAAGCTCGCCAGTGCCGTCTCGGTGGCGGGCCCGATGCCGCGCTTGGGAGTGTTCAGGATGCGGCGCAGGGCCAGTTCGTCGTTCGGGTTCGCGACGGAGATCAGGTACGCCAGCGCATCCTTGATCTCGGCGCGCTCATAGAACTTGGTGCCGCCGACCACCCGGTACGGCACCGCGGAGCGCACCAGGATCTCTTCCAGGGCACGGGTCTGCGCGTTGGTGCGGTAGAAGACGGCCATGTCCCGGTAGGCCATGCCGGCCCGGTGCAGCACCTCGATCTCATCCGAGACGAACTGGGCCTCGTCGTGGCCGGAGTAGGCCGTGTAACCCACGATTTTCTCGCCGTCGCCGCCCGCGCTCCACAGCTTCTTGTCTTTGCGGTCGAAGTTGTGGCCGATCACGGCGTTGGCGGCCGAGAGGATGTTCTGCGTCGAGCGGTAGTTCTGCTCGAGCAGGATCACCTTGGTGCCGGGGAAGTCGCGCTCGAACTCGCTGATGTTGCGCGTGTCCGCGCCGCGGAAGGCGTAGATCGACTGGTCGGAGTCGCCGACCACGGTGAGTGAGGCGCCCGGGATGGCGCCGGTGCCGTCGCGCAGGTTGCGCACGTGCACGCCGGTCGCCTCCATCTCCTCGGCCAGATGGGGCTCGACGGGGCGGGTCAGCTCGCGCACGAGTGAGTACTGCGCGTGGTTGGTGTCCTGGTATTCGTCGACCAGGATGTGGCGGAACCGGCGCCGGTAGAGCGCCGCCACCTTCGGGAACGCGCGGAACAGGTAGACCGTCTCGCCGATCAGGTCGTCGAAGTCGAGGGCGTTGGCGGCGCGCAGACGGTGGGTGTACTGCCGGAAGATCTCGACGAACATGACCTCCTGCGGGTCGCTCATGTTCGCGTTGCGGGCGTAGGAGTCGGCGTCGGCGAGCTCGTTCTTGAGCTTGGAGATCTTCGCCGACGCGTTGCCGGGCGTGAAGCCGAGGGTGTCGGCGTCGAGGGCCTTGATGATGCGTTTGAGCGTGACCTTGGTGTCGGCCGAGTCGTAGATGCTGAACGTGGCGGACAGGCCCGCGCTTTCGGCTTCGCGGCGCAGGATGCGCACGCAGGAGGAGTGGAAGGTGCTGATCCACATGCCGTCGGCCCCCTGGCCGAGGATGGCTTTGACCCGCTCCCGCATCTCCGCGGCGGCCTTGTTGGTGAACGTGATCGCCAGGATCTGGCTCGGCCACGCCTCGCGGCTCTCCAGCAGGCTGGCGATGCGGCGGGTGAGCACGCTGGTCTTGCCGGAGCCGGCTCCCGCGATGATCAAAAGCGCCGGACCGCGGTACTGTACGGCTTCCTTCTGCTGGGGGTTGAGCCCCTCGAGCAGCGGACTCTCCCGGTCGCCGGGAACGGCTCCGTCGAGAATGATGGGCACCGCGGACGGAATCTGGCGGGCGGGCGTGTGATCCGGGTCGAAGAGGGTCGTCATATCGATCCCAATTCTAGGTGCTGCCTCTGACAGTGCCCGGGTGTGCCGTGGGCAGGAGTCAGCCCTCGGCCGCCAGCTCGTCCCGCACGAGCACGGCCAGGTCGGGGTGGTCGGCGAAGACCCCGTCGATCCCGGTGCCCATGATGGTGCGGAACTCGGCCTGCCAGTTGCCGAAATCGGCCCGCAGCCGACCGCGGCGGAACGTCGTCGCGAGGTACCGGTTTTCGGGGCGCAGCGTCCAGCAGTAGATCTCCAGGCCCGCGGCGTGGGCCGCGTCGACCAGGTCGGAGGCGCCGGACACCTGGCCGTCGGCATCCGTCGCCAGGATCAGCGATTTGGGCACGCTGATGCCGTCGACCTTGCCGCTGAGCCCGTAGAGACCCGCATCGGTCAGATAATCGGCGTATCGCGGCGCCTCTTTGCCGAGCAGCGTCAGCTCGTCGAAGGGTTTACCGCGCGCCTCGAGCAGGAAGACGCGCTTGCCGTAGATGCCCCGCGCGTAGACCTTGTCGAGCAGGCTGCGCTCGAAGCTTTCGATCGTGAGACGGCCGTCACCGGCGTTCCAGCCGACATCGTTGACCTCGGCGGCGAACAGCTCGTCGAGCGGCAGCCCGATCGAGTCGAAGTAGGTGGCGTGCTTGAGCTCGGCGACGACGCCGATCGGCCGGCGCACCCGCCCGGAGAGCCGGTCCATCAGACGGAACACGTCTCGCAGGCGCAGCAGCGGGAACCGGTCGTCGAAGGTGGCGCTCGACTTGCGCACCTCGGGCAGGCGTTCCCGGGCGCGCAGGGTGCGCAACTCGCCCCACGTGAAGTCCTCGGTGAACCAGCCGGTGAGGCGGATGCCGTCGATCACCTTCGTGGTGCGCCGGCCGGCGAACTCGGGGTGCGCCGCGACATCCGTGGTCGTCCCGATCTCGTTCTCATGCCGCACCACCAGAACGCCGTCGCGGGTGGCCACGATGTCCGGCTCGACCGCGTCCGCCCCGAGGGCAACGGCCAGCTCATAGGCGGAACGGGTGTGCTCTGGTCGGTAACCGCTCGCCCCGCGGTGACCGATCACAATCGGCTGCATTTGCCAACCCTACGCGTGCAACTGCCAGAATCGAGGCGATGACACCCTGGACCGCTCCCTCCGCCCGCCGGCACCGCTGGGGCGACTATCGCGCACGCTGCGTCACCGGCCTGACGCTGGTCGTGCTCGGGGTGCTGGCCACGATCTTCACCAGCACCTACAGCCTGCTCTTCCTCGCCGTCGGCGTTCCCCTGCAGGTCGTGGGTTGGCTCGTGCTGCCGGGTGCGCTGTGGCGACGGCTCACGGTTCTGGTTCCAGCACTGCTGTCCAGCATCCTGCTGCTGGGCGGGGCCGATTTCAACGGCGCCTTCGCGGCGCTGTTGGCGTGCTGGCTGCTGGTTCGCCACCGCCCCTGGTCAGGCTATCTCGCCCTGATCCCGTCGATCGTGATGAGTTTTTTGATCAAGGAGACCCTGACCGACTACGAACAGAACTGGGTCGGTTACCTGCTCGGGTTCTCCACTGCCGTGGCCGGCGCGTGGCTCGCCTGGTGGCTGGCGGGGTGGAGGAGGCCCCGGAGGCCCCGGTCCCCGCACGCCGTCGACAGTGAATACGGCGGATCCCCAGCAGATCTGAATAGAATCTAGGAACGCTCCAGCGTCCTCCGATGCTGGCTCCACCCCTACCCACGTGATTGTGAGCTACGGCAACCATGGCATCCTCCAACCCCGCATTCTCCCGAAACGCCGCGTTCGGCGCTCCTGGCGCCACTGCAGGTGGCAAGGTGCTCTCCGACAGCGACCTGCAGAGCATGTTCAACGCTCCGTCGGCCGGCTCGCAGGACACCGATCGCATGAGCTACGACGACACCCTCCGCAAGACGGTGCTCAGCTTCGCCCTCCTGCTCGTGACCGCAGCCATCGGCTGGGTCGTCACGCCGGTGACGATGCTTCCGCTCATCGTCGGTGCAATCGCCGGGCTGGTGCTCGGCCTGGTCAACGCGTTCAAGAAGGAGCCGTCGCCGCCCCTGATCCTGGCCTACGCCGCGGCCCAGGGCCTCTTCGTCGGTGGCATCTCCATCGTCTTCGAGCAGATCTACCCGGGTGTCGTCACCCAGGCCGTTCTCGCAACGCTCGTCGTCGTCGGCGTCACCCTGGCCCTCTTCGCCAACGGCAAGATCCGCGCCTCGGCCAAGGCCACCAAGGTCTTCATGATCGCAATGATCGGCTACGGCGTGTTCTCGCTGATCAACTTCGGCATGATGGTCTTCGGCGCGACCGATAACGCCTTCGGCCTCCGCAGTGCGGAGATCTTCGGCATCCCGATCGGCCTCCTGATCGGCGTCCTCGCCGTGATCATGGCCGCGTACTCGCTGGTGCTCGATTTCGACTTCATCCAGCGCGGCGTCAACAACCGCGCCCCGCGCAAGTACGGCTGGACCGGCGCCTTCGGCATCATGCTGACCGTCGTCTGGCTCTATATCGAGATGCTGCGCATCTTCGCCATCGCCCGCGAGTAACACTTCCCACCCCGCACCACCCGAAGGGCCGCTCCCCACAGGAGCGGCCCTTCGTTCGTCCGCCCTCGCACCAAGCTCCCCCTCTCTCCCCCACCATCCGCGCGACAGTGCCCGTTCCGGTCGAGAGTGCCCGCAATACCGGTCACTCTCGACCGGAACGGCAACACTCACCCGAACCTGCGCGTCCGAGCGACCGCGAAGCGCAGCGCAGCGCAGCGCAGCGCAGCGGGGAGTGGGCGGGTCGCGGGGTGTCGAGTTATGGGCGGTCGGGAGCACCCCGGAGCGAAGCGGAGGGGTGCTCCCGACCGCCCATTGTCTGAGCTGAGGAGCGACCCGCCCACTCCCCGCCCCCCCTGCCGAATGAAAAAACACCCCCGACCAGAAGTCGAGGGTGTTTCTTTTCACAGCAAGAGCGAGGAGCAGTCCCCTACTCCCATTCAATGGTCCCCGGCGGCTTCGACGTGACGTCGAGCACGACACGGTTCACCCCATCCACCTCGTTCGTGATCCGGTTGGAGATCCGCGCCAGCAGGTCGTATGGCAGGCGGGTCCAGTCGGCCGTCATGGCGTCTTCCGAGGACACCGGGCGCAGCACGATCGGGTGCCCGTAGGTGCGGCCGTCGCCCTGCACGCCCACGGAGCGCACGTCGGCGAGCAGCACCACCGGGCACTGCCAGATCTCACGGTCGAGGCCGGCGGCGCTCAGCTCGGCGCGCACGATCGCATCCGCGTGGCGCAGCAGGTCGAGCCGGTCCTGGGTGATCGAGCCCACGATGCGGATGCCCAGGCCGGGTCCGGGGAACGGCTGACGCTGCACGATTTCGGCCGGGAGTCCCAGCTCGGCGCCAATCGCCCGCACCTCGTCCTTGAACAGTGTGCGCAGCGGTTCGATCAGTTCGAACTGCAGGTCTTCCGGCAGCCCGCCCACGTTGTGGTGGCTCTTGATGTTGGCCGTGCCGCTGCCGCCGCCGGACTCGACGACGTCCGGGTACAGGGTGCCCTGCACGAGGAAGCGGATCGGGTCGCCATCCGTTTCTGCCGCCTCCTTGATCAGCTCGGCCTGGGCCTGCTCGAAGGTGCGGATGAACTCGCGGCCGATGATCTTGCGCTTGGTCTCCGGGTCGCTGACGCCCTCGAGGGCGGTCAGGAACTGCTCGCGCACATCGACGGTGACCAGGCGCACGCCGGTGGCCTTGACGTAGTCCTCCTCGACCTGGCGGCGCTCGTCCTGGCGCAGCAGGCCGTGGTCGACGAACACGCAGACGAGCTGGTCGCCGATGGCCTTGTGCACGAGGGCGGCGGCCACGGCGGAGTCGACGCCGCCGGACAGCCCGCAGATGACCTTGCCGGTGCCGACCTGGGCCTGGATGCGGGCCACCTGTTCGGCGATGACGTTGCCGCTGTTCCAGTCGGCGGGGATGCCGGCGGCGCGGTGCAGGAAGTTCTCGAGCACGTTCTGGCCGAATTCGGAGTGCTTGACCTCCGGGTGCCACTGCACACCGTAGAGGCGGCGCTCGTCGTTCGCGAACGCGGCGACGGGGGTGGACTCGGTGGAGGCGAGCACGGTGAATCCTGCGGGGGCCTTCGACACGGAGTCGCCGTGGCTCATCCATGCGGTCTGCTCGGCCGGCTGGCCGGCCAGCAGCGCATTGCCGCTGTCGGTGACCCTGACCGGGGTCGCGCCGTACTCGCTCTGGCCGGTGCGGGCCACCTCACCGCCGAGGGTCGTTGCCATCACCTGGAAGCCGTAGCAGATGCCCAGGATCGGGATGCCGAGGTCGAAGATGGCCGGGTCGAAGGTGGGGGCACCCTCGGCGTAGACGCTGGACGGCCCGCCGCTGAGCACGATGCCGAGCGGGTTCTTCTCGGCCACCTCGGCAGCGGTGATCGAGTGGGCCACGATTTCGGAGTAGACGGATGCCTCGCGCACGCGGCGCGCGATCAGCTGCGCGTACTGGGCGCCGAAGTCGACCACCAGGACGGGGCGTGCGCCGGTCTGCGCGCTCACAGCGGCGCTCACGGACGGGCCTTCGCCGCGGCGGCAGACGTGTCGGCGTGCGTCGCCAGGAAGGCGTTGACCTCGCGCGCAACGCGCACCTCGAGGAAGAAGGACAGGGTAGGAATGATGCCTCCGAGTGCGATCAGCAGGAACTTGGGGAATGACCAGCGCATCAGGCTCCAGAGCTGGAAGTCGCTGAACAGGTAGAGCACGTAGAGCCAGCCGTGCACAATCAGGATGCCGGTGCTCACGTTGAACGCGGTCACCGAGTCCCGGGCGGTGAGGGCGATGATCCCGTTCGGGCCGCCCGCTTCGATTTCGAGCTGAAGCACGAACTTCAGGAAGACCTCGACGCAGAGCAGCAGCAGGAAGACACCGGTGATGACCGAGGAGACCTTGTAGAGCCGGAGCGCGCCGGGGATTTTGGGGATGTCGGCAGGCTTGGGGTCAAGTGGCATAAGCCAATTCTAGACGGCCTCCGCCGCGTCGATGGCGGCCTGTTCCCTCTGCCGTTCCCAGTCGTCCCGCACCAGGCGGTACCAGAGGAAGACCGCGAAGCCGGCGAAGACCGCCCATTCCAGGGCGTAGAAGATGTTCAGCCAGTTGACCGAGGCGTCGTTGCCGGGCACGGGCGAGTCGATCACGGTGAGGTTCGCGGCGGCATCCGTGTCGACGATGTAGCCGGCGTAGACGGACTGGTCGGTGAAGTCGGTCCACTGGTTGATCAGCGCGGCGGTGGAGACGGTGGTCTGGGTCTGCGGGTCACTGTCGGCGTCGGGCACGGCCGGGGCCTCGGAGGGCACGAACCGTCCGGTCACGCTCTGCTGCTGCCGGGCCGGCTGGGCCGCGAGCTCCTCGATCGCCGCCCGGGCTTCCGCCTCGGACGCCGCCCAGCCGCGAGCAACGGCGATGGTGGAGACGGGCACGGATGCCGTTGCCGCGGTCTCGAAGCGGCTCACCACCCAGAATCCGAGCTCGCCCCCGTTGAGACGTTCGCTGATCAGCGTTTCATCGCCCGGCAGGTAGGAACCGTCAACCGTGACGAGCTGCCCGGTGGCGGCCTCGCGGGGCGGCCCGTCGGGCTGCAGGGCGGCGTCGAGCGGCTGCACGGTCTCGGTGCTGCGCTCCACGACCTCGCCGGAGGCGATGGCGCGTTCGAGCTGCCACCGGCCGAGGAGGGCGAAGGCGGCGGCGATGGCGAGCGCCAGGAGCAGGGCGAGCAGCCACCGGGGGCGGAGCATGGTCTTGATCATCAGTAGTCCCCTGAAGCCGTGTCGCGCACCGGCTTGTCGGCCGGTCCGGTTTCGGCGGGAAGCCGGCCGGAAATGAAATCGAGCATCGAGTCGCTGTCGGCGAGTTCGTCAGCGTCAGCGTCGGCGCCGGCGTCCACGCCGGAATCCTGGTCGCCGACCGCGTCGGGAGAGGTCGGCGCCGGCGGTGCAGGCCGTCCGCGGCGGTCGGCGGCGAGGCGGTCGGCGGCGCGCTGCGCATCCGGGCCGCTGTCGGCCTTGATGGCCGCCTCCACCAGGGCGATTTCCTCTTCCAGCATCCGGTCGTGGGCGCGCTGCCGCGACGGAACGATGGCCCGGCGCCGGCGCAGAGCCGCCCCGATCTTCTCGGAGTTCGCCGCGAAAATCGGCCCGAGGATCGCCATCGTGAGCACGTAGAGTCCGGCGAAGGGCTGTAACCGCTGATCGAGGCCCGCGGTCACCGACAGGGTCGCGAGGATCAGCGTGAACTCGCCGCGGTTGACGAAGATGGCCGCGGTGTTGAGCCCTTCCCGCGGGCCCATGCCGTGCAGCTTGGCCATCAGCATGCCGGAGATCAGGCTCAGCACGAAGGTCATGCCCACGGCCGCGACGACGATCGTGATCACCGACCCGAATTCGGCCACGTTCAGCGCCAGACCGAAGTTGAGAAAGAAGAAGGCCCCGAACACGTCGCGCAGGGGAACGGCGACGCGTTCGATCCGTCCGCGGTACGTGCTCGCGCCGAGCACCACCCCGATCAGGAAGGCGCCGATCGCATCCGTCACGCCGATGATCTCGCCGATCCCGGCGAACAGCACGGCGAGCCCGAAGAACAGGATGGTGAACAGCTCGTCATCCTTGGTGCGCATCAGCCGGGACACGACCTTGGCCCCCCAGCGGGCCACCGAGAACATCACGACGAGGAAGAGGAAGGCGATGCTCAGTTGCAGCACGATCGGCCAGACCTCGGTCTTGCCGCTGAGCACGACGGACACGATCGCCAGGTAGACCGCGATGAAAATGTCGCCGACGACGGTCACTCCGAGGATCATCGGGGTTTCCTTGTTCGCCAGGCGGCGCAGTTCGATCAGGAGCTTGGTGATGATGGCGCTCGAGGAGGTGCCGGTCATCCCGGCGATCACGAGAGCCTCCCGGCTGCCCCAGCCGACCATCAGGCCGAACGCGAAGCCGACTCCCATGTTGATCAGAACGTAGGAGCCACCGGAGAGCAGGAGTTTTCCGGCGTCACCGAAGAACGCCTCCTGGTCGAATTCGAGGCCGAGACTGAAGAGGAGCAGGATCAACCCGAACGTCGCGATCAGGGCGATGTCCGCCGACTGGAAGTCGAGCGGGAACCAGCCGCTGTTCGGGCTCGCCATCAGTCCGACGATCATGTAGATCGGGATGGACGGCAGTCCGATCAGCTTTCCGGCGCGACCGAGCAGATACGCAACGACCAGCAGAATGCCAAGAGTGATGAGGTCTTCGCCGAGATGCATCGGCTATCCTCCGGGCGGCGCGTCGAGGGATTTGGGCTTGACCTCGCCGGTGCGGAAGAAGGCGAACGCCTTCGCGACCTTCTCCGGAGACCCGGCGACGACCAGGGTGTCCCCGGGGAAGACACGGAAGTCGTGGGCGGGCGCCGGGTTGGCGGACTCCCCGCGCACGACGGCCACGACCGTGAGGCCGGCGATCCCGCGGTCGGCGGGGTTGCCCAGCGGCTGGCCGGCGATGTGGTCCTCGTAGTCCACGGTGAACCAGTCGATGCTGAGCCCGGGGATCTGGTCCAGCGCGGTGAGCGACTCGGTGATCTGGGTGCCGCCGAGCAGTTCGGCGAGGGTGTGCGCCTCGTCTTCCTTCAGACGCAGGGACACCTTGGCCGCGTCGGGCCCGCCCTCGTCGTCCGCGAAGGTGATGAGGTCGCTGTGCCCGGAGCGGTGGGCGATGACGCCGACTTTGCCGCCGTCATCCGTAATGAAGGTGTGCAGCACTCCCACCCCGGGAAGTTTGACCCGCCGAACGTCAACCATGGTGCGACTCCTGAGGTTTGTGGGCAGTCAGGCCAGTCTACCGGAGCGAGTTTGGGTGACGGATGCGGCGGGTGCGCCCCTACTTCGTGACCCCGATGTCCGGGGCCTCGAGGCGCGCGCGGTCGGCGGACTCGTCGTCGGGCTGCTGTTGCGACGCACGCTCCGCCGCCACCCGCTTGAGATAGTGGCCGACTTCGCGTTCTTCCCGGGCCTCGTCCCAGCCGAGCACGCCGGCCATCAGCCGGGCCGCCACGGGGGCGGCGGACACCCCGCGGTCCCAGGCCTCGATCGAGATCCGGGTGCGGCGCGCCAGCACGTCTTCGAGGTGCAGGGCACCCAGATGCGTGGCGGCGTAGACCACCTCCGCCTCGATGTAGTCGTCGGCCCCCGGGAGCGGGTCGGCGAGAGACGGCGTGGTGCGGATCAGGTCGAGCAGCTCGTCGGTCAGGGTGCCGTACCGGTTGAGCAGGTGCTCGACGCGCACGGTGTGCAGGCCGAAGGCCCGGGCGATCCGGCTGCGCTTGTTCCAGGCGGCCTGGTAGCCCTCGGCGCCGAGCAGGGGGATGTCGTGGGTGGTGGAGGCCGGCACGCGTTCGTCGAGCGCGTCGGCGGCCGCATCGATCGCATCCTTGGCCATCACCCGGTACGTGGTCCATTTTCCGCCCGCGATCACCACGAGTCCGGGAACGGAGTGCCCGACCAGGTGTTCGCGCGACAGCTTGGAGGTGCTCTCCGACTCGCCGGCCAGCAGCGGCCGGAGGCCCGCATACACGCCCTCGACGTCTTCCCGGGTGAGCGGCACCCGCAGCACCGCGTTCACATGCTCGAGCAGGTAATCGATGTCGGCGGCCGTGGCGGCGGGATGCGCCTTGTCCAGGTGCCAGTCGGTGTCGGTCGTGCCGATCAGCCAGTGTCGTCCCCACGGGATGACGAAGAGCACGCTCTTCTCGGTGCGCAGCAACAGGCCCATCGCCGACTGGAACCGGTCCCGGGGCACGACCAGGTGCACCCCCTTCGACGCCCGCACCTTGAAGGTGCCGCGTTCGCCGACCATGCGCTGGGTGTCGTCCGTCCAGACTCCGGTCGCGTTCACGACCTGACGGGCGCGAACGTCGAACCGCTCCCCGGTCTGCAGGTCGTGGGCGTGCACGCCGACGACCCGCTCGCCGACCTTGATGAAACCTTCGACGCGGACCCGGCTGGCCGCATGCGCCCCGTAGAACGAGGCGGTGCGCACGAGCGAGGCCACGTAGAGCGCGTCGTCGACCTGGCCGTCGTAGTAGGTGATGCCGCCGACGATCGTGTCGGTGTTCAGGCTCGGCAGGAGCCCCTTCACCTGACGCTTGGACAGGTGGCGGTGGTGCGGCACTCCGGGGCGCCCGCCCGCATAGGAGAACAGGTCGTAGAGCAGCATGCCCGCGCCCACATAGAAGCGCTCGGTGACACGCTTCCGGAGCGGGTAGAGGAACCGCACGGGCTTCACCAGGTGCGGGGCGATGCGCTGCAGGAGCAGCCCGCGTTCGGTCAGCGCCTCGCGCACCAGCCGGAAATCGGCCTGCTCCAGGTAACGGATGCCGCCGTGCACCAGTTTCGACGACCGGCTCGACGTGCCCGACGCCCAGTCCCTGGCCTCGAGGATGCCCACGCTCAGACCGCGGGTGACCGCGTCCAGTGCGGCGCCGGCACCGACGATGCCGCCGCCCACGACCAGGATGTCGAGCTCCTTGCCCTTCAACCGTTCGAGGGCCGCGGCCCGTTCTTCCGGTCCCAGCTTCGTGGACCGTGACGCCGAGTTGCCTGTTGCCATGTGCTCACTCCCATTTCGGATGGTCTGGTGTGTACACAAAAGCTAGTTCACTCGGTACGGCGCGACAACCGCCCGCCGGGCCGGATGCGGCCGGTGACGGCCTAGTTCCCCCGGTAGGGAGCGACGACCACCTCGACGCGCTGGAATTCCTTCAGGTCCGAATAGCCGGTCGTGGCCATCGAACGGCGCAGGGCACCGACGAGGTTCGCGGTGCCGTCGGCGATCGGCGTCGGGCCGTTGAGAATGGTCTCGAGCGGCGCGAGGGCGCCGACCTCGACCCGCTGGCCGCGCGGCAGCTTCGGGTGGTGCACCTCGGCACCCCAGTGGAACCCGCCGCCGGGGGCATCCGTCGCCCGGGCGAGGGCGGTGCCGAGCATGACCGCGTCGGCGCCGCAGGCGATGGCCTTGACGATGTCGCCGGAGGTGTTGAGGCCGCCGTCGGCGATGACGTGCACGTAGCGTCCGCCGGACTCGTCCATGTAGTCCCGGCGGGCGCCGGCGACATCCGCCACGGCCGTGGCCATGGGCGCGTGGATGCCGAGGGAGGCGCGCGTGGTCGAGGCAGCGCCGCCGCCGAAGCCCACGAGCACGCCGGCCGCGCCGGTGCGCATCAGGTGCAGGGCCGCGGTGTACGTCGCCGCGCCGCCCACGATCACGGGCACATCGAGCTCGTAGATGAACTTCTTCAGGTTGAGGGGTTCCTGGTTCTGCGAGACGTGCTCGGCGGAGACGGTGGTGCCGCGGATGACGAACAGGTCGACTCCGGCGGCGACGACGGTCTCGTACAGTTCCTGCGTGCGCTGCGGCGACAGGGCACCGGCCACGGTCACACCGGCCGCGCGGATCTCCGCGAGGCGCGCGGTGACGAGTTCGGGTTTGATCGGCTCGGCGTACATCTCCTGCATACGCGCGGTGGCCCGGTCGGCGGGAAGCTCACGGATCTCGGCGAGGAGAGGTTCGGGGTCGTCGTAGCGGGTCCAGAGACCCTCGAGGTCGAGCACGCCGACGCCGCCGAGCTGGCCCATCATGATGGCCGTCTTCGGCGACACCACGGAGTCCATCGGCGCCGCGAGGAACGGGATCGAGAACTGGTACGCGTCGATGGTCCAGCTGACGGACACGTCCTCCGGGTCGCGGGTGCGCCGACTGGGCACAATCGCGATGTCGTCGAAGGCGTACACGCGGCGAGCGCGCTTGGAGCGGCCGATCTCGATTTCCATGACTTCAGTTTAGAGGCAGCGGGGCTCCTCGACGACGGATGCCGCGAGGTGCATCCTGAGGTGATGGACGTCATCGCCGACCCTCTGTCCCTGCTGCGCGAGCGCACGAGCATGAAATGGCGCAGTTTTCCCGCCGATGTTCTGCCGCTCTTCGTCGCCGAATCCGACTTCCCGCTTGCGGCACCCGTGGCCGAAGCGCTGATCGCGGCGGTGCGGCGCAGCGACACCGGGTACGTCGCTCCGGTCAACGGGCTCGCCGAGGCTTTCGCAGGCTTCGCCGGCCGCCGCTGGGGCTGGCCGGTCGACCCGGAACAGGTGAGCACGACGACGGATGTCAGCGTGGCCATCGTGGAGACGCTGCGACTGCTGATCCGGCCCGGCGACCGGGTCGCGATCACGCCACCGGTGTACCCGCCGTTCTTCGATCTCGTCCCCGAGGCCGCAGGCCAGGTGGTTTCCGTCCCGCTCCTGAACGGGCAGACAGGCTGGACCCTCGACCTCGATGGCCTGGAGCGAGCGTTCCAGAACGACGTGCGCGCCGTGCTGCTCAGCAACCCGCACAACCCGGTCGGCCATCCGCACACCGTCGAAGACCTCACGGCACTGTCCGTACTCGCCGCACGGTACGGCGTCACGGTGGTCAGCGACGAGGTGCATGCCCCACTGACCTACGCCGACGCCGTCTTCACGCCTTACCTGACCGTCTCCCCCGAGGCCGCCGACCACGGCGTCTGCGTGACCAGCGCCAGCAAGGCGTGGAACCTGGCCGGCCTCAAATGTGCCGTGATCGTCACGGCAGGCGAACGGATGCGCGCCGCGCTCGCGCCCCTGCCGCGGGAGGTGTCCTGGCGCACGAGCCAGTTCGGCCTGATCGCGGGCATCGCCGCCTACACCCACGGCGAGTCGTGGCTGGACGGTTCGATCGCGGCGCTCGACACCAACCGCGGGTTGCTCACCGCCCTGCTCGACGCGGAGCTTCCCGGAGTCGGCTACCGGCCGCCCGACGCCGGCTACCTCGCATGGCTCGACCTGCGCAGCCTCGGCTGGGGTGACGACCCGGCCCTGGTCGCGCTCGAACAGGCGCGGGTCGCGCTCAGCCCCGGCCCCCTGTTCGGCGAACCGGGGCGGGGCTTCGCCCGGCTCAACTTCGGCTGTTCGCCCGAGGTGCTCGCCGAGGCGGTCTCCCGGCTGGCCGCTGTCGTGTAGCTCGTGCTCTAGCGGCGGTAGTTGGGTGCCTCGACCACGATCTGCACGTCGTGCGGGTGCGACTCCTTCAGCCCCGCGGAGGTGATCCGCACGAACTTGCCCTTCTGCTTGAGCTCGTCGATCGTGCGCGCGCCCACGTAGAACATGGACTGGCGCAGGCCGCCGATCAGCTGGTACGCCACGGCGGACACCGGTCCGCGATAGGGAACCTGGCCTTCGATACCTTCCGGGATGAGCTTGTCGTCGGAGGGGACATCCGATTGGAAGTAGCGGTCCTTGGAGTAGGAGGTCTTGGTGCCGCGGCTTTGCAGCGCGCCGAGCGAGCCCATGCCGCGGTAGGTCTTGAACTGCTTGCCGTTGACGAAGACGAGTTCGCCGGGGCTCTCGTCACAGCCGGCGAGCAGGGATCCGAGCATGACGGTGTCCGCTCCGGCAACCAGGGCCTTGGCGATGTCGCCGGAGTACTGCAGTCCGCCGTCGGCGATCACCGGGATGCCGGCCTCCCGAGCCGCGAGCGACGCCTGGTAGACGGCGGTGATCTGCGGCACGCCGACGCCGGCGACGATGCGCGTGGTGCAGATCGAGCCGGGGCCGACGCCCACCTTGATCGCGTCCGCGCCGGCGTCGATGAGGGCCTGGGCGCCGGAACGGGTGGCCACGTTGCCGCCGATCACGTCGACCGCCTCGAACGCCGGGTCGGACTTCAGGCGACGGATGATCTCGAGCACCCCGGCGCTGTCGCCGTTCGCGGTGTCGACCACGAGCACGTCGACGCCCGCGTCGAGCAGGGCGGTGGCGCGCTGCCAGGCGTCGCCGAAGAAGCCGATGGCCGCGCCCACGCGCAGGCGCCCGGCGTCATCCTTGGTTGCGAAGGGGTATTCCTCGCTCTTGTCGAAGTCCTTGACCGTGATCAGGCCGGTGAGGCGGCCGTGGTCGTCCACGAGGGGAAGCTTCTCGATCTTGTGGGTGGCGAAGATGGCGACGGCGTCCATCGGGGCCATACCCACCTTGCCCGTGATCAGCGGGGCCGTGGTCATCACCTCGCGCACCCGGGTGGTGTGCTTCTTGGTGCTGGAGACGAAGCGCATGTCCCGGTTGGTGATGATTCCCACGAGCACGCCGTCGGCGTCGATGACGGGAAGGCCGCTGATGCGGAACTGCCCGCAAAGGGCGTCGACCTCCGCGACGGTGGCATCGGGCGAAGTTGTTACCGGATTGGTAATCATGCCGGATTCACTGCGTTTGACGAGGTCGACCTGCTCGGCCTGGTCCGCGATCGACAGGTTGCGGTGCAGCACGCCGAGGCCGCCTTCGCGGGCCATCGCGATGGCCATCCGGGTCTCGGTGACGGTGTCCATCGCACTGGACAGGAGCGGGGTGGCCACGCTGATTCGGCGCGTCAGGCGAGACAGGGTCTCGGCTTCACTGGGAATCACGTCGGTGTGCCCCGGAAGAAGAAGGACGTCGTCGTACGTCAGCCCGGTGAAACCGAACGGATCTGGCTGATCCATGAAACCCCTTTTACAGATGCGAGAAAGTGGAAAAAGACCGGCGTTCCAACTCAAAGTCCGGCTTGTCAATGTTAAGCGACGTTGCGCTCCATGCATTCCTCGACAGAGAATCTAGGGAGTGCCGGTGCCCGTCGTAACATTTGCGACATAATCGTCATTTACTGTCGACAAAGATGTTGGCAGGTGAGACCCGGGGCACGCTCGGTCGCAGACCCAACGGTGCCCCCATGGAGGTGCAGTGAATTCCACTGAAGCTGTTCGCAGATTCTCACCCAGGATGCTGGTGATCTTTCTCGGCCTGCTCTTCGCAGCCTTGACGATGTCCACATTCGCCACGCTCTCCGCCGGTCCGGCTCACGCCGACGAGGTGGGCACCGATGAGTATGACTTCGTCCTCTCCGGCAACGTGCAGTTCAATCAGGAACCGCTCGAGGGCGTGTTGATCACCGTCGAGGGATCCGGCTACGAGGCATCCGTGAAGACGGGCGTCGACGGCAAGTGGAAGGTGGGTGTGCCCGAGAAGGCCACCTACACCGTCTCCCTCGACGAGGACACGCTGCCCGAGGGCGTCATCGTCGCCAAGGGCGGCAGCACGACCGAGGCAGAGTTCGGCCTCACCAAGGTCAAGGCGGTCAACTTCTTCCTCGGCGAGGGCGTGCGCACGACGGTCAGCTTCTTCGACCAGTTCGTCAATCGTTTCGTCAACGGGTTGAACTTCGGTCTGCTTCTGGCCCTCGCCGCGATCGGGCTGTCCCTGATCTTCGGCACCACCGGGCTGAGCAACTTCGCCCACGCCGAGATGATCACCTTCGGCGCGCTGATGACGCTCCTGTTCTCGGTCACCCTGGGAGTTCCGATCTGGTTGGCGATCATCGTCGCGATCGTGCTCAGTGCAGGTCTCGGCTGGAGCCTGGACGCGGCAATCTGGAAACCGCTGCGCCGCAAAGGCGTCGGCTTGATCCCGCTGATGATCGTGAGCATCGGACTCTCCCTCGCCCTCCGCTACCTGTTCCAGATCTTCGTCGGCGGCGGAACCAGTCAGCTTCCCGGCTCCGGCCTGGCGGACATGCAGCTCGGTCCGATCCGGCTCTCGGCGATCGACCTGGCCAGCATGGGCGTCAGCATCGTGGTGCTGCTGGCGGTCTCCTACTTCCTGCTGCGCACCCGTATCGGCAAGGCCACCCGCGCCGTGTCCGACAATCCCAGTCTGGCCTCAGCCAGCGGGATCGACGTCGATGGCGTCATCCGGATCGTCTGGGTGCTCGGTGGCGGCCTCGCCGGGCTCAGCGGCGTGCTGTGGGCCTACTTCCGCCCCGGCGTCAGCTGGGACATGGGCTTCCAGATCCTGCTGCTCGTGTTCGCGGCTGTGACCCTCGGCGGTCTCGGCACCGCCTTCGGCGCCCTGATCGGTTCGATCATCGTCGGCCTGTTCGTCGAACTGTCGACGCTGTGGCTTCCCTCCGACCTTAAATACGTCGGTGCACTTGTCGTGCTGATCCTGGTGCTGCTGCTTCGGCCGCAAGGCATCCTGGGTCGCAAAGAGAGAATTGGCTAGAAGGGCATCCGATGATCGACTGGGGAGCAATCTTTAGCAACGCAGCCGTCGAGCTGATCAGCCCGACCACCGCCGCCTACGCCCTCGCGGCGCTCGGGCTGGCGATCCACTTCGGATACACCGGCCTTCTGAACTTCGGCCAGGCCGGCTTCATGGCCCTCGGCGCCTACGGGTTCGCCATCTCCACCCTCAGCTTCGGCTTCCCCGTCTGGGGTGCCGTGCTGGTGGGGATCGGCGCATCCGTCATCTTCGCCCTGATCCTGGGTATTCCGACCCTGCGCCTGCGGGCGGACTACCTGGCGATCGTGACGATCGCCGCGGCCGAGATCGTGCGCCTCCTGTTCACGACGAACACGTTCCAGGCCATCACCGGTTCCGCGAACGGGCTGAGCGGGTACAAGGGCGGTTTCGCCGGCCTCAACCCCATCCCCGAGGGCCGCTACGGCTTCGGCCCCTTCGAGTACAACGAGTACGACTGGTGGCTGCGCATCGTGGCCTGGTCGATCGTGGCTCTCGCCTGCCTGTTCACCTGGCAGATCATGCGCAGCCCGTGGGGTCGCGTGATCAAGGGAATCCGTGAAGACGAGGATGCCGTGCGCGCGCTCGGCAAGAACGTCTACTCCTACAAGATGCAGTCCCTGATCCTCGGCGGCGCGTTCGGCACGATCGCGGGCATGATCTTCGTGCTCCCCCGTGCCGTGGTGCCCTCGAACTATCAGACGTCTCTGACGTTCTTCATCTACGCGATCCTGCTACTCGGCGGCGCGTCGACGATCCTCGGGCCGGTCATCGGCTCGATGGTCTTCTGGGTGCTGCTCTCCTTCTTCTCCGGGTTCATCGCCCGTGCGGTGGAAGCCGGCTGGATTCCGTTCATGACCAGCATCCAGGCCGGCCAGCTGCGCTTCATCCTGGTGGGAGTGGCGATCATGCTCATAGTCATCTTCAGACCGCAGGGCATCTTCGGAAACAAAAAGGAGTTGGCCTTTGTCAAATAACACCGTTCCCAGCAACAAGCCGATCAAGTCGACCGACCTGCACATCGGCGAGGCCGAACCGGGCTGCAAGAAGCGCGACCCGATCCTGGTGGCCGACGGCGTGAGCCGCACCTTCGGCGGGCTCAAGGCCGTCGATGTCGACCACGTGGAAATCCCCCGCGGAGCCATCACGGCTCTGATCGGGCCCAACGGGGCCGGCAAGACGACCCTGTTCAACCTGCTCACCGGATTCGACAAGCCCGACACCGGTTCGTGGACGTTCGAGGGCCGCCCGCTCTCGGGCATGCCCGCCTTCAAGGTGGCCCGGATGGGCCAGGTGCGCACCTTCCAGCTCACCAAGGCCCTCGGCCTGCTGACGGTCATGGACAACATGCTGCTCGGCGCCAAGGGCCAGGCCGGAGAGAACCTGTTCCGGGCGATCTTCCCCTTCTTCTGGCGCAAGCAGGAGGAGGCGAACAAGGCTCGGGCCATCGACATCCTCGAACGGTTCAAACTCGACGCCAAGAAGGACGACTACGCCGCCAGCCTCTCCGGCGGGCAGCGCAAGCTGCTCGAGATGGCGCGGGCGCTGATGAGCGTGCCGAGCCTGGTCATGCTCGACGAGCCGATGGCCGGGGTGAACCCGGCACTGACGCAGTCGCTGCTGGACCACATCCTGAACCTGAAATCAGAGGGCATGACGGTGCTGTTCGTCGAGCACGACATGCACATGGTTCGCCACATCGCCGACTGGGTCATCGTCATGGCCGAGGGCCGGGTGGTCGCCGAAGGCGACCCGCACGAGGTGATGCGCAATCCCGCCGTGATCGACGCCTACCTGGGCCAGCACCACGACGAGGACCTCGGCGAGGATCCGGCCGCCGAATCAGAACATGTCGAAGCCATTAAGGAGCTGCTCGAGTGACGAACACTAGCCCTGCCGCCGCACCGGCCTACGCACCCACCGGGCAGCCCGTCGTCGAGGTCAAGACCGTGACGGCCGGCTACCTGCCGGGCGTCAACATCCTCAACGCCTGCTCCCTGACCGCCTACGACGGCGAGCTGATCGGGATCATCGGCCCGAACGGCGCCGGCAAGTCCACGCTGCTCAAATCGATCTTCGGCCAGGTCAAGGTGCGGGAGGGTGAGATCCTGCTGCGCGGTGAGAACATCACCAACCTCAAGGCGAACAAGCTCGTCGCCAAGGGTGTCGGGTTCGTGCCGCAGACGAACAACGTCTTCCCCACCCTGACCATCCAGGAGAACCTGGAGATGGGAATGTTCCTGAAGCCGAAGGGCCTGCACGAGCGTCTCGAATTCGTCACCGAGATCTTCCCGGAGCTGAAGAAGCGGCTGCAGCAGCGTGCCGGGTCGCTGTCGGGCGGCGAACGCCAGATGGTGGCCATGTCGCGCGCACTGATGATGGGCCCGCACGTGCTGCTGCTCGACGAGCCGAGCGCCGGGCTCTCCCCGGTGCGTCAGGATGAGGCCTTCCTGCGCGTCAAGGAGATCAACAAGGCCGGCGTCACCACCATCATGGTGGAGCAGAACGCCCGCCGCTGCCTGCAGATCTGCGACCGCGGCTACGTGCTCGACCAGGGCCGCGACGCCTACACGGGCACCGGACGGGAGCTGCTGAACGATCCCAAGGTGATCGGTCTCTACCTCGGCACCCTCGGCCAGGACGACTAGCCACAACTGCACAACCGCACGACACCGCACGACCTGCACACAGAAGCGGCGCCCGAGATCCTCGGGCGCCGCTTCTGCGTGCCCGGGGCGACGTGCCCGGTGCGACGTGCCCGGTGCGAGTTCGACGGTTCCGATCGACTTCGCCACGTGCGCCATGCGAACTCGACCGAAGGTGCCGGATGCGAGCGGGGCGCGCGGCGCAGGTTTAGGAAGCGGGCGCAGGGTAGAACGTGCGCCCGCTTCCACAGGGTGCGCCACGTCGCGAGGGTCGCGGGGGCGCGAGGGGCACGAGCGACGGATGCCGGGGTCGCCGCGGGCCCTGTGGCGGCGCTGGGCGCACGAAAAGGGCCCCGACCGAAGTCGGGGCCCTTCACGTGTCAGGGATCAGTCAGCAACTGATCACTGACTAGTTGATGCGCTTGTACGTGTTGTCTTCGATGTACTCGTAGACGCCGATGGTTGCCTCGGTCGGGTCGCCGTTCTCGTCGAACGTGACCGGGCCGGAGAAGCCGTCGTAGTCGATCTGGTCGCCGGCCACGAGAGCTTCAGCAGCTGCCGCGAAGTCGGTGACGGTCTCGCCGTCGCCGGTTCCGCCCGAGACCTGGCGGAGGTACTTGGAGATGGACTCACCCGAGACGTCGTTGCCCGCGAAGGCCGCCATCGCCACGAGCATGACGGCGTCGTAGGACTCGGCCGCGTAACTGAAGTCGGTCAGGGTGGGGTCGATTTCCAGAAGACGGTCGGTGAAGTCACCGAGGGTTCCCACGTCGAGACCCGGCAGGGTGCCCTTGGCTCCGGTGATGATGCCGGCGTCGAAGTCCTTGCTGTAGTCGGCCAGGTTGCCGTCCACGAAGTAGAGGTTGCCACCGGGGTAACCGGAGCCGACGAGTGCAGGGGTGATGACCTTGGCCTGGTCGAACGTGATCAGCGCGATCGCGTCCGGGTTGGCGGCGGTCACTTCGGAGATCTGGGCCGCGAAGTTGGAGTCACCCTCGTTGAACAGCGACGTGGCGACGACCTCGCCGCCGGCAGCCTCGAAGGCCGCGGTGGTGGACTCGGCCAGGCCGGTGCCGTAGGAGTCGTTGAGCACGATCAGGCCGAGGGTGCTCTTGCCGTCCTCGGCGATCTGGGTGCCCAGAACCTCGCCCTGCAGCAGGTCGGACGGGGCGGTGCGCCAGTAGAGGTCCTTGTCGGCGTACTTCGTGAAGTCCGCCGAGGTGTTGGCCGGGGAGAACTGCACGACACCGGCGCCGGTGATCTGGTCGATCACGGTCTTGGA
Source organism: Cryobacterium cryoconiti (assembly GCF_004403065.1). Taxonomy (GTDB): domain Bacteria; phylum Actinomycetota; class Actinomycetes; order Actinomycetales; family Microbacteriaceae; genus Cryobacterium; species Cryobacterium cryoconiti. Next base: position 29,654 of record NZ_SOHA01000007.1, read on the forward strand.
CACACCCGAGGACGCCGCACCGATGATCGCGGAGACGTCCTGCGAAAGAAGGTCGGTCACCGAACCGGTGGCGGTGTCCGTCGTGGTGTCGCCGGAGTCACGGAAGATGGCCTCGACGGTCATTCCGAGGTTCGCGTCGTTGATGTCCTTGACGGCCAGCGCGACGCCGGCTTCTTCGGGCGGGCCGAGGAAGGCCAGGGCGCCACTCTGGGGAAGGATGGTGCCGATCTTCAGGGTCAGGTCGCGGTCGCCGGCCTTGATGGCCTGGGCGTCTCCGCTCGCGGCGGGGGCTTCCGATTCAGCCGGATCTGCAGCGTTGCTGCTGCATCCGGTGAGCAGAAGTGCACTGACGCCGACCATGGCGACTCCAGTGACGACTGCCCGGACTGAGCGGGAGGCCGAGGCCTTCGCGAATACGCTCATGTTGCTCCTTGGGAGTAGAGAATGAGAAATGACAGCGGTCGATTGACTACCGTTCTGTCACATTATTGACAGGGATCGCACGAAACAAGGCAACCGTGTTACATCCGTGTAACGCAGACCCAATCGTTACGATCGGCGGCCGGTGACTCCCGCATAGGCGATCTGTTGCGCATCGGCCATCGCGGCCGCACATTCTCCCCAGGAGGAGCAGCTCACCGACCCCGTGCTGACCTGGTCCATCCCGAGCGTGATCGAGGCTCCCCCGTCGTCGCCGGCCCGGGCAGCGGCGAGCGCGGTCAGGACAACCCCGTCGTAGGCCTCCCCGCCGCCGGCGGTGGCCGTCAGCCCGGGGTCGAGGGTGCGCAGGCGCGCCGCGAATTCCTCCCCGGCCTCCAGGGGCGTGCCGCCGTTCGCAAAATCACCGAGTGCCAGCAGCGTGACCGGCGCTGCGGCGATCGCGGCGGCCAGGTCGTCCGGGAAGGGAATGGTGGCGTCCCAGAGCACGACGTCGACGCCCCGGGTGAGCAGGTCGGTCAGGGAGTCCGCCGCGGCGACGGCGGAGTCACGGTGGATGAGCTCGATCGGAGTGCCGAGCACCCGGCCCTGCTCGGTGATCTCCCGGGCCGCCAGTTCGGATCCGGCCACCTGCGCGGCTCCGCTGGCGGCAGCATCGCCCGTCATCGGGAACAGGGTGCCGATGCGCACGGTCCCGTCGCCGGTCGGTTCGATCACGGCGGGGGCGGCAGAAGGCGTTGCGGCGACGGTTGGCGTCACCTGCGGCGCACAACCGGAGAGCAGCAGCACGCACGCAACCACTGCGATCAGGCTGACGGGGGTCGAAGCAGCGCGCATCCGGTTGTCCTTTCGCGTACGAGGTGCGCCACCGAGCGTAACCCGGCTCACGCGGGTTCGAGGGACGCACGCCGGGGAGCGCGACCGCTGAGGACCATGTCCGTGGTGAGAACGATCAGGGCCACCCAGACCAGGCCGAAACCGACCCAGCGTTCGGGCGGCATCGGTTCCCGGAGCACGAAGACGCCGACCAGGAACTGCAGGATCGGAGCGAAGTACTGGATCAGGCCCATGTATGTCAACGGCAGACGTCGGGCCGCCGCCGCGAAGAAGAGGAGCGGGACGGCGGTCACGATCCCCGTCGCCAGCAACCCCAGCGTGTGCCAGGTCGACAGGGTGCCGATGGTGAGGCCGGAGATCGAAGCCACCACGATCAGCTGAACCACGGCGATGGGCGCCAGCCAGATCGTCTCGAGCGTGAGCCCGGCGACGGCGTCGACGTCGCGGCCCACCCGTTTCTTGATCAGGCCGTAGAAGCCGAAGGAGAAGGCGAGGACCAGCGACACCCACGGCAACGATCCGTAGCCGACGGTCAGCACGACCACGGCCCCGAGGCTGATGCCCACGGCCACCCACTGCAGCAGGCGGAGCTTCTCCCCCAACAGAAGGACGCCGAGGAACACCGTGACGATCGGGTTGATGAAGTAGCCCAGCGCGGCTTCGACAACGTGGCCGCTCAGCGCGGCGAAAACGTAGGTCTGCCAGTTGACGAAGATCAGCAGCCCGGCCAGCCCCATGGTGAACACGATCCGGGGCCGTCGCAGCAGGCCGAGGAACGCACGCCACTTGCGGGTGACGGTGATCAGAAGCGCGCAGAAGACGAGGGAGAAGAGCACCCGCCACGCGACGATCTCGAAGGCGCCGCTCGGGGAAAGCAGCAGGAAGAAAAGCGGCAGCATGCCCCACAGGGCGTAAGCGAGGATCGCGTAGATCAGGCCCTTGCTCTGCTCCGACCGCACCGGCCGGGCTGCCCGGCCCCCTCGGGGTGTGCCAGGTGAGGACGGACCTTGCTCCACGGATGCGCCTTTCTTAACGAAGAAGAATCCCGGATGGCCAGGCCATCCGGGATTCTATCAATCAGTTCGTGAGACTAGCGAACGACGACTGCGAGCACGTCGCGAGCCGACAGCACGAGGAGGTCCTCGCCACCGAACTTGACCTCGGTTCCGCCGTACTTGGAGTAGATCACCTTGTCGCCGACGGCGACGTCGAGCGGGATGCGGTTGCCGTTGTCGTCAATGCGGCCGGGGCCGACTGCGACAACTTCGCCCTCCTGGGGCTTTTCCTTGGCGGTGTCAGGAATGACCAGACCTGATGCGGTGGTCTGCTCTGCGTCGACCTGCTTGATGACGATGCGATCCTCGAGCGGCTTGATGGAGACCGACACGGTTGACCTCTTTCTTAGCTAAGACATAGTTAGCAGACTCACAGCGAGAGTGCTAAGTCGAGTTTAGGGCGCATCTGGCACTCACGCAACGTGAGTGCCAGATGCGCCTGAGTTGATAGGTTTGCACGATGGAACGCTCAGAGCTCGTCGAGCTGTTGTCGCCGGGTGGTTTGCGCCTGCTGGACTCGTTGCCGCCGTACGATGCGACCGCCGATGTCGTGCGGGTGGTGAGCGACCTGCGCAAGGCCGGCCACAGCCCCGACCTGGTCACCGCCGTGCTCGGCCAGTCGAGGCTGCGCGCCAAGGCTGTGCCCAAATTCGGCGAGTTCGCCGGGCGCATGCTCTTCACGGATGCCGGGCTCGAGCAGGCCACGCGGCTGCGCGTGGCCGCCCTGCACGCCGGCCGGTTCGCCGGCGCCGGCCTGAACCGGGTCGTCGACCTCGGCTGCGGGATCGGCGGCGACGCCATGGCGCTGGCCGCGATGGATCTCACCGTGACGGCGGTGGACGCCGACGAGGTGACCGCGACGGTCGCCAGCTACAACCTGGCCCCGTTCGAGAACGCGAGCGTGCTGCACTCGGCCGCGGAAGACGTGGACCTGGCCGGCTTCGACGCGGCCTGGCTGGACCCGGCCCGCCGCACCGCCGGGCACGCCAATACCAAGCGCCTCACCCGCCCCGAGGACTATTCCCCGCATCTCGACTTCGTTTTCGGCCTCAGCGAGCGGCTGCCCATCGGCGTCAAGCTCGGTCCGGGGCACGACCGCGACCTCATCCCCGCGGCGGCCGAGGCGCAGTGGGTGTCCGTGGACGGCAAGCTCGTGGAGATGGGACTGTGGTTCGGGGCGCTGGCCCGTGCCGGCATCCGTCGCTCCGCCCTCGTACTGGGCCGAACCGGGACCCACGAATTGACCGCACCCGGCGACAGCGAGGATGCCCCGGTGGGTGTTCTGGGTGACTACGTCTACGAGCCGGACGGTGCGATCATCCGTGCCCGCCTGATCGGCGACCTGGCCCGTTCGCTCGACGCACGGATGCTGAGCGACGCCATCGCCTACCTCACCTCCCCGACGCTGCAGCGCACGCCCTTCGCCACCGCGTTCCGGGTGCTGGAGCTGCTGCCGGTCGACGAGAGGAAACTGCGGCTGGCCCTGCAGGAGCGCCGCATCGGCACGCTCGAAATCAAGAAGCGGGGCGTCGACGTCGATCCCGCCACCCTGCGCACCAGGCTGAAACTCAAGGGGCCGGAGTCCGGCACGCTGATACTCACCCGCGCGGCCGGGCAGCGGGTCGCCCTTCTGGTGGAACGGGTTGCGCCGATCGACTGACGTCGCCGCCGCCGAGTTCAGCCCGGCACGAACGTCAGGGCCCGCATGACGATCAGAACCCAGATGACAGCCAGGACCAGGCCGGCCAGACCGGTGGCCAGCCCGTAGGCCCACAGGGCACCGGGGTGCCGCTCGGTGATGCGGGCCATGACTGCCAGGACGACCGCGGCCAGGGACAGTGCAGCACCCCACACCCCGAAGACGGCGATGCCCAGTCCGAGCAGCCCAAAGATGAGTGCCGCAACGGACAGCCCGCCCCGGCCGGAGCGGGCGCTGAGTTCACTGTCGGTGTAGACGTAGGGCACCCATTCGGTGGGAGCCGTGATGGTGGACGCGTAGTCCAGTTCTCCCTCGACGGGCGCCGACGGCCGGGTGAGGTCTAACCGGAATTGGTCATCGCGGGACCGGTCCCGGTACTCCCCAGCCATCGGTGTCGCCAGCTCCGGCTCAGAACGTGGAGTAGTCGCTGGGAACGCTGGCGAAGAGCACGGCCCAGGCCACGATGCTGATGAGGGCCAGGCCGACGCCGATGAAACCGGTGATGAGGCCGGTCAGCCAGAACCCCTTCGCCCTCGGTTCCTTCGACTTGCCGAGGAAACCCAGGATGACGGCTGCGGCCGGGATGAAGAGTCCAAGGATACCGCCCACGATCGGGATGAAGCCGACCGGTGCGCCGAGGATACCGACGATTCCGGCGACAAGTGCCAGGATGCTCAGGATCGGCTGCTTCGTGGCGGGCTCCGTGCCGTAGCCCGCGTACGGGGCGCCATAGGCTGCCGGCTGTGAAGTCGCGGGCGCGCCATAGGCGGGCGGGCCGGTCGGGGTGCCATAGGCGGGCGGCGGGGTCGGGGCGCCGTAGGCGGGCGGCGCGGCCGGGGCGCCGTAGGCGGGCGGC
>NZ_SOHA01000004.1 GCF_004403065.1 Cryobacterium cryoconiti
CCCCGGCACCCGCTCCCGCGGCGCCGGCCCCGGCAGCACCGGCAGCCGCGTCCCCCGCCCCTGCAGCTCCCGCTGCGCCCGCCCCTCGGGCGCCGGCTGCACCTGCTGCACCGAGCGCCAGTGCGGTCGACACGGCCCTGTCGTTCGCCACCCAGCAGCTCGGCGATCGGTATGTGCTGGGCGGCTCCGGGCCGAACCAGTGGGACTGTTCCGGGCTGACCAAGGCCGCCTACGCGGCGGCGGGCATCTACATCGGGTCGCATTCGGCCACCAACCAGTACCGCACCATGGCCAACCAGGGTCGGCTGGTGCCCTTCAGCCAGGCGCAGCGTGGCGACCTCGTCTTCTGGGGTGGCGGCGGCGACTACTACCACGTGGCGCTCTACGTGGGCGGCGGCAAGATCCTCGAGGCCCCGAACCCGTCCGCGCCCGTGCGCATCCACAGCATCTGGTCTGCCGGAGACGTTGCGCCCTACGTGGGTCGCCCCTCCGGCTGACCTCGGTCTGCGAAATCGGTCGCCGAGCGGTGAGAAAAGCCCCTTCCCGGACTCCGGGAAGGGGCTTTTCTCACGGCTCGGCGATGTGGATCGCCGGACCGGGGGGTGAGAGAGCCTAGTGGCCCTCCTCCGCCAGTTTCGTGATGCCGTCACGCACGATCTGGTCGGCCTCAGCGGCGTCGCCCCAGCCCTCGGTCTTGACCCACTTGCCGGGTTCGAGGTCTTTGTAGTGCTCGAAGAAGTGCTCGATCTCCTTGCGGGTGTACTCCGGGATGTCGGTGACGTCCTGGATGTAGTCCCAGCGCGGGTCGCCCGCGGGAACGGCGATGACCTTGGCGTCTGAGCCGCCGTCATCCGTCATGTTGAACACGCCGACCGGGCGGACCGACAGGCCGACACCGGGGAACAGCGGGAATTCGATCAGGACGAGCACGTCGACGGGATCACCGTCGAGCCCGAGGGTGTTCTCGAAGAAGCCGTAGTCGGTCGGGTATACGAAACTCGTGTAGAGCACCCGGTCCAGGTACACCCGCCCGGTCTCGTGATCGACTTCGTACTTGTTGCGGCTCCCGCGAGGGATTTCAATTACTGCGTCGTATGCGGCCATGGCCTGGTCTCTCCCTTGTTCACAGTCTGCGGATAACGTTACTGGATGGAGTCACCACGCCGCCCGAGGTTAACCCCGGCCATTGCCGATGTGCGCCGGCACGTGCGTGCCCTGCTGCCCGGGGCAGGACCGCTCACGCCCGGCGTGCAGCCGGGCGTGCTGGTACTCGTCGGTCTCAGTGGGGGAGCGGACTCGCTCGCCCTGGCTGCCGCCACGGCTTTCGAGGCGCCGCGCGCCGGGCTCCGCGCCGGGGCGGTCATCGTCGACCACGCGCTGCAGGACGGCTCGGCGCGGGTCGCGGCCGAGGCGGCCCGGCAAGCGGCCGAGCTCGGCCTCGACCCGGTGCTGGTGCTGCGCGTCACGGTTGAGCACGGCACGGATGCCGGCGGTCCGGAGGCCTCCGCCCGCACCGCCCGCTATGCCGCCTTCGACCGGGCGCAGAGCGAAACCGGCGCGAGCCACATCCTGCTCGGTCACACCCTTGACGACCAGGCCGAGACCGTGCTGCTCGGCCTCGCCCGAGGATCGGGGCCCACGAGCCTGCAGGGCATGTCGCCGGCCGGGGGGCCGATCCTGCGGCCGTTGCTGGGCATCCGTCGCTCCCAGACCCGGCAGTTCTGCGTCGACGTAGGCCTGCACCCGTGGCAGGACCCGCACAACGACGACCCGCGATTCGCCCGGGTGCGGGTGCGCCAGACCGTGCTGCCCGTGCTCGAGCGGGAGCTCGGCCCGGGCGTCGCCGACGCGCTCGTGCGCACGGCCGCGCAGCTGCGGGAGGACTCGAGCGCCCTCGACGACCTGGCCCGAGACCTGAGTGAGCAGCTCACCGAGCACCTCCATGATCACCGGGGCGAACCTGCGGGACCCGGTATCCGGTTGGAAGCGAACCGGCTCGCGGGGAAACCGCCCGCGGTGCGTCAACGGATCGTTCGGTTCGCGCTCGAGCGCGAGTTCGGGGTGACCCTGGAACGGGTGCACACGCTCGCGGTGCTGCGACTGGTCAGCGACTGGCACGGGCAGAAGCCGCTCGACCTGCCAGGCGTTAGAGTTGTACGGCAGGACGGCTGGTTGATTTTCACCGCGCCCGGACCTGCCCCGAGCAAAGGACCCTCCCGCTCCCATGGAACCCCGCGACATTGAAGGCGACCTCACCGAGATTCTGATCGAGGAGGAGCAGATCCGCACCCGGCTCGCCGAGCTGTGCCGCCTGATCGAGGCAGACTACGCCGGCAAGGACCTGCTCCTGGTGGGCGTGCTCAAGGGCGCGGTCATGGTCATGGCCGATCTGGCGCGAGAGCTCGTGCACCCGATCACGATGGACTGGATGGCGGTCAGCTCCTACGGCTCCGGCACGCAGTCCAGTGGTGTCGTGCGCATCCTGAAGGACCTCGACACCGACCTGCACGGCCGCAACGTGCTCATCGTCGAGGACATCATCGATTCCGGCCTGACCCTCTCCTGGCTCCTGTCGAACCTGAAGTCGCGCGGGCCGGAATCCGTTGAAATCTGCGCCCTGCTCCGCAAGCCGGATGCCGCGCGCGTCGACATCGACGTGAAGTACCTCGGTTTCGACATCCCGAACCAGTTCGTGGTCGGCTACGGCCTCGACTTCGACGAGCGCTACCGCAACCTGCGCTCGGTCGGCGTGCTCGCCCCGCACATTTACAGCTGACCTTCGTAGCGCTTTGGGCGAACACACGGTCTTCCTGCAGCGGCGTCACGATAACCTGTCACCACGATGAAGGTCAAGAAACTACTGCGCGGACCGCTCCTCTACATTCTGCTGGCGATTGTTGCCGTGTGGGTAGGGTCGAGTCTCATAACCATGTCGGGATTCAAAGAGATTCCCACCCAACAGGGGCTCGAGTTCCTCAAGGACGGCAAGGTCTCCGAGGCCAAGATCGTCGACGGCGAGCAACGCGTCGACCTCACTTTGATCAAGGCGGATGAAGAACTCGGCAAGCAGGTGCAGTTCTTCTACGTCACACCGCGTGGCGAAGAGGTCATCACGGCCGTCACCAACGCGAGCCCGAAGGACGGCTTCACCGACGAGGTGCCGCAGTCGAGCTGGTTCCTGTCGCTCCTCGGCATCCTGCTGCCGCTCCTTCTGATCGGCGCGTTCTTCTGGTTCATGCTGGCCGGCATGCAGGGCGGCGGCAACAAGGTCATGCAGTTCGGCAAATCCAAGGCCAAGCTGGTCTCCAAGGAAAGCCCCCAGGTGACATTCGCGGATGTCGCGGGCTCCGACGAGGCCATCGAGGAGCTCGAGGAGATCAAGGACTTCCTCAAGGAACCGGCGAAGTTCCAGGCTGTCGGCGCGCGCATCCCGAAGGGTGTGCTGCTGTACGGCCCTCCCGGAACCGGAAAGACGCTCCTCGCCCGTGCCGTGGCCGGCGAGGCCAATGTGCCCTTCTACGCCATCTCGGGTTCCGACTTCGTTGAAATGTTCGTGGGTGTGGGCGCGAGCCGCGTGCGCGACCTGTTCCAGCAGGCCAAGGAAAACGCCCCGGCCATCATCTTCATCGATGAGATCGATGCCGTCGGCCGTCACCGTGGCGCCGGCATGGGCGGTGGGCATGACGAACGCGAGCAGACCCTCAACCAGCTGCTGGTCGAGATGGACGGCTTCGACGTCAAGGCCAACGTGATCCTGATCGCAGCCACCAACCGTCCCGACATCCTCGACCCGGCGCTGCTGCGCCCGGGTCGCTTTGACCGCCAGATCGGCGTGGACGCTCCCGATATGCTCGGCCGCAAGCGCATCCTCGAGGTGCACTCCAAGGGCAAGCCCATGGCCGCCGGCGTCGACCTCGAGGTTCTGGCGCGCAAGACGCCGGGCTTCACCGGAGCCGACCTGGCCAACGTGCTCAACGAGGCCGCCCTGCTCACCGCACGCTCCAACGCGCAGCTGATCGACAACCGCGCACTCGACGAGGCTGTCGATCGGGTGATGGCCGGACCGCAGCGCCGCAGCCGCGTCATGCGCGACAAGGAAAAGCTCATCACCGCATACCACGAGGGTGGGCACGCGCTCGTGGCGACCGCGATGCGCAACACCGACCCGGTGACCAAGATCACGATCCTTCCGCGTGGCCGCGCCCTCGGCTACACGATGGTCATGCCTGTCGAGGACCGTTACTCGGTCACCCGCAACGAGCTGCTCGACCAACTCGCCTATGCCATGGGCGGCCGGGTGGCGGAGGAGATCATCTTCCACGACCCCACCACCGGCGCCTCGAACGACATCGAGAAGGCCACGTCCACGGCTCGCAAGATGGTCACCGAATTCGGCATGAGTTCGGCCGTCGGCCCTCTCAAGCTCGGCCAGGGTTCCGGCGAGGTCTTCCTCGGCCGTGACATGGGCCACCAGCGCGACTACTCCGAGCGGGTCGCCGAGAGCGTCGACGCCGAGGTGCGCCAGTTGCTCGAAGACGCGCACGATGAGGCCTACCAGGTGCTGAATGCGAACCGGGGCATTCTCGACGAACTCGCCGCCGCCCTCCTCGAGCACGAGACGCTCGACCAGCACGCGCTGGCCGAACTGTTCACGAGGGTCGTCAAGCTGCCCGTGCGGCCGCAGTGGCTGTCCAGCGACAAGCGTCCGGTCTCCGACCTGCCGCCCATCGCAATGCCGGCCCCCAAGCCGTCGATCGAGAGCGGAGTGGCCGACGGCGACTCCGCCGGGGCACCGGCGAGCGCGCCGACCCACGCGCCGGCGCGCACTCCTCGTCCCGCCACCGCGTAGGGCAGGGCACGGGGTGGCAGTTGACAGGCCGCGGATCGAAGCCGCGGTCGCCGAGATCCTCGCCGCGATCGGCGAGGATCCCGCCCGTCCGGGTCTCAAGGGCACGGGGCGCCGGGTGGCCGAGGCCTACGCCGAATTCTTCGCCGGGGTGCACGTCGACCCCGTCGACCACCTGCGCGACACCATCCCGGTGGGCCCGCACACGGGTGAGCTGGTGCTGCTGCGCGGCGTCGCCTTCCGCTCCGTCTGCGAACACCACCTGCTGCCCTTCCTCGGCGTCGCCCACCTGGCCTACGTGCCGGGCGAGCGGGTCGTGGGCCTCGGCAAGCTTCCGGCCGTCGTCGACACCGTCGCCGCCCGGCCACAGCTGCAGGAACGACTGACCGAGGAGATCGCCGAGGCGCTGCAGACCGGTCTTCAACCGCTCGGGGTTCTGGTCGTGCTGGATGCCGTTCACGGTTGCGTGACCGCCCGCGGGCCGCGCCAGACCGGCAGCTCCACCGTGACCGTGGCCAGCCGAGGCACCCTCTCGGAGCCGCTCATGCGCGCCGAGATCATGGCCCTGATCGGCTCCGGCCGGTGAAGCGGCCGCAGACCCTGATCATGGGGGTGCTCAACGTCACCCCGGATTCCTTCAGCGACGGCGGCAAGTGGGCGTCCACGGATGCCGCCATCGGCCACGCCCTCGACCTGTACGCCCAGGGCGCGGATCTGATCGACGTGGGCGGGGAGTCCACGCGCCCGGGCGCCGGCCGGGTCGCACCCGTCGAGGAGGCATCCCGGGTGATCCCGGTGATCACCGAGCTCGCCCGGCAGGGCCTCACGATCAGTGTCGACACCCTCAACGCGAGCACGGCGGCCGCGGCCGCCGCCGCCGGGGCCCGCATCATCAACGACGTCTCCGGTGGTCTGGCCGACCCTCTGATGGCATCCGTCGCCGCCCGGAGCGGGCTGACCTACGTGGCCATGCACTGGCGTGCGCACGCGAAGGAGATGGACGACCTCGCCGTCTACGGCGACGTCGTCGCCGAGGTGCGGGACGAGCTGTCCGCGCGGGTTGACGCGCTCGCGGCGGCCGGACTGCCGCGGGAACGAGTCGTGCTCGATCCGGGGCTCGGCTTCTCCAAGCTGCCCGAGCACAATTGGGCCCTGCTGGCCCACCTGGCGGCATTCACGGACCTCGGGCTGCCGGTCATGGTGGGGGCCTCCCGCAAGCGGTTCCTCGCTGTGGCGCTTCCGACCGACGCGCCGCTCGCCGACCGTGACCTGCCCAGTGCCGTGGTCAGCGTGCTGGCCGCCCAGGCCGGCGCCTGGGCGGTGCGCGTGCACGACGTAGCGGCGACGCGCACGGCTCTCAACGTGCTGGCGTTGGCGGACTCCGCCAGAATGGGACCATGAGAAGCGACTCGATCACGCTCACCGGCCTGCGCGTCAACGCCCATCACGGCGTCTACGACTTCGAGCGGGAGAACGGTCAGGACTTCGTGATCGACGTCACGGTCTGGCTCGACCTGCAGCGCGCCGCCGCGAGCGATGACGTCGCCCAGACCATCCACTACGGCGAGCTCGCCGTCGAGGTGACGGATGCCGCCCGGCACAACCCGGTCGACCTGATCGAAACCGTGGCCGAGCGCATCGCCGCCGTGGTGCTCGCGCACGACGCGGCCGAGAAGGTGCAGGTGACCGTGCACAAGCCGCAGGCGCCGATCTCCGTGCCGTTCACGGATGTCGCGGTGCAGATCGTGCGGACGCGCGCATGACCAGCCCGACCCCTCAGCCGGCGGTGCTCGCCCTCGGCAGCAACCTCGGCGACCGCCTGGTCATCCTGGCCGCGGCGATCACCGCGCTGGAGCAGGTACCCGGGCTGGAACTGACCGGGGTCTCCCCGGTCTACGAGTCCGCCGCGGTGAAGCTCGGCGGCGTCGACGACGACGCGCCCCGGTATCTGAACCTGGTGGTGGGCATCCGGTACACCGGCGACCCGCACACCCTGCTCGCTGCGGTGAACGCCATCGAGAACGAGCACGGCCGGGTGCGCGCCGAGCGCTGGGGCGACCGCACGCTCGACATCGACATCGTGGTGTTCGGCGGGCTCGAACTGCACGATGCCCGCCTCGACGTGCCGCATCCGAGGGCCTTCGAGCGCGACTTCGTGCTCGCGCCCTGGCTGGACCTCGACCCGGAGGCCGTGCTGCCGGGCCGAGGCACCGTGCGCGCGCTGCTCGCGGCGATCGGCAGCACGGTGTCGCCGCACCCGGTTGCGCTGAGTCTGGGTGGCAGTCGGTGAAACGCACGCAGCCGACCCCCGTGATCGCGCTGGGCCTGCTCGGTCTGGTCATCGGCTTCCTGCTCGAAGTGACCGCTGTCGCCGGCGGCTCGGCGATGATCCTGCCGCCGGTCACCCTGCCGATCGCCCTGGTCGCCATCGGCGTCGGCGTGCTGCTGCTGGCCCGGCCGATCCGTCAGGCCACCCGCGGCACCGCACGGAGGCACGTCAACCCGTTCCTGGCCATGCGGGTGGCGCTGCTGGCGAAGGCGTCGGCGCTCAGCGGCGCGCTCGTGCTGGGCGGCGGGCTCGGGATCGTGCTCTACATCCTGACCCGGTCGGTCACACCGGCGGTAACATCGTTATGGCCTGCACTCGGGACGGCGGTGGGTGCCGCGATCCTGCTGACACTGGGGCTGGTGGCCGAGCATTTCTGCACGCTGCCCCCGGATGACGACGATAAAGAGCAGGGAGAAGTGCGTGCCTGACACCGCCGAGCGACTGGACCTTTCCAACGTGGGCGAATGGAAGCGCGTCTCGCCGCGTTACGTCGTGGTCGAAACCGTCGGCACGATCGTCTTCGGGCTGGTGCTCACCGGTGCCGCCGCCGCGCTGTGGCTGCTGGCCAACGTGCAGTGGGCTCTCTACGTGATGGGGGCGATCGTCGTGATCACCGCCGCCACGGTCGCCTTCGAACCCCGCCGGGTACGGGCCATCGGTTACCAGCTGCGGCAGGACGACCTGCTCTTCCGCCGCGGCATCATGTTCACCCGGTTCGTGTCCGTTCCCTACGGCCGCATGCAGCTGGTCGACATCACGCGCGGTCCGATCGCGCGGTGGCTGGGGCTGGCCGACCTCAAATTCGTGACCGCCGCGGCCTCGTCCGGTGTACTCATCCCCGGACTCGCCGAAGCCGACGCGGAGAGCCTGCGCGACCGGCTGGTAGAGCTGGCCGAGAGCCGTCGGGCCGGACTGTGACCACGCTCGCCGACGGGGAATGGCATCGGCTGCACCCGGCCAGCCCCCTGTTGCGCGGCGGGATCTTCATCGTCGCGGTGCTCGGCTTCATCATCACCAACCTGCGCGAGCGGTTCGTCGAGGTGTTCTTCGGGGTGCCGCGTTACGGCGGGGACCCGGTCGACGAGATCCTCGAGCGCGGCGCCGTCGGCTGGGCGCTGCTCGCCGTCGCCGTCGTTCTCCTGCTGATCCTTGCCGTGTTCTACCTCTCCTGGCGCATGCACACCTTCCGGGTCACCGCGGAGGTCGTAGAGGTGCGCAGCGGGATGCTGTTCCGCAGCAACCGCCGGGCCCGGGTCGACCGCATCCAGGGTGTGAACATCGTGCGCCCGCTCATCCCACGCCTGTTCGGCGCCGCCAAGCTCGAGGTCAGCGTGGCCGGCCAGGATGCCAACGTGCAACTGGCCTACCTCGGATCGTCCCTGGCCGACCAACTGCGCCGCGACATCCTTCGCCTGGCATCCGGACTGCGGCAGCCGGCACCGACGCCCCCGACCGCTGCGACCGACCCGGACGGCGCCCTGACCCCGGACGCAGCCCTGGCCCCGAACGGTCTCGTGCTCGCACCCGCCGCCGGTGCCTCCTTCTCTCCGGCAACCGCCGTCGCCGACCGGGCGCGGGATTTCTTCGCGCCCGAGCTGGACCCCGACGCTGCCCCGCCGGAATCGGTGGTGCGCATTCCGCCCGGCCGGCTGATCGGATCCGTCATTCTCAGTGGGTTCACGGTCTTCGTCGTGCTCGCCGGAATCGCGATGATCGTCAGTGTGATCGCCGGCGTCAGCGACTGGTTGCTCGTGGCCTTCATCCCCACCCTGATCGCCAGCGTCAGTTTCTACTTCACCCGTGTGACCAAGTCGCTGCGGTACAGCATCGCCGGCACGCCCGATGGGGTGCGGGTGGGCTTCGGTCTGCTCACCACGAGCAATGAAACCCTGCCTCCGGGCCGGATCCACGCGATCGGCGTCTCGCAGCCGCTCCTGTGGCGTCCGTCCGGCTGGTGGCAGGTGCGCATCAACACGGCCGGCCACTCCAGCACCAAGGGTGCCGCCGGCGAAGCCAACACCACCATCCTCCCGGTGGGCACGCTCGCCGACGTCGCCCGGGTGCTCGAGCTGATCCTGCCCGGATTCGACTCGGAGGAACAGCAGGCCCTGATCGAACGGGGCCTCCGCTCGAAGGGCGGCATCGACGGCTTCACGAACGCGCCGCGCCGGGCGGCCTGGCTGCATCCGTTCTCGTGGCGCCGCACCGGCTACACCGTCTCGAACGGCATCGCCCTGCTTCGCCGCGGAGTGATCTCGCGCGAGCTGGTGCTGGTGCCGCTGGCCCGGTTGCAGAGTGTCGCCATCTCGCAGGGCCCACTGACCCGGATGCTCCGCCTCGCCTCCGCCCGGCTGCACACCGTCGCCGGGCCGGTCTCCGCCGACCTCGGGGTGGTGGACGCCGCCGAGGCCCCGGTGCTCTTCGACCGGATCTCGTCCGGGGCCATCTCGTCGGCCCGGGCGGACACAAGCCACCACTGGAACCAACCTGACGGAGTGACGGAATGACGCAGCGCCCCGGACGTCTCGGAATCGGCATCATCGGTGCCGGCCGGGTCGGTCCCATCCTCGGTGCCGCCCTCGCAGGTGCCGGCCACGCGATCGTCGGGATCTCCGCCATCTCGCAGTCCAGCCGTGACCGGGCCGAGGCGATCCTGCCTCAGGTGCCCATCCTCACCGTTCCCGAGATCGTCGAGCGCAGCGAGCTGGTCATCATCGCTGTTCCTGACGCGCAGCTCGAGAGCCTCGTGAGCGGGCTCGCAGCCACCGGAACCTGGCAGGCCGGGCAGCTCGTGCTGCACACCTCGGCTCGATACGGCACGGCGGTGCTCGCACCGGCACAGGCCGGCGGCGCGATCCCGCTGGCCATCCACCCGGCCATGAGTTTCACGGGCACCAGCATCGACCTGGCCCGCCTCGCCGACAGCTACTTCGCGGTGACGGCGCCAACACCGGTGCTGCCGATCGGGCAGGCTCTCGTCGTGGAGATGGGCGGTGAGCCCGTGATCGTCGCGGAGGCCGACCGGGCCGGCTACGCCGAAGCCGTGGAGACCGCCACGGCGTTCTCCACGTCGATCGTGGAGCAGGCCACGGGACTGCTGGCGGGCATCGGTATCGAGCATCCGGGAGCGGTGATCGCGCCACTGATGCGCTCCGCCATGGAGAACGCGCTGGCCCGCACCAGTCCCGACCGCCTCGACCTCTCGCAGCTCGACGCGCTCGACCCGCTCGACACCCGCGAGCCGCGCGACCAGGACGATTTCGACGAATGACACAACCGCAACACACCGGAGGACGAGTGAACGTGCTCACCAAACCAGAAGTCATCGGCACCATCGAGGAACTGCGGAGCCGCCTGATCGACGCGCAGAGTCGCATCGAGAGCGAGCGTGCCGGGCGCGGCGACGACGCGGGCGGCACGCCCCGCATCGTGCTGGTCCCGACCATGGGCGCCCTGCACGCCGGACACCTGACCCTGGTGCGTCGGGCCCGCAGCCTGGGCGAGATCGTGGTGGTGTCGATTTTCGTCAACCCGCTGCAGTTCGGCGCCGGAGAAGACCTCGGCACCTATCCGCGCACCCTCGATGCTGACGTCGCCGCCCTGGCCGCCGAGGGCGTTCCGTTCGTTTTCGCCCCGACCAGCCAGGTGATGTATCCCGACGGTGACGCCTCCACCCGGGTGACCGCCGGCACCGTCGGGAGCCTCTTCGAGGGAGCCGCGCGCCCCGGGCACTTCGACGGCATGCTGACGGTCGTCGCGAAGCTGTTCAACATCGTCGGTCCCGACGTGGCCGTCTTCGGCCAGAAAGACGCGCAGCAGGTGTTCCTGGTCGAACGGATGCTGGCTGACCTCGACTTCCGAACCCGCATCGAGGTCGTCCCGATCGTGCGCGAAGACGGCGGACTCGCCCTGTCCAGCCGCAATCGCGCTCTCGAACCTGACCAGCGCGCCGCCGCCCGGGCGCTGTCCGCGGGGCTTGCGGACGCGGCCTCCGTCGCCGGTCAGGGAGCCGAGGTCGCGCTGCAGGTCGCTCACGCGCGGATCGACGCCGAACCGCTGGTTAAACTGGACTATCTCGTTGTCGTCGACCCCCGGACCTTCCTTCCGGTCCGGGCCCTGCATCACGGCCCGGCTCGCATGCTGGTCGCCGCGCTGGTCGGTCACACCCGGCTGATCGACAACGTGGCCCTGGAACTTCCCTAGGACGCACCACCAGCCGCACCTGTCACCACCACGTCGTCACACCCCTTTATGAGCAAGCGCGGGAGCGCCGGGCACCGCCCGGCCGCCACCTGCCACGGAGAACCGCATGAGCGAGCAGCAGAACCCAGAACCCACCGAGGACGAGACCAACGAGCAGAAGGCCGTGCGTCTGGCCAAGCGTGACCGGCTGAACGCCGCGGCGACCAGCCCCGCCGGCGGCGCCTACCCGGTGTCCGTGCCCGTCACCGATACGATCCCGGCCGTACGCGCACAGTTCGGCGACCTCGAAGCGGATGCCGTCACCGGGGTCACGGTCGGCCTCGCCGGCCGCGTGGTGCACCTCCGCAACACCGGCAAGCTCTGCTTCGCCAGCCTGCAGTCCGGCGACGGCAGCCGGATCCAGGCCATGATCTCCCTCGGTGAGGTGGGGGAGGAGTCCCTCGCCGACTGGAAGGACCTGGTCGACCTCGGTGACCACCTCTTCGTCTCCGGTGAGGTGATCTCCTCCCGCCGCGGCGAGCTCTCCATCATGGCGACGGAGTGGCAGGTCGCCGCGAAAGCGCTGCTGCCGCTGCCGAACCTGCACACCGAGCTCAGCGAGGAGACCCGCGTGCGCAGCCGGTACCTCGACCTGATCAACCGCGAGCAGGCCCGCCGCAGCGTGATCCAGCGCTCGCAGACCGTCGCGAGCCTGCGTCGCACTTTCACTGAGCGCAACTTCATCGAGATCGAGACGCCGATGCTGCAGGTCATGCACGGCGGCGCATCCGCTCGCCCGTTCACGACCCACTCCAACGCCTTCGACACCGACCTCTACCTGCGGATCGCGCCGGAACTGTTCCTCAAGCGCGCCGTCGTCGGCGGCATCGACCGGGTCTACGAGATCAACCGCAACTTCCGCAACGAGGGCGCCGACTCCACCCACTCGCCCGAGTTCGCCATGCTGGAGGCCTACGAGGCCTACGGCGACTACAACTCGATCGCCGACCTCACCCAGACCCTGATCCAGGATGCCGCGCTCGCCATCGCCGGCTCGCACGTGGTGACCTGGGCCGACGGCACCGAATTCGACCTGGGCGGCGACTGGGACCGCATCGGCATGTACGACAGCCTGTCCGCGGCTGTCGGCTACGAGATTTCGCCGGCCACCCCGCTGGCCGAGCTGAAGGTGCTCGCCGACACGGAGGGCCTCGACATCGACCACCCCATCCACGGCAAGTACGTCGAGGAGCTGTGGGAGCACTTCGTCAAGGGTGGCCTGACCCGCCCCACCTTCGTGATGGACTTCCCGATCGACACCAGCCCCCTCGTGCGCGGCCACCGGAAGATCGCCGGTGTGGTTGAGAAATGGGACCTGTACGTGCGCGGCTTCGAACTGGCCACCGGCTATTCCGAGCTCGTCGACCCGGTCATTCAGCGGGAGCGTTTCGTCGAGCAGGCCCGTCTCGCCGCCGGCGGCGACCCGGAGGCCATGCGTCTCGACGAGGAATTCCTGCGGGCCCTCGAATACGGGATGCCGCCCACCGGCGGCATGGGCATGGGCATCGACCGTCTGTTGATGGCACTGTCCGGGCTGGGCATCCGGGAGACCATCCTGTTCCCGCTGGTGAAATAATCGCGGTATGAGTTCCGAGCCTCCCCGCGAGCCCGCGCCGGGCGAAGCCGAGCCCGGCGTGCCGGCCCGACGCGCCCGCCGTCGCCCGACCCTGCTGGAACTCTCGATCTGGGTGGGCGTCGCGGGAACCGGGATCTACGCCATCGGCACCGGCATCGCGGGGATGCTGGACAAGTAGCACCGCGCCCCGCCCGCCGTTTTCCCGTATCGTTGGAGACATCATGGACAACTTCTGGGTCAGCGCTTTCTGGTCGCTCCTGCCCACCGTCGCGGTCGGGCTCATCTTCTGGATTGTGATGCGTTCCATCGTGCGGGCCGACCGCACGGAGCGGAAGGTTTACGCCCGGATCGAGGCGGAAGAACGCGCCAAGCTCGGGCTCGACAAACCGGTCACCTAGCACCCGATGTTCGGCATCGACATCTCGACCGTCATCCTGGTGATTGCCCTGGTGGTCGATTTCACCATCCGTGTGGTGGCCATCATCGTCGTTCCCCGCAACAGACGGCCCACCTCGGGCATGGCCTGGCTGCTCGCCATCTTCTTCCTGCCGTATATCGGAGCGCTGCTCTTCCTGCTGATCGGCTACCGCACCCTGCCGAAGAAGCGGTTGGAGATGCAGGAGGAGATCAACCAGTTCATCCTCGACAGCACCGAGGGGATCGAGCAGGTGCGCCGCGACCACCCCTGGCCGCCGTGGCTCGATTCCGTCGTCGAACTCAACCGCAACCTGGGGTCGATGCCCCTGGTCGGCGGCAATCAGGCTCGGCTGCTCGGCGACTACGAGAGCACGTTCGCCGAGATGGTGACCGACATCGACCGGGCGCGCAACTTCGTGCACGTCGAGTTCTACATCCTCTCTCTGGATCCGACCACCGCGCCGTTCTTCGATTCCCTCGAGAACGCCGTCAAGCGCGGCGTCACGGTGCGGGTGCTGATGGACCACATCCAGTCGATGCGCAAACCCGGCTACCGCGAAACCCTGCGACGACTCACCGACTCCGGCGTGAAGTGGGAGTTGCTCCTGCCGCTGCAGCCGCTCAAGGGCAAGTGGCAGCGACCTGACCTGCGCAACCACCGTAAGGTGCTGGTGATCGATGGCACGGTCGGCTACATGGGGTCGCAGAACGTCATCGACCGCACGTACAACATGCCCAGGAACATCCGTCGCGGCCTGAAGTGGAAAGACCTGATGACCCGGGTCGAGGGGCCGATCGTGTCGGGTCTCAACGCGATCTTCATCACCGACTGGTACAGCGAGACCAACGACTTGCTCACCCGGGACATCCAGCCCGTGCCGACCGACATCGCGCCGCACTCCCTGGACTGTCAGGTCGTGCCCAGCGGGCCCGGCTTCGAGGGTGAGAACAACCTGCGCCTGTTCCTCGCATTGCTCTACTACGCCCAGGAACGCATCGTCATCACCAGCCCGTATTTCGTGCCTGATGAGTCGATCATGTACGCCATCACGACGGCCACCCAGCGGGGGCTGCACGTGGAGCTGTTCGTCTCAGAGGTCGGCGATCAGGCCCTCGTGCACCACGCGCAACGCTCGTACTACGAGGAACTGCTGCGGGCGGGCGTGAAGATCTACCTCTACAAGGCGCCCTACGTGCTGCACGCCAAGCACTTCACGATCGACGATGAGGTGGCCGTGATCGGGTCGAGCAACATGGACATGCGGTCATTCAGTCTCAACTTCGAGGTGTCGATGATGGTGCGTGGCCGTTCCTTCGTGAAGCAGCTGCGGGAGGTCGAAGACGGCTACCGGGCTGACAGCCGCGAGCTCACCCTGGAGGAGTGGATGAAGCAGCCGCTGCGCTCCACGGTGCTCGACAACCTCGCCCGGCTGACCTCCGCCGTGCAGTAGCCCACACGGACCAAAGCCGTCGTCTCGCCGGGCATCGGTGGTCGAGCCTGTCGAGACCGTGTCACACCCGCACGTAGGCCCAACCCGTGAACTGCCGCGCCGCCAGGTGGGCGACGGCCGCCGGCACGACGCCGACGCCACCCCGCAACCGGCCGGCTTCCATCCCGGCCGATCGCAGGCTGTTGGTACAGGCCACAACCTGGACGGGCCCGCCATCCAGTGCGGCCAAGTGAGGCTCGAGCACCGATCCGGCCGTCAGAAAACTGACGCACGGCCCCTGGATCACGAGCTCGACGATGACGTGCGGCAACTGTTCCCGGGCGTTGAGGGCCATACGGATGCCGGCCTGGATGCTCGCCGCATCGGCGCCGCTGACGTGGAGGAGCAGTCCGGTGTCGTTCCTGCGAGCGCTCACGGCCGGGCGATCGGCTCTGCCGGCTGCCCCTGGTCGGCCTGATCCGGATCCGCCGGTCGGCGGCCGCGCAGGAAGGAGATCACGCCGACGACCATCAGCACGCCGATCGCCAGCAGGCCGAACAGAAGATTGGACATGCCCGATGAGGCATTCAACACGAAGGACTCGGCGGCGAACTGATCGCCGATGGTCAGGATGCCCCCCAGTCCGGCCGTTCCGTCGGTCGCCAGGAGGAGCGCACCGATTCCGATGGAGAGCAAGCCGGAGATGATCAGCAACCACGAGTTCCGCCAGGGTCCGATCTGGACCATCCGGGGCCGAAGCCAGCCTCGCTCCGCGATCCGCAGCCGGTCCCAGACCAGCGCCAGCACGAACAGGGGCACCGTCATTCCGAGCGCGTAGATGGCCAGCAGGACACCGCCGTAGGCGGCGTTTCCGCTCACGGCGGCAACCGTGAGTACCGAGCCGAGGATCGGCCCCGCGCACACCCCGGCAACCCCGTAGACCGATCCCAGGAGGAAGACCGAGGCCGACGAGGTGCCCTCAGCGCCGCCGCCGCGGGAGAACGCCGGCAGCCTGATGCCGAAGAGCTGGACCAGGCCGAGTGCGATGACGAGTGATGCTGCGACGATCACGAATCCGGTTCGGTTCTGAGTCAGGAAGGCCCCGAGCGTGCCGGCGAGAACGCCGATCGGCACCAGAGTGGTGATCAGTCCCAGGTAGAAGAGGCCGGTGCGCGCGAGGAGTTTCGTGGGCGTCGAGAACGCGTAGGCGAAGAACGCGGGGAGGAGCAGGACCGAACAGGGGCTCAGCAGCGTCAGGACGCCGCCGATCAGTGCTCCGGCGTATCCGATATCCATTACGGGGTGGCTTCGGCGAGTTCGCGATCAATGGCCTGGCGGAAGACCTCGACGGGTTGGGCGCCGGAGATGGGAGTGTCGTTCACGAGGAACAGCGGTGTTCCCGTTGCGCCGAACGAGTGAGCCTCGTCGGTGTCTGCGGTTACGGACTCCAGGAACCCCGGGTCGTCCAGGTCGCTCTCGAAGCGAGCCATGTCGGGCACCCCGATGTCCCGGCCGATCTGGAGCAGGCGCTCCCGTGGAAGGTCGAGGTGAGCCCGCTCGGGGGCATCCCGGAACGTCGCCTCGTTGAACTCCCAGAACAAACCCTGCGCCCCGGCCGCCCGGCCCGCAACGGCGGCGTCGATCGACTCCTGGCCGAAGACGGTCAGGTCGCGCCATTCGATGCGCACCTGGCCGGACTGCACGTATTCGTCGACGATGGTCGGGAGCGTGTCTCGGGCGAAGACGGCGCAGAAGGGGCACCGGTAGTCCGAATACTCCACCAGGACGACGGGGGCATCCGTTTCACCGAGTGCCGTCGGGTCCCCGTCAATTCGACGGGACATGTCGATGGTCGGTTCCTCGGCGCCCTGTTCGTCGGCAGCTCCTGTTGTCGCCCCCTGCTGGGCTGCGCCGGTCTGCGCCGCGTACCCGACTCCCAGCACGGCTACAATCGCGACAGCAGCAAGGATGAAGTACAGGCGTCCGCGTCGCCGGGGGGAGCCCGCTGAACGGTTGGTCGGTGGTGCAGTCGCCATGCTTTTTTGCCCTCCAAGGTGCGTGAACGAGACGTTCATAATGTATATACATTTAGCGAGAAAGGACAGCGGTGACAGGACACGCACAGGTAGACGCGCGCGCCGCTGAGCCGGCTTTGCGCAGGCCTCTCTGGGAGAGCATCGGCGCGGACCTCGCGGACCGCGTTGCCAGGGGTGAGTTCACGGACGGGTTTCCCGGTGAACTCGGCCTGGCCGAGGCGTACGGCGTCAGCCGGGGTACGATCCGCAACGCCTTGCGCCCCCTCAGGGAGGCGGGCGTCGTCAGCGCGCAGAGAGGCAAGAAGCCTCGGGCGATCGTGGGTGGCCGGGGGAGCGCTTTCGGCCCCGTCTACAGCCTGTTCGCGTCGGTGCAGGAATCCGGGATGTCGCAGCGCAGCATCGTCCTGGAGCGACGCCTCGTGACCGATCCGGCCATCGCCGCCCGCCTCTCGCTTCCGCCGACCGAGGAGCTGCTCAAGCTGTCCCGCCTGCGTCTCGCCGACGAGGAACCGTTTGCGGTCGATCACGTGTGGCTTCCGGCCGCGCTGGTTCGCCCGCTTCTCGACGTTGACTTCGCCGAAACCGCGCTCTACAAGGAACTCTCGGAACGATGCGGCATCACCGTGGACGGTGGAGTCGAGGAACTGCGCGCCGACACCGCCGCGGCATTGGATGTCGAACGCCTCGGCTGTGCCCTGGGTGCCCCGATGTTCCGCATCCAGCGAATCGGCTACCACCGAGGGGCCGCCGTCGAACTGCGCTGCAGCCATATTCTGGGCGAGCACTATTCCGTGACCGCAACGTTCGGTGAGGGAGTGCCGAGCTCCTAGGCCCGATGCGCCGACAGCGACAGCAAGAGCGAAAGCAAAATCCGGGGCGATCGGGTCACCGGGCCGGCCTGTGCTGTCGGGGTTGATCAGGACAAGGCGGAGAGGGCACCTCGAGCGCGTTTCAGGGAGGAGTCCAGCCCCCACGAGATCGACAGACGCTCCAGCTCGGCACCCTGTTCGGGCGTGCTCGAGCGGATGCGGGCATCGAACGCCGGCAGGGTGAGGTCGCGCACCACATTCACCACGGCCGGGGCCACCGTGAGGTACTGCGCGGCGGCGAGGATCTTCGCGCGCACGGCCGCGCCCAGAGTGGAACTCGGATCGGCGGCGGCCGCCACGATCGCGTTCAGGTCTCCGTAGTCGGCGAGCAGTGACGCCGCGGTCTTCTCACCCACGCCGGCCACGCCGGGCAGCCCGTCCGAGGCGTCGCCGCGCAACGCGGCGAAGTCTGCGTATTGTGCCGGGGTCACGCCGGTCTTGATCGTGAGGGTTGCGTCGGTGAGCACTTCCAGTCGTGCCATACCGCGACCGGTGTAGATCACCCGCACGCCGCGCGAGTCGTCGACGAGTTGAAACAGATCGCGGTCTCCGGTGATCACGTCTACCGGAATGTCGGAGTGTGAGGCGAGGGTGCCGATCACGTCATCGGCTTCGTGGTGGGCGGCGCCGATGATGGGAATTCCCAGAGCGGTGAGCACGTCGCGGATGATCGGAACCTGCGGGCTGAGCAGGTCGGGTACAACCTCGATCGACGAGCCCGCATCCGTTGCCGGCTCCGCGGCCACTCGGTGGGTCTTGTAGGTCGGGATGAGATCAACCCGCCACTGCGGGCGCCAGTCGTCGTCCCAGCAGGCCACGATCTCCGTCGGCGCGAACTCGGTCGCAAGCCGGGCGATCATGTCGAGCAGCCCCCGCACCGCGTTGACCGGCTCGCCACTGGGCGCGCGCACGGTGTCGGGAACACCGTAGAACGCCCGGAAATACAGGGCAGCGGTGTCGAGGAGCATCCGGCGCTCGGGCTGAGTGGTCACGGGGGCATCCTTGCACGATGATCGACCGAGTCGCCACTTCCACTTTCCTGCCAACCGGACTGCTCAGGTCGGCAGGAAAGTGGCTCCGCCGGGGTGGAGTCAGTTGCGCAGCTCGAGGTACTTGCGGATCAGGGCCTTCGTCGACGAGTCCTGGGATTCGAGGGCATCCTCATCGCCGTCGACGGCAGGAGCGATCTGCTGCGCAAGCTGCTTGCCCAGTTCGACACCCCACTGGTCGAAGGAGTCGATGCCCCAGATGATGCCTTCGGTGAACACAATGTGCTCGTAGAGGGCGATCAGCTGGCCGACGACGCTCGGGGTGAGGGCCGGCGCGAGGATGGACGTGGTGGGCCGGTTCCCGCTGAACTCGCGGGCCGGTACGACGGACTCTGTGGTGCCTTCTGCGCGAACCTCAGCGGCCGTTTTTCCGAAGGCGAGAGCCTTGGTCTGGGCGAAGAAGTTCGCCAGGAACAGCGCGTGGACGTCCTGGCCTGGCTCCACAGCGCCACCGTCACCGGTCTTGTCCTTCAGGGCATGGGCCGGATTCGCGACGGCGATGAAGTCCGCCGGGATCAGGCGCGTGCCCTGGTGGATGAGCTGGAAGAAAGCGTGTTGACCATTCGTGCCCGGTTCGCCCCAGAAAATCTCCCCGGTGTCGGTTGTGACCGGTGTGCCGTCCCAACGCACGCTCTTCCCGTTGGATTCCATCGTGAGCTGTTGCAGGTAGGCCGGGAAACGGTGGAGATACTGCGCGTACGGCAGAACGGCGTGGCTCTGGGCCTTGAGGAAGTTGGAGTACCAGACGTTGAGGAGGCCCATCAGGACGGGAACGTTCCGCTCGAGGGGGGCGGTTCGCATGTGCTCATCGATGGCGTGGAAGCCGGACAGGAATTCGCGCCAGTTGTCGGGGCCGATGGCGATGATCACGGACGTACCGATGGCGGAGCAGATCGAGAAGCGACCGCCGACCCAGTCCCAGAATCCGAAGACGTTCTCGGGATCGATTCCGAAGGCTGCGACCTTGTCCAGAGCGGTGGAAACGGCGACGAAGTGCTTGGTGACGGCGTCGTCCCGCGCAGCGTCTGAATCATCGATGGCGCCCGAGCTGAGCAGCCGGGCCCAGAGCCACTCTCGTGCCAAACGGGCGTTCGTGAGCGTCTCGAGCGTGCCGAACGTCTTCGATGCAACGATGAAGAGGGTGGTCTCCGGGTCCAGGTCCGCCGTCTTCTCGTAGACGTCGACGGGGTCGATGTTCGAGATGAAGCGGCACTCCAGGCCTGCCTGCACGTACGGTTTCAAAGCCTCGTAGACCATCACGGGGCCGAGGTCGGAACCGCCGATCCCGATGTTGACGATCGTCGTGATTCGTTTGCCGGTCACGCCGGTCCAGGCGCCGGACCGTACCTTGTCCGCGAACCCGTAAACCTTGTCGAGTGTGGCGTGAACGTCGGCGTCGACATCCTGACCGTCGACGACGAACCCCGTCGGCGGCACGAGGTCGGCGCCGTCCTTCGGGCGGCGCAGCGCAGTGTGGAGAACAGCGCGGTCTTCGGTCACGTTGATGTGTTCGCCGGCGAGCATGGCCTGGAACCTGTCGGCGACGCCGATCTCCGTCGCGAGTTGCACGAGGTGAGTCAGGATCTCGTCGGTCAGGAGATTCTTCGATAGATCAACGGTGAGGTCGGCCGCTTGAAAGGTGAATCGATCGGCTCGTGCTGCGTCGGAATCGAACCAACCGCGGAGATCAGGAGAAAAGCCCTCGGCGAGGCCGGCGAGCTGACCCCAGGCTTCGGTGGCGGTGGGATCAACGGGGGCGGATTCGATCATGATTTCTCCTGGATACCGGAATAACACTGTGCCCGCGACTCCCGCAGCACAGCGAGGCGAACCGCTCTCAAGGCTACTGCTCACCGCCGTGTCACCGCTCGCTGAGAGACTAGAGCTGTCACGCACAACCGAGGCCATCCGCCCCAGTCAGGAACGCACATGCTCACACCAGCCCCATCGTCGATATGACCTCGGGCGACGGCAACGTCTCCGAGGACAAGTTCGCTCGAGCGGCGCCGGAGGCCGTGCACGCCGGATTCCCCTCTCCGGCCGCCGGCTACTACGACGGACCCGTCGATCTGAATCGCCACCTGATCCAGGATCCGACGGCAACGTTCATTGTGCGTGTCAGTGGGGACAGCATGACGGGCGCCGGCATCTTCGACGGCGATGAAATCATCGTCGACCGTTCCCTCGACGCCCGCGACGGCAGTGTCGTCGTTGCTGTTGTCGACAGCGAACTCACCATCAAACGGCTCCGGATCGATGAGTCGGGCATCCGTCTGGTTCCAGAGAACCCGGCGTACCCCGACATCGTCCTCGGGGAGATGAGCGAACTCACCATCTGGGGCGTCGTCACCCGGTGCCTGCACCGTGTCTGACCTGCCCTCGATCGCGATCGTCGACGCCAACAACTTCTACGTCTCCTGCGAGCGCATCTTCGATCCACGACTCGAGGGCAAACCGGTTGTCGTCTTGTCGAACAATGACGGATGCGTCGTCGCGCGCTCCCAGGAGGCCAAGGCACTCGGCATCGACATGGCGTCGCCGTGGCACAGCATCGCCGCCGAAGCCACCGCCCAGGGCGTCATCGCCCGGTCCAGCAACTACGAGCTCTACGGCGACCTGTCCGCGCGAACCGTGGAACTGCTCGGCCGCTACACCTCGTCTCAAGAGGTGTATTCGATCGACGAGAGCTTCATCCGCCTCACAGGCACCCCGCCGCAGGTGTCGGCGATCGCCCGTGAGATTCGCATCGCCACGAGGAAACTGATCGGTCTCCCGGTCAGCATCGGGATCGCACCGAGCAAGACCCTGGCCAAACTGGCCAATCGCGGCTCGAAGACCGCTCCGGCGCTTCTCGGAGTCTGCAACCTCGCGGCCTACTCGCCCGCCCAACTGACCTCAATCCTGCAGTCCGTCGAGGTCGGCCAGGTCTGGGGTATCGGAGGTCGCACGGCGAAAAAACTGATCGGCCTCGGCGTGTACACCGCAGCCGCACTTCGGGATGCGGACGCGGCGGGCATCCGGAGACGTTTCGGGGTCGTCCAGGAGCGGGTTGTTCAAGAACTCCGCGGTATCGACTGTCTGCCGCTGGAGGAGGTGCATGCCGACCGGGAGCAGATCCAGTTCTCCCGCTCATTCGCGATACCGATCAGCACAGTCCCGGAACTCCAGGAGGTCCTGTCCGTTTATACGCAGCGAGCTTCAGCCCGGCTGCGCCGGCAGAACTCCCTCGCCCGTCTCATGCGGTGTTATGCGTCAACCTCGCCCTTCCAGGACGAGCACGTGACTCATGCCGTCTCCCTCGCGTTTCCCGACCCCACCGACGATCCGGTCGTAATATACCGGGCTGCACTCACCGCCCTCGGTCCGCAACTGCAAGCGCACCGGCAGTACGTGCGCGTGGGGGTGAGCCTGCACGAGTTCTCCTCGCGAGACACCCATGCCGCCCTCGACATCTTCGACACCAACCCCGCTCCCTTCGCCGCCGGAGACGTGCTGGACTCCATCACCGCGAAGTACGGTCAGGAAACCCTGGGGCTCGGCCTGGCCGGGTTCAAGAGCAACCGGGCCTGGACCATGCGGCGGAACATGGTCTCACCCCGAGCGACCACGCACTGGGATGAGTTGGCCACCGTCTTCGCCCACTGACGGAGGAACGCGCTAGTTGATGCGGAATGTCGACATGGCGTCGTCAAGGTATTCGCCGAAGGGCTGATCCTGGCTCGATTCGAGCCAGGCCGTTCGGGCCGCCTGCATGCACGCGAACGCTGCGCCGACGACGGCGGCAGGTTTGGGATCGTTCCGCCCGCTCGACTGATCCGCCATCCGCGTGGCGACGCGTCCCACCAGGATCTCCTGAACTCGTTGCATTTTCTCGAGGTAACGGGCATGGAGTTGCGGGCTGCTGCGCACGATGCGTTCCATCGCGTCATTGCGTGCCCGAGCATGATCGTCCTGCACGTAGTCCAGGGTGAGGTCGAATACGCGCCGCAGAGAGTCCCACACCGGTTCGTCAGCGGGTCGGGCATCGAGCGCTTCAGCGATCCGATCGCCGAAGAGGTCGTACTTGCCGATAACCAGGTCGTCTTTCGATGCGAAGTAACGAAAGAAGGTGCGCTTGGACATGCCGGCGGCGGCGGCGATCTCGTCGACGGTCGTGTTTTCGTAACCGTGCTCCAAGAAGAGGTCCTGCGCAACAATGGTGAGTTCGGTCTGCGCGAGACGGCGTGTTCGCTCTCGGATGGACTGCGGGATCGTCTCGGACATATCCCCAGCATACTCCCATGGGCGCGAAGTTGACACCGAGTGACACTACCGGCATATAGTTGCCTCAGTGGCGTCAAGCGGCGCCCAATGTCGAAGGAGTAACACCATGAGCAAGGTCTGGTTCATCACGGGTTCATCCAAGGGGTTCGGCCGGGAGTTCGTCCTCGCCGCCCTCGAACGCGGGGACAAGGTCGCAGCGACCGCCCGCAACACCGACTCCCTCTCCGGCCTGGTCGAGAAGTACGGCGATGCCATTCTCCCGATCCGGCTCGATGTCACCGACCGCGACCAGGTCTTCGCCGCCGTGAAGACCGCCCATGAGGCCTTCGGCCGCCTGGATGTCGTCATCAACAACGCCGGCTACGGTCTCTTCGGCGCCGTGGAAGAAATCTCCGAGCAGCAGCTGCGGGACCAGTTCGAGGTGAACCTGTTCGGCGTCTTCCACGTCACCCAGGCCGTCCTGCCGATCCTGCGCGAGCAGCAGTCGGGGCACATCATCCAGATCTCCTCCATCGGCGGCCTCGTCGCGTTCCCGAACCTGGGCGGGTATCACGCCTCCAAGTGGGCTCTCGAAGGCCTGTCCGACTCCCTCGCGCAGGAAGTCGCCGGATTCGGGATCAAGGTCACCCTTGTCGAGCCCGGCGGGTTCGACACCGACTGGTCCAGCGCATCCGCTGTCGCAGCCGACGCGCAGCCGCAGTACGCCCCGCTGCACGAGGGAATGGCCGCGCAGCGGGCCAACACTGTGCAGCCCAAGCCGGTCGGCTTCGGCGCCGCGATTCTCACGGTCGTCGACGCGGAGACGGCGCCACGGCGCGTGTTCTTCGGCGAGATGGCCACACAGGCCGTGCCGTACCTTGTCAATGAGCGTCTCGCCGCGCTGGCCGAATGGGCCCCCGTGGCGCTGCTGGCGGAAGGGAAATAGCGTCGTGGCGACACATAAAACCGTCCTCGTGACCGGTGCTTCCGACGGAATCGGTGCCGCGTCCGCCCGTCAGCTCGCTGCCCGGGGGCACCGGGTTCTCATCACCGGCCGTTCGAAGGAGAAGATCGAGGCGGTCGCCCACGAGACCGGGGCGAAGGCATTCATCGCCGACTACACCCGGCTCGACGACGTCAGGCGTCTGGCCGACGAGGTGCGGGCCGAACTCGACGGTGCGGGGCTGGACGTGCTGGCCAACAACGCCGGCGGTCTCTTCGGCGACCGTGCCAGGACCATCGACGGCCACGAGAAGACCTTCCAGGTCAACCACCTCGCGCCGTTCCTGCTGACCGAGCTTCTCCGCGACGCCCTCAGGGTCGGTGCGGGTGGCCGGTCGAGCGTGATCAACACCTCGAGCATCGGCAACCGGTTGTTCGGCCACCTCGACCTCGATGATCTGAACAACGACAAGAAGTTCAGTGCGAACAAGGCGTATGGCGATGCGAAGCTCGCCAACATCCTCCATGCCCGCGGACTCCAGGCCCGGTACCACGACCAGGGCTTGTCGGCTGTGGCCTTCCATCCGGGCAACGTCGCAACCAACTTCGCATCGGACACCACGAGCTTCATGCGCTTCATCTACCAGACGCCGCTGAAGAGACTCAACCTCATCAGCGCCGACAGGGGAGGCGCGAACCTGACCTGGTTCGTCGACGGCACCCCCGGAACCACCTGGCAGCCCGGCGCCTACTACGACCAGCAGAAGCTCACCACGAAGGTGAATCCGCAAGCCCTCGATGACGCCCTCGTCGACGGCCTCTGGGAACGCAGCGCCGCCCTCGTCGGGATCGCCTGATCGATGGAAAGCGATCGGTGTCGTCAGCCCATGGTTGAGTGCAGGCTCGAGTCATCGACCGCGGTTGCTCGGGGAAGTGGTGCTTCCTGCCCTGACACGATGCTGCGGATGACAGCGACCGGCAGTTTGGGCTTCCGGTACGCGTCGGTCAGCCCGTTGGTTTCCTGCATCGTGTCCGTCAGCTGCGTGTAGCAGAAGCCGGAGAGTATCGGGTTGTCCCGAAGGCTGCTGACGAGACCTGACACTCGACGTTCAAAGTCCTCATAGGTGGTTGCTGTCGTGTATCCCCAGGAGTCATCGGCAGCGTCGGGTGCGAAGCTGACCCCACCGAATTCGGTGACCATGATCGACTGACCATCCACCTCGCGGGGAATGAGCTGCAGGCGACGGCCTGCTGGGCCCATACCCGCAACCAGGGCGCGGATGGCGTCGATGTCCTTGTAGTTGGCGTCGAGTTGTTCGGCCGTACCGGCATAGTCGTGGATCGTGAGGATGTCTGAAATGGCGTGTTCCCAGCCGTCATTGGAGATGACGGGGCGGGTCGGATCGAGCGCTCGAGTCAGGTGGTAGAGCGACTGGGCGAAGTTCAACTGAGCGTCGTCGTGTGCGATCTGTTGAACACCCCAACTTTCATTGAGGGGAACCCAGGTGACGATTGACGGATGCGAACGGTCGCGGCGCACGACGTCGATCCATTCGCGGGTGACTCGTGACACCGCCTCCGAAGAGAACTCGTAGGTACTGCCCATTTCACCCCAAATCAGCAATCCGAGCCGGTCTGCCCAGTAAAGGAAGCGGGGGTCCTCGACCTTCTCGTGGATTCTCGCCGCGTTGAACCCGAGGGCCTTGATAAGCTCCACCTCGGCACGGAGGGCTTCGGCCGACGGTGCAGCGAGGTGCGACTGGGGCCAATAGCCCTGCTCCAGCACCGAGCGTACGAAATAGGGCCGGTCGTTGAGCAGGAAACTGCCGCCCGCGACGCCGACGCTGCGAAGACCGAAGTAGGAGAAGGACTCGTCGAGGATGGTGCCGTCTTCAGCAGCAATCACGACGTGCGCGTCGATCAGGCGCGGGTTTTCCGGTGACCACAGGAGAGCCTCGAAGGCCTGACCGTTCGCCTGGCGTGCAATCTGAATGGTTGCCTGTGATCGCGGCTCCACGGTCGAGTACGACTGCCGGGCCAGGATTTCACCCTCCAGAGACAGTTCCACGTGAACGGTCAGGATCGTCGCCGGTCGTCGAGTCAGGTCCACCTCGATCGCGACGTTCCCTGTCGGTACGTTCGGAGTCCAACTCAGCGCCTGGATGCGCTGTTCTGGCACGGATTCGAGCCAGACGGGTTGCCAGATCCCCGTGGTTCGGTGGTACCAAATGACGTGCGGTTCTTCGAGCCAATCCTGTTTGCCTCTGGGCTGGGCGACGTCGTGAGGGTCATCCTCGGCTCGAACCACGAGAACGCCGTTTTTTTGGGGCGACAGTGCTTCGGTGACGTCGAAGGAGAACGGAGTCTGGCCGCCCTCGTGTGATCCGATGAACTGACCATCGATCCATACAGAGGCACGGTAGTCGACTGCACCAAAATGCAACACAACCCGGTCACGCTCGGGGGACCAGCCACTGGCGGCGACGTCCTCGGGGCTGATGACGCGGGAGTACCAGACAACGGGATGGAAGCCTGGATCGGTGATTCCGGACATCTCCGACTCCGGCGGGAAGGGAACTGTGATGACCCGGCCCAGGTGTGCAGCGTCTACGAACCATTTTTCACTTCTGCCGATGTCCTGGTCGTCGTGTTCGAATGCCCACTCGCCGGCGAGGTCGTGCCAATTCGGGCGGACAAGTTGGGGGCGGGGATAGACGCCGCCCTGGGCACTGGCAGAAATCGGGAGAGAACGCGACATACCGCAATCATGCCGCCAAATTACAGCGCTGTAAAGTCCGGGTGGGATCTGGGTTGCTAGGGCGCGAGCGGCGCGCTCTCGCGCACCTCGAGCGAATGGCCCACGATCATGTGGCGCCCGACCCCTCGGTAGCCTGCGATTCGTTCCTCGAGGAGATCGAACGCAGCCGCAGCAATCGCGGTCTTCTGCGGTGCCACCGAGGTGAGCGTTGGGGATGTGTAAGCGGCCAGGAAGGTGTTGTCCCAGCCGACCACGGACACATCTGCGGGTACCGATCGCCCGGAGTCGTGCAGGGCTTTCAGTGCTCCGATCGCAAACCGGTCATCGCGGCAGACCACGCCGTCGAATCGCACCCCGCGCTCAATCGCCTCAGCGACCGAACGAAGGCCTGCTTCCGCGGTGAATTCCGACGCCGTGAATACCAGCTCAGGATCAAGTGGAACCCCGGCTTCCAGGAGGCCCTGTTGGTAGCCGAGAAGACGCTGATTCGTCGAACCCGTGATGTCCGCCGCGATGACTCCGAGAAAAGCGATGCGTCGACATCCTCTCGCCACCAGGTGCCGCGTAGCGTCGAGAGCGGCGGAGACGTTATCGATCATCACGTGGTCAGTCATGACGGGCATCGCCGCCTCGCCGAGTAGAACCAGCGGAGTGCCGGGATCGAGCTTCGCAATGTCGAGAGATTCCATGCGGACAGGGTGAAAGATGACGCCGTCGACCAGCCCGGCTTCCCGATCGCTGAGTACGGCCCGTTCAACGACGGGATCGCTCAGGGTCTGCTCGATGATGACGCGGTATCCCCGTCGAGTGGCTTCCTCGGCAATATGGCGAGAGAGTTCTGAAAAGTACGGGTGGTCGATCTCGGGGATTGCCAGGGCGATCATTCCCGTTTTTCCGGTAGCCAAACGCCGCGCCGTAAGATTGGGGCGGTAGCCGAGCTGGTCGATGGCCGCTTGCACCTTCTCGCGAAGCGCTGGGGCCACGTGGGGGTAGTTGTGCACCACGTTCGACACGGTCTTCATGGACACGCCCGCGAGTTCCGCGACGTCGATTAGTCGAACCCTTGCCATGTTTGTTCCGTCCAGTCGGTCCGGTCCATCTTAGGGCGACTGTGGCCGGGCGCTGCAAAGGGTGTTTGTCGTGGATTCGCACAGACTAGACAAACATCTTTCCAGCGCTGTACATTGACGGAAGGTGCTCGTGAAACGCTCCGATCGGTGCGGGAAATGGGCGGCGCGCTTCGCACATGGGTTGCGGAGCGATGTTTTCGATGAGGAGGACGAACGATCATGAATCAGAAAGACTTCCTGGGGCGGCGAGCGATTGCGGCTACCGCCCTCGGTGCCGCACTCATGCTGGTGCTGGCCGGATGCTCTGCAGGCGGAACCGGGCAAGCGGCGAGTGAGCCCTTCACCGGTGAATACACCGGGCCTGAAGTGGAGCTGTCCTACTGGAACGGCTTCACCGGCGGGGACGGTCCATTCATGGAGAAGATGGTGTCCGACTTCAATGCCGAGCATGACAACATCAAGGTTGTCTCGAACACGATGCAGTGGACCGACTTCTATCAGCGACTTCCCGCAGCGGTGACCGCCGGCGAGGGTCCCGACGTCGGTGTGATGCACCTGGACCAGCTTGCGTCGAATGCCGCTCGGAACGTCATCGTACCGATCGACGATCTCGCCGATGACCTGGGTCTGTCGGCAGCTGACTTCACCGACGACGTCTGGGATGCCGGCGTTTATAAAGACGCCCGATACGGCATTCCGCTCGACGTGCATTCCCTGGCCATGTACTACAACACCGAACATTTCGCCGCCGCTGGAATCGAAGAGGCCCCGACCGATGCGGCTTCTTTCCAGGATGCGCTCGTCAAGCTCAAAGCAGCCGGCTATGAAACACCCTTCTGGATGCCGACGAGATGGCCGAGCCACCTCATGAACCTCTCCCTGCTGTGGCAGAACGGCGGTGAACCGTATGGTGACGACGGAGCAACGTTCGATTCCGCAGCCGGGGTAGAGGCGCTTGAGTGGCAGCGCTCCATCGTGGATGACGGGTACAGCCCGGGTGACGTCGCCATCGACTCTCAGTACGTCGCCTTCAAGAACGGTGAGACCTCGATCACGTGGGACGGAATCTGGCAGATCAACGATCTCGCCGAGTCCGGACTTCCTCACGCGGTCGCCCCGGTCCCCACGATCGGTGACACGGATGCCGTCTGGGCCAACTCCCATAACTTCTTCCTCCCCCGTCAGGCAAATGCCGATCAGAACAAGGTCAACGCGTCAAAGGTGTTCATCGCCTGGATGAGCGAGCAGTCTGCTGAGTGGGCTGGCTCGGGCATGATCCCGGCTCGTCAGTCGGTGCGCGATGCGGGTGCCCTCGACGGTCTGCCGCAGGAAGCAATCGCGGAGAAAATCGACTCGATGCGTTTCTTGCCGCCCATCCCAGGAATCGGTGGAGTGCAGGCCGAGACCCTCGAAATCGCCGTCGCTGACGGGGTTCAGGGAACGACGTCACCGAGTGAGGCGCTCAAAAAAGCCGCCGGCACGGCGACGAAGCTCATGGCTGACAACAAAGCCTCGTTCGGGGACTGACCAATGTCGACGAAGGTCGGTGAGCGCGCCCTCCCCACGGGGAGGGCGCGCCGCCCCTCGGCTTCCGACCAGAAGCCCCAGAAGAATCGTGGAGTGCCAGCGGGCACTCGGCAACAGGGGTTAGCAACACCCTGGCTCTTTCTTGCCCCCTACCTCCTGCTTTTTGGCAGCTTCGTCATCCTCCCGGCAGTACTCGGCGTCTGGATCAGTCTTCATTCGTGGGACTACACGCTGCCGAACAAACCCTTTATCGGCCTCGACAACTACGTCGCCTTGTTCTCGCCCGGATCTACCGTTTTCGGTCCGTTCTGGGGATCCATGCGGGCTACCGGAATCTTCACGGTGCTCAGCGTGCCATTGCTCCTGATCGTCCCCCTCGCCGTCGCCTTGCTCATGAGCAAGAAATTTCCCGGACGGGACTTTCTCCGAGCCATCTACTTCGCCCCCTACGTTCTCGGCGTCGCCGTCATCTCGGTGCTCTGGCGATACCTGCTCGATAACAACATCGGGCTGGTGAACCACTATCTGGGCCTCCTCGGGCTTCCCGATGACACCGCGTGGACAACAACGACGCCCGCGGCCTGGGTCGCGCTCGTGGGAGTGACCGTATGGTGGACGCTCGGATTCAACGCCGTCATCTACCTTGCCGGCCTTCAGGACATTCCGATCGAACTCTATGAAGCCGCACGAGTTGATGGAGCCGGACCGTGGATGCAGTTCCTGCATGTGACGATCCCGGGCCTCAAGCCCATCCTGTCGTTCATCACGATCATCACCCTCCTCGCATCCGCCAACATGTTCGGCCAGTCCTATCTCATGACGCAGGGCGGCCCCGGACGTGAAACGCGCACGGCCATTTATCAAATCGCTGATGCGGGACTGCGCAACTTCCAGATGGGCAGCGCCGCGGCGATGAGTTACGTCCTGACAGTTTTCCTGATGGCGATCAGCGCTTTGGTCTTCTACATCTTTCGCGAGAAACAGCCCAAGAAGCTCAAGAAGGAGGTGCGTTCGTGAACGCTCTCACGACCACGATGAGTGCAGATTCCCGTGGACGTCGTGCACGCCGGCGGAGTGGCACCATCACTCGGGTCGTCGTTCTCGGCGCGATCGCAATCGCGTTCATCAGCCCGATCATCTTCATGATCGTGACCAGCCTCAAGACCCGGGCTGACGCGACGGCTATTCCACCATCGTGGATTCCCAATCCGATCTCTCTGCAAGCTTTCGCGTCAATCCTCGCTCCCGGGACCTCGACTCCGGTGCTGCAATGGTTTGCAAACAGCATGGTTGCAGCCGCCCTCAATGCCACGCTCGTCGTCATCACGGCGTCACTAGCGGCGTATCCGCTCGCACGAATGCAGTTTCGCGGCAAGAATTTCGTCTTCGTCATCATCGTCGCAACCCTGCTGGTGCCGCCGGTCATCCTGGTGATCCCCAATTACCTCATCGTGAGCGAGCTGGGGTGGCTCAACTCGCTCGTCGCGATCATCATTCCCACGGCGGCATCCGCCTTCGGGGTGTTCTTCATGCGGCAGTTCTTCGTGGGACTGCCGATCGAGTTGGAGGAGGCCGCGCGGCTCGATGGGGCGAATCGATTTGTGATCTTCATGCAAGTCGTTCTGCCGCTCGCCAAGCCAGCTCTTGCAACACTCGCGCTGCTCGCGTTTCTTGGCAACTGGAATGACTTTCTCTGGCCCGTCTACGTTCTGTTCAGCCCGGAGGTACAGACACTGCCAGCTGGACTGTCCACCCTCCAGTCCGCAAACGCCGTGCGCTACGACCTCCTGATGGCCGGCGCGGTCGTCGCGAGCGTACCTGTGCTGGCTCTGTTCATCTTCCTCCAGCGGTTCATCATCGAGGGCGTTTCCCGCTCTGGTGTGAAGGGGTAACGACTGATGAATCCTGATCGCCGCAGAGCGGTCGCGTGGGCTTCTGCAGCCATCATCACTGTTCTCGCGGTGAGTGGCTGCACGGCGGCGGCGGAGCCATCGGCACCCCCGCCGTCTGCCGCAGCAGGCGCCCCGGTCCTCAACGCAAATTTCGCTGACCCCGACCTGGTGGAAGTCGACGGTACGTATTTCGCGTACGCCACCAACGACAACAACCGCAACGTGCAGGTGGCCTCGTCCACCGATCTGGTCGATTGGGAGGTGCTACCCGACGCGTTGCCGGATCTCCCGAGCTGGGTCATTCCGGGCAAGACGTGGGCCCCTGAGGTGACGAGACTGGCCGATGATTCGTTCGTCATGTACTTCACGGCGACGAATTTTGCGCCAACGCTGCAGTGCATCGGTGTCGCCACGGCCAGCGACCCAGCCGGGCCGTTCACCGTTCAGGGCGACGCCATGATCATCTGTCCAGAAGATGAAGGTGGCGCGATCGATGCGAGCACCGTGGTCATCGACGGCGTCTTGCACCTCGTCTGGAAAAATGACGGGAATTGTTGCGACCTCGACACCTGGATCCAGGTGGCCCCGCTCACTTCCGATGGGCTCGGTGTTACTGGTGACCCCATCAGGATCGTGAAGCAGACCGAGGTGTGGGAGGGCGATCTGATCGAGGCTCCCACCATCGTCGCGCGAGGTTCAGGACTCGTGCTGCTGTACTCCGCGAACGCTTACGGAGGCGACCGTTATGCGGTCGGTGCTGCAACGGCTGCGTCGATCGACGGCCCGTGGACGAAGGAAAAGGGCCCGATCCTCTCCACCGACGGGTCGGGTGGTCTCTATCGCGGCCCCGGTGGCCAGGACTTGGTCGTGGGGCTGAACGGCAAGGACTATCTCGTTTTCCACGGATGGGACAAGGACTATACGTACCGCGGACTGCACGTGGCCGAGGCCGAATGGGACGCCGACGTTCCTCGGATCGTGGTCCCCAAGTAACCCCATTGGGAATGAAATCCCAGGTATCTCCACTGAACGGTGTTCACATGTCTCTCACTCCACTGTCGGGAACCCAATTCGTTCTCGAGGCTTCCGGCTACTCCGCATCGATCGCGAGTATCGGCGCTAGCGTTCGATCGCTCCAGCATTACGGACGTAACCTCATCGTGCCGTTCGATGCCGACCAGGTGCGACCCTTCTTCCGCGGCGCCATTCTGGCGCCCTGGCCGAACCGAGTCGTTGATGGAAGGTACACATTCGCTGGCGTCGAGCGACAGCTGAACATCACCGAGCCGTCACGAGTCCACGCGCTCCACGGCCTCGCGTCGTGGCTGAATTTCGTTGCGGTCAGGCAGGCGGCCGATCGGCTCGTTCTGCAGGCAACCGTCGAGCCGCAACCTGGATATCCCCACCGGATCACGCTGGAGGTGGATTTCATCCTCGACGACGGGGGCCTTCGCACAATCGTGACGGCAGTGAACGCCGGTCCCGACGCCGCCCCCTTCGGTGTCGCTCCACACCCCTATCTTGTCGCCGGTGAGGGCCGCGTCAACGACTGGAGGCTTGAACTCCCAGCCAGGCTCATGCTGACCGTGACTCCTGACCGACTTATTCCCCTTCGCCTGGGTGACGTCAACGCTGAAGATCTTGCCGCCTTTGATTTTCGTGCGCCACGAACAATCGATGACACCTTCATCGACCATGCCTTCACGGGCCTGGACAGGGACGAGGCAGGCGAAGCGACAGTGCGAGTGACGACGACCGCGGGCAGTGGAGTCGAACTGAGTTGGGGTGGCGAATGCCCGTGGGTACAGGTGCACACGGCTGACCAACCCGAACCTTCGACTGACAGGATTGGACTAGTCGTCGAACCGATGACCTGTCCGCCGGACGCCTTCAACTCCGGGACGGACCTCAAGGTCCTGGAGGCGGGAGAGTCCACAAGCGCCTCGTGGACCATTCGAGCCATCGCCTAGCGAGGCGCGGACGCTCCGAAATCGTCGGAACATACCGGCTGGCAGCCTCGAACATCGCGGCGAGTTCACGGGCGCCCGCTGAATCCGGCGGACCCGGGTCAGTTGCGGGGCTTCAGACGCACGGTCGGCAGCTGGGGCGCGGGGAGCGGGGGACCCTCAAAGCCGGCGACCGTGCCGAAGCGGCCCGCGGCATCCGTGCCCTCGATCACCGCGGACTGCCACTCGTCCCGCCAGCGGGTGATCTCGTCATGGCTGCGGCCGACGAAGTTCCACCACATCACCAGCTGCTCGCCGAGCGGTTGCCCGCCGAGCAGGATCACCCGGGCCGGCTGCATGGTCTCGTTCGCCAGGCGGATGATGCCGCGCCCCGGCTCCACATAGCCGAGTTCCCAGCGCGCGAGCGTGCTGCCCTCGACAGCGACCGTGCCTGCGTCCACCAGCACGCCGTGCTCGAACGAGGTGTCGACCGGCAGATCGACGGCGACGCCGGCCGGCAGGGTGAGCTCCGCGCCGACGAGGGGGCTGTAGACCGCTGCGGGGGAGCGGATGCCCGCCAGCTCGCCCGCGAACACGCGCAGGCCGACCCCGTCCAGGACGACCGGCGGGATGCGGTGGCTCTCGAAGTGCGGCGCCTGGTGCCGGTGCCGGTCGGGCAGGGCGATCCAGAGCTGCACGCCGTGCAGGGAGCGGGAGCCCGCCGGGGACACCTCGGAGTGGCTGACACCCTGCCCGGCCGTCATCAGATTCAGTTCGCCCGGGCGCACCGGCGCGTGGGTGCCCGTGCTGTCCCGGTGCTCGATCTCGCCCTCGAACAGCCAGCTCACGGTCTGCAGCCCGGTGTGCGGGTGCGGCGGCACGAGCATGGCGGTGACCGCGTCGGGTCCGTAGTGGTCGATGAAGCACCAGGCGCCGATTGTGGAACGGCCACGTTGGGGGAGGGTGCGCCGCACGTTCATCGCGCGCGGACCGCCGAGGGGAACGTCGCGGGGCAGATAACGGATGAGGCGAGCGCGGGCATCCGTTTCGGCGGCGCATTCAG
Organism: Cryobacterium cryoconiti; assembly: GCF_004403065.1. Classification (GTDB taxonomy): domain Bacteria; phylum Actinomycetota; class Actinomycetes; order Actinomycetales; family Microbacteriaceae; genus Cryobacterium; species Cryobacterium cryoconiti. Next base: position 34,235 of record NZ_SOHA01000004.1, read on the forward strand.
CGATGACCTCGGCCGGTTCCCGCTCCAGATTGCTCACGCCGAAAAGTCTAACGAGGGACGCTCAGTCGGCGTCGTCGCGGCTGACCGGGACGGTCGCACCCTGCGACTGCGGCGGAAGCTCGGCCGTCTCGGTGAGATCGGCGGTCGTGCTCTCGCCCGCGCCCGGCTCTCCCGGCTCGGCCTGGGCCGTGGTCGCGGGCAGCATCTCTGCGGGCGGGCGCTGCAGCAGTTCGAGCAGCAGCACCACGATGAGGGCGAGCACGGCGGTCCAGATGATGACGGCCGGGGTGAGCGGGCGCCAGAAGAGGGCGACGGCGGCCGCCCCGATGCCGACGGCGGCCCGGATGAAGCGGCGTGCCCGGTAGAGCCAGCTGCCGGTTCGCCCGGTGGTCACTCCGCTGCCGGCGGCGCTGGCCCGCAGGTGCCGTGCGCCGTCGGTAACCAGGCGCCGCACCGCGATGGCGCCGCGGAACGGCCCGGCCAGATAGGCCACGATGGCGACGGTCACGGCGGCGAGCCCCACCGACAGGGCGGAGGCGTAGACCAGCGGCACGAGTGAGTCGTAGACCGTGCCGGCCAGGTCGCTCGGCAGGTACTCCGGCGACAGCGCGTTGACGACGAAGAACCGGCCCACCGAGACCCCGGCGGCCAGGAGGGCCATCGAGAGGCCGAGCGTGACGCCCGCCCAGATCAGCGCGAGAGATCTCCGCCGGGCCACGAGCACACCGGCCGCGACGAGGGTCAAGCTCACCCACGGCAACCAGGTGCCGGCCACGTTGAGGAGCTGGTAGGCCGTGCGGGCCTGCACGAGGGCGTCCGACTGGGCGATCGGGATCGTGCGGTCGATCTCCGGGATGTTCGCGGCCAGGCCGAAGCCCTGGGCCAGGAGCTGCTGCTTCACCTCCGCGATGATCGGGCCGAGCTGGATGCCGACCTCGCCGGTGTCACTGATGACGAGCGCCGACGAGGTGTCACCCTCCAGAGCGGCGATGATCTGCGTCTGGCTGAGACGCAGCGCCTCTTCCCAAACGTTCGCGAAGGCATCCGAAGTCACCACTCGCTCGGCTGCCGTGCGGACGAGCGAGCGCACCCCCTCCACCGCCGGCGCCTCGAGGAGGATGAGCGCGTCCTGTGCCCGCGGAGGCAGATCAAGGCTGGCCAGACCGTCGAAGAGGTCCGTCGCCAGAGCCTCGATGTCGACCTGTTCCTCGACCACGCCGACGATCTCGGTGACGAGGAACGTCTGGAACGCCGGGTCCTCCGCCAGGGGCGCGACGGTCGCAACGAACGTGTCGGTGTCGGTGACGACCGTCTTGGTCCACTGGGACACCACGGCGACGGGCGCGAGCAGCACGCCGAAGGCGATCAGCACCACGGCCAGGAACGACCGCCAGCGCTGACGGGAGGGTGGGGGCGCGGCCGGGGCGGCGAGCCCGGCAAGCGGGACGGTCTCGGCGCTCGCCGCAGAGGCTGCCTCCACCGCGTCGAGCCGCTCCCGGAGAATCGCATTCTCACGCGACAGCCGCACGAGCTCCGTCTGTTCGAGGGAATTCTGCGCGGGATTGTTCTGCTCGGGGTTGTCGGACTCGGCCATGGACTCCGCCTCTCGCCTGCCTGCGATGGACACGGTCCCCCCGGCGCCCCCGGCCACCGTACGGAGTCATTATTGCGCTCGACAGGCGATGCGCAAGGCGCGCGGGCGCCCCGGCGCACGCTGTCCGTGACCGGTCGCTGTCGACATCCGTCACGCCTGCGGCGAACAGAGGCATGCATTTCAGGGTTCGCTCGTTACTCTCGATGTATCGGCGCCACAACTGCCCTGGCGCCAAGGGAGCGATCACATGTTTGAGAGATTTACCGACCGAGCTCGTCGCGTCGTCGTTTTGGCCCAGGAAGAGGCCAAAATGCTCAACCACAACTACATCGGTACTGAGCACATTCTGCTCGGCCTGATCCACGAAGGCGAGGGAGTTGCCGCCAAGGCCCTCGAGAGCCTGGGTATTTCCCTCGACGCCGTGCGCGAGCAGGTGCAGGACATCATCGGCCAGGGCCAGCAGCAGCCGACGGGTCACATCCCGTTCACGCCGCGCGCCAAGAAGGTTCTCGAACTGAGCCTGCGCGAAGCGCTGCAGCTCGGCCACAACTACATCGGCACCGAGCACATCCTGCTCGGCCTCATCCGCGAGGGTGAAGGCGTTGCCGCCCAGGTGCTCGTCAAGCTCGGCGCCGACCTCAACCGGGTGCGCCAGCAGGTCATCCAGCTCCTCTCTGGATACCAGGGCAAGGAGCAGGTGCAGGTTGGTGCGAATGAGCAGGCGAGCGGTCCGGCGGGCAGCCAGATTCTCGACCAGTTCGGACGCAACCTCACCCAGGCCGCGCGCGACAACAAGCTCGACCCGGTCATCGGCCGCGAGAAAGAGATCGAGCGGGTCATGCAGATCCTGTCCCGCCGATCCAAGAACAACCCTGTTCTGATCGGTGAGCCCGGCGTCGGCAAGACCGCTGTGGTCGAGGGCCTCGCCCAGGCCATCGTCAAGGGCGATGTGCCCGAGACGCTGAAGGACAAGCAGCTCTACTCGCTCGACCTCGGCTCGCTCATCGCCGGAAGCCGCTACCGCGGTGACTTCGAGGAGCGCCTGAAGAAGGTCACCAAGGAGATCCGCACCCGCGGCGACATCATCATCTTCATCGACGAGATCCACACCCTCGTCGGTGCCGGTGCCGCCGAGGGTGCCATCGACGCGGCCAGCATCCTGAAGCCTCTCCTCGCCCGGGGCGAGCTGCAGACGATCGGTGCCACCACGATCGACGAGTACCGCAAGCACTTCGAGAAGGATGCCGCGCTCGAGCGCCGCTTCCAGCCGATCCAGGTGGCCGAGCCGTCTCTGCCCCACACGATCAACATCCTCAAGGGCCTGCGCGACCGCTACGAGGCGCACCACAAGGTGTCCATCACCGACGGCGCCCTCGTGGCCGCGGCGAACCTCGCCGACCGTTACGTCTCCGACCGGTTCCTGCCGGACAAGGCCATCGACCTGATCGACGAGGCCGGCGCCCGCCTGCGCCTGTCGATCCTGTCGAGCCCGCCCGAACTGCGCGAATTCGACGAGAAGATCGCCGTGGTGCGCGCCGCCAAGGAGACCGCCATCGAGGAGCAGGACTTCGAGAAGGCCGCCGGCCTGCGCGACGAGGAGAAGAACCTCCTCGGCGAGCGTCTGCGCCTGGAGAAGAAGTGGAAGTCGGGCGACGTCAAGACGACCGCCGTCGTCGACGAGGGACTGATCGCCGAGGTTCTGGCCCAGGCCACCGGCATCCCCGTCTTCAAACTCACCGAGGAGGAGTCCTCGCGGCTCGTCTTCATGGAGAAGGCCCTGCACCAGCGCGTCATCGGTCAGGAAGAGGCCATCTCGGCGCTCGCCAAGACCATCCGTCGTACCCGTGCCGGCCTGAAGGACCCGAAGCGTCCGAGCGGTTCGTTCATCTTCGCCGGCCCCACCGGCGTCGGAAAGACCGAGCTGGCCAAGGCGCTCGCCGAGTTCCTGTTCGACGACGAGGCCGCCATGATCTCGCTCGACATGAGCGAGTACGGCGAGAAGCACACCGTGTCGCGTCTGTTCGGTGCCCCTCCCGGGTTCGTCGGCTTCGAAGAGGGCGGCCAGCTCACCGAGAAGGTGCGCCGCAAGCCGTTCTCCGTGGTGCTGTTCGACGAGATCGAGAAGGCCCACCCCGACATCTTCAACTCGCTCCTCCAGATTCTGGAAGAGGGCCGGTTGACGGATGGTCAGGGTCGCGTCGTCGACTTCAAGAACACCGTGATCATCATGACCACGAACCTCGGCACCAAGGACATCAGCGGCGCGCCCGTCGGTTTCCAGCTCGAGGGCGACACCTCCACCAGCTACGACCGGATGAGCGGCAAGGTGAAGGAGGAACTGAAGAAGCACTTCAAGCCCGAGTTCCTCAACCGAGTGGACGAGATCATCGTCTTCCCGCAGCTGACCAAGCCGGAACTGCTGCAGATCGTGGACCTGTTCATCAAGCGCCTGGGCGAGCGCCTGCTCGACCGCGACATGACCGTGGACCTGACCCTCGCCGTGAAGGAGCACCTGATCGAGGTCGGCTTCGACCCCGCACTCGGTGCCCGTCCGCTGCGCCGCGCGATCCAGCGCGAGGTGGAGGACCGCCTGTCGGAGAAGATCCTGCAGGGCGAGCTCAACGCCGGCGACCACGTGCACGTGGACTTCGTGGCCGGGGAGTACATCTTCACCACGACAGTGCGCGCCTCCACCGTCGCCGTGGGCGTCAACACCACGGCAGCGATTGGAACGGGGCCGGGCTCGCCCGACCTCGCCGTGACCAGCGAGTAGCGGTAACCCGACAGACAGGGCCCGGCGGAGACATCCGCCGGGCCCTGTCTCGTTCTCGTCCGGCCAGAGCTGCCCAACGAATTCGACGGAGATTTTGCTCCTACAACCCCGTTTCGGCCTGGGGTGACCCGGTCTTTCCGGACGGGGTCCGTAGTTTCATTATGCGGCCAGGATCAGTTCGGCCAGTCGTTCGTGTGGTGTGGCATAGTTCAGA
>NZ_SOHA01000037.1 GCF_004403065.1 Cryobacterium cryoconiti
AATAGAGGATGCGAGCACGGCCTGATCAAATACCGCTGACAACACAGTAGTGACAGGCGCGCCGCTCGCCCCAGAAGCAGGGCTTGTCGAGACCACCACAGGGGCAGCCAGGACGCTGGGAACACTGTCGGCAGGCATGAAGACGACGTCCACCCAATAGTTTTCCGCACGGACGCTATCGACAGGGAAGGCACTCGCCGCCGAGTACGTGTACAGCCCGTTTCCGGATGTCGGGGTGTTGCGCGCCGCATGGAGTGGCGCACTATCGACATTGGCATTCCCCGCAGGCATCGGAGAGGGGTGGGCATACATATATCCCGGGGTATGCGCGTAGTGGCCCTTCGGCGCGAAATATGACACCACGTGTGTCGTGTTCGCTTCGATTGCAACAGGGGTGGAAAAAGTGACGGTTTGCCAGCCGAATTCCGTTTCCCCTGAGAATTCCGCCGTCGCTAGTCGCTGGCCTGTCGCCGTCCACAGGCTTCCGGAGTGCGTGCCCGTATTGTTTGTCGATTTGAAGAAGCGGACGCCGGTCACGGTTCCGGCCTTGTCCGAGGAGAACCTCAGTCCCAGCTCGACGCTGGCGGTGTCACCCGAATCAGCGATGTCCGGAGCGACATTGGTGCCCCAGATCGAGCAGGGACAGGAGATGTTCACGCTGGCCCCGGCGTCGGGAGTCTCCAGGTTTCCGCTGTCGTCAACGGCGCGGGTTTTGATGCTCGCGGAAGGGCTGCCGTGCGCAATCCAACTCAAAGTCCATTTGTTTCTTCCCGTGGCTGGGCGCCAGGTCGCGCCGCCGTCGGTAGAGACTTCGACACCGGCGACGACGCCTGCAGCGTCGGCCGCCGTGCCGGTGACGGTGACTTTCGTCCCATCGGCCAGAGATTGACCGTTCAGCCCGGACGTGATTACGGACGTCGGAGCCGTTCCATCCGTCGACTTCGCGGCCGCTACCAGCCCCGTCGTCAACGCGGCCGGCTGAGCCCCCATATCTGCCAATAGGTTAACCGTGGCCTGCTTCATGTTCCGGTCGGGCGCCCGGCCTGTCGTGTAGCCATCGAGACCGTACGACCACTGAACAGTGCCAGCCCCAAACACCAGGGCACCACTAGCTGCGCGGTACATCGTCAGATTGTGGGTGACCCTCCCAGGTGCCACGTTGGATCCGTAGTCGGTGAACACCTCGCGGGAATCAATCGTGGTGGACGACAACTTGAATGCCCCAGCGGGTCTGAAGCCATTATCGGCATCCACATCCCATTCATACCCGAGGGTGTCCAGACCGGGGCCCAAAATCAAGGACTGGTTACCCGTTAGGGCAGCCGCGTCGGTGTTTCGCCAGAGCCTCATGTTCGCGTACTCGGCGGGAACCCTGATGTCGGTGGACCCCGCATTCACCAGAAAGAACTGCCCGGTCAGCGAGTTCTCCGGATTGCCACCCCCGCCGGCAGTTCCGAACCTCGGGTCGCGCCAAGTCCCTGTCCACGACACGGGGTCGGTGGGGGCGTTGAAGTGAGTGTCCTTGTAACAGACGAGCGTGCGGTTTGCTGTCAATGATTCGTCAGCGCTCGGTTCCCATCGCGTTTTCCAGAACATTTCGTTTCCGCTAAAGAACGCTAGACTCACTCCGGCGTCCCGAGCCGTCTCGACGTTGGTCCGCTGCGAGCCGGCCCAGTACTCGTCATGGCCGGTCGACAAGAATACCTTGTGGTTGAGCAGAAGCGGGCCCCGAATGGACGTGTCCACCCCGCTCAGGTACGTCACGTCGTATCCGTTAGCCTCCAGGAATCTGATCATTGGAAGCTCGGAAGCCATGAGCCAGTTGGGCGATGCCGCATCATGGTTGAACGGTCGATTGTACGAGACCTTGAAAGCCGCCCGGGGTGCCTCTGCGGGTACCGCTGAGGGACAGTCAACCGCGCAGACGTATAGGCTGTTGCCGCCATAGTCGTTGTAAGCCTGCCACGTCTGATCAGACGTTTGAAAAACGATACTGCTCGTGCTCGCGTCATTTCGCACAACGAATGGGATTAAACTTCCCCCTCCTGTGTCCTCACGCACCAGGTGGGCAATATAGACACCCGACACGGCAGTTTCCGGGACAGCCCATGACGCTGATACCGCCCAGTTCCCGCAGTCGATCAATCCGGTGTCGGAAAAAGTCAGACAAGAGGGCTGCTCTTGTGGCAACGGCACTGAGGGAAGTACCGCGGGAGCGATTTTTCGTGCGCCATTTCCTTGGTAGTACCCAAGGCGCAAAATGTCGATGTGGTACGAGACAGCAGGCGTCAGAATCTTGAACTCTACGGTTTCGCCCACATTGACGCTCATCGCCGTCGCAAACCCCTGGATGCTCGGGTCACCCGATCCGGATTCCCCCCAGTCGCTCTCTGGCGTGCCAGGTAGTAGGTTCTCGCAGGCGATGGTGTTCGAAGACGGAGGCGCGCAAGGGGCCGTTTCAGCCGAGGCCCGGGCATCGAAAGAAACTACGCTGAACCCCACCAAAGATAATGCGATGAGAGCGCACACGATGGACCGAAATGCCGAGTGACGGCTCGCGACTATGGGCGCAGACGCACCGAGGCCCCGCTTGAGCTGGTCCCGGGCCGTTCGCCCTCGGGCGGATTTCGCGCGCGGGTGATTCTTCGTAGCACTTTCTGCGCGGTCAACAGGCGCGCCGGACAAGAAAATCTTCATTAGGGCATTCCGTCCAATAACGACTTGTCAATCTCGGGTGTCATATGGGGCGAATCGGGTGCTCTTGAGACGGCGAGGACGTCGATGCAGAGACGCACGAGTCATGTCCTCATTTATGAGGACAAGATACCCGGACGAAACTCGCTGGCACCCCCCACTTCGGGGCGGCATTCGGCGTACGATCCAATGGCCCCCTGGTGCGGGTACGCAGACGCATCGCGCAGGTAGAGCCGGTTCTGGATGCTTTCGGGCCCCTGCCGGCGAGGCGGCCTGAAATTCGGGGCCTAATGTCGTGGTAGTCGCCGGTGACAGCGACCGCGTCTTCCTCGTGCGTCCATTTCGATCAAGCGTCGGTACGAGACCCTTGCGGTTCCCATGGGGTTCGGCGAAAACGATCCGATCGCGCTCAACTCAGCCGAGGCCGCTCCGTGAGCCGTAGGTAAGCGTGAGCTGCTGGAGGGCGCCAATTTCCGCGAGCGCGTCGGTCAGGCCATGTCGGCGAGTCCGGCGGTGACGGCGCTCACTGAAATTCCCCACTCGGGGTCGCTCCCGCACATAGAAGCGGGCCTTTCTCGAAACTGATGGTCACGCCGACCACACACCAGCTTCAAGAAAGGCCCTGCTCCTATGCTTTCAGAGGAGGACGACGTGGACATCCACGCGCTCAAACGGCAAGGGATGACGATCAGTGAGATCGCCCGCCGCACCAACTACGACCGCAAGACCATCCGCGCCGCCCCGGACCCGTGCGACGCGTTCATCGCCGACGTCACAGCCCGCCTCACCGATGACCCGCACTTCTGGTGCGGCGACGCTGCTGGACGAGCTGGTCCCGCTGGGTCTCGAAGGGTCGTATCAGACCCTGACTCGTCAGATCCGGGACCGGGGCTTGCGGCCGGCCTGCACCGCCTGCGCGTACGTGACCAAGCGGCCCAACGCGATCATCGAGTACCCGCCCGGCGAGGAGACCCAGTTCGACTGGGTCGGGCTGCCCGACGCCCCGGCGGACTGGGCGTTCCCGACGAAACGCGCCTACGTGTTCGTCGGGTCGCTCGCGCACTCGGGAGTTTGGCGGGCGGTAATCTCCCCGCCGAGGGGCCATAGTGGCTGACGTGCAGTGCGGTGGTGTCCACTGCTGCGGGGGTGCTCTTGGGGCCGGGGTGGTTCGGGTTGGGCGATAGCTGCACTACCTCGTGGGAGCCGCGGCAGACGCGAGAGCAGGGGGTAGCGTCCCGTTCGGTCTTTGCTGCGTGCGCTTCGGCTTCCGTGGGGTACTGCGTGATGGCGGTGAGTCCGCAGCGGGTGATGAGTGCGAACCGTCCGGAGCCGTCGATGCGTGCGCTGAATTTGTCAAGGTGAATGAGGCCAGCGTGAGTTTAGGCGGCTAGTTTTGGCTCTTCTTCTTGAGCGGCTGGTTTGTTGATCCAGGCCGCGTCGGGGGTGGCGAGGATCTTCGGGTCCGCAGCGGTGCTGAAGCGTTCCGGGTTCCGGGCCCGCGCTGTGGCAAGGGTCGCCGCCCGCTCGGCGGCCTTGCCGGCGGCGAGGCCATAGTGGACGTCAGCGGGGGCGTTGAGCCCGATGCCGTTGTGCCGGTGGCTGTGGTTGTGGTTGTAACCCTCGACGAAGGTGTCCATGAACCGGCGGGCGTCGCCGACGCTGCCGAAGCGTTCCGGGAACACCGGGGCGAACTTGAGCGTCTTGAACCACGCCTCCGAGTATGGGTTGTCGTTGCTGACCCGGGGTCGGGAGTGCGACTTGGTGACCTCGAGATCCGAAAGCAGAACGGCGACGGTCTTGCTCGTCATCGACGTGCCCCGGTCGGCGTGGACGACCTGCGGGGTGCCATGGATGCCGAAGGTCTCCGTCATCATCTCCGCGGCGAGGACCGCGGACTCGGCCGGATGGACCTTCACGCCGACGATGTAGCGGGAGTAAATATCGATCATCACGTAGGCATCGAAGTACTTGCCCTTGATCGGGCCAGGCAATTTCGTGATGTCCCACGTATAAACCTGGCCGGGTGCGGTGGCGACCAGTTCCGGGATGGCGCGGGCCGGGTGGCGGGCCAGTCGACGGCGTTCCTTGACCTGTTGGTTCTCGGCCAACACCCGGTAGATCGTTGAGATCGACGCCAAATACACGCCCTCGTCCAGGAACTGCGCGTAGATCTGGATCGGCGGCAAGTCCACGAACCGGGCCGAGTTCACCACGGCCAGAATCCGGGCCCGCTCGAGGACATCGAGCCGATTCGCCGGCACCACCACAGGCCGGGCCACCTGCGTGCGGGGCGTCCGGGTCGCGGTCGCCCGCGGTAACCCGACCAGGGTGGCGGCCGTCCGTGTCGGAATGCCGCGCGTGTGCGGTGTTTCGTCCCGCGAGCTCTTCGAAAGAATTTCGAGTAGCTCGTGCATTTTTGACATGATCTCCAACGCCACCCCCGTCGTTTCCAGGCGCCGTTCGGTCAACTCCAGTTGGCGGCGGAGCCGGGCGATCTCGGCCTGCTCGGGCGTGAGCCGGCCGATCTTCTCCCCGGGTTTCTTGCCCTGCAGCACCCCGGCGTCGCGCAGTTTTCGCCACTCCGTGATCTGCGAGGAGTAGATGCCCTGCTCCCGCAAATACGCGCCGCCTCCGTTGCGGGAGATGGCGTCCTCGTAGGCGGCGAGGCGATCGAGTTTCTGCTTCGGGGTGAACGACCGCCGGGGCGTGGGGCCGCCCGCGCGGGGGCCGGGACTGCTGTTGTTCATGGGACTATCGTCGCGCACGGCGATCAACGATGGGCTGGACATGGTGGGACTTCCTGATTCTCGAGGACTTGCTCTGAGCTACTGGCCTCAACTCACCCTGACACGTAGGGCGGGGCTGGCTCATGTGCGCTTGCCTGACTCGCGGCGGGGCTGTTTCGTCTCGGCAATAACTAAGTGCATGGCCGCTGACAAGACCTTCCAGCGCGTGACGATTCACGACCTGAGACACACGGCGGCGAGCTTGGCTCTTTCAGCCGGCGCAAACGTCAAAGCGGTCCAGAGAATGCTCGGCCATGCGTCGGCGGCCATGACGCTCGACACCTATGCGGACCTGTTCGACGACGACCTAGACGCGGTAGCAATGGCACTCGATTGGCGAGTAGCGCTTGTTGGTAGCGGTAGTCCGGCGAGTTGGTGTGTAACCTCGGGACATCGTGGACAGTGGATCTCATCACTTCGTGGACGCTGGGTCTCATGGCTTCGTGCACCACTTGCCTGGACTGGCGCTACCATCTGGTGCTACTTGCCAACTCGATCAGGCTAAGAAAGTTTCGGGTGTTGTCAAACCGTTGTCAGGCGAGGCATCCGGGCAATGAAAAACCCCCCACTTCCCAGTGAAACAAAGGGAAGCAAGGGGGTTTCTGTGGCGGTACCGGTGGGATTTGAACTCTAATTCGACCTGCGGACTAGTCCTGCTCTCCCCCAACTTCCCGGTATTTACGCGGTTCTTCAATCACATTGACCTCTATGAAATCGGACCGTTTGTTCCGGCCTATTGTCAAACCGTTGTCACGCTTTATACACAGTGCGCAAAGCACCAGGAGTGAGTCCCCACGGGTTCGGCGGAGGCGTTGGCAGATTGGTGGTGTTCGTTTGCACGTACGCCTGGAGTGCGGCACGCGGGAAGGTGAGCGTGTGACCTTGCTTGAGGAATGCGATCGTCCGCTGATGCACCAGGCGTCGAAGCTTGGTCGGCTCGATCTTCAGGTACGCGGCTGCCTGCTCAAGCGTGTTGATGTCTTCAAGTTCGCTCACGGGATCACTCTAGACGGCCTCGCACGCGTGCTTGGAGCGTGCGAGACTCCGCGCATGGAAGACCTCGACACACCTAACGGGACTGCCCCGAGTTCAGTTGACTCAAAGGGTTAGTGGTTTCAGGCGGCCTTGATGGCCACGTTTATTGTCTCAAACTCGATCGGGGTGAGCTTGCCGAGGCGGCGTTGCCGGCGCTTGCGGTGGTAGGTGCGCTCGATCCAGATCACCATCGCCAGGCGCAGTTCCTCCCGGGTTGACCACCGCTGCGGTCGAGGACGTTCTTCTGCAGCAGGGCGAAGAACGACTCCATCGCGGCGTTGTCACCGCATGCGCCGACGCGGCCCATCGACCCGGTGATGCCGTTGTTCTTCAGCACCCGCAGGAACGCGTTGGAACGGAACTGCGAGCCTCTGTCGGAGTGCAGGATCGTGCCGTCGATGGTGCGCTGGCCGATCGCGTTCCGGGCGGCCGCGACGGCCAGGGACGCCTTCATCCTGGAGTCGATCGAGTACCCGACGATCTTGTTCGAGTAGACGTCTTTGATCGCGCAGAGGTAGATCTTGCCCTCGTCGGTTCGGTGTTCGGTGATGTCGGTGAGCCAGAGCTGGTTCGGGCGTGTCGCGGTGAACTTCCGCTTGACATGGTCGTCGTGGACGAGAGGGCCGGCCTTGCGCGTGAGGCCGCGTTTCTTGGCGAACACGGACCAGAGCCGTTGCTCGGAGCACAGCCGCCAGACCCGGTTCTCACCCGCGGCGAGGCCGGCCTGGCCGAGCTCGTCGGAGATGAACCGGTAGCCGAACGCGGGGTCGTCCCGGTGGATGGCCCAGGCAGCGTTGGTGAGGTGGGCATCGTCCCAATCGCGCTGGGAGATGGGGTCGCGCTTCAACTGGTAGAACGCCTGTTTGGAGAAGCGCGACACCCGGCAGGTCACCGTGACGGGCACACAGTCGACGGCCAGTTCACGGACCAGCGGGTACATCATTTTGGGTTGACGTCCCGGGACAGATAGGCGACAGCACGGCGCATGACCTCGGCTTCCTGCTCGAGCAGCCGGATGCGCTTCTTGGCATCCCGCAGCTCGACGGATTCCTTCTCGGTCAGGCCCGGCTTCACGCCTTCCTCGACGTCGGCTTTCTTCAGCCAGTTCGCCAGGCAGGACTCCGAGATCCCGAAGTCCTTCGCAATCTGATTCAGCGGCGCTTCGTGCTTCCGGGCGACCGCGACAACATCGTGGCGGAACTCGGGTGGGTAGGGCTTGGGCATGATGACATCCTTCCAGCGAAGACGAATCTCCACAGGTCAGGAGTCAACCAAACCGGGGGCAGTCCCAACTGCCTGGCGCGAATGGCTGCTGTCGAGCGATGCGGCGCAATGTTCTGGGATGCACGCCAACGAGACAAGCCGAGGATCGGGGGCGCCGTTTACTGCGATCTGAGTCCGTGTGAGGACTATGCTTCTGTCGGCTGCCGAGGGCGTCTCGGCGCGTCAATATTTGAAACACGTCGGGACTGGATAAGCCTTTCGACCTTCTGCGACAGCTTATGGCTTGGCCGTTCCACGAGGAGATGGAACACCCAAGCCATGACCAATGAGCCAATAATCGACAGTGGGATTGCCAGCCAGGACAGTGTCGGCCCCAGCAGGACCGCCGCCAACATGATGATCGGCACGTGCACCAGATAGAGGCTAAAGGATATGAGTCCAAGCCACTGCGCCACTCGACTGTTAAGCGGCCGCGCGGCTTTGTCCCAAAAGGCAGAAAGGAGAACGAAAAGAACCGCTCCAGCGAAGACAACTGGGAGCATCGCGTTAGCGGTTAAGTAGCCAGGGGAGAATGGCAGGACGAGCCAGTACGACATCAACAAGATCAGCGAGACTACGCACAGGCCCCAGTACGCTAGCGAGGAATGACTCAGTGCTGAGATCCTGATCACAATCGCTTGCAGTCGATCCATCTCGGTGGCGATGAGCGCCCCGACGGCAAACATCGGCACGTACACCAGCCACCCTTGGTGTTTCAAGGCACCGCCCAGTATCGCGACCGCAAGTACTGCCAGTTTGACCCACTGCAGATGAGGCCGGGTCTTTGCTCCCCAGACGAAAGCTGGAAGCAGAAGCGAGAACCAGACCTCATACGAAAGGGACCAGAGCACGCCGAGCACACCGGATACTCCAAAGATGAGTGTGAAGTCCTGGAGCACTCCGAACGCGCTCATACTACTTGCGACGATCCTGTCCTTGAGCCAAATGCTTGCTTCCTGTGGTGCCTCTGGTCGCAGCAGAAGGAATAGCAGCATGGTTAAGAGCACGGCGGCGATGACCGGTACGTAAAGGCGGATCAGGCGTTTGGGATAATATGCCGCCCAATCGAATCGATCGCGCCGGACAACGGGCAGGGTTAGAACAATCCCGCTGATGATGAAGAAGACGTACACCGCCTCCGGTCCGGCCCAAAGCAAGTGCAACGGCGTATGCACCATCATCCAGGCAATGGGATCGTCCGATGAAACGGGTTTGACGGTGTACGCAGCCGAAAGAGCGGGAATCAGGGACAGCGAGTGATGAATCAAGACCACTAACGCTGCGATTCCCCTCAGCCCGTCAAGCGGCATTAGTCGCATGCACGACGCACCCGCAGTCGTCTTCACCAAATCGTCCCCCGTTAAGTCTGATGCGAGCATAAACGAAATCGGGTCGGGTCCGCCGGAACTGACGCAGACGCACGCCTCGGGCATCCGCACCGCCTCGTCCGGCTCCTCTTCATTAGGGCCTTCGCCTCACCAATAGGTCTGACGAGATGAAGCAGGCTGCCGAGGGCACGGTCGAGGCGTGGGGCGCGCGGTCGTGTGGCTGCGCCCAGGGTGCGGGCTGCGGCTCTAGGCTCGACTATCTCCCCGGCACGGGCTGAGAAGCCTTGGGCGGCTGTCAGGGGGTCGTGAGCGCGTCGGGAGCGCTCGGCGTTGCGGCTGTGTGGCTCGGCGGCTCTTGGCCTTAGTGGGGCGCGTGCGGACGCTGAGCAGCGGGCGAGATTCGGTGCCGGCCTGTGCCTGTCACGATCCCGTAACGCGGAGTCCTGGTCACCTAGCCCCGGAGACCCGGGAGGGCACCGGGAAGGGGTACTCCCCCTAGGGGCCTCGGTGCAGATTCGAGGCCCCCTGTGCTGCCTTGTGCGGGTCGTGCGGCGTGCTGCTAGAGCACGCGGCAGAAGGAGCCTACGAACAGTGGCGCTCAACCCGAATATTCAGTGGCGCTGAAAGACGCGACCCCGACAGCGAACAAGTGGCGCTCAACCGCAATACTGGTGGCGCTCAGGAACGCAAATACTCACCCGCTGCCACCGCGCCGCGATCGAGGGCAAGTGGCGCACGATGATGCGGTTCTTCGCCGGCCCAATGTGTACCCGCCGGCGGTCTTCTCCACCAGAATCAGTTCGAACGTTTGGCCTCGGTATCCGACAGGGGTCGAGTCCAGGCAGGCGTCACAACGGTCGATTAGCCAGAACACACCTCGCACGCCACACGGAAGATGCCTGCGAAGCCGCTCAGAAATCTGGGCGACTGAGCGCGAGGTACGAGCGGATCCCCCGGGATTGAAGCAGCCACGCAGCAACCACTGCGTACGACGTATTCACGGTGGCGCTGAACCACGCGACTCCTACCGCGCCAAATTCTCCAGCTGTCCACAGGCCGCCTGTGGCCCACAGGGCTACTAGCAGAACGTTGAGGGCAAGGGCGTGTGACTCGAGGTTGCAAAGGAGCATCAGTGGATTGACGTGCCCCGCCAATGCCATAACCAAGGAGCCAACCGCGAGAACTGCGAGAGGGGCCGCGGCGGGCTCGAACTCCGCCCCGTACAACAGGGTGATCACTGGAACGGCACCGATGGTCAGTGCGCTCACAGGGAACAGCAGAAGCACGCCGGCCTGTCGCACCGCCCGTGCGCTCATCGCGTTCAGCGACGTAAGATCGCCGCTGTGAAAGAGACGAGCAAATGCTGGGGCCAGATAGGCAACCTGAAGCGCAGGAACTAACGAGACCAGATTCGCAAGCCTGGCCGCGGTCGTGAAATAGGAGACGCTGGCGAGGGATCCCATCAACGAGAGCGCATAAAGGGGAGACCAGGTGAGAACGAGAAACAGAAGCGACGTCCCCATCATGGAAGCCAGCGGACGGAACCGCGAACGCACATATCGGCAGAAGCCACCGATGCTTGGCCCGTTCGATGACCGTTCTTCTCCGGCCAGGGAGACCAGGGCAGTCGGAACCGCCCACAGTGCCGTCAGCCACGAGGCAGCGGCCAGGGATAGCAAAGCCGTCGTCAGGTCCAGGGCTCCGATGCTGCGAAGCATCAAGAGAAGGAGCATGGCCAGAACGGGGATGGAGCCAAGTTCTGCGACGATCCCTTTCGCGAGATGACCACGCCCGCGGAGCACCGCCCCGGCGATCACGGCGAATGCCTGTGCCAGGACCGCTGAGAGGAGGCCGAGCGTCAAGCCCGGACTGAAGCCGGGAAGGCGATAATCTACGACGATCATGGCAAGGTACACGAATCCCACGCCCACGAGGCTGGCCAGGGAGGCCAGCGCTACGCCGTAGCCCAGTTCAGCGAAGATATCCTTCGAGTCACCGCCACAGATCTTCAGCGCAAGATTGTCGGTTCCGAACCGGCCGAACGTGGCGACTACGGCAAGGCTCGTGAAGACGAGAAAATACGAACCCGCAGCTTCAACCCCGAGGAGTCGAGCAACCGCGACCGTGAGCAAGAAGCTCGCGAGGATTGAAACCGCTCGGGCCAGAACAGCGCCGGCCGCACCTCGTTGTCGTCCCGCCAGAAATCGCCCAATCATCTGCCCGGGATCTGTCGTATTGCGTTTCTGGCGTGGTGCGTCCTGGCAGTAGAAATAATGAAGCTGACAGCGCGTCGAGAGGCATCACGGATCTGGTACTCAACGGGTATCGCCGCCGGCCCATCCTCCGCGAACTGTTGGAGCGTGACGGCAACGGCGCCGAGAACGCTCTCTGCCTCGACCCCCGACGTGATCGTCACCCCCGTGTCGATGGCTTCAGGCCGCTCAACTGCATCTCGAAGTGAAATACCAGGGAACCCAAGAATCGACGACTCCTCACTGATTGTCCCGCTATCGGAGAGCACAAGCTTGGCGGACTTCTGCAGTCTCACATAGTCATTGAAGCCAAACGGTGTGTGGAAGGTGAGCTTCTTCTTGAGATCGTCAGACTGGGCTTCGAGGCGCTTCCGAGTTCGGGGATGCGTCGAAACCAGAACAGGCACCTGATACTCGTCCGCAAGCCGCCCAAGCGCGTCGAGCACCGCTGCAAGTCTGACCGGGTTGTCGACGTTCTCCTCCCTGTGCAGGCTGACCAGGAAGTAGCCGCCCTCGGCAAGTCCCTGCTGGGACAAAATTTCACTCGAGTTGATGGCGTTTGCGTTGGCCTCAAGGACTTCCCGCATCGGGGAGCCGGTCAGGAGAATACGTGCTGGGTGGATTCCTTCACCGAGCAAGTTTCGTCGAGCGTGCTCGGTATATACCAGGTTGTAATCGGAGACATGATCGACCATGCGTCGGTTGGTTTCCTCCGGCACGTTGTCATCGAACGACCGGTTTCCAGCCTCCATGTGGTAAACGGGGATTTTCATGCGCTTTGCCATCAGAGCGGAGATGCAGCTGTTCGTGTCTCCGAGCACCACCACGGCGTCGGGCATCTCCGCCAATATCACAGATTCGATCTTCGTCAAGATAGAGCCGAGTACAGCACCCAGAGAGGACGTGTCCGCGTTGAGAAAATGATCGGGCTGGCGAAGCCCCAAATCCTCAAAGAAGACCTCATTGAGTGCGTGGTCGTAGTTCTGCCCGGTGTGAACCAGAACGTGATCGGTGAATTTGTCCAGTCTTTTGATCGTCGCGGCCAATCGGATTATCTCCGGGCGCGTGCCCACGACCGTGAGCACCTTCAATCGGTCCTTCATTTCTGCACTGCCTCCGCAATCGTGTCGGGTACCTGTGGGTTGAAGATGTCGTTTGTCCAGAACGAGGTGTACAGCGGGTCAGGCCCCGTGTTCGTGATCTTGTGCGACCACATTGTGGGCATGTCGACGGCGACGGGCTCGTCGCCCGTTACCCGGAATTCAAAGACCTCGTCGGTGAACAGTTTTCGCAATGAAATGGTCGCAGTCCCCGCCAGAACAGTGAATCGCTCTATCTTGCGCCGGTGGAAGTGATCGCCGCGGCTGATTCCAGGTTCAGTGGTCGAGAACGACGACTGGCCACAGCCACCGTGGGAACGAATGATCTCAAAGAATGAACCGCGGGAGTCCGAATGACGGGTGAGTCGCACCGGCGCCTGTTCGGGGAAGGCGTAGGAGCGATACGTATTGAATAGGTCGCGCTCGAACTTGCGCGAGACATCGGGGATCTCCCCACGCCTGTAGACGGCGTCAATGTCCGTGAGTCGAGCCAGCAGCCCGCCGACGGATTCGTGAACCTCCGTGTCACCCTCACAGGTGTCGCCACCTGCGCCAATGAGAAGATCGGCTGCATCCTGCGCATGCATGAGTGTCAGGTGCTTGTCATCGGCCACTGTCGGCGATTGTCCGTGCGCCAGCATGTGGCTGAAGGTCGCGGTGACCGCGTTGTAGAAGGGACGCCCATGCTCACCGAACAAGTTGGGGAGGCACACGTCCAGGAACTCCGCGCCGACCTTCGCTGCTGCGGCCTCCAAGATACCCGCGGCCTCAGCCTTGGCATTCCCGTAAACGCTCCCATTCGTTGCTTGGGTCGAGTTGGCGAACACCACGACGGGCGGAGGTGCGTCGGCCTGCAAAATAGTCGAGGCCATTTGGGTGGCAAATCTGACGTTTTCAGCCTGCACTTCGAGGTCCGAGCCGCGGTTCACACCAGCAATGTGGATGAGTCGGGCCGAGCCGTTCAGTGCAGATAGCGCTTTAGCCGCATCAAAGCCATCGCCAACGGGAATCGAGCGAGACTCCCCACCGAGTTCACGGAGGGCACCGCGGGTGTGCCACCCGAGGAAACCATGTGCCCCCGTCACTGCAACTTGCACCGCCTAGACCGCCCGTTCCGTGCGAATCCCGGCAGCGGCCAGTTCAGCGCGCACCTCAGGCAGGGTCAGGAGCAGGTCCTCAACTTCGCGCAGGCTCATCCGGGAGACGGTATGCGAGTCGTAGTCCTCGTACTGTACCTGTTCGATGTCCCCCCGTTCGACGTAGATGCTGTAGTTGAGATCACGGTTGTCGGCCTGAATGCGGAAGTAGTCCCCCATATCCTGGGCCCGGGCCAGTTCCTCGCGGCTGGCGAGCGCCTCGGAGAGCTTCTCCGCATGTCGAGTCCCGATGACTTCGACCCTGGCCGGCGACTGGAAGAGGACGATGAGCGCTTGGGCGAGGTCGCCCATCGTGCAGGCCTTCGCCTTGCGAATGAAGAGGTCACCCTGCATCGCGTTATGGAAGGCATACTCGACCAAGTCCACGGAGTCTGCCAGAGACATCATGAACCGAGTCATGTCAGGGTTCGTGACAGTGAGGTTCTTTCCAGCCTTCAGTTGCCGAATAAACAGCGGAATGACAGACCCACGCGAGTACATGACGTTGCCGTACCGCACACACGAAACGGTTGTTTCGGCATTCGGGTTGTTCAGGCCGTACGACTGCGCGACCTTCTCCATCATTGCCTTGCTCATACCCATGGCATTGACGGGGTAAACGGCCTTGTCGGTGCTGAGGCAAACAACAGACTTAACTCCGGCCTGGTCAGCAGCTCGCACCACGTTCTCGCTACCCAGAACGTTCGTCTTGACGGCTTCCATCGGGAAGAATTCGCACGACGGAACCTGCTTGAGGGCCGCCGCGTGGAAGACGAAGTCCACATCGCGAATGGCTCGTTCCACGCTCAGATAGTCCCGGATGTCTCCCACGTAGAACCGCAGCCGCGGGTCAGCGAGTTCATTGCGCATGAGGTCTTGCTTCGCCTCGTCACGGCTCAAAATTCGAACCTCTTCGACCCCGCGCGAAAGGAGTTTCTCCGCCACCGTGTGACCGAACGATCCGGTTCCACCCGTGACGAGGATGCGCTTGCCCAAATATTCATTCTTCATTGCAACGATTACCCCGTTTATCCTCTTCAATAGTTGCCGCTTTCAAAACCGCTTCGATGGCATCGACACCTGCCCTCGCTGACATGGATCGAAGGTAGAGTTCCCTTCCGCGACGCCCGAGATCCCTGCGCACTTCAACCGACATGGAGTGGGCCTCACGAAACGCCTCCGCCAATGCGTGTGGGTTTTCGGGTGGCACAGTCAAACCGACACCCTCCTCGCTAACGATTCTCGTTACGTCTCCGGCAACGTTTGTAATGATGGGCACCCCCTTGGCCAGGCTCCCCTGCAGTTTGGACGGAATCGTTCCCCTGAAAATCGGAAGATCCCTCAGAGTGACGAGTTGGAAATCAGACTCTTCGTAAACCGCATCCATATCAGCGGGATCAATGCGACCGCGAAACTCGACGTTGCGAATGCGGGCATCAGACGCGCTCTTCCTGAGCCGTTCCTCTGCAACGCCAGTCCCGACAACGATAAGGCGAAATCCTTCAAGATCCTGCACTAAGCGCGCTGCCTCCAGCGCTGTGTCGAGGTCCTGAAGCTCACCTATGTTGCCCGCGTACACCACGCACAGGCCATCGGCATATTCGGTTTCGATCGGACCTCTGACAACGTCAGCTGAGTCAGCGGCCCAGTTGAGCACGGTGTGCAGTTTCTTCTCAGGAACCCCCCTGTCCGCGAGCATGCCGTGCATTGTCGGCGCGATCGCTATCACTGCTGCCGAGAGCCGATACACGGAAGAAAGCCAGGGACCTAATAGACGATTGACAAGGTTCTCGATAAGGCCGGACCTGACTATCGAAGACCCCGTAACGGACTCTGGCCAAAGATCCTGAACGTGCAGGACGTAGGGAATACCCAAAAAACTTCGCCACAGCTGAGGAGCTGCTGCCGCGGTCATTTGGGTCGCATAGACATAAACAACATCAGCGCCGCGTGCGAATCTCGTTGCCATCACAGTGCCAAATGCGAATGAGAGATAGTTTCCGACTCGAGCGAGGCCGTTCTGGGAGTGATCGATAAACATGGGCACCCGCCTAACCGCGACGTCTCCCTGAAACTCGATGTGCCTCCACGATTGCTTGAACCCCGCATAGAGCCTGCCCTGCGGATAGTTAGGGAAACCGGTCAGCACGCGAACGGAATGCCCGCGAGCGGCCAAGATCTCTGCAAGCTCGGACGGGATGATCGCGAACTCTGGCGGGTAATACTGGCTAACGATAAGGATCTTCAATGGGCGCATTTCATTTCATCAGCCACGAACCCGAGACAGTCGATCATGGCCAAGGATTCCCTCGTCAAGTTGGGAACTTCGAACTCAGCATCATCCGGTGTTTCGAGGCTTTCGTGTAAGCCACCGGGGCGTCGCACACGGACAGTACGCCATCCGAGTTTTCGCGGTGAGATGAAGTCCTTACGCGGGTTGTCGCCAAAGTAGACGCATTCCCCTCCCCTGACGCCAAACCAGTCCTGGAGAGACTCGTAAGCAGCAGGCGCAGGTTTCGCCCAGTCGCCTTCTCCGTGCTCATCCGTGACCACTACCCGCTCGATGAGCGCATCCAAGTTCAAGCTCCGGACCTTCGCCCGTTGACTCTTCCTCGGACCGTCGGTGATCAAGCCGGTACCCACCAGTGGGCGACAGGCGACCAAGAAATCGTGGGCGTCTGCAAGGAGCTCAATGTTCGGTTCGTGACTTCGATATCTGCTGACGCAGAGTTCGACGATGTCGGACGGCAGCCTCTCCGCCGAACCCTGGAGGACAGCGTTGAATATGTCGCCGCGCCGACCTGATACGAACTCGCGCCATGCACGTTCGAAGAACGCCGGGTACTGATGGTCAACGGCCAGCATGTCACTCACCGCTCGAAATCCGCTTTCGACGTAAGAGCGCTCCAAGAAGAGAGTGTCATCCATATCGAATACTAAGAGGCTCACGACCATGGACTCAGCACGAATTCCTGATCGGCATAGAATTTGGCTTCATCGTATCGAAGCATTACCGTGCCTGGTCTCCAGGTTTCCGACGCGGTGTCACCCGTCTTGCTGCGTAGCATGGCACCAATGAGGTCGCCACCCGCGGCGTGGCTCAATGGGTATCCCCCACCGAATCGCGGATTTATTTCCAGAATTTTCGGAGAATTCGTCTCCGGGTCATATATGACCTGAACATTCAGAACTCCATATGCACCTGGCAAGGACGTAACCATATCCCGAACCAGTAGCTCAATTTCCGGAACATGAATCGTCACTCCCTTGGAGACCTCACCTGCGCGCACTTCCAGACGACGCCTGGGAACCGTCGCTAATACCGTCCCGCGCTCATCTACCGCGACGTCCACGGTCACTTCGATGCCCGGAGCAAAACGCTGGAGAATGTAGTCGTCTGTCAGAGCCGACACGCGAAGAGATTCAACATTATCCACGATCAGAACGCCAATCGAGGACGAGCCTGTTCTCGGCTTCGCAACAACCCTCCCGGCAAATGGGACGAGCCTGGATTCTGCGATTTCCTGTGTGTCGATGGTCGGATATCCGGCTTCAATAAGCCATCTGTAAAGGTCCCACTTGTCCCACCCCAGTTCTGCAACCTGAGGACTTGAGACCCAGATATCCACTCCATGCTGCCGAAATTGTGCCCGTGCGCGGGCAAGAACCGCAATTTCTGGGTCGATGGTCGGCACGATGGTCGAACAACCGTGCTTTTTTGAGATGCGCAGAGTCTCAGAGAGAAAATTGTCTGCGCTGATTCTGGGCACGAGTTCAAATTCGTCCGCGTGTTGGCCGGCCGCGGAGAGTCGAGAGACATCCGTAACCACGACTCGACTTCGAACCGGCGAAGTGGACTCCCGGAATAGGTCCACAAGCGCGCCACGTCGCCCACCACTTGAGATCAACCAGTTATTTGCCTGCATGCTCTGACTCCTCACCGAACTCGGGCATGGAAGCATGCCCCTCAGCGGTGACTCCGTCTCGCGCGAGAACCGCCCTGAGCGTTCGCGCGATGATCATGGCGTCCAGAAAGAGAGATCGGTTCTCAACGTATTCAACATCCAGCTGGAACTTCGTCTCCCAAGCCAGAGCATTACGTCCACTGCACTGAGCCAAACCGGTCACTCCCGGTCGCACCTCATGCCGTCGCGACTGTTCAGCCGTGTACCTGTCCATGTAGCGAACGAGCAGGGGTCGCGGCCCAACCAGACTCATCTCGCCCCTAAGTACGTTGGCTAGAGTCGGAAGCTCATCCAAGCTCGTCGCTCTGAGTACACGGCCGAATGGCGTGAGCCGCTCCTCGTCCGTGATCAGCCCCCGCTCCAAATCCACGTTCTTCATGGTGCGAAATTTGTAGAGGCGAAACACGCGCCCATTTCTTCCGGGACGATCCTGCTGAAACAAAACGGGCCTGCCGAGGTTTACGGCTACCAGCCCCCCGATCATGACTAGTGCGGGTGACGCCACAGTCAAGGCTGCGGCGGCGACCGAGAAGTCGAGCA
Organism: Cryobacterium cryoconiti; assembly: GCF_004403065.1. GTDB lineage: Bacteria > Actinomycetota > Actinomycetes > Actinomycetales > Microbacteriaceae > Cryobacterium > Cryobacterium cryoconiti. The sequence continues at coordinate 18,100 of NZ_SOHA01000037.1, forward strand.
CCCGTTTCGCCCTGTCGTAGCGGCGGAGTGATGCCGCGGTTCTCATACCGTCGCTCCGCTGAAAGTCCGGAGTTTAGACAACACACGGTCAATCTCTGAGGAGCCGAGGGCGGAGCCACTGGGAAGGGTCAGGCCTGTCCCAAAAAGAAGTTGGGAGTTGCCATTGGTCACTGCACGGGCGCCGGAGAAGACCGGTTGTAGGTGCATGGGCTTCCAGATTGGTCTGCTCTCGATGTTGTCGGTCAGCAAATTCGCACTCAAATCCGCAGCCGACCATCCTGTCTTCGCGGAGTCGATGACGATGGAGGTAAGCCAGAAGTTGTCTGAAGCATCGTCAATGCCGCCAAAAATCTCCACCCCCTCGACCATGGCGAAAAGCTCTCGGTAGCGTTCACGCATGTCACGACGACGCGCGATCATTTCGTCGAGACGGGACAGCTGCGCTCTGCCGAGAGCGGCCAACAGGTTACTGAGTCGGTAGTTGTAGCCAATCTCAGTGTGCTCGTAGTGCGTCACGGGCTGTCGTGCCTGCGTGGCCAGATAGCGCGTGTGCGCGGCAAGGTCAGAGTCGTCGGTCAGCAGCATTCCTCCCCCAGACGTGGTCATGATCTTGTTCCCATTGAAAGAGAAGATAGACGCTCGGCCGAAAGACCCAGCGGGGTTGCCCCTGTGACTTGCTCCCAAAGATTCGGCTGCATCAGACAAAACGGGAATCCCGTATTCATCTGCAATGGCGCAGATCTCTGTGTAATTGACTGCTTTGCCCAGCAGGTCAACCGGGACTACTGCCGCGACCCTCTCGCCGCCTTCGATAAGTTGCTCCAGCGCCTGTCGGAGCAGAGCCGGATCCATATTCCCAGACTCAAGCTCGCAGTCAATGAAGAACGGCTCAGCCCCGGTGTAGACGATCGCGTTCGCCGTCGCAGCAAACGTGAGAGTTGACGTGAGAACGACATCGCCCGGTCCGACTCCGAGCCCTAGCAGCCCGAGGTGTAGCGCGGCTGTGCCCGAGCTCAGGGCTACGGCATGGTCGACGCCGACGCGCTCCGCCATCTCGGTCTCGAAGCCGTTGACGTCGGGTCCCAGGGGCGCAATCCAGCCGGATCTGATCGCGGCAACCATGTACTGCTCTTCGAGATCACCGACGTCGGGGGACGACATGTAGATGCGTTCACTCATAGTGGTATTCCTGTTCCGGCCATCGCGGTCTGGGCCTGGGCAGGCCGGTTTGTGGGATCTTGACGGCAGCGTTCATCCCAACCCGGTTTGTTCAGGTTCTCAGGGCGAATTGGGGAGATGGACGCGTGAGTTATCTTCGGGTGGACCGGCCGTGCATCCGTTTCATGGTCGCCGATGAGTTCTTCGTGCAGCTTCTCCCCGGGGCGCAGGCCGGTGTAGATGATCTCAATGTCCTTGCCCGACATTCCGATCATTCGCTCGGCCACATCGAGAATTCTCACGGGCTCGCCCATGTCGAGGATCAGCACCTCGGCGGGACCACCGATACCGCCAGCCTGGATGACGAGCTGGCACGCCTCGGGAATAGTCATGAAGAATCGGGTGACGTCAGGGTGGGTGATCGTCAGCGGTCCACCGGCCTCGATGAGGGTGGTAAAGGTGGGCAGCATCGAGCCTCGGCTGCCGATGACATTGCCGAACCGCACCGAGAGGTAGGCGCGCTGGGATTCCTGGGCGGCCCACGCCGTGAGCTTCTCGGCAACGCGCTTGGAATGACCGAGCACGCTCGTGGGGTTCGCGGCTTTGTCGGTGGAGATGTTCACGAACGTGGTCACCCCGACCGCCTGGGCGGCTTCGAGCACATTCAGCGTGCCGAGCACATTGGTCTTCCACGCTTCGTCGGGATACTGCTCCAGCATTGGAAGGTGTTTGAGGGCAGCAGCGTGAAAAACGACCTCGGGGCGACGCTCGGCGAAAATGACCTTCAGTGCCTCGGCATCGCGAATGTCCGCGAGCACCACGTCCTTCGTGTCGAGAAGCCCGTGACCGAGGATTGAGATCTGGGTGCTCTGAAGGCCGGTCTCATCGCGGTCGAGCATGATCAGTTCGCTCGGACCGAACTTGGTGATCTGACGGCACAGTTCGGAGCCGATGGAGCCACCCGCACCCGTCACCAGAACGCGTTTGCCCGCGAGATAACCCGCTATCGACTCAACATGGGTGTCAACGGGATGGCGACCGATCAGATCTTCGATCGAGATATCCCGCAGGTCATTGAGGCGTGACTTGCCGTTGAGCAGTTCTTCAAGGGGAGGAAGAACCAAGACCTTGAGGTGCGCAGCCTTGGCAGCATCCGTGATCTCACGCAGCAAGGAGGCATCGGCCTTGGCGATCGCCACGACCAGCGAAGTTGCCCCGGTGGCCTGAGCTGCTTCAGAAAGGGAGGCGCGCGAACCGACCACGCGAACGTCATGCAGCCAGAGATTGCGCTTGCGTGGGTCGTCGTCGATGATCCCCACCGGCAGAAAGGGTGAGTTGCGGTCGGTGGTCATGCGCCGGGCGATCGACGCCCCCATGTAGCCGGCACCGAAGATCAGTGCCTTCTGAATGTCGTCTTTGGGAACGACCGACCGTTCCACCAGGAGACGCTTGACGTAGCGCACGCCGCCCATCAAAACGAAGGCCATGGGCAGGGCGATGAAGACCGTGCTGCGGGGGATACCGACCACCGTGCCGGCGACGGCAACCGGGATGCCGAGGATGATGGTCGAAGCGAGAACGACCCCGAGCAGCGCCCGCACCTCAGAAAAGCTCCCATAGATGTGGCGCCCCTGATACAGGTGGTTGGCACCGCCCGCAATGAACTGGACCAGGCAGGCAGCCGCGCACAGCGCCAGCAGCGGAGCTAGGTTTATCAGCTGCAGGTCGAACTCATAGCGGAGAATCTCGGCCAGGAGCAGGGCGACGGTCCAGGCTACCGCGTCGAACGCAAACTGAGCGCCGAACCGCACCAGCGGCACCGACCCGTGCAGTTCCCGCATTCTCGTCGTTGCAAAATCGCTCACTGCCATGTTGTGCCCCCATCACTCGATGTGCTCACTGAGTCCCCTGCCCACAGCCAGACAATCCCACCGGCGCTGGTCACCGCCAGATCGCTCGGCGTGACCGCCTCCTCGCGGCATCCGGTCGGGGTCAGCGCCCCATCGGGCTCTTCAGACGTCGCGAGCAGCTGGGCGCCCGCGCAGTCGGCCTGATCGGTGGCCACGATGATGTAACCGTCGTCGCTGACGGTCAGATTGGCGGCACCGGGAAGAGCGACTCCGGGCCCGAAAGTCGCGGCGCCTTCGCTGGTGCGGAAGAGCGTGCCGTCTGAGCAGAGCACAGCGGCCGTCGAGTCGGTGCGGGGGGCAAGGGCGATCACCGAGGAGCACGGCGCGGCGAAAGACCCTGCCGGGCTGTTCACGGTGGCTCGGTCGGCCGGGTCGACATACCAATCGGCCGCGACGCGATCAGGGTATTCCTGCCACTGGTCGCCGGCCACGAAGGTGGTGACGCGTTGCGGGGCGCAGTCCGCGGCCGTGAGCGTGACCATGGAGGCTTCGGACTCGCTGTCCACGTAGATCGACAGGATGGAGGAGGAATCGGTGTCGGCCGAAGCGTCGCGTGCTGTCCAGGTGGCGCCGGCGTCGGTGGAGAGCTCCGGGGTCGCGGTGGCGGCGGGGCAGTCACCGGTGGTGGCACGCCAGAGAGTGGTCGCGTCTAGGGCGGTGAGGATGCGGGTGGGGGGTAGGGAGGTTAGGGCGGGGGTCTCGACGGGGTCGGCCGCCGGGGGGTCGGTTGGCGTGGTCTCGACAGGCTCGACCACCGGGGGCTCGACCACCGGGGGCTCGACCGCCGTGCCGGCTTTGGCTGTGGGGTTTTGCGCGGTGAGCGCGTATGAGACCAGGGCGACGTCGAACAGCAAGAACACGGCCAGGCCAGCGACGAGCAGGCGTCGGCGCAGCACGCTGTTGCGGTTCTTGCGACTCTTAGGCTTCTTTTCCCCCACGGCTTTCACTATTTCGGCTGCACCGTCGCGGCTCTATGGAACAGGGCGGTGACAGCGTTGATGGCCGGAACGAGCTGCTGGGCAGACTCCACGTAGACCTCGTCACTGCGGCGATAGGGGTCGACGACGTCATCGTCATCGGCCGATACCAGGGGGGCGACGGCGCCTCGCTGAGAGGCAGCCAACCCGATCAGGGTGCTGAGGCGCCCGACAAGGTCATCGATGGGCAGGGCAGCGGCCTCGTCGAGGTCGTCGTCGGTGAGGTCTGCAACGAGACGCGCGAATTCGCGGATCGTGAAGGTGTAACGGATGGCGCGCGGCACCAACTCGACGATGGCGCGCCGGTGCTCGCGGGACATCGCGAACACCAGGTTGGCACTCTGCACGTGCTGCTCGGTGAGTTCCTGGGCCACGTGGGCGCTCGGGTCACCGCCGAAGTGGCGCGAGAGGTCGGCGGCCTGCGCGGGCATGCCCTGACCGGTCAGGCCGATGGTTCCGGCACTGGCCAGCTGAATCTGCGGCCACGACGCCAGGCCGACGCGCAACAGCTGTTCGGCCAGCGGTGAACGGCAGATGTTGCCCGAGCAGACCGTGAGGATGGAGAAGGTGTGCATTACGCGGTTCTCCGTCGAGCCTTGCGGATGACCCGCCCGGCAGGCGCTGCCGCCCCGGCAGTGGCTTTCTCTTCCTCGTGGATCGTGCCGTAGCTGTACTGGCCGTAGCCGTAGGAGTCGGGCCCTCTCGTGGGCAGCATGGTGATGACCATGCCCACGAGGCGGCTGCCCGCGCGTTCCAGGGCCTTCACGGCACTGGTGAGCTCGTTGCGCTTCGTGCGCCCGGAAGCCACCACCATGATGGCGCCGCCGCAGAGTTTGCTCAGCACGGCGGCATCCGTCACCAGCAGCAGCGGCGGGGCGTCGATCAGCACCACGTCGAACTCCTCGGTGAGGGCGCCGAGCATGCGCGCCATCGCAGCGGAGCCGAGCAGTTCGCTTGGGTTCGGGGGAACGCGGCCGCTGGGCAGAACGAACAGTTTGTTCTTGCCCCACTTCTGCAACACGTCGGCGAGCTCGGCGCGACCGATGAGCACGTCGGTGAGACCGACGCCTCCCTCGATGCCCATGTACTCGGCCACGCGCGGCAGGCGCAGGTCGCCGTCGATCAAGGCGACGCGGGCGCCGGTCTCGGCGAGGGCGATCGCGAGGTTCGCCGTGGTCGTGCTCTTGCCCTCGCCGGGCACGGAACTCGTGACCACGAAGCTGCGCGGGCCACCCTCGATGTTCACGAACTGCAGGTTGGTGCGCAGGCTGCGGAATGACTCGGCCCGCGGGTTCTTCGGGTCGGTGTGCACGACCAGAGGGCGAAGGCTCGCACCGGGATCGTTGGTGATGCCGCCGAGCATCGGTGAGTCGGTGACCAACTCGATGTCGTGCAGGCTGTGGATCCGTGTGTCGAGCACGCTGCGCAGCACGGCGAGGCCGATACCGACCGCGAGACCCACGAGCAGGCCGAGGGCGATGTTCTGGGGCACGTTAGGGCTGGCGGGCGCGGTGGGCACGATGGCCGGCTGGATCGTTTCGATCTTCACGGGGCTGGCGGCGTCGCCATCGGGCTTCTCGAGGCGCTCGACGACGATCTTGCTGAAGTTCTGCCCGACGGAGTTGGCGATCTGCGCCGCGAGCTCGGGGTCACTGTTGGTGACCGAGACGTCGATCAGCACGGTGTTCAGAGGGGATGTAGAGGTGATTGTGGAGGCCAGCTCGGCCGAGGTCACGTCGAGGTTCAGCTCCTTGATGACCTCGTCGAGCACGACGGCGCTGTTGACCACGTCGACGTACGACGTGACGGCCTGCCGGGCAAAGCTGGTTCCCTGAACCAGGTCTCCAGTCACCGCGCCGGCGGAGGCCTGCACTGCAACGTAGAGCTGCGTGTTGGCGATGTACGTCGGGGTTGTCGCGATGGCCGCTCCGGCTGCTCCGGCGATGCCGAACAGGGTGCAGGCCAGAATCAGGATCCAACTTTTATGCAAGATCCTGAGGTAATCCTTGAGTTCCACGCGCGCGTTCCTCCGCTAGTGCTTGACAGAGGAATGTGTTCAGTATGAAACGTCCCCACGGCAATCGTCTCACATGGGGAGAGCCGGGCTCCCCCCATCGAGGGGACGAGGAATCCTCCGGTACCGAGGTAAATCTCGGGTGGACGGGGATTTTTGAGCGAGAATTCGGATCGGGATTTGGCCCGCGAACTGGTTACACGCCGATGGTTACACCCTGATCAGAGGGGAAAACCAGCGGGCGGGTTTCGGGGGGATACCGCCCGCTGGTCGGTCTTGATTGAGAACGGATTCGCCGTTGAATGTTGTCCTCACTACTGGGGACACGTGTCCTCATAAATGAGGACACTACGGGATGAGTGGATGGGTGCGCAAGGGTGTGTGGGGACCCCGTTTGGGTGGGGGTGGGGGGCTCGGGTCTCGGGTCTCGGGTCTCGGGTCTCGACAGGCTCGACCACCGAGGGGTCGACCACTGGGGGTCGGGTCTCGACAGGCTCGACCACCGGGCGGGGTCTCGACCACCGGGCGGGGTCTCGACCACCGGGCGGGGTCTCGACCACCGGGCGGGGTCTCGACAAGCTCGACCACCGGGCGGCTCGACCACCGGCGGGTCAAGGGTGGTGGAGGCGGCCGTCGGGGGTGACCGTGAGCATGCGGGGGTCGCCGGCGTCGACCACGATCGAGGCGATCGTGGGACGGTCGGCGGGGAGGAGCCGGGCGATCAGATGACCGTGCGCGAGCGCGTCGAGCTGAGCGGCGACGATCGCGGCCGCCGCCTGCACCTGCAGCGGCGGGCGGTCGGCACTGTCGTCGATCAGGGTGACGTCGACGCCCCGCAGGCGCGCGGCCCGGGCCGCCGTGATCACCGGCTCCACGAAGAGCGACCGCCCCCGGATCGCGTCGCGCAGGGTGGCCTCGGCCAGCCGGGCACCGGCGCGCAACTCCTCGTCGAGCTGCTCGGCGGCGGCGAGCTGCTCCAGGGTGGGCCGGGCCAGATTGTTCACCCGGGCGAGCTGCGTCTCGCGCTCGGAGATGGCGGCGGCTGCGGTGGCCACCGCGGCCGCGTTCAGGGCGCGCTCCCGGTTCAGCCGGGCCAGCGCCTGCGTGGACCGCCTCAGCCCCACCGCGAAGAGGGTGCCGGCAAGCAGCGTGCCGGCATGACGGATGGCCAGATTCACCCCGTCGAGCACCGTCAGCCCGTTCAGCACCGCCCACACCACCCCGATCACCGTCATCATCAGGTAGCCGTACCAGGCGAAATCGGCGCGGCCCCGCACCGCCAGGGCCACCAGCACCATGGTGATCGCGCCGAGATACCAGTGCGCGAACGGAGTCGACCCCGTGGGCGGCACCGGGAACGAGGTGGCCGCGGCCGCCAGCGCGCACAGGGCGAGTACCACGACCGCGCTGCGCTGCGGCACCGGGTCGGGCACCCGGAGGGTGAGCCAGGCGGCCGCAGCCGACGCCGCGAGGAAGCCGACGATCTCGAACGGAAGCCCCGAGAGCGGCTCGCCGTCGGCGAAGGCGAGAACGGCGTGCACCGCGATGAACGCCACGAGGATGCCCGTGGACAGGGGCTTCGGCAGGCGGCTCGCGCCCGGCCGCAGCGGGGCGGCCTCGACGTTCAGGGCGCTGGGACTGGAGCTGACGCTGGGGGTCGGGGGCATGACGGCGTGCTCGGGGGTCCAGGAGACCACGACCTCCGTGCCGGCGCCGGGCCGGGACCGCACCGCGGCGGCGCCGCCGGGGAGGCGCTCCATGCGCCCGATGATGCTCTGCGCGATGCCCAGACGTTCGGGTGGCACGCGGGCCGGGTCGAAGCCCACGCCGTCGTCGTGCACGGCCACCCGGATTCCGGCCCGGTAGGCGCTGACGGTGAGGGTGCGGGCCACCGGGCCCGCGCCGGCCGAGGTCACCGAGTTGCGCAGGGCCTCGCCGACGGCACCGAGCAGGGCGGTCACTGCCCGCGCGGGCACCGTGAGGGTGTCGGTCAGGGTCGAGGTGAGGCGGGCATCCGGTGCCAATTCGCCGACCAGCTGCTCGAGGCGACGCGCCACCTGGGAGCCGGGCACGTGCTCGTCGGGGCGCGGGCTGCGCAGGGCGTCGAGCCGCCCCAGGGTGTCGGTCGCGTGCCGGGACAGCACCTCGATCGGGGTGCCGGCGCGCCCGGCCATCAGCAGGGTCGAGATGACACTGTCATGCACCAGCGCATTGATGGTGAGGCGTTCGCGGGTGCGGGCCAGGCGGTCGGCGCGGTCAGCAAGGGTCGCGCGGGCCACCTCGGCGGCGAGGTCGACCGCCTTCTCGCCGCGGCGGGCCATGGTGGTCAGACCCAGGAGCATGCTGAGCAGCAGCAGGGAGTAGAGGGCGTCTTCCACGCCCACCAGCACCGGGTGCGGATCGGCCGAGGTCACCGCGCGCACCAGCCCGCTGAGCGTGCAGACCAGGGCCAGGTAGGCCCAGGCCGTGCGATCGCGGGTCGCCACCGCCATGGCGATCACGGGCACGCCGGTGAAGGTGATCACCCAGGGGATGTCCGCGCCCGCCGGCAGCGGCTCGGCGCGCGCGACCAGCCAGAACAGCATCAGCACGACGACGATCACCCCCTCGGCCAGGGCCAGCTGGCGCAGCAGCCCCAGTGGCGCGCGCTGCGAGAGCAGCCCGAGCATCAGGGGCAGCCCGAACACGACCAGCCAGGCGATCAGCGACGCCGGCCGCGCCGGCTGGTAGGCCTGCTCGAGGTAACTGCCGAGGCAGAACAGGCCGAAGACCAGCGCGGTGGGGCCCATGGCGGCGTAGAGCAGCCGGGCAAGGCGTTCGGTCGCGGGCCGCGGCAACGCCGGCGACCGGATGCCCGCGGCCGGGCGCCTCCCGCGGCTCACCCATGCGGCCGGGGCTGTCACGGCTGGCCGGGGATGGGCAGGATGCCGTCTTCCAGCGCCCGCTTGTACAGGTCGATCTTCGTGTTCGCGGGGCGGCCGACGCGCTCGTACTTGGAGCGCACCCGGCGGATGTAGTCGATCACCGTGAGCTCGCTCAGCCCCATCCGGGAGGCCACCAGCGGCGCCTTCGCCCCGGCGGCGTACAGCGAGAGCACCTCGCACTCGCGCACGCTCAGGCCGGCGTCGGAGAGGTCCGGGTCACCGTCGAGGGCCGCAGCCCACTCGGTGGAGACCACGGCCTCCCCCGCCGCCGCCCGGGTCACAGCGTCGAGCAGCACCGCGGTGGGCTCGCTCTTGCGCACCACGCCCAGCACTCCCCCGCGCGCGGCGGCCCGCATCAGGCCGGCGTCGTCGCCGCCGGTGAACGCGAGCACCGCCGCGCCCGCAGCCCGCAACCGGTCCACGTTGCCGGTGACGGTGGAGCCGTCGGACAATCGCAGGTCGAGGATGACGAGGTCCACGGGCGTGGTCTGCGCCGCCGACTCGAGCAGCTCGGTCACCGTGGTCACGGTGGCCACCACCTCGATCTCGGGGATCGTGGCGAAGAGGTCCGCGAATCCGCGGGCTACGATCTCGTGGTCATCGATCAGGGCTACGCGAAAGCGGGACATCGTCGTTCCTTGGTTTCATGGTGCAGAGGGCAGGGTCTGGGCCGGATCATGCTCCGGCGCGGGGCCGGTGAGGTGCTGCGGTCGTGCTGCGGTCGTGCCGTGATCGAGTTGTGGTCGTCGTGCCCCTCGTTGTGGTGCCACAAGAAGTAACGGCTGTTCAGAGCGACGAGCGCAACCTACGTTTATAGACGGGGATACCTGCTGGGGGGCTGGTGGGGCGCTCGCGATCTACGATCGTTGAGCGCCCCTTCTCACCGCTCTCATGCGGGTTCGGGCCGGCTGCGATTGTTCAGCACCCCGCCGCTCTCCTCGAGGTAGCACGAGCCGCAGAGCGATTCGTAGGTCACTTCGGCGCCGTCGATCGCCACCTGGTCGCCGTCGAAGACGAAGACCCCGTCGATCTGGCGCCCGTTGAACACGGCCTTGCGGCCGCACCGGCAGATGGTCTTGAGCTCCTCGAGGCTGTGCGCCACCTCGAGCAGACGCCGGCTGCCCGGAAACGCCACGGTCTGAAAGTCGGTGCGGATGCCGTACGCCATCACCGGGGTGTTCTCCAGGATCGCGATCCGCAGCAGGTCGTCCACCTGCTGCTCCGTGAGGAACTGGGCCTCGTCGACGAGCAGACAGCTCACATCGAGGCCGGACTCGGCCAGCACCCGGGCGCGGTGCTCCTGGAAGAGCGCGAAGGCATCCGCGTCGGGGGTGAGCAGGAAGTCGACTCCCCGGGTGACGCCGAGCCGGGACAGCACGCCGCGGTCGCCCTTGGTGTCGACCGAGGGCTTGGCCAGCAGCACGTGGTGGCCGCGTTCCTCGTAGTTGTAGGCAGCCTGGAGCATCGAGGTGCTCTTGCCGCTGTTCATGGCTCCGTAGCGGAAATACAGTTTCGCCATAGCTCTTCCGGTTGCCCCCTCGGCTGCTCGCGCCGGTGCTGAGAGCGGCGCTGAATCCTGCGGCGCCGTGTGCGCCTAGCCCAGCGTACTGGGCGCGCGCGGCGGGCGCTTGTCGCCGAATTCCAGCGTCAGACGCGGCCGACGGATGCTCACCCGCACCCACGGGAACACCACCCGCAGCACGGCGAGGTAGGAGCGCAGCAGCCGGCGCACCCGGCGCGGCGGCAGGTCGAGGCCGACCTGGATGATGAAGGTGTCGATGCCGGAGTGCCGCTGCTGGCGGTCGCTCGTCGGGTCGATCTGGGTGTCGGGCTCGGATTCAGGTTCGGTGTCGGCCTGCACCACGAGGCTGCGCGGGTCGAAGCCCGGGGCCAGACAGAGCATGCGGATCAGCGCGGAGGTGGCCGCGCGCTGCTGCACGCCGAAGTGGGCCGCGCGGTGCTCCGGGTCGGACACCACCAGCAGCGGATCCACTCCGCGGGAGGCCAGAGCGGCGCGCTCGCGAGCGATCACGGCGTCGAGCCAGGTCTCGTCGATGTGCGCCACGAGCGCCCGGCGCACCCCGGCCGCGAGCTCGTTCGCCCGGGCCACGTCGGCCTTGGTCACCTCGCCGCGTTCGAGAACACCGTCGAAGAGGGGGAACACGCCGGGGGTCAGGGTGGCGAGCTGCTGCTCCATCACGGAGCGCACCACGCTGCCGCGGGACTCTTCGGTGCGGCGGGCGATGGCGCGCTGGGCATCCGTCTGCCAGGCCACCAGCAGACGCACCATGCGGCGGGAGTAGGCGGCGGCAGCCAGAGCGAGGGCGAGCACCTGCGTGACGGCCACGATCACGTAGACGGCCGGCGACACCTCGATGACGCGCGCCGCGGACTGGGGCAGCGTGACCGCGCCGATGACGACGGCCGCGAGCACACCGGAGAGGGCGAGCTCGCGCCACGGACGCAGCGGGGCGAGAGCCACGAGCAGGAGGCCGACGCCGATCGGACCGAAATCGTCTTGTACCAGGGCGTTGCCGCCCCAGCGGGCGGCCTGGTCAACCAGGTGCGCGGCCAGGCCGAGGCCCACGATCAAAAGCAGCGCCTTCTGCCGCACCGGAGAGCGCGACGGCAGGCCCACGACCACGAGCGTCGCGCACGCGGCGGCGATCAGAACGAGCGCCAGCGCGGCCAGCCACGGATGCCGGATCTCATCACCCTGCGCCACCGTCGTGAACACCGCGTAGCCGAGCACCACCGTGGCGATCCCGGGCACCATCGGCCAGGTGGTCAGGGCGCCCAGCGGGTCGAGGCGCTGCTGGGACTGGGTGCGCGGCGTGGGCGTGGTGAGCGACGGCGCCGCCGGGATGTGCGACTCGTCGACGGGAATCGTGATGGTGGAGGTGGCGGGCGGGGTGTGGCGGGTGTGGGGGGTGTGCGCGGGCGGGGTGTGCGCGGGCGGGGTGTGCGGGTTGTGCGCGGGCGGGGTGTGGGTCATCGGGGCACCCGCTCGGGGTCGGGGGTGTCGGTGGGGGTGGGGGCGGCTCCGGGGGCACCCTGCGGGTCGGGGCTCGGTTCGTCGGACGGCACGGGAACACTCAGCAGCACGGAGGTTCCCGCCCCCGGCCGGGTGAAGACGCTCACCGAACCGCCCAACTGCTCGATGCGGCGGCGCACGGCCTGGCGCAGGCCGAGGCGGTCGGCGTCGGTCTCGGACTCCGTGAAGCCGCGGCCGGCATCCATCACCATCAGCGAAATGCTGGTCGGCTCGGACTCGATCACAACCTCCGCGGCGGCCTTGCCGGAGTGGAGGATCACGTTCACGAGGCACTGCTGCACGGCAAGGCCCAGCTCGCGGTCGCTGGCCGGGCTGAGCCGGCAGAGGGCCGCGCGCTCCCCCGAGACCTCCACCACGAGGCCACGATCGCGACTGCGCTCGATGGCGGCGTAGACCTCGCTGGTGAGCCAGGCATCCGTGCCCCGCGACGGCTCCACACTCTGCGCGTCGACGTCGGTGAGCCAGTCGGTGCCGCGCAGGGTCTGCAGCGAGTCACGGATGCTGCCGGCCAGCTGGTCGCTGAGCGGACCGGGATGCGCGCGGGCCACGGCGACAAGCTGGTTGAGGGTGGTGTCCTGGTTGAGGGCGAGGGCGCGCAGCTCGAGGTCATGGCGCAGCAGACGGGTCTGGTCGGTCTGCATGGCGCGGTGCAGCGCGGCCTGCACGGCGCGCTGGCGGCGCACGAAGGCGGTCAGCAGCAGCATGGCGACGAGGAAGAAGTAGGTGGAGATGGTGTAGACGTCCTCGCCGTAGGGCACGCCGGTGCGCACCGCGGCGAAGACCGTGACGGCTTCGGCCAGGACGAACCCGGTGGTGCCCCAGAGCACGCCCACCAGCGCGGCCGTGCCCGCGCCGCCGACCATGACCAGGGCGAGCTTGGGCAGGGTGACGAGGAAGATGTTCGAGCTCGGGAAGACGTCGGGCATGCCGAGCACGGCCATCGTGTAGAGGTAGGTGGCGACGCTGCCGACGACGAGATACGCGACGGAGAGAACGACGGTGCGGCGCAGGGACAACGCCACGAGTACGGCCGCCATCAGGAGGAGGGCGAGGGCTGCCGCGATGGTTGCGGTGTCGGCGTCGGCGAGGGCTGCGGCAGTTGCGTTGTCGCTCGACACTTCGGCAGTGGGACCGACTCCCGCATCTCCGGCCGCAGTTGTGGACAACCGGAGGATGATCAGCGACGCCAGGGCTCCGGCCAGGCAGGTGAGGGCGAACCAGTGCGCGGCCCGGGCGAGGGCATGACTGAGTGTTCTCTTCACCAGGTGATCGGGTAACCCGAGCGTCATGCGTTCCCTCTCTGCTCGGTAGATTCTCTCACTACGTTCGGGTGATTCTGAGCCGCAGAGGCAAACCCGCATCCGTCAGCACGGAGATGCCCTGAATTGTGCACAATCGTGGCGGCCGGCACCCCCTTCGCGCCGACTTTGTGCGAGATCGCCACCCCATCCACTCGCTGACCCCCCTGTCCCTCCGCCTTTGTGCATAACTCCTGCAATTTGATCGAAACAGGCCGGATTCGGCCCCGAATCGGCCTGTTACGCAGAATTTGCAGGAGTTATGCACGAGGCCGGGCGGCACTGAGGCAGCCGGGAGCACCGGGAAGCGTGCGGGCGGCGCAGCCGGCGGACGTGCGGGCGGAGCCGGCCAGCGCGCGGCCGGCGCGGCTGGACAGCTGCATAACTCCTGCAATTTGATCGAATCAGGCCGGATTCAGCCCCGAATCGGCCTGTTTTGCAGAATTTGCAGGAGTTATGCACGTGCTGGCCGGGAACGAGCCCAGCGAGCAGCGCGGCCAGCGAGCAGCGCGACGGGCGGCGTCGCCCTAGGCGGTCAGGTGCAGGGCGGCGGCGGTGGCAGCCAGGGAGGCCGCGGCAGCGGCGGGATCGTCGGAGAGCTTCGTTCCGAGGCTCGGGATCATCTCGCGCAGCTTGGGCTCCCAGGCCGGGTACTGCTCGGGGAAGCAGCGCTTGATCAGGTCGACCATGATCGGGGCCGCGGTCGAGGCTCCCGGCGAGGCGCCGAGCAGCCCGGCGATGGTGCCGTCGGCCGAGGTGATGACCTCGGTGCCGAACTGCAGCACGCCGCCCTGCTCCGGATCCTTCTTCATGACCTGCACGCGCTGTCCGGCGGTGATCAGTTCCCAATCCTCGATCTTGGCGGTGGGGATGAACTCCTGCAGCGCCTTGAGCTTCGTCTTCTTCGACGCGAAAACCTCACCGATCAGGTACTTCATCAGGCCGAAGTTATGTGCGGCCACGGCCAGCATCGGGCCGATGTTGTGCAGCCGGATCGAGAACGGCAGGTCGAGCCAGGAGCTCGACTTGAGGAACTTGGGCGTGAAGCCGGCGTACGGTCCGAACAGAAGCGAGGTCTCCCCCTCGACCACGCGGGTGTCGAGGTGCGGCACCGACATGGGCGGCGCACCCTTGGCAGCCTTGCCGTAGACCTTCGCGTGGTGCTGCGCGACGAGCTTCGGGTTGGTGGTGCGCAGGAACTGTCCGCTGATCGGGAACCCGCCGAAACCCTTGATCTCGGGGATGCCGCTCTGCTGCAGCAACGCTAGGGCGCCGCCACCCGCGCCGACGAAAACGAACCGGGCGTTGACGCTGCTGGGGTAATTGCCGACCAGGCGGCGCAGATTGAGCTTCCACGTGCCATCCGTGAGCTGTTTCAGGCCGGTGACCTGCTGGTTCACGTGCACGCCGACGCCCTGCTCGGCGAGGTTGTCGAACAGGTACCGGGTGAGGGCGCCGAAGTCCACGTCGGTGCCCGACACGATGCGGGTCGCCGCGATCTTCTGCCCCTTCGCGCGCTTCTGGGTGAGCAGCGGGGTCCACGTGCCGATCACGGCCGGGTCCTCGCTGTACTCCATGCCTTGGAACAGAGGCTCGCCCTTGAGCACCGCGAACCGCTTGCGCAGGTACTCGACGCTGCTCTTGCCGTGCACGAAGGTCATGTGCGGGGTGGAGTTGATGAAGTTCGTGGGTGCGGGCAGCACGCCCGTCTGCACCAGGTGCGCCCAGAGCTGACGGCTGATCTGGAACTGCTCGTTGATGGCCACGGCCTTGGCGGCGGTGACGGAGCCGTCCTTCGCCTCGGGCATGTAGTTCAGCTCGCAGAGGGCCGCGTGGCCGGTGCCCGCGTTGTTCCACGGGTTCGAGCTTTCCTGGGCCACTTCGCCCAGACGCTCGTAGACCTCGACGGTCCAGTCCGGCTGCAGTTCCTTGATCAAGGTACCGAGGGTGGCGCTCATGATGCCGCCACCAATAAGAACGACATCAATCTTCGCCATTGGATTCACTCCTCCACCATATCGGTGGTAACGGATGCTTCCCGCCGGAACGCGGGCCGCTCAGGTCACGGTTGGCCCCGAAAGGGCCTCAGTCCTGGTGCTTCACCCGCTCGTAGTGGGCAATGAAATCCTGCACGGAGACGCTCGCGACCTCGCGGGCGATGAGGTCGAGATCGAGGTCGGCCAGCGATTTGAACCGCACACAGCTCTTCCCCATGTTCAGGGCGCGGCCGGTGGCGGCCCAGTCGGCGCGGAAGGCGGCATCCTTCTCGGGAAAGCTGTACAGGCTCATCAGGTAGAGCGAGTTGTAGTTCTTCTGCGCGGCCAGGCTCACATAGGCCAGGGGCTGCTTGTTGTACGTGTTCGGGTAGGTCTCCAGCGGCACCACCCAGCCGAGGATGCCGTTGTACACGCCGAGCCGATAGCCCTCGGGCATGGCGTCGCGCACGGTGTCGAGCACCGGGTAGAGCAGGGCCCGCCGGTCGACCTCGAGGTCGAGCACGAGCGTCTCCACCTCGAACGGAATCGGTTCTTTGCTCATGAATTCAAGGGTAACGCGCCCATCGGCGCAGCCGGCGCTGCCGACAGCGCAGCCGGCGCTGCCGACAGCGCGTCCGGCGCGGCCGGCTGCACCTCGTCGCGGGGCACGACCGCGCGGGCGCCGAACAATTCCAGCCGGGACAGCGTCTTCTCGAAGCCCTCCGGCACGCCGTAGTGGAACCCCTGCGCCGAACGGATGCCGAGCGCCGACAGGTGGTTCGCCATCGCGTCGTTCTCCACGCCCTCGACGATCATCGAGTACTCGAGGTTGTCACCGAAACCCTGCAGGGCCGTGAGCACCTCGCGCTGGCGGATGTCGTCGAGGTCGTCCACGAGGCTGCGGTCGATTTTGAGGATGTCCATCGGCATCCGCACCAGGGAGTCGACGGACGAATCCTGGGAGCCGTAGTCGTCGAGCGCGATCATGATGCCGAGGTCGCGCAGGCGGTCGGCCTGGGCACGGATGGCCGGGGTCACCTTGGTCATCGACCGCTCGTTCAGCTCGAGGCAGAGGGAGATCCCGGGGTAGCGCCCCGCGAGGTCCTCGATGAAGTCGCCGACGCGCTCGGGCAGGATCTGCCCGGCCTCGACGTTGATGGTCATGCAGATCACGCTCTGTTCGACCAGGCGGAAGTCTGCGGCCGCGGCCATCGCCTTCACCGCCACCTGGCGGGTCATGGCGTCGAGCCGGCCGAGGCCCTTGGCCTTCTCCACGATCGACGGCGGCGACAAGCGGCCCAGGTCGGGGTGGGTGTACCGCACAAGTGCCTCGAAGGCCCAGATCTGGCCGGTGACCAGGCTGACGATGGGCTGGAAGGCGACCTCGAGCTGGTCCTCGTCGATGGCGTGGGCGATGATGTCGTTCATCTGCGAGGAACGGTGACTCGAGATGTTGATGCTGCTCTCTTTGGACGGCCCACCGCGCCGCCGGGACTTCTTGATGGCGAGCATCGACCGGTCGGCGTCCTGAACCAGCTGGTTGACGTCGGTTTCCCGGTGCGCCGAGTAGGCCAGGCCCACGCTGATGATCGGGCTGTACGTGGTCTGACCCACGGGCATCGGCTCCCCCGTGACCACGATGATGCGCTCGGCGATGGTCTTGGCCTCACCCAGCGACGCGAGGTGGGTGAGGATGACGACGAACTCGTCGCCGCCAACCCGGGCGACCACATCGCTCGGGCGCACCACGGCCCGGAGGCGGCGGCCGAGTTCCCGCAGCACCTCGTCGCCGGTCTGGTGGCCGTACCGGTCGTTCAGGCGCTTGAACTCGTCGAGGTCGATGAACAGCACGGCCAGCGCCTCGGAATAGTCGCGGTGGTCGTTGATGTTGGCCAGCGCCTCCTGGAACGCGCCGTAGTTGGGCAGGCTCGTGAGCGGATCGGTGTTGGCGCGCAGGGTCAGCCCGGCGATATTCCGGCGCGACCGCACCACCATCTCCGCGGTCGCGGCGAGAGCCTGCAGGGCGCGGCGGTCGTTTCCGGTGAAAGCGCCGTCCATGATGTCGCGCCGGGCGACGATGAATTTCTCCGGGCCGGCCACCCCCGGCATGGGCAACAGCATGCTGATTTCACCAGCGCGAGCGGGCTCGCCGCGCACGACGACGGACTCGGCGCCGATCGCATCCGCCACCACGCGCCGGAGCAACTCGGAGGTCGCCGCCGGAGAGGCCGGTTCGTGGGCCGGATCACCGTCGGGTGCACCGCCGGGCATGGTGCCGATGACGCTGCCGATCGCCGTGCCGATCGCGGTGCCGGCGTCGATCGGATCGACGCCCAGCGCCGTCGCGGCGGCAACCAGGCCGGCCAACCGGTGGCGCATGCCGACGACGACGGTCGCGACCTTCGCCACCAACGCGACGATCATCAGCGCGCCGAGAACGATGATGGCATCGGCGGTGGTGGTCAGGCGCACCAGGAACGGCAGGCCCTCGACGCTCCACAGGGCGGCCACCACACAGATGACGGCGGTGCACAACAGGGTCACGGCCACTCGCAGCGGCGACAACATCGGCCGCGCGCCGCTTTCGAGAGGGTCGCTGCGCCAGTACCGGCGCAGCACCTCGACCACGATGACGAAGGCGACATAGCCCACGGATGCCACGGCCACGGCCACCAGACTCGGCATGCCGCCGGTGCTGAACCAGGTGAAGAGTCCCGCGGCCGCCAAAGCCCCGGCACCCTGCAGCCCGGCACTGTACAGAGCGACGTTGAGCCGCCCGGACTCGACCAGGATCGCGAGCAACACGCCCAGCGCAATCACGCCGGCGCCGGCCGTCAAGCCGACGGTCGGGGCCAGCGCGGGCAGGACCAGCACGGGCAGGCTGATCAGCGGGCTGCGGTGGGCGAGGGAACCGACCCGCACCCAGGTGAGCTCCAGAATGGCGGCACAGAACACGCCCACCCCGGCGATCAGCCAGTGCTGGATCGGGTCGGTGACGAGCAGCCCCAGCGACAGGAACATGAGGACCACGGCGATCCCGGCGAATACCCCGAATGCCATGCGCGTCACGCCACTTGAATTCCGAATCCTGCCCACGGAATCTGACCTTAGCGGAGTGGGCAGCCCGGCGTTCACCACAACGCTCAGGTCAGCGAACGAGCAGGTCCGCCGCAACAAGCTCCGCGATCTGCACAGCGTTGAGAGCCGCACCCTTGCGCAGGTTGTCACTGGTGATGAAGAGGGCCAGGCCGCGCCCGTTCGGCACCCCCGGGTCCTGGCGCACGCGACCGACGAAGCTCGGGTCCTGACCGGCTGCCTCGAGGGGTGTGGGGACATCCGTCACGACCACGCCGGGCGCCGTGGCGAGCAGTTCAAGGGCGCGGGCGACCGTGAGCGGGTTGGCGAATTCGGCGTTGATGGAGAGGGCGTGGCCGGTGAAGACGGGCACGCGCACGCAGGTGCCGGACACGAGCAGGTCGGGCAGGCCCAGGATCTTGCGGCTCTCGTTGCGGAGCTTCTTCTCCTCGTCGGTCTCGAACTCGCCGTCGTCGACGATGGAACCGGCCAGCGGGATCACGTCGAACGCGATCGGGCGGGCGTAGACGATGGGGGCCGGCATGGCCACGGCGGACCCGTCGTGCACCAGCTGCAGCAGGTTGTCGCTCTGCGCGGCGGCCCGCACCTGGCTGGCGAGTTCGCGGGCGCCGGCGAGTCCGCTGCCGGAGACCGCCTGGTAGGTGCTCACGATCAGACGCTCGAGGCCGGCCTCGTCGTGCAGCACCTTGAGCACGGGCATGGCCGCCATGGTGGTGCAGTTCGGGTTGGCGATGATGCCCTTGGTGGCGAGCTTGATGTCCTCGGGGTTGACCTCGCTGACGACCAGGGGCACGTCGGGGTCCATCCGCCAGCCGGACGAGTTGTCGATCACGGTGACGCCCGCCGCCGCGAAGCGGGGAGCCTGCGTCTTGGAGAGCGTGGCACCGGCGGAGAAGATGGCCACGTCGAGCCCGGCAGGGTCGGCGGTGGCGGCGTCTTCGACGACGATCTTCTGGCCCTTGAAGAGCAGCATCGTGCCGGCGGACCGGGACGAGGCGAAGAAACGAATGCCGTCGACCGGGAAGTCCCGCTCCTCGAGCAGGCGGCGCACGACGGCTCCGACCTGGCCGGTGGCTCCGACGACGCCGATCTGGATTCCTGTGCTGCTGGTCACTGTGTTTTCCTCAATCGGTTGGTGGTCGACCCTACTTATGTGCATAACTCCTGCAAATTCTCCCGTTCGAAGCCGAAAAGGGCAAAAACAGGGGGTTTCCGAGCAAATTGCAGGAGTTATGCACGATGCGCTACTCGGAGGGGCGACGGGCCGGGCTGCGCGCCCGGCTGAGCGCCGGGCTGAGCGCCGGGCTGCGGGCCGGGCAACGCGCCGGGCTGCGGCTGCCGGTTAGCGGCCGGTGCCGCCGTGCACGATCGCGTTGTCGGTGGCGTCGAGGCCGAAAGCGGTGTGCACAACCCGCAGTGCCTCGTTGATGGTGTCGGCCCGCGTGACCACGGAGATGCGAATCTCGCTGGTGGAGATCATCTCGATGTTGATCCCGGCCTCGAACAGGGCCTCGAACAGCTTCGCCGAGACACCGGTGTTGGTGCGCATGCCGGCGCCGACGAGCGCGAGCTTGCCGATCTGGTCGTCGTACTGCAGCCCCGCGAAACCGACGTTGACCTGCTCGTTCGTGAGCGCGGTCAGCACCTGCTGGCCCTCGGACTTGGGCAGCGTGAAGGAGATGTCGGTCAGGCCGGTGGACGCGGCCGACACGTTCTGCACGATCATGTCCACGTTGGCGTTGGTCTTGGCGACGATCTTGAAGATCTGCGCGGCCTTGCCCGGGATGTCGGGAACGCCGACGACCGTGACCTTGGCTTCACTCAGGTCGGCGGCGACCCCGGCGATGATTGGCTCTTCCACTGTCTCTCCATTCGCGGGTGCGTTATTGGGATGCGTGCGCTCTGCTGCCGACGAGTTCGGAATCGCGACATGCGGGCTCGTGGTGTCGGGGTTGTAGACGATGGTGCCGACGTTGTTGTTGAACGAGGACCGCACATGCAGAGTCACACCGTGACGCCGCGCATATTCCACGGCCCGAATATAGAGCACCTTCGCGCCCGCGGCGGCGAGCTCGAGCATCTCCTCGCTGGAGATGCGGTCGAGCTTGTGGGCGAGGGGAACGACGCGCGGGTCGGCAGTGAAGACGCCGTCGACATCCGTGTAGATCTCGCAGATGTCGGCATTCAGCGCGGCAGCGAGTGCGACGGCGGTCGTGTCGGATCCGCCGCGGCCGAGGGTGGTGATGTCCTTGGTGTCGCGGTTGAAGCCCTGGAAGCCGGCGACGATGGCGACGGCACCCTGGTCGAGGGCGTCACGGATGCGCCCGGGAGTCACGTCGACGATGCGCGCGGCGCCGTGCTGGGCATCCGTGATCATGCCGGCCTGGCTGCCGGTGAAGGAGCGGGCGTCGTAGCCCATGCTCTTGATCGCCATGGCGAGCAGCGCCATCGAGATGCGTTCACCGGCCGTGAGCAGCATGTCGAGCTCGCGCGGCGCCGGAATCGGGGTGACCTCGTGCGCGAGGTCGAGCAGCTCGTCGGTGGAGTCACCCATCGCGGACACGGCGACGACAACCTCGTTGCCCGCCTTGCGCGTGTCGACGATGCGCTTCGCGACACGCTTAATGCTTTCAGCGTCGGCAACGGATGATCCGCCGAACTTCTGCACGATCAAGCTCACGTGGCACTCCTGGGGTTCGGGTACGCGGGCACAGCCAAGCTCCCATCATAAATGCTGTTGTATTCGGCAGCGGCCATGTGACGCCGCACGGCATCCGTTGACACAGTGTCATTGACACAGTGTCAATCGTGGTCCTAGGATCGGGGCAGAGGGCGGATCCCGCCCCACCACACGCTTCAACCCAGTTGCCGAGGAGGCTCCGATGCCCGACGAGTTCACATCGAAAGCGACCGTGCCGGCTTCTTCGCCCGTGCCCGGTTCTTCGCCCGTGCCCGTGCCCGTGCGCCAGAGCAAGCAGCCGGACGAACGCCGGGACGACATTCTGCGGGCCGCCCGGGAACTGGTCGCCGAGCGCGGCGTGGCCCGGGTGAAGATCACCGACATCGCCGCCCGGGTCGGCGTCACCCGCGGCCTGATCTACCACTACTTCCCGGACAAAGACGCGATCATCGACCTCATCTGCGAGGACCACATCGCGGAGTTCGTGACCGACCTCAACCTCTGGGACGCCGCCCGCATCCCCGGCGACATCGACCGCGCGCTGGTCGACTGCGTCGCACTGTTTCGTCACCACCTGCATCGCACCGACCTGTTCCGCGAGGAACTCGGCCGCACCGAGTACGCGGGCCTCTACAACGAGTTCGTCGACCGGGCCGTCAAGGCCGTCGTCGACCGGCTGCAGGTCACCACCGTCGAGGCGTACGCACGGCGACACAAGATCCGGATCGACAACGTCTCCGAGGTGTTCTACGTGCTGGTGTTCGGGCTGATCGGGCTCGTACGCTCCACGCCCACCGTCTCGGACGACGTGCTGGTCGCGATTGTGCGCCAGACGCTCCACCTCGACCGCAACGCGCCGGCCTAAGGCTTTTCCTTCAGCATCACCTCTTCACCCAGTACGAACTTATTCACCCAGTACAAAGGAGTATCCGCATATGTTCCTATTCGATACGATCCCCTGGTCGTCGACCCTGATGTGGGTCGCGGTCGTCGCGGGGCTGATGATCGCCAACGAGGTCGCACGGTCGAGCAAATGGGCGTCGCTGGCGCTGTTCATCGCACTGCCGGTGGCGCTGACGATCTTCGTCTGGCCCACCACCGCCGGTGCCGGGTCCAGCACGGGCACCTGGTTCCACTGGGTAAAGGTCTACTCAGCACTCGCCGGATGTCTGGGCTTCATGGCCATCCGTTTCATTCCGCGTCTGGCCAAGAACCGGTACGCGCTGATGTTCCCCGCGTTCATTCTGGCGCTGAACATCTTCGAGGCCGTGATTCGCGACTTCCAGGTCTACGGGCTCAACGGGATGGTCGACGGGGTGTTCATGGTGGGCGGACCGTGGAACATCATGAACGGCATCGCCGGGCTGCTGAACCTGCTCACGATCTGCGGCTGGGCCGGGATCATCATCAGCCGCGGCCCCAAGAAGGACATGATCTGGCCGGACATGCTCTGGTTCTGGATCATCGCCTACGACCTCTGGAACTTCGCCTACGTTTACAACGCGGTCGGCGACCACTCGTTCTACGCCGGCGCTGCCCTGCTCGTGTCGTGCACGATCCCCGCCTTCTTCATCAAGCGCGGCGCCTGGCTGCAGCACCGCGCGCAGACCCTGGCGTTCTGGATGATGTTCACCATGGCCTTCCCGACGTTCGTGTCGAGCTCGCAGTTCGCGGTGAAGTCCTCGCACGACCCGGTCGCCCTGTTCTGGGTCAGCGCCGTGGCCCTCGCGGCCAACATCGCCGTCGTGATCTACCAGATCTACACGATCGTGAAGAGACGCCGCAACCCGCTCACCGACGAGCTGTTCACGCACCTGCCCGCCTACCACGCGGTGCTCGACGCGAACAAGCCGCTGGCGCCGGTGGCGGCGGCCGCGGCGGGTGCGGGTGCGGGTGCCGGTGCGCAACCGCGGCCGACTGCCAGCGCGAAATAGAACACCGTAACTGCGGAGAATTTCGCGACACGCGGCATCCGTCGCCCCGCCACACGGCGAGTCTCGAAATTCTCCGCAGTTGGCGTTGCCCGCACATCAGCGGGGCAACGGATGCCGCGGGT
Organism: Cryobacterium cryoconiti; assembly: GCF_004403065.1. Taxonomy (GTDB): domain Bacteria; phylum Actinomycetota; class Actinomycetes; order Actinomycetales; family Microbacteriaceae; genus Cryobacterium; species Cryobacterium cryoconiti. Next base: position 41,244 of record NZ_SOHA01000037.1, read on the forward strand.
TGGGTCTCTCCCGGCCCGTCCCGGCCGCTCCCTGGCCGCCCCTGGCCACCCCTGGCTGCCCCTGGCTGCCCTTGGCCGCAACTGTTGCCCGAGCGGACAACTGTTGCCCGCACACCGGGCACAAATGTCCGCTTCGGCGACAGTTGCGGCAGCGGGCGGGCGGGCGGGCGCGCGGGCCGGGCGAGCGGGCCGGGCGCGCGGGCGAGCG
>NZ_SOHA01000027.1 GCF_004403065.1 Cryobacterium cryoconiti
ACCGGCTGCCGCGCCGGCGGCGGCTCCGGCCGCGGTTCGCGCCGCGTTGCCGGCCGCGGTCGCAGCGTACGTGCCCGCCTTGCGTGCGCTGCGGGCATCGCCGGCCTGGCGCTTGGCGGAGGCCAGGTCGAGGCGCAGACTGCGCATCGCGGCACTGACCCCCGTGCGCACCTCGTCGGCCAGTCGCCGCACGGAGTCGGCAACCTCGGTCTCGAGGTCGTGCAGATCTGCCTGGCGGGCCTGGAGTTCGGCGCGTCCGGCGTCGGTGATCTCGTAGACGGTCTTGCGGCCATCCGTCGACTTCGTGACGAGTCCTTCTTCTTCGAGCTTGGCCAGTCGGGGGTAGATCGTGCCGGCACTCGGGATGTAGGTGCCGCCGAAGCGGTCGCTGAGCGCCTGGATCAGCTCGTAGCCGTGCCGGGGCTGGTCGGCGAGCAGGCTGAGCAGGTAGAGGCGGAGACTGCCGTGGGCGAAGACGGGGGTCATTCCCAGACCTCCCCGTGAGCGTGGGCGTCGCCGGGTTCGGCGTCGGCCTGGCCGGAGGCTGCGGCCGCGGTCTCGACGTGCTGACGCACCACCGTGATGTCGCCCGAAACCGAGTTGGCCTGCAGTTCGAGCCAGTGGCCCTCGAGGGTGCCGGTGCTGGACTCGTAGCCCTTGCCGAAGGTGCCGCGGATGGTCTGGTCGTCGAGTTGCAGGGTGCCCGAGACGGTGTTCAGGCGGTAGCGGGTGGCCACGTCGGCGCCGAGGCGCACCGTGAGGTTGCCGCTGACCGTGTTGGTGTTGATGGAGTCGGGGGTGCCCTCGATGTCGAGGAACACCTCGCTGTTCACACCGTCGAGACTGAACCGGGTGATGGCCCCGCTCGCCGTGCAATCACCGGACACCGTGTGCACGATGATGCCGCCCACGTGGTCGCGCACGCTCATCTCGCCGTTCACGGCATTGAGCTCCAGGTCGCCGGTGACGCCGTCGACCACGATCTCACCCGACACCGTGCTGAGGCGCACGCCGGTCGTGAGGCCGGAGATGAGGGCCTCAGCGGAGATGACGCCGAGCTTCAGAGCGACATCGCGAGGAACCATGATGCTGACGTCGGCCTTCGCGGTGCCGCGGAACGAGGCGAACACGTCGAGGAAGTTGTCCCAGCGAAGTTGCGGGTGGTCGATCTCCAGGGTGTCGCCGTCGATCGAGATCTTGAGGTCCTTGCCGGTCACACTGTGCACCTCGATGCGCGTGCCGGGTTCGTCGTGGCCGATCACGTCGATCGTTCCGCCGATCATGCCCACCTTGAGCGTGCGCACGGTCTCGACATCGATCACCTTGGCCTGCCCGGGGGTCACGAGCCATTTTTCCAAAGCCATGGAATTCTCCTTAGTGGTGCGGCCTCCGGCTACGGATGCCCACCTCATTTTCACGATATATCGCGTCTTGGTGACATTCACGATATATCGCGTGTCACGCGGGGGCAAGTGTCCACCGGCACTCTGGGCCGCATTCTCAGGCGAGGCTCAGCGTGCGAGCGCCGCCCGCATCAGGGCTCGGGATCGGGGCTCAGCCCGCGGCCGGCGGCACGCTCGGCCGTTTCGATGGATTCGACCGGCGCAGCCCGTACGGTCAGCAGCGGGATCGAGGACTTGTTGGCGATCTCCCGGGCGACGCTGCCCAGAAAACGGGAGCGGCGCTGCCGGTGCGCGCCGAGCGCGAGGAGGTCGTAGGCGCCTGAGCCGGCCCGACGCAGGATCTGGTCCGCGGCGCTGCCCGTGGCCCGCGTGCTGTAGGGGTGCACGGCCAGTTCGGCGAGCCGGGTCACGGCACCGGACTGGATGCCGGCCGCGATGCGGTCGAGCTTCTCCGGGGCGGTGTCAAGGGCCGTGTCAAAGTCCAGAACCGTGAGCAGGGTCACCGTCTGGAGTCGGGCCCCGAGGAGCAGCACGGTCGTGACGGCGGCATGGTCGGCCGCCTCCGAGCCGTCGATGCAGACCAGAACGCGCACGTCTCCCTCGAGGGACTCGCCGGGCACCACGGCGGCCTCGGCCAGCTCCTCCCGCTCGAGGAAGACGGCCAGCCCGGCCAGCGCGATGGCGAACGGACCCGCGGCCAGACCGAGTGCCAGCCAGATCAGAGCGTCGTGGCCGCGTCGGATCATCACGAACGCTGCCGCGAGTCCCACCAGGACCCAGCCGATGACCACCAGGAGCGGTGTCACCCAGACGCCTTCTGCCCACATGCCTTCAGCATTGGCGGCCTGTGCCGAACCCGCAAGGGTGGCGGGCGGGCATCCGTGTGCCTGCTCACTCGCCGAGGGGGCTCCGGCTCCCTTCCCTTAGTACAGGAAGATCGGCAGCCACTCGCGGGTGTGCGCGTGCACGATCACGAGGAAGACCACCGCGTCGAAGAGCAGGTGCACCACCACGACGTAGGTGAGCGAGTTGGTGAGCTTGAATGTGTAGCCCTGCAGCAGCGCGAAGGGGAACGTCATCAGCGGCCCCCAGCTCTGATAGCCCAGTTCCCACAGGAACGAGGTGAAGATCACGGCCTGCAGCAGGTTGGCCTGCCAGTCGGGAAAATGCCGCCTGAGCAGGGCGAAGGCTGTGCAGATGAAGAAGAGTTCGTCCCAGATGCCGACGAAGCCGACGCCCACGAACAGCCGGGCGATCTCGTCCGGGGCGGTCACGGTGGGCCAGTTCAGGTAGGCGCCGGAGCGGATGAAATAGGTCGGCAGGATCAGGTAGCCCAGCAGCAGCACGAGCGGCAGGTACCACTTCTCCACGGTGGTCCAGCGCTGGCCGGTGCGGATCGGGAACCGGATGGCATGGTCGCCGAACACGTAGCGGGACAGCAGGTAGGGCACGAGCACCGCGAGGGTCAGCACGGTGCCCATCAGCACCATGTTCGGGTAGCTGATGTCGGCCTCGACCGAGATGGTGCTGACGATCAGCAGCCCGATCGCGAGCAGCAGCAGGTCCTTGAACAGGGGACGGTCCAGCACGAACGCGAGCCCGAGGCCGGCGGCAAGGAGCGCATAGCCGGGGACCGGTTCGCGCAGGCCGAACAGCACCACGGCCGACGCGGCGAGCAGCGCCGCGGGCACGAGTCCCCAGGAGGCGCGGGGGCGCATCCGTTCGCCTGGTGTAGCCGGCCCGGCGCTCGCGTCCGAGCCGGTGCCGGTTTCCCGTTTCGCGCCATCATCCATGGAATATGGTACCCAACCGCCCTGGCGTCGCCGCTAGGTTGGGGGTGTGAAAGCGCAGAGCGAAGCGGTGGGGGTGCTGCAGGCGCTCGTCGGCATCGATTCGGTCAACCCCGACCTGGTTCCGGGGGCCGCCGGCGAACGGATGATCGCAGCCTGGTGCGCCGAGTGGCTCACCCGGCGCGGGTTCGAGGTGCACCGACTCGAGGAGCACCCGGGGCGCCCCACGATCGTCGGCATCCGGCGCGGCACCGGGGGAGGACGCTCCCTGATGCTCAACGGGCACCTCGACACCGTGGGCGTCGGCGGATATGCAGGCGACCCGTTCTCGGGCGAGCTCCGGGACGGGCGCGTCTCCGGCCGGGGAACCTTCGACATGAAGGGTGGCGTCGCGGCGATCCTGGTCGCGGCGGCCCGGGCGACCGGGGTCGGGGCTCCGGTGCCCGACACCGCGGCGGCGACCGGCGCATCCGTTCTCGCCGGCGACGTCATCGTGACCCTGGTCGCCGACGAGGAGTTCGGCAGCCTCGGCACCATGGAGGTGCTGCGCCGCTTCCGCGCCGACGCGGCGATCGTGGCCGAGCCGAGCGAGCTGGCCCTCACGCTCGCGCACCGCGGTTTCGCCTGGTTCGAGGTGGAGCTCACCGGGCTGGCCGCCCACGGGTCCCAGCCCGAGCGCGGTGTCGACGCCATCGCGCACGCCGGCCTGGTGCTGCGCGCCCTCGACGAACTGCGGGCCGGGATCCAGGCGGCGCCGGCGCATCCGCTGCTCGGGCACGGCACCGTGCGCGTCTCGACCATCGCCGGGGGCACGGATGCCGCCACCGTCGCCGCCGCCTGCACGCTCACGATCGAGCGGCGCATGCTGCCCGGACAGAGCCCCGATCAGGTCGAGGCCGAACTCCGGGCGCTGCTGGAGCGGCTCGCCGGGAGCGTCGCCGGGTTCCGCTTCCGGCTGAGGCGGCTCGTGGCGCGCGGGGCGTTCGAGGCCGATCCCGAGTGGCCGATCGTGCGCGCCGTCAGCGCCCACGCCACCCACGTGCTCGGGCGCTCGCCGGAGATCCGCGGCGAGCCGTTCTGGACCGATGCCGGACTGCTGCACGAGGCCGGCATCCCCTGCCTGGTCGTGGGCGTCGACGGGGGCGGGGCGCACGCCGACACGGAGTGGGCGGACGCGGAATCCGTCGATGCCCTCACTGACATCCTGACCCGCACGATCGCCGACTTCTGCGCGTAGCCGCGGCGTCTCTCGCCGGCGTCGTCTTCCTGCGCATTGGCCGCGGAGACGAGCGGATTTGAACGCGGCGGCCCCGGCCGGTAATCTTTCCATTGAACTTATGGTTCGACCGGTGCCGGTCCTGGCTGGCGGTCCGGGTGGGGGAGACAGGTTTTGGCCGCATCCGTACACATCGGGAAGGCCGGGCCAATGAGAGAAACCTCTGAGGGTCGTTCGACGTCGTGACCCATCATTGGCCCGCGCGCGCGCGAATGTCAGTTGCGTCCGAGTCCGGCCTGCGAGCCACCTTCCCCGACCTGCCGCCGGTCGGCCCGACCGGGAACGAGACCGGGGGAGTGTTGGTTCGGGCGTTTGCCGCCACGTCCCAGGCCTCCCTGATCACCGATCCGCAGCAGAGAATTCTTCACGTCAGCGCGTCCTTCACCGCCATCACGGGTTATGGCGAAACCGAGCTCCTCGGCCGCGACTGCCGTGTGCTGCAAGGGCCAGGGTCGGACCCGGCGGTCACGGCGGCAATCCGGCGGGCGCTGAACTGCGGGGAGCCGTACGAGGGCGAGGTTCTCAACTACCGAAAGGACGGTTCCCCCTTCTGGAATAGCCTGAGCATCAGGCCGCTTCGTGACGATGACGGAACCATCACCCACTTTGTCAGCGTCCAGCGTGACATCACCGCACGCATGGCACACCAGGAGGAATTGCGGTTCCAGGCCAGCCACGATCCGGTGACCACCCTGCCGAACCGCCGCGCTCTGGATCTGCATCTGTCCGAGCGCGGAGCGCGTCCGGGGGCAGCCCTGGCCATGGTCGACGTCATCTCGCTCCGATCGATCAACGGCGCTTTCGGGTACGAGGCGGGCGACAGCCTGCTCAAACAACTCGGGCGCCGGATGCGGGATCGGCTGGCGGATGGGGACTTCCTGGCGTGTCTCGGCGGTGATCGGTTCGCCGTCGTCCTCGAGAACATCGACGGAGGGACCCGGTTAGCGGACTCTCTGGCGCGCCTGCACGGGGCCGTGGAGGCGCCTTTCTCGATCGCGCATCGGGGCCGGGGCCAGGACTGCGCCATCGCCGTGAGCATGGGATTGGCCCGCATCCCGAGAGACGGCCCGGCCGGTTCCCTCCTCCATCGAGCCGACGCCGCGCTCCGTCAGACCCGTGCGTCCCGGCCCGCGGGCCTCTGGTGGTCGCTGGCCCCGGACCCTCCCGAGGCTGCGCTACACCGGCACGTCGACACTGTCGCGGAAACGACCGATGCGCCTGCCGCCCGGTCCCTTCGGGATCGGCTGTTCGCCGGGGGGCTGTCCATGTTCATGCAACCGGTGCTGGACCTGCGCACCGGCGGGCTCCACCGGGTCGAGGCACTGGCCCGGTTGACGTTGGCGGACGGCACGGTGCTGGTGCCGGCACGGTTCCTTCCCGCCCTGGATGAGGCCGATCTCGACGAGCTGTTCCGGCGGGGCCTGGACCAGGCTCTCGCCTGCCTCACCCAGTGGGACCATGAGGGCCTCTCAACCGGGGTGTCGGTGAATCTCTCGCCGTCGACACTCCGGCATCCGGACTGTGCACGATGGGTCGGCGACGCGATCCGGCGCCATGGCATCGAGCCTGGCCGGCTCGGCCTGGAGCTGCTGGAGACGCTGGCGATGGATGCTGATGTGCAGATCGAGGCGATCGACCGACTCCTCCACCTTGGCGTGGGGCTCTCCCTCGACGATCTGGGCTCGGGCTACAGCACTCTCCAGCGCCTCTTCGCGCTTCCTTTCGATGCGATCAAACTCGACCGTGGCCTGCTCGACGAGATCCGGTCCAGGCCGGTGGAGACGCTGCGTGTCATCTCGGCACTGACCCAGATGGGTCGCGACTTCGGCGTCGGCGTCGTGATCGAAGGACTTGAGGACGTCGGGACGGCGGAGGCCGCGAGCATTCTCGGAGTGCCGCTGGGGCAGGGGTATGTCTTCGCCCGTCCCATGCCGGCAGCGGAGGTACCTGGCTGGGTGGCCGCGTTCGTCGTCCCGTTGCAACCCAACACGGTGCGGAGCGCTCTCGGCGCCCTCGCGTACCACTGGCAGTTTCTGTGCTTGGCATCGCCGCACCCGACCGGGCTCGACGGCTGTCCGCTGACCGACTTCATCTCGCGCCATTCGACGACCTCCGCGGATGCGCGGCGCTGGCACGCATATCAGCACGACCGGGCCGCTGACCCGGTGTACGGACGGATGCTGGCGGATTGGCTGGTCGATCTCGTCCGGGATGAACCCCTGGTCGAGTAGTTCAAGCGCGAATGGTGCGGGTGTAACCCCAATTTCGCGCCCGGGTCAGTTCGCCGGGCTGTCGATCGACGGATCGGAGGGATGCACCGAACCCTCGAGGGTCTCCTCGAGCCGGGCGTCTTCAGCTGTGGGCCGGGTGATCGCGAAGAACGGGATGGTCCAGTGGCAGAGCGGGCCGACCAGCAGTGCGAACAGCACCGTGCCGATGCCCACGTTGCCACCGAGCGCCCAGCCGATGCTGAGCACGGTCACCTCGATGCCCGTGCGCACGATCCAGATGCGCCAGCCCGTGCGCCTGTGCAGACCCGTCATCAATCCGTCGCGCGGGCCGGGACCGAAATGAGCGCCGATATAGAGGCCCGTGGCGATCGCCAGAACCAGCAGCCCCGCCGCGAACAGGATGATGCGTACCCAGAGATCGAGACCCGTCGGGATCAGCCAGAGGCCGACATCCGCCGCCGGCCCGACGAGGAGGGCGTTCAGCACGGTGCCCACGCCCGGTTTCTGACGTAGCGGGATCCAGAGCAGCAGCACGACGCCGCTGATCAGGACGGTGACCAGCCCGAAGCCGAGGCCGGTGCGGCCCGAAATGCCCTGGGTGAGGACGTCCCACGGGGCAACGCCGATCTCTCCGCGCACGATCAGCGCGATCCCCAGGCCGTACAGGAAGAGGCCGATGAGGAGTTGGGCGAGGCGACGGGTCATGGAAGTCCACACTATTGGTCCGCCACCACGCAACGGTCTGACCTGACGTTGCCGGGCCGACCGTGCCCGGCGTCGCGGATGCCGCCCCCGCGACGCCCGCGACCTGTCGGGCCGGCTGCTCGGGCGCTGCCCGGGCTCAGTCGTCGAGCACGAACGTGACCTCGATCACGACGTCGAACGAGGTGATCTCGCCGTCGGTCACCTCCACCTTCTGCTCCTTGACCCAGGCGCCGGAGACCCCACGCAGGGTCTTGCTCGCCCGGGCGATGCCGGCGGCGACGGCGTGCTCGAAGGATTCGTCGGACCGGACGCTGAGCGTGGTTACGCGTGCAACAGACATGGTTTCTCCTTGTCGTTCGGGTTGATGGGGCTTCTTGCGGGTGAGGGTACGCTCCTCCGCCGTCCTCGGCAGCAACGGCTGCCCCGGCCGGGAAGTCTGCACTCTCTGCAATGAGATACTGAACGAGTGCATTTTCTCGCTGTCTTGAGCATGAAGAACCGGGCGCTGATCGCGCTGATCACCATCGTCGTTGCCATTTTCGGCAGCCTCGCCCTGACCAGCCTCAAGCAGGAGCTGATTCCTTCCCTGCAGCTGCCGCAGCTGGTGGTTTCCACGAGCTATCCGGGCGCATCTCCCGAGGTGGTCAACGACGACGTGTCGACGCCGATCGAGACGGCGATCCAGGGCATCCCCGGCCTCGAATCCACCTCGACGACCAGCAGCACCAACGCGTCTCTGGTGAGCGCCACCTTCACCTACGGCACCGACCTGGTCAAGGCCGAATCGCGCATCAGCCAGGCCGTCAACCGCATCAAGTCGACCCTGCCGGAGAACCTCGACCCGCAGGTCCTCTCCGGCAGCATCGACGACTTCCCGGTGCTGTCCCTCGCCGTGTCCGGCGACTCCGAGACCCTCGCCGACGACCTCAAGCGCAGCGTGCTCGGCGACATCCGTGACGTGGAGGGCGTGCGCGAGGCGGCCCTCGTCGGTGACGCCGGCCGCCGGGTGACCATCACACCGGATGCCGCGCAGCTGGCCCAGCGCGGCCTCACCAGCCAGGACATCCGCAGTGCGCTGCAGCAGAACGGGTCGCTGATCCCGGCCGGGTCCTTGACCGAAGGCGACACGACCCTGTCGGTGCAGACCGGCGCGAAGCTGAACCAGGCCGAGGACATCGCCGCGCTGCCGATCATCGCCCCGGTACCCGGCGGGGGACCCACCACCATCGGTGACGTCGCGGGCGTCGCACTCGGAGACAACCCGGTCGCCAGCATCTCCCGCGTCGACGGAAAATCGGCCCTGACCATCGCGGTCACCAAGGTTCCCGCGGCGAACACGGTCGACGTGTCCGAGGCTGTCCGGGCGATCCTGCCTGACCTGGAGGCGGCCGTCTCCGGGGCGACCTTCACGGTGGTCTTCGACCAGGCGCCGTTCATCCAGGAATCCATCGACGCGCTCACCGAGGAGGGCCTGCTCGGGCTCATCTTCGCCGTGCTCGTGATCCTCGTCTTCCTGCTCTCGGTGCGGGCCACCCTGGTCACCGCGATCTCCATCCCGACCTCGGTGCTGATCACCTTCATCGGGCTGCAGAGCGTGGGCTATTCGCTGAACATCCTCACCCTCGGCGCCCTGACCATCGCGATCGGCCGTGTCGTCGACGACTCCATCGTGGTGATCGAGAACATCACCCGCAACCTGGTCGAGGGTGCCGATCGCGCCGCGACCATCGTGCGAGCGGTGCGCGAGGTTGCCGGGGCGATCACGGCCTCCACCATCACCACCGTCACCGTCTTCCTGCCGATCGCGTTCGTCGGCGGCTCGACCGGGGAGCTGTTCCGCCCGTTCGCGCTCACGGTCTCGATCGCCCTGCTCGCGTCGCTGCTGGTGTCGCTGACCATCGTGCCCGTGCTCGCGTACTGGTTCCTGCGGCCGGCCAAGGCTGTCGCTCCCGCTGCCGTCGTGCCGGCCGTCGAGGCTGCACCGGTGGTCGAGCCTGCCGAGACCCCCCGCGCACTGGCTTCACCGGTCTCGACAAGCTCGCCGGTCTCGACAAGCTCGACCACCGGATCGCGCCGCACCCGCCACAACGGCGTCGCCGCGGCCGCAGTCGCTGAGCGCCCGAGCCGACTGCAGACCGGCTACCTCCCGGTCATCCGCTGGACCCTGAACCACGCCGTCGCGACGCTCCTGGTCGCGGTGCTCGTGCTCGGTGGCACGGTGGCCCTGATTCCCTTTATGAAGATCAACTTCCTCGGCTCGAGCGGGCAGACCACCTTCCGGGTCACCCAGACGCTGCCGGTGGGAACCAGCCTCGCCGCGCAGGACGAAGCCTCCACGGCAGCCGAGAAGACCCTGCGCGGCACCGACGGCGTCGAGATCGTGCAGGTCTCCATCGGCGGCGGCAACGCCCTGGCTGCTTTCGGGGGCGGTGTCTCCTCGAGCACCGTGACCTACTCGATAACGACCGACGGGGAGGCCAACCCCGATGAGGTGCAGGATGTCGTGCGCGACCAGCTCACGGCCCTGGACGGTACCGGAGAATTCTCCGTCTCGTCCGGCGGCGGGTTCGGCGGGTCATCCGATATCGCCGTGGACGTAACCGCCGCCTCGAACGCCGACCTGCAGACGGCCACCGACGCGGTGCTCGCCTCCGTGAAGGACCTCGACTCGATCAAGGAGAGCTCGAGCAACCTCGCAGCCTCGCGTCCGTACATCGCGGTGACCGTCGACCGGGGTGCCGCAGGCGCCGCGGGCCTGAGCGAGCTCGCCCTCGGCACGCTGGTGTCGCAGGCGATGCAGCCCAGTGTGATCGGATCCATCGTGATCGACGAGACGACCCTGTCGGTGTACCTGCAGACGGATGCGCCGCCGACCACGACGGCCGAGCTGTCCGCCCTGCAGATCCCGACTCTGGCCGGACCCGTGGCCCTCGACACGCTGGCCACCGTCGCGCAGACCGAGGGTCCGTCGACCCTCACGACGACGAAGGGGCTGCGCACGGCGACCGTGTCCGCCACCCCCAACATCGACGACCTGGGCGCGGCCAACGCAGAGATGACCGCAGCCCTGGCCGACACCGACCTGCCGGAGGGGGCGACCGCCACACTCGGCGGCGTCACGGCCGACCAGACCGAGGCGTTCGCGCAGCTCGGGCTGGCCCTGCTGATCGCCATCCTGATCGTCTACATCGTGATGGTGGCGACGTTCCGCTCGCTGCTGCAACCGTTGCTGCTACTCGTGTCGGTGCCGTTCGCGGCGACCGGCGCGATCGCCCTGCAGGTGATCACCGGCATCCCGCTGGGTGTGCCCTCGCTGATCGGCGTGCTGATGCTGATCGGCATCGTCGTGACCAACGCCATCGTGCTGATCGACCTGGTCAACCAGTACCGGCGCAGTGGGCAGTCGGTGCGCGATGCGCTCGTCAACGGCTCGTCCCGTCGTCTGCGGCCGATCCTGATGACGGCGCTCGCCACCATCTTCGCGCTGCTGCCGATGGCGGCCGGGCTCACCGGAACGGGCGGCTTCATCTCGCAGCCGCTGGCGCTCGTGGTCATCGGCGGGCTGGTCTCCTCGACCGTGCTGACCCTGGTGGTGCTGCCCGTGCTGTATTTCCTGGTCGAGGGCGGCCGGGAGCGCCGGGCCGAGCGGCGCGAGCTGCGGGCATCCGCCGGCGCCATCTCGGACGTCTCCCGGGCCTGACCCGCGCCGGGGCTGGCGCCGGTTGCTCGTCCCCGGCGTGCATAACTCCTGCAAATCCTGAGTCGCGGGTCTGACTGCCGCGGTTTTCCGGGGCAATGGCCGAGGCTGCAGCGAAATTGCAGGAGTTATGCGGCGCTAGAACGTGACCGGGGCCGGCGCCAGCGGGCCGGTGCGCACGATCTCCGTGCTGTCGTCGTCGCAGCCGTCGATGGGGTTCGGCGTGGCCACCCGGCTCGCGGTGTCCCAGCCGGGCAGCGTCACGTCGAGAGCGTCCACCGGAACGAGGGGGCAACCGTACGCGCCGGCCTGGCCGAGGTGCAGCAGGCTGTAAGCGGATGTCCCGGGCTCCAGTGCGACGACCGTCACCGTGTACCAGCGTCCCGGCTCGGTGCCGGAGACGGCCCCGACCGGCTCGCCCGTGGCCGCGCTGACCAGAGTCGTCACCGGGTAGCCCTCGACCGTGCACGCCGCTTCGCCGGTGTTCGTCAGTCGCAGGTCCCAGAAGAAGTTGCCGGCGCCGCTGTCCTGCGGCCGCGACTGCAGGGACGCCTCCAGATCGGCTCGGCCGCACGGGACCGGGCCGGCAGCAGAGTCGGGGGCAGGGGTCGTGGTGGTGGCCGCGGACGGAGCCGCGGACGGCGAAACGGTTGCGGAAGGAGTGGCCGTCGTTCCGGTGCCGGGCGGGGGCGAACTCGGCCCCGCGCATCCGGTCAGAAGCACGGCAACCACGGCGAGTGCCGCTGGTGATCGCCCCCTCGATGCAGACCCCCGACTCCCACTCCGCGTCTTCGACATGACGCCAGTTTCACACGCTTTGGGCGCGCTCGCCGGGCGGGACGCCGTCGCACAGAAACCGGCAGTGGACCCAACCGATCCTGACCTAGACTCAATCCCAAAGGGGGGGTCTGTTGAGCACGCAATTTCCGAAGTTCCTGAACGCACGCTACCGGGTGAAAGACCTGATCGGGCGTGGCGGAATGGCCTCCGTCTACCGTGCCACCGACGAACGCCTCGGGCGGGACGTGGCAATCAAGATCTTTGAACTCCGCGCCACCGACGAACCCGACATCCAGCGCCAGCAATCCGAGATCAACGTGCTGGCGAGCCTGAACCACCACAGCCTCGTCACCCTGTTCGACGTCGGCGTTGATCGGACGGAGGCGAAGCATCCGCAGATCTACCTCGTGATGGAGCTCGTGGACGGCGTCGACCTGCGCCGGAGACTCGATGGGCCTCCGATGTCGACCCGGCATATCGCCCAAATCGGCTATGACCTGGCCGAAGGGCTCGACTACATCCACGGGCGCGGCGTCATTCACCGCGATATCAAACCGGCGAACATCCTCCTCGCGGAATACAGCTCGGATTCTCGGGCGCGCGCCAGGTTGACCGACTTCGGCATCGCACTGTTCCCGGATAGTGCGCGGGTGACCAGCCAGGGGATGACCACGGGAACGGCCGCCTATCTCAGCCCGGAGCAGGCACGGGGAGAGGACGTCGGTGCGGCGAGCGACATCTACGCCTTGGGGCTCGTTCTGCTGGAGTGTTTCACCGGCGAGGCGGCGTTCCCCGGGGAACCGATCCCGTCGGCCCTGGCCAGGCTCCACCGCGACCCGACCATCCCGGAGGAACTCCCCCCGGAGTGGCGGCACCTCCTGTCGACCATGCTGGCCCGCGAGCCGGAGCAGCGGCCGCCGACCGCCGAGGTTGTGCTCGCCCTGCACCAGGCCGTCATCGCGGAAACCGGTCGTCACCGCAGTGCCGCAGATCACCACCTCGCCAGTGACGAACGAGAGCGGCTGCAGGAAATCACCCGCCTCGATATTCTCGACACGCCCTCCGACGGCACATTCGACCGGATCACGTCACTGGCCGCCCGGCTGTTCTCCGTACCGATCGCGATCGTCAGCATCGTCGATACCGATCGCATCTGGTTCAAATCGCATCACGGCCTCGACATCGAGGAGATCCCACGCGATCCGGGCCTCTGCGCCTCGGCGATCATGTCTGATGGCCCCTGGATCGTTGAAAACGCCCGCGCCGACCCGCGTGCGCTGGCGAACCCTCTCGTGGCCGAGCAATTCGGTCTGCAGTTCTACGCCGGGGTTCCCCTGACGACCCGGAACGGCTACAACCTCGGCACGCTGTGTGTTCTCGACTTCGAACCGCGCCTCATCACCGAGGCGGAAATCCGCACCCTCACGGATCTCGCCGCCCTGGTGGTCAGCGAACTCGAACTGCGCCTGGAAAGCCGGCGCCTCGCCCTATCTGATGACTGAGCGGTCAGGCTGAGTCCTCTTTCGGCCGGGCACCGACCTCAATGCTGCTGATGCGTAACCCGTCGAGGGCGGCGACCCGCAGCTGGTAGTCCCCGGTCATAACGGTGTCGCCCACCTGGGGCAGGCGTCCGAGCAGGTAGGTGACGAAGCCGGCCGCGGTCTCGTACGGGCCGTCCTCGAGTTCGACTCCCGTGGCATCCGTGAAGTCTTCGATGTTCAGGTCGCCATCGGCCAGCCGGGCATGACCGAACTCGGCCGCAGGATGTTCCTGGGCCGGTAGGTCGTACTCGTCGTGGATCTCACCGACGAGCTCCTCGACGAGGTCCTCGAGCGTGACGATGCCGTCGGTGCCGCCGTACTCGTCGACGACGATTGCGATGTGCACGCCGGCGCGGCGCAGCTGGGTCATGGCCGGCAGGATGCGATTGTTACCGGGCAGGAAGACAATCGAACGCGCCACTTCGGCGACCGTCGTCGCACCGGGGTGGGCGTCGGGGTCCAGGAGGTCGCGCACGTGCACGAAACCCAGCACCTCGTCGACGGAGCGGCCGATCACCGGGTAACGGGAGTGTGGCAGCGAGCGGATCTCCTCCAAGGCGGCGGGGATCGACTGGCTGCCGACCAGAAAGTCAACGTCCCCACGATGGCGCATCACCTCTTGGACCAGGCGGTTGGTCGCGTCGAGCACCTCGCTCAGGATGTGCCGTTCCTCGATCGCGAGGCCCTCGTGCGCGTCGACCAGATCGCGCAGCTCCTCATCGGTCATGAGTTCACTCCGGGCGTGCGGGTCTCCGCCCAGCAGCCGCACGACGGCGTTCGTGGAGACGGACAGCAGCCAGATCACGGGGCGCATCAGGGTTGCGAATACCTGGAGCGGCGGTGCGAGCGTGAGCGCGAAGCTGCTGGCTTTCTGCAGCGCGAATCGCTTCGGCACGAGTTCCCCGAGCACCAGGGAGAGGTAGGCGACGACAAGAGTCATGCCGATCACGGCGACCGTGTCCGCAGCCCCTGGTGAGAGCCCGAGCCGCTCGAGCAGCGGGGCGATATCGGGTGCCAGGGTGGACGCGCCGTAGGCGGCAGACAGGAACCCGGCGACGGTGACGCCGATCTGCACCGCCGCCAGAAACCGGTTCGGGTCCCGGGCCAGGCGGGAGACGGTCGCACCGCGCCGACCCTCTCGTTCCAAGGCGTGCAGCTGGCTCGCGCGCAGCGACACCAGAGCGATCTCGGTCGCGGCGAACACGCCTCCGATGAGCACGAACAGCAGCACGAGCCCCAGGTTCAACAGGGTGTACCCGTCCATCAGGCGACCGTTCCCGGCTGGCCGCTTCGGCTGGTCGGGTGGGGATTTCGGGAATGCTCCACCTGATCAGTCTAAAGCCGGGTCCGCGCTACTGCCGCTTATGGTCTTCCGGGCCGGGCACGCCGGGCAGGATGTCGGAGATCCCGGTGTCGCGTGACCAGGGCCGGCCGATGCCGCTCCACATCGGTACCCGGCGGATGAACCCCGGGGTGCCCGGTGGCGAAGCCGGCCAATCTCCTGAGTGAGCCACGGTCAGGCGGGCCACCGGCCGCCCGCCAGCGGATCCCGTGCATAACTCCTGCAATATCCGTAGCCTGCTCCGGACATCCGCGGAATTCCGCGGGAGACTGGCCGGCAGCTGAGCAATTTGCAGGAGTTATGCACGAGGGGCTGGGGCGAGCGGCGCCGGGCTGCGACCGACACCGGAGCGAACGCCCTGCCGCCAGACCGCCCAGGTCAGCGGCACGCCGGGGCGGTAGGCGAGATGGGCGACGGATGGCGCGTCGAGCACCTGCAGGTCGGCCCGCCCGCCCACGCGGAGGGCTCCGACCGCGTCCGAACCCGTGTCGCGGTTCAGCGCCCGGGCGCCGCCGCGGGTCGCCGCCCACACCGCCTCCTCGATCGTCAGGCCCATCTGCAGCACGGCGGTGGCCACGCAGAACCCCATCGACGTCGTGTAGGAGCTGCCCGGATTGCAGTTGGTGGCCAGGGCGATGCTCGCGCCGGCGTCGACGAGTCGCCGCGCCGGCGGGAACGGCTGCCGGGTGGACAGGTCGCAGGCCGGGAGCAGGGTCGCCACGGTGGCCGAGCCGGCGAGGGCGTCGATGTCCGCCGACTCCAGGTGATTGCAGTGGTCGACGCTGGCCGCGCCGAGTTCCACCGCGAGCCGAACCCCGCCGCTGAATCCCAGCTGGTTGCCGTGCAGTCGCAGGCCGAGTCCGGCGGCGCGGCCGGCCAGCAGCATCTCCCGGCTCTCCTCCACATCGAACGCGCCCACCTCGCAGAACGCGTCGACGAACTGCACGTGCGGCGCCACGGCGGCGAGCATCGGCCCGGTGACGAGGTCGAGGTAGTCGCGCCGGTCGATGCCCGGGGGCACTATATGCGCGCCAAGGAATGTGACCACATCGGCGACGGATGCCGCCACGCGCGCCGACCGCACCTCGCTCGCCAGATCGAGGCCGTAGCCGGTTTTGCTCTCGAGGAACGTGGTGCCCTGCGCCTCGGCCTCCTGCCTGAGCCGGGCCGCCGAGGCCTCGAGCTGATCCTCGGTCGCGGCGCGGGTGGCGGCCACGGTGGTCAGGATTCCGCCGGCCGCATACGGCTGCCCGGCCATCCGGGCCTCGAATTCGGCGGCCCGGTCGCCCGCGAACACCAGGTGGGTGTGGCTGTCGACCCAGCCGGGCAGGGCGGCCCGGCCGCCGACATCCGTGCGGAGGTCGGCCGCCGGCGCCGCTGACGCCGGACCGATCCAGGCGATGCGGCCTTCCGCGATCACGAGGGCGGCGTCGGCGAGGCGCGGGGTGTCATCCGCCTGGGTGGTCAGCTCCCGGATACCGGTGATCAGCTCGGTCGGTTCGGTGGTCACGGTCGTTCTCCTGACGCGGGTGTGGTGGGTTCGCCCAGCATGGCGAGGGCGTCGCGCAGCAGAATCTCGGGTCTCAGCGCGCCCGGCGGATGTCCGTCGAGCACGCCCGAGCCGCCTGCCACCAGCACCCCGGAGTCGGCGACGACCCGTCCGCCCACGATCACCCGGCGCACGTCGGCGGCCGTCGCCGTCAGCGGCAGCTGCCCCGGCAGCGATCCGGCCGTGCGGATGCTGTCGCCCGCCACCTCCACCAGGTCGCACAGGTCACCGGGCGCGAGGCGCTGCCGGCCGAGTCCGAGCGCCGCGTAGCCGTTGTCCGATGCCGCCGCGAGCAGTTCGGCGGGAGCGAACCGGCCGCGCCGGCCCGAGGCCAGGCGTTCGCCGGCCTCCAGGCCGCGCATCTCGAGCAGCGGGTCGATGACGGCGTTCTGGTCCGAGCCGAGGGCGATCCGCGCGCCCGCCCGTTGCAGAGCAAGGGCCGGCCCGATCCCGTCGCCGAGGTCGGCTTCCGTGGTCGGGCAGATCACGACCGTCGCCCCGGATGTCCCGATCAACGTCACATCCCCGTCGGTGAGGTGCGTGGCGTGCACGATGCTCAGCCGCGGAGCGAGCGCCCCGAGCCCGGCCAGCACCTCGGTCGGGGTGCGCCCGTACGCGGCCCGGCAGTCCGCGTTCTCCTGCGGTTGTTCCGACAGGTGGATGTGCAGCGGCACGGCATCGGGCAGCCCGGCGAGCGACTCCTCCATTGCGGCGTCGGTCACCGCCCGCACGGAGTGGATGGCGGCGCCCAGGGTGACGCGGGAGTCCGTGCCGCCGGCGACCGGGCCGTCGTCAGACCCGCCGAGCGCCGCACGCAGCGCGTGCCACCGGGCCAGCCAGGCTGCTGCCGACCCGTCGCTGAAGGCGCGTTGCTCGGGGGCGAGCGGAACGCCGATCCCGCCGTCGAGGTAGAGCGTGTCGAGCAGCACCAGACGGATGCCGACCTCGCGTGCCGCGGCCGCCAGCGCCAGTTCCATGGCGTGCTCGGCCGGGTACCGGGAGCCGTCCGGCCGGTGGTGCAGATAGTGGAATTCACCGACCGCGGTGTAGCCGCACACCAGCATCTCGGCGAAAACGGCCCGCGCCAGCCGGAAATACCGTTCGGGATCAAGGTGCCCCGCCACGGCGTACATCGCCTGCCGCCACTGCCAGAAGTCGCCTGCGGCGTCGTGCGTGCGGCCCCGCAGTGCGCGGTGGAAGGCGTGCGAGTGCGCGTTGGCCAGCCCCGGCAACACGGTGCCGAGGCGCACGTCGCCGGGCTGCGGTGCGGAGTGCGGGGTGACGGCGATGAGTCGTCCGTTCCAGCCCACCTCGAGGCGCACGCCCGGCAAGGCCACCCCGTCAAGCAGCGCCAGTTCGCACCAGAAGGCGACGGCCGGCAGCCGAGCATTCGACAGCCGAGCATTCGGCAGTCGAGCCGCAGCCGGTGGTCGAGCCGCAGCCGGCAGTCGAGCCGCAGCCGGTGGTCGAGCCGCAGCCGGCAGTCGAGCCGCATCCGGTGGTCGAGCCTGTCGAGACCCGCCCCCGCTCACAGCAGGCTCCGCAGCAGGCTCGCCAGGGCGTCGATCCCGGCCACGCAATCATCCACCTCGGCGAATTCCTCCGGAGAGTGCGAGACCCCCGTGGGATTGCGCACGAAAAGCATGGCGCTCGGCACACTCGCCGCAAGCACGCCCGCGTCGTGTCCCGCGCCGGTCGGCAGGGCCGGAACGAGTGCCCCGCCGCCCAGCACCGCCCGGAACCGCCCCACGAGCACCGCGTCGAACGTGACCGTGCCGGTCCAGGATTCCTCGGTGACGGCCACGGAACATCCGTTCACCGTCACGGCCTCGCCGACGGCAGCCTCGATCGCGGTGACCAGGTCGCGGGTCGCGGCGTCGGTCGGCGCCCGGGCGTCGAGCCAGGCGTGCACGGATGACGCGATCACGTTGGTTCCGCCGGGCACCACCTCGAGGCGGCCGACCGTGGCGCGCGCGCCGGGGTGGTTCAGGGCTTCATCCTGTACGGCGACGACCGCGCGGGCGGCTGCCAGCAGCGGGTCGCGGCGGTCGCCCATGAGGGTGGCGCCGGCGTGGTTGCCCTGCCCGGTCACGGTGAGGCGCCAGCGTCCGTGCGCGAGGATCGACGACGCCACGGCCACCGGCCGTCCCAGGTCGATCAGGCCGCGGCCCTGCTCCACGTGCAGTTCGATGAAGAGTCCGATTCGGGCCAGGGCCTCGCGGTCGACGCCGAGGTGCGCCGGGTCGAGCCCCGCCCGGTGGGCGGCCTCCGCGAGGGTCACGCCGTCGGCGTCGACGAGCGCCCGGGCCCGGCCGGCGTCGATCCCGCCGGTCAGTAGCCGCGAGCCCAGGCAGGCGATTCCGAAACGCGAGCCCTCCTCCTCGGCGAAGACGAGCACCGCCAGCGGGCGAGACGGTGTGAAACCGGATGCCCGCAGCCGCGCCACGGCCTCGAGCGCACTGACCACACCGAGGGGTCCGTCGTAGGCGCCGCCGCCGGGAACGGAATCCAGGTGGCTGCCGGTGACCACGGCATCCGGCCCCGGCTCGCCCCACCAGGCCCAGAGGTTGCCGTTGCGGTCTGTCTCGACGCCGAGGCCGAGTCGTTCGGCGCGCTCGGTGAACCAGGCGCGCAGCTCGAGGTCGGGGCCCTGCCAGAGGTGCCGGGAGTAGCCGCCGCGGCGGGCATCCCGGCCGGTGTCCGCGATCTCGGCGAGCCCGGCGAGCGTGCCGTGGGCGAGCTCGCTCATGCGCGGGCCCCGCTCACTGCGACCCCTCACACAGTAAACGGGGGCGCTGGAGCGGCAGGCCCGACATGCCAGGACTCCCGCTCATTCAGACTCCCACATGGGCACGCGCAGGCCGCGTTCGCGGGCCACCTCCTCGGCCCGCTCATACCCGGCGTCGACGTGTCGCATGACCCCGGTGCCGGGGTCGTTGGTGAGCACCCGCGCGATCTTCTCGGCGGCGAGGGGGGTGCCGTCGGCCACGATCACCTGGCCGGCGTGGATGCTGCGGCCGATCCCGACACCGCCGCCGTGGTGGATCGACACCCAGGTAGCGCCGGAGGCGGTGTTCAGCAGTGCGTTCAGCAACGGCCAGTCGGCGATCGCATCCGAACCGTCTTTCATGCCCTCGGTCTCCCGGTAGGGCGAGGCGACCGAGCCGGAGTCGAGGTGGTCCCGGCCGATCACGATCGGGGCGCTGAGCTCGCCCGACGCCACCATCTCGTTGAACTTGAGGCCGGCCAGGTGCCGTTCCTGGTAGCCGAGCCAGCAGATCCGGGCCGGAAGACCCTCGAAGTGCACGGTGTCCTGCGCCTTCGTGATCCAGCGGCGCAGGTGCTCGTCGCCGGGGAACAGCTCCACGATGGCCGTGTCGGTGGCGGCGATGTCGGCCGGGTCGCCCGAGAGCGCCACCCAGCGGAACGGCCCCTTGCCCTCGGCGAACAGGGGGCGGATGTACGCGGGCACGAACCCGGGGAAGTCGAACGCCCGGGTGCAGCCGCCGAGCTCCGCCTCCGCCCGGATCGAGTTGCCGTAGTCGAAGACCTCCGCGCCGGCATCCTGGAATCCCACCATCGCCGTGACCTGCCGGGCCATGGATGCGCGGGCCCGCTCGGTGAACTCCGCCGGGTCCGCGTCGGCGAGGGCATGCCATTCCTTCACAGTCACGCCCTCCGGCAGGTAGGCCAGCGGGTCGTGCGCGCTGGTCTGGTCGGTGACGATGTCGATCGGCACCCGGCGCTCCAACAGCTCGGTGAACACGGTCGCCGCGTTGCCGACCACGCCCACCGAGAGGGCGCGTTTCTCGGTCTTCGCCTGGATCACCCGGGCGACGGCGGCGTCGAGGTCGGGCGCCAGCTCATCGAGGTACCCGTGCTCGACCCGGCGCCGCAGCCGGGACTCGTCGACGTCGACGATCAACACGGCGCCGTCGTTCATGGTCACGGCCAGCGGCTGCGCGCCGCCCATGCCGCCGGCCCCGCCGGTCAGGGTGAGGGTGCCGGCCAGGGTCCCACCGAACCTCTTCGCGGCCACGGCGGCGAAGGTCTCATAGGTGCCCTGCAGGATGCCCTGCGTGCCGATGTAGATCCACGAGCCCGCCGTCATCTGGCCGTACATCGTCAGGCCGAGGGCCTCCAGGCGCCGGAACTCCGGCCAGGTGGCCCAGTCGCCGACCAGGTTGGAGTTGGCGATCAGCACGCGCGGCGCCCACTCGTGCGTGCGGAACACGCCCACCGGCTTGCCGGACTGAACGAGCAGCGTCTCGTCCTTCTCCAGCGTGGTGAGGGTGCGCACGATGGCGTCGTAGGCCTCCCAGTTGCGGGCGGCCTTGCCCGTTCCGCCGTAGACCACGAGGTTCTCCGGGTGTTCGGCCACCTCGGGGTCGAGGTTGTTCATCAGCATCCGCAGCGGCCCCTCGGTCTGCCAGCTCTTCGCGGTCAACTCGGTGCCGCGGGCGGCGCGCACGGGGCGGGATTTCGACATCGGTGTCTCCTTGCGGGTTCGGGGCGTTCGGGGGTGCGGGTGCTTGTGTGGTTGGTCAGTTCGAGGGGACGGCGGGAACGGTGCGGCCGAGTCCGGCCGAGACCTGCGCGGCGGCGTTCGCCAGCAGCGGGCCGTAGCGACGGATGTCCGCGGGCTCCACCCGGTAGCTCGGGATGACCAGGCTCAGGGCGGCGACCGTTCTCGCTTCCGAGCGGATCGGCGCGGCCAGGGCCGTGACATCCGTTTCGACGCCGCGCTCGACGACCAGGTAGCCGGCGTCGGGGGTGTGGCCGGTGAGAACCTGCCCGGCCGCCGAGCGCTCCAACGGCACGGTGCGGCCGACCCAGCTCGCGTGCCGCACCGAGTGGGTGCCCTCGACGATGGCGATGTACAGCCCGGTGGCGCCGTGGCCCTCGATGCTGAGGTAGACGGATTCGCCGGTCTCGGCCACCAGCCGTTCCATCGACGGGCGTGCGAGGGTGACCAGCGACTCGCTGCTGAGCGACTGCGCGCCGAGTTGGATGATGCGGCTGCCCGGCCGATAGGCGCCGTCGTCGGCCTTCTGCACGAAGCCGCGGGTCTCGAGGGTGCGCAGCAGGCGCAGCGCGGTACTCGGGGCAAGGTCGACCGCGCGGGAGCTCTCCGAGAGCGTGAGGCCGTCGGCGTCGCAGATC
The DNA here is from genome assembly GCF_004403065.1 of Cryobacterium cryoconiti. Lineage (GTDB taxonomy): Bacteria > Actinomycetota > Actinomycetes > Actinomycetales > Microbacteriaceae > Cryobacterium > Cryobacterium cryoconiti. The sequence goes on from NZ_SOHA01000027.1 coordinate 21,478, forward strand.
ACGGCGAGCAGGTCGAGGGCACGCTCCACGGTGCGGGTGGATGACTCGGCCATGGTTGCGCTCCCGGTGCTCGTTCTGGTGTCACCCAGTAAAACGCACTTGCCATCTAATGGCAAGAATCAGCAGGAAAATCCCTGCGCATCGCTCTCCGTCGGTCAACCGACGAGTTTGGGGGGTGCGCGTGCCGTCGCACCCCTCAAAGCTGTCGGTTCACGGCCGGTGCCGGGGTGCGCGCGGGATAATCAGGGATGACATCTGCGCTGCTGGCCCTCGGGGCCGAGGAGTACGTTCTCCTGACCACGTTCCGCAAGACCGGTGACCCGGTGAAGACCCCGGTCTGGATCGTGCCGGGCACCGACCGGTTGCTCGTCTCGACGGGTGGCGCGAGCGGCAAGGTCAAGCGGCTCCGGCATACCGCCCGGATCGAGCTGACCCCTTGCCATGCGCGGGGCGCCGTCCGGGCGGGAGCCGTGACGGTCGCCGCCCAGGCGCTGGTGCACAGCGACGCCGACACGCTCGCCGCCCTGGACGCGGCGCTGCTGGCGAAGTACGGCCTGAAGTATCGGGCCTTCCGTGCGGCTCAGCGCCTGCGCCGCTCGACGGACGATTCGGTGGCGCTGGTCATCACGGCGTCCTAGCCGCCTTGGGTGTGGGTGACGGATGCCGCGGCATCCGTCACCGGATGGCTCACTCGAACCGTACGCCGCGCTGCAGCAGGAACGGCTGCGGGTCGACGGCGGCGCCGTTCACCCGCACCTCGAAGTGCAGGTGACAGCCGGTGGAGGCGCCGGTGCTGCCGACGCTTGCGATGACCTGCCCGGCGATGACGCTCTCGCCCACGCTGACGACGGTCTGGCCCTCGGCCAGGTGTGCATAGCCGGTGGCGGCTCCGTTGCCGTGGTCGATCAGGATCCAGTTGCCGTAGGTGCCCAGCCGTTCGGCGGCGGCCACGACCCCGGCGCTCGCCGCGTAGACGGCCGCCCCGCACTCCGCTGCGATGTCGGTGCCACCGTGGAACTCGTTCACTCCAGGCAGCGGGCGATCGGGTCGGGGGCCGAAGCCATCCGACAGGGAGCCGTGAGCGGGTGCGGCCCAGCCCTGGTTGCCGGGCTGACCGCGGAGCAGGTCGTCGTCGTCGTCGTCGCTGCCGGCAACGACCGTCGGTTCCGGTTCCGGCAGCGGCGTGAGGGAGAGGGCGACCGGTGTGCTCGCGGCGAGATCGGCCACCTCGGCGATGGCCGCATCCAGTTGCTGCTGAGCCTCTTCCATGGCGAGGCGGGTGTCGGCGAGCGGGATGGCCTCGATCGTCGACCGTAGTGCGGCATCCTGGTCCTGCAGGGTCTTCTCGCGCCTGGTATCGGCGTCGACGCGGGCCTTCACCTCGTCGAGGCTGTTCGTGAGCCGGTCAAGAGTGTCGATTGTGGCCAGTCCGGCGAGCAGGTCGTTGCCCGTGCGGTCGCCGGCGAGCAACACGTCCATGGCGTCGGGGGCCGACTGCTGCAGGGTTGCGCGCACGAGTGTGGCCAGTGCCCGGCGCGATGCCTCTGCCCTGGCCGCCGCGGCCGCGCCGAGGCCGCGCACGAGGTCTGCCTGCACCACCGTGGCGTCGTAGTCTGCTCTGGTCGTGGCGTAGATGAGTTTCGCGGCGTCGTAGGTGTCCTGGGCACGACTTTGCAGAGTCAGCGCGGCGCTGTAGGCGGCAGCGTGTTGGGCTCGGGCCTGGTCGGCGGCGGTTTGTTCAGCCGCACGGCGGTCAGCAGTGGCAGCGGCCTTCGCGGCGGCAGCCCGTGCGGCGGCAGCCTGCGCGGCGGGCGCCTCGGCTGAGGTGTCCCGCTGCGCGACGGGCGGCTCGGCGGTCGGCGCCGGCCCTTTCGTCGCGGGAGGGACTGCCGGCGCCGGCGGGGGAGCGGTCGTGGGCGGTGCCGGGGGAGTCGAGGGGCCGGGTGTCGGCGTGGCGTCCGGGGTCGGCGTCGGAGTAAGAGTCGGAGCCGGAGCCGGAGCCGGAGTGGGAGAGGGAGTGGGCGTCGGCGTCGGCTCCAGGGTCGGAACCGGCGTGGGCTCCAAAGTCGGAACCGGCGTGGGCTCCAAAGTCGGAACCGGCGTGGGCGTCGGCTCCAGAGTGGGAGCCGGAGTGGGGGCTGGAAGCTGTGTCGGCTCCGGAGAGGGGGCAGGTTCAGGTGGCGCCGGGGTGGGCGCGGCCGACGGGGCTGGGCCGATTTCGGGGCCGGTCGGCGTTGCCGGACCCTCTGGGGGATTCGTATCCGTCACGACCTCGACCCCCGGGACCGACGACGTATCGTCGGCCAGGGCCGGTTGCGGCACTCCGACGAGTGCAAGGGCGACGATCAGGATCGACGCCAGGGCGAGCGTCGGACGACGACCGGCAGGCGCAATCAGTCGACGGGTGGGTCGATGAGCTCTCAGGGTGAAGTTCATGAGCCAGAACGATCCGTTTTCAAGGGGTGGACGAACAGGTCGACGGCGTCGGCGGGTGACATCATGACATGGGCTCCGAGGGTCGACAAGCGGTGGCAGCGTCGCCCGCTCGGGATGGCGGAAAGCATGTCAGGCTTCGATCCGGACACGGCGCAGGAAGGCGTCGAGAACGTGTTCTGCTTCCCGGAGAGACGCTTGCACCAGCCGGTCCGCGTGCGGGTACGAGGCTCCGAATGGCGTGGCACGACGATGCTGATCGTGCAGCATCAGCAGGGCCGCGAGCACAGTGGAGAACTCGCCGTCGGCCGTGGCCTGAAGGAGCCTGACCTGCGCGGCGCGCAGAACGTCACCTGGTGCGCAACCGAGCTCTCGATCGAGGGCCAGGCGGAAGCTCTCGTAGGCCTGCAGCCCCTCGGCGGGCCGGCCGGCCTGTTCCAGCCCCAGAATCAGGGCTGTCCAGGCGTGCTCGTTGAGTGGGTCGTCGCCCAGCGCCAGCTGCGCCCAGCCCACAGCCTCCTCAGCCAGGTTGAGCTCGGCAGCCGATTCGGCGGCCATGATCCGGGCTGCTGTCACGCGGGCGGAATGCAGGGCGCGCTCCTCGGCGGCCCAGAGCGGGAGCAGCTCGTCCCCGAGCAGCGGGGCGGTCGCCAGCGCCAGTGCCTGGCGCAGCATCGGCAGTCTTTCCGCGGCAGCGGACTGCTGCGCGTGCCGATACAGGGTGTCGAACCGGTCCAGGTCGAGTTCGACGAATGACCGCTCGATCACGTAGCCGCCGTTCACGGTTTGAAACGGACCGGTTCTGCCGCTTCCGGGTTGAAGGTGCCGGCGCAACACGCACACGTAGCTCTCCAGGGTCGGCAGGGCTTCAGCCGGCGGATGTCCCTCCCAGAGGAGTTCGATCAATCGCTCCTTGGAGATGGGGCGCCCGAGTCGGAGGAGGAGGATCTCCAGTACCTGACGGGGTTTGGGGCCGCCCAGGTCGTGGGCGCCGAGGACGGTGCCGTTTCGGTCCACGCGGAGGGTGCCGAGCAGGCGAATCGTGAGGGGTGTGGTGGCGAGCAGTTGCATGGGGAGCGGATCGTCTGATGGCCCGGGTGAGCCGTGGGTTTGTTCCATGACGGCCTCCAGCTGATGGATTGACCTTCATCGTCATCACACCGACGGGGGGCGGTAAGCCGCAGTTGGGGGGACCGCCATTCCCCAAAATTGGGGGGTGTCGGATTCGCGCACCCACGCCGTCTGGCGACAGTCGAGCCGGCGGCGGAGTTCTCAAGAAATCCACAAGGTGGCCGCCACATCCTGCAACTCCCATCACTTTCAAGAGGCAGGTGTGTCATGAAACTTCCCGAGAGCCAGAACGGCGCCGCCAACAATCGATCCACTGGGTTCCTGCGTCGAGAACGAGCGTCGGGCCAGGTTCCCGCCGCATCCGCAGCCCGCACCTTCTCCCGATCCGTCCGGGCGCTGGCGGCAGGAACAGCAATGGCGCTGTTCGCCACCCTCGGACTGTCCACGACGGCGATGACCGCCGCCGCAGCCCCGGTCGGCCAGGGATTCACGGTCACCGCGGCCGACCTCGCCTACATTCTCAAGCAGATCAAGATTTCCGAGGCCCACGTCGCCAACACCACGTCGGCCACCGGTCCCTGCGGTGCTCTCGTCGGCACGGGGGCCAACCAGGTTCCGGATGCCCTGACGTCCTACGGGCTCCGCACCGTGGACGGTTCCTGCAACAACCTGCTCCCCGGGCGGGAGACCTACGGTGCCGCGGACGAGGTGTTCACCCGGCTGACCACCCCGGTCTTCAGCGCGGCGGAGGCCAACCCGCCCCTCTTCGGGCCCCCGGCAGCGTCGTCCTACCAATCGACGTCCGGAAATGTCTTCGACAGCCAGCCGCGTTCGATCAGCAACCTGATCGTTGACCAGACCTCGACCAACCCGGCGGCGGTCGCCGCGGCCGGCACGCCCGTGCGCACCCAGGGCAACCTCGGGATCGTGCCGTGCACCACCGACCCCCAGCCGCTGGCCGACCCTGCCGTCGACGGCGTCCCGGCGGGGTGCGTGCCGTCCGGGGACACCCTGTTCATCCCCAACGTCACCACCGACGTCGGCCTCTCGCCGCCGTACAACTCCCTGTTCACCCTCTTCGGCCAGTTCTTCGACCACGGTGTCGACCAGACCGTCAAGGGCGGTGGAACGGTCTTCGTGCCACTCAACGAGGATGACCCGCTGCGGACCAAGGGTCCGGACGGCATCGCCGGAAACGGCGACGAGGTGCCGGCCAACCAGGCCTTCATGGTCCTGACCCGCGGCCAGAACCAGCCCGGCGCTGACGGCGTCCTGGGCACCGGCGACGATGTGCGCGACGCGGACAACACCGACTCGCCCTTCGTCGACCAATCTCAGACCTACACGTCCCACGCCTCCCACCAGGTATTCCTGCGGGAATACACCAACAACGTCGACGGCTTGCCGGTGTCCACCGGGAAGCTCCTCGGCGGGCCGGCCGGTCCCACCGCCGGCGGCATGGCCACGTGGGCCACGGTCAAGGCGCAGGCCCGGAATCTCCTCGGACTGGACCTTGCGGACCAGGACGTCACCAACATCCCCCTGATGGCGGTCGACCCCTACGGCAAGTTCATTCCCGGCCCGGTCAGCGGACTCCCGCAGTATGCGACCGAGACAGGTCTGGTCGAGGGCAACCTCGCGGCCCCGGTGCCGGTGCCCGCCAACGCGCTGCACTTCAACACCCCGTTCCTGACCGACATCGCGCACAACGCTGAGCCCAAGGCGGGCCTCGTGCCCGACGGGGACTCCACGGCCTCGGCCGACTTCGCCAGCCAGCCGGCCGGCACCTACGACAACGAGATGCTGGATGCGCACTTCGCGGCCGGTGATGGACGCGTGAACGAGAACATCGGGCTCACCGCCATTCACCAGGTTTTCCACTCCGAGCACGACCGCCTGGCCGAGGAGTTCAAGACCACCCTCACCAACGACACGTCCACCAAGGGTGTTGCGGCGCTGGCCGAATGGAAGCTGGCCGCGGGCGCGAACGGCTGGAACGGTGAACGACTGTTCCAGGCTGCTCGGTTCGTGACCGAGATGGAGTACCAGCACCTGGTGTTCGAGGAATTCGGACGCAAGATTCAGCCGGCCATCCAACCCTTCCTCTCGTACAACACCGACGTCAACCCGGCCGTCACGGCGGAGTTCGCCCACGCGGTCTACCGCTTCGGTCACTCGATGCTGACCGAGACGATTTCCCGCACCAACTCGGACGGAACCGACAACTCCATCTCCCTGCTGGAGGGCTTCCTGAATCCGCCGTCCTACACCGACGGCGGTAGCGCAGGCTCCCTCACCTCCGAACAGGCGGCCGGCAGTGTGATCATGGGCATGAGCGACCAGGTCGGCAACGAACTCGATGAGTTCGTGACCGACACCCTCCGCAGCAACCTGCTCGGTCTGCCCCTGGACCTCGCGGCGATCAACATGACCCGTGCCCGGTCGGAGGGCGTCCCCCCGCTGAACGAGGTGCGGCGCCAGATCAACGAGGTCACGAGCGACGGCCAGCTGGCCCCGTATACCAGCTGGGCCGACTTCGGGCAGAACCTCAAGCACCCGGAATCGCTGACCAACTTCGTGGCGGCCTACGGCACCTACCCGACCGTCACCGCCGAATCGACGCTGGCCGGCAAACGGGCGGCAGCCACGGCGATCGTCGACCCAGGCCCGGGCATCTCACCTACCGCCGACGCGCTGGACTTCATGAACAGTGCGGGGCCCTGGGCCGGCCAGGAGACCGGCCTGAACAAAGTTGATCTCTGGGTCGGTGGACTCGCCGAGAAGACGAACCTCTTCGGCGGCCTCCTCGGCAGCACGTTCAACTACGTGTTCGAGAACCAGATGACCGACCTGCAGAACGGTGACCGTTTCTACTACCTGGTGCGCACCCCCGGCATGAACCTGCGGGCCGCACTCGAGGGCAACTCGTTCGCCGAGATGATCATGCGCAACACCGACGCGCACACCTTGAAAGCGGATGCGTTCGCAACGGCCGACTGCAAGTTCCAGCTGGGAAATCTGGCCGGGACCGAAGCGGGATATCTCGCCTCCGGGCCGGCCGTGACCGATGACCCGGCCTCAGAATGCAACGAGGGCGCGCTGCTCCTGCGCAAGCCGGACGGCACGATCCAGTACCGGGCCATCAACTCTGAGGACCCGTCCGGCATCAACGGCCAGGGCGTCTACAACGGCACCGCTGGAGTCGACCGGGTCGCCGGCGGCAACGACAACGACACCGTCCTCGGCAACGAGGGCGACGACGTGATCGACGGCCAGGGCGGCGATGACGTCGTTCTCGGCGGCGAGGGCAACGACCGGATCACCGACTCCGCCGGTGACGACGTGCCGAAGGGCGGTCCGGGCAACGACTACATCAACGCCGGTATCGGCCTCGATATCCTGATGCCCGGTGACGGCAAGGACTTCACCCTCGGTGGCGGCAACGACAACGAGACCTTCGCCGGCGAGGGCGACGACTTCGCTCATGCGGGTGACGGTAACGACGTCGTGTTCGGCGACGGCGGCGACGACTGGATCCAGGGCGGATCGGGCATCGACCTGCTGATCGGTGACCACGGGGCGCCGTTCTTCGACGACCCGGCCCAGACCAAGCCCGGCAACGACGTTTTCGTCGGCCAGTCCGGCGCGAACGATTACGACGGTGAGGGCGGCGACGACATCATGTCGTCGAACGCGACCATCGACCGGTACGCTGCGGCCGCCGGGTTCGACTGGGTCATCCACCAGTACGACACGGTGGCGGCCGACGACGACATGATGATCAACAACAACCTGGTGGGCGTCCCGCTCCCGGTCGTGGTCAACCGCGACCGGTGGCAGGAGACGGAGGCCAACTCCGGCTCCCGGTTCAACGACGTCATCCGCGGTGACGACGCAGTGCCCAGCACCGTCGGTGGTGCCGGCTTCAGCGGCTGCGACGTGCTCGACCAGGCCGGCATCGACCGCATCAGCGGTCTGGGAGCCATCCTCCCAGTGCCGAGCACACCGCTCGGACCCGTGGAAGCGGCATCCGCGATGGGTGCCTGCCCGCTCGAGGGCCCCGTCTGGGGCGATGGCAACATCCTCCTCGGCGGTCTCGGCGGCGACACTCTTGAGGGTCGCGGCGGCGACGACGTCATCGACGGCGACCGGTACCTGCGGGTGCGGATCAGTGTTCGAGACGGCGCCGGCACCGAGATCGGCAGCACCGAGCTGATGGAACGTCCCTACCAGGCCGGCAACACGCGCACCCTGGCAGCGGATGTCGCATCCGGCGTCATCGACCCCGGCAATCTGGTCGTGATGCGCGAGATCGTCTCCCCGACTGCGGCCGAGACCGCCGGCCAGATCGACTCGGCCGTGTTCTCCGATGTGGCCGCGAACTACACCGTGACGACCGTCGGAGGAGCCCTCGGCTCTCCCGGAGCCGTCACGACCGTGGTGCACAACGGGGCTGGCCAGAACGGCACCGACACCCTGCGCAACGTGGAACGACTGCTGTTCTCCGACAGTGTGGTCCCCGGTGTTCCCACCATCGGCCCCGCGGTCGCCGGCAACGCGCAGGCCACAGTGAGCTGGACCGCATCCGCTGTCGGCGTTCCCACCGGCTTCCTGGTGCGGGTGCTCGACGCGGCCGGGGCCCCGGTCGGTGTCGACCGGGTGGTCGTGGCCGGTCAGACCAGCCTGATCGTGACCGGTCTGACCAACGGCTCCAGCTACACCTTCCAGGTGGCGGCGACCAACGAATTGGGCACGAGCGCATTCTCGGCTCCGTCCAACGCGGTGACACCGCTCGTGCCGCCGGCCGTAGCCGGAGCACCCACCATAGGAACCCCGACAGCCGGCGTCGCCTCGGCGACCGTCAACTGGACCGCCCCTGCCGCCAACGGCGGATCGGCGATCACCGGATACTCGGTGCGGGTGTTCTCCGGAACCACACTGGTTCGCACCCAGGCGGTCACCGGAAACGTCGGAACGGTCGTGGTGGCCGGTCTCACCAACGGAACGGCGTACACGTTCGACGTGGCGGCGGTCAACGCGGCGGGAACGAGCGCCTTCTCGGCTCGCTCCGTGGCGGTGACTCCGCGAACGGAGTTCGTCGCACCCACCGTGACGACTCGGACGCCGGCCTCCGGCGCCCGTGCGGTTAGCCAGACCGCGAATCTGAGTGCAACATTCAGTGAACCGGTCACGGGAGTCAACGGCACGAGGTTCGTGCTGCGGCTCGGCGCCACGGTGATCCCCGCCGTGGTGACCTACAACGCGGCGACCCGGGTGGCGACTCTGAACCCGAACGCGACGCTGGCGGCCGACACGACCTATACGGCCACCCTCTCGGGCGTGACCGACACGGCGGGCAATACGATGACGGCCAGCTCCTGGACCTTCATCACCGGCCCGGCACCGACCATCACCTCGATGAATCCCGCACCGGGAGTCACCGGGATCGCGCGCGACCGGAACGTGGTTGTGGGCTTCAGTGAAGCCATCACCGGCGTCACCGCGACGACGGTGCGGATCACCCGGGTCTCGAACGGATCCGTGGTCGCAGGCACGATCACGCTGACGAACGCGAACCGACGCCTGACGATCAACCCGAACGCCACGCTGCTGGCCAACACCCGGTACCGCGTCACCATCACCGGTGGCACGGGCGCTGTGCGGGACCTGGCCGGCAACCCGCTCGCCACCCGCACCTGGGTGTTCACGACCCGCTAGGCACCACCCCCTCAACCGGCCGGCGGCGCATCCACTGGTCGCCGGCCGGTTGTCCCCCTCTCACCCAACTCGCGTAGCCGCAGGGAGAGATCATGACCACACGCAGGGAAGTTCTTCAACTGGGAGCCCTCGGCGCTCTCGGAATCGTCGGCACGAAAGGTGGCGACGACACACCGGACCCGGCTGTGCCGCTTCAGACCACGAGCCTGCTGGCTGCGCAGAACATGCCCGTTCCCTACGCGGGCGTCTTTCGCCGGCCGCCGGAGCTGGTGCCCTATGAAACCGGCTTCGATGATGGGGACCCGGCACGGCCCTACGAACGCTTCGCCCTCACCCAGAAACTCGGTCAGGCCCAGCTGGTTCCCGGCCTGTCGACGACGATCGCCGGTTACAACGGGATCTTTCCCGGCCCGACCATCCGTGCGCGTCAGGGAACGCGCACCGAGGTGCGCATTCGCAACGGCCTCCCGCAGGCCGGCCTGCTGCATCCGGGCGCCTTCCGCACGGTCACGCACCTGCACGGTTCCGCCTCGCTGCCGCAGTACGACGGCTACGCCAGCGACTTCACCGCGCCCGGCAACGTCAAGAACTATCACTATCCCAACTGGCAGACCGCCCGCACGCTCTGGTACCACGACCACAACCAGCACGTCACGGCCCAGAACGTGTATGCGGGCCTCGCCGGCTTCTATCCGATGGCCGATCGATTCGAGCAGGCCCAACTCCCGCAGGGGGAATACGACGTGCCGCTGATGGTGTCGGATGCCATGTTCAAGGCCGACGGGTCGCTCGGCTACAACGACAACGGCCGTAAGGGTCTGTGGGGCGATGTCATCCTGGTCAACGGGGTGCCCTGGCCGACGATGAAGGTCAAGCCACGGATCTACCGGTTCCGGATGCTGGTCGCGTCCATAGCCCGCTCCTATCGCCCCACCCTGTCAACCCGCGACCCGGTGTACATCGTCGGAACGGATGCGGGCATGGTGCCCGTCGTCCAGGCTGTCCAGTCCTGGCGGCAGGGCACGGCCGAACGGTATGAGGTGCTGATCGACTTCCGCAAGTACCGCGCGGGACAGCTGATCGAACTCCGCAACCTGAGCAACAAGAACAACATCGACTTCGCCAACACCAACAAGATCATGCGATTCGAGGTCGTGGCGGATTCCGGCCCTGCGTCGCTGAACCGTATCCCCAGCACGCTGGACGACGGTGGCGCCTTGAACCCGGCTCGCGGTGGAGTGGCGACCATGAGCCTTCAGCCGGCAATGGCCAAGGCCAAGCGGAGCCTCACGGTGGATCGGACCGGGGGTGAGTGGTCGATCAACGGCGTGACCTGGGCCGATGTCGAAAAGTCCGGCTACTCCAGGTTGTTCGGCAACCCGCAGCCCTACGACATCGAGGAGTGGACGCTGATCAATGCGTCGGGTGGTTGGTTCCATCCGCTTCATGTGCACCTGGTCGACGCGAAAATCATCGGCCGCAACACGAATCGTGGGAAACCGTTCGCGTGGGAGAACGGACCCAAGGACGTCGTCTACCTCGGAGAGAACGAATCAGCGACAATTCTGACGCAATTCGACACCGGCCCCGGCGCGGGCGGCCGCTACATGATCCACTGTCACAATCTGGTCCACGAGGACCACGACATGATGGTGCAGTTCGCGGTCGGCGACTGGCGGGTCAACGATCCCGTCACCACGGACCCGCCCGTGCCGGACACCACCCCTCTCGGCTCCTTCCCGCCGGCCTACCGGCCTGGCTATCCGGCGGGATATTGACATGTCTGCGGTTTTGAGGCCGGTCGCGGTCGTGCTGCTGGTCATCGGGTTGACCGGCTGCTCGACCGTTGCCCAACCTGGCCTCAAATCGGAGCCGCCGGCCGGCACCGCGGTGCTGGCCGGCGAGCCGGGAGCGGACCTCGGAAACGGACGCCCCGCGGTGACCTTCGACGGCTTGATGGTGCGTCGACGGGTCGTGGTCGCCATCCGCCCCCGGGAGAGCGCAGATCTGGTGTCGCTCCGCGGGCAGCTGGATCAGGCGGCGCACCGCCTTGGGCTGTCCCTGGCGGATATCTCACCCACGGTGCTCGACGCCGACGTGCTGGAAGAGCTGGGGCCGCAGTTGGTCGTCACGCTTCCCGAGGGCGGCACCGTCGACGATGCCGGACGCCTGATCGACCTGACCCCGTCGTTCGGCGGAGCGTTTCCGGATGCCGTCCAATTCCAGATCGGTCCAGTGCTGGTCCATGACCTCCGATTCGCGGTGCGCACGGCTGATCCGCGGACGCTTCGAGAGGCGATCGAACGGGAAGGGATCCTCGCGGACGCGCTCGGCACCTATTCCAGCACCACGGGAACCGAGGAACTGCGGATCGACTACACCGGTCCGCTGCTCAGCGACGACCTGATCCAGTCGATCCGGGCGGGGATCGCGGGTCCGGCGCGGTCCGAGCCGGGCGACGTCTCCGTGTCACCGCGATCGACCGAGGGGGACGGAGTGCAGATGGAGTCGGAGCCGCCACCCGGTTCCGCACCGCCGCTGACGCCCCATGGCCACACCGGAGGTTAGGCGCGATCGACTGCAGCGACAATGCGGGTTCCGTGACCGACCCGCGACGCGATCTCCAGGGTGCCGCCGGTCACGAGGATGGTGTCCCGGATGATCCGCAGACCGACATGCCCGTCCGGGGGGTCGGCCTCCGGATCGAAACCGCAGCCATCGTCTCGGATGGACAGCTCGATGCGGTCGGCATCCTGCTCCACAGAGAGTTCAAGGCTCTGTGCCCCGGCATGCGTCATCGCGTTGGTGAGCGCTTCCCGGGCGACCCGGTACAGGATGGCCGATCGATCTCGGTCGAGGTCCAGGCGATCCGGAAGGTGGAGCCGCACCTCGATTCCGCGCTCCGTCAGTGGATCGGCAAGGCGCCGTAACCCTTCGATCAGGCCGAGTTGCTCCAGGCCGGGTGGGTAGAGTTCTCCGGTCATAGCTCGCAGGGTGCTCACATTGCGTTGCAGGATCACGCGGGCTCGAATGATCAGAGAACGTCGTGCGCCGGATTCGAGCTTGTCCTCCGCTTCCAGTGCATAGGAGAGCCCCGCCAGGTCCTGGATGACCTCGTCGTGCAGGTCGCGCGCGATGCGCCGGCGTTCCAGATCCGAGGCCCGGATCGCGTGCTGGAGCAGCTGCCGCCTGGACGCCTGGTCCACCTGGATTCTGCGGGCGAGTCGGATCGCGGGCGGCAGTTGCGCCAGTTGCAGCACCATGAGGGCCAGCAGGAAGGCCGGGGTCATGCTGAGGAGCAGGCTGGCCTGCTCGTCGTGCACCGTCTGGTCATCGAAGTAGGCCTCGAACATCAGCGGGCGACCGGCGGCGTCCACAGCCCGCACATAGATCTCCACCAGCTCGCCCGAATCAGCCTCGTGGTCATTGTCCAGGCCATCCTGGAGTTCGAGGGAGGCACGCTCGGCCCCGCCGGCCAACAGGGGGCCGCTCCAGCGAGGAATGTCAAAGGTGCGCCCGATCAGGGACGGGACGTCGGAGTAGAGCACGCGGCCCTGCGGATTCCACACCTTGATGCGCACGATCGATTTGTCGGCCAGCCAGGGGGCCACCCGGCTGTCGATTAATTTCAGCGCCGCCGGGTCTCCGGCGATGACCTCGTCCGTGATCAGCGGTCCCACGGTGTAGTCGGCCAGGTGATGGGTGATCACGGTGGCGTCGTCGAGGGTATGGTTCTCCGCCTGCGCCCGAATCCAGAGCGCAACCGGGACGGACACGGAGATCAGAACGAGCAGGCCGATCATCAGAAAGCGGGAGACGGCGGAACGTACCTCGGACTTCTCCGCCGCAGTGGCGCCGTCGGGGTGGCGGAAATCCCAGGCACGGGCGGCCGGCCTCGGCATCCGTGCCCGGCTACGCACGGTCCCGAACCATCACAAGCCCGAGTCGCGACGCGGTGACGACCGCCTCGAGCTGGGTATGAGCCTCCAGCTTCGCGAGGATGGTCTTCACGTAGCCGCGGCAGGTGTTCTCGGAGATGCCGAGTGCGAGCGCATTGGCCTTCACGTCACTGCCCGCGGCCATCAACTGGAGCACGTCCAGTTCACGCCGGGTCAGCGACGCGGCGGCCAGGGCATTTTCGTGCAGCCGACGCCGGGCGCTGAGCTGTGCCACGAGGGAGGGGTGCACCAGGAAGGTGCCGTTGCGGGCGTGCCGGAGAGTGTCCAGCAGGCCGGCGAGAGACCCGTCCTTGGGGAGGAAAGCGCAGACTCCGATGGCGGCGGCCTGCTCGATCGTTTCGGGGGTCGGGTCGCCGGTCAGCATCACGATTCGGGTGGACGGTGTCCGGGCCAGGATGCGTGCCGCGGCGGAAAGGCCGCTGCCGTCAGGCAGGTGGAAGTCCATCACGACAAGGTCGGGAGACAGGCTTTCGGTCAGCTCGATTGCGCTCCGCGCGCTACGGGTCGTGCCGACCGTGCACAGGTCCGGTTCCCGGTCGAGGGCGCCGAGCAGGAGTTCGGTGAAGGTGGTGTGGTCGTCGACGATGAGGACGCGGATCATGGTTCTCCGATGAGTTCCAAAGCTGACATCTGCGTCGACAGGTGCTCGGGTGCCCCGCCTGTGCAGGTGATCAGGCTTTCAGTATGCTCGCGACCGCGACTGCCGTCCAGCCTCATTCGGGGGGGGGTAGCCGGGATCGTGATTGCGTGCCGCGGCCGCGGCCGCCTGCCCGGGCCGAGGGCCGTGGGCGGATGCCCGCGCGGCAGCTCAGGCGAGAGGCCCCGTGACACCCGCCGCCGCATCCCGCACGGCACCCGTTGCCACGAGATCCACGATCGCCTCGATCTCGGGGGAGAGGAACCGGTCGTGGCCGGGGCCGGCGGCAACCGTGCGCACGAGGTTCCGCACCGCATCGGTGGCCGGGCCGGGAACCAGCGGCATGCGCAGGTCGAGCGAGCGTGCGGCCGTCATCACCTCGATCGCGAGCACCCGGCCGAGCCCGTCGATCGAACGCCGCAGCTTTCGGGCGGCCGCCCAGCCCATGGACACGTGGTCCTCCTGCATGGCCGACGACGGGATCGAGTCGACGGATGCCGGCACCGCCAGCCGCTTGAGCTCCGACACGATCCCGGCGGCGGTGTACTGGGCGATCATCAGCCCCGAATCGACGCCGACCTCGTGGGCCAGGAACGGCGGAAGCCCCTTGTTGCGGGTGGCGTCGAGGTGCCGGTCGGTGCGCCGCTCGCTCATGCCGGCGACATCCGCAGCACTGATGGCGAGGAAGTCGAGCACGTAGCCCACCGGGGCGCCGTGGAAGTTGCCGTTGGAGCGCACCCGGCCGTCGAGCGTGACCACGGGGTTGTCCACCGCGCTGGCCAGTTCCCGACCGGCGATCAGGGCGGCGTGGTCCATCGTGTCGCGGGCCGCGCCGTGCACCTGCGGGGCGCAGCGCAGTGAGTAGGCGTCCTGCACGGTGGGGTCGTCGGGGCCGGCGTGGCTGGCGAGCAGGGGAGAGCCGGCCAGCAGTGCGCGCAGATTGGCCGCGCTCCGGGCCTGGCCGAGCTGGGGACGAAGAGCCTGCAGGTCGGCGGCGAAGGCGGCATCCGTGCCGAGGAGGGCCTCGACGCTCATGGCGGCGGCGACGTCGGCGGTCGTGAGCAGGCTGGACAGGTCGGCGAGGGCGAGCACGAGCATGCCGAGCATGCCGTCGGTGCCGTTGATCAGGGCGAGTCCCTCCTTCTCGGCGAGCACGACGGGCTCGATGCCGGCCGCTGCCAGGGCTTCGCCGCCGCCCAGCAGGGTGCCGGACGCATCCCGCACCCGGCCCTCACCCATCACCGCGAGCGCGCAGTGTGCCAGCGGCGCGAGGTCGCCCGAGCAGCCGAGCGAGCCGTATTCGTGCACGACGGGGGTGATGCCGGCGTTGAGCAGAGCCGCGTAGGTCTCGGCGACGACGGGCCGCACGCCGGTGCGCCCGGTCATCAGGGTTGAGAGGCGCAGCAGCATCAGCGCGCGCACCACCTCGCGCTCGACCTCGGGGCCGCTGCCGGCGGCGTGCGAGCGCACCAGGCTCGCCTGCAGTTGGGCGCGGCGGTCGCTTTCGATGAACGTCGTCGCGAGCGCGCCGAAGCCGGTCGAGATGCCGTAGTGCGGGTGCACGTCCTGCGCGAGCCCGTCGATGATGCGGCGGGTTGCGGCGACGCCGTCGAGGGCGTCACGGGCCAGAATGACGGGGGCGTCATGCCGGGCCACCGCGATGACGTCGGCGAACTCGAGTGGGCCGGTGCCCACGGTGACGGATGCTCTGGCGATGTTCATACCTTTGATTCGACACCAGCCGGGTGGTGCGCACGACGGGTTTAGGCTGGGTGCTGTCCGGGATACCGGACAGTTACGGGCCGACGTGGGCCCGCATTGACCACCAGGGGAGCGAGGCGAGCGGATGACCCGGTCGAAGGTTCCGGCGGCGCACGGCACGCTGCGCATCCTCTCGCATCTGGCCACCCAGCGCGGCCCGGTGCCGGCGTCCCAGATCGCCACGACCCTCGGCCTGGCCCGCTCGACCGTCTACGACCTGCTCGCCGTGCTCGCCGACCAGGGATTCGTCGTGCACCTGCCGGAGGAGCGGCGCTACGGCCTGGGCGTGGCCGCCTTCGAGCTGAGCTCGGGCTTCTCCCGGCAGCAGCCGTTGTCGCAGCTGGGCCGTCCACTGGTCGCCGCGCTCGTCGACCGGCTCGGCGAGAGCGCCCACCTCGTGGTGCTGCACGGGCGCGACGTGATCTACCTCGTCGAGGAGCGTGCGCCCCGGCGCCCGTCCCTGGTGACGGATGTCGGCGTGCGCCTCCCGAGCCACCTCACCGCGAGCGGGCGCGCCCTGCTCGCCGCGCTGCCGGCCGCCCAGCTGCGGGCGCTCTACCCCAACGCCGCAGCCTTCGCCGCGCGTGACGGCCGGGGACCCCGCACCGGCACCGAGCTGCGGCGCCTGCTCGAGCAGGTGCGCCGGGACGGGTACGCCCTGGAAGACGGCGAGATCACCGAGGGGATGGCATCCGTCGCCGTGGCCGTGCGCGACCACGCGGGCTGGCCGGCCGCGGGCGTGGCCGTCACCTTTCCGCGGGAGCGCATCCCCGAGGCGGAGTGGCCGGCGCTCGCCGCCCAGCTCGGCGGCACCGCCGCCGAACTCTCCCGACGCATCCGGGGCACGTAGCCCGGCGCTGCACGGCGCTCGCGGCGGGAAGCGGGCGCGGGATAGAACGTGCGCCCGCTTCCGTAACCTGCGCCGAGAGGCAGGGCCGCCGCGGCAGGGGGGGCGCGCTAGGGTTCTGCCATGGCTGTCACCTATCGCACGGTCGCGGAGTTCCTCGTCGCCCAACCGCCCGATCGCCGCGCGGAAATCGAGGTGCTGCGGCAGATCGTGCTCGGGACCAACGGCGAGCTCTCGGAGCACATCAAATGGAATTCGCCGAGCTACGTGTTGAACGGAGTCGACCGGGTGACCGTGAACGCGCACGGAAAGGGCGTGCGCCTGATCCTGCACTGGGGCACCCGGATCGCCGAGGACAGGAGGGCTGCGCACACCTTCGACGGTGATCCGTTCGGGCTTCTGACCTGGCACTCGAACATCCGGGCCAGCGTCAGCGTCGCCGACCTGGCTGACCTTCTGGAGAAGCAGGACCAGATCAGCGACGTCGTGCGCCGCTGGCTCGACGCCGCACGTTAGCTGCCCCGAACCTCCGCGGCGGTGCCCGTCAGCGACATCCCAAGCGCATTCGCTGGCAGCACCAACGGGGGGCCGCGCAGGTCGACGGCGCTCGCGGCGCACCCTGTGGAAGCGGGCGCGGGTTAGAACGTGCGCCCACTTCCGTAACCTGCGCCGCGAGGCGGAACCGCGAGGCGGAACCGCGAGCCCGGGCTGCTGGGGCTACTCGCCGAGCGCCCCGTGCAGGAAGGCGGATACCTTCTCGCGCATCGCGGCGTCAAGGATGCCGATCGAGTGCAGGGTGCCCGGCACCGTGACCAGCTCGTGGTCGATGCCGGTGCGCTCGAGCGCGGCCGCATACCCGGTGGCCTGCGCCAGTGGAATGTACTCTTCGGTCGACGTGCCGAGGAAGACCGGCGGATCGCTGCTGTCGAGCGTGCTGGCCGGCGAGGCTGCTGCGGCTTTCGCGCAGTTCCGCAGCGTGTCGCAGCCGAGGTAGTCGAGCACGATGTTCTGCAAGCCGGCCGGTGCCCGGCCCCTGACCAGGGCCTGGTAGCTGAGGTCGAGGGGCGCGGAGAGTTCGGCGACCGCGGCCACCCGGGCGCCGTCGGTCAGTGACCCCGAGCCGCGGGTGCCGAGCAGCGCGGCGAGGTTGCCGCCGGCGGAACCGCCGAAGACGCCGATCCGATCGGGGTCGATGCCATAGGTCTGTGCGTTGGCGGCAGCGCGGGCCCACTCGACGGCGAGGGCGACGTCGTCGAGGGCGGCGGGGAACACGGCATCCGGAACCAGCCGGTAGTTCACCGAGTAGGCGACGAAACCCTCGGAGGCAAGCCAGGTGCAGACCATTCGCCAGTCCCTGTTGCCCTTGTCGCCCCGGGCCCAGCTGCCGCCGTGGATGGAGATGACGGCCGGGCGCAGCGCTGCCGCCGTTTCCGTCGCTGAGGCCGTTCCCGTCGGCGCCGGATCAGCCGGATCGGCGAGATCGGTCGGAGCCGTCGCGATCGGCGGCGAACACACGTCGAGGGTGAGGACGGCGCCGTCCGCCTGGGTGCCGTATTCGACATCTTCGTCGACCGTGATTCCCTCCGGCCGCTCGAACGTGCGGATGCCGACGATCTGGGTCGTGACCAGCTCGCTGCGCTGGTCGCCGGGTTCGTCGGGCGTCACGGAATACAGTTGCGGGCGGAAGCCGCCGAGGAGGGCCGTCGCGGCGACGGCGATGCCGACTGCGCCGGCAACAGTCACCAAGCGGATGCGACGAGAGCCGAATCGAGGATGGCCTGGGCCGGTGTTCACGTGTGCTCCGAGCTGCGGGGTAGGGCTTCGAGCCTAATTCCTGTCGCGCGCCGCACCGAATCCTCCGGGGGAGGGGTCTCGCCTGGGTCAGTGCGCCGCCGCAGCCGAAGCGGCGTCGGCCTCCTCGGTCTCCGGCAGAATCCGCGGCCGGAGGGCCGCGAGAATGCGGGTGACGTCCATTGCAACCGTCGAGGCAACGCCGAGTGACGTGGCCGGCGCCGAGCCTCGGCGCTCGTCCAATTCGGCCATCAGGTCCTTCAGGGCGGCATCCGCTTCGGCGAAAGCGGTCTGCTCACCATCGTCCGGGTCCCAGTCCTTCAGCAGCGCGGCCAGCGTCTGCAGCGTGCGGCTGAGCGCGGGCCGCATCTCCGGGCGCAACTCGAGCTGGATCGGCAGCCCCCAGACTGCCCCGGCCAGCACCTCGGTCAGGTCGCGCACGTGGAACGTCACATTCTCGAGGGCCGCCAGATCGTCGTAATCCGAACGGAGGTTGCGCTGGTTCGTGCGGGCGCGCGGGTTTCCCTTGCGGCTGTCGTCGGCGTGGCTGACGGCAGCGCGCACGGCGCGGCCGACCGCCACGAGGTCCTGGCTGCGGGAGGCCCAGCCGTCCTGTTCGGGCGGCCAGCTGTCGGCCAGGGCCTCGGCCACCTCCGAGAGGTGGTCGGCCAGGGTGCAGCGAAACCGGGTCAGCTGATGGCCGACGGCTTCCAGCGCCAACGGCGGGAAGAAGACCAGGTTCACGGCGAGGCCGACCAGGATCCCCAGCGTCATCTGCACCAGGTACCCGATCGAATAACCGTCCGCATTCGGCCCGCCGACGATCAGCACGAACAGGGCCGTGACCGGGATGTACTCCCGGTTCGCCCCGAACCACCCGGTGGCCGCGATCACGGCGCCGACGCCTACCGCGAGCGAGATGGTGAACACGTTCGGCTCGCTCAGGATGATGACCAGTCCGGCGAGCAGGATGCCGACGGTGAGGCCGCCGAGGGTCTGCAGGGCGTTCCGTACCGAACTCATCAGAGTCGGGTACATGCTCACCAGCGCGCCCAGCGGGGCGTAATACGGATAGTCGTCCGCGACCCCGGGCAGCAGCGGCGCGATCGTCCACGCGATGGCGACGGCGACGGCGGCCTTGAGCGCCTGGACGATGCGCGGGCTGGTCGCGGTCACGCCCAGCCAGGACGCGGTCGATCGTGCGTGCCGAACACTCGCCTGTGCTGATCTGTGGGCAGTGGCCCGGGCACGGGTCATTGCGCGTCAGCCGGCAGGACCTTGGCGAAGCAGACGCTGAATTCTTCGCCGACGTACTGTCCGAACAGGGGAACCTCCCGGTAGCCGACGCTCCGATAGAAGGCGAGCGCCGCATGGCTCGCCGGCCCGGTCTCCAGTATGATTTCACGGATGCCGCGGGTCGCCGCATCCGCTTCCATCTCGGTCAGCAGGTGGCCGGCCACGCCGTGGCCCCGGGCGTCCGGGTGCACGAACATGCGCTTCAGCTCCGCTGCACCGGGAGGGCCGGCCGCATCGGCCCCGCCCACCAGGGCGGCGATCCCCAGGGCGTGGCCCGCCGCATCCCGCGCCACGTACACGGCTACGCCGGGCTGCTCAAGTTCCTCGACGCTGAGCAGGAAGTTGCTCTCCGGCGGGTACAGGGACTGGGCGTACTCGCCGCTCAGGCGCAGTAATTCGGCGAGTTCCGGCTGCCGCGGGGACTCGATTGAGATGGTGGTCAGCATCAGAACAGAGTAGACGGTGAAGATAAGCCCGTGACATTTCGGCATCAATCAGGTAACGTGGATAAGTCGGCTCTTGACACCGTGTGTTTTTTTGTGTGCGCGGATGGGTTTGTAAGTCAGGATGGGCCGGTTTCCCAGTAATCCGCTGGTGAAAAATCACTGTATGTGAACGGCCCCGGCCATAGACTGCCCGGGTTCTCAGGTTGCGTCGCTGTGCGGCGTTGTTCTGCCATGTACCCAATACAACCCAGGAACACTTCCATGCCTAAGAACTTCGATCCCAAGTACTCCGCCAAGGGCGGACCGTCCAAGGGCGGCAGCAAGAGCCCCGGACACCGCGGCCACAACGCTGCCGAGGGTGCACCCAAGAAGGCCCGTTGGAACGCCGGAGAGCGTGCCGACCGTGCCGCCGGCCGGCCCGCCGGCAATGACCGCCCGGCCTACGGCCAGCGTTCCGAGCGTCCCGCCTACGGCGACCGCCCGAACCGCACCGATCGCCCCTCCACCGGTGGCGCCCCGCGCGGCGACCGCCCCTCCTACAACAGTGACCGTCCCCGCACGGACCGTCCGTCGTACAACAGCGACCGTCCTCGCACGGACCGTCCGTCGTACGGCAACGACCGTCCCCGCACGGATCGTCCCGCCTACAACAATGACCGCGCCCCGCGCACCGATCGCCCGTCGTACAACAGCGACCGTCCTCGCACCGACCGTCCGGCGTACAACAACGACCGTCCGTCTTACGGCAACGACCGTCCTCGCACGGACCGTCCGGCGTACAACAACGACCGTCCGTCCTACGGTGACCGCGCTCCGCGCACGGACCGACCGTCGTACAACAGCGACCGTCC
>NZ_SOHA01000015.1 GCF_004403065.1 Cryobacterium cryoconiti
CGCACGCAGCACCGCCGCCTCGAACGCCGGCTTCGCCTCCTCGGGCACCGACCAGGCCTGATTGATCACCGCCCGCGCATGCTGATAACTGATCTCCCCCGCCGCCAACGCGACCCGGGTCGCGGGGAGCTCGACGGCCAGGGCCCGGCTCTCCGCGATCAGGTTCTCCGCCGTGCGCCGCGGCACCCGGATCGTGCACGCCAACTCACTCACGAACTCCCGCTCCGCGACCTCCGCCGCATCCCACCGCGACCCCGGCAGCCGCACGGCCGCGTTCGCCCGCGACTGCCCGAACCGCCGGCCCGCCTCGACCAGCTCCGCCCGACGCGCAAAGGCCTGCGCGATGGCCCGCTCAGCCTCCGCGATCGCTTCGAAATGCGCCGCGAGAGCCTCCTGCTCGGCAATGAATGTGGGCTTCATGAGACACACGCTACGGGCACCCACCGACATTCCCCGCGGCATCCGCCCGACCCCGGGCGTCCTGTGGATAACCCGATCAGAGCGACATTGTGGAGGAACCCAGACCGAGGAACTGCCGCAGCTGATCCACACCCTCGACGTGCAGTTCGGTCTCGGACCGGTTCAGGGTTTCGGGATTCAGAACCAGTCTCTGGTTCAGGGCCAGTTCGTCGTTGCGCCTCTTCAACCGGCTGACTCCGTTCTCCCGATAGCCGACCTTTCTCGACACGGCGAGCGACGCCGGGTTGTCCAGAAACGCGGCGGAGGTGACCTCGGCGGCGTCCAGGTGATCGAACATGAAGGTGCAGAGCGCCTGACGCATCACGGTGCCGATCCCCCGGCCGTGGTGCTTCAGCCCGAGCCAGGAGCCCGTCTCCCCCGTTCTCGTGACGAGGTAGTCCCTGGTGGAGATGCTCTGGCAACCCACGACCTCACCGTCGACGCGCACCGTGGTCTCGAGGGTCCAGGCCGTCGGCGTCATCTCTGCTCGTTGCGCCCAGTGGTATTGCAGGAGTCGCAACCGGACCTCGTCCGGGGACCCGGCGGTCCACGGGAAGAAGAACGGCATCTCAGTCGGGGCGTGGATGCCTGCCACGGCGAGGGCTTCGAGTGCGGGCAGGTCAGCGTCTCGAACCGGAGACAAAGTCACAGATCCGCAGGTGATTTTCAACCCGAAGGGCGGCCACAGTTCATCGATCGATTTGGACATGTGACCAACCTATGTGCACCCGTTCCGTCACCGCAGACGGAGCGCTTCGCCTTCAGCTCGGTGCTGCTCCGATGGCGGGAGCCAGCAGCATCCGGCCGACGTCGTTCACCGTTTGGGACAGACCACGAAACGCAATGGTCGAGATGCCCTGGAAGCGTTCTTTGTCTCTGGCGCCGGCCCATCGTCCCGATGCCGCGAATGATTCTCAGCAATTCTTCCCCCAGAATTCGCGGCTCCCGTGACTATCCAGACGCTAGCAGGGAACCATGCAGAGACTGCAACAAAACCGAGGTCCCCCACCGTCGCGTGAATACCCCAGGGGGTATGCTACTCTCGAGGCAACCAACCAAGAAAGAGGACCACCATGTGCTACCGCATCACGTGTTCAAACTGCAAGAAGGCAACCTGGGATGGCTGCGGCCAGCACATCGAGGACGCCCTCTACGGCGTCGCCGAGTCCGATCGCTGCACCTGCAGCAATGGAAGCTAACGGGACAACCGGACCCAGCAGAGCAAACGTTCTGCTTGCCCGGGCCGAGGCCGTGCGCGAGTGGTCACTACTGCTCGGCGACACGACCTCGTGCGCCCTCGCAAAGGACGGCCGCTCACACCCCGCCGCCAAGTTCCAGGAGGGCAAAGTGGCAGCCCTCAGCGAATTGTCACGCCGCATCGACGATGACACGGATGCTGGAACCGTTACCGCCGAGGTCATCGCCGTCACGACCCGCTGGACGGAACAGACCATGCCCGGTGCCCGCCCGAACCAAGACTGGGCGGCATATCGCGCCGGTGGGATTCACGCTCTGACCGAGATCGCAACCGCGCTGGAGACGACCAGATGACCACCCAGGAACAGCCGATCATCGGCGAATTCGTCGACGGGATCGATTTTCCCGTGGTCAACGAGCGTGCGATTCGGGCATCCGCCGGCCTGCTCTTTCTCGGCGGCATCATCGCCTTCATGGTCGCTGCACTCACGGATGACTATCAACCGTTGCGCATGTTCGGCGCCATCTTCATGTTCGATATGACCTTTCGTCTCTTCGTCGGCACCAAATACACGCCGAGCCTCATCGTGGGCTCGCTGCTGGTCCGGGCGCAACGGCCGGAATGGGTAGGCGCAGCACAGAAGAAGCTGGCCTGGTCGCTCGGCCTCGGCATGGCCTTCATCTCCTGCGGGGTGATGGGTTTCCTCAATGTCAGCAACGGGATCACCCTCGCGCTCTGCAGCCTCTGCCTGTCGCTGCTGTTCGTGGAGACCGCGTTCGGCATCTGCCTCGGCTGCGAGCTGCAGCGGATCTTCGCGAAGGAGAAGCCGCAACTGTGCGCCGGGGACACCTGCGCGTATGTGCCGCCGAAGCGCGGAGAACGCCACACTGTTCAGCCGGAGTCACCGCGGTCTCTCGAAGAGCGCTGATCTGCCCCGCGCACTACCGGGTCAGGGAGGCGCACTCCGGAGCGGCATCGAATGCCTGCCCGATCGTGCTCGTTCCGTCGGCGGCGGCCGTTCCGATCGCGGACACCGTGGCTGCGAGCGCCGTCAGGGAGGCGCCGGCATCGCTGGCTACCGAACCGAGGGCGACGACGAGGTCGGTGCCCGTCGCGCCCTCCACAGAGGCCACGCTCGACTCCAGGTCGGAAATCGACGAACTGAGGTCATCCGAGGAGTCTCTGACGGCGGCTAGTTCGGGATCATCTTCACTGCCCGCCGGCACGGCCTTGATGGTGTCTGCGAGCACGGTCGCCGACTCCTTGACGGTCTGCATCTGGGTGTTCAGCCGGGCCGACACGTCGTCCCCACCTGCTGCGGCGGTCGACACCAGACCCTGGACATCCGTTTTCAGAGTGGCCGTCGACGAGCAGACGTCACCGGCCCACGCGGTCTGCTCCTCGGTGGGCGGCGTGCCGGACGGAGACTCCGTCGAGGTCGCGGCGGGCGTGGGTGACGCGGCCGGCTCCGACTGTGCGCATCCCGTCAGCAGGGAAGCCGCGGCGAGAAGACCGATCAGGGCACCTGCATGCAGTGTGCGGACCGATTTCGTCATGGAGTCCTCTCCTTCGGTGACGGACGGCATCCGGCCCGCTCCCCCCTTGAGAGACGGGCCGGACATCGTGGACCAACGCCTCTACAGCTACATCTACCGCGTCATGCCTGCTACTGCTACTGCTATTCAGTGTCTTCCGAGGTCAGCTGAATCGCCAGGCCGAGGGCTTCGGCGATCCTGCCCACGGCGGCCGCGGTGCGTGCGGTGCCGATGATCGGCGAAACGGCGACGAGCACGTCCTCGACGTCATCGACGGTCAGGCCCGCATCCTCCGCCGGCCCGATGTGCAGCAAATAGGACATCATCGGCGCCTCAACCGCGGCGAGGGCCGCGATGCGCACCAGCATCAGCGCCCGATTGTCCAGTTCGGTGCGGGACAGCGACACGGCGTTGATGTCGACCAGAGTCTCCATCACCGGGTTGTCTCCATGAGCCATGAGTCACTCCATTTCCAGGGCCGAGCCCTTGTCGGTGTCATCGGAACTCACCGGTCACGGGTGAGCCCTGCTTGCGACTACCGATAGTGGAACGAGGACCGTGCCACGACACCACCCGAATCGGGTGAACCGTTGGCGAGGCCGGGTGCCCAAGCGCGAACCAATTCGACGGAGATTTTGCCCGCAATGGGCCAGAACGGCCCGGAAACCGGTCTCTTCCTCACATTCTCCGTCGAATTGATTCGACGCCCGACGGGCACACCGGCTCACGCCCGCGGGCTACTCCTTGGCGACCAGCGTGAGAACGTCGTAGGTGGCGACGACCTCATCGTTCTGGTTGTGCAGCACGGCGTCCCAGCAGACCTCGCCGTATTCGTCGGTCTCGCGGGGGGTGATCCGCTTGGCCGTCAACGTGACCCGGATGCTGTCACCCGGCGACACCGGCGTGACGAACCGCAGCTTCTCCAGGCCGGAGTTCGCGAGCACCGGCCCGGGGGCCGCGTCCACGAACAGCCCCGCGGCCCAGGACACCAGCAAGTACCCGTGCGCGACGATTCCGGGGAAGAACGGGTTGGCCGCCGCCGCCTCCGCGTCGGTGTGGGCGTAGAACTTGTCACCGGTGGCCTCGGCGAACGCCGTGATGTCGTCGAGGGTGACCACACGCGGTCCACCCTGCGTCTGGTCTCCCACCCGCAACTCGGTCAGGGACTTGCGGAACGGGTGGATGCCCGTGCGCACCGCGGCACCGGTGTGCCACTCCCCCGTGATGGCGGTCAGCATGTCGGGCGACCCCTGGATGGCTGTGCGCTGCATGTGGTGCAGCACCGAACGGATGCCGCCGAGCTCCTCACTGCCGCCGGCCCGCCCCGGGCCGCCGTGCACGAGATGCGGAACCGGGGAACCGTGGCCCGTGCTGCTGCGCGCGTCGACCCGGTCGAGCATCAGCACCCGCCCGTGGTGCGCGGCGATGCCGAGCACGAGCGTGCGTGCGACATCGGGGTGGTGGGTGGCGACGGTGGTCACCAGTGATCCGCCGCCGCGCGCGGCCAGCGCGATGGCGTGGTCGAGGTCGGTGTACTCGATGATGGACGCCACCGGGCCGAAGGCTTCGATCTCGTGCACGGCCGGGCTCTCCGGGTCGTGGAAGGCCAGCAGGATGGGCGCCACGAACGCGCCCTCCGGGTCGGCTCCGGCCGGGGCGTCCAGCGAGCCCATCACGATGCGACCGCCGCCGTCGATCAGGCGGGCGACGCTGGCGAGCACCTCGTCGCGCTGGCCGGTGCTGGCGAGGGGCCCCATGGTGACCCCCTCAGCACGCGGGTCGCCGATGGTGACGCGGCGGGCCATCCGTTCGGACACGGCCGCGACGACCTGGTCGCGGCGACCGGCCGGCACGATCAGCCGGCGGATGCTGGTGCACTTCTGGCCGGCCTTGCTGGTCATCTCGGTCACCACGGAGGCGACGTAGGCGTCGAACTCGGCCGTGCCGGCCGTGGCGTCCGGGCCCAGGATCGCGGCGTTGAGCGAATCGGTCTCGCTGGTGAAGCGCACACCGCCCTCGACCACGTTCGGGTGGGCCTTAAGGGTGCGTGCGGTGCCGGCCGAACCGGTGAACGCGACCAGGTCGCGGTAGTCGAGGTGGTCGATCAGGTCCCGGGCGCTGCCGGAGATCAGCTGCAGGGATCCGGCGGGCAGGATGCCGGACGCGAGGATGTGCCGCACGACCGCCTCGGTCAGGTACCCGGTGGGTGTCGCCGGCTTCACGATCGTCGGCACACCGGCGATGAACGCCGGGGCCAGCTTCTCCAGCATGCCCCAGACCGGGAAGTTGAACGCGTTGATCTGGCAGGCGACACCGGGGATGCGGGTGTAGATGTGCTGTCCGCTGAAGGAGCCGTCCCGGGAGAGACCCTCCACGTCGCCGTCGATGTAGACCTGGCTGTTGGGCATTTCGCGCCGGCCCTTGGAGGACAGGGTGAACAGCACCCCGATGCCGCCGTCGATGTCGACCATCGAGTCGTAACGGGTGGCGCCGGTGCGGGCGGAGAGTTCGTAGAGCTCCTCCTTGACCCCGCCCAGGTACTGTCCCAGCTTCTTCAGCAGGATGGCGCGCTGGTGGAAGGTCAGGCGCCCGAGCGAGGCCTGGCCGACCGTGCGGGCGTGGTCGACCACGGCGGCGAGGTCGAGCCCCTCACTGCTGACCCGGGCGACCTCGGCCCCGGTGCTCGCGTCGAGGACGCGCTGGGCGGCCGCGCCGTCGCCCGGTGTCCACCAGGAGTCGAGAACGTAGCTGGGAACGACCGTGTCAGAGCTCGTGTCAGTGCTGGTGCCATTGCTGAGGAGTGTCATGATGCGTCCTTCCAATCGAAGAAGCCGCGGCCGCTCTTGCGTCCGAGGTCACCGCGCGCGACGAGGTCGCGCAGCAGTTGCGGCGGGGCGAACCGCTCGCCGAGGGTGTCGTGCAGGTGTTCGGCGATGCCGAGGCGAACGTCGAGGCCGACGATGTCGGTGGTGCGGAGGGGCCCGACCGGATGCTTGTAGCCGAGCACCATGGCCGTGTCGATGTCCTCGGCGCTGGCCACGCCCTCCTCGACCATGCGGATCGCCTCGAGCGCGATCGCGACGCCGAGACGGGAACTGGCGAAGCCGGGCGAGTCCCGCACCAGGATCGGCGTCTTGCCGAGGGCCGACACCCAGGCCTCGGCGAGCCGGGCGAGCTCCGGATCGGTGCGCTCCCCCGTGACGACCTCGATCAGGGTCGAGACCGGCACCGGGTTGAAGAAGTGCAGCCCGATGAACCGGTCCGGACGGTCCAGCGCATCGGCCAGATCGGTGATCGACAGCGAGGAGGTGTTGGACGCGAGCCAGGCGGTGGGTGCGAGGTGCGCCTCGACCAAGCGGAGCGCCTGCGTCTTCAGCGCCACGACCTCGGGGACGGCCTCGACGACCAGGCCGGAGCCGGCGAACGCGGCGGCATCCGTTGCCACGGTCAGCCGGTCGCTGAGCTCGGCACGGCTCGCGGTCACGCTGCCGCGGCCGAGAGACCGGTCGACGGCCGAGAGAACCCGGTCGCGGGCAGCGGCGGCGGCATCGTCACCCTGCTCCACGACAGTGACGTGGGCGCCGGCCATCAGGAATGCGTGAGCGATTCCGGCGCCCATGCGGCCTCCGCCGAGTACGCCGACGTGGTGCGGCACGGTCGGCTGGGCCAGGTCGGACAGGGTACTGGGCTCGCTACTGGTTGCGGTGCTGAGCGTCATCGCTTCTTCCTTTCCAGGAATGCGGTCATGCGGGCGAATTTCTCCTCGGACTCGAAGAGTCGGGCCTGGGCTTCATTGTCGGCCAGCGGATGCGCAGCCGCCGGCACATGGAAGACTTCCTTGGCCAGCTGGGTCGCCAGGGGATCCTGCTTGGCGATCCGGTCGGCCAGTGCGTGCGCGGCTTCCAGCAGGGCGTCCTGCTCGTGGACCTCGGTGACCAGATGCACGGCCAGCGCCTCGGCGGCAGTGAGGATGCGACCGGCCAGGATGATCTCCTTGGCCACGGGCTCGCCGACCAGCGCGGCCAGCCGCCAGAGTGCCCCGGCCGCCGGGATGATGCCGAGGGCGGTCTCCGGGTTGCCGAGCCGGGCCGTCGTCGAGGCGAGCCGGAAGTCGGCGGCGTAGGCCAGTTCAGCCCCGCCGCCGAGCGCCCAGCCGTCGATGGCGGCGATCACGGGCAGGGGCAGCCGGGCGATCCGGCCGAACAGTCCGGAGTTGATGCCCTTCAGGGCGTCCTCGGCCCGGCGGTCCCGCAGCTGCGCGATGTCGGCCCCGGAGGCGAAGACGCCGTTCGTGCCGGAGAGGATCAGAATGCGCGGCCCGCGCTCGAGCTCGCCGCAGACCAGGTGCAGCTCGTCGATCATGGTCTGGTCGATCGCGTTGCGCACAGCGGGACGGTTGAGCTGCACGTGCACGCGGTCCGGCCGGTAGTCGACCAGCAGGGTCCTGAACTCCCGCGACACCTAGACGCGCTCCACGAGCAGGGAGGAACCCTGGCCGACGCCCACGCACATGGTGGCCACGCCGCGGCGGGCACCCTCGCGCTCCATGCGTCCGAGCAGCGTGATCAGAATGCGGGAGCCGGACGACCCGAGCGGATGCCCGAGGGCGATCGCCCCGCCGTGCCGGTTGACGATCTCCGGGTCCAGGCCGAGCCGACGGATGCAGGCCAGAGACTGGGTCGCGAACGCCTCGTTGAGCTCGACGGCGTCGACGTCGCCGATGGTCAAGCCGAGGCGGTGCAGCAGCTTCTGCGTGGCCGGGACAGGCCCGAGGCCCATGGTCTCCGGGGCGACACCGGCGCTGGCCCCGCCCACCACCCGGGCGCGGGGGGTCAGGCCGAGGCGCTCGATGGCGGCCTCGCTCGCCACGACGATGGCGGAGGCGCCGTCGTTGAGGGAGCTGGCGTTGCCGGCCGTGACGATGCCGCCCGGCCGTACGACCGAACGCAGTCCGGCGAGGCGTTCGAGGGTCGTGTCGGCACGGGGACCCTCATCGATCTCGATCACGCCGGCCCGGGTCGGAACACCCACGATCTCGGGCGTGAAGGTGCCGTCGCGCTGCGCCTCGAGGGCCAGCCGGTGCGAACGCAGGGCGAACGCGTCGGCATCCGCCCGGCTGATGCCATCGAGGGCGGCGACCTCCTCGGCCGTCTCCGACATGGAGAAGGTCGCCTTGTCGCGTGCCTGCAGGCGCGGGTTGGCGAAGCGCCAGCCGATCGACGTGTCCACGATCTCGCCCGGCTTGGCGAAGGCCTTCTCCGGCTTGGCGAGAACCCAGGGCGCACGGGTCATCGACTCGACGCCGCCGGCGATCACGAGGTCCGCTTCGCCGGCCTTGATCATGTTGGCGGCCAGGTGCACGGCGGACAGACCGGATGCGCAGAGCCGGTTGACCGTGATGCCCGGCACACTGTCGGGGAGACCGGCCAAGAGCACGGCCATGCGGGCGACGTTGCGGTTGTCCTCGCCGGCCTGGTTCGCGGCGCCGAGGATGACCTCGTCGATCAGCGCGGGGTCCAGGCCCGCCCGGGCCACGACCGAGGCGAGCACGACGGCCGCGAGGTCGTCGGGACGGATGCCGGCCAGCACCCCGCCGTATCGTCCGATGGGAGTTCGAACACCATCAACCAGGAATGCTTCGGGCATGGCTTCATCACCTTTGATCGCCGTGTTTACTAACTGACCGTTCGTTTTGTAAAGAATGTCATAGAAGGTCCCTCCCCGGCAACCGTGCGGCGGCCGTGTCGTACGACCCGGACTGAGGCAGACTTGGTGGGTGAACGCAACGCCTGACACCGTCCCATCCGCCGCAGGCCCCGGCCCTCGCTCCAGCAGCCACTTCGGGATCCGCCATAATCTCATGCGCCCCGACGATTCCGAGCAGTCGGATCGGGTGACGTATATCGAGCTGTTCTTCGACCTCATCTTCGTGTTCGCACTGACCCAGCTGTCCCGCCATCTCTACGAGAACCAGTCCCTGCAGGGAGCCGCCGAGTCGGCCGTGCTGGTGCTCGCCCTGTGGTGGATCTGGGTGCACACCACCTGGGTGACCAATGTGCTCGATCCGGCGCGCCTGCCCGTGCGCGGGGTGGTGCTGGGGCTCTCCCTCATCGGTCTCGTGGTCAGCGTCTCGATCTATGAATCATTCGGTGACCGGGGATTCATCTTCGCCGTGGCCTATGTCGTGCTGCAGCTCGGCCGCACGGCCTTCATGGCGCTGGCCCTGGCCCGGCACGACCGCGGTCTCCACCGTTCCTTCGTTCGGATCTTCGTCTGGCTTGCCGTGGCCGGCAGTTTCTGGATCGCCGGGGGGCTGCTCCCGGCCGACTACCGGCTGCTGCTCTGGGCGATCGCCCTCGGGATCGAGTTCGTGTCCGCCAGCGCCGGTTTCCCGGTTCCGGGACTCGGCCGGGCCGCTCCCGGCGATGCCGAACTCTCCGGTCCGCACATCGCAGAGCGCAGCGCACTGTTCGTGATCATCGCGCTCGGGGAATCCTTCCTGGTGACGGGATTCGCGTTCGTCGACCAGGACGTGTCCGTTCCGGGCGTGATCGGTCTGCTGCTGGCCTTCGTGAGCGGCGCGGCCATGTGGTGGCTGTACTTCGACCATGGCGAACGGGCCGGCAGCCGGGCCCTCGCCACCAGCACCGATCCCGGCCGGATCGCCCGATTCGCCTATACCTATGTGCACGCCCTGATCATCGCCGGCGTGGTGCTGACCTCGGTCGGCGACAAGGAGGTGCTGGGGCATCCGGATTCCTCGATGATCCTGTCGACGGCCGTCGCGATCACCGGCGGCCCGCTGCTGTATCTCCTGGGCCTGACCCTGTTCCGATTCGTGGTGGCCCGGGAACTGCTGGTGTCGCACCTGGCGGGCATCGCGCTGCTGCTGCTCGCGCTTCCTGTCGCCTTCACCCTGTCGCCGCTCGCGCTGGGAGCGGTGTGCGCATCCGTGCTCACGCTCGTCGCCTGCTGGGAGACGATCGTTCGGGTGCGGAACGGCACCGCCGACGAGGAGGCAGGCTAGCGGTATCCGTGCGGCGAAACGACGGGAATGAGGGGTGTGCCCGGAGCGGCACCCCTCATTCCTGTCGGTTCAGGCCCTGTTCTTCGGTTGAGGGCGGGGCTAGAAGAAGTCGTCGGGGGTGCCGGCGGCCTTCGTGACCGAGTCGGTGCCGATGCGGGCGGCGGTGAGCTGGGCCATCGCGACACGCAGTCCGGACTCCATCTGCGACGCCCAGACCTCGGTTTCTCGGCTGGCGGCATCGGCGGCATCCGCTCGGGCGATGGCCTTCTCCTTCTCGGCGCGTTCGCTGCGGACCTGCTGGATGCTGAGCGTGATGCCGTAGTAGGCCGCCACCATGGAGGCGATGGGCGTGGCGAAGACGGCCAGCGCGTTGATGCTCTCGCTGGACACGCCCACGAGAAGCATCACGATGAAGGCCACGGCGAGTGCCGCGATGGCGACCAGCACGACCAGAGCGGTGCGCTGGGCAGCCGTGGTCGTCAACCGCGGGACCGGCCTGGGCGCCGGCTGGCCAACGGATGCCGTCTCAGGCTCCGGCGCCGGGTCCAGAGGCTGGAGCGTCTCGGTCTGATCGCTCTGATCGGACAGCGACAGGGTGCGGGTGGGCGTGCTCGTGGAGGTGAAATCAGTCATGGTGCGTGCTCCGTCATCAGTGTGCGTCAGGGGAAGAGGTGCTGGGGTCGGTGGGGTCATTGTCTGCTGCCGGTTCGACGCGGTCAAGGCGGGCATCGGGGTCGCCGTCCAGGAAGACCCGTTTATAGCTGCGCCCGTCGGCGAGTTCGATGGTGCGACCGGCGACCTTGCCGCGGCTCAGCTGCAGGTAGATCGCCTGGACCGTCACCCCCAGTTTCGCCGCTGCCTCCGACACCGACAGCCCAGGCAGGTCGGTGGGCACCGCGCTGGGCCGCGCGGCACGCTTGCGTCCGGCTGCCTGGCGGGCGGCGATCTCGGCGTCGGTCCCGCTCCAGCGCCACTTCGCCGCGGCGGCCTTCAGTTCGGCGGCGTCGGCGATCTCCTCCCAGCTCCGGCCCCCGCGCAGCGCGTCGCGCACGCCCACCAGGGTGGCCGGATCGGCATCGAGTTCCACCAGCAGAGAACGGATGGCCTCGATCCGGTCCAGCGGCGCCGAGCCGGGGCTGGCGTCGACGACAGCCAGCCGGGACAGTGCCGCGCTGGTCGAGGGTGCGAGAAAATAACCCATTATGCCTCCGGGGCGCTCAGGGGTGCAGGGTGGAGACCAGGTGGGCCTCGGGGCCGGCTTCGCCGCCGATGGCCGCCGCCAGGCGTTCACGGGCGCGGCCCAGGTGCTCGTCGAGAAGCCGGGCGGCTCCGGCGCCGTCGCCTTCGGCGATGAGTTCGAGCAGGCGCTGGTGTTCGGCCTGGATCAGTGCCGTGTCGAGCAGGTTC
Organism: Cryobacterium cryoconiti; assembly: GCF_004403065.1. Classification (GTDB taxonomy): domain Bacteria; phylum Actinomycetota; class Actinomycetes; order Actinomycetales; family Microbacteriaceae; genus Cryobacterium; species Cryobacterium cryoconiti. The sequence continues at coordinate 11,627 of NZ_SOHA01000015.1, forward strand.
AGCGACTGCACCCGGGCCATGCACAGGCGCACCTCGCTGACCAGGGAGCGGTACATCTTACTGATCCGCTCGTTGCCGACGGCGTCGATCAGGCTGGTGTGGAATCGCATATCGGGTTCCACCACGGCGAGCGGGGAGTCTCCGGCCACGGCCGCGATGTCGAGGTTCGCCTGCACGGCCCCGTGCGGGACGGTGCGGGTGAGGGCGAGGCGGCGCAGTACCTCGCTTTCGAGGTAGGCGCGGGCCAGGTAGATGTCGCGCACGGAGTCCGGTCCGAGTTCGGCCACCCGGGCGCTCTTATGCGCCCCACGCACCAGCAATCCCTCGGAGACGAGCTTCTCAATGGCCGCTTTCGCCGTCGGGCGGGCGACGTCGTAGCTTGCGGCCATGTCCGTCTCGGTCAATGCCGCCTCGGAGGTGAGCTCCCCCTCGAGGATGCGGGATCGCAGGTCGTTCGCGATGGCATCCACAATCGATGTTGCCGTTACACGCGCTACCACGGAGCCCACCTTTCCCTCGTCCGGATCCCATCCTGACAGACGGCACCAACTTTCTTCTGGACCAATGTGCATACTTGCTAGACACTCGCGCGGGCGACCGCCGCCCAGCGCGGTCGCCCCTCCACCGGCTAGGGGGTGCCGAAGATTGCCACCGAGTGTGGCGCGAGGGTGACCGCGGCAGGGGTGCGCGAGTGGACCGCGTCTCCGGCGGGGGCGAAGGATGCCAGCAGGGCCGGGGCATCCGTCGGCACCTCTCGGGCCTCCGTGGACAGGTTGATCAGGATCTCGGTCTCGCCGCGGCAGAGTCGCAGCCAGCGCTCGTTCTCGTCGACCGCGACCGCGACCTGGCCGAAGCGCGGGTCGGTCACGTCCGGCCGGGAGCGGCGCAGCCAGGCCAGGGCCTGGTAGAAGCCGAGCAGGCGCGCGTGGCCCGGCTCGGACAGCTCGGCCCAGTCGAGCACCGACCGCTCGAACGTGGCCGGGTCCTGCGGGTCGGGCACCAGGGCCGGGTCCCAGCCCATGCGCCCGAATTCGCCGATCCGGCCCGTACGCACGGCCTCGCCGAGTTCGGGTTCCGGATGCGACGTGAAGAACTGCCAGGGTGTGCTCGCGCCCCATTCCTCACCCATGAACAGCATGGGCGTGAACGGTCCGAGCAGGGTCAAAGTGGCGGCGATCGCCAGCTGCCCGGCGTCGAGGGTCGCGCTGAGGCGGTCACCCGTGGCCCGGTTGCCGATCTGGTCGTGGTTCTGGTTGGCGACGACAAGCCGCCAGGCCGGCATCCGAGCCGTGTCGATCGGGCGGCCGTGGGTGCGCCCGCGGAAGCTCGAGAAGGTGCCGTCGTGGAAGAACCCGTGGGTGAGCACCTTGGCGAGGGCGCCGAGCGGCTCGAAGTCGGCGTAGTAGCCCGTGGTCTCGCCGGTGACCGCCACGTGCACCGCGTGGTGGAAGTCGTCGCTCCACTGGCCGGTGAGCCCGTAGCCGCCGGAGCCCTGCGGCGTGATCAGCCGAGGATCGTTGAGGTCGGACTCGGCGATCAGGCTGAGCGGACGCCCGGAGGTGGCGCTCAGCACGTCGACCTCGCTGGCGAGCTCCTCGAGCACGTGGATGGCTCGCTCGTCGCGCAGCGCGTGCACCGCATCCAGCCGGAGCCCGTCGACGTGGTAATCGCCGAGCCACATCAGGGCGTTGTCGAGGATGTAGCGGCGCACCGGGTCGGAGTCCGGTCCGTCGAGGTTGAGCGAGGAGCCCCAGCCGGTGTCCCCCGCCTCATTCAGGTACGGGCCGAACTGCGGCAGGTAGTTGCCGCTCGGGCCGAGGTGGTTGTAGACGACGTCCTGGATGACGCCGATGCCCGCCTGGTGGCAGGCGTCCACGAACCGCTGGTAGGCCGCAGGTCCGCCGTACCCCTCGTGCACGGCGTACCACAGCACGCCGTCGTAGCCCCAGTTGTGGGTGCCGTTGAAGGCGTTGACGGGGAGCAGCTCCACGAAGTCGACGCCGATCGAGACCAGGTGGTCCAGCCGGCCCGCCGCCGCGTCGAGGGTGCCCTCGGGGGTGAAGGTGCCCAGGTGCAGCTCATAGATGGTGCTGCCGGCCAGCTGACGGCCGGTCCAGGCGCCGTCCTGCCAGACGTGTTCGCCGGCGTCGAACGTGCGGCTCTTCGCGTGCACGCCGTTCGGCTGGTGCCGGGATCGCGGGTCAGGGTAGGGACCCTTGCCGTCGATCAGGAACCCGTAGTCCACGGGCTGCTCGGCCTGTCCGTCGGCGGGCTCGGCCGTCGGGCGGGGTGCGTGCCACCATCCGTCGCCCCGCGGGGTCATTGCCAGAGTCTGGTCTGCGAGTTCGACCGCAACGGCCTCGGCGGTCGGGGCCCAGACCTCGAATTCAGCGGGCATGGTCGGCACCTTCCTGGTCGGTTGTACGGGTCGTGCCGGCGCCGTCGGCGGGCACCAGCAGGGCCACCGGGTAGCGACGCAGCAGGGCTGCCACGCTGACGATTCCGCCGGGGTGGTGTTCGCCGGTCAGCAGGTCGACGACCGGGTGGCCGGCCAGGACCACACTCGTGTCGCCCCAGCCGCCCGCGGCCGCGAGGCCGAGCGGCATCCGGGTGGCGATGGTGACCGCGCCGCCGCGGTCGAACGCGATCACATGCTCCGCGCCCCCGCCGAACGCGGCGACCGGGCTGTGCCGGAAGAAGCGTTCGGGCTCGTCGCGGCGCAGGCGCAGGGCCCGTGTGGTGACCAGTAGTTTCGCGGCGCCGGTCTCGTCGACGGGAGGCAGCCAGCCGTCCTGCACCCGGGCCAGGTAGCCGCGCCGCAGCTCGTAATCGACCGGGCGACGGTTGTCGGGGTCGACGAGGGAGGTGTCCCACAGCTCGGTGCCCTGGTAGACGTCGGGCACGCCGGGCGCCGTCAACTGCACGAGCTTGTTCGACAGCGCGTTGCTCCAGCCTGCGACCCGCACCCGGTCGACGAATGCGGTGAGCGTCGGCGTCACGGCCGGGTCGTCGAAGGAGGCCGTCACGAGGTCACGCATGGCCGTCTCGAAGTTCTCGTTCCGGTCGGTCCAGGTGGTCGACGTTCCGGCCTCGCGGGCGGCCTTCTCGGCGTAGGCGACGAGGCGGTCGGGCGTGGCCGGCCAGGAGCCGACGATGGCCTGCCAGAGCAGGTTCTCGAACGGGGCGTCGCCGAGCGGTGCGGCCGCGCGAAGGACAGCCAGGGTGCTCTCCCATTCGGCGGGGATCTCGGCGAGCACGGAGATGCGGGCTCGCACATCCTCACTGCGCTTGGTGTCATGCGTGGACAGGGTCGTCATCGCGGCCGGGAAGGTGGCCAGGCGCGTCTGCTGGCGGCGGTGGAACTCGGCCGGGTCGACCGCGAACTCCCCCGGGTCGGCGCCGACCTCGTTGAGCGAGGTCAGCCGGCTGTACCGGTAGTAGGCGGTGTCTTCGACCCCCTTGGCCATGACCATGCCGGAGGTCTGCTGGAACCGCACGGCCAGCGGATGTGCCGGGTCGCCGAGCAGCGGAAGCAGCCCGTCGATCGCGTTCGCGAGCTCGGGCCGGTGCCGGAGTGCCTCGGCGGCCGCGCGGCGCAGCTCGTCGACGCCCACCGGGAGGTAGGAGCGGTAGACCGGGAAGCAGGCCAGGAGTTCCGCCAGCGCGTCGACCGTCGTGGCGTCCGGCGCGCCGCCGGGCGTGGCGTCGGCGCCGGGCACCAGTCGGGCCAGGCGCACGACCTCGGCCTGCAGGGTGTGGTCGGCGATGACGCGCTTCCGCGCGTGCACCAGATCGGCCCAGCTCGCCGGCGGCGCATCACCGGCCGGGCCCGCGGCCTCGGCCTGCAGCCGGGCCTCGAGCGCGTCGAGCGCGCCCTGCCCGGCCGGGTCCACGAACAGCCGGTCGAAGTCGGCGAGGGCGTCATAGCCGGTCGTGCCGGCGGTGGCCCAGCTGGTGGGAAGCTGCTCGTCGCCTTCGAGGATCTTCTCGACGAGCACGTAGGCTCCGTCGGTCGCCTCCTGCAAACGGTCGAGGTAGCCGCCCGGGTCGGCGAGGCCGTCGGGGTGGTCGACCCGCAGCCCCTGCACCAGACCGCTCTGAACCCAGCGCAGGATCTCCCGGTGGGATTCGTCGAAGACCCAGGGCACCTCGACCCGGAGGCCGGCCAGGGTGTTCACGGAGAAGAAACGCCGATAGTTCAGCTGCGCGTCCGCGCGGCGCCAGTTGACGAGTTCGTAGTTCTGGCGGGCGTGCACGGTGCGGGCGTCCGCGCCGTCCGCGGCGCTGCCGGGGGCGAGCGGGAACCGGTTGTCGTAGTAGCGCAACTCGTCGCCGACCACCTCGAGGCGATCGAGCTCACTCTGCCCGTCCGCGTCGTCGCCGAGCACGGGCAGCAGGATCCGATCGCCGTTCGCGGCCCAGTCCACATCGAAGGCCTCCGCGTAGCGGGACGCGGTTCCGTGCTGGAGCAGGTCCCACCACCAGAGGTTCCGGTGCGGGGTCGCGACGCCCATGTGATTGGGGACCACGTCCACCAGGATGCCGCGCCCGGCATCCGTCGCCGCCGCCGCCAGGCGGGTGAGCGCCTCGGCGCCGCCCCGGACCGGGTCGATCCGGGAGTGGTCGACCACGTCGTAACCGTGGTCGGAGCCCTCCTCGGCGGCGAGGAGCGGAGACAGGTAGAGCCAGTCGGCACCCAGCTCGGTCAGGTAACCAAGCACTCCCTCCGCGGCGGCCAGGTCGAAACCGGCCGTGATCTGCAGGCGGTAGGTGTTCAGCGGGACTCTCACGGCTGGACCAGGTGCGCCGGGTCGACGATGGAGATGGTCCCCGTCATCAGACCGGCCAGGGAAGCCGCGACGGAGTGGTCCGGCGCGGTTTCCGGCGCGTGATAGGCGCGCAGCACCACCAGCGACCGCGACGTGACCGTGTGCAGGGAGCCGGCGGGCCGGGGAATCGCGTCGGCGCCCTCCCCCGCGGTGTCGACGACGATCTCCCACTCGGGGGCGTATTCGGCCGAGGGCAGCGTGAATTCGACATCCTCGGCGTCCGCGTTGAAGCAGACCAGGAAGTTCACGTCGGTCACCGCCTGTCCGCGGGCGTCGCGCTCCCGGATGCCGTCCCCGCTGAGGAACATGGCGACCGTGCGGGTGAGGTGCTCGTCCCAGTCCTGGGGTTGCATCTCCTGCCCGTCGGGGGTCAGCCAGACGAGGTCGCTCATCGGGTCACCCACGGTGCGGTTGCCCGGGTGGCCGTTGAAGAAGCTGCTGCGGCGGAAGGTCGGGTGTTCGCGGCGCAACCGCGACACGGCGGCCGTGAACTCGATCAGCGGGTGGTCCGCATCCGACCAGTGGATCCAGCTCAGTTCGTTGTCCTGGGCGTAGGTGTTGTTGTTGCCCTGCTGCGTGCGGCCGAGCTCGTCGCCGTGCAGGATCATCGGCACACCCTGGGAGAGCAGCAGGGTCGCAACGTAGTTGCGCTGCTGCCGGGCCCGCAGGGCCAGGACCTCCGGGTCATCCGTCGGCCCCTCGACGCCGGAATTCCAGGAGCGGTTGTGCGATTCGCCGTCCTGGCCGTCTTCGCCGTTGGCGTCGTTGTGCTTCTCGTTGTAGGAGACCAGGTCGGAGAGGGTGAACCCGTCGTGGGCGGTGACGAAGTTGATCGACGCGACGGGGCGGCGGCCGGAGTGCTCGTAGAGGTCGGCGGAGCCGGTGATCCGGGACGCGAACTCGCCCAGCGTCGACGGTTCGCCCCGCCAGAAGTCACGCACGGTGTCGCGGTACTTGCCGTTCCACTCCGTCCACTGGGCGGGGAAGTTGCCGACCTGGTAGCCGCCGGGGCCGACGTCCCACGGCTCGGCGATGAGCTTGACCTGGGACACCACCGGGTCCTGCTGTACGAGTTCGAAGAAGGTGGAGAGCTTGTCGACGTCGTACAGGTCGCGAGCCAGCGCCGAGGCCAGGTCGAAGCGGAATCCGTCGACGTGCATCTCGAGCACCCAGTAACGCAGCGAGTCCATGATCAGCTGCAGCGAGTGCGGGTGGCGCACGTTCAGGGTGTTGCCCGTGCCGGTGTAGTCCATGTAGTAGCGCTTGTCGTCGTCCATGAGCCGGTAGTACGCCTCATTGTCGATTCCCTTGAAGGAGATCGTCGGGCCGAGGTGGTTGCCCTCCGCGGTGTGGTTGTAGACCACGTCGAGGATGACCTCGATGCCCGCGTCGTGCAGGCTGCGCACCATGCCCTTGAACTCCTGCACCTGGTTTCCGAGGTCGCCGGTGGAGGAATAGGCGTTGTGCGGGGCGAAGAACCCGATGGTGTTGTAGCCCCAGTAGTTGTTCAGGCCCTTTTCCTCGAGGGTGCCGTCGTTGACGAACTGGTGCACGGGCATCAGCTCGATCGCGGTCACGCCGAGTTTCTGGAGGTGGTCGATGACCGACGGATGCGCGACGCCGGCGTACGTGCCGCGCTGGGCCTCCGGCACGAGCTCCTGCAGTTCGGTGAGGCCTTTGACATGGGCCTCGTAGATCAGGGAGGCGCTGTAGGGCGTGCGCAGGGGCCGGTCGCCGACCCAGTCGAAGAACGGGTTGACGACGACGCCGAGCATCATGTGCGGGGCGGAGTCTTCGTCGTTGCGCGAATCGGGGTCGCCGAAGTTGTATGAGAACAGCGACTGGTCCCAGTCGATGGTGCCGCAGGTGGCCTTGGCGTAGGGGTCGAGCAGGAGCTTGTTCGGGTTGGCCCGGCTGCCGGCGGCGGGGTTGTAGTCCCCGTGCACGCGGTAACCGTAGCGCTGGCCCGGCTGAATCAGAGGCAGGTAGCAGTGCCAGATGAACGCGCTCGACTCGACAACCTCGACACGGGTTTCCTCGCCGTTGTCGTCGAAGAGGCAGAGCTCCACTCGGTGTGCGGCTTCGCTGAACAGTGCGAAGTTCGTGCCGCTGCCGTCATAGGTCGCCCCAAGCGGGTAGGCGGTACCGGGCCAGGTTTCCAAAGAGTGCTCCTCGTGGTTCGAGTCTGGTGCTGCCGGCTAGCCGACCGGGCCGATGGGCCCCTAAGTACGCTACAGTCTGCTGCGGCCGGCCGATGCCCGTTTGCTGGTGCGGCCGCCGGATCTGGGTATCATGCCGCTGTGAATGCCGTCGTGATCTTCGCTCCGTCGCCCGTCCTCACGGTCACCGTGGAGGGCCGCGAGGGCGCCGCCGACGTGCATATGCATGCCGGCGGCCAGGGCGTGTGGCAGGCCCGGATGGTCCAGGCCCTCGGCGCCTCCGTGACGATGTGCTGCGTGCTGACCGGTGAGACCGGGCAGGTGCTGGGCCACCTCGTCGGTGACGAGGGCATCGAGGTGCTGGCGGTGCGCCGCTCAGGCCGAGGGGCTGCCTACCTGCACGACCGGCGCGGTGGCGAACGCATCCACCTCGCCGAGGCCCAGGGCGATCCACTCTCCCGGCACGACCTCGACGAGCTCTACGATCTCACCCTCCGGGCGGGCCTGGGTGCGAACGTCATCATCCTCAGCGGGCCGGCCGGCGATCACGTGGTGCCGGCGGATGTCTACCGTCGCCTCGCCGCCGATCTGCGCGCCACGGGCCGGCTCGTGATCGCCGATCTGTCCGGGGAACGTCTCACGGCCGCCCTCCGAGGCCGGGTCAACGTGGTCAAAGTCAGCGACGAGGAGCTCCTGGCCGACGCACGCATCACGGAGAACAGCATCGAGCAGATCGTGCACGCCATGTACGTCCTCCGGGAGGAGGGGGCCGGCACGGTGATCATCAGCCGTGCGGAGCGGCCGATGTTGATGCTCTCCAACGGCACCCTCAGCGAGGTTCACGTACCGACCATGCAGATCGCCGATCCGCACGGCGCCGGCGACTCGCTCACGGCCGGAGTCGCGGCCACACTCGCCTCCGGTGGCACGATCGAGGAGGCCGTGGCACTCGGCGCTGCGGCCGGAGCGCTCAACGTCACCCGGCACGGCCTCGGCACCGGCCGGGCCGAAACCGTGCGAACGCTCCGCGACCTGGTCAGCATCTACCCGATGACCGATTTCCCCGCCATCACACAGAGCCTGACCCCGGACCAACTCGCGCAGAGGGTGAAAGACCGGTGACCCAGACATTCACCACCCTCATCACGAACGACGACGGAATCGGTTCCCCCGGGCTGCTGAGGCTCGCGCTTGCCGCCCACGACGCGGGGCTGGACGTCGTCGTCGCGGCACCCGCCGAGGAGTCCAGCGGCAGCGGCGCGGCCATCACCGCCACCGAGAGCGACGGGCGCATTCTCGTCGACCGACGGCGCCTGGAGGGGCTGGACGGCATCCCCTGCTACGCCGTGCACGCGGCTCCGGCATTGATCACCCTGATCGCCAGCCATGGGGCGTTCGGGCGGGCGCCCGAGCTGGTGCTCTCCGGGGTCAACCCGGGTGCCAACCTGGGCCGGGCCATCCTGCACTCCGGCACGGTGGGGGCAGCACTGACCTCGGGCGTGAACGGCGGCCGCGGGCTGGCCGTGTCCCTCGATGTCACCGTCAACCCGACGACACTGCGCTGGGGGGTCGCGGCACGCCTCGCCGCCCAGCTGATCCCGTTCCTGCTCGATCAGGAGGCGGGAACCGTGCTCAACCTCAACGTGCCCAATGTCGCCGGAGACGAGATGCCCGAGTTCCGCACGGCGAAGCTGGCCCGCTTCGGCATCGTGCAGACCACGATGACGCAGCAGGACCGGCATCAGATCAGGCTCGCCGTGGCCGACACCGCCGCACATGCGGAACCGGGCAGCGACGCCGATCTCCTGTACCAGGGTTTCGCGACCGTGACCAGCATCCGGTCGGTCGACGAACGGCCGCTCGCCGACCTGGTGCTCTAGCCCGAACCGGTCAGGCGGCACCCGGCCGAACCAATTCGACGGAGATTCTCCCGCACAACACCGATTCCGGGCGATTCCGGTCCGCTTCGGCCAAAATCTCCGTCGAATTCGTTCGGGCCGCGGAGCTACCTCGTCACGTCGTCGGCGCGGTCGGCGGCCACCAGCTCGCGCACGAGCGGGGCCACCTCGGTGCCGTAGAGCTCGATGCTGGTCATCAGCTTCTCGTGGGCGAGCGTGCCGAGGCTGTACTTCAGGTCGAAGCGTGACAGCCCCAGGCCGATCGCGGTGGCGGCGATCTTCGTGGCCACGGTCTGCGGTGAGCCCACGAACAGGGCGCCGTCCGGGCCGGCGTCGTGTTCGAAGCGTTCCCGGGTCACCGGGCCCCAACCGCGCTCGCGGCCGATCCGGTCCTGCATGGCGGCGTAGTGCGGCCACATCTCCTCGCGGGCCTGGGCATCCGTCGCGGCGACGTAGCCCGGCGAGTGCTCGCCGATCGGGCGGGTCGGCTTTTCGAACTGGGCCAGGGCGCGGTGGTAGAGCTCGACCAGCGGCACGAAGGCCAGCGGAGAACCGCCGATGATGGCGAGCATGAGCGGGAGTCCGTAGTGCGCGGCGCGCACGACCGACTGCGGGCTGCCGCCCACGCCGATCCACGTGGTCAGGGAACCCGAGTCGGTGGGCGGGAACACCCGCTGGTTGCGGAGCCCGGCCCGGGTCTCGCCCGACCAGGTGATCGGCTCCTCCCTGAGGAGTTCGGTGAACAGGTTGAGCTTCTCCTCGAACAGGAGCTCGTACTGTTCGAGTTCGAGGCCGAAGAGCGGAAACGACTCGGTGAAGGAGCCGCGGCCCAGGATGACCTCGGCCCGCCCGTTGGAGACCGCGTCGAGGGTGGAGAAGCGTTGGAAGACGCGGACCGGGTCGTCGGAGCTGAGCACGGTCACGGCTGACCCGAGACGGATGCCGGTGGTCTGCCCGGCGATCGCGGCCAGCACCACCTCGGGGGCGGAGACGGCGAAATCTTCCCGGTGGTGTTCACCGATCCCGAAGAAGTCCAGACCCACCTGATCGGCCAGCACGCCCTCGGCCACCACGTTGCGCAGCGTCTTCGCCTGGGACAACCGGGCCCCGGACGCGTCGAAGGTGACGTCGCCGAAGGTGTCCAGCCCGAGTTCGAACTTCGTATTCATCTGGTGCGTGCTCCTCGCCGTCGTCGATACATCCGCCTGAAAGTCTATGCAAATGCATTCAATAGCGAAACCAGGGGCCCCCGCCGAATATTCCGGGCCGGGCGGGCCGGGCCGGCCGGTCCCGCCCGGAGGCTCACGGCGCACGGTGTGGAGGCTGGCGCACGATAGAACGTGCGCCTGCTTCCAGAGGGTGCGCCGCGACGGAGTCGTGACCGGGGATTACCGGGCAGAATGGGGTCAGGTGCCACCATCCGGTCGCCCCGGCGACAGGAGATCCCCATGACCGAACACGAACTCATTTCGCTCTGGACCAGGGCCCGCTGGCACATCATCGTGTCTCAGCTCGCACCCACCTTCCTGCTCACGGCGCTCGTGGCCTTCCTGTCCCTCGGCCTCGCGGAAGCCGCGCTGAGCGTGCGGATCGCGGCAGCGGGCATCCTGCTGGCCTCCGGCATTCTCGGCGCCATCGCGCAGATCGCCGCAGCGAACGAGGGGCTCGCCATCATCGCGGACCTCCGCGGGCTGCCGGCGGCGAGTGCGGTCGGCCGCGGCGTGATCGCCTCCGCGCCCTGGGTCAACGTGGTGCGCTTCGTCACGCCGGCCGTGTTCGTCGTGGTGTACCTCGCACTCCTGGTCGCCCTGTTTCTGCCGAGCGCATAGCCGGGGCAGAGGGCCGCCCGGCACGAATCAGCCCGGCTGTACCGCCTCCAGGTACACCCAGCGGCGGTCCAGGCGCACGAACCGGCTGACCTCGTGCTGCTGCGCGGCCACACCCCCGGACCGGCTGTAGGCCGTGAATTCCACCACACCCTCACTGTCGAACAGGCCGCCCTGCACGGTCCGTTCGATGTCGAGGCGCAGCCACCGCACGTCGGCGTCGAGCTCCAGGCTCTCCGGGCGGGTGAGCGGATGCCACGTCGCGAGCAGGTAACCTGCCTCCCCCCGGGCGAAGGCCGCGTACCGGGAGCGCATCAGCGCCTCGGCCGTGGGCGCGAACGCCTCGCCGCTGTGGAACCGGCCGCAGCACTCGGCATAGGGGTTGCCGCTCAGGCAGGGGCAGTGCGGCGGCCGCGGCGTGGGGATCGAAGTCTCTGACACCCTTCCAGTATCGGGGAACGACGGATCGGGGTGGGCACCTGCTCTAGAACCCGGTGGGCTCCGTCTCATACTCCTGATCCGCCGGCCGGACCTCATGGTGCAGGGGGCCGAGTGCCTCGGTCTCCTCGAACCAGAGCAGCGCGTCGTAACGGCCGCCCATCCGGGTGGGAACGTAGATGCCGTGTTCCTGCCGGGGCAGGTAGAGCACGCCGATGGCGCGGTGGCCCCGCCAGCCGGACAGCCACGGGCCGGTGCGGTCGTCGCCGAACACCAACAGTGCAGGCCGGCCGAGGGCACGGTGCAGGAGATCTTCGTGACTCCCGCCGGCGGCGCCCGGAACCACCATCACCTGTTCGGGCACACCCCACTCGGCTGCCGCCAGCACCGTTCCTCGGTGGCCCGCGAAGCCCACGAGGGCCACTCCTTCGTCGGAGTGACGTTCGCGCAGCAGCTGCCCGAGGTTGATCATCCCGCTGTGAGCCATATCGGTGGCTCGCGCATCGCCGATGTGGGTGTTGTGCGCCCAGATCAGGCCCTTCGAGGCCGAGCCGAGGTGGGCGGCGACCCGATCGACGGTCGCCATCATATGCTCGTCCCGGATGTTCCAGGACGACTGGTCGCCGCGCACCATGATGCGGTAGTAGTGCTCGGCTTCGGTGGCCACCGAGGCGTTCTGCACGGCGTCGAAGGCGTCTTCGTCGGTAATGGTGCGTTTGGCGACCTGACGGCGTACCTCCATCAGGAGCGCGACGACATCCGTCTCGCAGGTTTCCGGGACCAGCCGAGTGTTCCAGGCGTAGCGCTGGGGATCCTCACCGTAGGGAACGAAACAGCGCCAGGCCCGCAGGGCGTCGGGCAGAGCGTCAGGGGCGTTAGCCTCGAGCCAGACGACGATGCGACGCAGGGAGTCCCAGAGCGAATACACGTCGAGGCCGTAGAACCCCACCCGTGAATCCTCGGGGCAGGCCAGGTTGTGCTCGCGCAGCCAATCGAGGAAGGCCGCCACGTCCTGGTTGGCCCACATCCACGTGGGCCAGCGCTCGAACCGCTCCAGCAGGCCGCGGGCGTCGAGATGCTGCTCGGTGTGGCCGCGCACCCACCGGTTGATCCGCCAGCAGTCCGGCCAGTCGCCCTCCACCCCGATCCAGGTGAAACCGTGCTCCTCGATCAGGCGCCGACTGAGCTCGCCCCGCCAGTGATAGAACTCATGGGTGCCGTGAGAGGCCTCGCCGATACCGACGAAGCGGGCACCACCGACCTGGTCGACAACAGCATCGAGATCGTCTCGGCCGGACAGGGGCAGCGCGAGTGCCTGGATCTGCGCCAGCACCTCCGGCACGCTCACCTCGCGGCGTGCCGGATTCATTCGGAGGCTCCCGTGGCTCGATTCTCCGCCTGTTTCTGCCGGGCGGCGCCGGGCACCATGCCCGCAGCACCCAGGTGGTCGACGAACCAGTCCCGAGCCAGGCCGGCGGCCTCGGCCAGGGTTCCCGGCTCCTCGAAGAGATGGGTGGCCCCGGGCACCACGACGAGCCGGCTGGGGCCGCCCAGCGCGGCCTGCGCCTGCCGGTTCAGCTCCAGTACGATCGTGTCGGACCCACCCACGATCAGCAGTGTCGGCGCCTGCACCTGCCCCAGGCGGCGGCCGGCCAGATCCGGTCGGCCGCCGCGGGAGACGACCGCCGCGATCCTCCCGCCGGATTCCGCTGCGGCCCACAGGGCTGCCCCCGCGCCGGTGCTGGCGCCGAAATAGCCCACCGGCAGCGACCGGGTCTCGGGCCGGGAGCCCAACCAGCCGGTCACCGCGGCCAACCGGTGCGCGAGCAGGCCGATGTCGAAGACGTGGGCACGGTCGGGTTCCTCCTCACCGGCGAGCAGGTCGAGCAGCAGCGTGCCGAGACCGCCCTGGTTCAGCACCTCGGCCACGAACCGGTTGCGTGGGCTGTAGCGGCCGCTGCCGCTCCCGTGCGCGAACACCACGACCCCGATGGCAGCCGGAGGCACCCGCAGGTGACCATCCAGCACGACGTCCCCCACCGGTATCTCGACCTCGACGTCGACCTCCCCGGCTGTGGCTGCGGTGCGGGCCGCGGAGACTTCCGCGTCGGCGCCGGTCGCGTCCGCCGGGTCGGATACGGCCGGGGGCATCCGTTGTCTTGTCCTGCGGCGGTCGGCCGCCTCGAGGAGCGCGCTGACCTCGTCATCGGTGGTGGGCGTGAAATCGTAGTAGTGGTAGCCGACCGCGATCAGCTGGGGCGGCACCGACAGGCACACCACCTCGTCGGCGCCGGGCAGGTCACGGATGCTGTCGGCAGCCCCGACCGGGACCGCGAAGACCACCCGGGCCGCTCCCAGACCGCGGGCCACCTCGCAGGCCACCCGGGCGGTCGAGCCGGTGGCGATGCCGTCATCGATCACGAGCGCAATGCGGCCGGTGAGGTCCTGACGTTCCCGGCCGCGCCGGAAGCGGATCACCCGGGATTCCAGTTCGGCCCGCTCATGCGCCTCGACGGCGAACAGCTCGTCCTCGGCGATCTGGGCCAGACCGAGCACCTCGCTGTTGAGCACGCGCACCCCACCCTCGCCGATGGCGCCCATGGCCAATTCGGGTTGAGCGGGCACACCGAGCTTCCGCACCACGATCACATCCAGAGGCAGGTCCAATTCCTCGGCCACGACGGCGGCCACCGGGACGCCACCCCGTGGCAGACCGAGCACTACCGCATCCCGCCCGCGCAGAAATTCCAGTTGCTCCGCCAGCTGCCTTCCGGCATCGACTCGATCCGTGAAAACGACCATCGCTTCTCCTCCTCTGGCCTCCATAGTCGACCCAGACCCGGCGCAGCAACAGGCCGATCGGCTCGGCCCGTCGAATGCGGTCCCGGTGCGAACGTTGTTCAGGAATGTCGAACAAAGGCGTTAGAGTCAGCGCACCATGGATGAGATCACGATCGGCCGATACCGGCACTACAAGGGCAACCAGTACGAGGTGCTCGGCGTCGCTTCGCATTCGGAGACCGAGGAGAAATTAGTGGTCTACACCGCGCTGTACGGAGAGCGGGGGCTGTGGGTGCGGCCCCTGGCCATGTTCCTGGAGACCGTCAGGGTCGATGGGCAGGATGTGCCCCGGTTCGCCCCCGTCGACGACTGAACGTCGCGGCAGCCTGCACGAAGAACACGCAGTTAAACGAAGAAAGGCCCCGACACCGTCGGGGCCTTTCTGTTCGTGACTTTTCACTGCGAACTACTTGGTGGATCCGAGGGGATTCGAACCCCTGACCCCCTGCATGCCATGCAGGTGCGCTACCAGCTGCGCCACGGACCCAGATTGTGCTTCGGTACTTCCCCGAAACAACTTCTCTAGGCTACTACATGTTTCGCCTGCTGTTGACCACCGCTACTCAGCGGCCTCGTGGGCCGGCAGCACGATGGGGATGACCGGGCAGTCTTTCCAGAGACGCTCGAGGGAGTAGTACACGCGCTCTTCCTCGTGGAAGATGTGCACGACGAGGTCGCCGAAGTCGACCAGGACCCAACGCCCCTCGGCGCGACCCTCGCGACGAAGCGGCTTGTGGCCGGCTTCGGTCATCTTGTCCTCGATCTCGCCGGCGATGGCCACCACGTTGCGCTCGGAGCGGCCGGTGACGATCAGGAAGATGTCGGTGAGGGGAAGGGGACTGGACACGTCGATCGCGACGAGGTCCTCCCCCGCTTTCGAGTCTGCGGCGGCGGCGGCCACCTGGAGGAGCTCGAGAGCATGGGCAGAAGCGGTCATCGAATGAATCCCTGAGTTAGTGAAAGCGAAATGGATGGCATTAGAAAATGTTGAGGACGTAACCGGCCACGAACAGTGCGGCGACGCCGAAGGCGAGCACGCCCGCCGTGACGGTCAGGACGGCCGGTACGGTGACGCCGCGCTTGACCGGCGGAGCCATGACGCCCCGGGTCGAGGCGTGGGTGCTGACGGCTCGGCTGGCGCTGACCGGGGCGACATCGCTGTGATGGCCGCCCTCGTCGAGCTGCTCGAGCATCTGGTCCATGTCGGACGAGTCGAACAGGTGGGGCAGCGCGCCGGTGGAGCCGAGGCTGCGAGGCAGGTCGATGGAACCGGTGACCATGATCTCGCCGGTGCTCGAGAGCGGGCCCGACGTGGACCCCTGGTGCGGAATCGAGGGAAGGATGAGCGCATTCGTCGTTGTGGGAATGCCACCGGCGCTGATGCCGCGGGCCACGATCTGATCAAAAGGCTCGAGCTGGGTCACGCCGGGACGATGCTCGTCGACCTCGTCGCGGGCCAGCGACCAGTGGCCGACCGGCGGATGCAGTACGCCGGGACGTGCCTTGACCCTGGTGCGCGGGGTGGCCTCGATCATGAACTCGACCGGAGGGGCCGCCTTGGCCGGCGCCGCGGGAACGTGCAGGGCGTCGATGGCGAACGGGTGCACGCTCGGGGCCGGATCGAATGCGGGTGGGGTGTAGGCAGCGGGCGCGGGCGCAGAGCCCGCCACTGCCGACGTCTCTGCCGGGGCGTCCTGTCGCGGCACGTATTCGTCGGTCTCGACGGTCTGCGCGGCATGCAGGGCGCGCAACTCCCGGCGGGTCAGGGTGTGCTCCAGGGAGGTGGCGTCACTGGGCGGCACGTCGACCGGGCGCGGAGCGAAGGCGGAGACGGAGGCGGCCGGAGTGGAACCCGCGGGGAGGAGATCAGCGGCCGGAGCGAGGGGCGCGGGCGGGACGGCCGAATCGGTGGCAGCGTGATCGTGCCCATTTGCCAACTCGCGCGCTTGCCGCCGCGTCAGTGGCTGCGGGTTGTTACCCAACGTCATGCCACACTCCGATACAGATGATGCTTTGAGATGTACTGGACAACCCCGTCGGGGACCAGATACCAGACCGGGAAACCCCGATTCACACGTTCCCGGCAGTCCGTGGACGAAATGGCCAGAGCCGGAACCTCCAACAAGCTTACGTCCTGGTTGGGTAAACCCGAAATACTGAGCTCATGTCCCGGGCGACTCACAGCCACGAAATGAGCCAGGTCCCAGAGTTCCTGTACGTCTTTCCAGCCCAGGATCTGCCCCATGGCGTCGGCGCCGGTGATGAAGAACAGCTCGGCCTCGGGCCGCTCGGCATGCAGATCCCGGAGAGTGTCGATTGTGTAGGTGGGACCGGTGCGATCGATGTCGACGCGGCTCACGGTGAATCGGGGATTGGACGCCGTTGCGATGACCGTCATGAGATAGCGGTGTTCGCTTTCGGTCACATCCGCCTTCTGCCACGGCTGCCCGGTCGGCACGAAGATGACCTCGTCGAGGTCGAAGCTCTGTGCAACCTCGCTGGCAGCCACCAGGTGCCCATGGTGGATGGGGTCGAAAGTTCCGCCCATCACGCCGATGCGTGGTGGGCGGGCCCAGGGAGTATCGATGGTGGGACCGTTGTTTAGTGGTCGCTGCGTGCGCCGCCGTGGGCGTCGGCGTAGGCCTTCGCCTTGGACTGGTGGCGGTTGGCGACGTCCCGGTAGGACCAGACGACAAAGCCCAGCGCCGCGAAGACGACAAGCCCGACGAGGCCGTAGAGGAACGTCGGCATGGGCAGGGCGACGTGTGCGGTCTCAGCCAGCACAACGTTGAGGAACGACATGAGGTTCTCCATTCAGGGACACAGAACAAAAGCGTGCGCCACGGTAGACCATCCTAGCGGGGCCTACCCGCGCACCTGTCCGGAGCCGCGCACGATCCACTTCGTGCTGGTCAGCTCGGGCAGGCCCATCGGTCCGCGTGCGTGCAGCTTCTGGGTGGAGATGCCCACCTCGGCGCCGAAGCCGAACTCCCCGCCGTCGGTGAACCGGGTCGAGGCGTTGACCACCACGGCGGCACTATCGACTTCGCTGAGGAATCGGTCGGCGTTGACGATGTCGTTGGTGATGATCGACTCGGTGTGCCCGGTCGAGTAGCGACGGATGTGCGCGATCGCCTCGTCGAGGGAGTCGACGACTGCCACGGCCAGCTCGAGGCCCATGTACTCGGTCGTCCAGTCCTCCTCGGTGGCCGGGACGGCGGCCGGATAGAGCTCGCGGACCCGTTCGTCGCCGTGCAGGACGACCCCGGATTCGGCCAGCTTCCCCAGGACCACTGGCAGGAGGCGCTCGGCCGCGGACCGGTGCACGAGGAGGGTCTCGAGGGCGTTGCAGACGCTGGGACGCTGCACCTTCGAGTTGTGCACGATGTCGACCGCCCACTGTTCGTCGGCCGACTCGTCGAGGAAGATGTGCACCACGCCGGCGCCGGTCTCGATCACCGGAACGGTGGACTGGGTGACGACGGCCTGAATCAGGCCGGCGCTCCCCCGGGGGATCAGCACGTCGACATAGCCGCGCGCCTGCATGAGGGCGGTGGCACCCGCACGGCCGAAGGGGTCGATGGTCTGAACGGATGCCGCCGGCAGGCCGGCCCGCTCGATGGCGGCCTGGAGCAATCCCACGAGCACCCGGTTGGTGTTCTCCGCGGCCGATCCGCCGCGGAGTACGACGGCGTTGCCGCTCTTGAGCGCGATGGCGGCGATATCGACAGTGACGTTCGGGCGGGCCTCGTAGATCACACCGACCACGCCGAAGGGCACCCGGACCTGGCTGATCCGCACACCGTTGGGCAGGCTGGACCCGCGCACGACCTCACCGACGGGATCGGTGAGCAGGCTGATCTCCAGCACGGCGTCCGCGAGGGCGTTGATGCGCGCATCGTCGAGGCTGAGCCGGTCGAGCATGCCCGTGGACAGGCCGTTGGCGGCGCCCGCGGCAAGGTCCAGGGCGTTGGCGGACAGGATGTCGTCGACGCCGGCGCGCAGGGCACCCGCGATGCCGTGCAACGCCTGGTTCTTCAGCCCGGTCGGTGTCGTGGCCAGGGTGCGGGCGGCGGTCCGGGCGGCTTCGAGGATCGGGGTGATCTGAGGTGAGTCGGTCTGCAGCATCCCGGTAGTTTACGGCAGGGCGGGCTCGAACCAGGTTCCGACTTTGTCCCCGCGCAGCGCCTCGGCCACCAGGCCGGTCGAGGTGACCAGCACCGCGGTTCCGGCCTCGGCAGCGATGCGGGCGGCGGACACCTTGGTGCCGGCACCCCCGGTGCCCACTCCCGAGCGGCTCGCACCGAACTCCACGCCCTGCAACCGGTCGCCGGAGGCGACGTGGTCGATGCGTTCGGCGCCCGGCAGGTGCGGCGCGCGCGTGTAGAGGGCGTCGACGTCGCTGAGCAGCACGAGCAGGTCGGCGTGGATCAGCGTGGCGACCAGGGCCGCGAGCCGGTCGTTGTCGCCGAAGCGGATCTCATGGGTCGCCACGGTGTCGTTCTCGTTGACGATCGGCAGGATGCGCAGGCCGAGCAGCCGGTCCATCGCCCGGTGGGCGTTGCCGCGGTGAGCGGGGTTCTCGAGGTCGCCGGCCGTGAGCAACACCTGGCCGGCGACGATGTCGTACCGGTCGAGGCTGTCCTGGTAGCGGAAGATGAGCAGGTTCTGGCCCACGGATGCCGCGGCCTGCTGGGTGGCCAGGTCGGTGGGTCGTTCGTCGAGCTGCAGGTAGGGCATGCCCGTGGCGATGGCGCCGGAGGAGACCAGCACGATCTCCGCGCCGCGGCCGTGCGCTGCCGCCAGTGCGTCGACGAGCGGCGCGATCTGCCCGATGTTCGCACCGCTGATCGACGACGAGCCGACCTTGACGACGATGCGGCCCGCTGTTGCGACCTGGTGTCGACTCAGCACGCTCACAGCAGAGCTCGGCCGGGAGCGGTCGGCATGGGCTCGAACCAGGTGCCGCAGGAGCCGCCGGCCAGGGCCTCCGCGGCGAGGCGCGTCTCGGTGACGAGAACGGCCGTTCCGGCGGACGCGGCGAGCCGGGCTGCCTTCACCTTGGTGTTCGCTCCGCCGGTGCCGACGACGCCTGCACCCTTGTTGGCCGTGAATTCCATGCCCTCGAGCTCCTGGTCGAAGCCGATGAAGTCGATGGGTTCCGCGCCCGGCAGATGTGGGGGCCGGGTGTACAGGGCGTCCACGTCGCTGAGCAGCAGCAGCAGGTCGGCTCGGATCAGCACCGACAGCATCGCCGCGAGCCGGTCGTTGTCACCGAAGCGCAGCCCGTAGGTCGCGACGGTGTCGTTCTCGTTCACGATCGGCAGGATGCGCAGGTCGAGCAGCCGGTTCACCGCGCGCCGGGTGTTGCTCCGATGCGGTTCGTTGAGGAGGTCACCCTCGGTCAGGAGAACCTGCCCAGCGGCGATGCCGTAGCGGTCGAGGGTCTCCTGGTACCGGGCCGTGAGCACGTTCTGGCCGACGGACGCGGCCGCCTGCTGCGTGGCCAGGTCGCCCGGCCGCTCATCCAGGTTCAGGTAGTCCATGCCGCTCGCCACAGCGCCGCTCGACACCAGGACAACCTCCACCCCGCGCCCGTGGGCCTCGGCCAGAGCCTCGATCAGGGGCGCGATCTGGTCGGAGTTGTCGCCGCTGATCGAGGAGGAACCGACCTTGACCACGATGCGCCGGGCGGAGGAAACCTGGGCGCGGGAGCGGTTGCTCATTCCGTAGTGCTCTCCTTGCGGGGCGACACCGGGACGGATCCATCGCCCGTGAGGGTGTCTCCGTTGTATTCCTCCTCGCCGGTGGACCACATGCCGGCCTCACGCTCGCGGATGAGTTCGGCGCGTGCGGCCGCCTTGGCGTCCATCCGGCCGAAGTACTCCTCGCGGCGCTCGTTGCTGGTGCGTCGCTTGGAGTCGTCCAGCCGGGTGTCGGTGCCTCGCGGAGCGGTGATCAGTTCGGCCGTGGAGGTCAGGGTCGGCTCCCAGTCGAACACCACACCGTTGCCCGGGCCGATGATGACCGTGGACCCGGCGATCGCTCCGGCCTTGAACAGTTCGTTCTCAATGCCGAGCTTGGCGAGCCGGTCGGCCAGGAAGCCGACGGCCTCGTCGTTCTTGAAGTCGGTCTGCTGCACCCAGCGCTCCGGCTTGGTGCCGATGATCCGGTAGATGTTGCCGAACGAGCCACCCTCGACCTTGACCACGAAACCGCTGTCGTCGACGGGCTTCGGGCGGATCACGATGCGGGGCTTGACGGCCTGCGCCGCGGCGGCTTCGACGCGGCCTGCTTCGACGGTCTCGGCCAGCGCGTAGTTGAGCTGCTTGAGACCCTCGTGGCTGACGGTCGAGATCTCGAACACGCGGTATCCGCGGGCCTCGAGGTCGGGCTTGACGAACTCGGCGAGCTCGCGGCCCTCCGGAACGTCGATCTTGTTCAGGGCGACCAGCTGCGGACGCTCGAGGAGCGGCTTCTGGCCATCCGGCACCGGGTACGCGGCGAGCTCCCCGAGGATGACGTCGAGGTCGCTGAGCGGGTCACGGTCGGGGTCGAGCGTGGCGCAGTCGAGAATGTGCAGCAGGGCCGTGCACCGCTCCACATGGCGCAGGAATTCAAGGCCGAGCCCCTTGCCCTGGCTCGCGCCCTCGATCAGGCCGGGCACGTCGGCGACGGTGTAACGCACCTCTCCGGCATCCACGACGCCGAGGTTGGGGTGCAGGGTCGTGAACGGGTAGTCCGCGATCTTGGGGCGGGCGGCCGACATGGCCGCGATCAGGCTGGACTTGCCGGCCGACGGGTAGCCGACGAGCGCGACATCCGCCACGGTCTTGAGTTCGAGCTGGATATCGCCTTCCCAGCCGTAGGTGCCGAGCAGGGCGAAACCGGGGGCTTTGCGCTTGAGCGAGGCGAGGGCGGCGTTGCCGAGCCCACCCTGGCCGCCGGGCGCCACGACGATGCGGAAGCCCGGTTCGGTCATGTCGGCGAGCTCGTTGCCCTCGGCGTCCTTCACCACCGTGCCGAGCGGCACGGCCAGTTCCATCAGCTCGCTGCCGAAGCCGGCGCGGTGGTCACCCATGCCGGGGCCGCCGTTGGCGGAACTGCGGTGCGGGGACCGGTGGTAGCCGAGGAGAGTGGTCACGTTGGGGTCGGCCACGAGCACGATGTCGCCGCCGCTTCCGCCGTTGCCGCCGTCAGGGCCGGCGAGAGGCTTGAACTTCTCACGCTTGACGGAGACACATCCGTTCCCTCCGTTGCCTGCTCGCAGGTGAAGAGTGACGTGGTCAACAAACGTGGCCATGGGGGTGCCCCTTTCAGGTGGCAAACAAACTCAGTGGTGCCAAATCGGTGGTGCTGTGAAGACGTCGTGCTGTGAAGATGCAGTGCCGTAAAACACGCAAAGGGCGAGCCGAAGCCCGCCCTCACGCTTACCGATGTGGATGCCTACGCGGCAGCCACCACGATGTTGACGACCTTGCGGCCGCCCTTGGCGCCGAACTCAACCGAGCCGGGCTCGAGAGCGAAGAGCGTGTCGTCGCCACCACGGCCGACGTTGACGCCGGGGTGGAAGTGCGTGCCGCGCTGACGGACGATGATCTCGCCCGCGCTGACAACCTGACCGCCGAAACGCTTCACGCCGAGGCGCTGGGCGTTGGAGTCGCGACCGTTGCGAGTGGAACTCGCGCCTTTTTTATGTGCCATCTGTTCTGCTCCTCAGGGCCTAGGCGATGCCGGTAACCTGAACGCGAGTGAGCTCCTGACGGTGCCCCTGACGCTTCTTGTACCCGGTCTTGTTCTTGAACTTCTGGATGACGATCTTCGGACCACGGAGGTCGTTCAAGACCTCGGCGGTAACCGTGATCTTGGCCAGTGACTGCGAGTCAGAGGTGATCGTGTCGCCGTCGACGAGAAGCACAGCGGCCAGCTCGACGTTGCCGTCCTTGTTGGCTTTGATTCGGTCCATCGTGACGATGGTTCCGACCTCTACCTTTTCCTGCCGCCCACCGGCGCGCACAACTGCGTAAACCACGTTACGTACCTATCTCTGGGGAGCCGTGAGGCCCCGTGATGGAAAGTTACTGCTTTGAACAGACCAAGTCGGCCCGTCGCTTTCAGAAAACCTCGGTGATCGCGGGGGCAAAGGCCCATCGCACACCAAAAGTCAACGTTAGCCGATCATCCTGCAACGGTCAAACCGAGGGCGGATCATAGACTCGGACGATGACCGTGTTGATCGACCAGCCCGTGTGGCCCGCGCATGGCACCGTCTGGTCCCATCTTGTCAGTGATTCGTCCCTGGCCGAACTGCACGCGTTCGCGGAGGCCAACGGCATCCCCCGCCGCGGCTTCGATCTGGATCACTACGACGTGCCCCAACGCCTGCACGACGCCCTGGTGGCCGCGGGGGCGCATCCGGTGGGCAATCGGGAACTGGTGCTCCGATTGCGTGCCAGCGGCCTGCGGGTGAGCGCGCGCGAGCGCGCTGCCCGCACTCACCCCCCGGCGTCCTGACGGCGCAGCGGCGTCAACGACGGCGGGCGACCGGCGGTCGAGTGGCCCGGGGGCCCTCACACCATCGGTCGCCCGGTCGGGTGGGTCGTTACTGCTGCGGCTCCGAGGTGGGTGCCACGATCGGCTGCGCCGACCCGGTGGATCCACCGGCCGTCGTCACCCGGCGGCTGCGCGAACGCCCCTGGCCGGGCTGCTTGGGCTCGGGCAGGGAGTCCAGCACCGAATCCAGCAGCTGGTCGGTGACCTGCTTGCTGACCGTCCGGCGGCTGCGCGAGGACTTCTTCACCGGGATGTCCAGGATGGCGACCGGCTCGTCGTCGTCGGCCGTCGCGGCCTCGGTCACGGCTGGTGCCGCGTTCGGGGCCTGCGGTGCCTGCTCCACCGGGGTCTGGTCGAGCACGACGGGCGCTGCGGCCCGCTGGCGGGGCGTGGAGGACGCCCGGCGGCTGCGGCGTGCCGGCGGAGTGGACGTCTCCGCGGCAGCGGCCTCGTTCACAGCCGCCTCGATCGGATCGACCTCGGCAGCCGGGGCTGCGGGTGCGACGGATGGCGCCTCGACGGTGACCGCAGGAGCGGCCGCCTTCTCCGCGGGAGTCGAGTCCGGCGTCGCCTCGGGCAGGGCGATGATCGGAATGGAACCGGTCAGTGCGCGGGGGATGGTGCGCGCGGCGATCAGGGCGAGGGCGTGCTTGGCGTCCTCGGTGATGCCGTGCGTGCCGTGGCCCGCCTTGACGGCATCGACCTGCGGCGCGTTCGCGGTGCCACCGGTCTGGCCGTTGCCACCGCCACGGTGCCCGTTGTCGCCGCCGGAGTTGCTGCTCGCCTTGCTGCGCGGGCGACGCTCCATCGCCGGCTGGGCGGTCTGGCGGTGCTTGAGCACCGGATCGTGGTGGATGACGATGCCACGGCCGGCGCAGGCCTCGCAGTTCTCGCTGAACGATTCCAGCAGGCCGAGTCCGAGTTTCTTGCGGGTCATCTGCACGAGTCCGAGCGAGGTGACCTCGGCGACCTGGTGCTTGGTGCGGTCGCGGCTCAGGCATTCGAGCATGCGGCGCAGTACGAGGTCGCGGTTGGTTTCGAGAACCATGTCGATGAAGTCGACCACGATGATGCCGCCGATGTCGCGCAGGCGCAGCTGGCGAACGATTTCTTCGGCAGCCTCGAGGTTGTTCTTCGTGACCGTCTCTTCGAGGTTGCCACCGGAGCCGACGAATTTGCCGGTGTTGACGTCGACGACGGTCATGGCCTCGGTGCGGTCGATCACGAGGGATCCGCCCGACGGCAGCCAGACCTTGCGGTCGAGGGCCTTCTCGATCTGCTCCGAGATGCGGTACTCGTCGAAGGCGTCGTTCTCACCCTCGTAGCGTTCGACGCGCTCGACCAGGTCAGGGGCGACCTGGCGCAGGTACGCCTCGATGACCTCACGCGATTCCTCGCCGGAGATGACCATCTTCTGGAAGTCCTCGTTGAAGACATCCCGCACGATCTTGATCAGCAAGTCGGGCTCGCTGTGCAGCAGGGCCGGCGCCTGCACCGTGTCCACCTGCCTGGCGATGGACGCCCACTGCGAGGTGAGCCGGTTGACGTCGAGCGTGAGCTGCTCGTCGGTGGCGCCCTCGGCCGCGGTGCGCACGATGACGCCCACGTTCTCGGGCAGGACCTCCTTGAGGATCTTCTTCAGGCGGGCCCGCTCGGTGTCGGGCAGCTTGCGGCTGATGCCGTTCATCGAGCCGTTCGGCACGTAGACGAGGTAGCGGCCGGGCAGCGAGACCTGGCTGGTGAGGCGGGCACCCTTGTGGCCGATCGGGTCCTTGGTGACCTGCACGAGCACCTTGTCGCCCGGCTTGAGCGCGAGCTCGATGCGACGCGCCTGGCTGCTGTTGCCGGAGTTGACTGCGGCGGCGTCCCAATCGACCTCACCGGAGTAGAGCACGGCGTTGCGGCCGCGTCCGATGTCGACGAAGGCGGCTTCCATGCTCGGGAGCACGTTCTGCACCTTGCCGAGGTAGACGTTGCCGATCAGCGAGGCGTCCTGGTTCTTGGCGACGTAGTGCTCGACCAGCACACCGTCTTCCAGCACGCCGATCTGGATCTTGTTGTGCTTGGCCCGCACGACCATGACCCGGTCGACGGATTCACGGCGGGCGAGGAACTCGGCCTCCGTGATCACCGGACGGCGACGGCCGGCATCGCGGCCGTCGCGGCGACGCTGCTTCTTGGCCTCGAGCCGGGTGGAGCCCTTGATGCGCTGGGGCTCGGTGATCAGCTCGGGTTCCCGGGGGGTGCGCACGCGCACGACGGTGTTCGCCGGGTCGTCGGATCCGGACCGGTTCTCGTCGCCGGTGCGGCGGCGGGCGCGACGGCGGACGGTCGACGTTTCGTCACCCTCGTCATCATGGTCCTGCCGCTGGTCGGGGCGGGTGTCCTGACGGTTGTCCTGGCGCGGATCCTGGCGCGCGGCGTCCCGACGGACGCCGGTGCGGGCCGGCAGCGGCACGATGACCGGGGCCTGGAATACGAGCGACGTCGACGGGCGACGAACCACGTCGGTGGGCGGGGTGGGCGGCGGCGTCGTTTCCACGGCTGCGTCCTGTTCTTGGTCGGGGGCTCCGCCGAACGGAGCGGCCGCAGCCGGCTCGGTCACGGCGTCATCGGTGTGGGCGGGGGCCGGCGTCGTCGCTGTGACCGGCTCGGTGGTTGCCGGGGCAGCGAACGAATCGGCTGACTCCGGGGCGGCGGGCGCGGCATCCGGAGCGGTCATGGGCGCGGCGGCACGCCTCATGGTGCGTCGCGTGCCGAACAAACCCTTGCGTTTTTTATTGTTTTCGTTGTCTTCCACCATCACTGGTGCGCTCCTTGACCGGTGTGGGCGACCGCGCCACCCATCCGGCTACTCTCTCGTGGGAGGATCACGCTTGCGCGAAACCCTCGGGAATCCTCTTCGTTCGCAACCGGCTCTTGGCTCTGGTTGCTAATACCTTTGGTCGTGGGACCAATGAATCTGGGCATTTACGGCCCATTAAGCCTTCTCTGGCGTCAGCTTGAGCGCGGCTCAAGCGACTGTTCCGATTATCGCATGCATTCTCAGGAACACGTGCGAGGCACATGACATAATCCGATGGTGCACCTCACCGAGCCTGTCAAGCGCCCCATCGGGCTCGCCGTCTTCTTCATCATCGGTGGTGCGATCGCCCTCACTGCGGCGTTCCTGCTCACCCTGGACAAGTTCGCCATTCTGGAGGATCCGCAGGCCCAGCTGTCCTGCAACTTCAGCGTGCTGGTGGGGTGCAGCACCAACCTGGGCTCCTGGCAGGGCGCCATCCTGGGCTTCCCCAATCCGGTCATCGGGCTGATGGCCTGGACGGTCGTGATCACGATCGGCGCCGCAATCCTGGCCGGTGCGCAGTTCGCCCGTTGGTTCTGGGTCGCGCTGAACGTGGGTCTGACCGGCGCTCTCGCCTTCGTGATCTGGCTGATGGCTCAGAGCTACTTCGTGCTGGACGTGCTCTGCCCCTGGTGCATGGTGACGTGGTCGATCACCATCCCGATGTTCCTGGCCGTGACCCTGCACAACCTCACGGCAGGCAACCTGCCGGCCTCCCCCTTCGTGCGTCGCATCGCGGCGGGCGCCTACTCGTGGATCGTGGTGATCACGATCGGCTGCTATCTGGTGGCCGCCGTCATCGCCCAGCTGCACATGGACTTCCTGAACCGCCTCTAGGCCGACCACGTGCCCCGCGCGGTCCACCCCGTCGGTGGTCGAGCCTGTCGAGACCCGGTGCGCGATCCCCCAGAGTCACCTACCCACATCCGTCGCGGCGCACCGTGCGGAAGCAGGCGCACGCTCTACCCTGCGCCGGCTTCCACACCCTGAGCCGCGAGCCCCGGCGGGCCCGCTCGAGCGTCGTCACCCCGGTGACGGATGCCGGTAGCCGGGCGATCGCCCGGTTGAAAAAGAACAGCCGCTCCCCCGAGATTCGGGAAGCGGCTGTTCGATGCACAGTCTGGGTCAGGAGAACCAGAGGGCGAGTTCGCGGTCGGCGGACTCGGGCGAGTCGGAGCCGTGCACGAGGTTCTGCTGCACCTTGGTGCCCCAGTCGCGGCCGAAGTCGCCGCGGATTGTGCCGGGAGCGGCTGTAGTGGGATCGGTCGTGCCGGCCAGGGAGCGGAAACCCTCGATCACACGTTCGCCGGCGATGCGCAGCACGAGGATCGGGCCGCTTTCCATGAACTCGACGAGCGGTTCGAAGAACGGCTTGCCCTGGTGCTCGGCGTAGTGCTCGGCCAGCAGGGACCGGTCGGCCTGCACGAGCTTCGCGTCGACGAGGGAATACCCCTTCTGCTCGATGCGGCGCAGGATCTCCCCGGAGAGGTTGCGGGCAACGCCATCCGGTTTGACCAATACGAGAGTTTCCTGGACCTGAGTGCTCATGAGTTCTCTTTCTCGTTGTTCTCGTTGTTCTCGTTGTTCGAGTTGAACTGGTTGAACTGCTGGTTCTGGTTGTCGATTCGGGAGCCGGAGATCATGCAGTAGGCCCACATGGCCGCGAACATGCCGCCGACGAAGAACATGGCCGGGTTGAGGAAGCCGGCGGCCACCATGATCAGCTGCAGGATCCAGCCGGCGACATAGGCCCACTCATACCGCAGCAGGGCGAGGACGGCCACCATGAGCAGAGCCAGCAGGGCTCCCCCGCCCAGGGCGAGCAGGGGCGGCAGCGCCCCCAGGCCGAAGATCACGAGGGCGGCCAAGGCCACCACGATCACCTCGAAGCCGAGCACGATCGTCGCGAGGGTGCGCTTGACCGACCGCGGTGCGGGGGTCATTTCGCCAGCCATTCCCGGGCGTCGGCCAGAGTGATCGCTTCCCCGACCAGGGTGATCGATCCGGTCACGATCACGGCACGCTTGGGGGCCTCGAGGGCCCAGTCCCGCGCGGAGTCGAGTGCCTGGCTGAGTTCGTCGAATCGGATGGTGCTCT
The DNA here is from genome assembly GCF_004403065.1 of Cryobacterium cryoconiti. Taxonomy (GTDB): domain Bacteria; phylum Actinomycetota; class Actinomycetes; order Actinomycetales; family Microbacteriaceae; genus Cryobacterium; species Cryobacterium cryoconiti. Next base: position 39,113 of record NZ_SOHA01000015.1, read on the forward strand.
CCTCGCTGCCGACGCCGGCCACCAGATCGGCCAGGTCGTCGACGCCGATGGCGCGCTCCGACTGGGACTGCGTGACGTGGAACCGGGTCACCGTGGGCGTGAGGGCGGCGATGATGCCGGTCGCGTCCTTATCGGCAAGGATGCCCACCACGGCCACGATCTCGTCGAAGTCGAAGTAGTCGGCCAGCGCCGCGCTGAGGGCCGCGGCGCCGTGCGGGTTGTGCGCGGCATCCACCAGCACGGTCGGTTCGATGCCGACCAGCTGCAGGCGTCCGGGCGAGGTGACCTGGGCGAGCCCCTCCTCGACCAGTTCACCGGAGAGTGCGGTGGCCCCCGCGCCGAGGAACGATTCCACGGCGGCGATCGCCACCGCCGCGTTCTGGGCCTGATGGGTGCCGTACAGCGGAAGGAACAGGTCGGAGTAGGTGCCGGCCAGGCCACGCACGGAGATGAGCTGCCCGCCGACGGCGACCTGGCTGCTGAGACAGGCGAACCCCTCGCCCTCGGCGGCCAGGGTCGACTCGGTCAGCTCTGCAGCGCGCTCGAGTTCCGCCTGTGCGGCCGGGGTCTGCCGGGCGGAGACCACGGCGGCGGACGGTTTGATGATGCCCGCCTTGGTTCTGGCGATCTCGGCGATGGTGTCGCCCAGGCGCAGGGTGTGGTCGAGGGCGATGGGTGTGAACACGGCCACCTGCCCGTCGGCGACATTGGTGGAATCCCACTCGCCGCCCATGCCGACCTCGACGACGGCGACGTCGACGGGGGCGTCGGCGAAGCAGGCGAAGGCCAGCACGGTGAGCGCCTCGAAGAAGGTGAGCGCGTCGTCGCCGGCGGCGACGAGCTCGGCGTCGACCATCTGCAGGAACGGCTCGATGTCGGCCCAGTTCGCCGCCAGGGCCTCGTCGGTGATGGACTCCCCGTCGATCACGATGCGCTCGTTGAGGCGCACCAGGTGCGGGCTCGTCATCAGCCCGGTGCGGAGTCCGTAGGCGCGCACGATGCTCTCGGTGATGCGGCTCGTGCTGGTCTTGCCGTTCGTGCCGGTGATGTGGATGATCGGGTACACGGTCTGCGGGTCGCCCAGCAGCTCGAGCGCCCGGCGGGTCGGGGCCAGGCGCGGCTTGGGCGATCCCTCTCCCACGCGGGTGAGGAGGGCGGCGAAGACGGCGTCACCGGCCTCGCGCGCGGCGTCGACCGGTGGGCGCGACGCCTTCGATCCGGGCTTCTTCGAGCCGGGCTTCTTCGATTCAGACATGGACGAGTCCGTTCTCTCGGGCGACGGCGACCAGGACGGTCCCCCGGTTGGCGTACTGGCCGGCCTCGAACAGCACATAGTGCTCCACGGGGAAACCGGCGAGGCTCTGCAGCCATTCGGACGGCAGGCCGTGCAGGAGGCTGTCCTCGGGCACCTCAGCTGCCACATGCGTCGCGAACCGGAGGGTCAGGGTCTCTGCGGCGACGTCGACACCCGGTGCGAGGGCGAAGGTCTCGGCGTCCTCGGCGGAGTAGAAGACGAGATCGAGACGGATGCGGTCGCTCACCTCGAATCCGGCCGACTTGCGGGTGTCCTGCACGGCGCGGATCAGGTCTCGGGCGAAGCCCTCCGCCTCGAGTTCGGGCGTGGTCTGCGTCTCGAGCAGCACGAAACCGCCGCCCGCCAGGAGGGCCAGGGCCGGGGCATCCGTTGCCGCGTCGGCGTCGACGGGGGAACCGTCGGCCGGACCGGTCTGCAGCACGAGCTCATACTCCCCCGCGACCAGGTCGATGCCACCGGCGGTGACGACGCCGTCGGTTTCGCTCCAGTCGCCCGCCCGGGCGGCCTTGATGACCTGCTGCACCGCCTTGCCGAGGCGGGGGCCGGCGACCCGGGCGTTCACGGTGAGCCGGGAGGTCACGCCGTAGGCGCTCGCGCTGTCGTCGGCCAGCTCGACCAGGCGCACGCTCTTGACGTTGAGCTCGTCGCGCAGGATGCCCTCGAACGGGGCCAGGGCCGCGGTGTCGGCGGTGACCACCGTGAGGGTGGCCAGCGGCAGGCGCACGCGGAGCCCGGCCTGCTTGCGCAGCGACAGCACGGTGGAACTGATGGTGCGCACCTGGTCCATGGCGGTGACGAGCGGGGCATCCGCCGGGAACAGGTCGGCGTCGGGCCAGTCGGTCAGGTGCACGCTGCGACCGCCGGTGAGCCCCTGCCAGATGCGCTCGGTGACGAGCGGGAGCATCGGCGCGGCCACCCGGGTGACCGTTTCGAGCACGGTATAGAGCGTGTCGAAGGCCTCGTTCGCGGTGGTCGCGGTGGTCGAGCCTGTCGAGACCGGGACCTCGACCGCGGCGCCGGCCCAGAACCGGTCGCGCGAACGGCGAACGTACCAGTTGGTGAGCACGTCGGCGAAGTCCCGCAGCCGGGCGGTCGCCTGGGTGCTGTCGAGGGCCTCCAGATCGGCCGTGACCTCCACGATCAGGTCGCGGGTCTTGGCCAGCAGGTACCGGTCGAGCACGTCGGTGGAATCGGTGCGCCAGCTGGCGTCGTAGCCGTTCTCGCCGGACGCGTTGGCGTAGAGGGAGAAGAAGTACCAGGTGCTCCAGAGCGGCAGCATGACCTGGCGGGCACCCTCGCGGATGCCCTCCTCGGTGACGATCAGGTTGCCACCGCGCAACACGGAGGAACTCATCAGGAACCAGCGCATGGCATCTGAGCCGTCACGGTCGAAGACCTCGTTGACGTCGGGGTAGTTGCGCAGCGACTTGGACATCTTCTGCCCGTCGTTGCCGAGCACGATGCCGTGGCTGACCACGTTCTTGAACGCCGGGCGGTCGAACAGGGCGGTGGAGAGCGTGTGCAGCATGTAGAACCAGCCGCGGGTCTGCCCGATGTACTCCACGATGAAGTCGGCCGGGTTGTGGCTGTCGAACCAGTCGGCGTTCTCGAACGGGTAGTGCACCTGGGCGAACGGCATCGAGCCGGAGTCGAACCAGACGTCGAGCACATCCGTGATGCGCCGCATGGTGGACTGCCCGGTGGGGTCGTCGGGGTTCGGGCGCGTGAGCTCGTCGATGTAGGGCCGGTGCAAGTCGGTGGGGCGCACGCCGAAGTCGGCCTCGAGCTCGTCGAGCGAGCCGTAGACGTCGATGCGCGGGTAGTCGGGGTTGTCGCTCTTCCACACCGGGATGGGCGAACCCCAGTACCGGTTGCGGCTGATCGACCAGTCGCGGGCGTTGCCGATCCACTTGCCGAACTGGCCGTCCTTGACGTTCTCCGGCACCCAGTTGATGTCCTGGTTGAGGTCGACCATGCGGTCCCGGAAATCCGTGACGCGAACGAACCAGCTCGACACGGCCTTGTAGATCAACGGGTTGCGGCACCGCCAGCAGTGCGGGTACGAGTGCTCGTAGCTGGCCTGGCGGAGCAGGCGGCCCTCGTTCCTGATCAGCTGCGTGAGGGGCTTGTTGGCGTCGCTCCAGAGCTGGCCGGCGACCTCGGGCACGTCGGCGAGGAACTTGCCGCCCGCGTCGAGGGAGATGATCACCGGGATGCCGGCGGCCTCGCAGATCTTCTGGTCCTCCTCGCCATAGGCAGGGGCCTGGTGCACGATGCCGGTGCCGTCCGCAGTGGTGACGTAGTCGGCCACGACAATGGTCCACGCGTTCTGGGTGCCCCAGAGGGCGGTGTCGGCGTAGTAGTCGAACAGACGGTCGTAGGAGACGCCTTCGAGATCGGCACCGATGACGGTGCGCGACACGGCGGCGACGGCGTCGGCCGCCGACTCGTATCCGAGGTCCTTGGCGTAATTGCCGACCAGGTCGATCGCGATCAGGTATTCGGCGCCGAGAACCTCGGTGGCGGCGGACGCCGCGGCGCCCTCCCGCAGCACGGTCGCATCCGGGGTGCCGTTCGGGCCGGCCGGCACGACGGCGTAGACGATCTCCGGCCCCACGGCGAGCGCCAGGTTCGTCGGGAGCGTCCACGGAGTGGTCGTCCAGGCGAGGGCGCGCACGGCGGTCAGCCCGAGTGCCTCGGCCTTGGCACCCACGAGCGGGAAGGTGACCGTGACGGTCTGGTCCTGACGCATCTTGTAGACGTCGTCGTCCATGCGCAGTTCGTGGTTGGACAGCGGCGTCTGGTCGCGCCAGCAGTACGGCAGGACCCGGTAGCCCTCGTAGGCCAGGCCCTTGTCGTGCAGCCTCTTGAACGCCCAGATCACGGACTCCATGAAGGTCACGTCGAGGGTCTTGTAGTCGTTCTCGAAGTCGACCCAGCGCGCCTGACGGGTGACGTATTCTTCCCACACCCTGGTGTACTTGAGCACGGAGCTGCGGGCGACGGCGTTGAACGCGCCGATGCCCATCTTCTCGATCTCGCTCTTGTCGGTGATGCCGAGTTCGCGTTCGGCTTCGAGCTCGGCCGGCAGGCCGTGCGTGTCCCAGCCGAAGCGGCGGTGCACGAGCTTGCCGCGCATGGTCTGGAAGCGCGGGAAGAGGTCCTTCGCGTACCCGGTGAGCAGGTGGCCGTAGTGGGGCAGCCCGTTGGCGAAGGGCGGGCCGTCGTAGAAGACCCACTCGGGGGCATCCGCCCGGTTGTCGATCGACGCCTGGAAGGTGCCGTCGTTCTTCCAGAACGCGAGCACGTCGGTTTCGATCTGGGGGAAGTTCGGCGAGGGCACGATGCCGCCGGGCTGGTCGGTGGAACCGGACTGCTGGCCTTGGGGGTACGTCATGAATCTCCTGGACGAGTCGGGCAGGCTGTGCTCCTCCGGTGCTGGAAGAGCCAGTTCTGCCCCTGTTCCACGAGGACGCCGACTCCGAACGGGATTCGCCGCGGTACCACCTCGCTTGCCGCCCGAGGCCGAAACTCCGGGAAACCGCTTGTTCTGAGGCTGTGACGGGCCCGACCCGTTCGGTTCTACTGGGAACCACCGCGAGGATGATTGCCGTTCTTCCGAAGACTCACCGGTGATGGCCGGATCACAGTCATGTTGTTCGATTCTACCCTGCGTCTACCCCCGGGTGTGCAGTGCGCGGTACCCCGCGCAGACGGGCGCGATGGCAGCGCTCACGTAAACGGCGAGTGCCCCGCGGGTGACCCCGGCGCGGGCCCAGACCCCGGCGGCGGCTGCCGCGGCGGCGAGCACCGCCATCGCAAAGGCCCGGGCGGCGAGTTCGCGACCGTCGGCCGTGCCGGCAGCCGTGCCCGGG
>NZ_SOHA01000022.1 GCF_004403065.1 Cryobacterium cryoconiti
CCGTGCGCTCTGCGCGGCGCCCTGCCCCGCTCTCCGCACCGCCGGAACGGGCTGCGCGGGCAGCCACCAGGCCTCGGCGGCCGTGCGCGGGGCGGGCGCGCCGGCATCCGTCGCCAGCACGGGGTTGGCCAGAAAGTCGTCCCGACGGATGCCCGGCAGCACCCGGTAGCGGATGGAACCGGGCTCGCAGACCAGCGCCAGCACCCGCCAGAGCGTGCGCGCGTAGTTCTCCGCGCGCACCGGGCCGTCCCACTCGTAGATGCCACGGTAGACGCCGTTCTGGTCGTTGCCGAGCCACAGCTTCGACACGTAGCCGGGGAAACCGACGAACAGCGGCGTGTTCAGGATGCTCTCGGCCCGGAACAGATCATGGCCGCGTCCCCGCACGTACAGCAGCCGGAACGACACCAGCAGCACGGCCGGCCGGCGCGTGGGCCCGCGGTCGACGACGGTCTCCCGGTACACCACCGCCTCGCTGCCGTCGGTGAAGGGCAGCCGGCGGCCCACGTTCGGCCGGGGCAGGTGCACTCGGCCGCGGGCGAGGAGCGCCGTTGTCGCCGCCACGGAGCGGGTCAGGTTCTTCACGGTCGGCCACGGGTCGGCCGGGGGTTTCGGCAGGCGTTCCGGGTTCATGACAGTCTCCAGCCCTGGGGCGAAATGAAACGGCGTGTGAAACGGCGGGTGCAATAGCGTGTGCGATGGCGTGGGCACTGGCGTCGGCGACGCGATTGCTGCCAGCATAAGGAGGCGGTCCACGCCTGGGAAGACCCTCCCCCGGCAGCGCCGTGTGACGAATGGACGCCGGTATGCGTCTAACCAGTGAGACCGATCAGTGAGACCGATCTGCCCGCTTCCACCCGAACGGAACCCATGACCAGCACCGACCTGCACGACGACGCCCTGCCCGAGCACGCTCTGAGCGAGGTCGACGAGGCGGGCGACGCACAGGCCGACGAGGCGGGCGACGCACAGGCCGACCACGGGCTCGCCGCTGTCGTGTACAACCCCGTGAAGGTGAACCTCGACGATCTCAAGACCGCCGTGGCGGCCGAGCAGGCCGAGGCCGGCTGGCCGGAGACGCTGTGGTTCGAGACGTCGGCGGAGGATCCCGGTCAGGGTCCGGCGCGCCGCGCGATCGAGGCCGGAGCAACCGTGATCATCGTGGCGGGCGGCGACGGCACCGTGCGCGCCGTGGCGGAGGCGGTGCACGGCACGGACTGCGCTCTCGCGCTGCTGCCGTCGGGCACCGGCAACCTGCTCGCCCGCAACCTGCAACTGCCCCTCGACGATGCCGCGCTCTCCATCCGCACCGCCTTCACCGGTCGGGACCGGGCCATCGACGTGTGCCTGATCGACATCGAACGCGCGGACCGGTCGGTCGACCGGCACACCTTCCTGGTGATGGCCGGACTCGGCCTCGACGCCAAGATGCTCGCGAACACCGACGACGCCCTGAAGGCGAAGGCCGGCTGGCTGGCCTACGTGAAGGCCCTGATCGCGGTCGGCAAGGATGACAGCGAGCTGCGTTTCCGGTACCGCCTGAACGATCAGCCGGAACGGTCGCTGCGCGCGCACACCATCATGGTCGGCAATTGCGGATCATTGCCGGCCAGCATCGAGCTCATTCCCGATGCGGCGCTCGACGACGGCGTCTTCGACGTGGTCGTGCTGAAGCCGGAGGGGTTCGGCGGCTGGGTGCAGATCCTGACGAAGGTGATCTGGGAGAACGGTGTGCTCAGCCGCACGAAGCTCGGGCGCAAACTGCGCTCCGGCGAGGTCGACGCGCTCAACTACGCCACCGGAACGAAGCTCATCCTGCGCCTCAGCGGCCCGGAAGAGATCGAACTCGACGGTGACGGGTTCGGCACCGCCGTCGCGCTCAAGACCTGGGTGGATGCCGCCAGCCTCACCGTGCGGATGCCGCGCGACGCCGCGTAGGCCGCGGCGCGGCATCCGTCGGATGCGCGCGCGCAACCCCTCGACCGGCCGTGCCCGCAGGTGCACCATGGCTGGGCGACCTCGCCCCGGGGGCGCCCGAACGGACGGAGACAGCCCATGCCCAAAATCGCCAGGGATGACCAGACGAACGTCGCGCACTACGCCCGGATGCCCGGTTACGAGGGCCGCCAGATCGAGGCCGACGGATACATCGTGGCCTTCGAGAAGTATGAGACCGGAGTGGACTTCACGCCGCTGTATCGCGGTCTGCCCGACGACCTGTGCCCGGGCCACCACTGGGGTTACGTGATCAGCGGTCGCCTCACGATGCACCGTCCGGAGGGTGACGAGGTCTACTCGGCGGGAGACGCGTTCGTGATCACCCCGGGCCACACCCCCGAGGTGGGCGACAACACCGAGTTCGTGGAATTCACCACGACGGATGTCGTCGCGCGCATCACGGAAGTCGTGCGTCGCAACGTGCAGTCCGACGTGACCTGAGGTCGATTTACGACCCCGCAGCGAAGTCCGCCGGCAGCTGGAGGACCCGGCGCCACTCGGTCAGCGGCCGCCGCCGCCCCCTCCGCCGCCTCCGCCACCGGAGAACCCGCCGCCGAAGGATCCGCCGGAGAAGCTGCCACCGCCGATGCCGCCGCCCGAGCTGTGCGGCAGTGTGGAGGAGGTCGCCACGGCCCCGGCCATGTGACCCAGGGCGTTCCCGAAGCCCCGGGAGCTGAAACCGTTCTGTGACCCGTACCAGGACGGCTCGGGCGCGCCCTGCTCGTAGAGGAAGACGAGTTCCTTGGCCCACTCCCGTTCGACACCCCAGAGCACCGCGAACGGGAGCAGTTTCTCGTAGAGCTTGACCCGCTCCAGGGTGTCCGGTGCGGCGCTGCCGACCGTCGCCTGCCCCGGCACCGCCGCCGGAACCGTGACCCGCAGCGCGCCCTCCGGGCTCTGCAGCATGCGGAACCGCTCCTCCTCGGCCAGCTCGAGGTACACCTTCATCCCCTTGAGGTAGTCGCGCTGCTCGGCGCCGGCGTCGGTGAGCACGAACTGCGAGCGGCCGAAGAACTCCGCCACGCCGATGAAGACCCCCATCAGGAGGCAGAACGGGATCACGCCGATCAACGGCCAGGCCCAGTCGATGATCGACACCAGCACGACCCCGGCGACTCCGATCCCCGCCACGATGTACATCGCCTTGAGGATCCCCTTGCCGGCCGGGCTGGTGGCCTTGACCCGCCCACCACGGGACGTGACCAGGCGCCTGGTGGCAGGTCGGAGGTCGGTCAGTTGGCGGGCGAGAATCTTGTCGACGGTGCCCAGTTCCCGCACGGCGCCGACCGTCAGACCCGAGAAGAGGGTCGCCAGCAGCTCGCGCTCCTGCGTGTCCACACCGTCGACCGACAGCAGTTGCAGCGTGTACTCGGCGGAACTGTCACTGACCGGATAGTCCAGGATGCGCACATTGCCGCGCACCGCGAAGCTCACCAATTGTGCGGCGACGGCCGTCTTCGGCCGACCGACGAGGTCGGCCGCCTCCAACAGGTTGTAGCCCTCCGGCACGCTGTACTGGGCGATGATGGTGCCCCGTCCCCGAGCGTCCCGCCGGGCGAACAGGCGACGGATGCCCGCGGCCACGGCCCCGAGCACGCACACCAGCAGCACGAGGATCTGCAGGACGAGAGCGGGGATGCCCTTATCGCCGTCGCCGCTGTCGCTGCTGCCCCCGGCGGTGGCCGGCACCTGCAGGAAGGTGCCGGGAGCGAAGCCGATGGCCACGCTCACGTTCTGCCGCGGGCCGAGGCCCTGCACCGTGGAGGTGAACATCGCGCCGAAGTCGGGTGAGGCGGCATCCGTCACCGGGCACGCCGTGGTGTCACCCTGGCCGCCGGAATAGCAGGCAGTGTCGCCGGTGAGGAACTCGGTGACGCTCGGGTCGACGTGCACGCGCGCGGTGACCGAGCCGAACGGCTGGTCGAAGCCGGTGCCGTTGGTGTCCCAGTAGAACTCGTCGTTCTGGGTGTCGGCGAAGGCGCGCACCACGTTCTGCTGCGTGTATTCGATGACGTAGGTCTGCGTGCCGCGCACGAAATCGTCGGTGCCGAGGGGCAGCTCGAGACTGTCACCCTGGTCGATGACCTCGAAGGAGACGGGTGCGCCGGCGGCGTCGGTGACCGATTGAACGGTCGTGTTCAGCGGCACCCCGTCGTAGTCGTTCGGGATCACGCGCACGATGCCGCGGTTCTGGTCGAAGTCCGGGAACTCGGCCACGAACGTTTCCACGGTGCGCAGGGTGGAGTGCCCGGCGTCGTCGCGGGAGAGGTAGTAGTCGGCCTCGAACGAGGTGAACGTGAAGTCGCCGGTGCCGGCGTTCGCGACCAGCGGCATCCCGAGCGCCAGCAGCGCTGTCACAGCAAGCCCCGCCATGACCTGGGCGAGTCGCCGCAACGGTTGTCTGGTCGATGCGTTCCCCTGCATGCTGCCGCTCCCCTGGTGTGCCGGCTGTCCCCACAACATCCGCTCCTCGAAGGCTAGTGCAGCCCGGCGTCGGGGCGCGCCCGCCGCCCGCGAAGCGCCGACGAACCGACGAACCGACGAACCGACGACTTTGAGGGGTGCGACTGGGCGTCGCACCCCTCAAAGTTGTCGTGTCACCGGGCGGGATCCCGGCTCAGGGAATCAGTACCAGTTGTTGGCCTGTGAGTGCGACCAGGCGGCGCAGGGAGTGCCGTAGGACGAGGCCTTGATGTAGCCGAGGCCCCAGGCGATCTGCGTGGTGGCGTTGGTGGCCCAGTCGCTGCCGGCCGTGGCCATCTTGTTGCCGGGCAACGCCTGCGGGATGCCGGTGGCGCCGCCGTTGGAATTGACCGCGTCGAACTTCCACTCGGATTCCTTCTGCCACAGCTGGTTCAGGCAGGAGAACTGGTCGGCACCCCAGCCGTACTGGGAGGAAGCCATGGCCTGAGCCGTGGCGCGCGCGCCGGCGGGCGTGTTGCCGGCGGCCAGGGTCTGGGCACGGGCGGCTTCGGCGGCAGCGGATGCCGCTGCGGCGGCCTCGGCGGCCACCCGGTCGGCTTCGGCGGCGGCGGCGCTGACCGCGGCGGTCTCGGCCTTGGTCTGCGCCGTCAGCGCGGCGATCTCGTCGAGGGGCAGAACCTCGTAGCCGGCCAGCGAGCTGGCCGCCTTGGTCAGGCCGGAGGCATCCACTTTGTTCTGGCTGGCGGCGAGAACCTGGTTGGCCTCGTCCAGTGTGACGGACGCCGAGTTGTCGGCGTGCGCCTTGGCGACCGCGCTGTAGGCGCCGAGCTGTTCCCGGTGCAGACCGGTGCTGTCGGCGAGCTCGGCCGTGGCCGAGACGCGGGCCTGGGTGGCCGCTGCAGCCTGGCCCGCGAAGCCGGCGCCGACCGCGAGGCCGGAGACGGCCAGCACGCTGCCGGCGATGAGCGCGATGCGGCGCGGGCCCTTGATCGTGCTGGTGCCGTGCTTGCTGGTGGTGCTGTTCCTGCTGGGTGTGCCGTTGCTTCGCTTGTTCTGGGCAGCGAAGCGGACGCGGAGTTCTTCGGGTGACTCGGGCATATAAGACGGTGACTTCCGTGTTACGCAAGCCCGCGCGCGTGAGCGCACCGGCTCACTGAGCATCGGATCTGCGCTCTCGGAGGGCGGCGCAGACGAAACGACAACCATGCCCCACGTTTCTGGACAAACCCTCATTTTTACCTGAGAGAGTCATGGGCAGCAGGGGATTGACACCGCTTTCGACAGGTCTTCATCGGTGTGGACCCGTGCTCGGTGAACAGGAATATCAGGTCGGTGCTCACCCGACCGATCGGCGGCCCACCCAGTGCTCGGACCGGTGTCAGGGATCGCGCCTGGTGGACCCGGTGGCCAGCGGAGTCGGCGCCAGGCGCCAGGGATTCGCCGGGTCGATCCAGAACAGGTAGACCAGCGTCGCCGCCAGCAGCAGGTTCGTCACGGTGTACAGACCCAGCGGGGTGATTCCCACCAGAAAGGCGGCACCAACGAGCAGGCCGGTCAGCCGGGCTGTTCCCCGGCTGAGGATGAGCGCGGCGATGGTCAGTTCGAACACGACCATGAAGACGCCGAACGCCTGCGGCAGGGGCGACACCACCGCGAGCATGAGCTCGCGGTACCAGAGGAACGGCACCTCCTCGGCCATCGCCACGAACAGCCCGGGGGCCACGGTGAGCACCAGCCCGTTCACGACCACAGCCATGAGCGCAAAGAAGATTCCGATCGCGATGCGCCCCACGTTGGGGCGCCACAGGGCCAAACCGGCAAGGGCCGCGTACACCGCCAGGGCCACAACAACTCGTTCCACTTCGCCATCTCCCCGAGATTCTGGTGCGCGAGTGTTTGCCCTGACAGTGTGTGCGCGGGTCGCCGAGTCGTCAATGCTGCAGGTCGGGCGGCGCTCGCCCTACGCGATCCCCAGCTGCACCAGCAACCGGGGAAAGTCCGTGACGAGGGAAGTCCGCGACGAGGGCATTCCGCTACGAGGGCATTGACGAGCCACGAGGGAGCTCACCCATAGCGGCGGCGACCAGGTCAGCTGGCGCCGATAAAGCCCGCCCTTCTCGCATAACTCCTGCAAATTGGGTGAGTCTCTGCGCCCGTGCCGCGTGATTGCGCGGGTGAGAAACTGGACCGGCAGAATTTGCAGGAGTTATGCTCACGTCGCTCGGGTCACCGGACCGGCTACCGCACCCGCCGCAACCGGATCGGGCCCTTCGCCGTCGACGGATCCACCACGGCGCCACCCTGGGTGATCTGCAGTTCGCCGCGGGCGACCATGCGGCGTGCGGCGCGGCGGGCCGGCTCCATCAGGTCGCTCCACGCCTCGCCGCCGACCGCTTTTGCCGCTTCGGACGGGCAGATCGTGGCATCCGTCGCGCGCGCACTGAGCAGTGCGGCGATGCTCGCTTCGAGCCGGAGGTCGGTCGCGGTGACTCCGTGTGCCCGGCACGCGGTGGAGCAGTACTTCACCGAATCCCAGTTGTTCGCCCACTTCGCGCGCCACTCGATGCGCCGCCCGCACGAGGCGCAGGTCTTGTCCGCCCGGTCGCGAGACGGGTCGGATTCAGCGGGTGTGCGTTGACGATGGGCCATGCCTTCAATCATGGCGTGACGAATCCGTTCCGCATCCGTCTTATCAGTGACGGATGTCCCAGCTCCCGCCACCGCCCCGGCCGCCCGAATCTGCGATTTGCTAGGATTCCCGCACCTGAACCCGAAGGAAACCACGTGACGACCACCGACCGTGCGAGTGCCGAACGCCGGCGCGTGACCGCCGACAACACCCGGGTGCGCCACGTCGAGCTGGACGGGCATCAGTTCACCGTGCACTCCCTCTCCAGCACCTCGCGTGCGCCGGAGCTGCCGACGTATCTGATGGTGCACGGCATCGGGGCGTCGTACCGGTATTTCCGCCGGATGCAGCAGGGCCTGGCCGTCACCGGGCACACCCTGTCGCTCGACCTGCCCGGATTCGGCGGCACCCGTCGGCCCGAACGGCCGCTCGCGGTCGAAGAGTACGGCACCCTGATCGGCCGGCTTCTGGATCACCTCGAGGTGCCCCGCGTGGTCGTGATCGGCCATTCGATGGGTGCCCAGTTCGTCACGGAGCTGGCCCGGCAGCGACCGGATGCCGTCTCCCACCTGGTTCTGATCGGCCCCGTCACCGATCCCCGCCGCGCCACGGCCGTGCAGCAGGCGATGGGTCTGACCCGTGATGTGGTGAAGGAGTCCCCGTCGGGCAACCTGATCGTCTTCCAGGACTACCTCGAGTGCGGCCCGCGCTGGTTCTCCACCGAGCTCGCGCTCATGCTCGACTACCGCACTGACCTGGCCCTCCGCGAGGTGCGCTCCCCCACCCTCGTGATCCGCGGCGTCGACGACCCTGTGTCGGGCAGCGACTGGTGCGCGCGCCTGGCCGCCGCCGCGCCCGACGGACACCTCCTCGAGGTGGCGGGGCATCGCCATCTGGTGCACCACAGCGCCGCCGCGCAGACTGCCGCCCAGATCGAGGGGCACGCTCGGCGGCATCCGTCGATCGCGCGCCCGGAACAAATCGCGCTGCCGGAACGATGATCCGCCGCCTGCTGAGCCCGCGCCTGCTGACCCGGCATCTGCGCCAGGGCCGGTGGTGGCTGCTCGACTACGTCTACGCGGGGATCGGGCAGACGCGCGCTTTTCTGTCGCGCGCCCGGCCGGCGGATTTCCGTTCGGGCGCCGGGGCCCCGATCGTGATCATCCCCGGGGTGTACGAGTCCTGGCAGTTCATGCGGCCGCTGATCCAGACTCTGCATGACCACGGGCATCCGGTGCACGTGGTGGCGAAGCTGGGCCGCAACCGGCGTTCACTGACGGATGCCGCCGCGACCGTCGCCGACTACCTCGAGCGCGAGAACCTGACCGGCGTCATCATCGTGGCGCACAGCAAGGGCGGCCTGATCGGCAAGCAGCTGATGACGACCGCCGACCCCGAGCATCGGGTGAGCGCGATGACCGCGATCAGTGCTCCCTTCGGCGGTTCCAGCTACGCGCGCTACTGGGTTGTGCCGGCCATCCGTGCCTTCGCTCCCGCCAACGCGGCCCTGCACGACCTGGGTCTGGACCGCCGGGTCAACGGCCGCATCACGTCGATCTACGGGGTGTTCGACCCGCACATCCCCGAGGGCAGCGAACTCGTCGGCGCCCGCAACATCGAACTCCGGGTCGGCGGGCACTTCCGCATCCTCGGCGATCCGAGAACCGTGCGGGCCGTGCTCGACGCGGTGACGGATGCCGCGGCGCCGGCCGTCTGACCCTGTCGCGTGGCTCGTCGTGCCGGCCTGGATGCGTCCTATTCCGCCCGACGAACCGGCCGGCCTGGGAGAGAATAGGGTCATCATGACCACCATCCTCAATGTCATCTGGCTCCTGTTCTCGGGCTTCTGGCTGTTCCTCGGCTACATGCTGGCGGCAGTGATCATGTTTGTGCTGATCATCACCATCCCCTGGGGAATCGCCGCGGCCAGAGTCGGCGGGTCGGCGTCTGCCCTGCGGGCTCGCGGGCCGGCGAGAGTCGCCGTTTGCGCCGAGCGTCTCCTTTCCAGCGGCGATTCTCAGTAGGAACAGCGACTCTCGGCGCGATCAAGCCCGCCAAGGGAAACAAGTCGTCCACCGATGGTCCGGGCGCGAAGCAGCCCCCAACGCGAACAGAGGGCGACCCCGCGAACGGGGCCGCCCTCTGGCGAAACGTAGAACTCGAAACGTTGAACTCGAATCAGGAGGCGGTGAAGCTAGACGGCCTCGGCCGCCGCTTCCTTCTCCGCCTTACGACGAGCCTTTTCGGCGTCGAGAACGGCCTTCTCGGCCGCCTTCTCCTCCGCGATCCAGACGTCGCGCTTGGCCCCGGGCACCCAGCCCTTGTCCACAACGCGGATCTGGTAGACGATCGCGACGCTGACCAGCACCACGGCGATGAGGATCGCGAGGATGACTCCGAGCCCGCCGCCCACACCGACGCTGACACCGATGAGCGTGCCGAACCAACCGAAGTCGGCGTCGCCGAAGGTGCTGTTGGCGAAGCCGAAGTCGCCGAGGACCAGCAGCAGGATGGCCGGCAGGATGGTGATGATCACGCCGTTGACGAATCCACCGATCATCGCGCCGAGGCGTCCGCCGGTGGCGTTGCCGTAGACACCGGCTCCACCGCCGGTGAAGAAGTGCGGCACCATGCCGGGGAGGATCAGCGCGAGCCCGAACATCGGGTTCAGCCAGATGGCCAGCACACCGAGCGCGAGGAGGCCACCGGCGAACGAGCTCAGGAAGCCGATGAGCACGGCGTTGGCGCCGAACGGGAACACGATCGGGATGTCCAGCGCGGGGCGCGCACCGGGGACGACCTTCTCGGCGATGCCCTGGAACGCGGGCACCAGCTCGCCAAGCACCGTGCGCACGCCGTAGAGGATGACGGCGACACCCACACCGAACTGCAGGGCCTGAGCAAAGGCCGCCATGATGAACGCGCCGGCGTCGGCGGAGCCGAAGATGTCCAGCGCCTCCTGCAGCGGCAGGGCGATGAGGCCCCAGATGGCGAAGACCATGTAGATGAGAACCATCGACAGTGAGGTGGCGACCATCGAGTCGCGCAGGAACTTGAGGCCCTGCGGGAACTTGATCTCTTCTGTCGACTTGCTTCGACGACCGACGGCCTGGCCGGCGGCACCGGCGGCGATGTAGCCGAGGGTACCGAAGTGGCCGATCGCGATGGTGTCGTTGCCGGTGATCTTCTTGGTCCAGGGGTGCACGAACGCGGGCATGACCACCATGATCACGCCGAGCAGCAGAGCGCCGATGATGACCACGAGCCAGCCGGCGCCGTCTCCGAAGCCGACGGAGAGCACGACGGTGAGCATGGTGGCCATGAAGACCATGTGGTGCCCGGTGAGGAACACGTACTTGAGCGGCGTGAAGCGGGCGAGGGCGAGCATCACGAGGAATCCGAGGGTGAGAACGTAAGCGCTCTGGGCGCCGAATTCCTCCTGCGCGATGGCGGTGATGACCTCGTTGGTGGGGATGACGCCCTGGGCGCCGGTCACCGCGAGGATCAGCTGGCCCAGCGGGTCGAGGGAGCCCACCACCACGTTGGCGCCCGCACCGAGGATCAGGAAGCCGAGGGCCGCTTTGAGGGCACCGCCGATCACCTGCCCGGAGTTGCGCTTGAGCGCCATAAGGCCGATTGCGGTGATTATGCCGATGAGATAGGCCGGCACATTGAGGATCTGCTGACCGATGAAGTTCAGTACGACGACGAGCCACTCCATTGTGGGGTGCTCCTTATTCTGTGAGAGAGCGGATGGTGAAGGGGGTTACTCGACTGCGGCGGTGAGCTTCTCGGTGATCTCCTCGAGATCGAAGAAGTTTTTGATGACGATGACCTGGGCGGGCACATCGCCGAGCTCTTCGGCCAGTTCCTCCGAGGTGAGCACGATCTCGGCGGTCTGAGCGGCACCGCGAGCCACGCCCATGTCGGCGGCCTCGACATCCGCATCGATTCCAAGCTTGGCGAGAACCTTCTCGGCGTTCATTTTCAGGAGCACTGAGGTTCCAATGCCCATTCCACAGACGGCGACGATCTTCATGGGGTGCCTTTCGATTGGGTGAGACAAGTGAGTGAAATCAGAAGTGGATGTCGGTGGCGCGGTTCACGCGGCGGCGGCGAGTTCGCCGAGCACGGCGCGCACCTCGTCAGCGGTGGCGGCCACGGCGAGGCGCTTCATGGCGGCGCTGTCGGACAGCACCCCGGCGAGCGCCTGCATCACCTGGAGGTGGGCTTCGTGGTCGGTGGCGGCCAGGCCGATCACGAGGGTGACCGGGTCGTTGGCGGCGTTGCCGAACTCGACGGGGGTGGCCAGGCTGACCCAGCTCAGGCCTCCGGTGAGCACCGCGGGCGAGGGGCGGGAGTGCGCGAGGGCGATCCCGGGGGCGATGACCATGTACGGGCCGTGTTTCTCGACCGCGGCGATCATCTCGTCGGTGTAGGCATCCGTGGTGGCCCCACCGGCCACCAGGCCGGCGCCGGCAAGACGGATGGCGGCCCGCCAGTCTGCGGCCTCTGCCTGGGTCTCGATCGACGAGAGGGCCTCGGCCAGATTGAGTGCCACGAATGAACTCCTTTGTTGTTTTCGACGCAGCCGGCCCGCGAGGGCCGCTGAGATGACTGTATTAGCCTAAGCGACCTTTTGTCTACAAATGCACCAAAGTTTTTCGATGGGGCTCGCCAGGCTCCGGGTCAGGCGCGCGCGGTCAGCTCGCAGCAGTGCGGAGCGTGACGCCGGTGACGCCGCCGCGGGTGAGGCGGCTGATGCGGTCGGCGTCGAACAGGGCGTCCTGCGCCACGAGCGAGGCACCCGTGACGCCGGCGATAGGGCCGAGCCGGGACTTCTCCACCACGAGCCCTTGCAGGGCGAAGTCCCGGGCGCCGGCGAAGATCGCCTCCCGGATCGCACCGAGGAAAGGCTCGCCGGCCTGGGCCAGGTTGCCGCCGACCACCACGGCCTGCGGGTTGAGCAGGCCTACCACCTGCGCCAGGCTGCGCCCGATCATGGTGCCGGTCTCGGCGAGCAGCGCCAGCACCTCCGGGTCGCCCGCGTTGGCGAGGCCGACGATGTCGCTGCTGGTGCGCACGCTGCGACCCTTCTTCAGCAATTCACCACGGATGACCGCGCCGCTGGCAACGGTCTCGAGCCGCACGGCGCGCTCCCCGTCGGCTCGCACCGCGCTGACCTCGCCTTCCCCGCCCCGGGAACCGTGGTAGATGGAGCCGTCGAGCACGAACGCGAGGCCCACGCCCATGCCGGCCTTGAGCACCGTGACATCGCGGTACTCGCTCCAGCCGCGGCGGGCTTCGGCGAGCGCCATGATGTTCACGTCCCGGTCCACGGCGAAGACGGCGTGGTCGTAGCGTCCGGCGAAGTAGTCCTTCACCAGAACGCCCTCCCACTGCGTGTCGACCTGCGGGCTGGCGAGCCGGCCGGTGACGACGTCGACCGGGCCGGGCACACCGACGCCGATACCCACCACGTCGTCGCGAGTCTTGCCCAGCCGGTGCAGCATGTGGTCGAAGACCTGGCCGGCCCACTCGAAGATCTCCGCCGGCCCTTCGCTCAGGCCGATGTCGGCCTCATCCTCGCTGAGGATGGTGGACACCAGGTCGGTGATGGCCAGCCGGGTGTGCGAGCCGCCGATGTCCACGGCGAGCAGGAGGCCGGCGTTCGGGTTGACCGCGAATTCCTCGGGCGGCCGCCCGCCACGGGAATCGAGTTGCCCCACGCTCATCACGATGGAGGCGCTCAGCAGCTCGTCGAGGCGCCGGGCGAGGGTGATGCGCGACCAGCCGAGCTGCTCGATCAGGTCGGTGCGGGTGGTGGCACGGCCAGAGCGGATGAGGTCAAGCACCACACCCGAACCGGTGGACAGAGCGTGTGCCATGGGATTCCCATCCTTCTGACGAATCCGCACGTATTGCGGACGTCGCCGAACCAACTGTTTGACTTAAGTACATTTCTATACCAAAGTTTCTCGCATGGCTACCGAATCAAGGAATCCCTCGTCAACGATGACGCATGCCGAACTCGACGCTCGCGCCGTCGCGAGCGCCCAGGCCCTGGCCGCCCACGTGGTGCAGGCGAAAGGACATGGACACGGCGGAACCGCCATGGCATTGGCGCCATTGTCCCATGTGTTGTTCTCCCGAGTTCTGCGCCACTCCCCCGCCCACCCCGACTGGCCCGCCCGGGACCGGTTCGTTCTTTCGGCCGGTCACGCGAGCCTTCTGCTCTACACTCAGCTGTTCTTCACCGGCTACGGCCTCACCCTGGGCGACCTCGCCAAGAGCCGCACCCTCGGCTCGAAGACACCGGGGCACCCCGAGGTGCACCACACCGTCGGCGTGGAGATGAGCACCGGCCCGCTCGGCCAGGGCGTCGCATCCGCTGTGGGCATGGCCATGGCTGCCCGGCACGAGAGCGCCGTGTTCACCCCCGGCTCCACCCTGCTCGACCACACCACCTGGGTGCTGGCCGGCGACGGATGTCTGCAGGAGGGCGTCTCCGGCGAGGCGTCGAGCCTGGCCGGCACGCTCGGCCTCGACAATCTGGTGCTGATCTGGGACGACAACGGCATCACCATCGACTCCGGCACCGACGAGACCTTCTCCGAAGACGTGCGCGCCCGGTACCGGGCCTACGGATGGCGCGTGCTCGAGATCGACACCCCCAACGACCTCGACGCTCTTGAGGCCACCCTCCGCATGGCGGCGGAACGCACCGGTCGCCCCACGCTGGTGGCCCTCCGCACGGTCATCGGCTCCCCCTCCGCGAAGTTCGGCGGCGCGTCAGCCGCGCACGCCGGTGGCTTCGGCGCCGACGAGCTCGCCGCGGTGAAGACGACACTGGGCTTCGCCCCCGACGCTCCCCTCGACGACCTCGTCACTCCTGAGACCCTCGCGCACACCCGTGGCGCGCTCACCCGCGGCGAGCACCTGCACAGCGCCTGGGAGGCCGACCTCGCCGCCTGGAGCACCGCCGACCCTGCAGCCGCGGCACGGTGGACTGCCTTCCACGGTGGCGAGTTCAACAGCTCCGCCCTCGACACCGTGAACGTGGGCAGCGCCGGCGACACCATCGCAACCCGCAAGACCAACGGCGCCGTGCTCCGCGCGCTGCAGGGTTCCGTCCCGCTGTGGGGCGGCTCGGCCGACCTCGCCGGTTCCACCACCGTGGAGGTCGACGGCGACCGTTTCTCCGCGGCCAACCCCGGCGGCGAGTTCATCCGGTTCGGCATCCGCGAGCACGCCATGGCTGCCATCCTGAACGGCATCGCCCTGCAGGGGCCGTGGCGCCCGTTCGCGTCCACCTACCTGGTGTTCAGCGATTACATGCGGCCGAGCATCCGTCTCGGAGCCCTGATGGGTCTCGGCGCGGTGTACGTGTACACCCACGACTCCGTCGCCGTCGGTGAGGACGGCCCCACGCATCAGCCGGTCGAGCAGATCGCGTCGCTGCGCACCGTGCCGGGGCTCGATGTGGTGCGCCCCGCGGACTCCGTCGAGGTCGTCGCCGCCTGGCGCCGCATCCTCGCCTCCCCCGACCGACCGGTCGCCCTCGCGCTCAGCCGGCAGGACCTGCCCGTGCTGGAGAGCAGCGACACAACCGCTGCAGGGGTCACGGCCGGCGGTTACGTGCGCTGGCAACACGGCGACGGACAAGACCTGGCCATCCTCGCCACCGGCAGTGAGGTTCACCTCGCGATCGATGCCGCCGCCCTCCTGGCAGAGGAGGGCATCTCCGCTCGCGTGGTCTCGATGCCCTGTGTCGAGTGGTTCGCCGAGCAGAGCGCCGACTACCGCGAGTCGGTGCTGCCGGCGGCGCTGCGCGCTCGTGTCGCCGTCGAGGCGGGCCGCGGCGATGCCTGGTACCGCTGGGTCGGCCTCGACGGGCGCGTGGTGTCGATCGAGGAATTCGGCGAGTCGGGCAGCGGCCCCGAGGTTCTGCGCCGCCGCGGTATCCACCTCGACGCGGTCATCGAGGCTGCGCACGCCGCCCTCGGCGCCTCCCAGCTCAAGGAATCGGTAGGTTCACTCGCTCAGTGAGCCACGCCGTCCACCCTGCGCAGTGGCCGGCGCACCTTCCTTCTGCCCCGCCGAAACGTCGATCAGCACCTTCCCGACAACCCCGCTCTCGACCAGCGCATGCGCATCCGCCGTGTGCGCGAGGTCGGTGCGGTGCAGCGGCAGTCCCGCCTCCTCCCCCACCGCGAGCGCACCATCGACGAGGGCTGCGGTGATGTCCTCGGCCGCCTCCCGGATCACGTCGGCGCCCACCGTGTAGAGCAGCACGAACTGGTAGCGCACGTTGAGGCTGAAGTGCTGGCGCACGTCGAGCGTCACCTGGTCGCCGCCGTTGTTTGCATAGACCGCGATCGACCCTCGATTACGGATGACGGCCAGGTCGAGCTTCGCATTCTGGGCCGGTGCGACCTCCACGATCAGGTCCACCCCCTCCGGTGCGATCGCCCGGATCTGGGCGACGACATCCGGGTCGGTGTAGGTGAGCACGTGCTGCGCGCCGGCCGCCGTGGCGAGCGTCGCTTTCGCCGGACCGCTCACGGTCGTGACAACGGATGCTCCCGCCCACCGGGCCAGCTGGATCGCCGCGTGCCCGACCGCACCAGCTCCGCCGGCCACGAGCACAACCTTTCCGGCCAGGGCGCCCGGGTGCAGCCGCCGCGGTCCGTCTTCGGCCACCGTCAGCGCACGGTACGCCGTGATCGCCGGCACCCCAAGGCTCGCGCCCTGGTCGAAGCTCGCGTTCGCCGGCAGCAGGAAGACGCGCTCCGCAGGCAGCACCGCGTACTCCTGGGCCGAGCCGCTATTCGCGCGCTGGTAGGCGGCGAGCGCCAGCCACACCCGGTCGCCCACACTGACGTGCTGCACGCCGGCGCCGACCGCCTCCACGATGCCGGCGCCGTCCTGGCCGGGCACTACGTCGTCAAACGCGAGCACCTGGCCCGGTGCCGAGCCGCGGCGCGACTTCCAGTCGGTGGGGTTCACGCCGCTGACCACGATCCGCACCCGCACCTCGCCAGCTCCTGGTTCGGTCACCGGCCGATCGACGAGCTGGAGCACGGACGGGTCACCGGTCTGGCTGTACACAATTGACTTCATGTCAGGGGTAACGCGGGCGGGGGCGGATTGTTTCCTCCTGGCCGTCTTTCGCCCGCCGGGCGCCCATTCCTCGCGTCCCAGCGCTGCGCCAGTAACCGCGGGATGTCAGCTAATTTTGGTGCGATCAAACGTTCGGCAATCGCAGAGCCGTCCGCGACAAACGGCGTCATAAAGTGCCACCTAAAGCACGAAACGGACGCAACGCCCCGTGCCTTGCTGCCGTGAGGCACAGATGCACGACGCTGCGACGATCAGACACCGCTCTCGGGTCGCAAGGCTGCGCACGAGTACGGTCGGAACAGTCGCAACCATGATCCTGGAAAGTATCTCAGATCGCGGCGGCACCCGGTCAGGCCCATAAGCGGATACGGCTGGGGCGGATATGCGCGGCGAATATGTACCTGCGAGCCGTTCTTGTCCCAGCCTCACATTCCGTCGCACAGACTTGGCCCGCATTGGATTCGGCCGGGCATCCAGCGCAGCAAAGGGTCCGGATTCGTTGGCCGAACGACGCACCCATCGGCCCCACTGACGGCGAGGACTGGGGCAAAACGGCGCCTCGCGGAATCTCGACACTCGTAACGTGCATGCCCGATCACTCCACTAGCCTTTGGACAGTGGCATCGGTTCTGGTGCGCGATTGAGGGGGAAATCTAGATGACGAACATCGAAGGCGAAGCGGATGGCGCTGGGGCTGGGGCTGGAGTCGGCGCTGAATCATTGGTTGAATACGACGAACAGGGCGACGACTCCTCGTCAGTTGAGGCCACGAATGCCGCAGACGCCTCTTGGCTAGACGCTGCATCGCAGGAACTCGATGAAGTTGAGGTTGATGAGTACGACATCGTTTCATCGCCCAACGATTGGAATTACTCGACGATCGTCAACTTCATCGAGTCAGGCGCAATGAAAATCCCGGCCTTTCAGCGCAACTACGTATGGGACAAGAAGAGAGCCTCCAAGCTAATCGAGTCACTGCTGATCGGTTTGCCCGTGCCACAGGTTTTTCTGTACGAAGAGAGTCGGAACAATTTCATCGTAATCGACGGTCAACAGCGTCTCCTTACGCTCTACTTCTATGCCAAGGGGAGATTCCCAAAGCCGAAAATCAGGGGCGAGCTCCGCCCCACGCTAAGTTCCGGCCTTTTGGATGAATCCTTTCTAGAGGATGACGAGTTCTTTGAGCCGTTCAAGCTTGCATTGGCTAAAACAACTAGTGGGCGAGTGAATCGCTACCAGGGGCTCACGTATAAGGGGCTCAAGGAAGACCGAACCAACTTGGATTTGAGAACGATCCGAAACATCGTCGTCAAGCAAACGAGCCCGTCCGGGAACGCGGCTGTTTTCGAGATCTTTAGCCGCCTGAACACAGGTGGGGTCAACCTTTCTCAACAGGAGATTCGCGCCAGCCTGTACCACTCCGCTCTCTTTGATCAAGTTCTAGATCTCAATCTCAACCCTGCCTGGCGAAGCATCGTGGGGCAAACGAGCCCCGATGCACGGATGCGGGACACTGAGTTCTTGCTGAGAGGCTTGGCCCTTGCTCGTGGGCTCGACGGGTTCACCGGTTCAATGTCTGGCTTCATCAATACCTTCTGCCTTCAGGCACAAAAGTACACAGACGCGCAGGCAACTCAGGCAATCCAGAGCCTTCTGCAGTTCATGGAATTGTTTGAAGTGCAGCCGGGGGGCGTCTTCATGCGGGGGCTAGGCAACAAGTTCAGCGGAGTCCTGTTTGAGAGCTTCTTTGCAGCCTGGGTGCGGGCGGGGAGCCCCGCTCTCTCGGCAGATGCGATCGTGCGAGAGATCGCGGTGGTTAAGTCGAGCGACGCATTCGCCGACACGCTTCAAGAAGGCTCTACAAAGCCGACGAACATACGCCGCAGAGTGGCTATTGCGGAGGAAGCCATCGGAAGACTCTCGTGACCGGCAGCATCGATGAACCACGAGCTGAAACCATGTCCCCTGACACTTTGGCGGTTGAATCCCTTTACGAGGATTATCAGGGCCTAGTGGGCGACGTCAGCGCGAAGAGCCCCTCCGGGTTGGCAGCTCTAAACAGGAGTTACCACAAGCTTCTCCTGGTCGCGGCCGCGAGCAGTTTGGAAGGCCACGTCAAGCGAATCACTCAGGCCTTTTTCATGGCCCACGGCAGCCACGAGATAAGCCAGTTCGTTTCCAAACAGGTCCTCGCTCGGGGATATCACGGTTTATTCGATTGGAAGGCTGAATCGGCACAACCGTACTTCACGAGTTTCGGCGAAGCATGTGGCAAGGGTTTCAAAGCGCGTCTGAAGAAAGATGATCAGCTGAAGGCCGACCATGACGCATTTATGAAATTGGGCAATCTTCGTAATTTGGTTGTGCACAACGACTACGCGACTTACACAATTGAGCTAACTCCTGACGAAGTGATGGCTTCGTATCGAAAAGCGGTCAATTTCACGGGACGCTTTGAAGTTCTAATCCTTACGCCTGAATCCCTCTGAAGCTGTGGTCGACGTTCCGGCCGCGTCTCAATGAGACGCTCACTACGGCAGTTCGTTCGTGAACCAGCCCACACCGCCAAGGCGAATCCTGACACGCCCGAAATAAAGTGCAAAACGGAGGTCTCCACCCGCGACCAACAGCGCGCTTAATCGTCCGCAATTCGATGAACAGCTAGGGTGTCAGAGGGTCCTGGAATGATGATGTCTTCGTCCCTCACCTTGATCGGATTGGAACCTGAATGCCTGACACGAAGTTCAGTGTGCTTGAAATATGCGCGGGTGCGGGCGGGCAATCTTCCGGTCTGGAAAAAGCCGGCTTTGGGCATTCGCTGGCGGTGGAGATCGACCGGGATGCAGCAGCAACGCTGAGACTGAACCGGCCCGATTGGGACGTTCGACAGGCGGATGTCAGGGAAATCAGTGGCACTCAATTCAAGGGCATTGACCTAGTTGCTGGTGGCGTGCCTTGCCCTCCGTTCAGCGTGGCCGGCAAGCAGCTAGGTGCCGACGACGAGCGGGACCTATTCCCAGAGGCGCTCCGTCTTGTCAGGGAGGCTCAGCCCGCCGCGGTTATGTTGGAGAACGTGAAGGGGCTGGCGTCTGCGAAGTTCGCCCCCTACCGCGAGTCGATTTTGGATGAACTGAGCGGCATGGGTTATTCCGCAGATTGGCAACTTCTATTTTCGAGCTCCTATGGCGTGCCTCAACTTCGCCCCCGTTTTATCCTCGTTGCGTTCAAGAACCGCTTGGCAGGAGACTTCGTCTGGCCAGAGCCGGTTGGCACACCACCCACAGTCGGGGAGACACTCCTCCCGCTTATGGCCGCTAACGGCTGGAAGGGCGCACGCCGCTGGGCGGAAGGCGCTAACAGCGTAGGCCCAACAATCGTTGGCGGATCGAAGAAGCACGGTGGCCCAGACCTGGGACCGACGCGCGCAAAGGCCGGCTGGCTTGCGCTCGGAGTCGACGGCAAAGGCATTGCAAACGCTGCGCCTGCGTCTGACATTCCTTCCGAGTTCGTTCCGAAACTTACAAATGAAATGGTTTCGAGAATTCAAGGCTTTGACGAAAATTGGAAATTCGCGGGGCTGAAGACCTCCACTTATAGGCAGATCGGCAACGCCTTCCCGCCTCCCGTTGCCAAGAGCATCGGTGATTCAATCGGGGCAATCTTGGAAGGACGAACTGCCAAGAAAACCTCCCGACGGACTGTCGTTTCGCTTTCCAGGCTAAAGATCGCAGGTTGACGGCCAGGTCGAGAACAGCTGGGCCATGAATCGTGGAATGCGAAAGGTCCTGGCGTTTACTACTCCATGTCAGCAGCGCTGCTGGCAAGCCCCGCGCCCAACAGCAACGCGTCACGTTGCTCAGGAGTGAGGGACTTATCACTACGCACGTTCCGGGCCACCAGGAGTGCCGCCCCTGAGACGATGTTTGGAATTTCATCGTGCAAGACATAGACCTGCTGACCGGACTCTTCGCGAGCCTCAAGCCGAAAGCCTAGATCGCGCAAATCTCTCGTCCTTCTCTCCGTGTGGACAGCATCACCAGTCAACATCCGAAGCTCATCGGCGCTGACATCAAGCCGCACTCGCTGAACCAGGTACGCCAGGATAGCCTCGTGAGGCTTACCAAATCCTTTTACGCGTAGGTACTTCGTCGGGACCGTTGTAAAGGTCTCCCGCATGGCATTTTCCAGCAGTCCTTTGACCTCCGCCAGTTTCGATGCATCAGCATATTTCTCTGCAGCGAAAACTTCGAATGCCCTCGCAAGTTGGTGCTTAGCTTCCAAGTAGCCCAGAACCAGCCGACGATCATCGGTTTCGGTGTCAGACAACAAGTCCTGCAGAGTGTCCACAGAATCAATCGCAATCATCCGCATTCGAGCCCAGCTTTCAACGGCGCTAGCCTGCATTTGGTTCTCTCTTTCCGAGTGGCAGTGACTCTACTGGGGGATACCGCATTACGCTCACGTCTTCGCCGGCTTCCTCAATGTCCTTCAAGTCTCCCAGCCATTCCCTCAAGAAACTGGCTCCGCTCTCATCCTGCTCGTTGGCGCGGAGGAAGGTCACTCGTGAGGGGAGATTGACACGAACAGGACTACCAGGCTTAGGTCCGTTGTGGTCCAATGCTTTTTGAAGCTCAAGCCCAGCCGCAAAGCGGCGAATATCCGAAACAAAGTCCAAGACGATCACTCTTTGCTTGCCGGGAGCAAGTCGAAGGCCCCGACCGAGCTGCTGCACAAATATACGTCGGCTGTGAGTTACGCGCTGAAAAACCACAAGGTTGACGTCGGGAACGTCGATTCCCTCGTTCAAAACGTCCACTGCGCAAAGGATTCCCGTGCGACCGGACGAGAAATCCCAGAGGAGTCGATTGCGCTCAACTGCCCCCATCGCTTCCCCGGCTGAGGATCGCGAATAGATCGGCTTCGCACTGGTGAATCCGAGGGCGTTAATACGGGCGGCAACCCTTTCCGCATGCTCAACGGTTCCGCAAAATACTATCCCCTTGCCCACACCCGCCAGCTCAGCCCAGGCCTCCTGGGTTCTGTCTACGACGGCATCATCCCACTGGTCGATGAAGAGCGTTCGGTTGATCGCCCTGGGGCTGAAGCGATCACCCTTCAACTGCCTGAGTGAGTCCCAGTCCACGTTGTCGGTGTAGATCCGATAATCGACGTTGGCGAGGAAAGAGTGCTTCAGCCCTTGCACAAGATCGATACTCACTACGGGCGCGTCGAAACGGTGATCAAGGTCTCCTCCATCAGGTCTCCAGGGAGTCGCCGTCAAACCGAGAAGGAACGGCCCCCCGGCCGCTCCGACACCAAGCGTGTCAAGGACCTGTTCGTAAGTTTCCGCACCAAGGTGGTGACATTCATCGACCACAACAATGTCAAAGGGTGGAAAATCAATTCCCGCCATTGCGGCGTTCGACATCGTGTCCCGAGATGCGAACACGAAGTCAAAATGAGCCAAATCCGCCCACGCCGGCCTCTCTAGGCCGTTCACTATTACAGTTGACTGGTTTACGCCGAGGAAGGGCCAGAATGATCGTTCGAGCTGGTAAAGCAGATCATTGGTGTGGGCTAGGACCAAGACTCTGAGGCCGACACGGATGGTCGCAATACGCCGTACGGACTCGGCAGCGACGAAGGTCTTCCCCAACCCAGTGGCGAGAACAACCAGCGCGGACCCCGCTGAGTTATTGACCCACGCGTTCACGATTCTCTCGACGGCGTTCGACTGGTATTCGCGCGGCATGAATCGATCCGATTCGCGCAGCACGAGCGGATCGGACGCCAGACGCTCCGCCCTCCGCGCGAGAGCGTCCCGGTCCCATAACTGAATGTTGATTCCCTCTGCAGCCATACTCGCGCGATGCCTGAGCAAGTCGGAGGTGAATCCAGACTTGCTGACGATCACAGGAACATCTGCCCCATATGACTTGGCGGCGGCAACGGTACGATCAACTACTTCGGCCCCGACGGGTGTGGCCCAACGTTTCACCTGAAAGAGCCATCGCTTGTCCCCCTTGATGCCAAGGACGTCTGCCCCGCCGTCACCGGAACCCCCAACAACAGACACGTGTTTCAGTCCCTCGACTACTAGGAGCCTCGACACAAGCCTTTCGAAAGCCTGCCAAGAGGTGGCACTTATGGTCAGGTCGCTCAAGAACCGGCTCACATTAAACGCAGCTCTAGATACTCGCGTGACGCACCCGCCCGGGTGACGATGAGCGGATCGACGTATGAAAAACGAAGGTATGCAGCACAGTCATCAAGACAGCGCGAATAGATGCCGAGAAGCTGCTGTCGAGAATTTTCAGCTGCGTGGACACCAACGATTTCAGGATCGGCAAGGCGTTCATTCCAGACTGTGCCAAACCATCCTTCCGGATACTTGCTGAAGAATTTCGCCAACACTCCAGAACCGCAATAGGCAAGATAACCACCGTTGAAACGCAGCTCGGACAGCTGGTCCAGCAGGCCGGCGCTAATCAAACGGTCCGCTAGGTCGCGCTGTTCGAATTGGTCCAGTTCGCCGTAAAAATCGGCGGCGTCGCCATTGCCTTCAAGTCGCTCCGAGATACGACCAAACAGACCTTTTATGGCCTCGCTTACCTTCTCCGGCCCTGCAGCAAGTTGCTCTCCCCAAACCTCTGTCAAGATCATTGCGGCAATGTTCTCCACAGAATGGGCAGGCCTACCAGCGAGGTCGGGTCGAAGCGTGTATAGGTATTGCGCAATCTCAACTGATATAGCGATCTCTGGTCTCACGCCGAGCTGTGTGAAGTTGGAATGCGCTATGTCGAGGAAGATGTCAATCTTACCCGATGCCCTGCTGGTGACAGTCGGTACGAGGGACCCGTTGTAAGACGGTCGGAGTTGGCCAACCCGAAAGACATTCACATCGATGGGCTCAGTTTTTCTGAGATCTGCAGTCACGAATGACCGGTTCTGGAACGAAAGCTCACTGATGAACTCACCATCGCGTCTCAGAACATCCACTGACACCGGATTCTCCGCCCCTCTAAGCGCGGTGCAGAGACGACATTGTTCATCGTCAACTCCGTTGATTTCCTTGCAGATTTCGCACGTCCATGGCTCCTGGACCTCCGGCACTTGTGACGCGCCGCAACTTGGGCACACGGTTGCGGACCGTGATAGCTCGACATCGCAAGAGAGGCATGCCTTGCCGTGAAGGATCCGTTCGCAGTCCCCGCAAACTTCATCACCCGGCCGGTTCTGAAACCCGCACTCTGCGCATTCCTCCATCGCAAGCCTCGGAGCCAAGGTTGCCGTTTCTACGTATTCCCACCAACGCGCATCATCAAAAAACCCAACTTCCCTTTTCTGAAAGCGGTCAAGTAATTCCGCTTCTACATCTCTATTGATTCGCACCGCTTTCCCAGCGGCCTCGTCATACCTTCCCATGTACATGTCCAAGCGGCCGTAGTTTCTGACCTTGCGATACCCCTGAAACAGTTTTGATATTGGCGATTCATTCCGCTTTCCAACTGGCCAAGTACTTGGAAGCAAAGACTCGCCCCGTATGTGAGCTACGGCGCGCTGCCACTCCTCACTGCTGCGTTGGAAGTCCTGTTTCTGGAAGTCGACTGGGACGTGATCCAGATGAATCTCTCCGATGATTCGCCCAGTCTGCTGATCCGTCGGATACTCCTTGACTGCCTCACCAAGATCGTTCAAAAAATTGAAAAAAGCATCCTTTTCAGCGACTCGAATAGCTCTGCCGTTGCGGACCAGATCCACACCAAACTTGTTATTGTCGTCAAATCGCTGGATGCCCACCCAACCGCGTATGCGTTCCTCGACAGTACGAAATTCGGACTCTCCACATTCGAGACAAGTGTCGGAACCGGTATCCAGAGCCGTCCCATCCTGGACGCAACGCTTTTGCGAGAAGATGACGGAGTCCAGGGCTATCCGTGCCGGGATGGAACCCCATCCTTGCCGGTCGACGAATCGACTGTCAGCCCAGACACAGTGTTCATATCCTTCTACGTACTCGTTGTTGACCATGACGCGCACGCGGTTTTCCTCCCCGCTGCGGAGCAGGGTCGCGTATCTGCGCCCAATCTGACTGCGTAGAGGCGCCTTAGCTATGTGGGCAAGCTGAACAATGAACCCAGAGTTTGGATCACCCTCTGGCCACCATGAATCCACCTCGACGATCGTGCCGTGTT
Source organism: Cryobacterium cryoconiti (assembly GCF_004403065.1). GTDB lineage: Bacteria > Actinomycetota > Actinomycetes > Actinomycetales > Microbacteriaceae > Cryobacterium > Cryobacterium cryoconiti. Next base: position 24,370 of record NZ_SOHA01000022.1, read on the forward strand.
CGAAATTCAGCGGCTTCTTGATCGCTTCAACTGGAACACCGAAGGCTCGGTTTTTCACAACTTCGGGAAGATCAATAACCGCTCTAAGAGCAAAATCATCTTGAGCCCTGGCCGTGATCACGGTCGTTCGTCGTCCCAGCTTGCCGGTTGCGATATTGAAGCCGAGACCGAAGAGCCCGAGTGTGTCGAATCGGTTTTTACCGCTGAACCCAGCACGAAGTGTATTGCCAAGACCTTCTCTGTCGAGACCGGCCCCATTGTCCACGATGCGGACAATGCCGTCACCCTTTCTGACTTGAGCTTCACCGGGGACCATGACCTGCAGCAGGGGATGCCGTATGGGCTCTCCGGCCAGTTGAGCGGCTCTGAAAGAATCGATTCCATTGTCTATGAGCTCGCACAGAGCATCCAGCGGCTTCAGCGGCGTGTGCGTGAGCGCAATCAGCACCTTGGGATCTGGCGTGATATCCAAAGTGTCTTTCATCATTGAGCCCCCATGGAACGAAGTGCGACAGCACTAGAAATTGGCACGGCCACCCCAAAAACCAACTAGGCCGATCGTTAATCAACACTAGGGCTATTCCGGCCCTCGGTCGGTGGTGCGCGCCGGACCGATCGAGAAGCAATCCGGTCTCGGCAGGACCGGCGTTCCTCAGAGATGAGCCCGATCAGACGGATTTATCGAACTGATCCTGGTCTGAGCTGCAACGCACGCCCAGCTCTTCCCGCAGCATTTCTAGACCAGCATCAAGATCTTGCCGGGTCGACTGAGGCGACGACGAGCCCACGGCGCGGGCGAGCCGCTCGGCAAGACACTTCCTGTCTAAACCTGCTCGGCAAGCTCGTCGTGGCGGCTGGCCACACCTGAAGCGCGTGATCGGGTAACCGGCGAAGCTGTGCGCGGCTGCAAGATAGGCCCACGCAGTCGTCCTCGCCAACGGGGCACCTCGTTCAGCCCGAAACGGTGCTCGAAATAGTTGCTCAACGGGAGTTTCGCGCCGACGAACCGGTTGATGCTCTACCAGTCCTTACCGACGGCAACAGCTGTCGCCCGGGCGTGGCCACGAGTGCGCGGGCGACCCGGGCCCGCGTGTGGCTGGCATCCTCGAACTCTTTGACCAAGACCTGCTCGTAAGGGCTCTCCTAGTCGTCGCCCTCAATTCAGGTTCATCTCGAGGATCCCCGCAGCCTCTCTCGGGACAAACCAAGTCACGGATCCATCCGGGAAAGAGAACAGGCGTCACTCTCGTACGATTGCAGGAAGGGGATGATTCAGGATGTGTGCCGGTCGCGTCATGCGTGTTCAAGACACGCGATGCGGTGTTCGATTCATGAAACCCTGCCCGGCATCACCAAAGAAGGAGATTGACAGTGTCGTTTCAAACCCCGGTAACTGTCGAAGACGTTCTGCGGCGAATCCACCAGAAACAGTACCTTTTGCCCGCCATCCAGCGAGAGTTCGTGTGGAAGCAGCACCAAGTACTGGCACTCATGGACAGCCTGATGCGGGGTTATCCGATTGGCTCGTTCCTTCTCTGGGAAGTCAAGCAAGAGTCAGCGAACGACTACGTCTTCTACGATTTCATCACGAACTTCCATGAGCAGAAGGCCCCGTTTGCGACCAAGGCGGCCGTGCCGACTTCAAATGGGATCATCGCAGTGCTTGACGGACAGCAGCGATTAACGGCGCTCAATATCGCCATGTATGGGTCACACTCCGAGAAACGTAAGGGTGCCTGGTGGACAAACCCAGATTCATTCCCCAAGAAGCGCGTGTATCTGAACCTGGCAGACAGCCCAGACCATGAGGAGCTTGGATTCGAGTTTGATCTCCGTTTTCTCACGGACGAGGAGGCCAAGGCAGACTCGAACGGCGTGGCCAAATGGTATTTGGTACACGACGTGCTGACACTCGCCGACAGCGGCCCGGCGATCATGGAGGAGCTCGAACGTCGATCGCTCAGTGGCTCCGGCCCTTTCAACCGTCTGTACCGCCTTTACGACAGCCTCCGAATCATCAAGCCAATCAATTGGTACCTGGAGTCGAGCCAGAGCGCGGACAAGGTTCTGGACATCTTCGTGCGCGTCAACAGTGGCGGCACGACATTGTCTTATTCTGATCTGCTGCTGTCCATGGCGACGAACCAGTGGCGAACACGAGATGCCAGGGAAGAAGTGCGTGATCTCGTTCAAGAAATCAACCAGGGCGGAACCCGAGACTTCGCATTCTCAAAAGATGCGGTTCTGAAAACAGCACTGATGGTGGCCGGGCTGAATGTGCAGTTTCGTGTGTCGAATTTCACCCAGAAGAACATGGCAGTTGTCGAGGACGGATGGGATAAAACCGAGCAGGCGCTTGTCAACGCGGCTTCCCTCCTCCGGCAGTTCGGATACACCGGGCGCACGATCTCCGCCGACAGCGTGATCATTGCCGTTGCCTACTATCTCGCCCACAATTCACTCGGGAAGTCCTACCTCGAATCAGCCGCTTCTGCGCCTGATCGCCTCATCGTTCGCCGTTGGCTTGCACGATCCATGCTGAAGCAGGGCATTTGGGGTTCCGGACTCGACACGCTCCTTATGCGGATTCGGCAAGCCATCGACTCTTCTCAAACCGCCGGCTTCCCCGCGGACGGCATCGAGCGGGAAATGGCCGCCATGGGCAAGAGCCTCACCTTCGAAGACACGGATATTGACGATCTCCTCTCGACCAAGTACGGCTCACCGCGCGCGTTTGGAGTCCTCTCTCTGATGTACCCGGGACTGGATTTCTCGAAAGAATTTCATCAGGATCACATTTACCCGAAGTCGCGGTTCACCGATAAGCGTCTGCGCGCACTCGGGCTTTCTCTAGACCAAATCGAAGAGTACAAAAGCCGCTTCGACCTCCTCCCAAATCTTCAGCTTCTCGGCGGCGTAGCAAACATTGAGAAGCGCGATTCCCTTCCCCAGGTTTGGGCGGGCAACGCCTTCCCTAGCGGTGAGTTGCGCGCCACTTACGAGAGGGAAAATGACTTCGAAGGCCTCTCCCTTGAATTCGAAGATTTCGTCGAGTTCTACACGTCGAGAAGCGCGCGCATGCGCGAGAAGCTGGTGCATCAGCTCCAGTCCTAGCCCAGGAGGCCGTGCTCCGGTCCCTGCGCGACAAGGCCCACATCGAGGAACTGCGCCCGCGCCAGTTGCACGTCTTCGACGACCCCGACCGAGATGACCGGGGCTGGGTGATGTCGGTGGCGCACCTCGTGGTGGTGCAGGAGGCATCCGTCGCCCGGGTCGACCTGACTCCCGTGGCCGAGGTACACGGCACGGTCTACGACCATTCAAAGATCATCGAGATGGCGGTGGACACCCTGCGCGCCTCGTATCGCGCGTTCGCCGACCCGGAGCGGCTGCTCGGGCCGGAGTTCACGCTGCTCGAGCTGCTGCGGCTGCACTCGGCGATCGCGGGCGAGCCGCTCGGCAAGGACACGTTCCGCCGGCACATGCTGGGGCAGCTGGTGGAGACGGATGCCTACCAGCCGGGTGTGGTCGGCAAGCCGGCGAAGGTGTATCGGCACGCAGCGGGGTGAGCCAACGTGAGTGGGCCGCAGTGGTCGAAGGGCGCACCGGTTGCATTGGCTGCCTGATCATTGCGGCGCGCCCGTCAGGACGGTGCCGAGCACGGCCGGCAGCAGCAGCCACGCGCCGAAGGCCGCTGCGCACAGTGCGAGTGTGCCGCTGAAGCTCCACACTCTGCGCCGCGTTCGCGCAGCGAGAACCTCGGCATCCAGCGCGTTGAAGCGGGCCAGCACGTTCTCGGTCGCCGGGAACAGCGGGGCCGGCCACGTCGCCGGATCGTCGATGACCGCAGCGAGCTCCGCCAGATCACCGGCGTTCAGTACCACGGGACGCTTCACGAGCCAGCGCCGCAGGGCAGCGTCGGTTGTGACTTTCACCTGTTCCGGCGACACCTTGACGGTCAGCGACTTGGGGTTGACCAGCGCGAGCACGGGGTGCGCGGCCGGGAGCAGCGGCATCCGTTCTCGCAGCAGTTTCGTGACCCGCCCGGCTTCGTATTCGGCGTTGCGGATGTAGGGCTGCTTCTGGCCGGACACCATCAGGCCCCGCCCGGCCACCCATACGGTCTTGCCCGCGTGGTGCTTCGTGTTGATCGTGAAGATGCCGCCCGGGCCGACGACGATGTGGTCGATGTCCGAGCCCTTCTTGCCGATCGGCAGGGCGTGGAAGGACGTCCACTCCGGAGGCAGAGTCGCGAGGATCTGGCCGACCACGATCTCGCCTTTGGCCCCCAGGTACCAGCTGACGCTGTCGGCGCGCAGCGGAGAGGTGCCGCAGAATCGTGCGAAGGTCGTGCGCTGTGGCGTATCGGCGTGCTGCCGCAGCAGCTCCTCGATGACCGCCTGGGCCGCGAACTGCTGCCGCATTGATGGTGCCTGAATTGTCATGGATCCCCCGTTTTCCCCCGATCGAATCTAGCGGGTGCGGCGGTGCGGGCAGCAGCCCCAGAAAGGGCTCGCAACGCCGTCAGGGCCCGGCAGTCGCTGATCAGCGGCGTGACGGAACCGCCTGCATCACGCGCTCTGAATCTCAGCCACGGGCTCAGGGGCACGCGGCGCCCCGAACTGCTCCAGGATCGTCTCCAGCGTCGTGCCCAACAGCAGCGCCGACCTCTCATACTTCTGCATCAGCCGCCCCCGCGACGCAGCCGACAGGCCCGTCTGCCGCGCCGGGTCGGCGTTATGCGAGAGGTCGGCCTTCTTCACGATCAGCGCGAGCGGGTTGGCCTTGACACGCGCCAGGTACTCCTCAATCGACTCCCCCTTCACCTTGGTGACAGCATCCACTGCCTCCACAATGTGCTCGGCGAAGCCCCGGCTGCGCAGGTCGGCGAGGGTCGTGTCGGTGTGTTCCACCACGTCGTGCAGCACCCCCACGATCTTCGCCTCGGTGCCGCTCACGCGCTGCATCACGGCCAGCGGGTGGTAGATGTACGCGACGCCGACCCTGTCGACCTGCCCGGTATGCGCCGTGCGCGCCAGGGTGATGGCGTCGTGAAGCGGTGAGGGCTGGGCGCCCGTGATGAGGTAGTCGGTGACGGATGTCCAACTCGGGAACGCGGCATCCGGCCCGAACTGCAGCCACTCCCCTTTGAAGCAGCCGGCGCCGTTGGCGGAGCGCGCGTCGATCAAGTAGTCGCCGCGGTTGAGGTTCTTGTGATGCGAGAGGATCAGCCGCTTGTGCGCGGCGGTCTCGCTGTCGATGCCGAGGTGCTTCTGAACCCAGAGCACCTTGTCGTGGCAGGCGGAAACGTTGTGCCACGGTGCCGTGGACACAATGTAGGTGTCGAAGTGCTGGGCCAGCTCGCGATAGGCCGCCAGGGCATCCGGCACCGGGTGCATCAGTGCGAAGATTCCGGGGGCATCGTCGTAGTGACCCTCGTACTCTTCCCGCGCCTCGTGCGTCAGCTGCCGAATGCCGCTCGGAAAGTCGATGAGCGTGCTGTCGAGGTCGATGTAGAGGATCTTCCGGGGCGCCGGAGCGTCGTGGTGCGTCATCGCAGTGCTCCTTGATTCACATCACACCGGTCGCATTGAAGTTAGCGATCGGCTCAAGGTTGCGCAATAGCGCCCAGAACGGCTGAAACAAGTGGATGCCACACAGACCAGTTTCCCACTTCTCTACGGCGTCGGCGCGACCACCCACGGGCGTGGGGGTGTAGCGGCGGTGCCTGCGATCGCCCTGGGTCAGGAATGTCGGTGGCCTCTGAGACCCTCAAAACTGCTTCCGACCGGGAGCGCCGCGGCCTGGAGGCACACGATGACCAACCTCGAAACAGCGCTGTTCCGCCTGATCGACAACTCGGCGACGTCACCCGTGATCCTGCACGCCCCGCACGGCGGACGCTTCATTCCGGCGGAGTACCTGCACTCCTACGTCATCTCCCCGGCCGAGCTGGAGGCGGAGAAAGACGCCATGACCGACCACTTCACCGACGAGCTCGTCGGGGCGATCACGGGCGCGAGCGCGGTCATCAACGGGTTGTCCCGGTTCGCGGTCGACGTGGAGCGGTTCCCCGATGACACCGAGGAGATGAACGCGGTGGGCATGGGCGTGCTCTATACCCACGGGTCCCGGCGCCAGGAGATCCGGCGCGTGTCTGCTTCCGAGAAGGGGCCACTGATGGACTACTTCGCCGACTACTCCGCCCGGTTCACCGAACTCGTCGACGCGACCCTGGCCGGGCACGGGCGAGCCGTGATCTTCGACGTGCATTCCTACCCGCAGGCCGAGCTGGCGTATGAGCTGCACGGCGGCGGCTACCGGGCACCACTCTGCGTGGGGTCGGAGCCGTTCCACGCATCCGTCGACCTCTTGGCCATGGTCGACGGATGCTTCGCTCACCTCGACACGCACGCCAATGCGCCGTTCGCGGGGTCGTACGTGCCGCTCAAGCACTACCAGAGCGATGCGCGCGTGAGTTCGGTGATGCTCGAGATTCGCCGGGACGTGTACATGGATGAGGCCACGGTGACGGTCAAACCGGAGGGGTTCCAGTCACTGCAGGACTCGCTGCAGCGGCTGGTTGACCAGGTCAGTCAGGGCTGAGGCTGATTGAGGGGCTCACCCCGCAACCGGCGAAGGCGCCACGTTCTGGTTCAAGCGGAAGAAATTGTCCGGATCCCAGGCACGCTTCAGGGCGCGGAGGCGGGCGTATTTCGCCTCACCGTAGGCCTGTCGCACGCGCTCTTCGCCCTCGTCCATCAGGAAGTTCACGTAGACGCTGGTGTGGAACGGCGCGAGGTCTGACCAGAAACTGCGCACCCAGTCGCGTTCCCGCTCGAAGCCGTCGGCGTTCTCGGTGGCGGCGTTGATGTTGAACGTGTGGCCGGCCGCGCGCCCGTGGAAGGCGGTGTCGTCTTCGGCCACCCGCGCCATCGCGCCCCCGCCCTGCCAGATCGGGAATGCGGTCAGCGGAGACGTGATTGCGGTCGCGTTCTCTACGGTGATGTCGATGACCTCGTCGGTGAGTTTCGCGACATCGCAGGCCTTCATGTAGTACCACCAGCCCGACGGATAGCTGGCGTCGAACATGGACTGGTGCTCCAGGAATGGCTTCGGTCGGCACAGGTCCAGCACCGGGGAACCGAACTCCTTCAGCGGCCGGAGCACTCTCTCGCCATCATCCACTGCCCCCGCGTAACAGCTGACCACGGCAACCACGGGCTTGCCGCGGAGTTCGGCCGGGATATAGGGGACATCGGCGGCGCGCCGGTGCACGACCATGGTCATCAGCTCGTCCGGCGCCTCGGCGATCCACTCGCGGTAGAAGCGCAGCACCTTCGCCGAATCGGCCCCGGACCAGAAGACCGGCCCGGCCATAACGATCGGGCCGACCGGGTTCAGCCGGAACTCAAACTCGGTGACGATCCCGAAGTTGCCGCCGCCCCCGCGCACCCCCCAGAACAGCTCCGGGTTCTCGGTGTCACTCGCCCGCACCAGCCCGCCATCGGCTGTGACCAGATCCACCGCCAACAGTTGGTCGATGGCCAGCCCGAACTTGCGCATCAGCCAGCCCAGTCCGCCGCCCAGGGTCAGCCCGGCCACGCCGGTATGGGTCACAATCCCCGACGGCACCGCGAGCCCGTGCTCCTGCGTGGCGCGGTCCAGGTCGCCCAACAGTGCGCCGGCCTGCACTCGCGCCGTACGCGCTTCGGGGTCGACCCGGATGCCATTCATCAACGACAGGTCGATGACCAGTCCGTCGTCGCAGACCGAGTGCCCGGGAAAACTGTGCCCGCCGCCGCGGACCGCCACCAGCACATTGTTGCGCCGGGCGAACCGAACCGCGGCGATCACGTCGTCCCGGGAGGCGCAGCGCGCGATCAGGCCGGGCAAGCGGTTGATCGAACCGTTCCACACCCGTCGCGCCTGTTCGTAGGCAGGGTCACCGGGTCTCACCAGCTCGCCCTGCAGGTGCGCCGCAAGGTCGGCGACCTCGCGATCATCCAACTCGACGCGGCCGCTGTTGGTGCTGCGGTCGCTGCCGCTGCCGATCGTCGCCAATGTGGTCATGGTGTCCTCCTGGCTTCTGTCCCCCTTCGCGTGCCCATTCGCGTGCACCTGAACATGGTAAAACCGACCCGGGCGCTGCAACAGGGGCGGTGGCGAAAGACGGCGGATGCCGGGCACGGGCAGCGCTGTCGTGGCGCACGGTATGGAAGCCGGCGCACGATAGAACGTGCGCCCGCTTCCACAGGGTGCGCCGCGACATCCGTCAGGTGACCTCAGCCTCGGCCCGTCGCAACGAGCGGTTCGGGCTCGGGCGCGGGCCCTGACTCCGGCCCGACGTCCGTCGTCGCCGGCGCCTCCGCCTCCGCATCCGCCGACGGCCGACGCTTCGTGCGCCCCCAGGCACCGCGACCCGCGATTGCGAGCAGCGCGGGCACGAGCACCAGCATCACGACGAGGGCGTACACGGCGACGGCCATCGCCAGGCCGAATCCGAACATCGTCACGGTGCGCTGGTCGTTGAGAATGAAGCTTCCGAAGACGACGACCATGACGGATGCCGCGGCCAGGATCACCCGGGCCGTCGCGGCCAGGCCGTCGCGCACCGCCCGGTTCGCGTCTCCCGTGCGGGCGAGCTCCTCCTTGACGCGGCTGAGCAGGAACACGGTGTAGTCGGTGGACAGTCCGAACAGCACCGCGAAGAGCATCACCGGAACGAACGATTCCACCGGGCCGGAGGACACCCCGAGCAGGTCGGCGGGCCACCAGCCCCACTGGAACACGGCGACGACCGGTCCGTAGGCAGCTCCGACCGCGAACAGGTTCATGATGACGGCCATCGCCGCGATGAACGGCGCCCGGAACTCGATCAGCAGAACGATGAAGGCCAGCACGACGACGATCAGGATGAACCAGCCGATCTGGGCCAGGAGCGTGTCGGCGAGGTCGATGCTGGTCGCCGTTGCCCCGCCGACGTGCGCGGCCGCATCCGGTGCCGCGGCCGGCAGCACGGTGCCGCGCAGGTCGTGCACAAGGGTTTCCGTGGCGGCGTCGTCCGGTGAGCTGGTGGGGATCACCGTGAACAACGCGGTCGTTCCGTTCTCGGCCAGCCGCGGGGGTGTGACCGCGCTGACGCCATCCGTTGCCGCCAGCTCGGCGTGCACTGCCATGCTCGCGGCCTGGTTCTCGGGCGGCGTGGAGTCGGCGCCGAAGTCGACCGTGACCAGGAGCGGGCCGGCCCACCCGGCACCGAAGCCGTCGACGATGAGGTCGTAGGCCTTGCGCTGGGTGGTGTCGGCGGCCTGGGATCCGCCGTCGGCGGTGCCGAGGCGCAGAGACAGGAGAGGCAGGGCCAGAATTGCCAGCACGAGCACGGCGGCGAGCGCCGAGACCCAGCGACGACGCTGGATGCCGCCGACCCAACCGCGCCAGCCGGAGGCGGGCTGCATCTGGGAGGTGCTCGCGGCATCCGTCGTCACGACCGTCTTCTTGCCGAGCTTGCGCACCCGCAGGCGGTCCAGGTTGGTACCGAAGATGGCCAGCAGCGCCGGCAGCAGGGTGACGGCGGCGAGCATCGTGGCGCTGACCACGAGGGCGCTGGCGAGCCCGAGTGAGGAGACGAACGGGATGCCGATGGCATAGAGGCTGAGGATGGCGATGATCACCGTGGCGCCGGCCACCAGAACGGAACGGCCCGCGGTGGTCATGGCCGCTTCGATGGATGCGTTCGGGGCCAGGCCCTGGTCCAGGCCCTCGCGGTGCCGGGTGACGATCAGCAGGGCGTAGTCAATGCCCACACCGAGGCCGATCATGGCGGCCACGATCGGACCGGACGTGCCGATGGTGACCGCCCCGGCGATCATGGAGATCGAAGCGAGCCCGACGCCGAGGGCCATGAGCGCGCTGACCAGGGTGACCAGCATCGCGAACACGGAGCCGAACACGAGGAGCAGCACCAGGGCGGCGGCGAGCAGCCCATAGACCTCGCTTCCCGACGGGCCGGACTCGGCCTGGGCAGCGGGGCCGCCGAATTCGACCTGGACCCCGGCATCTTCCACGCCGTCGAAGGCGGCCTGGGCCTCGGCCAGCGTTTCGACGGGGATGTCCTTGGCCCGCTCGGTGAACTGGATGGTCACCATCGCGGTCATTCCGTCTTCGGAGACCATCGGCTGCGGCGGGCCGTAGGGCGACCGTGCGGCGGCGACACCGTCGAGGGCGGCCAGCTCGGCGACGGCCTCCTCCACCGCGGTGCGCGTGGCCGGGGACGTGACGGGCTCCGCGGCATCCGTGCTGTGCACGATGGCCTGCATGCCGTCACCGGACAGTTCCGGGAACTGCTCGCGGAGGGTGTCGTACGCGGCCTGCGAGTCGGTGCCGGCGAGGGTCAGGTCGTTGCTGAAGGTGCCGCCGATATACCGGCTGCCGAACAGGGCACCGAGAAGCAGCACCAGCCACATCGCGACCACGATCCAGCGGTGGCGGGTTGATATGCGAGCGAGTGCAGAGAGCACGGAGAGTCCCATCACGGTTCATCGGGTCGGCAGCACCATTCGGGCTGTTGACCTGAGACTAGACGAAATGAGACAGCGTTGTCTAGTTTTTAGGCTTCTCTGTCGCGATGCCGCCGACCAGGGTTTGGAAGATGAGCTCGGCCACGTCGACGTCGGAGTGCTTCGTGGTGGGCGCGGCTCGCACGGCAGCAATGAGCAGGGAAGCCATGGCTGTGACGATCCAGTCCGGTGACAGGTCCGAACGGATGTCCCCCTCACGCTGGCCCCGCTTGACGACCTCCACCACGGGGGCGAGAACCTGGTCGCGCTGGGTGAGGAATCGCGGACTGGAGTCCGATGCCTTCATCAGAATGATGCGGAAGCGCATCCCGTGCTTGCCCAGCTCTCCGATGACGCGCCGGAGCACCTCCAGGGCGCTCCCGTCGTCGAGGCGACACGCATGGAGGGTCTCCGCCGCGCGCGTGAGCGCCTCCGCCTGGATCGCCTTGAGCAGCGTCTGCCGGTTGCTGAAATGGCGGTAGAGGGTGGCGCGGGTCAGGTTCGCCGCCTGCGCCACATCCGCCATCGAGGAGTCGGGGTCACGGGCGAGCACATCGGCCGCCGCCGCAAGCAGAGCCCGCTGGTGGCGTTCCACATCGATGCGCGGGACTGCTGGCTGTTTAGGGCTGGGCATGGTGCCTTTCCGAGGAGTGCGTCGATGTCGAGAATACGCGACCGGGGCATCCGTGCTCCCGCGGTCGAGGTGCCGGTCAGAGTCCACTCGGAGACGCCGACGACGATGCCGTCGCAGACACTGTCAAAGCACACCCAGTGCCGGTCGTCGCCGTAGCGCACGTCGGGGATGCCCTCGAAGCGCCTGGCGAGTCCCGCCCTGACCGCCTCCTTGCTCTCGAACCGGTCGCCGCGCGGCTTGGCACCCCTCGGCATGTAGACGACGCAGTCGTCGGCGAAGTAGCTCATGATGGCGTCCAGGTCATGGCGATTGAAGGCATCCAGGAAGCCTTTCAGAGCTTCGCGTGTCACTGTCTCGCCCATGTGAACCTGCCCGGCGATTCCACCGGGCGTCTCGTCGTCGCGGCCGGTTGCGTTCACCAGGCCAACCTGCTGTGACAGTAACCAGCGGCGGTCCCCGCTTCAAGGAGCGTTCCCACAGCGCCTGCCCACGATTGGCCCGGTGCTGAAGGCAGCCGGCTTGAGGTTCCGGGGCTGAGGGGTCGCAAATCGACCTTCAGCACCCTCTGGAAGGTCGCTTTGCGACCCCTCACAGAGGACGGAGCCCCCAGGATCACCCGGCAGGTGAGTGGTACGATATCCAGTACCGAAATGCGAGCGAAGGGCTGACGACATGGCAATCACGGCTTCCCAGGCGCGGGCACAACTGTTCCCGCTGATCGAAAAGGTCAACGAGGACCACATGCCGATCGAGATCGTCTCGAAGAAGGGCAGCGCGGTTCTGATGTCGCTCGCCGACTATCAGGCACTCGAAGAAACCGCCTATCTGCTCCGCTCCCCCGCCAACGCGACGCGGCTGCTCGAGAGCATTGCGCAGCATCGTGCCGGCACGGCGACCGAGCGCCCGCTGGGCGAGTGAACATCGTCTTCACCGACGTGGGCTGGGACGACTACCAGCACTGGGTCGCCACAGACAGGGCGATGGTCAAGCGCATCAACAAGCTCACCGCCGACGTGCAACGAACGCCATTCACCGGCATCGGCAAACCCGAAACGCTGAAGCACCAGCTTTCGGGCTATTGGTCCCGCCGAATCACGGAGGAGCACCGCCTGGTCTATGCCGTGGAGGAGAACCAGATCGTCGTGATCGCGGCGAGGTACCACTACTAGGGGCGGTCGGGCATCCGTTTCGGTCAGAACGGGGCTGGTCAGAACGGCGCGTCGTCAGAACGGGGCTGGTCAGAACGGTGCGTCGTCGGGCAGCGGCGGCCGGTCGGGTCTCGACGTTCGGGGAGCAGCCGATCCCGGTGGGGCGATCGGGGTGGACGGCTCCGTCACGAACTCGCGGCCGGTCGGTGAGTGCCAGGTGAGGATGCCGCCCGGCTCCTGCTTCACCGTCCACCCGGTCTCGGACTTCAGAGCATGGCACCCCGGACAGAGGTGGGCCAGGTTGTCGTGGGCTGTGCGGCCGCCGTCTTGCCACTCATGGGTATGATCGAGGTCCGCGGTGCGCGCGGGCTGGTTGCACCCGGCGAAGCGGCAGGTTTCGTCGCGCAAACGGAGGAACCGCCGCATCTCTTTCGTCACCTTGTAACGGGTGCGGCCGACCGAGAGCACGACGCCGGTCTCGGGATGAACCAGGATGCGCGTGAAGCTCGACGCCCGGGAGGCCAGGTCGCGGGCCGTGTCGGGGTCGATCGGCCCATAGCCCTCGAGGTAGCCGGGTTCTTCGCTGTGGCCGAGGAGGGTCATCACCGGGACCGTGATCTGAACCGTGGCCCGCACGCCCTTGCCGACTCCCGACGGGGTCACACCGTCGACCAGCAGGTCGCTGATCACGTCGGTGCGCACCTGGGTGAGCGTGCGCGTCTCCCCCGGCCCCTGGAGACCCCGGGCGAAGTCGTTTGCACGACTGAAGATGGAATGCACGATGTCGGCGCTCGTGGTGACGCTCAGGGTCGCCATTCCGTCGGGTTCCGCCTGCACCCAGGAGGTGCGGTCGCGGAAGGACTTCTCCCGCCGGGCGGTGATCGACTCGGGATGCAGGCGCTCGCGCAGCACGCGAGCCTTGTGCTTGAGCTTGGCCGCGGTGAGGGTGCGCGCGGCCGGCAGCAGCGCCTCTTCGAAGGCGGCCAGGGCCTCGGTGGGCACCGACCAAGCCTGGCCGATCAGCACCTGGGCGTGCCGGTAGCTGATCTCGCCGGCCTCGAGTGCCGCCCGGGTGGCAGGCAGGTCGTCGGCCAGAGCCTGGGACTCGGCGATCAGGCTCACGGCGGTGGGTTCGGGAATGTGCAGGGTGCAGGCCAGCTCGCTCGAGAACTCACGCCGGGCGATCTCGGCCGGGTCCCACCGGGCACTCGTGTTGCGGGGAGCGTTCGCGGCCGTGGCTTCGCTGAACCGGCGGGCCTCGTCGATCATCTCGGCCCGCTGCGCGAAGCCCCGCGCCAGGCTGCGGTCGAGCGCGGAGATCGCGTCGAATCGCGAGCCGAGCTGGGCCTGCGCGGTGCTGACTGAGGGGGTCATGACAATCACGTTACGGGGTACCACTGACATTCCACGAGGTTTTCTCGGGGGTGTGAATAAGCTGGTCAAAGTATTTTTGTGGAGGAATAGCTGAGGCCACACCGGCGCCTCGCCGGGCCGCCAGGCTGCCGGGCCACCGGGCGAGCCCCTACGGGTGCAGGCTGGCCGCGGCGACTCGGCCCACGGCCTCCGTCACCTGGTCCAGCAGCCGGGAGGCGATATTCCAGCGCTGCCAGTAGAGCACCACGTCGATCGGATGCCCCGGCGCCAGTTCCACGAGCCGGCCGTCGCCGAGTTCGGTGAGGCATTGCTGCTCGGGCAGCAGCCCCCATCCCAGGCCGAGAACCACCGCGCGGGCGAAGTCGGCCGAGGTGGGGATGTGGTGACGCGGCACATCCGTGGCCCGCCCTCCCAGGCCGCGCAGAAACCGGTGCTGCAGGTCGTCGCGACGGTCGAAATTCACCATCGGGGCCGTGTCGAGCCCCGAGAGGTCAAGCCCGGCAAGGTCGGGCCCCGCACTACCGCCGGCGACGCCGCCCAGCCAGGCATCGACGAACCGGGGGCTGGCCACGGCCCGGTAGCGCATCGAGCCCAGCCGCGTCGAGCTGCAGCCCTGCACCGCCTCCGCCGTCGAGGTGACCGCCGCCATCACGGCGCCCGAACGCAGCAGCGAGGTGGTGTGCTCCTGGTCTTCGCGGTAGATGTCGAAGACCGCGCCGCTATCGGCAGGCACGGCAGCGAGCGCATCGAGGAACCAGGTGCCCAGGGAATCGGCGTTGACCGCCAACGCCAGCGAGGTGCGGCCGCCCGCCTGCAGACCCGCGCCGAGCTCGGTGGCCACGTCGCTCTCGAGCAGCTGCACCTGGCGCGCATGCCGCAGCACGATGTCGCCGGCAGCGGTGGGAACGACCGGGTTCACCCGCTGGATCAGCACCTGACCGGCCGCCTGTTCCATGGCCTTGACCCGTTGCGAGACAGCGGATGCCGTCACCCGCAGCCGCTGCGCCGCCGCCTCGAACGTTCCCTCCTCGACGAGCGCCACGAGGGTGCGCAGGTGGTCCAACTGGAATGCCATCATTAGCCTCGCTTAGGTATGCTGCGTAAGTTTAGCTGTACTGCATGCGGCGCGTCTCCTAGATTTGCCAGCATGGATTTCGCCACCACCCTCCTCCCCGCGCTCTTCGGGTTCGGCACCGGGCTTGCCCTGATCGTGGCGATCGGCGCGCAGAACGCCTACGTTCTGCGGCTCGGGATCGAGGGGCGCACCCGCACCATCCTGCCGGCGGTGCTGATCTGTGCCATTTCGGATGCCGCGCTCATCTTCGCGGGGATCCTCGGCATCGGCCTCGTGGTGGAGCAGATCCCGGTGGCGCTGGTCGTGATCCGCTTCGTCGGGGCCGCGTTCCTGCTGGCCTACGGGGTGTTCGCCGCCGTTCGGGCGTTCAAACCGGGGGCCCTGGTGGCGGATGCCTCACCGATCCCGATCAGCACCCGGGTCGCCGTGGTGACCATGCTCGCGCTGACCTGGCTGAACCCGCACGTCTACCTCGACACCCTGATCTTCCTCGGCTCGGTCGCCAACCAGCAAGGCGAGGCCGCCCGCTGGTGGTGGGGCGCCGGTGCGATCACGGGCAGCTTCGTGTGGTTCTTCAGCCTCGGTTTCGGAGCCCGCCATCTGCGGCGGTTCTTCTCCCGCCCAGGCTCGTGGCGCATCCTCGACGGTTTCATCGCCGTCGTGATGCTCTCGCTCGGTGCAGGGATGGCGTTCGGGGTGTAGCAGCGCCCGGCGGGGAGCTCCGCGAGAGCGCACAATCTGCCCCCATGCTCAGCGGGAGAGGGCAGATAGTGCGCTCTCGCGGGCTGCGACGGATGCTTACCGGCCCAGCCCGCGGCATCCGTTGCTAGCCGACGACGAGGGCTGCCTCCAGCTCGGCCGGGGCGGCGAGCCGCACGGTGACGGGCGTTGCGTTGCCCAGGTTGTCCGAGACCGGGCAGCGGAGGCCGGCCAGGCGGAGCACCTCGTCGAGCTGCGCCGTGCTGGAGTCCGAATCGAATTCGGCGATGAGCTCGATGCCCTCGAATCCAGCCCGGTTCTCGGTGGGCAGGCCCATCAGCCGTGACGGGTCAAGCTCACCCTTCACCGTGAGCCGCAGCGACCGCAGCTCGACGCCCTGCTCCGTGGCGACCATTTGGATGACGACGTTCATGCAGCCGGCGAGCGAGGCCAGAGCGTATTCGACCGGATTGGGCCCGGCATCCTCACCGCCGAACATGGCGGGCTCGTCGATGATGAACGAGAAATCCCGCACCGAAACGGCGAGCTTGGTCGGCGATTCCGAGGTTCCGGTGACGGTGACCTTGAGTGGCTTGACAGACATGTTTTCTCTCCTCTGAGAAGTGCCCTGCCGCCCTCAGCGAGACCGCCAGCGCCCTTTCAGGCTACGCCTCTGCAGCGGAAGAAATGACCTATTCCGCGCACCACACGCCGGCCTGCATCGTTGCCGTGACGTGCAGGTTCGCGTCGAGCACGATCAGGTCGGCGCGGTGGCCGGCGGCGAGCCGTCCGCGGTCGGGGAGGCCGATCATGTCGGCCGGGTTCTGGGTGGCCGCCCGCACCGCCACGTGCAGCGGTACGCCGGCGGTGTGCACGGCGTAGCGCACCGCCGCGTCGAGGGTGAGCAGGCTGCCGGCGATCGTGCCGTCGGCCAGGCGAGCCTCACCGTCGGCGACGTTCACATCGAGGGCGCCGAGCTTGTACTCGCCCTCGACCGCGCCGGCCGCGGCCATGGCATCCGTCACGAAGACAGGCCGCGACGGGCTCTCGACAATGAACCGCACCACGGCCGGGTGCAGGTGGACACCGTCGGCGATGAGCTCGGCGAAGACTGTCGGGTCTTCGAGCAGGGCGAGGGCCGGCCCGGGCTCGCGGTGGTGGATCTGCCGCATCGCGTTGAACACGTGCGTGCCGGCTGTGGCCCCGGCGGCGATGGCCTGCCGGGTCATGTCGTAGTTCGCGTCAGTGTGCCCGATCGCGGCCACGGCCCCGAAGCCCGTGATCTGGCGCACGGCCGCGAGCCCTCCCGGAAGCTCCGGCGCGATGGTGACCATGCGCACACAGCCCCGCCCGGCCCGCATCAGCCGATCGACGGTCTCGGCGTCAGGCTCGCGCAACAGGCTCTCGTCGTGGGCCCCCCGGTGGACTGGGCTCAGCCACGGCCCCTCCAGGTGGATTCCGGCCAGCACCCCCTCTTCGACCAGCCCGGCCAGGGCCGCCACGGCGCGCTCGAACTCGTCGAGCGGAGCGGTGACGAGACTGGCCATCATCGTGGTCGTGCCGTGGGCGAGGTGGGTCGCGGTGATCCGCGCCACGGCGGCACCGGTGTCGGCGTCGTTGAAGCTGCGGCCACCCCCGCCGTGGGTGTGAATGTCGACGTACCCCGGCGCCAGGGTGCTCTGCGCGAAGACATGGTCGGGCCTGCGGGGCGGCTCCCCCGCCCCGCAGGCCACGATCAGCCCCGCACGGATGTCCACCCACCCCGGCGTGTGCACCGCGTCGGGTGCGATCACGGTTTCGGCAGCGACGAGGAGCGAGTCGGCCGGGGTGGGTGCGGGCAGCGTCATGAAGGCGACTCTAGCGAACGGCCGGAGCCGGGCATCCGTCGCGCCGCACGTGTCTTACGCGTCGCGCCGCTTCAGCAGCAGGGCGGCGAGCACGCTGCTGACCGCGACCCAGCCGAGAACGATGAGCAGGTTCTGCCAGCCCTCCTTGACCTCGCTGAACCCCGACGAGGCGACGATCTCCGGACCGGCATTGCCGATCAGGTACGGGGAGGCGCTGGTCGCCCACTCGGCCGGAATCAGGCCCAGCACGATCGGGAGCACCAGCAGGATGCCGAGAACCGTGGCGATCCCCCCGGCGGTGCTGCGGAAGACGGTGCCCATGCCGAGCGCGAAGACCGCGATCAGAGCGAGGAACAGCGGCCCGGCGAAGAGGCCGCGCAGCATGTCGGGCTCGGCGAGGCCGGCACTGATGTCGCTCTGCGCGAGCACCAGCGACGCCATCAGGTACGCGGCGAGGATGCTGCCGAGGCCCACGAGATAGGTCGCGACGAACACCACGACGCCCTTGGCCGCGAGCATCGGCAGACGCTTCGGCACGGCGGTCAGGCTGGACTTGATCATGCCGGTGGAGTACTCGCCCGTGACGGACATGACGCCGAGCACGGCCACGATCATCTGGGCGAAGAAGATGCCCACCGTCGACGCGGTCACGACGTACCCGACCTGCGCTTCCGGCGGGATCGCCACCCCGGACTGGTCCAGCCGGCTGGCCAGCGCGATCAGCAGGGCCATGCCCACCGAGACGACGATCACGAGCGCGAACGACCACACGGTCGAGCGCAGGCTCCACAGCTTGATCCACTCGGAGCGCAGCACGCCCACGAAGCTCAGTCCCGAGCGGGTGGTGACGGATGCGCCGGGCCGGCCGGAGGCATCCGTGACGGAATTCAGGGTGCTGGTGCTCATCGTGCTGCCTCCTGCGGCTCGCTGGTGGCCAGGTCGGCGGCGACGAAATCGTTCGATCCGCCGGTGCGGTACTCCACCTCGTTCTGGGTGAGGGCCATGTAGGCCTCTTCAAGGGATCCGCGGAGAGCGGAGAGTTCGTGCAGGGCGATGCCCGAGCGGGCGGCCGCATCGCCGATCTCGGCGGGGCTGAGGCCGACGACCTCGAGCACGTCGGGCTCGAGACCGGTGATGATCACGGCCGGGTTCGCGAGCAGGGCGGCCAACTCGGCGGCACGCGGGCTGCGCACCCGGGTGGTGCTGCGGCCGCCGGAGTTGATGATGGCGTCGACCGGGGCGTCCGCGATGACCTTGCCGCGACCGAGCACGATCAGGTGGTCGGCGGTGAGGGCCATCTCACTCATCAGGTGCGAGGAGAGCAGCACCGTGCGTCCCTCGGCGGCGAGGTGGCGCATCAGGTGACGCACCCACTGCACACCCTCGGGGTCGAGGCCGTTGATCGGCTCGTCGAGGATCAGCGTGGCCGGGTCGCCGAGCAGCGCGGCGGCGATGCCGAGGCGCTGACCCATGCCGAGCGAGAAACCGCCGACGCGCTTGCGCGCCACGGACTCGAGCCCGGTGAGTTCGATGACCTCCCGCACCCGGCCGGCCGGGATACCGTGCGTCGCCGCGAGGGCGAGCAGGTGGTTATAAGCCGAGCGACCGGTGTGTACGGCCTTCGCGTCGAGCAATACGCCCACCTCCCGCAGGGGAGCCTTGTGCTCGCGGTAGGGCTTGCCGTTCACGATCACGGATCCGCTGGTGGGTCGGTCGAGCCCGACCACCATGCGCATCGTCGTGGATTTGCCCGCGCCGTTCGGGCCGAGCAGACCGGTCACCTTGCCGGGTTGCACGGTGAAGTCGATGGAATCGACCGCCGTCTTGCTGCCATAGCGTTTGGACAGAGCTTGTGCCTGGATCAAATCTTTGCCTCATTCCACATCGAGGGTGGGAGGCCTCACGCCGGCAATCGTGTCGCGCGACAGTGGTCCCCCCGGCCCATTCAGTCGTAACCCAGAACACTAGCTGATCAGAGTAGACAACGCACAAGCCGACCGGGCGTCTGCCTGCCTACGCCTGGGCCCAGAGCGCCTGCAGGAACGCGGCGTTCGGGTGGGCGTGCGGCAGGACATCCGTCACGTCCCGCAGCGCCTGCCCGATCGGGATCCCCCGGTGCCTGGCCGCGTAGAGCGCACCCACCGCGGGTGTGCGGCTGACCGCCTGCACGCAATGCACGAGCACCGTGCGACCCTCGGCGCGCAGGGTCGCGATGGCATCGACGGTGTCGGTGAGAACGAAACTGAGGTTCGGGTTGGCCTTCAGGGCAGGTTCGTCGACCAGCCAGACCGCGATCCTGTTCTCGGCACGGATGCGGCCGGGCACCTGCGTGCGACCGACCCGGCACAGCGACACGACGGCATCGATCTCGGCCGGCAGGTCACCCAGGATGCCGATCGCGCCGAGCCAGACGCCGTCGTCGTGCGGGTGCCGCACGAAGGCAGACAGGTCACCCGAGGTGGCATAGGCCAGGTGGTCGGCCGTGGGCCAGGTCGTGGCGACGCGGTCCTTGCGGGAGCGACGGTCGAGCACCGCCGGGTCGCGGCGGTCGACGGCACCAGGCTCGCGCGCATCAGGCGTGGCCGGGTCCCTGCGCTCGGTCAGCGCCGGGTCCCGACGGGACCGGCCGCCGTCCGCGCGGGCGGCCAGCACTCCGCGGCGCACCAACTCGTCGGCGCGCAGGCCGTCCGGCCAGCCGTGCACGATGCGGCGCCAG
>NZ_SOHA01000025.1 GCF_004403065.1 Cryobacterium cryoconiti
GGCCTCGTCGTCGCCGCCGCCCTGCCGGCGCTGCTCGGCGGCTGCGCCGGCGCGGGCACCGCGGCCGCAGCCCCCGGTCCGGCCGCGGAACTCCGTCTCGGCTACTTCGACAACGTCACCCACGCCCCGGCCCTGGTCGGGCTGGAACAGGGCATCATCGCCGACGCCCTCGGCGACACCGTGCTGCAGACGCAGGTGCTCGGCGCCGGCCCGGCCGCCGTCGAAGCCCTCAGCGCCGGAGCCATCGACGCCGCCTATCTCGGCCCGAACCCGGCCGTGAACAGTTATGTGCAGAGCGCCGGCCAGTCGCTGCGGATCGTCGCCGGTGCCGCCGGCGGCGGGGCCGCCCTCGTCGTGCGCGCCGGCATCACCGACCCGTCCGACCTGGCCGGCACCACCCTCGCCACCCCGCAGCTGGGCAACACGCAGGACGTCGCCCTGCGCTCCTGGCTGGCCACCGAAGGCTTCGAGACCAGCACCACGGGCGGCGGCGACGTGGACATCGTGCCTACCGAGAATGCGCAGACCCTCGCCCTGTTCCAGAACGGCACGATCGACGGCGCCTGGCTGCCCGAGCCCTGGGTCTCCCGCCTGGTGCTGGAGGCCGGCGCCACCGTGCTCGTGGACGAGGCGTCGCTCTGGCCTGATGGAGCATTCCCCACCACGGTGCTGGTCGTGCGCAGTGACTACCTGGCGGCGCACCCGGACACGGTGCGGGATCTCGTGGCCGGGCACGCGGCATCCGTCGACTGGCTCACCCGCCACCCCGACGAGGCCGCCACGGTGATCAACGCGAAGTTGACCGCCGACACCGGCACGCCGCTGCCCGATGCCGTGCTCGCCCGCGCCCTCACCGCCGTGACGTTCACCACCGACCCCTATGCAGCGACGTTCCCGGTGTCGCTGCAGAACGCCGTCGACGCAGGTACCGCGAAACCGGGCACCCTCGACGGGCTCTTCGATCTCGCACCGTTGAACGCGGTGCTCGCTGAGGCAGGCGGGGCCGCCGTCTCCGCCGCCGGACTCGGAAGGGACTGACCATGAACACCACAACGGATGCCCCGGTCGCCACCCCCGCGACCCTCGCCGCCGCGGGCACCACCTCCGCTGCCCCCGCGATCCGCATCGAGGGGCTCGGCAAGCGCTTCGGCGCCGCCGGCCCGGTCGTGCTCGAGGACATCAACCTGACCATCGAGCCCGGTGAGTTCGTCTGCCTGCTCGGCGCCTCCGGCTGCGGCAAGTCGACGCTGCTGAACATCATCGCCGGCCTCGAACACCCCACGACCGGCACGGTCACCGTCACCAGCGGCAGCGCCGCGGTCATGTTCCAGGAGTCGGCGCTGTTCCCCTGGCTGACCGCCGGGCGCAACGTGGAACTCGCGCTCAAGCTGCGCGGGGTGCCGCGCGCCCGGCGCCGCACCCAGGCCCTCGAACTGCTCGACCTGGTCAACCTCGCGGATGCCGCCCACAAGCGCCCGCACGAACTCTCCGGCGGCATGCGGCAGCGCGTCGCGCTCGCCCGCTCGCTCGCCCAGGACCGCAAGGTGCTCCTGATGGACGAACCGTTCGCCGCCCTCGACGCCATCACCCGCGACCTGCTGCATGAGGAGCTGGAACGCATCTGGCGGGAAACCGGCCGCACCATCGTCTTCGTCACCCACAACGTGCGCGAGGCGGCCCGGCTCGGCCAGCGGGTGCTGCTGATGACGAGCCGGCCGGGGCGCATCGTCAACGAGTGGCGGATCGACGACACCGGTCCCCGCCGGATCGAATCGCCCGAGGTGTCCCGCCTGGCCATCGAAATCACCGACCAGCTGCGAGAGGAGATCCGCCGCAATGCCGTCTGACACGAACACCGCCACAAGCTACGCCACCGCGTCCACATCCACTGCCCACGACGAACTCCGCCGCCTCGAATCCGGCCTGGACGCCCTGCAGACCGTTCCCCTCACCGAGCGGGGCGCTTTCCGCCGCACCCTCGACGGCGTGCTGCCGCCCGTGCTGCTCCTGCTCGCCCTGGTCGTCGCCTGGCAGTTCTACACCGTCATCGCCGATCCCCGGCCCGACCTCTACCCGGGCCCGCTGGACGTGGCCGCGTCGATCGCCGAGCTCTGGGGTGACGGCCGGCTGCAGCAGGCGGTGACCACGAGCCTGTCCCGCGGCGGCGCCGGCTTCCTGATCGCGGTCGCCATCGGCACGCCGCTGGGCCTGCTGCTCGCCGAGTGGCGACTGCTGCGGCGCGCGCTCGGGCCGCTCCTGTCCGGGCTGCAGGTGCTTCCGTCCGTGGCCTGGGTGCCGGCGGCGATCATCTGGTTCGGCCTCACCGACGCCACGGTCTACTTCGTGGTGCTGATGGGCGCGGTGCCGTCGATCGCGAACGGTCTCGTCTCCGGCATCGACCAGGTGCCACCGCAGCTGCGCCGGGTGGGCACCGTGCTCGGCGCCTCCCGCAGCCAGCTCGCCACCCTCGTCATCCTGCCGGCGGCTCTGCCCGGCTACCTCTCCGGCCTCAAGCAGGGCTGGGCCTTCTCATGGCGGTCCCTGATGGCCGCGGAGATCATCGCGATGGGCGGTTCGATCGGCTTCGGGCTCGGTTCGATGCTGCAGCAGAGCCGCGAGCTCGCCGACCTGCCCGCCGTGCTGGCGACCATCCTGATCATCCTCGCGGTGGGCATCCTGGTGGAGCTCGTCGTCTTCGCACCCGTGGAACGCCGGCTGCTGCGCCGCCGCGGCCTGAACCCTGGAGTACACCGATGAGCACCGACCTCTACCCTCTGGGCTTGCGCCTGACCGGCAAGGCCGTGCTCGTCGTCGGCGGCGGAGCGGTGGCCGCCCGCCGCGCCTCCGCCCTGGTCCAGGCCGGCGCCCGGGTCACCGTGGTCGCCCCGGTCGCCGGCCCCGACCTCCGCGCCCTGTTACACACGGGCGCGCTCACCTGGCGCGAGCGCGCCTATGAGACCGACGACCTCGACGGCGCCTGGCTCGCCCACACGGCGACCGGGGTGACGGATGTCGACGCCCGCGTCGCCGCCGACGCCGACGCCGCCCGCATCTGGTGCGTCAACGCCGCCGAGCATCGCTCCTCGGCCGCCTGGGTTCCCGCCGTGTCCCGCCGCGGCGATGTGACCGTCGCCGTGTCCGCCGGCGGTGACCCGCGCCGCGCGATGGCGCTGCGGGACGCCGTGGCCGACGGCCTCGACGCGGGCTCCCTGCCACTGCGGCACCACCGCCGCCCGTCCGGCCCCGGCACCGTGCACCTGATCGGCGGAGGCCCCGGCGACCCCGGCCTGATCACCGTGCTCGGCCGCCGCCTGCTCGCCGAAGCGGATGTCGTGATCGCCGACCGGCTCGGCCCGCGCGGGCTCCTGGGCGAACTCGACGCCGATGTGCTCGTGATCGACGTGGGCAAGCTGCCCGGGCACCATCCGGTACCCCAGGACGAGATCAACGCGCTGCTGGTCGAGCACGCCCTGGCCGGCCGGCGGGTCGCGCGGCTCAAGGGCGGCGACCCCTATGTTCTCGGCCGCGGCGGCGAGGAGGCGGCGTTCTGCCGCAGCCACGGCGTGCCGGTCGAGGTCGTGCCCGGCGTCACCAGCGCCATCTCGGTGCCCGCGGCGGCCGGCATCCCGGTCACCCACCGCGGGGTCGCGAACGGTTTCACGGTCGTCACCGGCCACGAGCAGATCGCCACCCTGCCGGGTGGGTCCGACCACACCGTGCTGCTCCTGATGGGCGTCAGCGCCCTGGCCGGGTCGGCTCGGGTGCTCGCCACCGGCAACCGCGGCGACGGATGCCCCGTCGCCATCATCGAGGACGGCTACGGCCCGAACCAGCGCGTCACCATCGGCACGCTCGCCACCATTGCCGCCCGGGCGGCCGAGCGGGGCGTGCGCTCCCCGGCCGTGGTCGTGGTCGGCGACGTGGTGCGGCTCAGTCCGCACTTCGCCCCGGCCCGCCGGCGCGGCTCCTCCGAGCCGGTGCCCACCGTCTCCGTTCCCCCCGCCTCGGCACTCCCCGTCGCCCGCCCCACCGTCTCCGCACTCGCTCTCCGAAAGGCCCACTCATGACCCGGACGCCCCTGTCGCCCCAGCAGCCCCAGCCGCCCCAGCCGCTGCGCGTCGCCATCATCGGCGCCGGTCCGGCCGGCATCTACGCCGGCAACATTCTCGGCCAGATGGTGCGGGCCGCGGGCCATGAGGTCACCATCGACCTCTTCGATTCCCTGCCGGCCCCCTACGGCCTGATCCGCTACGGGGTGGCACCCGACCACCCCCGGATCAAGGGCATCGTGAACTCCCTGCACGAGATGCTCGACGCCGGCACCATCCGATTCCTCGGCAACGTGGCCTACGGCACCGACATCGACCTCACCGACCTCTCCGCGCATTACCACGCGGTCATCTTCGCGACCGGGGCCATCCGCGACGCCGACCTCGACATTCCCGGCATCGACCTGCCGGGCTCCTACGGGGCCGCCGACTTCGTCTCCTGGTTCGACGGGCATCCGGATGCCCCGCGCGACTGGCCGCTCGACGCCACCGACGTGGCCGTGATCGGCAACGGCAACGTGGCCCTCGACGTGGCGCGGATGCTCGCCAAGCACCCAGCCGACCTGCTCAGCACCGACATCCCCGCCAACGTGCACGCCGGGCTGCTCGGATCCCCCGTCACCGATGTGCACGTGTTCGGTCGCCGCGGGCCCGGACAGGTGAAGTTCACCCCGATCGAGCTGCGCGAACTCGGCGACGTACCGGACGTGGACGTGATCGTCTACGAGGAGGACTTCCCCCGCGACGAACAGTCCGAGGCGCGCCTGGCCGCATCGAACAACCAGGTCAAGGTGATGAGCCGCACCCTGAACGGCTGGCTCACCCGGCAGCCCACGGGCGCCTCCCGGCGGCTGCACCTGCACTTCCTGCACAGCCCGGCCGAGGTGTACGGCACCGACCGGGTCGAGGGGATGCGCTTCGAGCGCACCCGGCCCACCGAGGACGGCGGCGTGCGCGGCACCGGGGAGTTCCTCGACTACCCGGTTCAGGCCGTCTACCGTGCGGTCGGCTACCGCGGCAGCGCACTGCCCGAGCTGCCCTTCGACGCGGCGCGCGGGGTGTTGCCCAACGACGGCGGCCGCATCCTGGCTGCCGACGGCACCCCGCTGCCGGGGCTCTACGCCACCGGCTGGATCAAGCGCGGCCCGGTCGGGCTGATCGGGCACACCAAGGGGGACGCCCTGGAGACCGTGACCCGTCTGGTCGAGGACCTCGCGCAACTGCCGGAGCCCACGGCCTCGAACGGAAGCGGAGGCGACGCCGCCGGGGACGGGATCCTGGGTCTGCTCGGCGAGCGCGGCATCCGTTACACGACGTGGTCGGGCTGGCTCGCCCTCGACGCGCACGAGCGGGCGCTCGGCGACGCCGACGAGTCCGGCGTGCCGCGAGAACGGGTGAAGGTCGTGCCGCGCGGCGAGCAGGTGGCCATCGCGGCCGAGACCGTGCTGGTGACCACGTGACGTATGTGATCGCCCTGCCCTGCGTGGATGTGAAGGACCGCGCCTGCGTCGACGAGTGTCCGGTGGACTGCATCTACGAGGGCGAGCGGTCGCTGTATATCCACCCCGACGAATGCGTCGACTGCGGCGCCTGCGAACCCGTCTGCCCGGTGGAGGCCATCTACTACGAGGACGACCTGCCCACGGTCTGGGCCGACTATTACCGGGCCAACGTGGACTTCTTCACCGAGCTGGGCTCCCCCGGCGGTGCCGCGAAGACCGGCGTGCAGGCCTTCGACCATCCCCTGATCACGGCGCTGCCCAACCAGGTTCCCTGACCCAATTCGACGGAGATTTTTTGCCCGCACCGGCCCCGAACACGCCGATAGAGCGCTCTACACCGAAAATCTCCGTCGAATTGGTTCACGGGCGAGCCCCGCCCGAGCGCGCAAGCCCCCAGACAAGCGTGCGGCCCGGGTTTACGGTGTCGGCATGGTTGTGAGCACGGGATCGAACAGTATGCGCACCGAGGTCATCCGGTGCGTCGCCGCCTGCGACGCCCTGGTGGCGGTGAGCGAGGATTGCGCGGATGCCTGCCTGCGCATCAACGGCAACGGCGACGTCACCCGCTGCTTCCTCGCCGACCTGGACTGCATCGAGGTGTGCTCGTCGACGAGCCGGCTGCTGTCGTGGCATATGCGCCGGGACGGCCCGACGACCGTCGCCCTGTTGGAGACCTGCCGTGAAGCCGCCCGGGCATCGACGCTGGCCTGCGAGTACCTGGCCGGGCTGCATCCGGGCTGGCAGACCTGCACCATGGCCTGCCGCCGGGTCGACGACGCCTGTGAGCGGCTCCTGGCCGTGCTGCGCTGATCACCGGCCGTCGGCACGCCCGTTGGGGCGATCTGTCAGGAGGCTTGTTCGTCGTCTTTCGCGATGCGCTGCCCGACCACGGCGGAGACCCCGTCGAGGCGCATGGAGACGCCGTAGAGGGCATCCGCGATCTCCATGGTGCGCTTCTGGTGGGTGATGACGATGAGCTGGCTGGTGGCGCGCAGGTCCTCGAAGATGGTCAGCAGCCGACCCAGATTGGCGTCGTCGAGGGCAGCCTCCACCTCGTCCATGATGTAGAACGGACTCGGGCGGGCCTTGAAGATGGCGATCAGCAGGGCCACAGCGGCGAGCGAGCGCTCCCCACCCGACAGCAGCGAGAGCCGCTCGATCTTCTTGCCGGCGGGCTTGACCGACACCTCGATGCCGGTCGTGAGCAGGTTGTCGGGATCGGTGAGACGGATGCTGCCGCTCCCGCCCGGGAACAGCACCGGGAACACCTCGGCGAACGCCGCCTGGGTGTCGTCGAAGGCGCTGCCGAAGATGACACCCATCTTCTCGTCGATCTCCTCGATGATCGTGAGCAGGTCGCGGCGCGTGTTGGTGAGGTCGGTGAGCTGCTCGGTGAGGAAGCGGTGCCGCTGCTCGAGCGCCGCGAACTCCTCGAGGGCGAGCGGGTTCACCCGGCCGAGCTGGGCGTAGCGGCGCTCGGCGACGGCGAGGCGGCGCTGCTGGTCCTCCCGGTCGAAGCGGAGGGGTGCTGCGTTCGGGTCGGCGGTGTTCGTGCTCGGGATCGGCTGGTCGGGCCCGTACTCCGCCACGAGCACGTCTTCGGTCAGACCGAGGTCGCTGACGGCGCGTTCGAGCAGACCGGACAGGTGCAGTTTCTTCTCGTAGATGGCCAGCTCCAGACCGTGCACGGTCTCGGTGACGGCCTGCAGCCGGGCGCGCAGGGTGCTGTCCTCCCGGCGCAGCGCCGCGAGCTCCTCGTTCTGGCTGCTGCGCTCGGCCTCGACGGTCGCCAGACGCATCCGGGCCTCGCTGACGGCGGCGTCGACCGAGGCGAGCACCAGCGGGAGCGCCTCGGCCACCCGGCTGGCGGCATCCACCTGGCGACGACGGATGACCGCACGTCGGGCAGCCTCATCCGCCGCCGCCTGTTCGGCGTGCTGCTGCTTCACCAGCGCATCGGCTCGCGCCTGACCGGCGCGCACGCGTTCGCGGGCGGTCTCGGCCTGCAGCCGGGCCTCGACCTCGGTTTCACGCGCGACCTCGAGGGCTTTATCGAGAGCGTCGCGGGACCCGGTGTCCAGCACCGGGCGCGGCCGGGCGCGCTGTTCGTCGCGCTCGGCGCGGGCCTTCTCGTTCGCGGCCTCCGCGACGGCGACGGCCTCACCCTGTTGCAGGAGGGCGGCGGACAACCGGCTCAGCTCGGCGGTGGCTGCCTCGAGTTGCACGGTGGCGCGGTTGGTTTTGTCGAAGTGCACGGTCTGGCGGGATTCGAGCTCCCGAACCCGGGCTGCGGCGGCGTGCGCCTGCGTCTTCCGGGTGGTCAGCAGCGTGCAGGCGGCGGCGAGATCCGCGACGATCTGCTCGATCCGGGTGCGCACCGCGGCGAGGGAGTCGGCGGCGCCGTCGCGGTCGGCCACCAGCTCGAGCCGGCTGCGCCGGGCGCCGGAGCCACCGCGCAGCACGGAGTCGCTGAGCACGTCCCCGGCACGGGTGATGACCGTGAGCGGTACCTCGGCGGACGGCCCGACTCGGTCCATCGCGTCGCGGGCGACGTCGAGATCGTCGGCGATGATCGTGTGCCGGAGCAGGCCGAGCACCCCGGTCGGCGCGTCGATCACCGAGTCGGCCCAGAGCAATCCGGCCTCCGCGGAGAGGTCGGGGCGGGCCGGGGATACATCGTCGCTCGTTCCGGCCACGATCAGCTCGACCCGGCCGAGGTCGTCGGTGCGGGCGCGCACGATGGCGTCGATCGCCGCGCCGCGGGTGTCGGCGAGCACGGCGTCGGCGAGGGAGCCGAGGGCGGCGGCGATCGCGGCCTCGTAGCCGGGCCGCACGCGCACGTGTTCGGCCACCAGGCCACGGATGCCAGCGGGCGCCGCCGCGAGCAGCGCCGACGAACCGTCTTTCTGGTCCAGGGCCAGGGACAGCGCCCCCGCACGGGCGGCCAGGGCGTCCCGTTCACGTTCGCTGCGGTGCAGCGCCTCCCGCAGACGCTCGACGTCGGCCTCGGACCGGGAGACGGCGGCCCTGGCCTCCGCGGCGGCCTCCGCCGGGTGGCTCTCACCGGCGTCGAGGGCGGCCGCGTCGAGGGCCGCGGCGTCTGCGGCGAGTCCGGCCAGGTTCGCCTCGGCCGTCTGCACCCGGGCGCGGGCGGCGTCGAGGGCGTTCTGCTGCCTCAGCACCTCGCCGCGCACGGATGCCAGGCGGCCGGCGGCGGTCTCGGCCGCACCGGAGAGCCGGGACAGCTGCAGGTCGTGCCGGGAGACCAGCACGGCCTGCGCGGAGATCTGCTCATCGAGGGCGTCGAGGCGACCCCGGGCCTCGGCGGTCTCTGCCCGGGCTGCGGCCCAGGCGGAGTCGGCCACGTCGATGCGGCTCCGCAGCGCGTCGATCTCGGTCGCGGCATCCGTGAGCATGGCGGCGGTCACGCTCGGGCCGACGCTGGCGGACTCGGCCTGCGAACCGAGCAGGGCCAGCCGCTGGTTGGCGAGCGTGTAGAGGCCGCGCAGGCGCTCCTGCACGGATTCGAGGCCGAAGCTCGTGCGCCGTGCCAGGTCGACGGCATCGCCGACCTGCTCCTGCTCGAGTCGCTGCAGCCGGCGCTGCCGGGTCTCGAGTTGTTCGGTCAGCACGAGTCGTTCGGCGTGCCGCTCGCTCTCGGTGCGGCCGTGCGCGTCGAGCGCGGTGCGCAGGGTGACCACGTCGTCGGCGAGCAGCCGGGCCCGCGCGTCGCGAGCCACGGCGGCGATGGTTTGCGCCTCCCGGGCGATGTCGGCCTGGCGCCCGAGCGGTTTGAGCTGCCGTCGGATCTCCCCGGCCAGGTCGCTCAACCGGGTGAGATTGGCCTGCATACCGTCGAGCTTGCGGAGGGTCTTCTCCTTACGCCGGCGGTGCTTGAGGATTCCGGCGGCCTCCTCGATGAAGCCGCGCCGCTCCTCGGGGCTGGCGCGCAGCACGGCGTCGAGCTGCCCCTGCCCGACGATGACGTGCATCTCCCGGCCGAGGCCGGAGTCGCTGAGCAGCTCCTGCACGTCGAGCAACCGGCAGGTTCGCCCGTTGATCGCATACTCACTCGCGCCGTTGCGAAAGAGGGTGCGGGAGATGGTGACCTCGGTGTAGTCGATCGGCAGCGCGCCATCCGTGTTGTCGATGGTCAGTGTCACGGCCGCCCGACCGAGCGGGCCCTTGGTGGACGTGCCCGCGAAGATGACGTCTTCCATCTTGCCGCCGCGGAGGGTCTTCGCGCCCTGCTCGCCCATCACCCAGGCGAGCGCGTCGACGACGTTGGATTTGCCCGAGCCGTTGGGGCCGACCACGCAGGTCACACCGGGTTCGAAGGCGAAGGTGGTGGGGTGGGCGAAGGATTTGAAGCCCTTGAGGGTGAGACTCTTCAGATACACCGGTTCGCCCCCTTTCGTCGCTCATCGGGCCGCGGACGCCCGACGTGCCGCTCCCGACCACGGTACCGGACACCGCCGACACCGCTCGGTAGGCGCGGTCTCCGACGAATTCGTTCGGCCGGTCATGGCACAGGACGGCATGGGGAAGCGCGGCTACGCTGGCGCACCATGGAGACCTTCCGCTTCGAGATCGAGGAACTCACCGTCCCCGCCGCCCCGCAGGCTCCCGGCTGGGCGGATTTCGTGGCGGCGAACGGGGTGCGCAACACGGTCGAGGCCGAGGCGTACGGCACCGTGGACCTGGAGTTGACCGCCGATGAGGTCCTGCCCGGCTGGCTCAACCAGAGGTGGGAGCCGAAGCGTCTGTTCGTGGCGCGGACTGAGGGACGCATCGTCGGGCATGGTCACTACGAGACCCTTCCGGAGGATTCCGCCGACCACGCGTGGCTGGCCGTGGGCGTGCTTCCCGAATACCGTGGGCGAGGCATCGGCACGGCCCTCGCCGACCGGCTCGAGGCTGTCGCTCACTCCGAAGGCCGCAGCGTGCAGATCGTCTACGCACCTTCACCGGATGCGCCGGGTGAGCGTCTGCCCTCCCCCACCGGTTTCGGCTCGGTTCCCCTCGACAACCCCGAAGTCCGGTTTCTGCAGCGCCGCGGTTATCTCCTCGAGCAGGTCGTGCGTGCCAGCCGACTGCCCCTGCCGGTGGATCCCGTGCAGCTCCGCCGACTGGGCGACCTTGCCGCCCTGCATGCCGGCCCGGACTATTCGGTGGTGCAGTGGATCGATCGCACCCCGCCGGTCTGGTTGCCCGATCTGGCGGTGCTCTATTCGCGCATGAGCACGGATGCGCCGAGCGCCGGCCTGGCCGAACCCGAGCAGCGCTGGACGCCGGAGCGCGTCAGCCAGGAGGAGCAGAAGGTCGCGGCGAGTCCGCGCACCACGCTGACCTCGGCTGTGCTCCATGGGCCGAGCGGCCACCTCGTGGGATTCACCGAGTTGGAGGTGCCGGCGGAACTCGGCCGGGCGGTCAGCCAGGAGGACACCCTGGTGCTCCGCGAGCACCGCGGACGCCGGTTGGGCATGCTGCTGAAGATCGCGAATCTCGAGTTGCTCACGCTCGAGCGCACCGGGCATCCGTCAGTGCTGACCTACAACGCGGAAGAGAACCGGCACATGCTCACGGTCAACGAGGCCATCGGTTTCGCGCCGATGGGCTACGAGGGTGCCTGGCGCCGCGACGCCCAGTGACCCGGCGCCCGGTGGTCGACCCCGTCGACACCAGAGCCCGCCGAGACCCGGTGGTCGAGCCCGTCGACACCAGAGCCCGCCGAGACCCGGTGGTCGAGCCCGTCGAGACCAGAGCCCGCCGAGACCCGGTGGTCGAGCCCGTCGAGACCAGAGCCTGTCGAGACCCGGGGACCCGCCCTCCAGAGGCTCCCACGACGGTGGTCGAGCCTGTCGAGACCCGGGGCCAGGGGCCCGGGGCCAGGGGCCACACCTACGGTGCCGCCCGTTTGCTCGGCAGCGAGATCAGGGTCTGCTCCGGGTCAACGTCGACGGGTGGCCGGAGCCAGTAGTCGTTTCCGGTGCGGATGATGCTCCAGTGCTGGTTATGCAGCAGCAGATGGTGCGGATGACACAGCAGCACCCCGTCGGCAAGGTCGGTGTAGCCGTTGTCTTTCAACCATTCGTTGATGTGGTGCGCTTCGCTCCACGCGGGCGATCTATCGCAGTCGACCCACCGGCAGCCCCCATCACGCACGCCCATCGCCGCGCGCTGTGCCTCGGTGAAGAGACGTTCGTCACGTCCGACGTTGATGATGTCGCCGGATTCATTGAATTGGATGCCGCGGTTTCCGGTGTCGCAGAGCAACCGGTCGATGGTCTCCTGCGAGATCGGCACGGGGTTTCCCTCGATCTGCCCGTGAGCGGCGGCTTCGCGGGTTTCGGTGGCTGCGGCGGTCTCCGGGGTGCCTGGCTGGCCCGGCTTCAGGGCCTTCTCGGTCACGATGACCCGAACCGCGGGGCGGCGGCCGCCGAAGACCCGGCCCTGGTCGGCTTCGCCGGCGATCTTCAGCAACTGCACGAGGGCGTCGGCGGCGATCTGCTCCGTGCTGCGGGGGTCATCCTGGACGCGCTTGGCCCAGGCGGCCTTGTCCTTGTCGACGAAACGCACCCCGCCGCGGCGAGGGCTGGTCACGGAGTCGAAAGTCGAGAGGACAAATTCGCCGTCTTCGGGTGCGAAGAGCCCGTGCAGGCGCACGTTGCCGTTGCCGAGCCGGTAGACCCGCAGGAACCGGTCGTCGTGGGCCTGCTTCTCGCGGGCGGCGATGCCGGCCTCGTCGAGCTGGTCGCGCATCCGGCGTGCGAGTTTGAAGACCTGGTCGACATTCAGTGACGCGGCCTCAACGAGGAGGGAATCGAGGGCGGTGCCGAGCCTCTCGGCGGTGACCGCGGCGTCGATCTGCCCCAGACCGGAACGGATCGACTCGGCCGCATCGACCGAGAGGGTGCCGTCGGTGACGGCGTGGGCGATCGGTGCCTGCCACGGCACCTTCGCCACGAAAGCGGCGACGAGACCGGGATCACTGTCGGGTGCGTCCACGGCAGCCTCGACCAGTTTCTCCGCCGCCTCGGCATCGGCCATCATCGTGCCGACGGCGACGAGCTTGAACGCGTCGTTTTTGGTCGACCCGGTCACCGTCTGGATGAGTGCCTCGGGTGAGAGGAACCCTTGCTGCGCGGCGAGACCGGAGTGGCCGAGCTCGGGCCGGGAGCGGCGGGCGATGGTCGCCGCCATCCAGGCGGAACGGGTGTCGAGGAGCCGCCGGGCGGCTGCGATCTGCTTCTGGCCGGCCAGCACCTCAGAATCGGGAAGAGCCTCGTAGTCGGCGCAGGACGAGCCCAGGCGAGCGACGGCATCCGTCGCCGTTCTGAGATCATCTGCGGTGGTGGTCATGCGTCGAGACTACCAGAACTAGTACGCGTAGTCGAGAGTTGTTCACTTATTTTATAGCTAAGTTTCGAATTTGTTTTCGAGGCGGCGGTTCCAGGCGGGCGGTGCGTCAGCGCAGTCGCTGGCAGCGTGGGCAGAGGTGTGAGCTGCGGTTCATGAACTGCTGCCGCACAAGCAGTGTGCCGCAGCGGGGGCAGGGCGAACCCTGCCGTCCATACGCGTTGAGGCTGTGCGAGAAATACCCGGACTGCCCGTTCACGTTCACGTATTGCGCGTCGAAACTCGTTCCGCCCTCGGCCAGGGCACGGTTCAGGATGCTGCGGACCGCGGCCAGCAGCGCCCGACCCTTCGCGGGCGACAGGGACTGTGCCGGCTGCTCGTAGTGCACTCGGGCCGCGAACAGCGCCTCGTCAGCGTAGATGTTGCCGATGCCGCTGATCAGGGTCTGGTCGAGCAGGGCACGCTTGATCCCGGTTTTCTTGCGCCCCAGGGCCGCCAGGAAGAGCGGCGCCGAGAAGCCCGGGTCCAGCGGGTCGCGAGCGATGTGCGCCACCTGTGACGGGATCAGCCCCGGCCAGCCCGCGCCTGCAGCCAGTCCTACAGCACCGCCTGCCAGCCCGGAGTACCCGGCCGTCAGCCCGTCGCTGGTGGGCTGCATCGAGTCCACGGCCATGCTGCCGAAGATGCGCTGGTCGACGAAGTTGACCCACAGCTCGCCATGCTCCGGGTGTTCGATCTGCAAACGGATGCGCAGTTGCCGGTCCGTGTCCGATCCGGGGCTGCGCAGCAGCACCTGGCCGCTCATCCCGAGGTGCACCACGAGCGCGCGGCCGGAACTCAGCGGCAGCCAGAGGAACTTGCCCCGGCGCACGGCGGCGAGCACCCTGCGCCCCTGCAACAGGTCGGCGAACGGCCCGCTCGCCGGGTCATGGCGCCGCAGCGATCGTTGTTCGAAGACCTCGACGCCGGCGATCACTGCGCCGGACACGGCCGGCGCCAGGCCGGCGCGAACGACCTCTACTTCAGGCAGCTCGGGCATTCGAGCCTTCCAGCGACACGGCGTGCCGGCAGTTCAGGGAGTGCTGAGGCGCGTCCAGGCGTCGAGCGCTGCAGCCATCTCGGCGTGCTTCTTGCTCGTGCCTTCACCGACGGCCGTGACCACGCCAACGGTCACGGTGGCGATGAACACCTTGGAGTGGTCGGGACCGCTCTCCGCGATGGAGTACACCGGGGCACCGGAACCCAGTCGCGCTGCGGCTTCCTGCAGACTCGTCTTGGGGTCCATGGAGACACCGAAGTGCCCGGGATCGCGCAGCAGCGGCTCGATCAGCCGCATCACGAGGGCGGTGGCCGTCTCTCCACCGGAGTCGAGGTAGACGGCGCCGATGAGCGCCTCGACGGTGTCGGCGAGGATCGATGACTTGTCGCGACCACCGGTGAGGATCTCGCCGCGGCCGAGTCGCACGTAGTCGCCCAGTCCGATGCCGCGCGCGATGCCCGCGAGGGCAACGCTCGACACCAGGCTGGCCCGGCGCTTGGCGAGGTCCCCCTCGTCGAGCAGCGGATATTCCCGGTAGAGCATGACCGTCACGGCCTGCCCCAGGATCGAGTCGCCCAAAAATTCCAGGCGCTCGTTCGTGGGCACGCCGCCGTGCTCGTACGCGTACGAGCGGTGGGTCAACGCCAGTTCCAGCAGGGCCGGATCGATCTGCACACCGAGGGTCGCCAGCAGCGACGACCTCTCAGGCGCAGCACTCATGAGTGCCCACCGAGAAGATACCCCCGGACAACACTGATGCCGCGACTCCACGGACCGGAACCCGCAATCGGGTCTCCCGGCATCCGTCGGCGCGGCATCAGACGTTCTGGCACAACCGAATTAAACGTCGGCGACCTTACGGCCCTTGTATTCCATGAACAGTGCCGTGCCGGCAGCGTCGGTGACGACCTTGGCGCGGTGCGGCAGGCTGTAGACAACTTTGCCGTTTTCCATGGTCTTGACCAGGGTGGGAGCCTCGGCCTTCCAGCAGGAACGACGTGAACGGGTGTTGGAGCGTGATTGCTTGCGCTTCGGGACTGCCATGACTACTTCTCTTCTCTATCCGTTTCAGCCTGGATGTCTTCATCCGTGCCGCTGTTTTCGGAAGCTTGGAATTTCATGAGCGCGGCCCACCGGGGATCGCGCTTTTCTTCGGGTACGAATTCAGGGGCTTCGGCAAGCCGCTCGCCGGTCTCGGGGTCGAGACCTGGGCAATCCGGCCGGCAAACCGGCTGGAACGGCAGTGACAAAACCACCGCATCCCTGATCAGAGGTTCAAGATCCACGTGGTCATCTTGAACTTCACTTTCATAAGCTTCGTCTAGAGAGTACGCGAAAAGCTCGTGAAACTCGACTTGGACCGGCAATTCGACGTCGATCAGGCATCTGCCGCACTCTCCGGCGGCGATTCCCGACACCTGGGCCGACACGAGAATGCCCTCGTGCAGGGTCTCCAGACGCAGATTCGCGATCAGGGTCGAGCCTGCCTTTACGGCGACCAGGCTTTCGCCGAGGTCTTCCGGGACGTTGATTTCAAGGTGCCGTTCGTGCATCGTGCCCGGACGGTTGATCAGGTCGCGCACATCGACCTTGTACGGGGTCTTCTTAAACTTACTCACGGGGAGAGATTCTACGCGTTCGCGGCTGGGCGTCCGATGCGTTGGGCGCCCGGCTGCCAGAGCGATACCGGCAACAGCGTCGCCTGCACCCGGGCCCGCCGCTCCGACCCCGAACGGATGCCGCGCAGCACCACGTCGAGGTCGGCCGCCAGAGCCGCCGATCGCGCCGTGTCCCCCGTGCCCGACGATCGCGCGTACCGGCTACGCTCCGCCGCCACGAGCAGCCGCTCGAGAGCCTCGTTCACGCTCTCCTGCTCGGTGCCCCCGGCCGGTCCCGGCCGGGACTCGACGAGCCGACGCAGGCGGCCCGCGAGTTCCCGCGGCGTTTCGGTGTCCCGCACCTCGACACCGTGGTCCACGGCGGTGTCGCTCACTTCCCGCCAGGCCACGCCTGCTCCGTCCGGCCCGCGAAGGATGCCCCGGCGCCGCAACCGGCGGCGGGTCACCCGAACGGCGGCCGGCACCAGGAGCAGGGCGAGCACCCCGGTGAGGAGGAGGCCGAGTCGGAGGAGGCCGCCGGCCTCCTCCTCGGGCGTTGCCGCGCCCTGTTCCCCATCGGCTGCGTTCTGTGCGCCGGCGTCCTCGGGCCGGGCTGCGCCCGACGGGGCGGTCTGGCCGGCCTCGTCGTTCGGCGCCGCGGCGCTTGTCTCGCGCGTGTAGTCGGGCACGCGGCCCCGGCTCGGCGTGGGCTCGAACGGCACCCAGCCCACACCCTCGAAGTAGATTTCGGTCCAGGCGTGCAGGTCGTGGGTGTCGACGCTGTACCGTCCGATCCCGGCGACGGAGCTCGACGCCGACAGGACCCCGGGCAGGTAGCCGATCGCGATCCGGGCGGGGATGCCGACCGAGCGGGCCATCACGGCCATCGCCGAGGAGAAGTGCACGCAGTACCCGCTCTTCACCTCGAGGAATGTGCTGACGACGTCGATGCCGCCGCCGTCGTAGTCGGCCTCCACGGGAGCCTCGGTGTCGTAGTCGAACTCGCTGCCGCGCAGGTACTCCTGCAGGGCCACGGCGGCGTCGTACGCCGTGGCCGCACCCGCGGTGACCTCACGTGCGGTGTCGCCGATCAGGGCCGGGGTCTGCGCCGGCAGTTCGAGGCTGTCCTGGATCCCGGACGGATAGTCGGCCTCGGCCTGCCGCAGCTGCTCCGCGGTGGGGGCGAGCGTGAGCGACGTCACGGTGTACTCCTGCCCGCGGGTCGTGTCGCTCGGACTGGCTATGGACCCGCTCGTCCCGTTCCAGTACCAGAAGCCCAGCAGCCCGGTCACCGAGCGGGCCGGCGCCGGAGTCGGCAGCCATCGGGTCGCCAGGCCGTCGATACCGATCGTGGTGATGGTCTCCCCGGTGGCGATCTCCGGAGACAAACCGGGCGGCAGGGCGATGTCATCGACGGTGTTCTCCCGGTTCCCCGGGGCGAGTCGCGCGGTCCAGTTACGGCCGGAGAACTCGTCGAGGGTCAGCATCCGGAGGTAGGGCGGCCGCGTCGCGGTAGTGCGGTAGTGCAGCACGGGCACGGCGTCCGGCCGGCGCAGGTCCTGTCCGAGGTTGATCATGGGACTCACACCGTTGGCGAAGAGCAGGCTGCCGCCCGGGCGCGCGCCGGCGAGGCCGCCGCCGGGCAGCACGGGCATGGCGACGCTGACCACGATCGCGGCCACGACCGCGATGCCGCCCACGACGACCGCTCCCCCGGGGGCGACGGGCGCCCACGGACGACCGGGGGTGAACGCCGTGCTGCCGGCCTGGCGCATCCGGATCTCCACCCGCAGGAGCACCAGGTAGGCGACCGCCGTGAGCACGAGGGCGGGCAGGTTCGCCTTGCCGCCGAGCACCAGGCCCGGAACGAGCAGCGGCACCAGCACGGGCAGCCCGGCCAGCGCGGGCACCCGCAGCACCACTGCCAGCGTGTCGATCAGGATCGCCATCATTCCGGCGCCCACACCGAGCAGGAACAGGATGCCGGCGGTCGCTTCCGCGGGCGTCGATTGCATTTCAATGGAGAGCGTCCCGGCGAGCACCAGGTCGCGGAACCGGTCGAGGGTCTCTCCGGTGGGAATCACCAGGACCCAGCCGGTTCCCGCGCCGAAGAGCAGCGTCAGGGTCGCCACCAGCAACCCGAACCCGAACAGGGGGCCGAGGAACCCGGGCACCCCGACCCGGCGCAGTCCGGCGCCGCCGAGCAGCACCACGGCGGCGACGATAGCCATCAGCCACCACCAGCCGGTCCCGTTCAGCAGGGGCGCGAGGGCGCCGCCGGCCACGGCCAGCAGCAGCAGGAGCGCTCCCGCGAGGGGCCATTGCGCCGAAGCGATGCGCATGGCCCGGATGGTCGGAACGGGCTGCCCGGCACCGGAGGCGGCCGGCGGGCCGCCGGTGGTGGTGTCGGCTTCAGACCGTGTCATGAACGGGCCGCCCCTCGCCGATGAAATCCGTCCAGGCGCGGGGAATGTCCCGGGCCTGGCGCAAACCGATACAGCGCCAGCCTGCCTCGCGGAGACGGCGTACGGCATCCGGATCGACCGTGTCCAGCACGAACGCCACCGCGGGCCTGCTCACGGTCACCAGGTTCGCCAGCCCGGCCACGTCCCGGGCGTCGACGGAGACCAGCACGGCGAAGGTGGGCTGCGCCTGGCCGCCGGCCTGCCCGGCCCCTCGGTTCGCGGAGGTTCCGGCGGTCCCGCCCGCGCGTCCCGGGTGCTCCTGGGCAGCCGGGGCAACCGGTACTGCCGCTTCCGGCTCCAGGACTTCCCAGAGCCCGGTCGGATCCACGGGCATCACGCGGGCCAGCCCCGCGAGGAGAAGCACGGCGCCGCCCGGGGACCGGAAGACCGCCGGCGCCTCACCGCGCAACCCTCCTCGGCCGGCGTCCCCGCCGGTGCCCGGTTCACCCGGCTCGCCCGGCTGGCCCGGCTGGCCCGGCTGACCCGGCTCGCCCGGCTCGGACTGACCGCCGCCCGGCCTGCCCGGGCTCGGCTGGCTCGGGCTCGGCTGGCTCGGGCGCAGCTGGCTCGGGCCGAGCTCGACCAGGTCCACCTGGTACCCGGCCTCGAGCAGGTGTACGCCCACGGATGCCGTCAACTCGACGGCCACCTCGAAGGCCTGCTCGACGCGCGTGCGGCCCTGGCGCTGCGCATCGGCGTCCTCGCCGGCGTCGGCGCCAGCACCGGACGGGACGTCACGACGGCCGCGCAGGGCCGTGTCGAGCACGAGGCGGGCACCCGGGTTGCTCTGCTCTTCCTCCTGACGCACCATGATCTCGCCCCGCCGCGCCGTGGCCGGCCAGTTCACCCGGCGCAGCGGATCGCCGGGCCGGTACTCGCGTGCGATCAGCGGATCCGCGTTGTGATGGAGCCGCCGCAGCCGTTCCGGAACATCACCGTCGTTCAACGCGCTGGCGAGGCCTCGTCCGGCCAACGGGGTGACCCGGGGCGTCACCACGAGGTCGTGCGGCTCCCCCACCGACCACTCGCCGGAGGCAAGGCCGAACGGGTCCGAACGCCCGATCAGAACCGGTCCCGACGCGTAGACACCGCGCTTGGAGACCGTGCTCCGGTATTGGAATCGAAGCGTGTCGGCGCCTGCCCCCTGCCCTCCCTGGGCGCGAGCCAGCCCGGGCAGCTCCGTGCTGTCCGGCAGCGTCAGCCCCGCATCGGCGGTGTCCCGCAGACGCAGACCCGTCACAGGCCGCGCCGAGAGGTTACGGAGGCTGAGCACCACCACGGCCTCGCCGCCGGCCGACACGACCGGTGGGCGCAGCATCCGTGTCACCTGCAGGCGCAGCGGACGCACGGAGACGTAGACGACGGCGGCCAGCGGGATCGCGAGGAGCAGGCCGGCGATGAACAGGAGATCGCGCTGATTGCCGATCAGGCCGAGGAGAAGCAGGCCGGCACCCAGGGCGAGGAACATCCCGCCTCGGAAGGTGAGCCGAGGTAACCAGAACGCCGCGCCGCGTCGCCGATTCACTGGCATGGCGTCAGGTGTGCCCGGGGGCGCCGACGGGAACGGGGGTGGCGGCGACGATCCGGCGCACGATGTCATCGACCACGGCGCCGCTGTCCTGGTGGTGGCCGAGCACTCGACTGCTGGGCACCAGACGGTGCCCGAGAACGGCCACCGCCAGCGCGTCGATGTCGTCCGGCAACACGTAGTCCCTTCCGTGCAGTGCCGCCCGGGACTTGGCCGCCCGGATCAGCTGCAGCGTGGCCCGGGGGCTGGCGCCGAGGCGCAGGTCGCGATCGTCCCGGGTGGCGCGCACGAGGCTGACCGCGTATTCCTTGACCGCCGCAGAGGCGAAGACATTCCGCACGGCCGTCATCATGCCTCGCAGCTCGGCCCCGGTGACGACCGCCTCGATCCCGTCCAGGGGGCTCGAGGTGTCGCGGGCGTCCAGCATCCGCAGTTCGGACTCGTTGTCGGGGTAGCCCATCGAGATGCGGGCCATGAACCGGTCCCGCTGGGCCTCCGGCAGGGCATAGGTGCCCTCCATCTCGATCGGGTTCTGGGTGGCCACGACGGTGAACGGCAACGGCAGCAGATAGGTGGTGCCGTCGACCGTGACCTGGCGTTCCTCCATGCATTCCAGCAACGCGGACTGCGTCTTCGGGCTCGCCCGGTTGATCTCATCGCCGATCACGATGTTGGCGAAGATGGCGCCCGGTTTGAACTCGAACCGGCGGTCCACCTGATTGAACACCGACACACCCGTCACGTCGGAGGGCAGCAGGTCGGGGGTGAACTGGATGCGGCTGACCGTGCAGTGCACGGATTTGGCCAGGGCCTTGGCCAGCATCGTCTTGCCCACACCGGGAACGTCTTCGATCAGGAGATGCCCCTGGGCCAGCAACACGGTGAGGGCGCAGCTCACGGCGGAGTGCTTGCCGTCGATGACGGTCTCCATGTTGCGGATGATCGAGCGCGCCGCCGCCTCCACGGCCGAGAGATCCATCAGGGTCTCGTCGTCGGAATCGACGACAGGCCCGTCCGTGGCCCCGGCGAGCGCCGGGGCGTTGACCACACGAACGGGCGAGGCGCTCACACGGGTGCCTTCTGCAGGAACTCCGCAACGGCTCGCGGAACGTACGGGGTGATATCGCCGCCGAGGGCGGCAACCTGGCGCACCAGGGAGCTGGACACGTGCGCGTTGGCCGGGTCGGGCAACAGGAACACGGTCTCCACGGCGGCGAGGTTGCGGTTCACGATCGCCATCGGGGTCTCGTAGGCCACATCGACCTGGGAGCGGATGCCC
This sequence comes from Cryobacterium cryoconiti, assembly GCF_004403065.1. GTDB lineage: Bacteria > Actinomycetota > Actinomycetes > Actinomycetales > Microbacteriaceae > Cryobacterium > Cryobacterium cryoconiti. The sequence goes on from NZ_SOHA01000025.1 coordinate 20,820, forward strand.
TTGATCAGCACGCTGGCCCCGACCTCGAGGCAGTAGTCCACGAGCAGCCCCACGCTCCAGGAGGAGACCACGATGTTCTCCGGCAGCCCGGCATCCGAAATGGACCGTTGCAGCAGGGCGACCCGCTGCGCAATCGGCAGCAGCGCCGTCTTGCCGGGGTTGTGCACGACGAGCACATGCAGTTCGTCGAAGATACCGGCCGCCCGGGCGATCACGTCGAGATGACCCCGGGTGACGGGGTCGAAGGAACCAGGTACGACGGCGATCCTGCGCATAGCGCTCACCCTAGCCCGAGACCGTGGACGGTTCCTGTGCGTGGGCTGATCTCGGCCCCGTCAGGACTTGGTCAGCGAGGCTCGCTCCGCGTCGTCCAGGCGACGACGCACCGCGTCCCGCAGCGCCGGGACGCTCTCGAGGTGCGGGTCATGCTCGCTCAGGCGCTGGGCGTGGCCGCGGGCCTCCCCGATGAGGTCCCCATCGGTGGCCACTCGCAGCAGGCGCAGCGAGGAACGGCCCCCGGACTGGTTGTTGCCGAGGACATCGCCTTCCCGGCGCAACTCGAGGTCGACCTGGGCCAGTTCGAAACCGTCGAGCGTGGCCGCCACCGCCTCCACGCGCTCGCGCGCGATGGTCTCCGCCTCGGCGGTCGTGACCAGCAGGCAGAGCCCCGGCACGCCGCCGCGGCCCACCCGGCCGCGCAGCTGATGCAGCTGGGAGACGCCGAACCGATCGGCGTCCAGCACCACCATGGCGGAGGCGTTGGGCACGTCGACGCCGACCTCGATCACGGTCGTCGCCACGAGCACGTCGATCTGCCCTGCAGCGAAGGCCCTCATGGTCTGGTCTTTCTCGTCGCTGGTCATGCGCCCGTGCAGCGGTTCGATGCGGGCCGCGGCGAGGGCCGGGTTGCGGCGCAGTTCGGCGAGCACCACTTCGACGGATGCCGTTTCGACGAGTGCCGTTTCGACGAGTGCCGGAGCGGCCGTCTCCGGGTCGACCTCCGCCCCCTCCTCCAGCTGCTTCGGGGCGATGGCCGGGCAGACCACGAATCCCTGGCGCCCCAGGGCGAGTTCTTCGGCCAGTCGAGTCCACACCCGCATCACCCAGCCGGGCTTCTCGAAGAGCGGCACGACGAACGTCTCGATGCCCTGCCGCCCCTCCGGCAGCTCGGCGATGGTGCTCACGTCGAGGTCGCCGAACACCGTCATGGCCACCGTGCGCGGGATCGGGGTGGCGGTGAGTACCAGCACGTGCGGTGGCAGGGCACCCTTCAGCCGCAGGGCCTCGCGCTGGTCCACACCGAAGCGGTGCTGCTCGTCGACGACGACCAGGCCGAGGTCGAAGAACGTGACCTTGTCTCCGAGCAGGGCGTGCGTGCCGATCACGATCTTCGCCTGCCCGGACACCACCCGCAGCAGCGCCTTGCGGCGCTCGGCCACGGGCAGCTGACCGGTGAGCAGGGTCGGCATCAACTCGGCCGACAGCTCGGGCCCGAGCGAACGCACGATCGAGCGCAGGTGCTGGGCCGCCAGCACCTCGGTGGGAGCCAGCAGGGCGGACTGGCCTCCCGAATCGGCGACGGCGAGCATGCCCCGCAGGGCCACCACGGTCTTGCCGGAGCCGACCTCCCCCTGCACGAGCCGGTTCATCGGCGCGGTCTGGGCCAGGTCGGCGGCCATTTCCGCGGCCACGCCCTGCTGGTCGGCGGTGAGGGTGAAGGGAAGGCCGGCGTCGAATCGATCGAGCAGGCCGCCGGGTACCGCTGCGCGCGCGGTGGACAGCTGCTGCCGGGCGGTGAGCCGCTGCTGCACCAGGGCGCTCTGCAGCACGAAGGCCTCGGTGAACCGCAGGGTGTCGCGGGCGCGGCGCCAATCCGAATCGGTTTCCGGTCGGTGGATCAGCTCGAGGGCACGGCCCTGAGGCAGCAGCCCGCGCTCGCCGCGCAGCTCCGCCGGGATCGGGTCGGGCACGAGACCCACGCTGTCGAGCAGGATCGCGATGGTCTGCGCGATCTGCCAGCTGGCCATGGTGTTGGTCGCCGGATAGATCGCGACGGGCTGCTCGATCCAGAGTTTGGCGGCCTCGGCATCCTCGGGCATCTCGGGCTCGTCGTCGGCGCCGGGGCCGGGGCCGAAGAGCTTGTAGGTGGGGTGCGTGAGCTGCAGGTGGCCGCGGTAGTCGGAGACCTTGCCCGCGAACATGCCGCGCATGCCGGGTTGGAGCTGCCTGGCCCGCCAGGACTGGTTGAACCAGGTGAGGCTGAGGATGCCGCGGCCGTCGGAGATCTTCACCTCGACGATCGATCCCTTGCGGGCCTTCATCGCGCGTTCCTCGACACTGCGAATCTCGGCGACGATCGTCACGTTCTCGTCGAGCGGCAGCAGGCTGATCGAGGAGAGCTCCCCGCGGCGGGCGTAGCGGCGCGGGTAATGGCTGAGCAGGTCGCCGACGGTGTCCACGCCGAACGCCTTGCCCAGGGCGACGGCCGTCTTGCCGCCCACCACGTTGGCGAGCCTGCTGTCGAGGGTCACCGGGGCGAGTTTCTCGGCAGCCTCCGAATCGCTCATGCTTCGATCGTAGGCGGCGCCTCTGACCTGCGGCGCCGAGGACGATAAACTCGATGGGTTATGACGCGAATCGTCGCCGGGTTTGCCGGTTCCCTGCCTCTGGCGGTGCCCAAGACCGGCACCCGCCCCACCAGTGACCGTGTGCGGGAGGCGATCTTCTCGGCGCTCGACGCGCGCGACATCATCCGCGGTTCCCGGGTGCTCGACCTGTACGCCGGCTCGGGTGGGCTGGGCCTGGAGGCCGCCAGCCGCGGAGCGCGCATCGTGACTCTCGTCGACAACAACTTCGGCGCGGCGCAGATGTGTCGCAAGAACACCGAGGCCGTGCTGCGTTCGGCGCCGAAGCAGGGCGCCCCGAAGATCAAGGTGAGCAGCCAGGCCGTTCAGTCGTTCCTCGCGGCCACCGGCGAGGGCTTCGACCTGGTCTTCATCGACCCGCCGTACGACCTCGCCGAGACCGAGCTCGGCCACAACCTCGCCGCCCTGGCGCCGCTGCTCGACCCCGACGCCCTCGTCATCGTCGAACGCAGTTCGCGCTCTCCCGAGCCGCTCTGGGGTCCCGGCCTGGAGTCGGACCGCCGCAAGGACTACGGCGACACGACCGTCTGGTACGCCTCCCCCGTGCTGCCCGCCGACTGAGTCGTGCCGCTCGCGGCGCACCCTGTGGCTCGCGGCGCACCCTGTGGCTCGCGGCGCACCTTCTGGCTCGCGGCGCACCTTCTGGCTCGCGGCGCACCTTGTGGCTCGCGGCGCATGCTCTAACGTGCGCCCGCTTCCATAGGGTGCGCCGCGACGGGCGGGCACGGCCTCCGATGACGCTGGCCGACGGATGCCGGATGCCGGCACTCCGACGGGTGGGACGCTCTCCGACGTGCGGCCGGCCCTCCGACGTGCGGACGGCGCTCAGACGACGGCGCCGTCCCAGCCGCGGTACGGGTCCCACCCGGCCTGGTCGTGGGGGCGGCCGTCGAGCAGGACCCGGCCGGCGGCATCCGTCACCACGCCGAGGGCGCGGAAGCCGTCGGGCAGCACGGCACCCGGCGGGAACGTGGCGAGCAGACCGTGGTCCTCGCCGCCGCCGAGGGCGCGTTCCACATTCTCGCCGAGCGCCGAGCGGGTGAAGTCGATGCCCACGCCGCTGGCCCGGGCCAGGCGTCCGGCGTCGATGGCGAGGCCGTCGGACACGTCGAGCATCGCGGTCGCGCCCGCGGCGGCGGCGGCAGGCCCTCGGTCGATGGGAGGTTCGGGTGCGAGCTGCGCGGCGACCGCGTCGGGATGCTGCGCCCGCAGCGCCTGCGCGAGTGCGGCATCCGGGGTGCCGGTTTCGTCCACGGCGAGACGAAAGAGCAGGTCCAGACCCTCGGCGGCCTCACCGAGGCGCCCGGCCAGGGCCACAACGTCGCCTGGCCGCGCCCCGGAGCGCAGCACGGGCTCGCGCCCCTCGAGGTCGCCGAAGGCCGTCACGGCGAGCGTGAGCGCGTCGGAGGCGGACAGGTCGCCGCCGACGACGCCGCAGCCGGGCGCCAGGGCTTCGCAGCAGTCGCGCAAGCCGTCGGCGATGCCCTCGATCACCGAGATCGGCGTCGACGGCGGTGCGGCGATCGCGACGACCAGGGCGGTGGGGCGAGCCCCCATCGCGGCGACGTCGGACAGGTTCGTCGCGGCGGCCTTCCAGCCGAGGTCGTGCGGGCTCGACCAGGCGAGCCGGAAGTCCGGCCCCTGGATCATCATGTCCGTGGTCACCACGAAGCGCCCGTCCGGGGCCCGCATCACGGCGGCGTCGTCGCCGGGGCCGAGCAGTTGGGCGGCGGAGCCAGGCAAACGGGGGAAGATTCGGGCGAGAACCTCGCCCTCACTCAGATCGGCCAGCGTTTCACTCGTGGGGAGCATCGCGCCCGCAGCATTCGTCATGCATCAAACGGTAGCCTGAATGCAATGACTCCCCGCATCCGCTCCCTCCGCACCGGCATCGCGCTCACGCTCGTTGCGGGCACTGTTCTGCTCACCGGCTGCACGGCGATCGTGCCGCTGGAACCGGCAGCGGATGCCGTCAATCCCACCTGCGCCAGTCTCATCGTGCGTTTGCCGACGACGGTGGCCTCGCTGCCGGAACGGGAGACGAACGCCCAGGCCACGGGTGCCTGGGGCACGCCGAGCGCGGTCCTGCTGCACTGCGGTGTGACGGTGCCCGAGCCCACGACGCTCCCGTGCCTCACGGTCAACGGCATCGACTGGATCGAAGACGATTCGGATGCCCCGCTCTACCGGTACACCACCTACGGCCGCGACCCCGCGACGGAGCTGGTCATCGACTCGGACAAGGTCAGCGGCTCGACGGTGCTCGTGGACCTGGCGCAGGCCGTGGCGAACATCCCCGCGACGGGCAAGTGCCTCGGCGCCGAGGACCTGCTGCTGCCGCCCGACGGCGAAACCCTGCCGCCCACCCCGTAGCGCACCTGAACCCGCGGTGAGACGACAACTCTGGGGGGTTGCGGCATCCGTCAACCCATCAAAGTCGTCGTTTCGGTGAGGATGCTCGCACCCGCTCGCGCGATTAGACCGCCAGGCGGAGCGCAGCGGGGGCGGCGCGGTGGGCCAGCGCCACCTCGATCAGCTCGTCGATCAGCTGCGGGTAGGTGAAGCCGCTGGCCAGCCAGCACGACGGGAACATCGAGATCGGGGTGAAACCGGGCATGGTGTTGATCTCGTTGATCACCCAGCCGTCGGCCGTGAGGAAGAAGTCGACCCGCGCCAGCCCGGCGCCGTCGATGGCGTCGAACGCCCGGATGGCCAGGGCCTGCATCTCGCCCAGTTCCACCGGGGTGAGGTCGGCCGGGCAGACCAGCTCGATGCCGTCCGCTCCGAGGTACTTGGCGTCGAAGTCGTAGAAGTCGCGGCCGGTCACCCGCACCTCGCCGGCGACGGATGCCCGCGTCGCCTCCCCGGGACGAGCCTGCAGCACCGCGATCTCGAGTTCGCGCCCCGACAGCCCTGCCTCGATGAGAACCTTGCTGTCCTCCAGCAGGGCCACGCGCATCGCCTCGGCGAGTTGGTCCAGGTTCGACACCCGGCTGACGCCCACACTCGACCCGGCCCGCGCGGGTTTGACGAACACGGGCAGACCGAGTCCCTCGGCCGCCGCGAACGCCATGCCTGGAGCCTCGGCCCAGTCGGCGGCGGTGACGGTGCGCCACGGGGCGACCGGCAGGGCTGCCTGCTGGAAGACGGTCTTGGTGAAGTGTTTGTCCATGCCGAGCGCCGACGCGAGCACGCCTGAGCCCACATAGGGCAGCCCGACGAGTTCGAGCAGCCCCTGCACGGTGCCGTCCTCACCGAACGGGCCGTGCAGGATCGGGAAGACCACGTCGACGTTGCCCAGCGAACGGTGGCCGGTGCCGGCACCGTCGCTGACCGTCAGCTGATGACTGAGGCTGCTTTCCGGCCACCGGATGCGGCTGCCGTTGTCGAAGACCTCCGGAAGCTGCTCGGCGTCCAGCGTGAACCGGGCCGGGTCATCCGCTTCGAGCACGAAGGCGCCGTCGCGGGTGATGCCGATCGGGATGACGTTGTAGCGTTCGCGGTCAATTGCCGCCAGGACGCCGCCCGCTGTGGCGCAGCTGATCGAATGTTCGCTTGACCGACCCCCAAAGAGCAGCGCCACCGTGAGCTTGTTCGTCATCAATCGTCCTTTCGCCCTGCGGCTCGGCTGAGTCCGTTGTCAGGTGCGGGGCCAGGTCCCGCGGTTTCAGAGTACCGGCCAGCACCTGGCGGACCTGCTCGACGATGGGCATGTCCACCCCCTTGGCACGGGCGAGTTCGAGTACGGGACCGACGGATGCGAGACCCTCCGTGGTCTGCTGCATCTGCTTGACCACGTCGGCGATGCCGTAGCCCTGGCCGAGCAGCCGGCCGGCCGTGTTGTTGCGGCTGAGCGGCGATTGGCAGGTGGCGATGAGGTCACCGAGGCCGGCCAGACCGGCCAGGGTTTCCGGATGGGCGCCGTAGGCCACGGCGAAATCGGTCATCTCCACGAGACCGCGGGTGATGATCGACGCCTTCGTGTTCTCGCCGTAGCCGACGCCGTCGACGATGCCGATGGCGACCGCGATCAGGTTCTTGAGCACGCCGCCGAATTCGGTGCCGATGACATCCGTGTTGACGTACGAGCGGAAGTAGCGGTTGCGGGCCAGCATGGCCACGGCCTGCGCGGTCTCGAGGCTGTTCGAGGAGACCACGGCGGCCGTGGGCTGTTCCTTGGCGATTTCGAGGGCCAGGTTGGGTCCGGAGATCGCCGCGATCAGGTCAGGGTCGATCGGCAGCAGTTCGGCGATGATCTGGCTCATGCGCAGGCCGGAGCCGCGCTCGACGCCCTTCATCAGCGACACGACGATGGCGCCGGGCTCCAGGAACGGCTCCGCCAGAATCAGGTTCTCGCGCAGCGACTGGCTCGGCACCGACACGAACACCTGCTCGGCGCCGGCCAGGGCCAGGTCGAGCCGGGAGGTGGCGCGAAGGCCCACGGGCAGGTTGATGCCGGGCAGATAGTCGCTGTTGCGCCTGGCTTCGGTGATCTCCCGGGCGAGCTCGGGGCGCCGGGCCCAGAGCACCACGTCGGCCCCACCGTCGGTCAGGATCTTCGCGAACGTTGTGCCCCAGCTCCCGGCGCCGAGGACGGCGACCCGCTTGCCTGGCTGGACCTTAGGCTTCAAAACGGCCGGTCTCTTTCTGATCGTGCTCGACCGGGTTCCAGCGCTTTGCGGGCGCCGTCTCACCCCGGAGATCTTCGAGCAGTTGAGTGATGGCGGCCATGACAAGCGTGGTCGCCTCGTTCAGTGTCGCCGGGTCGAGGTTGCGCCCGCGGAAGCGACCCAGGTCGATCGGGTCGCCGATCTTGACGAGAACGGTCTTGCGCGGGAACAGCCGGAGCCGCTTGGAGTAGCGCGGCATGATCTCCTGGGCGCCCCAGTGCGCGACCGGGACGATCGGGATGCCCTGCTCGAGCGCGATGCGCACGGCGCCGGTCTTGCCGCGCATCGGCCACATCCCCGGGTCGCGGGTCAGCGACCCCTCCGGGTAGACGACGACCATCTGGCCGCGTTCGACCAGGCGCCGGGCCGCCTTCACCGGCTCGCTGCCGCGCACGCTGCCGCCGCGCTGCACCGGGATCTGCCCGGATTTGTGCAGCAGCCAGCCGATCCCGGGGATTTGGAAGACGGATGCCTTCGCCATGAACCGGGGCGCGCGCCCGAGCTTCCAGCTGAGCACGCCCATCAGCACGGGGTCGATCTCGCTGAAGTGGTTGGGTGCCATCACGAACGCCCCGGCGCGCGGAAACTTCTCGGCGTCGGTGACCTTGAACCGCACGGCGAGGTTGATCACCGGAAGGATCATCAGCGCCAGCGCCCAGAAGACCGACGGCGTTCTCGTCTCCGAACGCTCCCGGCCCGGGTTCACTGCGACAGGGGAAACGTGGGTCTGGGGCGCTGGATCGGACACGGGCGCTGGATCTGATGCTGGCACAGCCCCATTATCCTTCGAGATCGAAGTCAGCCCCCAACAGTTGCAGCTTGGTGATGAAGTTCTCGTAGCCACGGCTGATGATTCCGACGTTGCTCACGGTGGACGTGCCCGAGGCGGTCAGGGCCGCGATCAGGTGGCTGAAGCCACCGCGCAGGTCGGGAACCTCGATGTCGGCGCCGTGCAGCTTCGTCGGCCCCGTGATGACGGCCGAGTGGTTGAAGTTGCGCTGGCCGAACCGGCAGGGGTGCCCGCCGAGGCATTCCCGGTGGATCTGGATGGTCGCGCCCATCTCCACGAGGGCGTCGACGAAGCCGAAGCGCTGCTCGTACACGGTCTCGTGCACGATCGAGACGCCGTGGGCGTGGGTGAGGGCGATCACGAGCGGCTGCTGCCAGTCCGTCATGAAGCCGGGGTGCACATCCGTTTCGATGATGACGGGCTTGAGGTCGCCGCCCGGGTGGTAGAAACGGATGCCGTCGTCTTCGATGTCGAACGCCCCGCCGACCTTGCGGAACACGTTCAGGAACGTGATCATCTCGGGCTGACGCGCACCGCCGACGAAGATGTCCCCGTCGGTGGCCAGGGCCGCGGCCGCCCAGCTGGCGGCCTCGTTCCGGTCGAACAGGGCGCGGTGGTTGTAGCCTTCGAGACGCTCGACGCCCTCGATCCGGATCACACGGTCGGTGTCGACCGTGATGATGGCACCCATCTTCTGCAGGATGTTGATGAGATCCATGATCTCGGGCTCGATCGCCGCGCCCTTGAGCTCGGTGATGCCCTCGGCGCGCACAGCGGTGAGGAGCACCTGTTCGGTCGCGCCCACGCTCGGGTAGGGCAGGGACACCTTGGTGCCCTTGAGACCGTTGGGTGCGGACATCCGGATGCCGTTGGGCTGCTTCTCGACGACGGCTCCGAACTTGCGCAGCACGTCCAGGTGGTAGTCGATCGGGCGGTCGCCGATGCGGCAACCGCCGAGGTCGGGGATGAATGCCTCGCCGAGGCGGTGCAGCAGCGGGCCGCAGAACAGGATCGGGATGCGCGAGGAGCCGGCGTGGGCGTCGATCGCGGCGAAGTGCGCGCTCTCCACGTCGACCGGGTCGAGCAGCAGCTCACCCGGCTCGGCGCCGTCGGTGACCTTGACGCCGTGCACCTCGAGCAGCTGGCGCACGATGCGCACGTCGCTGATGTTGGGAACGTTCTTGAGCGTGCTGGGGCTCTCGCCCAGAAGAGCCGCGACCATGGCCTTGGTGACCAGGTTCTTGGCACCCTTCAGCTCGATCCGGCCGACCAGCGGAATACCGCCGCGGATCGTGATCCGGTCGCCCTGCAGACCCACGGCCGCCCCCCAGCTCTGCGCATGCTCACGATTCTGCGCGTCTTCCTTGCTCTGACCGTTCTCACGATCCTGGGTGATTTCGCTGATTGTGCTCATAAACTAACCTGCCTTGCCGGGAGAGTCCGGGGCCGCCATGGCTCCCGGTGGGATTCATATTCTGCGATCCGCGCTTCATCGCGCAGGGTGAGTCCGATGTCGTCGAGGCCTTCGAGGAGGCGCCACCGGGTGTAATCGTCAATCTCGAAGGGAACGGTGAGAGCTCCGACGCGGGCGGTGCGGGAGACCAGGTCGACCGTGAGCTCGATACCGGGAGTGGCCTCGATCACGTCCCACAGGCGCTGCGCGTCGGCCTCGGAGATCTGACCGGCGAGCAGACCCTGCTTGCCGGAGTTGCCGCGGAAGATGTCGCCGAAGCGGGGGCTGAGCACCACGTCGAAGCCGTAGTCGCGCAGCGCCCAGACGGCGTGTTCGCGGGAGGAACCGGTGCCGAAGTCGGCGCCGGCCACGAGCACTCGGGCGCCCGCGTAGGCCGGCTCGTTGAGCACGAAGGCAGGGTCGCTGCGCCAGCGGGCGAAGAGGGCGTCTTCGAATCCGGTCTTGGTGACGCGCTTGAGGTGGACGGCCGGGATGATCTGGTCGGTGTCGACGTTGGAGCGGCGCAGAGGAAGCGCGACGCCGGTGACGGTTGTGAACTTTTCCATTGCTACTTGTCTCCATCCTGGGCCAGGTCCCACGGGCTCGACAGCGTACCGCGGATGGCGGTGGCGGCCGCGACCAGCGGGGACACGAGGTGCGTGCGTCCGCCCTTGCCCTGGCGGCCCTCGAAGTTGCGATTGCTGGTGGACGCGCACCGCTCGCCGGGGGCCAGCTGGTCGGGGTTCATGCCCAGGCACATCGAGCAGCCGGCGAAGCGCCACTCGGCGCCGAAGTCGGTGAAGATCGTGTCGAGGCCTTCCGCCTCCGCCTCGATGCGCACCCGCGCGGATCCGGGGACCACGAGCATCCGTACGCCCGGCGCCAGAGTGCGGCCCTGCACGATCGCGGCGGCGGCGCGCAGGTCTTCGACCCGGCTGTTGGTGCAGGATCCGAGGAAGACGGTGTCGACCCGGATCTCCTTCATCGGGGTGCCGGCCGCGAGGTCCATGTATTCCAGGGCTCGTTCGGCAGCGGAGCGTTCGTTGTCGTCGAGGATTCCGGAGGGGTCGGGCACGGTCTCGCTCAGGGAGACCCCCTGGCCGGGGTTGGTGCCCCAGGTGACGAAGGGTTCCAGGGTGTCGGCGTCGAGGAAGACCTCGGCGTCGAATTCGGCGCCGTCGTCGGTGGCGAGGGTGTCCCAGTAGGCGACCGCGTCGATCCAGTCCTGGCCTTCCGGGGCATGGGCGCGACCCTGGAGGTAGTCGTAGGTGATCGCATCCGGGGCGACCATGCCCGCGCGGGCGCCGGCCTCGATCGACATGTTGCAGATGGTCATGCGGCCCTCCATGGAGAGGGCGCGGATGGCGCTGCCACGGTATTCGAGCACGTAGCCCTGCCCGCCGCCGGTGCCGATCTTCGCGATCACGGCCAGGATGATGTCCTTCGCCGTCACCCCGGGGCGGAGTGTGCCCTCCACCGTGATCGCCATGGTCTTGAACCGCTTGAGCGGCAGCGTCTGGGTGGCCATGACGTGCTCGACCTCGCTGGTGCCGATGCCGAGCGCCATGGCCCCGAACGCGCCGTGGGTGGAGGTGTGCGAGTCGCCGCAGACCACGGTGATGCCGGGCTGGGTCAGGCCCAGCTGCGGTCCGACGACGTGCACGATGCCCTGCTCGATGTCCCCGAGGGAGTGCAGACGGATGCCGAACTCCTCGCAGTTGCGGCGCAGCGTCTCGATCTGCGTGCGGCTGGTGAGGTCGGCGATGGGCTTGTCGATCGCCAGGGTCGGCGTGTTGTGGTCTTCCGTCGCGATGGTCAGATCGGGACGGCGAACCGGTCGGCCGGCCTGGCGGAGCCCGTCGAAGGCCTGGGGGCTGGTGACCTCGTGCACGAGGTGCAGGTCGATGTAGATGAGGTCGGGAGTGGCGCCGTCGCCCTCGGTGACGAGGTGTTTGTCCCAGACCTTCTCGGCCAGAGTGCGCGGACGGGTGCCGGTGCGTGGTGCGTCAGTCATGTGTGTGCGTCTTCCTCAGCAATGGGTGATCAGCCAACAAGAAACGCCACGACGAGGGAGGCCTCAGGATGGGGACTCGTCGCGGCAGAGAAGAGGGAGTCGACCGAGCAGCACCATGACAGGCTAACACTGTGCGTCTGCGAGCTTGGCTGGCGACCCTCATTGGAGGGTGATTTCGGCGGTGTCCACCTCGCCACTCTATCGGCGGCGCGACTTAGAGAGGTCGACACGGCTCCAGTCCCGACGTGTCCGCAGACGGAATCGGCTGATGATCCGGCGGAGACGGCCCACCCGGGTTTCCGCGAGGTGCAATGATTCCAGCGCGTCGGCCCAGCTCTGCTCGACCAGGTCGTCCCCGATGGGCTGACCGTTGAAGACGGCACGGTCGACGAGTTCGGCTAGGGGCGCCAGACGGATGTCCGCGGCGCCGGGCCCGACCTGACGGTCCAGCTGGGCCTCGACGTCCGCGGCGACCAGCAGGCGGGTTGTGTGGCGCGGCACCTCGAAACCGAGTTCCGCATACCCGTCGGTCACCTCGTCCCAGGCCCCGGCGACGCGGGTATCGCCGCTGCCGCGACCGCGGCGCCTCCGTCGACGGCGCGCCTTGAGGGCACCGATGACGAGCACCGGGCCGAGGATCAGCAGGAGCGGGATTCCGACTGTGCCCCCCAGCAGCCACGCCCAACCGGGCAGCACGAATCCCTTGTCCTTATCGTCTTTCTTCGTGTCGTCGATCTCGATGGCGGTCAGCAGGTCGTCGGACTGGTTGTCGGAGCGGGGCGGCTGGCGCACCTGCGGCTGCGGCACGGACTTGGGCTTGGGGGTCTGGTCCTGCGGGACATCCGTCTGGTCGGGGGTCGGGAAGAACGGAACCCAGCCCACACCCTCGAACGCGACCTCCACCCACGCCGTCACGTCGGAGCCGGTCACTTCCACGCTCGTGGCACCGTCCGGGACCTCCGGGGCGAAGCCCATGACCACGCGGGCGGGCAGGTTCAGGCTGCGCGCCATCAGCGCCATGGCCGCGGCGTACTGCTCCTGGTCGCCGACCATCTGGCTGCGCGTGAAGAGCTCGTCGATGCGGTCGGCGCCGTGGCCGGCCCGGGAGGGGATGCCGTCGGAGGCAAGTCCATGGCTGAGGAAGCCCTGGGTCTTCAGCGCCTTCTGGATCGCGCGGAGCTGGTCCACGGGGGTCACGGCGCCGCCGGTGTATTCCAGCGCCTTGGCCACGACGACATCCGGGATGTTCTCGGCGGCCGGCAGGGTGACGGCCGCCACGGGCACCTCGACCAGGTCTTCGTCCCGGTACGACTGCTGCACGGCGGCGCTGGTCGTATAGCGGTAGCCGCTTTTCACACCGCTGGTGAGCACGGCCGTTCCCGTTCCGGCGTTGTAACGCAGGTTCTCGGCCTGGGCGCTGCTCGCCCGGTCGTCGAAGTCGACGGTGCTGGGATAGCCGACGCCGGGGAGCCAGACATCCGCGTACCCGGACCCGGTGATCGTGACGGTGCTGGAGCGCACGGAGGTGATCAGCGGGGCGTCGGGAATCGTGCGCCCGACGAGGCGGAACCCGGCGGAGGCGCTCTCCGCGCCGTCGACTCCGGCGACGTTCCACAGTTTGCCGTCGTAGGCCTCCATGCTGGCCAGGCGCACCAGTTGCCCGGTCTCCAGACCCTCGATCGTGAAGAGCGGGGTCTCGGCGAGGGTCTTCGTGTACTGGCGGAAGCCGGCCAGCGGGCTCGGGAACTGCAACGGGTCGAACGGCGGCTGGATCTCCTCGCGCAGCACGAATCGTTCGGCCTGCACGGGGGCGAGCACCGACCCGGCCAGGGAGCCGATCAGGATCGTGCCGAGGATGAGCGTGCCGGTGCCGACCAGTTTGCGGCGCAGCAGCCGGTTCGCGCCGGCCGAGGAGGCCTTTTCCAGTTGCGAGCGACGCCAGCCCAGCCAGACCAGGGCGATCACGCCGAAGGCGATGCCGCGGACGGCGGCGTAATAGGCCTCATCCGTTCCCATCAGGATGCCGGCCAGGTAGAGCGCGACCGGCCCTGCCAGGAGGACGCTGGAGCGCCACACCGTGCGCGGGCGGCGCGGCAGCCAGCGCACCGCGAGCATGGTGCCGACGAGGGCGATCAGCCAGACCGCGAAGTAGGGCAGCACGGGCATGTAATACGGCGCCTCGACCGGGGTGCCGAGCGTGACGATATCCGCCCAGCCGAACACGGCGCCGATGGCGAGGCCGGCCACGGAGGTCAGGCTGGGGAGGACGAGCAGCACGCCCTGGTCGGGCATGGTGAACGGCGTGCCGAGCAGGAAATAGGCGACGATCGCGGCGAGGACGCTGACCAGTGCGCCCAGTCGGAGCGCATAACCCAGAAGCGCGACCCCGGTGCCGACGATCAGGCCCCCGACGCCCGCGAGCAGGAAGTTGTAGTCGCCGAACGAGGTTTCGAAGCCCAGCACGCCGAGCACGGACAGGGCGCTGAGCACGGCGACGTCGGACCAGGCGCGCTGGGGCACGGAGCGGAGCCGGTTCATCCGTTGACCCGTCGGAGCAGGCTGGGCAGGTCGGCGAGCTCGCCGACCGTGAGCACGGTGAGTCCCGACACGTTCGCGAGCCGGGGCGGGGAGCCCCGCTCGATCCGGAACGCGAGCGTCTTCGTGTCCTGCCCGAACAGAGTCTGGGCGGCGCGGAACCGGGCCAGTTCGAGTAGCGATCCGGCCACCATCATGACGACGCTGGGCGCCGGCAGAGTGCGGGTGGCATCCCGGGTGAAGTCACGCAGGGTCGGATAGCGGCCGCTGACCGGCTGGATCCGGCAGGAGTCGTCGAGGAGGGACACGGGCGTCTTCGTCGTGAGAAGCCGGCCCTCGGTGACCACACTGACCCGGGTGCCGTCGCGGATGACCTGCAGGGCGAGGGACGCCATGACGGAGACGCCGAGTTCGAATTCCTCGTCGGAGGCGTACGTCGTTGTCTCGGCGCTGTGCACGATGGTCAGCTGTGACCGACGGGTCTCCTCGAACTGACGCACCATCAGCTGGCCGGTACGCGCGGAGGTGCGCCAGTGCACATTGCGCAGCGCATCGCCGGGCACGTAGGCGCGCAGTGCGTGGAAGGAGATGTCATTGTTGGTGATCTTGCGGGTGATCTCGCCCTCCAGGTCGCGGACGAGGCCGGCGGCCGAAGAACGCAGCCGGGTGGTGACCGGGTGCACGAACAGTTCGACAGGGTCGGTCCAGCGCACCGTGCGACGCAGCAGCCCCAGCTGGTCGCCGCGCACCGACACGGCCGGGCCGGCCACGATGACGGCCCGGCGATGCGTGGGCACGGCGAACAGTTCCTCATGCTCCGCCGCCGGCGCAAGACCCGGGATCATGAATTCGGCGACCCCGGAACCCACCGGAAGCTCGATGCGCACGGGAAGCAGGCCCTTGTCACCGGAGTTGGCCACCGTCAGCTGGCCCAGGGCGCGCTCCCCCGCCACAACCCGGTGTGGGTTCAGAGCCACCTGGACCGCATAGGTGGCACGGCCGAAGATGAAGCCGACCGCCACCAGAAGGGCCGCCAGCAGCGTGGTCGCCAGGTAGGTGAACTCACTCCAGCCGGTCACGGCGCTGATCAGGAAGGCGACGACGGATGCGGCGAGCGTGAGCCAGCCGACCGGGCCCACGACATCCGTCACGGGTTTGCTGACCTGCCAGCCGCGCCAAGCGAGCTGACCGGCCAGCCGCCCGACGGTGCGCATGCCGCCGCCGAGGGAGCGCCGGACACTGCCCACGGCGTGGGCCGCCGGGCTGATGCGGCGGGGAACCTTCTCGGCGACGCGCGTCATGCTGCGCGGTAGGCGGGCGGTGCGACCTCGACCAGGATCCGGTTGACGATGTCCTCGGCGGTGACGCCGGCGAAGTCGGCTTCCGGGTCGACCATGATGCGGTGCGCGAGCACGGGCACGGCCAGGTCCCGGATGTCGTCGGGTGTCACGTAGCTGCGTCCCTGGGACAGCGCCCAGGTCTTCGCCGCGCGGGCGAGGGAGAGCGCGCCGCGCATGCTGACCCCGAGCGTCGACGACGCGTCGGTGCGGGTGGCGGTGACGATCTCGTTCAGGTAGCTGAGCACGGACGCGTCGACGAAGACCTCGGAGGCCAGCTGCACCATCGAGTTCACCGAGCTGGAGGCGATGATCGGCGTGATCTTCGAGTCCCTCGCCCGGTTCGACGAGTCGAGGAGCAGAGCCACGGCGGTGTCGTGGTCGGGATAGCCGAGCGACGTCTTGATCAGGAAACGGTCGAGCTGCGCTTCCGGCAGGGTGTACGTTCCGGCCTGTTCGACCGGGTTCTGGGTGGCGATGACCATGAACGGGCTGCCGACCTCGTGGCTGACGCCGTCGACCGTGACCCGCCCCTCCTCCATCACTTCGAGCAGGGCGGACTGGGTCTTCGGGCTGGCCCGGTTGATCTCGTCCGCGAGCACGATCGAGGCGAAGATCGGGCCCTTGTGGAACTCGAAGATACCCTTCCCCTGGTCGTAGATCGTGACCCCGGTCACGTCGGAGGGCAGAAGGTCCGGCGTGAACTGGATGCGCGAATTGGTGCCGTCGAGGGTCTTGGCCAGAGCCTTGGCGAGCACGGTCTTGCCGGTGCCGGGGAAGTCCTCCAGCAGCACGTGGCCGCTGGTGAGCATCGCGGCGACCACGAGGCGCACCACGTGGTCCTTGCCGAGGATCGCCTCGTTGACGTTGCCGACGAGGCGGCCGAAGGCCTCGGCGAACCAGTCGGCCTGCTCCTGTGTTACTGCCATTAGTGCTGTGTCCTTCTAGCTTGGGTTGCGAATGACGGGGTGACGGATGTCCGGGTGCCTAGACGCACGGGGTGGCGTCTTTCCACGCGATCGTGGGGCTGGTGTAGGTGCCGCCCGGCCCGACGAATTGGATGTACTGGGCCCTGGTGCCGAAGGATCCGTTGATGTCCATCCAGCTGTAGGTCTGCATGGTTCCCTGGGTCAGGCTGGTCGGGATCGTCGCGGTAGTGAAGTTCGCGTCGCCGAGCACCGTGACCTTGTAGCTGCCCGGGATGATGTTGAAGTAACGGGCTCCGAAGTAGTACATGCTTCCGGAGTACTGGTCGGCCCGGCACAGCTCGATCCTGGCCGCGGGCGGCGGCGGGGGCGGCGGTGCGGGCTGGGGTGTGGCTACATTCGACTGCGTCCACCCACTACTGCAACCGCGGGCGTTGCAGGCCTGCACCTCGTACTGGTACGGGGTGTTCACCGCGCCCGTTGCCGTAGCCGATCGGCCATCGTTCGTGCTGCCGGTGCCGTTGCTGCCCTGGATCCACCGGTAGTTGTAGCCCGTGACACCGCGGCCGCCATCACTGGACGGAGCGGACCAGGTCAGGCTCAGGGCGCCGGTGCCCTGACCGGGGGCATCCAGGTTCGCGGAGGCCGGTGCGCCCGGCACCCCGAAGGGCATGACGGTGTTGCTGCCGGCGGAGGAGCCCGAAGCGCCGATCGCGTTCCGCGCGACGACGGTGAACGTGTAGTTCGTACCGTTCCTGAGGCCGGTGACGGAGTGCGTTCCCGCGGCGCCCACGTTTTCCTGCCCCCCGCCGGTCCAGAAGATGGTGTAGCCGGTGATCGGCGAGTTGTTCGACGCCGGCGCGTTGAAGGTCACGCTGGCACTGCCGTCCCCCTCGACGGCAGACGGCTTGCCGGGCGCGTCCGGAGTATTGCGGATGACGAGCGTGACGCGTCCCTGGGTCTCCCGGGCCTTGTCCTTGGTGGCGTCCTGGATCCGGTAGACCACCGTCAGGGTTCCGGTCGCCCCGGACCCGGTGTTGATGGTCACGCCGGACGCGGTGTGGCTGACCGTGGCGGTGCCGACCTGCTGCTCGATGGTGGCCCCGATCACCGTGAGGGGCTTACCGTCCTGCGCGTACGGGTTGTAGTCGTTCTCCAGCACGGGGACGGGGATGGACTGGCTCGGCTGGGTCTCGATGCCCTTCCCGTTCGGCCCCGAATCGTCGACGGCCTGCGGTTTGGCCCGCGTCGACGACACGACCGTGACGTTCACCGACCCCGGAATGGTGAACTCCTTGTAGGTGACCGTGAAATTGAGTGTGACCTTCGTGCCCGGCTGCACGCCGAGCGGCGCCGAGACGGCGAGGCTCCCGGCGTTGAGGGTCGCCGCGACCTCCGCAGAGGCTCCCGTGAGTGCGCCGTAGCTGAGCTTCTCCACGATCTGAGGGTTCGGGTGTCCGCTCGAGGTGCGCAGGTTGACCGCGAGCGCGGTCTCGCCGGCCTCGATCGTCACGTTCGGCGGGGTGAAGGTGGGGGCCACGTCTTCGGAGTTCGGGTCTCCGACGGTGACCGGGATGGTCAGGGTCGCCTGGTTGCCGTCGGGATCCGTGGCGGAACTGCCGTCGGTGACCACGAAGGTGACGGATGCCGGTCCGCGGTAGTCGGTCGCGCCGGAGAAGCCCAGCGTCGTCGGGTCCAGCAGCGGCGAGGAGCCGTTGGCGTTGGTGGCCGTCGCGGAGAGGATGGTGGCCGGTCGCCCCGAGGGGACCTCCACGATGTCGGCGAGGTTCCAGGTCTTCGAGTCGTTCATCCGCACGAGCTGCTCGGGCAGCGGCTTCAGGAAGGGCGGCGGGAAGGTCTGCTCGGCGGCGGGCTTCTTCTCTTCTTCAGCATCCGGTTTCGCCGGCACGATGATGAACGCCGTGGCGCTGAGCTTGTCGACGTCGTTGGTGAGGCGGTAGGCGATGGCCTGGCGCACGTTGGTGGGGGTGACCTTGACGGTTCCATTGGGCAGGATGGTGCCGGATGCCGCGTTCGGGCCCTCGAGGCTGATGACGAGGTCTTCGATCAGGCCGCTGGGGTTCTCGGCCCGGTCACGCACCTTCACGTCGACGGTCGCGGCCGTGAGCACATCCTTCGGCTCGATGATGTGGTCGATCGCGCTCGGGTACTGCGCCTTGGCGTCCGCGGTCACCTTCACCTGAACGAAGGCCGTGGCCGCACCGCCGTGCCCGTTCGTGATCTCGTAGCGCACCGTGTACGTGCCCTCGACGTCGGGGGCGTCGATGATGATGCGGCTGCCGTTGACCGTGGCGGTGAGCCCGTCAGCGACCTCCGGGAGCTTCTCCGAGAGGCTGGGCTTGTACCCGTTGGGGTCGGAATCGTTGAGCAGGACGGGGACCGATCCGGTGCGGCCGGGCTTGATCTCGATCGCATCGTCCACGGCGTTGGGCGGCAGCAGTGCCACCGGCCGCGGGATCACACCGATCCGTACGGTTCCGAGCGCCTTGGTGCCATACGTGTCCGCCACCTCGTAGGTGAACGTGTCCGTGCCGGCGGTGCCGGGGTAGGCCTGATAGTAGAAGTAGTCGCTGCCCTGCTTGGTGATCCGCCCGAGACCCGGCGGTGTCGTCACGTTGGTCAGGTACACGGAGTCGCCGTCCGGGTCGATTCCGTCCAGCGGGACCAGCACCTTGATGCTCGAGTCAGCGAACGTGCGCACGGTCAGGGGCAGCGGCGTGGGTGCCTGATTGTTCGCCTTGTCCGGTCCGATCACGGTGAACCGCACGATCGCGGTCGCCGTTTCCAGGTACGGGTCCGTGATGGCGTAGCCGACACTGTAGGAACCTGGCTCCTTCGGCGCTTGGAAGCGCACCTGCTTTCCGGTGACGAAGGCCAGACCGCCGGCCTTGTCGGTGTCGACCAGGTCCGGTGACAGGGTCATCGTCGCGGAGTCGGGGTGGAAGTCGTTGTCGAGCACGGGGACGCTCACGATGTCGCCGGCGCGCACGCTGACGGAGTCGTCGACGGCCACCGGGGGCTGGTGCTTCACGAGCGGCGGCACGGGAACGACGGTGACGCCGGCCGTCGAGGTGGCCTGCCCGTCACTGATCGTGTAGGTGAACTGCACCTGCTCGGTGAGGGCCGCACCGGCCGTGACCCGCAGAACGGTGTTGGCCAGGATTTCGACGGAGACCAGGTCCTGGGCACCCTCGGTGTCCACGGACTGGACCGCCAGAACCCGGCCGCTGGGCGAGACGTCATTGTTCAGCACCGGCAGGGACAGCGGTTCGCCGGCGCGCAGGTAGGCGGTGTCCTTGACCGCGATCGGCGGCAACAGCTCGATCGGGTTCTCCTTCACGTCCACCCGGATGAGGCCGACGCTCGACGCGGCCCCGGAGCCGAGACTGTAGGTGAAGACGTAGCTGCCGGCGGCGGGAGCGGACACGGCCACGGTGCCGCGGTCGAGGTTGACGACCGCGGAGACGGTGTCGGGCACGTCGTTGAGCCCGATCAGGGCTAACGGCTCGCCGGACGGGGACACGTCGTTGGCGAGCGGCTCGACGAGGACCGTCTCGCCGACGAAGGCGGTGGCGAAGTCCGGCGTGCCGACGGGGTTGAGGCTGCCGGCGGCCTTCACATCCACCGTGAGCACGCCCGTCGCGGTGAGGGTGCCGTCCGACACGACGAACTGCACCTCCTTGACGCCGAGTTCGGCGGTGCGGCTCTCGAAGGTGATGAACCCCTCCGGGCCGAAGCGCACCCCGTCGCCGGTGGTGGGCGACGCGGACACGAGGTAGATGTCGTCGCCGTCGGGGTCGATCCAGTCGCTCAGCACGTTGTAGCTGACAAGCTGGCCCTGCTCGACCGACACGGCTCCGACACGGTGCGAGACCGGAGCCTCGTTGAGTTCGAACGGTCGGAGGGTGAGGTTGACGCTGGCCTCGGCGACGGCTCCGCGTCCGTCGGCGACCGTGTAGCGGAAGCTGACGGTTCCCGCGAGTCCGGGTGTCGGCGTGAACTGCAGCGCCCGCCCGCCGTCGATGTAGTCCAGGCTCCCCTGCGAGTCGGAGAAACCGTTGGTGTTGACCACCGTCAGCACGTCGCCGTCCGGGTCGGTGTCGTTCTCGAGCACGGAGAGCACCGTGGTCTTGCCGGGGCGCACCCCGTAGGTGTCGTCGTTCGCGACGGGTGCCCGGTTCTGCGGGGTGCGTTCGGCGAGGGTGTCCTCGAAGGACTGCTGCGAGGCCTTTTCATCGCCCTCCTCGGAATCCTCCTCCTGCGGCGGGGTCACCTCGTCCCAGTTCTCGACCAGGCGCATATTGGCGTCGACGAGCCACACGTTCCCGTTGGAGAGGTTGTTGAGGGCGATCACGTTCCGGTTCACCCGGAATTCCAGCGTCGAGCCCTGCGTCGGCTGGACGATGGTCTGGATGTTCGGCTTCTTGTCGGTGCAGGCCGCCAGGTACGCCTGGGCGCCGGCCCAGGCCCCGTGGGCGCATCCGTTCAGCCAGACCGGCGCCGACACGTCCTTCGGATCGGTCAGGGCGGTGTCGATGCCCGCCGGGATCTCCACGGTGTCCCCGCCGTCGAGGGGAACCTGGAGCAGGGAATCTCCCGTGGCGAGCACGGCGAACGCGTTCTCGGCACCGTTCTGCTGCAGTTTCAGCGCCGGGACCGGAAGCTCGATGGTGGCTCCGCCGCCGACGATGAGCCGGTCCTTCTTGGTGTCGAGAACGACGGGCGTCTCACCGACCGCAGCGATCTGGTGCGCACTCAGGGCGGGCAGGTCGCTTCGCTGCGGCTCGCTGCCCGGCTCCTCGATCGTGACGAGCTTTTTCTTCGCCGGCGATGTGGCGAACACGGCACCGTTCGGGGACACCGCCACGTGGCCGCCCTTGCCGAGCTTGACGACCGGATCCGTCGTCTTCGGGTCGAAGTTCAGGTCCTGGGCGGCGTTGATCACCCAGACCTCGCCGCCCGCGGGCGACATGACCGCGATGGTGTCGCCACCGTAGGCAACCTCGGATCCCACCGGCAGGTCGACGCGCTGGCCGAGGGTGGTGAAGGCCGGGTCGATCCGTTCGAGGGAACCGACGCTCTGGTCGTAGAGGAAGACGTCATCGCCGTCCTGCAGCACGTCGAAGGCGTTCGAGGCGGTGTTCACCGAGCCGTTGAGCTCTTCGATCTGGCGGTTGAGACGGCCGGCGAGCAGCTGTTTCCCGTTCGTCACCCAGACGTCCGTGGCGACCAGGTCGACGTCGGTGACCGGGAATCCCTGGTGCAGCACCGCGAAGGTGACCGGCACGCCGGCCAGGACCACCATCGCCATCACGGAGGCCGAAGCCTTGCGGGCGCGAAGCCACGAGCTGAAGGTGCCCACCCGTTACCCCTTGCTCACTTGCACATCCCCCGAGCGGCCTCTAGAGCCTCTCCCCGAAGTTAAACTAACATGCCGGGCGTCCGGCGTGGCGCGCCGGGCTGGTCAGCGGTCGCAAACTCGATTCGCCTCGGAAAGCTTGCCGTCTCTGCGCTGCAGGTAGACGTCGATGCAGACGCGTTCTCCCGGTGTGACCTGGTCCACGGCGATCGCCGCGGAGGGACTCAACTGGGGCTGGTTCGGCTCCTCGGCCCGTGCCCACCGGTACACATCGTCGTCCTGCGGGTCCGGGTTGACCACGGAGAAGGTCACGACTGTTCCATCGACGGAGGTGGCCGTTCCCTCGAGAGTCACCATGGGCACGCCCGCCACCACATCGGCATTGCCGGCGGGGCTGGTCGGTTTCGCGGTCGGCGCAAGTCCGGGGGTCGTGCTTCCCGTGACGAAGACCGCGGCCAGAACCGCGGCGACCAGAACGACGCCGGCGGCAGCGGAGACTCCGGCGATGAGTCCGCGGCGCCCGGCCCGCGGAGCGGTGTTCTCGGGTCCGGACTCAGGCTGGAGTGACACGACGGCGGCCGCCGTGGCAACGACAGCCGGGCGCCCCCGGAGCACGGTGGCTTCCGCGGGCGGCGCCGACGGCGCGGGCCCCGGCCGATGCTTCACGACAAAGGCCCCGCGGACCGGGTTACCCGCGGCATCGACGGCGGGTGCCGCCGCAGGCGGAACCGCGGGCCGGGCGGTCCGCGTCGGCTGCGCCGCGATCGTGACCACGGAGCGGGCGCGGGTCTCGTCCTCGCCGGCGCCGGCAGACTCCGACGGTTCGGTCTCGCTCAGGCGCGGTACTTCGATGGCCGTGGCCGAGTACCCGAGCTCGAGCTCGATGCGCTGCAGCGCCCGGGCGAAGTCGACGGCGCTGGAGTAGCGACTCGCGCGGTTGGTCGACATTCCCTTGGCCAGCACGGCGATCAGGGACGCGGGCAGATCATCCCGATTGATCGGTGTGATGACGCCGCGTTCGATCCGGCCGATCAGGTCGAGCGTGCCGTTGGACCTCCCGCGGATCTCGAACGGGGTGAGGCCGGCGAGGAGAGTGTGGAGGGTGGCGGCCAGGGAGAACACGTCGCTGCGCACATCCGGCACCGGGGCGTCCTCGAACATCTCGGGCGGTGACCACGGCACGCTGAGGCCCACGTCCTGGGTCTCGTCGTCGCCGCCGGTGTGCCCGGCGGTGGAGCCGGCGGTGTGCTGCGGGTCGGACGGATCCAGGTCGAGGGTGGTCGAGATGCCGAAGTCGGTGAGTGCGGGCCCGCCGAAGTCGTTCGTCAGCACGTTCGCGGGCTTGATGTCGCGGTGCAGAATCCCGGCCGTGTGCGCGGTGGCGACGGCGCCGGCCAGGCGCACCCCGATCCGTAGGGTGTCCTCCACCGAGAACGGCTTTTGCTTGTAGCGCTCCGACAGGCTCGGACCCGCGCAGTATTCCATGACCAGGAACGGGCGCCCGTCGCCCGCGACACCCGCATGGTAGATCGTCACGATCGACGGATGCGTGGACAGCTGCGCCATCAGATTCGCCTCATCGACGAAGCGGGCCCTGGTCGACTCGTTGAGCTGTTCGGTCAGCAGCACCTTGACGGCCACCCGTCGACGCGGCAGCTGCTGGTCGTAGAGGAAGACGTCGGAGAATCCGCCCGAGCCCAGCGTCGACACGAAGTCGTAGCCGGGCAGCTCCGGCGGCAGGGAGACGCCGCGACTCATCGCTGCTCACCCACCGTGAGGGTCACGCCGCCGCCCAGGTCGATCACGGTTCCCACCAGAACAGAGGCCGCTTCGCCTTTCCGCAGCTTCTGCGGCGGCCGACCGGGCAGCACGATGACGGTGCCGTTCCGGGAGAGCAGGTCGGTCACGACGACGGTGTCTCCCTCCACGGTGACGCGCACATGGTTGCGGGAGATGTCCTGGTCGGCTCCCCCGAGACTCACCAGGCGGGGCAGCTGGCCACCGGGAACCTGGCTCACGCTGGGCGCGCGGCCGATCACGACGGGCTGCTGACCGAGCGCTTCCCGGCCGCCGCCCGGCAGGAGCAGGAAAAGGGTGGACCCCGTGGGAGCGGCGACCACGGACGCGGGCCGCGCGGCTTCGGCCGCGTTCCGGAGGGTGCGGAGGTCCCCGCTCATGACCGTCAGCCCGTCATGGTGGTCGGAGTCCACCGGCTCGGGTGCTGCCCGGCGCTGCTTCCGCCCGACACTGACGACGGTCTGGTCGGTGAAGGGGTCGTCGCCCACGGTGTCGGCGCCGAAGCTGCCGCTTCCGAACGCCTCGGCGCTGAGGGTGTCGTCGCTGATCGGGTTCAGACCCGGGGCTTCCACCCGTGCCGGCGGCCTGCTCGGAAGCCCGGGAACGGGTCCGATCCGCGCCGGGGTCATGACGTCGGGCACGGCGGGCGCCGGAACGGCCTGCGCCGCGGTCGCGGGCACCGGAACGGCCGGCGCCGCGGCGGCCGGCGCCATCCGGGTC
>NZ_SOHA01000021.1 GCF_004403065.1 Cryobacterium cryoconiti
CAGAGATCGTACGCGCAGTCGAGAGTCTGTCATATATTTATAGACAGATACTCGAAGTCGTGTTCTAAGTAGTCACGGGTCGGCTCGCCGGGTCTCGACGGGCTCGACCACCGGGTTGTCTCGCCGGGTCTCGACGGGCTCGACCACCGAGGGTGACATGCCGGGTCTCGACAAGCTCGACCACCGTTGCGGGAATCAGCGCGTCAACCCTTCTGCCGTCACGGTTGTCTTGATCCACACCCCGGATATGGTGTGGTCACTACCGCGGAGGATGCGCCGATGAGTTCCGACACGAGCGAGAATCCAACCGGGTCACCTACGGCTCGGCGACGTCTCTACATCGGTCTTGCCGTCCTCGGTGCGGTGCTGTCCATCGTTCTCATCGTGGTGCTCGCCGTGCAAGTGGTCGGCGGGCCTCCGGTCGCAGGTCCGCCCACCAGCACGGCCAGTGCCAGCGCCCCGCCCGCAACGTCGGGACCCGCCACTCCGAAGCCTTCAAACCCTGCGACGCGCACTCCCGACACCCTCACCCCCACCTCGACGCCACCGGGCCAGAACGCGGCGCCGGGGGTGCCGCAGCCGTCCTCCTGCGACGAGCTCTACAGCCCGGCCATGGTCGAGGCGCTCAGCGGCCTCGCGCTCAATCCCGAATGGTCCCAGGACCCGGAGGCCGGCGTGTCCCACGGCACGGACGACACCGAACTGCGGGCAGTGATCGATTCAGCAGATCACCTGACCTGTGTGTGGGGGAGCCCCTACGGCGGCTCCGACACGGGAATCATCACCACTCTCGCGTGGGTGACTCCGGAGCAGAGCTCCGCGGTGGAGGAACGGCTCGTCGCCACCGGCCTCGAGTGCTTCGCGCAATCGGGCGGTGTGCGGTGCGTCATCCAGACGAACACGCTCGACGGTGCCTTCGGTGAATCCCATTTCCTGCGCGACGGCATCTGGCTCGCCACCGAGTACACGAATGCGGGTCCGCTGGGTTACACCCAGGACATGGTCAACAACTTGTGGGCCACGGTTTAGCGTCGGCCCAATCGTGGCGGCAGACGGATGTCGAGTGCCCGCGAGGAGGCTCCGGCGAGCGATTTCCGTGCCTCGGGTCTGCGTGCGGGGCCGCTAGGATCGAACTGAACAGGCTGCATCCGTACCACCCCCCCCTGATTGCGGGTCTGGCCGTACTTCCCGGCCAGAGTTACCGTTATCTGTCACCTCATATCTGAGCCTGTTCGAGAGGATCGCGTGGCCAGCCTCACCGAGATCCTGATTCTGCACGGGCTGTTGCCGATCGAGCAGCTGGACAAGCTCATGGCCGGTGACCCCGCTGACGAGAGTGCCGTTCGTGCCCTGGTCGACTCGGGCGTCATCACCGAGGTGCAGTTCGCCCGGGCTCGTGCTGAGCAGGCCGGTCTCCCCTTCCTCGAACTGATGGAATACCCGGTCGACCGCCTCGCCGTCGCCCTGGTCACGGCCGCGATGTGCCGTCGCCACCAGGTGCTCCCCATCACGATCGAGAGCGGCCGTCTCGTGCTCGCCATGGTCGATCCCGGCAACGTCTTCGCGATCGACGATGTGCGCGAAGCGGCACGGATGCGCGTCATCCCCGTCGTCGCCGAGCGCGCCGATCTGCTGGCCGCCATCGCCCGCTACCACCGTGCCGACGACGAGCTCACCAACCTCACCACCACCATGCAGGAGGAGCAGGCCCCGGTCGAGGCCTCCGCCTTCGGAGTGTCGGACTCGATCGAGGACGACGCCCCGATCGTGCGGTTCGTGAACCTGCTGGTGAGTCAGGCCATCCAGGACAAGGCCTCGGACATCCACATCGAGCCCGGGGAGCACAGCCTGCGGGTGCGCTACCGCATCGACGGAGTGCTGCACGAGATGCAGCGGGCGCCGAAGGGCATCCAGAACGGTGTGATCTCCCGGCTCAAGATCATGAGCGATATCGACATCGCCGAGCGGCGCAAACCGCAGGACGGCCGCATGTCGGTCAGTCACGGTGGCCGCCAGATCGACCTGCGCGTCGCCACGCTGCCCACGGTCTGGGGCGAGAAGATCGTCATGCGAATCCTCGACAACTCGAGCACGACCATGAGCCTGCACGATCTGAACCTGCTCGACTACAACTACGAGGCCTACAAGAAGTCGTACTCGAAGCCCTACGGCATGATCCTGGTCACCGGGCCCACGGGTTCGGGCAAGTCGACCACGCTCTACACGACCCTGCATTCCGTCGCCCGGCCCGAGATCAACGTGATCACCGTCGAAGACCCGGTCGAGTACCGCATGAAAGACATCAACCAGGTGCAGGTGAACGTCAAGGCCGGCCTCACTTTCGCGAGCGCGCTTCGCTCGATTCTGCGAAGCGACCCGGATGTCGTGCTGCTGGGTGAGATCCGCGACCATGAGACCGCGCAGATCGCCATTGAGGCCTCGTTGACCGGCCACCTCGTGCTGTCGACCCTGCACACCAACGACGCGCCGAGCGCGATCACCCGCCTCACGGAGATGGGCATCGAGCCCTTCCTGGTCGGCTCCGCGCTGGACTGCGTGGTGGCGCAGCGCCTCGCGCGTCGCCTCTGCGACCGCTGCAAGGCCCCGGCAGACCACACGGCCGAGCACCTGACGAGCCTGAAGTTCGGCTTCGACCCGCTGCTGCCGCTGCCCGTGCTCTACCAGCCGGTCGGCTGCCAGCACTGCTCGAAGACCGGGTACCGCGGGCGCATCGCCGTGCACGAGGTCATGTCCGTGACCGAGAACATCGAACGTCTCGCCGTTGCCCGCGCCTCGAGTGCGGACATCGGCCGGGCGGCGCGGGCCGAGGGAATGATCACCCTCCGGGAAGACGGCTGGGAGAAGGTCCGCATGGGCCTCACGTCGATCGAAGAGATTTTGCGAGTCGTTGCATAGCGTTCGCGTGTGCCAAAGGGGAAAGACTTCATATGGACAAGCCGATTTACGAAATTCCAGCGATCCAGCCGGGGGAGACGGTCTCCTGGTGGGACCCGACGCCCATCGGCGAGCCTGACGCCGGCGATGCGGCCACTCTGGCGGTGGCTGTAGCCGTCGCCGACCCGGTGGTCTCGAACGACACCGAGGCGCTGCATATTGTTGACGTGGCCACCACGGAGCTTCCGGTAGCCTCCATCGGCTCGGCCGAGCCATTCGACGATGAGCTGATCTACCGGCATGGAGCTCGCCAGGTCCCCTCCGGCCGACGTGCCGCTCTCGAGGCTGACCGTGCGGAGACCCCGGCGCCGGTCAAGGTGAAGGCCCCACCGCACATCGGCCCCGACGGCCGGCAGGCCGACCCTGACCTGATCGAGGCGCTCACCCTCGTGCTCGAGTTGGATGCCTCAGACCTGCACATCACGGTCGGTGCTCCGCCGACCATCCGAATGGATGGCAGCCTGCGCCCGATCGAGGGGCTGGAGAAGTGGATGCCCGAGAAGGTGCACGCTGCCCTCTTCAGCATCATTTCCCCGCTCGACCAGCAGCGCTTCGAGATCGACCGCGAGCTGGACTTCGCTTTCACGGCGGCCGGTGCCCGGTTCCGGGTGAACTTCTATCACCAGCGCAACTCGATCGGTGCGGCGTTCCGTCTCATCCCGCGCGAGATCAAGCCGCTGAAGGCTCTGGGTGTGCCCGAGTCGGTCGGTCGCTTCTCGCTGATGCCCCGCGGCCTCGTGCTTGTGACCGGCCCGACGGGTTCCGGCAAGTCCACGACTCTGGCGGCCATGGTCGACCTCGCCAACAGCACGCGTGCCGACCACATCGTCACCGTCGAGGACCCGATCGAATTCCTGCACAGGCACAAGAAGTCCCTCGTCAATCAGCGCGAAGTCGGCCATGACACCCTGAGCTTCGCCGCTGCCCTCAAGCACGTGCTGCGCCAGGACCCGGACATCATCCTGATCGGCGAGCTGCGCGACCTGGAGACGATCTCGGTGGCGTTGACCGCCGCCGAGACGGGCCATCTGGTCTTCGCCACCCTGCACACGCAGGATGCCGCTCAGACCATCGACCGCATGATCGACGTCTTCCCGCCGCACCAGCAGGGTCAGATCCGCACCCAGCTCGCGGCGACGCTGCGCGGCGTGGTCTGCCAGACCCTGGTCAAAAAGGCCAACGGCGGCGGGCGTGTCGTCGCCACCGAGATCCTGGTCACGACGCCCGCCATCGCGAACCTCATCCGCGAGGGCAAGACCCACCAGATCACGTCGATGATGCAGTCAGGTGCAGCAGAGGGCATGCACACCATGGACCAGCACCTTGCCGACCTCGTCGACAGCGGCCAGATCACCCGTCAGGCGGCCATCGATAAGGCCCATGACGCCGACAGCATCGGCCAGCTCATCAAGCGGGCGGACACCTCGGCCGATGTGGCAGCACGGAACATGGGTGGTGGCATCGACTACGGCGACACCTACTCCTCCCCTCAGCGCTGATGGCCACCGCACAGGCCTGGGCATACGTCGGCCGTGATAACAACGGCAAGACCGTCAAGGGCAAGCTGGATGCAGCGAGCGAGGGCGCAGTAGCGTCTCGCCTTGGCACCATGGGTATCTCCCCGATCTCGATCAAGGAATCCGCTGAGGGTACCGGCCTTAATCGTGAAATCTCGATCCCTGGGTTCAGCAAGGGAGTCGGCCTCAAGGACCTCGCCATCATGAGTCGGCAAATGGCGACCATGATCGGATCAGGGCTGTCCCTGCTGCGAACGCTGAACATCCTGGCCGAGCAGACCGAGAACAAGCCGCTGGCGAAGATCCTGAAGCAGGTTCGGGATGACGTCGAACGCGGTGTCTCCATCTCGGAATCGTTCGCCAAGCACAGCGAGTCCTTCCCGCCGATCATGATCAATATGGTTCGCGCGGGTGAGACCGGCGGATTCCTGGACGGCGCCCTTGAATCGATCGCGGCGAACTTCGAGAAAGAGGTTAAGCTGCGCGGCACCATCAAGTCGGCGATGACCTACCCCGTGATCGTTCTGCTGATGTCGCTCGTGTCGGTTTTGATCATGCTGATATTCATCGTTCCGATCTTCGAGGACATGTTCAAGGGTCTCGGCGGCGCACTGCCCGCCCCGACAATGTTCCTCGTGAACGTGTCGAATTCGATGATCTACGTTGTGCCCGTCCTGGCCGTGGGGGGCTTTGCATTCAGTGTCTGGTGGCGCAAGAACAAGAACACCGATCGGGTTCGGATGCGGGTCGACCCGTTGAAACTCAGGCTCCCCGTCTTCGGCAATCTGCTTAAGAAAATTGCCGTTGCGCGCTTCAGCCGCAATTTCGCCAACATGATCGGCGCTGGAGTGCCTATCCTCCAGGCACTGAAAATCGTCGGTGAAACCTCGGGCAACTGGGTGATCGAGAATGCGTTGACGAAGGTCGCCGAATCTGTACGGCAAGGGCAGTCGATTTCCGGTCCGCTCCTCTTGCAGCCGGTTTTCCCTCCCATGGTCACGCAAATGATCGCAGTGGGGGAGGACGCAGGCTCGCTTGAGACGATGCTCAACAAGATCGCCGACTTCTACGACCAGGAGGTCGAATCATCCACGGAGCAGCTGACTGCCGCCATCGAGCCGCTCCTGATCGCATTCCTCGGTGTCGTGATCGGAGGCATGGTGATTGCCCTGTACATGCCGATTTTCAGCATTGCGAGCGTCATCAAATAGCGCGCCACTGGCACCCGCCAGGCAGTGCCCCCACTACTGGGGGCAGCAGCAAAGCAAAATACCCCTCTTTCTTGGGTCGTAACTGGAAATAACCTGCAAATATTATGGGAGTCCGAGCGGGCCCGACCGCCTTCACTGACAACTATTGAATGGAAATAACGTGCTCTCTCGCAGCCTCGCAGCCCTCAACCGCCGCCGCAACAACCCGGACGCAAACGAAAAGGGCTTCACCCTGATCGAGCTCCTCGTCGTCGTCATCATCATCGGCATCCTCGCCGCGATCGCCATCCCGGTGTACCTGGGTGTGCAGGACAACGCCAAAGACAGCTCGGCTCAGTCCGATGTCGTGAACCTGAAGATCGCAGTTGTCAGCATGCAGACCAACACGGGCACGCTTCCGGCGGCTGCTGATGTGGTTGCTGCTAGCGTGCTCACTTCGGCGGCGACCACTGCTGGCGCATCGAAGGGCGCGAACACCGTCGGGCTGACCTACAAGCCTGGTACCGGAAGTGCCTTCTGCGTTGCCGCCAAGAGCAACAGCTCGGGTTCGTCTGTCTTCTATGCAACCGAGTCCGGTGGAGCAGTCAAGTCGACTTCGGCCGCAGCGGTTACTGCTGGCTGCACGGCTCCCTAGTACTGCACCGCGAACGTTCCCAAGGGTGGGGTGCCGCAAATGTGGCACCCCACAAACGTTCAGTCCTTCAGAAAGACCCTAGGCCCAGGGAGGTTGTTGTGCGGTGCATTGGTCGTCGGTCTCTTCGTCCCTGTGAACACGATTTCGGGCTCACGATCATCGAAATCATGGTCGCGATGATGGTCTTTGCCATGATCGCCGTCTCGGTGGCCTACGCGCTCACTCTGTCCCTGTCCATGGGAAGTGACAACCGGTCCCGTGAGGCGGCGGCCAACCTGGCTGCGCAGGAGATCGACCTCAACCGTGCAGTCGAAGATGTCTTCACTCTCGTTGACGCTGACAAGACCACCACGATGAACGGCACCACCTTTTACCTCCATCGCGAGACGAACTGGGTGACCAGCACCAGCGCTGACGCTACGTGTGGCTCGGGCGGGGGGCAGCTCAAGTTCAAGCGCGTCAACGTTTCAGTGACGTGGGACGGAATGAGGGCCTCGACGCTTCCGGTTCGTGCCGACACCGTCATCGCCCCGGGAACCCGAATCAACGACCCCATGTTAGGCACGATCCTCGTCTCGGTCCTCAGCGCCTCTGGAGCCGGCAACGCCGGTGTAACGGTCACAGCTACCCCGGCATCGCCCGCTGCGGGTGCTGTTGCTCTGACGGAGACCCCTGATCCTACGGATGCTCAGGGCTGCAGCTACATTCTCAAGGTTGCCCCGGGTAACTACAACGTGTCGGTGTCGCGGGCGAATTCTGCGGATGTGAACCAGAAGCCGACTCCCGTGACCTTCGTCGGTGTCGGAGCAGGATCGGCGGCATCCGTGGCCTTCCAGTACGACCTTTCCGGGGCATTCACCGTCAACTACGCTTCGAACGCTGCCGCCGGAACAACCCAGATCCCGACAAATCTGGATACGACCTTCAAGAGCACGTATCCGCTCTACACACCTGCGGCGTCGAACAACGCACTCTCCAAGGTGTTCCCGCTGCATCCCTTCACATCCGGCTATGAAATCTTCAGCGGCAAGTACGTGGCGCCCAGCGCCAGCTCACCAGGTTGTCTTTCCCCGAACCCCGCGGAGTGGACCCTCCCCGGTGTCGGCGGTGCGGTGGGACAGGCCGTACCTGCCGCTGCCACAGTCGCTGGCGGAACCGTAGCGACGGGCGTGCCAATGGGGGTCCTTACTGTCAGCGGACTGAACGGCCAGTACCTCAAGGCAGTGTCGCAAGCCCACGCTCCGGGAACTGGGCCAGCTGGCTGCGCAGGAACCATGACGTATACCTTCGGAAAACTGACGTCCAACGCTGCTTCAATCGCCCTGCCCTACGGAGCATGGCAGCTGTTCAGCGGCGGCTCGGCCACGCAGACGACCCCCGTCCTTGTCGGGCTCACAACTTCGGCGCCTTCATCGGCCGTTGCTGGCCTGGTCACCCTTGATCCCCGCGTTGTGGTGGCACCGTGATGGGCGTCATTCGACGGAGATTGATGTGCGATGATCGAGGCATAAGCCTCTCTGAGCTGCTTGTGGCGATGCTTCTCCTCGGAATCGTGGGTGTAATCGTCTCGGGGCTGTACGCGAGCACTATGCGCACCGTCACCCAGACGCGAATGCTGAGCACGAATGCCCGTGAGTCGTCCAACGGCATGAACGAGGTGTCGCGCGTCATTCGGGCGGCGACGGAGAACCCCGTTTCCGGGGCGGCGAACCAGCCGGCGCTCGAACAGGCTTTGAATGAGTCCGTGACTCTCTACGCCTATATCAACCTCACGTCATCGGCAGAGCTTCCGGTGAAGATTCGACTCTCTCTCGACTCGAGCCGCCGGTTGATCGAGACGCAGTGGCCGGCGGTTGAGTTTCCGGCTGGTTCCGGGTTCTTCACGTTCTCGCCCACGTCCAGTTCAACAAAGATCATGGCCGGGACGATAGCCCCACAAACAGGAACCAGGCCCTACCTGTTCACATACGTGCTGAAAGACGGCACGGAGCTAACGACACCCAGCACTGGATTGACCGCCGCTCAGCGGGAGACGGTTGCCGCGATCACGGTCACGATGACACTTCAGGGAAGCGCGACGGATACTCGCTCGGCAGTGACGCTTCGAAATACGGTCGGCATGCCCAACCTCCCCGTTTTCAGGACAGGACCGTGATGATCGAGTTCGGTGGATTGTTGCGCCGTCGTGCAAGGCCCAACTCCGAGGAGGGGGTTGCTCTCCCGATGGTGATCGGGACCGGGATGATTATGTTGCTCTTGGTGACGACTGCATTGTCGACGTCTGTGAGCGGTCTGGTCAAAGCGAGTGGCGACCAGAATTGGAATGCTGCAGGGTCTGCCGCGTATGCCGGGGTCGAAGAATATGAAAGTCGTCTTGCGAACGACAACGCATACATGATTTACGGGAATGGAGCTGCGCCGTTCAGCAGCACCAGCACTCTGAGCCTGCCGACAGGCACGCTCACCAACCCCGCTTTTGGAATCGGTCAGAGCGGCAGTTGGGCTAGTGTGCCGGGAAGCGATGGGCGCGCGTCGTACCGCTATGAGGTTGACACATCGAACTACTCAAGTTCGGGCATTCTACGCATCCGGTCTACGGGCCGGGTAGGCAATGCGACCCGGACAGTCGTCGCGAATTTAAAGCAGCAGGGCTTCATTGACTTCCTCTATTTCACGGACTACGAAATTGCAGATCCCGATCAAAACGGCGATGACGTCGCCACCTGCGAAAAGTACGCTTGGGAGGGGCGCCCTCTCCCCAACCCGCCCTACAGCCAGTGCAGCGATATTGCCTTCGGCAACGGTGACGTGATCAATGGGCCCATGCACTCGAACGACACTATTCGAGCCTGCGACGCCACCTTCAACGGGATCGTGACCACCTCGAACAATCCGGCATCTGGCCTTCGCTATCTCAAGCGAGACTCGAATGGTTATTCCTGTTCCGGGCAGGTATTCACGAAGGGCAACCCTACCTACAGCCCGAAGGTCGGCATGCCGCAGACCAACTCCGAAATGAAAAATGAAACACGGTCGGATCTCCCGATCAGCGTCGTCGCCGTTCCCGGATGCCTGTATACCGGACCGACCAGCATCACTCTTACAAACAACGGCAAGATGACCGTGAGGTCCCCGTGGTCTATCAAGACCAACGTGTCGGGCGACCCGGCCACGTCCGGAACGACACCGGCCGTTTGTGGAACGCCCGGAAACGTCACGAACGGGCTGGGCTCTTCCTCAGGCGCGACCATTCCGGTTCTGGACCGCAACCTGATCTTCGTGCAGAACGTACCGACGACTGCAGGCGACCCCAATCGGCGCCCTACCAGCGGTTCGGGCAGTTTGCCTGATGGGTATTCAAGTTCGACCTGTGGCGCCGGAAACGGAATCGGGTTCCCGACGACCAATGAATATGTCGCATCCATCGCTTCGTCCTATGGGTGCCGTAACGGCGATATTTTCGTGAAAGGTGCTCTCAGTGGTGCTATGACACTCGCTGCAGAGAATTACGTGTACGTGACGGGGGATATCACCTATACGACTCCCTTGGACGATGTGCTCGGCCTGGTCGGACAGAATGCGGTCTGGGTGTGGAACCCGGTGAGATACTCGTCCGGCTCTTACTCGTCTCTCCTTTCCAACAACCGCACGATCAACGCGGCAATCCTCTCCGTGGCACACACCTTCCAGGTACAGAACTACGACAGGGGTGGAGGACAGGGCACGTTGACGGTCAACGGAGCGATCTCGCAGAAGTTCCGAGGGATCGTTCGAAGCGGGAGCAACGGCTACACGAAGGCCTATTCCTACGATGCACGCTTCCGATACATCGCACCCCCGAAATTCCTCTCGCCCGTATCGACAACGTACGGTGTAAACGTAATTGTTGACGTAAAGCCGGCCTTCACCGCTGCCGGAGCGTC
This sequence comes from Cryobacterium cryoconiti, assembly GCF_004403065.1. Classification (GTDB taxonomy): domain Bacteria; phylum Actinomycetota; class Actinomycetes; order Actinomycetales; family Microbacteriaceae; genus Cryobacterium; species Cryobacterium cryoconiti. The sequence goes on from NZ_SOHA01000021.1 coordinate 10,241, forward strand.
GATCCCGTGATCATTGCTTTGCCCGATGCACTCATCGTCCTCGTCTCCACGCTCAGCGGAGTCCTCGGTCTCCTCGTCGGTTCGTTCCTGAACGTCGTCATCTACCGAGTTCCGAACGGCCAGTCCATTGTGTCTCCGCCGAGTGCCTGCCCCCGCTGCGCTGCGCCGATTAAACCATTCGACAACGTGCCGGTTCTCTCCTGGATCATGCTGCGGGGTAAGTGCCGAAGCTGTAAGTCGGCGATCTCGGCACGTTATCCGCTCGTCGAACTAGGCACCGCACTTTTCTTTGGAGCCGTCGCATGGTGGACGTTCTCGGTGCGGGCCTCAATCGGTTCAACCCCCGGTGCGGACTCGACCTCGACGAAGTCCGTGATCGTCGGGGTTCTTGTCCTTATTGCGTTCTTATATCTGGCAGCGGTAACTGTTGCCCTGGCGCTGATCGACCTCGACACTCATCGGCTACCGAACGCGATCGTGCTGCCCGCATACGTAGTCGGGTTGGCACTCCTGGGGGCAGCCTGCCTGATTAGCGGCGACCTGGGTGTACTGATTCGGACAGTCGCAGGACTTGCCGCCCTTTGGGCTGCGTACTTCGCGATGGCGCTGGCATATCCGGGCGGCATGGGTCTTGGCGACGTCAAGCTGGCTGGTGTACTCGGACTCTTCCTGGGTTTTCTGGGGTGGGGTCATCTGGCCGTCGGGGCATTCGCTGCCTTCTTGCTCGGTGGAGCGTATGCCGTCGGCCTGATGATCGCTAAACGGGCCAGTCGAAAAACCGGCATCCCATTTGGCCCATGGATGTTGACCGGAGCGTGGGTCGGGATCTTCTTTGGAGCAATGGTGTGGGACGGTTACCTGACACTACTTGGGGTGGCGCAACAGTGATGCAGATCAAGAACAGCGAAGGAGCGGTTACGTGGCAACGAGCGTCGTAGGAGTCGACATGGGCAGCTCGATGTTGCGCGGAGTCGAGGTCGCGGATCCAGGCTCAGCGAAGCCAACACTGCTGCGATATCACCAGGTGCCACTTCCAGCCGGGGCGGTGAGCAGCGGGGAGGTTCTCGAACCCAACACCGTCGCCGCAGCGCTTAAGCAGCTATGGACGACCGGCGGATTCAAGTCTAAAAACGTCGTCCTTGGGATGGGAAACCAGCGCGTACTTGCTCGTGACCTCAGTGTGCCGAAGATGTCACTCGCCCGCATCCGGGAATCCCTTCCCTTCGAGGTCCAGGAGATGCTCCCCATTCCCGTAGCCGACGCGATCCTTGACTTCTACCCGATTACGGAGATCGAAGGAGACAACGGGCCGATGGTCCGCGGGCTGCTCATCGCGGCAGTCAAGGCAGCCGTGCTCGCCAACGTGAACACCACCCAGCTCGCTGGGCTGACCACCGTGGACGTCGATCTGATTCCCTTCGCCCTGAGTCGGGCTCTGCTCTCCCGGCCGGGGGTTGAAGGGACCGTAGCCGTCGTCGATATCGGAGGCAGCACCACGAGTGTGGTCATCGCCATCGACGGGGTCCCCCAATTCGTGCGCATCATCGCCACTGGCGGAGACGACATCACCCAGGCCCTCCGCGCTGATGTTCCTCCGGGCCTGGAGCAGCCGGAGGATCTCAAGCGCCGGCTCGGGCTGGCGACCGGCCCCGTTGCCGCCGCAGACAAACAGGCAGTGGAACTCATCTACAAGATTGCGAGCGAGCAGTTGACCAGCCTCCGCAACACCATTAGCTATTTCGTCAATACGCGGCCTATCGATTCGGTACACAGAATCGTGCTGAGCGGTGGCGGTGCTCAACTGCGTGGGCTGCGCGAGGCGCTGGCTGAGCTGACTCGGATCAATGTCGAGATCGGGGATCCCTTCACGACCCTCGCATTGGGTCGGGGCGTCACCGCCGATGATCTGCGCCGAGACGGGTCTGCATTCACGGTGGCGCTAGGGCTCGCCCTGGGGCGTGCGGCATGAGCCGCGCAGCAAAGCACGACGCGCTAGTCGTTGGTGGTAGCCCGTGGGTGGACCTCCTTCCGCCCGAGGTGCACCACCAGCGACGCGCGAAGGCTGTGCGTCGCCGTCTGGGGCTGGGCGTCGTAGGGGTGCTCGCAATCGTGATTGTGAGCACTGGCGCCTCGATCGTTCTTGGGATTCAGGCGCAGGCACTGCTGGCAAGCGAGCAGGCCTTGACCCCGGCGCTCCTGGCCGAGCAGACAAAATATGTCGAGGTCCGCACGGTCCAGAACGAGGTGGACCTGATTCAGGCAGCACAGCAAGTGGGCGTATCCACCGAGATTGACTGGAAGAAATACCTTGAGGGTGTGCAAGCAATCCTCCCGGCCAGTGTGACGATCGAAACGGTCGCCGTCGACTCGGCGACGCCGCTCGCCCTCTACGGGCAGCCGACGGCACCTCTGCAGGGGGCACGAGTAGCCACTGTGAGCTTCACCGCGAAAAGTTCCGTTCTTCCCGACGTGCCCGCCTGGCTAGAATCCCTGGCAACCCTGCCCGGATTCGCGGATGCCCTGCCCGGGTCCGTGGCGCGTGCCGACGACGGTGTTTACACAGTCGCAATCACTATGCATGTCAACGACGCTGCTTATGCTCAGCGCTTCGTCACGGAGGGAAAGTAGCCATGGACAAGAACAGAATGTGGATGATCGGCTCTGTGCTTGTCATGGTGCTTGTTCTGGTTCTTGGGGTGCTGCTCGGAATCATGCCGCAGCTGTCTGCCACTGCGGCGGCAGATGAGCAGCGAGCGAGCGTTGCTGAGTCGAATGCTGGTCAAGCATTGATTCTTGCTCAGCTCAAGAAGGACTTCGAGGGAATTGAGAGCCTCAAGAGCGAACTCATCCCACTGGATGCCTCCGTTCCAAGTGGAACGAATATGCCCGCATTCGTCACGCAGCTCGATGCGCTGGCCGCTGCGTCCCAGGTGACCCTGACTGGTATCACCGTCTCCGATGCGGTTCCCTATGCACCTGTTGTGGCTCCGATACCGGCTCCAGTTGCGGTTGCCGAGGGGGCTGACTCGACATCAACTCCGACTCCGACTCCGACCGTCGCCGCCATCGAGCCGGGTGCCGGCGTTCCTCCCGTCACAAACGATCAGATAAACGCCAGCAATTTCGCTTCCCTGGCCATCACGGTGTCGGTGACTGGAAGCTATGCAGATGCCCTCAATTTCGTCAGCGGGCTCCAAAGCGGAGAGCGACTCTTCCTCGTTTCCGGTTTGACCACGACGGTGAAAGAGGGGGACGAAGAGAACGCGACTCCTGGAGGGGTCACCGCCACCATCTCCGGCCTCGTCTACGTGCTCGTTCCGCCTGCCGCCGCGTCGGCAGCGGCAGCCGGGTAACGTCGGGCCCCGCCGCGCCGATTCCCGCCCTGCGCCGCGAGGCTCCCCGTCCGGGGGCCCGCGGATTGCTAAGGTTGCCCGAGAGAACTGCGGCCGCCAGGCCCGTAAGGAGTGCAGCATGAGCGACAACACGCCCAACGACGGCAACATCAACCCCGAAACGGATGCCGCGGCAACCACCCCCGGACGCCACGAGACCGGCCCGGTCGACTACGACTCCGCAGCCGAGCCCGACGCAGCCGAGACCCGCACGTACCAGGCCGCCCCGGTCGAGCCCGTCGGCGAGCCGATCTCCTATGACGCCCCCGAGGCATCCGCGCCCGCGCCGGTCACCCACGACCCCTCCCGTGCGTCCGCCACGCCCGCCTACGTCCCCGCCGCCTCGGTGAACAACACCGCCGAGACCCAGCGCCTCGAGCCGGTCGCGACCCCGGCCGCAGAGACCCACGCCACCGAGGCCCACGCCACCGAGGCCCGCGCCACGGAGAACCACGCCCCGGAGACCCCGGCCTACGCCCCCACGAACACCAGCGTGCAGCCCCCCATCTACATCCAGGCGCCCACCGCACCGCGTTACAAGAGCAACCGCGGCCCCGGTGTCGTGATCGCGCTGCTCTCCACCGTGATCTTCGCCGCCGTCTACGCCGTGGTCGCGTTCGTCCTGTCCGGCATCGGCAGCCTGTCCATCGCCGACACGGCCGCGAAGTTCACCGACTTCATCGTGCTGCCCATCTTCTACGTGCCGGTCATCTTCTTCTTCGTCGCCTTCGCCCTTCTGGTGCTGATCGTGAACCGCGGTGGCTGGTGGGCCTACGTGCTCTTCGGCTTCCTCGTTGCGGTGGCCGTCTACTTCTCCTACATCGGCGCGGCGCTCCTCAGCGTGCAGGCGTGGAACTTCACGCCCGACCAGGCCGCACGCTTCATCAGCCAGCAGTGGCTGAACCCGGGCGCCATCGCCGCCGCGGTCGTCGCCCGCGAGGTCCCGATCTGGGCCGGTGCCTGGATCGCCCGCAACGGCCGTGCCATCACCGCTCGCAACGAGACCGCCAAGGCCGAGTACGACCGCGTCCTCGCCGCAGGGCCGCAGGGCATCCGCAGCAACTAGCCGGTCGGGCCGGGCGCACACCGCGCCCGGCACAGCACGGCTCGAAGGCCGAGCAGGCATGCACGGCAGGCAGGGGGAGCGATGCGCGAATACCAGAAGTACGCGACGGTCGTCGCCGTCTTCGCGGTAGTGCTTTACGCCGCGCTCCTCGTCGCCGCCTTCGGAATGATCAGCCTGCTGGCCGACACGGATGTCATCAGCGACCCCGACGCCGGACCTCTCGTGGGTCCCGGCATGACCATCGCCGCCGCGGTGCTCGTCTTCATCCTGATGCTGCTGCTCGGGCTGCGCACCCGGCCGGAGAACCAGCGCGTCGCCGTGGGCTACGCCCTCGCCACCGGGTTCGGTGCGTTGGCCGCCTTCGTGCTCACCGGGGCCGTGCTCTACGCGCTCGGCGCGGGCCTCCCGGGCGACAGCGGGGGGTTCGCGGTCTCGATCCTGCTGGGCCCGTTCGCGGTAACCGTGGGCATCCTCGGCTTCATCATCACCCTGCTCTACTCTCTGGTCCTCGCCTCACGGATGCCCGAACGCGGCCGCCCGAAATGGCCGTGGGAACAGGGCGACGACTGAGCCATCGCCGCCGCGAAACTCACCGACCGCGGGGCACCCCGATCGGGTACCCTTAACTTCCATGGATGGTTCCATCGAGTCGCGGGTCAGCCAGCAGGTTGACGACTGGCTCGCGTGGCTGCCGCGTTGGCGCCCCGGCACGCATCGCGGCCGCACCCGCCTGTGCCGCATCTGCTTCGGCTCGCCGGTCATCGTCGCCGCCGGCCTGGCCACGGATGTCCCGCACGCAGTGCAGCACGCCCTCGCCATGCGCATGAAACATCTGATCGATGCCGAGGTCGACGCCTACACCGAGACGAATCTTCCGCTGCTCAGGCGGGAGATTCAGCTGAACGAGCAGCGTAAGGCCGCGGCGAGCTACCATCCGGCCGAGGGACTCGACCCGGCTTACACCGGCCTCGACCTCGATCCGCCGGCCACACCCGACGCCCCCTACCTGTTCACCTTCGCCGAACTCGCCCGGCCCGAGGCATCGGCGCCCCCGCCTGCCGCGCCGCCGCCGCTGACCGCCGACGAAAAAGCCGCCATCCGTGCCGAGGTGAAACTCGCCGACCGCCATGCCGCCCTGGTCGGCAACCGGGTCTGCCTGGAACTGTCACGCCACAGTGAACGGATGCGCGCCGCCGTCGCCGAATTCGTCGAGCCCTGGGTGCTGGCCCTCCTCGCCGACCTCGACACCGCGCTCGATTCCCCGCTCTGGCCTCGGGGCATCTGAACAACAGCTGAACGAAGCGCCGAGCCCTCGTCATCCATTTGACCCGGCGGTCACCCCCGGGATATCCTTTCGAGGTGTGCGCTTTGTCGTGCGCTTGAGTTATGCCATCGCGATCTTGTCGTGCCGCACCTTAGGCGCCCTGATGCGGCACTCACACAGGGTTTGCTCTCCGAGCAGCCCCCACGGCATACCTGCCTCAGCCCGCGGAATTCATTCCGTGTGTCGGTGGGTCCAGATGAACTCGATCGGGCCGGGAACGGAACGATTCGAATGCTAACCATCAATGAGCTGTCACCGTGCAGCAATAACAAGGAGTAATTAGTGCCCACCATTCAGCAGTTGGTACGAAAGGGCCGCAGCCCCAAGGTCACCAAGACCAAGGCGCCCGCCCTGAAGTCCAACCCCCAGCAGCGCGGCGTGTGCACTCGTGTTTACACGACCACGCCGAAGAAGCCGAACTCGGCCCTCCGCAAGGTTGCCCGCGTCAAGCTCTCGAACGGCACCGAGGTCACCGCCTACATCCCCGGCGAGGGTCACAACCTGCAGGAGCACTCGATGGTGCTTGTCCGCGGTGGTCGCGTGAAGGACCTCCCCGGTGTTCGATACAAGATCGTTCGCGGCGCACTGGACACCCAGGCCGTCAAGAACCGCAAGCAGGCTCGTAGCCGCTACGGCGCCAAGATGGAGAAGAAGTAATGCCTCGTAAAGGCCCAGCGCCCAAGCGTCCCGTTATCGCTGACCCGGTATACGGCGCCCCCATCGTCTCCCAGCTTGTCAACAAGATCCTCCTCGACGGCAAAAAGGGCCTCGCCGAGCGCATCGTTTACGATGCACTCGAAGGCGTCGTTGCCAAGAACGGTGCGGATGCCGTTGTCACGCTGAAGAAGGCACTCGACAACGTGCGCCCGACCCTCGAGGTGCGTTCGCGCCGCGTCGGTGGTTCCACCTACCAGGTGCCCGTCGAAGTCAAGCCGCACCGCGCCAACACTCTGGCGCTGCGCTGGTTGACCAGCTACGCCAAGGCTCGTCGCGAGAAGACGATGACCGAGCGTCTCACCAACGAAATCCTCGACGCATCCAACGGCCTCGGTGCCGCTGTGAAGCGCCGCGAGGACACGCACAAGATGGCCGAGGCGAACAAGGCCTTCGCACACTACCGCTGGTAGTCGCGTTCCGGAGTCCGGCTCCGGTGATCGAGCGTGTCGAGATCAAATCTCGACACGCACACTCACCGGGGCCCGGACACCGGATGCCCTGTTTCGCCCCAATCACCATAAGCAAACTTCCGGAGGACCCCTGTGGCACTTGACGTGCTCACCGACCTGAGTAAGGTCCGCAACATCGGCATCATGGCTCACATTGATGCTGGCAAGACCACCGTCACTGAGCGCATCCTGTACTACACGGGTGTCAATCACAAGATCGGCGAGACGCACGACGGCGCCTCGACCATGGACTGGATGGCGCAGGAGCAGGAACGTGGCATCACCATCACGTCTGCCGCGACGACCTGTTTCTGGGCCGAAAACCAGATCAACATCATCGACACCCCCGGTCACGTCGACTTCACCGTTGAGGTGGAGCGTTCGCTCCGCGTCCTCGACGGCGCTGTCGCAGTGTTCGACGGCAAGGAGGGCGTTGAGCCCCAGTCCGAGACCGTCTGGCGCCAGGCCGACAAGTACGACGTGCCCCGCATCTGCTTCGTCAACAAGATGGACAAGCTCGGCGCCGACTTCTTCTACACCGTCGACACCATCGTCAAGCGCCTCGGCGCGAAGCCGCTCGTCATCCAGCTGCCCATCGGCGCCGAGAACACCTTCGAAGGTGTTGTCGACCTCGTCGAAATGCGTGCACTGACCTGGCGCGGCGACTCCAAGGGTGACGTCGAGATGGGCTCCAAGTACGCCATCGAAGAGATCCCCGCCGACCTCGTCGAGCAGGCTGCGGAATACCGCAAGCTGCTTCTCGAGACCGTCGCAGAGACCGACGACGACCTCATGGAGAAGTACTTCTCCGGCGAAGAGCTCACCGTTTCCGAGATCAAGCACGCGATCCGCAAGCTCACGGTCTCCAGCGAGATCTACCCGGTCCTCTGCGGTTCCGCGTTCAAGAACCGCGGCGTCCAGCCGATGCTTGATGCAGTCGTCGACTACCTCCCCACCCCGCTCGACGTGCCGGCCATCGAGGCCCACGACGCTCGCGATGAGGAAAAGGTCATCATGCGTCACCCCGACGCGACGGAGCCGTTCACGGCCCTCGCGTTCAAGGTTGCCGTGCACCCGTTCTTCGGTCGTCTGACCTACGTTCGCGTGTACTCCGGTCACCTTGACTCCGGTGCTCAGGTCATCAACTCGACCAAGGGCAAGAAAGAGCGCATCGGCAAGATCTTCCAGATGCACGCCAACAAGGAGAACCCGGTGGCCTTCGTGACCGCCGGTCACATCTACGCGGTCATCGGCCTCAAGGACACCACCACAGGCGACACCCTGTGCGACCCGAACGCGCAGGTCGTGCTCGAGTCGATGACGTTCCCTGACCCGGTCATCGAGGTTGCGATCGAGCCGAAGACCAAGCAGGACCAGGAAAAGCTGGGTCTCGCGATCCAGAAGCTGGCCGAAGAAGACCCGACCTTCCGCACCGAGCAGAACCAGGAAACTGGTCAGACGGTCATCAAGGGAATGGGCGAACTGCACCTGGACATCCTGGTCGACCGGATGAGGCGTGAATTCAACGTCGAAGCCAACGTCGGCAAGCCCCAGGTCGCATACCGCGAGACCATCCGAAGGGCGGTCGAGCGTCACGACTACACGCACAAGAAGCAGACCGGTGGATCCGGGCAGTTCGCGAAGATTCAGATCGCGATCGAGCCGCTCGAGATCACTGCCGACAAGAGCTACGAGTTCGTCAACAAGGTCACGGGTGGCCGCATCCCCCGGGAGTACATCCCCTCGGTGGACGCAGGAATCCAGGATGCGCTGCACGTCGGCGTCCTGGCCGGCTACCCGATGGTGGGCGTCAAGGCAAGCCTGCTTGACGGCGCCGCGCACGACGTCGACTCCTCGGAGATGGCGTTCAAGATCGCCGGTTCGATGGGCTTCAAGGAAGCCGTTCGTAAGGCTGACCCCGTTCTGCTCGAGCCGCTGATGGCCGTCGAGGTTCGTACGCCCGAGGAATACATGGGCGACGTCATCGGCGACCTGAACTCGCGTCGTGGACAGATCCAGACCATGGAGGACGCTCAGGGCGTGAAGGTAATTCGCGCCAACGTGCCGCTGTCGGAGATGTTCGGATACATCGGTGACCTGAGGTCGAAGACCTCGGGCCGCGCGGTGTACTCGATGACCTTCGAGAGCTATGCGGAGGTCCCCCGGGCTGTGGCCGAAGAGATCATCCAGAAGAACAAGGGCGAGTAGCCTTAGTCTTTCCGGTCTCTCCGGGCCTTCGGGCCCAAATCGCTTCGGCCTCCCGGCCCTAGTAGCATAAGTACACAAATCCAGCAGTTCCACCGGCCGCAAACCAGCGGTCGATGGAGCCATGAGTCCTAGGAGGACCCACAGTGGCCAAGGCCAAGTTCGAGCGGACCAAGCCGCACGTAAACATCGGAACGATCGGTCACGTTGACCACGGAAAGACCACGCTGACTGCAGCGATCTCCAAGGTCCTTGCCGACACGTACCCGTCCAAGACGAACGTTCAGCGCGACTTCGCGTCGATCGACTCTGCTCCGGAAGAACGCCAGCGCGGTATCACGATCAACATCTCGCACGTTGAGTACGAGACCGAAAAGCGTCACTATGCGCACGTTGACGCACCGGGCCACGCTGACTACATCAAGAACATGATCACCGGTGCTGCTCAGATGGACGGCGCGATCCTCGTGGTTGCCGCCACTGACGGCCCGATGGCTCAGACCCGCGAGCACGTTCTGCTGGCGAAGCAGGTCGGCGTGCCGTCCCTGCTCGTCGCACTGAACAAGTCCGACATGGTTGACGACGAAGAGATCCTTGAGCTCGTTGAGCTCGAGGTTCGCGAACTCCTCTCCGCCCAGGGCTTCGACGGCGACAACGCTCCCGTCGTTCGCGTTTCCGCACTCAAGGCGCTTGAAGGCGACGAGAAGTGGGTCGGCAACATCCTTGAGCTCATGAAGGCTGTCGACGACTACTTCCCGGAGCCCGTCCGCGACAAGGACAAGCCCTTCCTGATGCCGATCGAGGACGTCTTCACGATCACCGGTCGTGGAACCGTCGTCACCGGCCGCGCCGAGCGTGGAACCCTCAAGATCAACTCCGAGGTCGAGGTTGTCGGCATCCGCCCGACCATCAAGACCACGGTCACTGGTATCGAGATGTTCCACAAGCAGCTCGACGAGGCATGGGCCGGCGAGAACTGTGGTCTTCTTCTTCGTGGCACCAAGCGCGAAGACGTCGAGCGCGGCCAGGTTGTCGTCAAGCCGGGTTCGGTCACGCCGCACACCGACTTCGAAGGCACCGCGTACATCCTGTCCAAGGATGAGGGTGGGCGTCACAACCCGTTCTACGCGAACTACCGCCCGCAGTTCTACTTCCGCACCACGGACGTCACCGGCGTCATCACGTTGCCTGAGGGCACCGAGATGGTCATGCCCGGCGACACCACCGACATGAACGTCGCGCTGATCCAGCCGATCGCCATGGAAGAGGGCCTCGGCTTCGCCATTCGTGAAGGTGGCCGCACCGTCGGCGCCGGAACGGTGACCAAGATCATCAAGTAGTTCCCTTCGCCCGCACAGTCACCACGGTGATCGAGCAGGTCGAGATCAAGGGGTCGGTCCTTCGGGACCGGCCCCTTTTTTCGTGCCTTCTTCGCACCCTCTTTCCACCACTACGCTGATGTGGAACGCGCTGCGCCACGCAGCCCGACAAGGAGGCAGAGCCATGGCACTGGACGACATCACGAAGAAGGCCCGGAATTTCCTGGATGACAACAAGGTCAAGGAAGCCCTGACCAGCCAGCAGGCCGAGGACATCAGCGACAAGCTGCTCGCCTCAGCCGCCGATGCGGCCAACAAGGTCACCGGCGGCAAGCACGAGGACAAGATCGAGGGTGCCCGCAAGGCCGCCGACGACAAGATCGGCAACGATTAGCGTCTGCCCCCACAGCGACCCGCGATAGTCACCTTTCCGGTCGAGAGTGCCTGCTCTTGCGGTCACTCTCGACCGGAACGGCAACAGTCGAGTGCGTTTATGTGGCCGGCTGCCCCCTCCCCGTGTTCTCGGTCGGGCCGCTGCCCACAGATTCGATCCTGCCGGGTGGGTTGGCGTCCCTCGTCGCAGCTCTGAGGGGATGAGACACAACGAGATCACCCACAAGTCGGGGCTCGTCCTGGTGCGGGACGTCGTAGCAATTGCTCAGGACGACAGGCCGCTGAGACGCGACGAGTCAGCGGGCGCCCGGGAGCGCATTCGCCGCGGCGCCTATGTGGACGAGGCGCTGTGGGCGGCCATGACTCCCGCCGAACGGTACCGCGCACGAATCATGGCCGTGGTGCGCACCCGGCGACGGATGCCGGTGGTTGCCTACGATTCGGCGGCCGCGCTGTGGGGCTATCCATGAGCCAGCGCCTGGCCGGGGGTGGTCCACCTGATCGTCGACCCGGCCTCGAGTGCGCGCAGCAAGAATGGAGTCAGGATTCACCGGGAAGGCCTCGAATCGGCGGATGTCGTCGAACTCGGGGGTTTGCTGGTCACGAGTCCCCAGCGCACCCTGGTTGATCTGGGCCGCGCCCTGCACCTTCGGGATAGTGTCTCTGCAATCGATTACGCCCTCAACCCTGTTCGGAGCACTGTCGAGAACCGTGTCACCAAGGATGAGCTGTTCGAGGTTCACGACCGCGTGGTGTCGCCGCGGGGTGGAAGGCAGGCCATGAAGGCGATCGAATTCGGGAATGGACTCGCTGCCAACGCGGGGGAGTCTGAAAGCCGCGTCGTGATCTTCGAGCTCGGATTTCCCGACCCGATTCTGCAGCGTCGGCATGTCAATCCCCGCGGTGGGTTCTACTACACCGACACCGAATGGCCGGACTACCGCACAATCGGGGAACTCGACGGCCGCGGCAAGTACCTCAAAGAGGAGTATCTCGGATCCATGACACCGGGGGAGGCTGTGTACGCAGAGAAGATCCGCGAGGATCATCTCCGCGCCGAAGGAAACAGCTTCGCTCGATGGGGGATCGACGACATTCGAGAACCTCGACGTCTGCAGCGGATCCTGACTCAGGCCGGCCTCCCTATCGTGCGCTGAGTGTTCCCGTTCCGGTCGAGAGTGACCGCAGCAGCGGGCACTCTCGACCGGAACGGGAACTGTGGGGGAGATTCCGAGCCGGCGACGCGCCCGGGGTGCAGAGCAGGGGGAGGCCCGGAACGACGCGGATGTGCCGACACGCCGCACGCGACACGCCCGGGTTGCACAATGACCCGCCCCTGTGGCAGACTCTTCTAGTTCAACACTTTCGACTGCCGCGCTGCACGCGGTGTCGGGATCACTGCCAGGCAGTGCATAGCTTGTGCCGTTCGCCGTAAAAAGCGCCAGGTGCACAGTTAGGCCGCGGGTAGCAGAACATAGCTCAAACCAACAGCCGGGAATGCTGGGTAAATCCATGCCTTCCCCCACGCGCGAGTGTGGAGAAGCGGGTTGGCTCGGAGAAGACCGCCTGGCGGTCGAACCGAAATTGACAGATGAACAGTGGTGCGACAGCAGCAGTGCTACTACGGCGTCCAATGCAGCCCTCGGGATGTACGAAGCCTTGACAAGAAAGCGAGTTCGACATGGCGGGACAGAAAATCCGCATTCGACTTAAGTCGTATGACCACGAGGTCATCGACATCTCGGCGCGCAAGATCGTCGACACAGTGACCCGCGCGGGTGCAACTGTCGTCGGTCCCGTGCCGCTTCCGACCGAGAAGAACGTGGTGTGTGTCATCCGTTCGCCTCACAAGTACAAGGACAGCCGGGAGCACTTTGAAATGCGCACCCACAAGCGTCTGATCGACATCATTGACCCGACCCCGAAGGCCGTCGACTCGCTTATGCGTCTCGACCTGCCGGCCGACGTCAACATCGAGATCAAGCTCTAGGGCCCGCGATGTCTTACGCAGATACCAAGACCACCAAGGGTCTCCTCGGCAAGAAGCTCGGCATGACGCAGGTTTGGGACGAGAACAACAAGCTCGTTCCCGTCACCGTCATCGAGATCTCGCCCAACGTTGTCACCCAGATCCGCAGCAAGGACATCGACGGCTACGCCGGCGTCCAGATCGCTGCTGGGGCCATCGACCCGCGCAAGGTCAACAAGCCTTCCGCCGGACACTTCGAAAAGGCAGGCGTCACGCCTCGCCGTCACCTCACCGAGCTCCGCACTGCGGATGCCGCTGACTACACCCTGGGCCAGGAACTCACCGTTGACGGTGTGTTCGCAGCCGGTACCAAGGTCGACGTCATGGGCACCAGCAAGGGTAAGGGTTTCGCCGGTGTTATGAAGCGTCACAACTTCAAGGGTGTTTCCTCCTCGCACGGTTCACACCGTAACCACCGCAAGCCCGGTTCCATCGGTGCTTCCTCGACCCCGAGCCGTGTCTTCAAGGGCATGCGCATGGCCGGTCGTATGGGTGGCGAGCGCGTCACCGTGCTGAACCTCAAGGTTCACGCCGTAGACGCCGAGAAGGGCCTCCTGCTGGTCAAGGGTGCCGTTCCCGGTGCCAAGGGCCGCCTCGTATTCGTCCGCAATGCAGTGAAGGGAGCCTAGTCCTATGACTACCTCACTCGATCTCATCGACGCCAAGGGTAAGAAGGCCGGCTCTGTTGAGCTTCCCGCCGAAATCTTTGACGTTCAGACCAACGTCCCGCTGATCCACCAGGTCGTCGTCGCGCAGCTCGCTGCCGCACGTCAGGGTACGCACAAGACCAAGCGTCGTGGCGAAGTTTCCGGCTCCGGCCGCAAGCCGTTCAAGCAGAAGGGAACCGGTCGCGCTCGTCAGGGCTCGATCCGCGCCCCTCAGATGACCGGTGGTGGCATCGTCCACGGACCGACCCCGCGTAACTACGAACAGCGCACCCCCAAGAAGATGATCGCGGCAGCACTGCGCGGATCGCTTTCCGACCGCGCCCGTGGTGACCGCCTTCACGTCGTGACCGCACTGTTCAGCGCCGAGACGCCCAGCACCAAGGGTGCCATCGAGCTGCTCAGCCAGATCGCCAGCAGCAAGCACGTGCTGGTCGTTCTGGAGCGCACCGACGAACTGACGCTGCGCAGCATCCGCAACCTGCCGACGGTGCACGTTCTGCCGTGGGACCAGCTGAATGCCTATGACGTGCTCGTCAGCGACGACATCGTCTTCACCAAGGGCGCGTTCGACGCGTTCGTGGCGAGCAAGACCAAGAAGGAAGAGGTGTCCGCATAATGGCTACCCCGATCAACAAGGATCCCCGCGACGTCATCATCGCTCCGGTCGTCTCTGAGAAGAGCTATGGCCTGATCGATGAAGGCAAGTACACCTTCATCGTGGACCCGCGCTCGAACAAGACCGAAATCAAGCTCGCGATCGAGAAGATCTTCAAGGTAGAGGTCGCTTCGATCAACACCATGAACCGCATCGGCAAGACGCGTCGCACGAAGTTCGGTCAGGGCAAGCGCAAGGACACCAAGCGTGCCATCGTCACGCTCAAGTCCGGTTCCATTGACATCTTCACGGCCGTCGGCTAAGCGGCGCGGACTAGAGGAATAAGAAATGGCTATTCGTAAGTTCAAGCCCACGACTCCCGGTCGTCGCGGTTCATCTGTTGCAGACTTCGCAGAGATCACCCGCTCCACGCCGGAGAAGTCCCTGCTTCGCCCCCTGTCCAAGACCGGTGGCCGCAACAACCAGGGTCGCATCACCACCCGTCACATCGGTGGTGGACACAAGCGTCAGTACCGTCTGATCGACTTCCGTCGTAACGACAAAGACGGCGTCAACGCCAAGGTCGCTCACATCGAGTACGACCCGAACCGTACGGCCCGCATCGCGCTCCTGCACTTCATGGACGGTTCCAAGCGTTACATCATCGCCCCGAACAAGCTGAACCAGGGCGACATCGTAGAGTCGGGCGCCGGTGCTGACATCAAGCCCGGCAACAACCTGCCGCTGAAGAACATCCCCACCGGTACCATCATTCACGCGGTCGAGCTGCGTCCGGGCGGTGGCGCCAAGATGGCCCGCTCCGCCGGATCGTCTGTTCGTCTCGTCGCGAAGGATGGCATCTACGCCCAGCTGCGCCTGCCGTCCGGAGAAATCCGTAACGTCGACGCCCGCTGCCGCGCCACGATCGGCGAGGTCGGCAACGCCGAGCAGTCGAACATCAACTGGGGCAAGGCCGGCCGTATGCGCTGGAAAGGCGTTCGCCCGACCGTTCGTGGTGTTGCCATGAACCCGGTCGACCACCCGCACGGTGGTGGTGAGGGTAAGACGTCCGGTGGACGTCACCCCGTCAGCCCCTGGGGCCAGAAGGAAGGGCGCACCCGCCACCCGAACAAGGAAAGCGACAAGCTCATCGTTCGTCGCCGTACCGTCGGCAAGAAGCGTAAGTAGGAGTAGACGATGCCACGCAGTCTCAAGAAAGGCCCGTTCGTTGACGACCACCTGCTTCGCAAGGTTGTCAAGGCGAACGAAGCCAGTAGCAAGAACGTAATCAAGACCTGGTCGCGCCGTTCGATGATCATCCCCGGCATGCTCGGGCACACCATCGCCGTGCACGACGGACGCAAGCACATCCCGGTGTTCGTCACCGAGAGCATGGTCGGGCACAAGCTCGGCGAGTTTGCGCCCACCCGCACCTTCCGTGGTCACGTGAAGGACGACAAGAAGGGCCGTCGCCGCTAACGCGGTGACGTGAAGGAGGATAAGAAATGGTGGAGTCGATCGCACGCGTGCGTCACATCCGCGTTACCCCCCAGAAGGCTCGTCGCGTTGTCAACCTGATCCGCGGCAAGCAGGCCTATGAGGCCCTGGGAATTCTGAAGTTCGCGCCGCAGGGCGCGAGCGACCCGGTGTACAAGCTGGTTGCCTCGGCAATGGCCAACGCCCGGGTCAAGGCTGATGCAGCCAACACCTTCCTGGACGAGCAGGACCTGTTCGTCAGCCAGGCATTCGTTGATGAGGGTACGACCCTCAAGCGTTTCCAGGCCCGCGCACAGGGTCGCGCATTCCAGATCAAGAAGCGCACGAGCCACATCACGGTTGTGCTCGCCACTCCTGAGGAGGGTACGAAGTAATGGGTCAGAAAGTAAACCCCTATGGCTTCCGTCTGGGAATCACGACCGACCACGTGTCGCGTTGGTTCTCTGACAGCACGAAGCCCGGCCAGCGTTACAGCGACTTCGTCGCTGAAGACGTCAAGATCCGCCGCCTGTTGAGCACCAGCCTCGACCGCGCCGGCGTGTCCCGCATCGAGATCGAGCGCACTCGTGACCGCGTTCGCGTCGACATTCACACCGCCCGTCCGGGCATTGTGATCGGTCGCCGCGGCGCGGAGGCCGAGCGCATCCGCTCCGACCTCGAGAAGCTCACCGCGAAGCAGATCCAGCTGAACATCCTCGAGGTGAAGAACCCCGAGGTCGACGCTCAGCTCGTCGCTCAGGGAATCGCCGAGCAGCTCTCCGCTCGTGTGGCATTCCGCCGCGCGATGCGTAAGGGCCTGCAGGGTGCCCAGCGCGCCGGCGCCAAGGGTGTTCGCATCCAGGTGTCCGGTCGCCTTGGTGGCGCCGAGATGAGCCGTTCGGAGTTCTACCGCGAAGGCCGTGTGCCCCTGCACACCCTGCGCGCGAACATCGACTACGGCTTCTACGAAGCCAAGACCACCTTCGGCCGTATCGGCGTGAAGGTCTGGATCTACAAGGGCGACATCACCAACAAGGAACTCGCTCGCGAGCAGGCCAACGCTAAGTCGTCCCGCCCCGAGCGTCGTGACGACCGACCGCGTCGTGCGCCCCGCGCAGAGGCAGCGGCTCCGGTTGCAGCAGGAGTTGAGGCATAACCATGTTGATTCCACGCAGAGTCAAGCACCGCAAGCAGCACCACCCGGGCCGTACCGGCCACGCAACCGGTGGTACCGAGCTGTCGTTCGGTGAATACGGCATCCAGGCCCTCACGCCCGCTTATGTGACCAACCGTCAGATCGAGTCCGCTCGTATCGCGATCACACGTCACATGAAGCGCGGCGGCAAGGTCTGGATCAACATCTACCCCGACCGTCCGCTCACCAAGAAGCCGGCCGAAACCCGAATGGGTTCCGGTAAGGGTTCCGTCGAGTGGTGGGTTGCCAACGTCAAGCCGGGTCGCGTGCTTTTCGAACTCAGCGGTGTCACCGACATCGTTGCCAAGGAAGCGCTGACCCGCGCTATTCACAAACTGCCCTTGAAGGCACGCATCATCAAGCGCGAGGAGGGCGACGCATAATGGCGATCGGATCCAAGGAGCTCGCCTCAGTCGAGCTCGACACTTTTGAAAACGAGCGGTTGTTCGATGAGCTGAAGAAGGCGAAGGAAGAACTTTTCAACCTTCGCTTCCAGTCGGCCACCGGCCAGCTCGAGAGCCACGGCCGCCTGCGTGCGGTCAAGCGCGACATCGCTCGCATCTACACGGTTCTCCGTGAGCGCGAGTTGGGTATTCGCCCGACTCCCGCGCCGGTCGAGGCTCCGGCCAAGGCTGAGAAGAAGACCAAGAAGGCCAAGCCTGCAGTTGAGGCTGACGCCGTCGAGACGAAGGAGGCCTAGTCATGGCGAAGACTGACGAAAAGGTCGTCGCTGTCGAGGCTGAAGCTCTCGTTCGCGGCTACCGCAAGACGCTGCGTGGTTACGTGACCAGCGACAAGATGGACAAGACCATCGTTGTCGAGGTCGAAGACCGCGTGAAGCACCCCCTGTACGGCAAGGTCATCCGCCGTACATCCAAGCTGAAGGTCCACGACGAGGCGAACATTGCCGGCATCGGTGACCTGGTCCTGATCAGTGAGACCCGTCCGCTGAGCGCCACCAAGCGCTTCCGCCTGGTCGAGATCCTCGAGAAGGCCAAGTAAGCCTCGCGCTTACTTGATAGAAGGGTATAAAAAGTGCTTCAGCAAGAATCACGACTCAAGGTTGCCGACAACACGGGTGCCAAGGAGCTGTTGACCATTCGCGTGCTCGGCGGCTCCGGCCGTCGCTACGCCGGACTGGGCGACACGATCGTCGCCACGGTCAAGGATGCGATCCCGGGCGGCAACGTCAAGAAGGGCGACGTCGTCAAGGCCGTCGTCGTTCGCGTCAAAAAGCAGACCCGTCGTCCAGACGGTTCGTACATCAAGTTCGATGAGAACGCCGCAGTGATTTTGAAGAACGAAGGTGACCCCCGCGGCACCCGTATCTTCGGACCGGTCGGTCGCGAGCTTCGCGACAAGAAGTTCATGAAGATCATCTCGCTGGCACCGGAGGTTATCTAAATCATGGCCAGACTCAAAAAGGGTGACCTCGTAGAGGTCATTACCGGCCGCACCCAGGCCCGCGGCGGAGACCGTGGCAAGCAGGGTAAGGTCATCGCCGTCCTGGTGGAGAAGAACCGCGTCCTCGTAGAGGGCATCAACTTCGTCACCAAGCACGTTCGCGTGGGCCAGACCCAGCGCGGCACCAAGACCGGTGGCATCGAGACCATGGAGGCGCCGATTCACGTGTCCAACGTGGCCCTCGTCGACCCGGAGACCAAGAAGCCGACTCGCGTCGGCTTCCGCCTCGAAGAAGTAACGAAGGACGGCGTCACCAAGACAGTCCGCGTTCGTTACGCCAAGAAGTCAGGGAAGGACCTCTGATGACCGACTCTTCAGTTGCAGCAGCAGAAGCGCCCGTCGAGGCAGCCCTGCCGCGTCTCAAGCAGAAGTACCGCGATGAGATCATGGCCCAGCTCACCAAGGACCTCGGCTTCACGAACGTTCACCAGGTTCCGAACCTGGTCAAGATCGTCGTGAACATGGGTGTCGGCGAGGCAGCTCGCGACGGAAAGATCATGGACGGGGCCGTCTCCGACCTCACCAAGATCACCGGTCAGAAGCCGCAGGTCACCAAGGCCCGCAAGTCGATCGCGCAGTTCAAACTGCGCGAAGGACAGCCCATCGGCACACACGTCACACTTCGTGGCGACCGCATGTGGGAGTTCCTCGACCGGCTTCTGAGCCTGGCGCTGCCGCGCATCCGCGACTTCCGCGGTTTGAGCGACAAGCAGTTCGATGGAAGCGGTAACTACACCTTCGGTCTCACCGAGCAGGTCATGTTCCACGAGATCGACCAGGACCGGATCGACCGTATCCGCGGTATGGATATCACGGTTGTGACGACGGCCAAGAACAACGACGAAGGACGCGCGCTGCTCAAGGCGCTGGGCTTCCCGTTCAAGACGGCCGAAAACACCAAGTAAAGTAGCTCTTTGGCTCTTGTAGTAAAAACCCGGGGCTGGACAACCGTCCAGCCCCACCACGACCAAGGTCGTCACCCGTGTAACGGATGAACGAAACCAGGCGAGAAAGGCACCACAAATGACAATGACAGATCCGGTCGCAGACATGCTGACCAGACTGCGCAACGCTAACTCGGCGTTCCACGACACCGTGTCCATGCCGCACAGCAAGCTCAAAGCGAACATCGCAGACATCCTCAAGGCCCAGGGTTACATCTCGGCTTGGGACGTCAAGGATGCAGAGGTCGGCAAGACCCTCACGCTCAACCTCAAGTTTGGTCCGAACCGCGAGCGTTCCATCGTCGGCATCAAGCGGGTTTCCAAGCCCGGCCTGCGCGTGTACGCGAAGTCGACCGAAATCCCCACCGTTCTCGGTGGCCTCGGCGTTGCCATCCTGTCCACCTCCAGCGGTCTGCTCACCGACCGCCAGGCCGAGAAGAAGGGCGTAGGCGGAGAAGTTCTCGCCTACGTGTGGTAGCCGACAATGTCACGTATTGGAAGACTCCCCATCCCGATCCCCGCGGATGTCACGGTCGCCACTGAAGGCCAGCGCGTCAGCGTCAAGGGCCCGAAGGGTGAGCTCGCGCTCACCGTCGCGAACCCCATCGAGGTCAAGATCGAGGACGGCCACGTTGTCGTCACCCGCCCGAACGACGAGCGCAACTCGCGTTCGCTGCACGGACTGACCCGAACGCTGATCGCAAACCAGATCATCGGGGTGACCGTGGGTTACACCAAGTCCCTCGAGATCGTCGGTACCGGTTACCGCGTCGCCCAGAAGGGCAGCTCGATCGAGTTCGCCCTCGGCTTCTCGCACCCGGTCCTCGTCGAGGCACCTGCCGGAATCACCCTCACCGTCGAGAGCGTCAACCGCCTCACGGTCGGTGGCATCGACAAGCAGGCTGTCGGCGAGGTCGCCGCCAACATCCGTAAGATTCGCAAGCCTGAGCCCTACAAGGGCAAGGGTGTGCGTTACGCCGGCGAGATTGTTCGCCGCAAGGCCGGAAAGAGTGGTAAGTAACCATGGGTCTCGGAACTAGAGGTAAGAGCAAGGCTGCTGCCCGCGGACGCAGGCACACACGTCTTCGCAAGAAGATCGAGGGGACCGCGCTTCGTCCGCGTCTCGTCGTGACCCGTTCGGCTCGCCACGTCTTCGTGCAGGTCGTCGACGACAGCAAGGGCTTCACCCTTGCGTCGGCGTCCACGCTCGAAGACGGTCTGCGCACCTTCGATGGTGACAAGACCGCCAAGGCCCGCAAGGTCGGCGAACTCGTCGCCGAGCGTGCGAAGGCCGCCGGCATCGAAGCCGTCGTATTTGACCGTGGCGGAAGCAAGTACGCAGGACGCGTCGCTGCGATCGCCGATGGAGCTCGAGAGGGTGGATTGAACCTGTGAGCACTGAAACCGCTAGCACAGCAACGAAGGAGACCGTGGTGGCTGCAGAGGCACCCGTCGAAACCGCTGCGTCAACGGCACCCGCCCAGAACGAGCCTCGCGAGGCTCGTCGTGGCGGCCGTGAGCGCAACCCGAACAAGGACCGCGGAAGCCGCGATGCCGACAAGAGCCAGTTCCTGGAGCGCGTCGTCACCATCAACCGCGTTTCCAAGGTGGTGAAGGGTGGTCGTCGCTTCAGCTTCACCGCTCTCGTCGTCGTCGGTGACGGAAACGGCCTCGTCGGCGTTGGATACGGCAAGGCCCGCGAGGTCCCGACCGCTATCTCCAAGGGCGTCGAGGAAGCGAAGAAGAACTTCTTCCGCGTTCCCCGCGTCGGCCTGACGATCCCGCACCCCGTCCAGGGTGAAGCCGCAGCCGGCGTTGTCCTGCTGCGTCCCGCCGCTGCCGGTACCGGCGTTATCGCCGGTGGCCCGGTGCGCGCCGTCCTCGAGTGCGCAGGCATCCACGATGTCCTGAGCAAGTCGCTCGGTTCGTCGAACACCATCAACATCGTTCACGCCACCGTCGAGGCCCTGCACCAGCTCGAAGAGCCGCGTGCGGTTGCAGCTCGCCGTGGCCTCGCGTACGAAGACGTCGCTCCGGCGCGCTTCCTGCGTGCCGACGCCGCCGCAGCAGCAGCTGCAGCAGCAGCAAAGGCAGGTGCCTGATGGCTCGCCTCAAAGTGACACAGATCAAGTCCAAAATTAGTGAGAAGCAGAACCAGCGCGACACGCTTCGCAGCCTGGGTCTCAAGCGCATTGGCGCAGTCACGATTCGCGAGGACAACTCGCAGAACCGCGGCTACGTCAACACCGTTGCTCACCTCGTAAAGGTCGAGGAGATTGACTAATGGCTGACGAGAAGGAAGCTGCCACCGCAGCCGCCAAGCCCGCCACTGCAAAGAAGGCTGCCCCCAAGAAGGCTGCCACCGCCAAGGTCGCTGTGAAGGCTGCTCCGACCGAAAAGCGCGAGCAGGTCCTGAAGGTCCACCACCTTCGCCCTGCCCCCGGAGCCAAGAAGTCGCGCATGCGCGTCGGTCGTGGTGAAGGATCCAAGGGTAAGACCGCCGGCCGTGGTACCAAGGGCACGAAGGCACGTTACAACGTGCGTATCGGGTTCGAGGGTGGGCAGATGCCGCTGCACATGCGTACTCCGAAGCTGCGCGGGTTCAAGAACCCGTTCCGCGTCGAGTACCAGGTTGTGAACCTGGAAAAGCTTGCCGAGCTCTACCCGAACGGCGGCGATGTAACCATCGCCGACCTGGTCGCCAAGGGCGCGGTCCGCGACAACGAGAAGGTCAAGGTGCTCGGCAACGGTGACATTGCCGTTAAGCTGAACATTGCAGTGGATAAGGTCTCCGGCTCAGCAGAGCAGAAGATCGTCGCTGCGGGTGGCTCAATCAAGTAAGTCCGTAGACGCTGAGCGAGCTTGTCGAGGCCACCAATCGAAATCTTTCGATGCTGGTCTCGACAAGCTCGTTTTTCTCGTTATTAACTGGAGGCATTGTGTTCAGCGCCATTGCGCGGATATTCCGCACGCCCGACCTGCGCAGGAAAATCGGGTTCAGCCTGGGTATCGTTGCCCTGTTCAGACTGGGGTCGTTCATTCCGGCCCCCTTCGTCGACTTCGGAAACGTGCAGTCGTGCCTGGCGGCGAATCAGGACGCCAGCGGCCTCTATGAGCTCGTGAACCTCTTCAGCGGTGGCGCTCTGCTGCAACTGTCGGTCTTCGCGCTGGGCATCATGCCGTACATCACCGCGTCGATCATCGTGCAGTTGCTGCGCGTGGTCATCCCACACTTCGAGACCCTGCACAAGGAGGGCGCGTCCGGACAGGGCACGCTCACCCAGTACACGCGGTACCTCACCATCGCCCTTGCGATCCTTCAGTCGACAACGCTGATCACCGTGGCCCGCAGCGGCGCGCTCTACGGCACGTCGGCCAGCGCCGAGTGTTCTCAGCTGCTCACCAACGACGCCTGGTACGCGATCATGCTCATGGTCATCACCATGACCGCTGGTACCGGCCTGATCATGTGGATGGGCGAGCTCATCACTGAGCGCGGCATCGGCAACGGCATGTCCCTCCTGATCTTCACGTCGATCGCAGCCCTGTTCCCCGGCTCGCTCGCCTCCATCGGCCAGCAGAAGGGCATCGAGGTGCTGCTGATCGTGCTCGCCATCGGCCTGGTCGTGGTCGCCGCGGTGGTCTTCGTCGAACAGTCCCAACGACGCATCCCGGTGCAATACGCCAAGCGGATGGTCGGACGCCGCACCTACGGCGGCAACAACACGTACATCCCGATCAAGGTCAACATGGCCGGCGTCGTGCCCGTCATCTTCGCGTCGTCGCTGCTCTACCTGCCGGCCCTGATCGCGCAGTTCAACCAGCCTGCCGCCGGACAGGCTCCGCCGGCGTGGGTCACCTGGGTCACCAACAACCTCACCCAGGGCAACGACCCGCTGTACATGGCGCTGTACTTCCTCCTCATCGTCGGATTCACCTACTTCTACGTCGCGATCACCTTCAACCCCGAAGAGGTCGCCGACAACATGAAGAAGTACGGCGGATTCATCCCGGGCATTCGTGCCGGTCGACCGACCGCCGAATACCTGGACTTCGTTCTCACCCGGGTGACGCTGCCCGGTGCCCTGTACCTCGGCCTGATCGCCCTGCTGCCTCTGATCGCGTTCTCCGCGATCGGCGCCGACCAGAACTTCCCGTTCGGCGGGGCCAGCATCCTGATCGTGGTCGGTGTGGGACTCGAGACGGTCAAGCAGATCGACGCACAACTCCAGCAGCGCCACTACGAAGGGCTCCTCCGATGACCCGTCTTCTCCTGATCGGCCCGCCCGGCGCGGGCAAGGGCACGCAAGCCGAACGCCTGTCCGAGGCGTTCGCCGTGCCGGCCGTCTCCACCGGGGACATCTTCCGCTACAACGTGAAGAACGACACCGAGCTGGGTCTCCAGGTCAAGGCGTTCATGGATGCCGGCGCGTACGTGCCCGACTCTCTCACCAACGCCATCGTGTCCGATCGGTTGCAGCAGGAGGACGCGGTCGACGGGTTCCTTCTCGACGGCTATCCGCGCACGCAGGACCAGGTTCACGAATTGGACCGTCTGCTCGAAGCTGACAACGGTGCGCTGGACGCAGTCGTGCTGATCGTGGCCGACACCGAAGAGGTCGTGGCCCGACTCCTCAAGCGCGCTGCGGAGCAGGGTCGCGCGGACGACACTGCCGACGTCATCCGTCACCGCCTTGCCGTCTACGAGGAGCAGACCGCTCCTCTGATCGACATTTACTCCTCCCGCGGTCTTGTGGTCACGGTCGACGGCCTCGGCGCCGTGGACGAGGTGACCGGTCGCATCCTCGACGCCCTGGCCGAGCGCGGACTTTCCGTGCCCGTGGCCAGCGGAGACGCAGCCAGCGCCTCCTAACCCGGACGCGCGGCCCTTCGGCGGGCGCGTCCTCAGCAGTCTGCAGAGAATTTCACAATGAGCCTTCGCCGTTCCATCTACAAGTCGCCGGCGCAGATGCGGTTGATGGTCGCCCCCGGGCTGGCCACGGCTGCATCATTGGACGCGGCGCGGGCGGCCATCAGGGTCGGCGCGACCACGCTGGAGCTCGATGCTGCGGCGGAAGCGGCCATCGTGGCCCGTGGCGGCCTGCCCAACTTCAAGCTGGAGCAGGGCTACCACCACACGGTGTGCGCGTCCGTCAACGACGATGTCGTGCACGGCATCCCCGGTGCACGAGTGCTCGGAGCCGGCGACATCGTGTCCATCGACAGCGGCGCCATCATCGAGGGCTGGAACGGCGACGCTGCGTTCTCGTTCGTGATCCCCGATCCGGACCGCCCGGAGATCGTCGCCGAGCGCCAGAAGTTGTCGCACGTCACCGAGCAGTCGTTGTGGCACGGAATCGCCCGCCTTGCGGTGGCCCGCCACCTCAACGAGGTCGGTGAGGCCATCGAGGACTACGTCGAATCCCAGGGCAGCTACGGAATCCTCACCGACTACGTCGGTCACGGCATCGGCCGGTCCATGCACGAGGCCCCGCCCGTGTTCAACTATCGCGTGCGTCAGAAGGGGCCGGATGTGAAGCCCGGACTCGTGGTCGCCATCGAGCCGATGGTCGTTCTGGGTTCCATCGACACGTACGTGCGTGAAGACGATTGGACCGTCGCCACCAGCGACGGTCTGGCGGCCGCGCACTGGGAGCACAGCGTCGCCGTGCACAAGGATGGAATCTGGGTGCTGACCGCTGCCGACGGCGGCGCTGCGGCGTTGGCGCCGTTCGGCATCACCCCCGTTCCGATCCAGTAGCCCGCGTTCGATCGGCAACAGCCAGGCCTGGGGGAGTGGTTGTGGTTTTTTCCCGTGCGCGGAAGCGGGAAGATTGAGGTAAGGACAAAATCGTCCGTCTCGGCAATCGGAAAAGAGCGATTCAATGAGGATTCTCGTCATCTGCGGTGCTGGAGCTTCCAGTGCCTTCGTTGCGCACCGGGTTCGGCACACCGCGGAGGCCCGCGGTCTGGACGTGCATGTTGCCGCGGGCAGCGAATCGGACCTGCCCGCCTCCCTCGGGCCGGTCGACGTGCTGCTGGTGGGTCCCCACCTGGCACCCCGCTTCGAAAAGATCCGCCTGCAGGCCGTTCACGTCGGCGTGGGAGTGGCCCTGATGGAGGCCACCGTCTTCGCCTCGCAGAACGGGGATGAAGCGCTGGACGCGGCCATCTACGCCTACAAGACGCGAGACTGGGCAGAAACGAAGAAGTAGCCTGATGACTCGGCGGATCCTGCCGCTGCTCGACGCGGTCGCTGCGGGCACGGCAACGACGAAGTCCGGCGCCATCCGGGAAGTCGGTGACCTGCTCGTCAGCGCGGGCGCTGTGCTCCCCGACTACGTCGAGTCGATGTTCGAGCGTGAGGCGAGCGTGTCGACCTACATGGGGAACTTCCTGGCCATCCCCCACGGCACCAACGAGGCCAGGGGGTCCATCGTGCGATCCGCCCTGTCGTTCGTGCGCTACGCCGACCCGATCGAGTGGGACGGACAGCAGGTTCGCTTCGTGATCGGGATCGCGGGCCTCGACAGCGAGCACCTTGAAATCCTGCAACAGATCGCGGCCGTCTTTTCCGACGTGAACCAGGTGCAGAAGCTGATCGACGCCGACACGCCCGCAGAGATCCTCAGGATCCTGTCGGGCGAAAGCTCAGAATTCTCGATCGGATTATAGGGAAGAATTGCCAAAAGGCAACTCTGTACCATAGAGTAAATCCTTGGTGTCTGATGCCCGCCTATGCGGCGTGTCATTTCACCACAATCCACGCACGACCAGCAATCAATACCCTAGCGATAGTGAGTTATGGCCAAAAAAGACGGTGTCATCGAAATCGAGGGCGCAGTAGTCGAAGCTCTTCCCAACGCGATGTTTCGCGTTGAGTTGACCAACGGCCACAAAGTTCTTGCCCACATTTCAGGCAAGATGCGTCAGCACTACATCCGTATCCTCCCTGAGGACCGCGTGATCGTTGAGCTGAGCCCGTACGACCTGACTCGCGGCCGGATCGTTTACCGCTACAAGTAGAGAGTGCTGTAAGTAACGGCCCGAGGCGTTCCTGGGGTACGAAGACAGCGAATACAAGGACACACCATGAAGGTCAAGCCCAGCGTCAAGAAGATCTGCGACAAGTGCAAGGTCATCCGCCGTAACGGCAACGTGATGGTCATCTGCGAGAACCCTCGTCACAAGCAGCGTCAGGGCTGATCTCGACAGGCTCGATCACCGCGACAGGCTCGATCACCGCGACAGGCTCGATCACCACGAGCTCGATTACGGCGACAGGCCCGATCAACGTCGAGTCCGTCGAGATGCAACTGAATACAGAAAATAGCAGTGCCGGGAACCCTTCGGGGGGACACCATCGGTTGGAGGCCGATGTACAGGCACTGTTACAGACCTCCACTCATATACAGGAGAAGCCACAATGGCACGTCTAGCCGGCGTTGATATTCCCCGCGATAAGCGCGTGGAAGTTGCACTGACTTACATCTTTGGTGTTGGCCGCACGAGGGCACTCAAGACCCTCGCCGACACTGAAATCGATGGAAACATCCGAGTCAAGGACCTGAGTGACGAGCAGCTCGTCGCCCTCCGTGACTACATCGAAGGAACCTTCAAGGTTGAGGGTGACCTCCGCCGCGAGGTTGCCGCTGACATCCGCCGCAAGGTCGAGATCGGCAGCTACGAGGGCATCCGCCACCGCAAGGGCCTGCCCGTTCGCGGCCAGCGCACCAAGACCAACGCTCGCACCCGCAAGGGCCCGAAGCGCACCGTAGCCGGCAAGAAGAAGGCGCGCTAGGCCTCGGCCCGGCCCGCCTAAGCCTTTAGGATTCAGGAGAAATTCATGGCAGCACCAAAGTCGGCCGTTCGGAAGCCGCGCAAGAAAGAAAAGAAGAACATCGCTGTGGGCCAGGCCCACATCAAGAGCACCTTCAACAACACCATCGTCTCGATCACTGACACCACCGGTGCGGTCATCAGCTGGGCGTCCTCAGGTGGAGTTGGCTTCAAGGGCTCGCGTAAGTCGACCCCGTTCGCCGCACAGCTGGCTGCCGAGTCGGCTGCCCGCCAGGCGCAGGAACACGGCATGAAGAAGGTTGACGTCTTCGTCAAGGGACCCGGATCGGGCCGCGAGACTGCGATCCGCTCGCTCCAGGCCGCTGGCCTCGAGGTCGGTTCGATCAACGACGTCACGCCTCAGGCGCACAACGGATGCCGTCCGCCCAAGCGTCGTCGCGTCTAACCAACCGGCATCTCGCCATCGGCCGGGCCCGTCGCAAGACGGGCCCGGCTGTGGCGGGTCGTGGGGCACCACCCCTTCCTCGTTCGACGATGTGCTCGATTGTCGGGCTTGTCGAGAGACACACAACTCAAAACCTCGCCACGCAAGTGTCATATAGCGGACACTTAGCCGAAAGGAATCAACAGTGCTTATTGCACAGCGCCCCACGCTCACCGAAGAGAACATCTCGGAGTTCCGATCCAGGTTCGTCATCGAACCTCTTGAGCCTGGTTTCGGTTACACCCTCGGCAACTCGATGCGCCGCACCCTGCTGTCCTCGATCCCCGGAGCCGCTGTCACCAGCATCCGGATCGACGGAGTGCTGCACGAGTTCAGCACCGTTCCCGGTGTCAAGGAAGACGTCACCGAGATCATCCTGAACATCAAGGGTCTCGTCATCTCCAGCGAGCACGACGAGCCCATCACCGCGTACCTGCGCAAGCAGGGTGCGGGCCAGGTCACGGCCGCCGACATCTCGGCTCCGGCCGGTGTCGAGGTTCACAACCCCGAGCTCGTCATCGCGACCCTGAACGACAAGGCCAAGTTCGAACTCGAACTGACCATCGAGCGTGGCCGCGGCTACGTGTCGGCCACCCAGAACCGCAACGAGTACTCCGAGGCCGGCCAGATTCCGGTCGACTCGATCTACTCGCCCGTGCTCAAGGTGACCTACCGTGTCGAGGCAACTCGTGCCGGTGAGCGTACCGACTTCGACCGCCTCGTCGTTGACGTGGAGACCAAGTCGGCGATTTCGCCTCGCGACGCCATCGCATCCGCCGGTCGTACGCTGACCGAGCTGTTCGGTCTGGCCCGTGAGCTGAACACCGCCGCTGAGGGCATCGAAATCGGCCCCGCGCCGGTCGATGCCGTGCTGTCGACCGAACTGTCGATTCCGATCGAAGACCTCGATCTGTCGGTTCGTTCGTACAACTGCCTCAAGCGTGAAGGCATCAACAACGTCAGCGAACTGGTCGCCCTCTCGGAGACCCAGCTGATGAACATCCGCAACTTCGGCCAGAAGTCGGTGGATGAGGTCAAGGACAAGCTCGTTGAGCTCGGCCTGTCCCTGAAGGACTCGGTGCCCGGATTCGACGGCGCCCACTTCTACAGCGGCTACGACGAAGAAACCACCATCTAAAGCGGTCTTTCAGACTGACTTTCGACTTTGATACTGGAGATAACCAATGCCTACGCCCACTAAGGGAGCCCGCCTCGGAGGCGGACCGGCCCACGAGCGCCTCATGCTCGCCAACCTGGCCGCATCCCTGTTCACCCACAAGTCCATCAAGACGACCGAGACGCGCGCAAAGCGCCTGCGTCCGGTCGCCGAGCGACTGATCACCTTCGCAAAGAAGGGTGACCTGCACGCTCGTCGCCGCGTTCTCGCCACCATTGGTGACAAGACCGTCGTGCACGAGCTCTTCACCGAGATCGCACCGCAGGTTGCTCTTCGCGAAGGCGGCTACACCCGCATCACGAAGCTCGGTTTCCGCAAGGGCGACAACGCTTCGATGGTTCAGATGGAACTCGTTCTCGAGCCCGTCACCCCGAAGGTCAAGCGCTCCTCCGTCAAGGCTGCGTCCAAGTCTGCCGCGGCAGCGCCCGTTGCCGAGGCTCCGGCCGAGGTCGTCGCCGAGGACGCAGCTGTTGAAGCTGACGTCGTTGACGAGGAAGCCAAGTAAGCATTCACGCGTGCTGAGCGCGGCCTGACGGCCGCGCGAAACACTGAGGGGCCCGACTTCGGTCGGGCCCCTCTTTCGAGCTTCCGCAACCGCCTATCGGGCGTATCGGGCCCCGGCTACCGTATGCGCCATGGAACGCTCGACGCGCACCCCGACCCGTCGCCCGGACACGGCGGCCGGCAGCCGTCTGCCCTCCCACCCGGAGATCGAGCACTGGCGACCGGCCACCCCCGACGACGTCGACGAGTTGTGGCAGTTCACCCGCGCTGTCGGAAAAGCGGACCATCCGCACCACCTGACCACGCGGGAGGGCATCGCGCGGGACTTCGGGCTGTCGTACTTCCATCCGGCGGAGGATTCACTGATCGGCTTCGCCGCCGACGGGACGCTGGCGGCGATGGGCATGGTCATCTCCCCGCCGCACCGCGAGACCCTGGCCCGGTCGATCCTGGTCGGCGGCGTGCGCCCCGGCTACCGTGGGCGGGGCCTCGGCCGGGAGCTGCTCGCCTGGCAGCTGGCCCGGGCCGAACAGCAACTGGCTGCGGTAGCCCCGACGGTGCCCCGCTGGATACTGGCCTACACCGACGAGACCGCGTACCGAAGCGCCCGCCTGTTCCGGCGGATGGGCATGGAGTGCGCCCGCTACTTCCAATCCCTCGAACGACGCCTCGATGAACCGATCCCCGAGGTCGACCTGCCGGGGGACATCCGTGTGGTGCGATTCAGCCCGGTCGTGTCCCGTGCGGCGCATGCGGCCCGCGACTCGTCGTTCCGGGACCACTGGGCGAGTCAGCCTATGAGCGACGAAGCGTGGGATTCGTTCGTGAACTCGCGCATTTTCCGGCCCGACCTCTCCTATGTGGCCGTTGTGGCCGGCCCCGGCAGCGCCGAGCAGGTCGTGGGCTTCACCATGGCCACCGTCAACGTCGACGACTGGGCGAACCAGGGCTACACCGGCAGCCACGTCGATCTCGTCGGTGTCATCGACGAATGGCGCGGCAAACACGTGGCGCGGGCCCTGCTGGCCCGGCACCTCACCTCGGCGCGAACCGAGGGATTGGCCCGGGCGACTCTGATCGTGGACTCTGAGAGCCCGACGGGTGCGCTGAGCCTGTACCTCGGGATGGGGTTCACCCCGACCACCCGCAGGCTCGCCTTCACGGTGGAGCTCTAGGGAGCCGCACGTTCGCTCGCGGTGCGTCAGCGCGTCAACCGGTCAGGGCATTCGGGGCGGCCGGTGTTCCAGCGGCCGCATCGGGTCGGGCGCACGGTACGCATCCAGTCCGCCGAACGCCGGCGGCGTGTGAGCAAGCCGGTCCAGGGCCGCCCGCACACTCTCGGTATAGATCCGGCCGCCGGTCGGTCCCGGATGGACGTTGTCCCCTGCCAGGAGGTCGGTGTGCGGGGCGATCGCGCCGTGCCAGTCTGCGAGTTCGACCGCGCGATAGCGGCCGGCGAAGGCGACCAGGGCGTCGTTGACGCCTGCCGTCCAGTCGCGCTCGGCGAAGGCCGTGACCAGGACCAGCTCCCGGTCGGGGCCGATCACGGCGCGGATGTCGTCGAGCTGGCTCGCCCGGATCGGCCCGTTCGTGCCGAGTCCGACGACGACCACCGGCCGGAGTGCGCCGGACTCGGCCTGCGCCTTGAGGATGTCGGGGGCGGCGGCCATTCCCCGCGACACCGCCGCGTCGATCGCGATGCCCGGGAACCCTGCCTGCAGCTCGGGCGCGGAAGCCAGCATGACCGAGTCGCCCACGGCCGTGATCCGCTCACCCGCTCCGGCGGACGCGGGCGCGGCGGCGGCCGACCGGGATGCGCGGCGTTCGGCCTGCAGAGCCTGGCGCTCCGCGGCATCCAGCGCCTTCTGCCCGCGTTCGATCTCGCTCTGCGCGCTCGTCTGTTGCGGGGCTGTCACGATCGCCGCAGTCGTACCCCCGGTCAGGAGGAGGCCCGTGACGACGGCCAGGGCCACCCAGCCGCGCCGGTACGAAGAGCGGGCGGCGCGCGTGCGCAGGCGACGGATGCTCCCGCGCACCCCGTTCGATCGCACCGGAACTTCGAGCCAGCGGTACGACGCGCCAGCCGCCAGCAGCGTCAGGGACAGCGCCGGCAGGCCGATGACAATGCTCGTCAGCACGGTCGGTGAGGTGAGGGCCGCCGGCCACAGGGACTGCAGCAGCACAAGCACCGGCCAGTGCCACAGGTAGATGCCGTAGGAACGTTCGCCGAGATAGCGCAGTGTGCCGGTGTCCAGCGCGGCACCGAAGCGCCGCCCCTGCACGGCCGCCCAGATGACGACGGCGGTCAGCAGGCTCACGGCCAGCAGCCCGCCGCGGTAGGTGGTGGCTCCCGTATCGGGCAGCAGGAACGCGGCGACCAGCACTCCGGCCAGAGCGGCCACGCCGAGCCCGGGGCGCCAGCGGCCGAGCAGGGCCGCGAGTCGGGAAACCGGCCGGGCGCCGCCCCCGGAGCGGTGCAGCAGCAGTGCGAGCGCGGCCCCGGTGAAGAGCCCGAAGCTGTGCGTGTCCGAGCCGTAATAGACCCGGGTGGGGTCTCCGGGCTGGTACAGCAGCCCCATCCACAGGGCCGACGCCAGGGCCAGTGCAGAGACCAGGCCGAGCCGCAGCGGGTCGTTCCGCACGAGCAGCAGGGCCAGCAGGGCGAAGGGCCAGATCAGGTAGAACTGTTCCTCCACCGCCAGCGACCACAGGTTGCGGAATAGTTCCGGCGCGGTGGCGCTGAAATAGCTCGCCGACCCGGCGATCGACACCCAGTTGTAGCCGAACGTCGCCGCCCCGATCAGCTGCCAGCCGAGCCCCACCAGCACGTCACCCCCGATCAGCCACGCGGCCGTTGCGGCGATCAGAATGAGCGGGATCAGCGGCGGCACCAGGCGCAGCGCCCGGCGCTGCCAGAACCGGCCGAGAGAGATGCGGCCGGTCCTGTCCCGTTCGGTCAGGAGCAGGCCGGTGATCAGGAATCCGCTGATCACGAAGAAGACGTCCACACCGATGAACCCGCCGGGCAGGGCCGCGGGGAAGAAGTGGAACACCACGACCAGGCCCACGGCGATGCCACGCAGGCCGTCGAGACCGGCCAGGCGTTTGGTGGGGACGCTCACGGAGTGCCGGCGAGCGTCAGAGGGCGGGGGCTACAGGTATTCATGACAGGTGGGGACCGAAGTCCGGGTTCTACGATAACCCGGCCCGGAACATACACTTACCTCCGTGATTCTTCCCCCGGCGCCCGACGAGACCCAAGCAGCGGGCACCACCCGGATCAGGCTCGACATCGCCTACGACGGAACCGGCATGAGCGGCTGGGCCACCCAGCCGGGCCTCCGCACTGTTCAGGGCCAGATCGAGGCCGGGCTCGCCGGCATCCTGCACAGCCATCCGCCCACACCGATTCTGACCGTGGCCGGGAGAACGGATGCCGGCGTGCACGCGACCGGGCAGGTCGCCCACTTCGATCTGAACCCCGACCAGGCCGACGGTCTCGTGCGCATCACCCGCGGAAAGGGCCGGCCGCCGACGCCGCTCGCGGTCATGGTGCAACGGCGTCTCGGCGGCATCCTCGTCACCCAGCCGGAAATCGTGATCAAGTCGTCGATTCTGGCCCCGCCCGGTTTCGACGCCCGGTTCTCCGCGCTCTACCGCCGCTATGAATACCGGATCGCCGACTCCGTGGTCGGGCACGACCCGCTGCAGCGCTTCCGCACCACCTGGCACGGGTTCGCCCTCGACGTGGACGCGATGGATGCGGCGGCCGCGACGCTGATCGGCCTGCACGACTTCGCCACCTACTGCAAGCCCCGCCCCGGGGCCACCACGATCCGCACCCTCCAAGAGTTCCGCTGGCGCCGTGACCCGGATGGCGTGCTCGTCGCATCCGTTCAGGCTGACGCCTTCTGCCACAGCATGGTGCGCGCGCTCGTCGGGGCGTGCGTCGCCGTGGGGGAGGGCCGTCTGGCCGGGGACCGCCTGGTCGACCTCCGGATCGAGCGGGCCCGGACCAGCGAGTTCAAGGTCATGCCGGCCCAGGGTCTCACCCTGCTCGAGGTCGGCTATCCGGCCGATGAGCTGCTGGCCCTGCGGGCGCGCGAGACCCGCGCACGCCGTGAGCTGATCGACGACACCGAGTAGCGCCGCCCCGAATTGCGCTCGGGAGTCGGTCGCGTTAGTGTTATTCCTTGGTGTCTGTGCGTTGCAGCCAGGCACACGAACGTGAGCCCTCCATCGATCGTGTTCCCCCTCTGGGAACACACCCGGAGCGGGATTCACGAACACCTCCGTTCGAAAACAAGAAAGCAGCACAATAGTGACGCGCACTTATACCCCCAAAGCAAGCGAAGTCCAGCACGACTGGGTCGTCATCGACGCCACCGACATCGTTCTTGGTCGTCTTGCCAGCCACGCCGCCATCCTCCTTCGCGGGAAGCACAAGGCAACGTTCTCTCCGCACATGGACATGGGTGACTTCGTCATCATCGTCAACGCTGAGAAGATCGCCCTCACCGGCAAGAAGCTCGACCTGAAGATGGCCTACCGCCACTCCGGTTACCCGGGCGGCCTCACGGCCACCAACTACTCGGAGATGCTGGAGAAGCACCCGACCCGTGCGGTTGAGAAGGCCATCCGCGGCATGCTGCCGAAGAACACCCTCGGTCGTGCCCAGCTCGCCAAGCTCAAGGTCTACGCCGGCCCGGAGCACCCGCACGCCGCGCAGCAGCCCAAGCCGTACACCCTCGCCCAGGTCGCTCAGTAGCGCCGGCCACCAGACTTTTCGATTCTAAGAAAAAAGGATTCACACCATCGTGGCGAAAATCGCAGATCAGATTGACCAGGCTCCGGAGAGCTACTCGACCGAGACTCCGACCGAGACTGTAACCAAGGCGCCCCGCGCCATCCTCAACGTTCCCGGCGCAGCCGTCGGCCGTCGCAAGCAGGCCATCGCCCGCGTGCGCATCGTCCCCGGCTCCGGCACCATCACGGTCAACGGCCGCGAATTCGGGGACTACTTCCCGAACAAGCTGCACCAGCAGCTCATCAACGACCCGTTCAAGGTGCTCGACCTCATCGGCAGCTACGACGTCATCGCACGCATCACCGGTGGTGGCCCCTCCGGCCAGGCCGGCGCCCTGCGTCTGGGCATCGCGCGTTCGCTGAACCAGATCGACGAAGAGAACAACCGCGCCATCCTCAAGAAGAACGGTTTCCTCAACCGTGACGCTCGTGTCAAGGAGCGTAAGAAGGCCGGACTCAAGAAGGCCCGTAAGGCTCCTCAGTTCTCCAAGCGTTAAGTCGATCGGCACTGTAGACACATGCCTCGACTATTTGGCACGGACGGCGTCCGGGGTCTGGCCAACCGTGACCTTACGGCTGGACTGGCCCTGGGCCTCGCCCAGGCCAGTGCGGCGGTCCTGACTCAGGGCCGCCGCGCGGAGTTGCGTCGCGCAGAGGGCCGTCGGCCCGTTGCGGTGCTCGCCCGGGATCCTCGGATCTCCGGTGAATTCATTTCGGCCGCGGTTGCGGCCGGATTGGCGAGCTCCGGCGTGGACGTGCTCGACGCAGGCGTCATCCCGACCCCTGCGGCCGCATTCCTGATCGCCGATATCGGCGCTGACTTCGGCGTGATGATTTCAGCCTCGCACAACCCTGCTCCCGACAACGGCATCAAGTTCTTCGCCTTCGGGGGCACCAAACTTCCCGACGACGTCGAAGACCGCATCGAAGAGCACCTCGAGCTCGACATGCTCACGCCTGTCGGCGGCAACGTCGGCCGGATCAGCCGCTTTGCCGATGCCGAGGACCGCTACGTCGTGCACCTCCTCGGCACCCTGCCGAACCGCCTGGACGGCATCCATGTCGTACTCGACTGCGCGCACGGCGCCGCCGCCGGCGTGTCCCCGCAGGTCTTCACGGATGCCGGAGCCACGCTCACGGTCATCGGCGCCGACCCCGACGGCAACAACATCAACGACGGCGTGGGTTCGACCCACCTCGACAACCTCGCCCGCGCCGTGATCGAAGCCGGCGCCGACGTCGGAATCGCCCACGACGGCGACGCGGACCGCTGCCTGGCCGTCGACCGCGACGGCAACATCGTCGACGGCGACCAGATCATGGCGATCCTCGCGGTGTCGATGGCCGAACGCGGCGTGCTGAAAGACCGCACCCTCGTGGCCACCGTGATGAGCAACCTCGGTCTGCGCAAGGCCATGGCCGCCAACGACATCCGCATGATCGAGACCAAGGTCGGCGACCGCTACGTTCTCGAAGAACTCAACATCGACGGGCTCTCGCTCGGCGGCGAACAGTCCGGCCATGTCATCATGACCAAATTCGCCACGACCGGTGACGGCATCCTGACCGGGTTGCACCTGGTCGCCGAAATGGCCCGCACCGGCAAGACCCTGGCCGAGCTGGCCTCGGTGATGACGGTCTTCCCGCAGATCCTGGTTAACGTTCGCGGTGTCAATCACCACGGGCTGAACGCCGACGAGGTCATCGCGGGGGCCGTGCGCGCCGCCGAAGCCGAACTGGGCGACACCGGGCGGGTACTCCTGCGCCCGTCGGGCACCGAGCCCATGGTTCGGGTCATGGTCGAAGCGGCCGATCAGGGCACAGCAGACCGGCTCGCCAACGAGCTGGCCGACATCGTGCGGCGGCAGCTCGCCCTCTAGCCACCGCGAGCGCGCCCGTTCCGGTCGAGAGTGACCGGCGGAGCGGTCACTCTCGACCGGAACGGGCACTGCGCAGGTCAGACCTTGCGGAGCAGCACCTTGGACACGGCGTGGTTGGCGTCCTTGCGCAGCACGAGAGTGGCGCGGGAGCGTGTCGGCCGGATATTGCGCAGCAGGTTGGGTTCGTTGATCTCAGTCCAGATCTCCCGCGCCCGGCTTCGCGCCTCGGGCTCGGTCATACTCGCATACCGGTGGAAGTACGACTTCGGGTTGCTGAACGCGCCGCGCTGCAGGTTCAGGAAGCGCTCCTCGTACCAGCGCGCGATGTCCTGGGTGCGGGCGTCCACGTAGACGGTGAAGTCGAACAGGTCGCTGACGGCCAGGCCGTGACCCGGCCCGGGAGGCTGCAGCACATTGAGGCCCTCGACGATCAGGATGTCCGGCTGGCGCACGACGATCTGGGCGTCCGGCACGATGTCGTAACTCAGGTGGGAGTAGAACGGCGACCGCACCTCGGCGGCGCCGCTCTTGACCGCGGCCACGAAGCGCAGGAGGGCACGGCGGTCATATGACTCGGGGAAGCCCTTGCGTTCCATCAGCCCCCGGCGGTTGAGTTCGGCGTTGGGCAGCAGGAAGCCGTCGGTGGTGACCAGTTCGACCCGTGGAGTGTCTTCCCAGCGGGCGAGCAGCTCGCGCAGCAGCCGGGCGATGGTGGACTTGCCGACCGCGACCGATCCGGCGACGCCGATGACGAAGGGCGTGCGCTGGGCCCGCTCGCCGAGGAAATCGCTCGTGGCCCGGTGCAGTTGCCGGGCGCCGGCGGCGTACAGGTTCAGCAGGCGACTGAGCGGCAGGTAGACATCCGTGACCTCATTCAGGTCGAGCGGCTCACCCAGCCCCCGCAGTTGCACGATCTCGGTCTCTCGCAGCGGGAGCCGGGTGGTCGGCGCGAGGGCGGCCCAGTCTGCCCGGTCCAGTTCGACGAAGGGAGTGCTGTGGCCGTTGTTCCAAGGACTCGCAACCGGATCGGACATTCCACCGAGCTTACTCGGACTAAAATCGAATCCATGTGTGGAATCGTGGGATACGTCGGAGACAACAAGAGTGTTCAGGTCTTGATGGGAGGACTTCGTCGGCTGGAATACCGGGGGTACGACTCGGCGGGCATCGCCGTCATCGACGGCGAGGGTACCCTCAACACCGCCAAGCGTGCCGGCAAGCTGGCCGTTCTGGCCGCAGAACTCGAGGCCCACCCGATCAATAACGGGAACACCGGCATCGGGCACACCCGGTGGGCGACCCACGGTGCGCCGAACAACCTGAACGCGCACCCGCACCTGGGTGACAACGGAAAGCTCGCGGTCATCCACAACGGCATCATCGAGAACTTCTCCACGCTGAAGGACGAACTCCTCGCCGAGGGGTTCAGCTTCGAGAGCGAGACCGACACCGAGGTCGCCGCCATCCTCCTCGGACGTGAATACCAGCGCACGGGTGACCTGGGCGAAGCGTTCCGCGCGGTCGTCTCCCGCCTCGACGGCGCATTCACCCTGCTGGCCGTACACCAGGACCAGCCCGGCGTCGTCGTCGGCGCCCGCCGCAATTCCCCGCTCGTGATCGGCCTGGGGGACGGGGAGAACTTCCTCGGCTCCGACGTCGCCGCTTTCGTCGAGTACACCCGCCGGGCCGTGGCCATCGGCCAGGACCAGATCGTCACAATCACGCCTGACCTCGTCACCGTCACAGATTTCTTCGGCAACCCGGTCGAAACCGAAGAGTTCGACATCGCCTGGGACGCCTCCGCGTCGGAAAAGGGCGGCTGGTCCAGCTTCATGGCCAAGGAAGTCTCCGAACAGCCGGACGCCGTCGCGAACACGCTCCGCGGCCGCATCGCGGGTGCAGCCGTGGTCGTGCCGGAATTGACGGCCTTCGGTGATGACGCGCTGCGGGACATCCGCCGCATCGTCATCGTCGCGTGCGGCACCGCGTCGTATGCCGGCCAGGTCGGCAAGTATGCCATCGAGAAGTGGACCCGCATCCCGGTCGACGTCGAGCTCAGCCACGAGTTCCGCTACCGCGACCCGGTGCTCACCGCAGACACCCTGGTCATCTCGATCAGCCAGTCCGGCGAGACGATGGACACCCTCATGGCCGTGAAGTACGCGCGGGACGCCGGCGCCAAGGCAATCTCGATCTGCAACACCCAGGGTGCCACCATCCCCCGCGAGTCCGACGCTGTGATCTACACGCACGCCGGACCCGAGGTGGCCGTCGCCTCGACGAAGGCGTTCGTCGCGCAGATCACGGCGCTCTACCTGTTCGCGCTGCACCTGGCGCGCGTGCGCGGAAGCCTGTCCGAGGCCGAGCAGGCGGAACAGGTCGTCGAGCTGCAGGGCATCCCGGCGAAGATCGCGACCACCCTGCTTCAGGAATCGACCGTTCACGAACTCGCCAACTGGATGAGCGACACCCGCGCCGTCCTCTTCCTCGGCCGCCACGTCGGCTTCCCGATCGCCCTGGAGGGTGCGCTCAAGCTCAAGGAGCTGGCCTACATCCACGCCGAGGGTTTCGCCGCCGGCGAGCTCAAGCACGGCCCGATCGCGCTGATCGAGCCCGGCCAGCCGGTCTTCGTCGTCGTGCCGAGCCCGCGCGGCTCCGCTCACCTGCACCCCAAGGTGGTCTCCAACATCCAGGAGATCCGCGCCCGCGGCGCGCGCATCATCGCGATCGCCGAAGAGGGGGATGTCGCGGTGCTGCCGTTCGCCGATACCGTCATCCGCATCCCGCTGGCATCGCCGCTGTTCGAGCCGCTGCTGGCCGTCGTGCCGCTGCAGATCTTCGCCATGGAACTCGCCACGGCGAAGGGACTCGACGTCGACCAGCCGCGCAA
This sequence comes from Cryobacterium cryoconiti, assembly GCF_004403065.1. Lineage (GTDB taxonomy): Bacteria > Actinomycetota > Actinomycetes > Actinomycetales > Microbacteriaceae > Cryobacterium > Cryobacterium cryoconiti. The sequence continues at coordinate 49,018 of NZ_SOHA01000021.1, forward strand.
CCTGGCGAAGTCGGTCACGGTCGAGTAGCCGAGGCGGAGCGGACGGGGAGCAGCGCAGGGTGAACGGATGATCCGGGGCATCGGGGTCGACATCGTCGACCTCGCCCGCTTCGAACGGCAGGTCCTGCGCACGCCGGGGCTGATCGCCCGGCTCTTCACGCCAGCCGAGCGCGGCCTGCCGGTGAACTCCCTGGCCGCGCGTTTCGCGGCCAAGGAGGCTCTGATCAAAGCCCTCGGCGACAGCGCCGGCGTCAGCTGGCAGGAGATGGACGTCGTCACCGACACGCACGGCAATCCCGGTTTCGTGCTGACCGGAGCCGCCGCCGCGGCCCTGGCCGTGCGGGGCATCGACACGGTGCACCTCACCATGACCCACGACGCCGGGGTGGCCTGCGCGTTCGTGGTCGCGGAAGGACACGCATGACCGGCTATCGCGAGGCCGTCGTCGATCTCGGTGCCGTGTCCGCCAACGTCGCCCACCTGAAGAGCGTGATCGGCACGCCGCACCTGATGGCCGTCGTCAAGGCGAACGCCTACGGTCACGGGGCCGTGCCGGTCGCCCGCGCCGCGCTCGCCGCCGGCGCCGACTGGCTCGGCGTGGCCGACATCGACGAGGCGCTCCAGCTGCGGAGCGCCGGCATCGACGCGCCCCTGCTGGCGTGGCTGCACGATCCGGATGCCGATTTCGCCGCCGCCCTCGCCCGGAACGTGTCCCTCGGGCTGTCGTCCGTGCGGCAGCTGCACCAGGTGGCGGAGGCCGCGGGCACGCTCGGCGTCGTGGCGGACGTGCACATCAAACTGGAGACCGGGCTCAACCGCAACGGCGTGCACGAACCGGACTGGGCCGAGGCGTTCGCGCTGGCGGCCGAGCTCGAGCAGGCCGGCCGGCTCATCGTGACGGGCGTTTTCAGCCACCTCGCGAACGCCTCCCCGGAGGATGACGCCGAGGCGATCGTCCGCTTCGAACGCGGGCTCGCCGTCGCCCGCGCCGCGGGCCTGACCCCGTCGCTGATCCATCTTGCCTCCACTGCCGCGGCCCTGCGGGTCCCGGCGGCGCGGTACACCATGGTGCGCGTCGGCATCGGCATCTACGGGTTGTCGCCATTCACGGACCAGAGCTCTCATGACCTGGGCCTCCGACCGGCCATGACTTTTCGGGGGCGGATTGCCGCGGTCCGTCTGGTGGCTGCCGGCGCCGGGGTCTCCTACGACTACCTGTGGCGGGCTCCCACTGACGGCTACCTCGCCCTGGTGCCCCTCGGCTACGCGGACGGGGTACCGCGTCAGGCATCCGGCACCGCGCTGGTCAGCCTGGCGGGGCGGCTCCATCCCCTCGTCGGGCGCATCGCGATGGACCAGTTCGTCGTCAGCGTCGGCCGGGAGGATGTCGCGGTCGGTGACGAGGTCGTGCTCTTCGGCGACCCGGCCACCGGCGTTCCGAGCGCCACCGACTGGGCCGACGCCGCCGGCACGATCAACTACGAGATCGTCACCCGGATCGGGAACCGGGTTCCCCGCAGCTATCGGGACGCCCCCGGTGACGCCGTCGGCACCGCCCGCGGCGGTGAGCGATGATGCGCACCGTCATCCCCGACGCCGCCGCAATGCACGAGTTCGGCCGTTCGGTGGCGGCACTGCTGCGGGCCGGTGACCTGATCGTGCTGACCGGGCCGCTCGGAGCAGGGAAGACCACCTTCACCCGCGGACTCGGGGAGGGGCTGCAGGTGCGGGGTGCGGTCACCAGCCCCACGTTCGTGCTCGCCCGCACCCACCCCAGCACGGTCGGTGGGCCCCCGCTCGTGCACGTCGACGCCTACCGGCTCGGAAGCGCCCTCGAACTGGACGACCTCGACATCGATTTCGCCCGGTCCATCGTCGTCGTCGAGTGGGGCCGCGGCATGCTGGACGGCCTCGCCGACGCCTGGCTGGACATCGAGATCGAACGGCCGGTCGGGGCCTCGCAGGCCGAGGCATCCGTCGTCACGGCCCACCCCGACGAGGTGCTCGACCTGGACGAGCCGCGCACGGTCACGGTGACCCCGCACGGCCCCCGCTGGGCTGACTCCGGCGCATTCAACGAATAGGCTGGTGAGGTGCTTCTCGCCATCGATACTTCCGCCGGGACGAGCGTCGCGGTCGTCGACCTCGCCCGAGGCGTGATCGCCGAACAGTCCACCAGCGACACCATGCGCCACGCCGAGGTGGTCGGCCGCCTGATCGCCGACTGCCTCCGCGACGCGGCCGTGCCGATCAGCGCCCTGTCCGCCGTGGTCGGCGGCATGGGCCCCGGGCCGTTCACCGGCCTGCGCGTGGGCATCGCCGCCGCGCGGGTCTTCGCCCTCGGCGCCGGTGTGCCGTTCGTACCGGTCGTCAGTCACGATGCGCTCGCCTTCGGTCACTACCAGGCGGGCCACACCGGCCCACTGGTCGTCGTCACCGACGCCCGGCGGCGCGAGGTGAACTGGTCCGTGTACAGCGGGACGGATGCCGTGGGCCTCCCGATCCGGGTCGACGGGCCGTGCGTGGCCAAGCCGGCCGTGCTGCTCGAGGCCGCGTGGGTCCACGCCGCAGTGCCCCGCTTCGACGCGGTCGGCGTATCGGCCGGGGACCTGGGGCAGGTCGCCGAGTTGATGTGGGCGCACCAGCGCCCGTTCGCCGTCGACGAGGCGCTGTACCTGCGCTCGCCCGACGTCACCCTGTCCAACGGCCCGAAGCGGGTGAGCTGATGACCTGGCAGCTGCGCCGTGCGAAAGCCGATGACGTGCAGGCGATCATGACCCTCGAGACCCGCATCTTCGTCAATGACGCCTGGTCCGCTGACGCGATGGCCCACGACGTGGTCAGCCCCGACTGCTACTACCTGGTGGCCTTCCCGCCGGGCCGGCCCGACCGGATCGAGGCGTACGCGGGCCTGCTGGCTCCGGCCGGGGCGCACGAAGGTGATATTCAGACCATCGCGGTCAGCGAGCAGGCCCGCGGCCACGGCCTCGGCCGAACGCTGATGCTCAGCCTGATCACCGAAGCCCGGAAGAGGGGCGTGCGGGAGGTGTTCCTCGAGGTTCGCGCCGACAATCCGCCGGCCCAGGAACTCTACCGCCGGCTCGGCTTCGAGGAGCTGGGCATCCGGCGCGGCTACTATCAGCCCGACAACGTCGACGCGATCGTGATGCGCCTGCACGTGCCTGACCCCGAGATGATGATGACGCCGGCCGAGTCCGCGCCGGAGGCCACCGAATGACCGGCGTGAACGACCCCCTGGCCCTGAACCGCACGAACCCGCTCGTGCTCGGCATCGAGACCTCGTGTGACGAGACGGGGATCGGCATCGTGCGCGGCACCGTGCTGCTCTCGAACACGATCGCGTCATCGATGGACGAACATGCCCGCTACGGGGGAGTGGTGCCGGAGGTGGCAGCGCGCGCTCATCTCGAGGAACTGGTGCCGGCGATCCGGGCGGCGACGCTCGAGGCCGGCATCCGCCTGGATGACATCGACGCGGTGGCCGTGACCTGCGGCCCCGGTCTGGCCGGCGCGCTCATGGTGGGGGTCGGCGCGGCCAAGGCGCTCGCCATCTCCCTCGGCAAACCGGTCTACGCGGTCAACCACCTCGTCGGCCACGTCGGCGCCGACGTGCTGCGCCTCGGCGCCGACGACACCACCGAGCCGCTCGAATACCCCACCATCGCACTGCTCGTCAGCGGCGGGCACACCTCGCTGCTGCTGGTGCGCGACCTGGTCTCCGACGTCGAACTGCTCGGCGAGACCATCGACGACGCGGCGGGCGAGGCCTTCGACAAGGTGGCCCGTCTGCTCGGCCTGCCGTACCCGGGCGGACCCCAGATCGACAAGGCGGCGCTGGAGGGCAACCCCACCGCCATCCGTTTCCCCCGCGGGCTCAGCCAGACCAAGGACATGGAGAAGCACCGCTACGACTTCTCCTTCTCCGGGCTGAAAACGTCGGTGGCCCGCTGGGTCGAGCAGAAACGCGACGCCGGCGAACCGGTGCCGATCCCCGATGTCGCAGCCAGTTTCCGCGAGTCGGTCGTGGACATCCTGCTGACCAAGGCCGTGGCGGCCTGCGTCGACCTGGGCGTGCCGCGGTTGCTGCTGGGTGGCGGCGTCATCGCCAACGCCCGGCTGCGCCAGGTGGCCCAGGAACGCACGGATGCCGCCGGCATCGCCCTGCGCATCCCGCCTCTATCGCTCTGCACCGACAACGGCGCGATGATCGCCGCCCTCGGGGCTCAGCTGATCATGGCCGGGCATGAGCCCTCGTCGCTGGAATTCGGCGCGGATTCGACCCTTCCGGTATCCGACATCCAGGTCTGAAGCCCCGATCACCGGCGCTTCGCCGTCGGGCGGGTATTCTGGGCTTCGGCAGGCCCCGCTCGCGGCACCTGTCCCGCTGTCCCGCCGGGAGCCACCCCGGCAGCCCAGATGCACCATTCTCAAAGGAGCACGCGACATGACCGATCCGAATCAGCCTCCGGTAACCCCGCCCCCGATGTTCCAGCCGCCGGCTGCCCCGGCGCCCGGAGCCGAGACTCCGGCCCCGCAGCAGCAGGGTGCACCCCAGGCTGCCCCGGCGTACGGGCAGCAGCCCTACCAGCAGCCCTACGCGCAGCAGTCCCCGACCGAGAAATACAACGTGCTGTCCATCGTGTCGCTGGTGACGAGCGTGCTGGGGATCTCCCTGGCCGGCATCATCTGCGGCCACATCGGCCTGAGCCAGATCGGCCGGACCGGCGAAAAGGGCCGCGGGCTCGCGATCGCCGGCCTCGTCCTCGGCTATCTCGGGATCGTCGCCGGCATCATCCTGATGGTCGTTCTCATCCCGGTGATGGTCGCGATCCTCAACGACCCGTCCATGGTCGACAGCTTCTGACACAGCGGCCGTTGGCCGCCACCTGGGCCGCTAGCCGGTGACCCCAGACAACCTGCGACGCATACTGCGCCGTTCGGAAAGGAATGAACTCGCATGAGCGATTCGAATACTCCCAGCAACCCCGAGGTCCCGCAGGTGCCCGACGTCCCGCAGGTGCCCGATGTGCCTCAGGTACCGGACATCCCGCGATCCGACGCAGGTACGGATGTCCCGACCGCGCCGCCCGCCTATGGCACGCCGGCCGCGCCGCCCGCCTATGGCACGCCGGCCGCGCCGCCCGCCTACGGCGCCCCGGCC
>NZ_SOHA01000010.1 GCF_004403065.1 Cryobacterium cryoconiti
CCGGCCGCCGTCCCGCGGCCCGCTGCATCCGCCGCCCCGCGGCCCGCTGCCGCGATGCCGGCCCCACGGTCCGCTGCCGCGACTCCGGGCCCTCGGCCCGCGGGCGGCACCAAACCCGCCTCCTCAACCCGGATCCCGCCCACCGCTCCCGGCGCTGACCGCCCCGGGTCGTCTGGACGCCCGCCCGGCGGTGGTCGTCCTGGTGGTCGTCGCCTTGTCGCCTGGATCGCGGGCGGTCTCGCGCTCGTGGTCGTGCTCGCGGCGCTCTTCTTCCTCGGGCAGAGCCTGGTCGGCGGGGGCGATCCCGCTCCGGTCGCGGTGGGCACCTCCAGCGCCACCCCCACCCCGAGTGCCACCCCGACTGAAGCACCGCCGGCCCCGGTCGAGGTCACCGGTCCCCAGCCGGCCGGCGAACACGCGTGGGACACCCTGTTCGGCGGCGAGTGCCTGCAGCCCTACGTGAGCCCGTGGGAGGAGAAGTTCACGGTCGCCGACTGTGCCACCCCGCACGCGGCGCAGCTCGTCTACCGCGGAGTCTTCGCCGGCGATGCCGCCACCGCGTTCCCGGGCGAGGCGGAGCTGGCCGGTCAGATCAACGCACTCTGCAGCGCGCCCGGCGTGATCGATCCGGCCGCCGCCGCGGCGTACTCCGACCTGCAGGTTCAGGGCAGCTACCCGGTGACCGAAGAGCAGTGGACCGATGGCGCCCGCTACTACTACTGCTTCGTCAGCCTGGCTTCCGGCGAGCCGCTCACGGCGACCGTCGCGGGCCCCGGGCCGGCCGCCTAGGCTCCCCGCGCATCCGTCGCCCCGCGATCACGGGCGCGACAACTGTCGCCGGAGCGGACAAGTGTTGCCCGCACAACAGCGACAGTTGTCCGCTTGGGCAACAGTCAGACGCTAGATCGCGTCGGACTCGATCGGCTCCTGGGCGACGAGCTCATGCACGCCGGAGAGGATCTCGTCGGGGCGGAACGGGTAGCGGCTCACTTCGGCCTCGTCGCTGATGCCGGTCATCACCAGGATGGTGTGCAGCCCGGCTTCGATCCCGGCGATGATGTCGGTGTCCATCCGGTCGCCGATCATGGCCGTGTTCTCCGAGTGCGCGCCGATCTTGTTCATCGCCGAGCGGAACATCATCGGATTCGGCTTGCCCACCACGTAGGGCTCCATGCCGGTGGCCTTGGTGATGAGGGCGGCGATGGCGCCCGTGGCCGGCAGCGGGCCGTCCGCGCTGGGGCCGGTCGCATCCGGGTTGGTTGAAATGAAGCGGGCGCCGTTCAATAGCAGACGGATGGCCTTGGTGATGGCCTCGAACGAGTAGTTGCGGGTTTCTCCGACCACCACGTAATCGGGGTTGGTCTCGGTCATGATGAAACCGGCCTCGTGCAGGGCGGTCGTGAGCCCGACCTCGCCGATCACGAAGGCGGTGCCGCCCGGCGCTTGAGAACGCAGGAAGTCGGCGGTCGCCAGCGCGGAGGTCCAAATGCGGTCCTCCGGCACGTTCAGGCCCGAGGCGCGCAGGCGCGCGCTGAGGTCCCGCGGGGTGAAGATCGAGTTATTGGTGAGCACCAGGAACGGCGTGCCGGTGTCACTCCACTGCTGCAACAGCTCCGCGGCGCCCGGGAGCGGGCTGTTCTCGTGCACCAGCACACCATCCATGTCGGTGAGCCAGCATTCGATCTCGTCGCGACGTGTCATGTGGTGGTACTCCTTTTGTTCACCACCAAGCCTAGCGGCGCAAGGTTTCCGGACGGTTACGCGGTGAGCCAGATCGACCGGGCCGCAGCGGTCGACAGCCGACGGATGTCCCCGTCCGGCAGGCGAACGGCGCCGGGTTCCAGCACCGTGAGCCGGGTGCCGGGGCCGACCAGATCCGCGGCGAGATCGCGCAGGATCGCCGGGTCGCGATCGCTGATGCGCACCACCTCCCCGACATGGCCGACAGCCGCATCCGCCAGCAGCACGGCGTCGGGCCGGATCAGGGTGCCGTCTGCGGCCGGAATCGGGTCGCCGTGCGGGTCCGCCGACGGATGCCCGAGCCGGTCCTCGATCGCCGCCAGCAGCCGGTCGGAGATGGAGTGCTCGAGGATCTCGGCCTCGTCGTGCACCTCGTGCCAGTGGTAGCCCATCTCCCGCACCAGCCAGGTCTCGATCAACCGGTGCCGGCGCACCACGGCCGTCGCGCGCAGGAAACCGGCCGGAGTCAGGGTGAGCGGCCCGTACGGCACATGCTCGATCAGGCCGCCGGCCGCGAGTTTCTTCACCATCTCGGTGACGGATGACGGCGCCACCCCGAGCCGTGCGGCCAGTGCCGAGGGCGTGATCGGCTGCGGCTGCCACTCGGTGTGCGCATAGATGGTCTTGAGGTAGTCCTCGGCCGCGGGCGTGGTGAGTTTCATGACGCCTTCAGGCTAGCGGGCGCCCGCACGGAGCAAGCCGGCACGACCCGGAGCCAACTCGGCACGACCCGTCACGCCCCGGTGAACACGAGCACGAGCAGCACCACGTTCAGGGCCACCAGCAGCAGCGCGAAAATCGCTCCGGCCAGCGTCGTGAACCAGCGGTTGGCGTGCTCGCCGAGCACGCCGCGCTGCCGGGTGAGCCAGACCAGGGGGATCAGCGCGAACGGGATGCCGAACGACAGCACCACCTGACTGAGCACCAGGGCCTCGGTCGGGTCGAAACCCACGCCGAGGATCAGCAGCGCCGGGATGAGCGTCACCACGCGCCGCACGAGCAGCGGCACCCGCACGCGCAGCAGGCCGTGCATGATCTCCGCGCCCGCGTACGCCCCGACCGAGGTCGACGCCAGCCCGGAGGCGAGCAGCCCGACCGCGAACACCGTCGCGATCACGGGCCCGAGAGTCGCCTCCAGGGCCGCGTGGGCACCCTCGAGCGTGTCGGTTCCCGCGACGCCCTGCAGAGCGGATGCCGCGAGCAGCAGGATCGACAGGTTCACCGTTCCGGCGATCACCATGGCGATCGTGACGTCCCATTTGGTGGCCCAGAGCAGCCGGCGGGTCGCCGCCGCATCCGTCATCAGGGGGAACCGGTCCCGGGTGAGCGCGGAGTGCGCGTAGATGGCGTGCGGCATGATCGTGGCGCCGAGGATGGACGCGGCCAGGAGCACCGAGTTCGCGCCCTCGAACCGCGGCACGAGGCCGGCGACGACGCTGCCGGCGTCCGGCGGCGCGAAGAACACGCCGGCCATGAAGCCCACCGTGATGATCAACAGCAGCGCCACGATGACGCGCTCGAATGTGCGTGGGCCGCGGCGGGTCTGCACCGTGAGCACGATCATCGAGATGACGCCGGTGATCACGCCGCCGGCGAGCAGGGGGAGACCGAAGAGCAGATTCAGCGCGACCGCGCCGCCGATGATCTCGGCCAGGTCGGTGGCCATGGCCACCAGCTCCGCCTGCACCCAGTAGAGGCGCCGGGCCAGCGGCCGCCGCATCCGCACCCCGAGGATCTCCGGCAGGCTCGTGCCGGTCACGATGCCGAGCTTGGCCGACAGGTACTGGATCAGCCAGGCCATCACGTTGCCGGCCACGACCACCCAGACGAGCAGGTAACCGTAGCGGGCGCCCGCCGTCATATTGCTGGCGACGTTGCCGGGGTCGAGGTAGGCCACCCCCGCCACGAGGGCAGGGCCGAGCAACCAGAGCAGGCGAGTGGATGCCACGGTGGTCGTCACCGGGGCCGGACCCCTCGCATCCGTGCGTACGTCGTTTTTAGCCACACCGAAAGAATAGGGGAGATTTAGGTGGGCCGAAAGATCACCCGGCGGTTACTCGTCGCGGAGGTCCTCGGGAATCGTGGCGACGGGCACGGGGGACTTGCCGCGGGTGCGCAGCTGCTCGCGGCCGGCTTTGTAGAGCTCGGACAGGATGGGCACGCCCGAGAGCAGCACGATGCCGATGATGAAGTACTCGGAGTACTTCGCCACGAACTCGATCTGTCCGAGCAGGTAGCCCATCAGGGTGAGGCCGACGCCCCAGGCGAAGGCGCCGATCAGGTTGAAGAGCACGAAGGTGCGGTAGTGCATGCGCCCGACGCCGGCGGCGACCGGTACGAAGGCGCGGAACACAGGCAGGAAACGGGCGATGATGACGGCCTTGCCGCCGTGCTTGGCGAAGAAGGCATTGGTGCGTTCCACGTTCTTCGGGTTGAACAGGCGGTTCTGCTCGCGGGCGAAGACGGCCGGGCCGGCCTTCCGGCCGATGTAGTAGGCCAGCTGGTCACCGGAGAACGCGGCGATGAAGATGACCAGGCAGGTCACCCAGATCGGGAACGGCACATCTCCGGTGGCGGTGAGCAGCCCCACGGTGAAGAGGAGGGAGTCGCCCGGCAGGAACGACAGCACGATGAAGCCGGTCTCGACGAACACGATCGTGGCCACGCCGAGGAGCACGAACGACCCGAACCAGCCGATCAGCCACTCGGAGTCGAGAAAGTCGAGGCCGAAAAGTGTGGGATGCAATGTATTCCTTCAGTCGGGGACGAGCCGGCGTAACGCAAACCCTGCAGGACAGAATAGCCGACGGCGCCGTGGCGGAGCCCGGCGGGATACGGTGGATCAGTGCAAGAGCCGCTGAACCCCACGCCCGAACTGTCCACCCACGGCGTCGGACCCTGGGCCGGCGAGTGGCCCGAGGAGTCCTTCTACGACCGGGAACTGCTCGAGCGCGGCGACACCCGCAACGTGATCGACCGCTACCGGTACTGGACCATGGCGGCGATCGTCGCCGACCTCGACGAGAAGCGGCATCCGTTCCATGTCGCCATCGAGAACTGGCAGCACGACATGAACATCGGCTCGATCGTGCGCAGCGCCAACGCGTTCGCCGCCGACACGGTGCACATCATCGGGCGCAAGCGCTGGAACAAGCGCGGCGCCATGGTCACCGACCGCTACCAGCACGTGCTGCACCACCCGGATGTCGCGACTTTCGTCGAGTGGGCCGCGGCCGAGACCCTGCCGATCATCGCCATCGACAACGTGCCGGGCAGCGTGATCATCGAAACTTTTCGCTTTCCCGAGCGCTGCGTGCTCCTGTTCGGGCAGGAGGGGCCGGGCCTCTCGCCCGAGGCGATCGAGGCAGCGGATGCCGTCGTGGAGATCAGCCAGTTCGGCTCCACCCGCTCGCTCAACGCCTCGGCCGCCGCGGCCGTCACCATGCACAACTGGGTGTTGCAGCACCGGTTCTGAGGTCCGCCGCTGCCGCCCCCAGAAATGGGGGCACCCCGGGGCTGCCACCCGGATCGGGGAACCGATACATTCTCAGTAGATGTTTGTCCGGGGGGCAAATTCTCGGGACATGACGCCATGGGACGAGGGGCTACTGCATCGTATTGTCCGATGCCGCATGCCCCAGGAGCCCCACCGTGCCACAGCACCGCGCCCGCACCAGTAGCCGTACCGTTCGTGAAAAGCCCCTCACCCTGTTCGCAACGGGATTCCTCGCACCGGTCCGCGCGCACATCCGCATCACCGCCGGCGGCCTGGCCGCCCTGCTCGTCGCCGTCGGCCTGACCCTCGGCGCCGTCGCCCCGGCCAACGCCGATGCCCTGATCACGCTGTCCGCCGACTCGTCCGGCACCATCCTCGCCGGCGAGGACGCGACCGTGACGCTCACCGCCAGCGGCCCGAGCGGTTCCACCGCCGACTATTACAACCTGGCCTTCCGCTATGAGCTCCCGACCGGGGTGAGCTACGTCGCCGGCAGTGCGACGAGCGACACCGTGCCGGCCCTGCCTGACCCCACCATCGTGGTGATCACCGACTCGGCCGGGCCGCCCGCCGTCACCCACCAGGTGCTGATCTGGACGAACCTCGCTGATCTCCCGCGCGGCACCACCCCCGGATTCACCTTCAAGATCCGGCCGGATGCCGACGTCTACCCGGTCGGGGCGCCGATCCCCGGCAACGCCGCCGTCTATGCGCAGACCAACCCGCGTCTGCTCGCCAAGTTCGCCACGGACACCGGCGTCGTCGTGCCCGGCACTTTCGCCGCCTCGGATGCCGTCAGCCCGGCCGCCACCAAGGTCACCGCGATCGAGGTGACCAAGTCGGAACCGAGCCCCGAGCATGAGCTCATGCGCGGCGTTCACACCGAAGCCCGGGTCTACTCGATCGCGACCCGCAATACCGGTGTCGCCCCCACCACCGGCGTCGTCCTCGTCGACTACCTGCCCGCCGGACTCGAGTTCCTCGGCTGCGGTCTGGCCGACAACAGCGCCGCCGAGGAATACCCGGGCTCCGGGCCCGTGCGCGCCACCCTCACCGGCGACGAGCTGGCCGCCTGCCAGGCCCCGGTCAGCATCGAGACCGTGAACGACCGGCCCGGTTTCGCCGGCCAGGTCTTCACCAGGGTCACCTGGAACCTCGGCGTGCTCGCCGCCGGCTCCACCCGCACCATCAGCTATGCCGCCGGGATCCCGCTCCGCGCCAACACCCTCTCCTGGCCGGCCGGCACCCCCGCCGCGGCCTCCCTGCTCCAGGGTGCGAACCTCGACAACAACACCGGGGCATCCACCCGCCAGGAAGACGCCGCCGCCGCCGGCCGGTCCCTGACCAACACGGCAACGGCCTCCGGCACGTACACCGGCAAGGTCGCCACCCCGGCGGATGCCGCCGTCTCCTCCAGCGACTCCGTCACCGTGAAGGCCATGGACCTGTCCATCGTCAAGTCCGGCCCCGGCCTGTTCAGCGCAGGCGACACGGCCGACTTCTCCCTGCTGGTGCGCGCCGGCGAGTACACCGACGACACGGCCATGACCATCGTCGACACCATCCCCAACGGCCTCTGCCCCATCCTGCCGGCCTCCGTGCTGTTCACCCGCAGCGCAGGCTGCCCCGGTGACGGCATCGTCACCAATGCCACCGTGACCGGCGCCGTCGCCAACAGCGACGGCACATTCACCGTCACCATGACGCCCGCGCCCGACGCGATCGCGCATGGCGACAGCGTCACCATCGAATACAGCGCCTACATGAACGAGACCTACCAGGGCACGTCCAGCGCCGGAACCGGCGCCGGGGTGCCCACCGCGGCCGGGGACTCCTTCCGCAACACGGTCACCATCGCCGGCACCACGACCGGGCTCACCCCCGGCGACCTGGCCGTCAAGGCGGTCACCGACGACTCCTCCGCCGCGCTCGGCTCGGACGGACCGGAAATCAGCAAGAAGGTGCTGCAGCGCCCGACCCCCGGTGCCACCCCGGTGGACTGCGCGGCCGCCGACCCGACCCAGTACGTCGATGAAGAATCGATCCCGCCCGTGATGCCGGCCTATCAGGTCGGCGACAGGGTCTGCTTCGAACTCACCGTCACGTTCTCCACCTCGACGAAGACCCGCAACGCCCAGATCACCGACTTCGTGCCGGTCGGCACCCGCTACGACGCCTATGCCCTCGCCCCCGGCGGCACCGTCGCGGTCACCCCCGTCGCCGGCACCCAGTCCGCGACACCCCTGGTCGCCGACCCGCTCCCCGCGGCCTGGGACCTCGGCGTCACCGAAGGCGGCACCGACCGCTTCGTGCCCAAGGGTTCGACCCTCACCCTGTACGTGAGCGCCATCATCGATTCGCGCACCGACGGAGCGGCGGTCGACATCACCGCCAACCTGATGAAGTACCGCCAGGAGACGACCAGCGGCGGCGTGCTCGCCCTGCGCGATCAGGTCGACTACAGGGTCGCCCCGACACCGGCGGTCGTGCTCGCCAAGAGCATCGCCCAGGTCAACGGCGCCGCCCCCGCGGCCCCGAATGACAACGTCGTTGTCAAGGAGGGCGACGTCGTCACCTACTCCGTCGACGTGAGCGGCGCCCCCGCGAACTTCTTCGACGTGGAGAACGTCACCGTTTGGGATGCGCTCCCAGCCGGCTACGACTGTGCGACCTGGACCGTCACCGCCATCACCGCGGGCGGGGTCTGCCGCAACCCGGGCGACGCCGGCTACCCGGCGAACTCCGCCACTCCGACCGGGCGCAGCGTGATCGAGTGGACCATCGCCGGGCCGCTCGGTGCCGCCGTTCTTGCCAACCTCGCCTACACCGTGACGGTTCCCGCCGGCGTGAGCGTGTCCCGGGTCTTCGTCAACACGGCATCCGTCGTCGCGTTCACCACTCCGACCACCAACGGCACCGACCAGACCTACTTCCCGAAGGGCTCGCTCAACCCTTCCCACGACACCGACGGCAACGCCGCCCCGGCGAACGACAACGCCCAGGTGCGTCTTCCCGATGCCGTTCCGGGCAAGTCCGGCGTGACACGTATCAACGACGTCAACAACAACGCGGCCAGCCAGGCCGTCGCCGGTGAACTCGTCGACTACACCTTCTCCGTCACGGTCCCGCCCCGCACCACGGTCTTCAACGGCGTGCTCTCCGACGCCCTCCCGGCCGGCCTGACCACGACCGGCGCGACCGCCACGGCGACGCTCGACGGCGGGGCACTCCCGGCCGGATTCGGGCTGGACACGACCACGGGCAAGCTGACCTTCCCGGCGACACACGACAACACGACCGCGATCGGCCAGGTCTTCACCGTGACCCTGCCCGGCGTGCTCGTGGGCGTCGGATTATCCTCCGGCAGCCTCCGGAACACCGCGACGTTCGCCAGCACGGCCACCCTGACCGGCGCCGCGCTGCCTGCCCGCACCGCCCAGAAAACCGTGACGGTCGTGACGCCCCTGCCGACCCTGACCAAGACCGTCGACACGCCCACCGCCCGCGGCGGTGACCTGGTGGTCTTCACACTGACTGCCGGCAACACCAGCGGCCGCCCGGCCGCCTACGACTCCGTCATCACGGACTGCCTGCCCGCGGGCCTGGCCTTCGACCCCTCGACCGGGTTCCTCACGTCTCCCTCCGGCACCACGGTCGCCTCCGAGGCCGGCACCGGAACCGGCGCGGGCGGAAACGGCTGCGCCGTCGGCACCACCCGGATCACCTGGGCCCTGCCCGGAACGGGTGCCCTCCTGCACCCCGCGACAGCCACTGTCACGTTCCAGGCCCGGGTGACGCCGACCTCCGCCGGTCTCGAGACGTACACCAACACCGCGTTCGTCACCGGATCGACCCTGGACAACTCCGGCGTCACCCCGGTGAACGACCCGGCCACCGAACGGGTCGTCACGGCGTCCTCCTCCGCCGTCGTCACGGTGCAGGGCGCCGTGACCGTGAAGACGGTGCTGCCGGCCACCGCCACCATCGGCGGCACGATCGACTACACCGTGACGGTCACCCTGCCGCAGAACGTCAACTTCTATGACGCCGCGATCATCGACACCCTGCCCGTCGGCCTCACCGCCGGAACCGCGACCGTGACCTGCCTCACCGCCGCCGCCGTGGACTGCGCGGCGGACCTGCCCGGAGCCGGGGCGCCCCTCACGGCCTCCGGCCAGAAAATCGGCTGGTCGCTCGGCGACGTCACGGCGAAAGCCGAGATCCGCACCCTCACGGTCACCTTCACCGGTACCGTCACCTCGGCGCCCAGCAACGCGGCGGGCGTGATCCTGAAGAACGGCGCGTTGCTGGGCTGGAACGTGCTGAACGGAACCAACCCCACGGCGGCGAACGCGTCCTTCGCACGCACCGCGGCATCCGCCACCGCCGACGTGACGGTTCTCGAACCGTCTCTCTCGATCGCCAAGGCCGTCTCCGACACCACGCCGGAACCCGGCCAGACCTTCACCTATACGGTCACGGCGCGGAACGCGAACACCGCCACCACGAGCGACGCCTACGCGGTGAGCATCGTCGACACCATCCCGGCCGGCATCGACCCGGCGAGCATCGTGAACATCTCGAACGGCGGCGTGCGCTCCGGCAGCACGATCACCTGGACCGTCGCGAGCATCGCCAAGAATGCCACCGCGGTGCTGACCTATGACGCCACGCTCGCGGCCTCCGGCACCCTCGGCACCGGCGCGATCATCAACACGGTGACCATCCCCACCTACCGGTCGCTGCCCGCAGCAACGCCCGATGAGCGCGAGTACACGGTCAACCCGCCCCGGGCCACCGCCTCCGTCACACCGGACTTCCCCCGTATCGTGCTGACCAAGGCGGCGTCCAACGGCACCACCGCCTACCCGAACACCCCCTTCGGCTGGACCCTCGGCCTGACGAACACGGGTTCCGGCACCGCCGCCACCGTGACGGCGACGGATGTCCTCCCCGCCAACTGGGAGTATCTGGCCGGCACCGGCACGGTGTCGGTCAACGGCGCCCCGGCCGTTGCCCTTGCCGACCCGGCGGTCAGCACTGCCTCTGGCGTGCAGACCCTGGTCTGGCCGGCCTTCACGGGCGTCGGCCCCACCGGCACGATCGTCATCCGCTACTCGGCCCAGCCGACTCTGGCGGCGGCGACCACCACCCCGGGCGCAGGCGCGGGCATCCTGCACACCAACACCCTGTCCGCGTCGACGACGGATGCGACCGGCGCCACCGGCCGCTCCGGCCCCACCTCCTACACCGGAGGGCCGGCCACCGCGGCTGCGCAGCTGCACTCCGCCGACGTTGTCATCGTCAAGGCCGCCGGCGCCGCCCTCGTCGCCGGCACGACGACCGCCGACGCCTGGACCCTGACCGTGAGCAACCGGGGGCCGGACACCGCGGTCGGCGTGGTCGGCGGTCACAACTTCCGGGTCACCGACACCCCGGCCCAGCCGCTTCCGGCCGGGCTGACGGTCTCCGCCGCCTCCGGCGCCGGCTGGTCCTGCACCGTCCCCGATGTGTCCACCGGCGCCTTCACCTGCGACCGCCTGAACAGTGCTGAAACCCTGGCATCGGGCAGCGCCTGGCCGCCGATCACGGTGGCCGTCGCGGTCGCCGCCGACGTCGCATCCGGCACCGACGTGGCCAACACGGCCTCGGTCGCCAGCCGCACCTTCGACCCGGCCCCCGGCAACAACGCCGACGCCGAGACCATCGCGGTCGGCACCAGCGCCGACCTCCGGATCGCGAAGGCGTCCCAGGGCGACTTCACGGCCGGGCAGGTCGCCACCTGGACCATCGACGTGACCAACGACGGACCCTCGCTCTCCCGGGCCCCGATCGAGGTCGCCGACACCCTGCCGGCCGGAATCTCCGAGGTCTCGGCCACCGGAACCGACTGGACCTGCGACACCGCAGCGACCCCGGTGAGCTGCACGACCGACACCGACCTGGCGCTGGGTGCCACCTCCCGCATCACCGTGACCGCCCTGATCGACTCGGGCTTCACCGGCAGCCTGACCAACACGGCGACCGTGTCCGGCACCACGCCTGACCCGGATCCGAGCAACAATGAGTCCCGCACCACCGACGACGTCGGCACCGGAACGACCCTGGCGATCGAGAAGACGCTCTTGGACGCCGCGCTGGTGCCCGGCGCCGAGGCCACCTACCGCTTCGTCGTCACCAACACCGGCACCGCCGACGCCCGCACGGTCACCATCGCCGACGAGCTCCCGGCCGGGTTGACCTTCGTCGACACGGCCGCCGCCGGCCCGGGAACCTGGACCTGCACCGAGACGTCCACCGGCCCCTCCACCGTCGGCTGCGCCCTGACCGGCACCCTCGAGCCCGGCGCAGCCGCCGCCCAGACCGTCGACCTGACGGTGCGCGTGGCCAGCAGCCTGCTCGGCGACGTCGTGAACGCCGCGACCGTCACGGCAGACAACGCCGATCCCGCCACCGACGACACGAACACCGCCCTCACCGGGGTCTCCGACCTGGGCATCGTCAAGTCCCACCCGGACGCCCCCGTCTCAGCCGGAACCGACGTGGTCTACACCCTCGAGGTGGAGAACCACGGGCCCTCGGATGCCCCGATCGGCACGGTCGTGACCGACCGCGTTCCGGCCGGGCTCACCCCGGTGTCCGCCGACGGCGGCTCCGAGTGGACCTGTGACCCGCCGGTCGGCCAGGAGCTGACCTGCACGAGCACGGGCATCCTCGTCGCCGGCGCCACGGCGCAGTCGATCCTGGTCACCGTCAGCGTTCCGGCCGACGCCGGCGCGGCGACCTTCACCAACGTCGCCGAGGTCACCGGTGTCCTCGACGAACCGACGCCCGACGCCAACCCGAACACGGCGAGCGACCCGACGGTCGTGACCGCCCTGGCCGAGGTCGGCATCGTGAAAACCGTCACGTCCGACAAGGGATCCGTCGTCGCCGGAGGCTCGATCAGCTACACGCTGACCGTGACCAACGCCGGCCCGTCCTTCGCGGACGCCCTCACCGTCTCCGACACCCTCCCGGCCGGCTTCACCGCCACCGCGATCACCGGAGACGGCTGGACCTGCGCACTCGCCACCGTGAGCTGCAGCCGGGACACCCTCGGCCTGACCACCGCCGTGATCACCGTCACCGCGACCGTCTCCTCCGCGGTGTCCGACGGCACGGTGGCCACCAACTCGGCCACCGTCGTCTGGACCGACAGTCGCCCGGAGCCGCACTCCGACACCGACACGGTTCCCGTGACGGTCGACGCCGTCGCAGACTTGGTTCTGGTCAAGACGGCGCGCACGAGCGTGCTGAACGCCGGTGAGACCGTCGACTTCGACCTCCAGTTGACGAACGCCGGCCTCTCCGACGCCGTCGGCCCGGTCACCGTGGTCGACACGCTGCCGGTCGGCATCCGGTTCCAGACGAGCGCGCCCGGCTGGACCTGCGCGGCAGACGCCGCCCCGGCCGACGCGGAACAGACCGTGACCTGCACCCTCGGCGACGGAACCGTGGGTCTGGCGGCCGGCGGGACGGCAACCCTGCTGACGCTCATGACCGGCACCGACCCCGCGCTCGGCCCGGTCACGCTGACGAACACGGCCACCGCGGCGACGCCGACCACCGAAACCGACCTCGCCAATAACGACGGCGCCGCTGACGTCACCTTCACCCGGCTCGCCGACCTCGCCATCGTCAAGACGCACGGGGGAGACGGTGCCATCGGTGCCGCGACGGCGTTCCCGATCGTCGTCACCAACGACGGACCGTCCACGGCGGTCGCCGTGACCGTGGTCGACTCCCTGCCCGCGGGGCTCACCTGGGTCGACGCCGCCGGCAGCGACCCGGCCTGGACCTGCACGGCCGGGGCGACCGACGCCGACACCGGGGTCACCCCGGTGACCTGTGCGCTGGCGGGGGAGCTGGCACCAGCCGCGACGGCACCGACCCTGATCGTCAACGCCACGGTGGACGCTCGCGCCTACCCGCTCGTGACCAACCGGGCCGTGGTGTCCTCCGACACCCCTGACCCCGACCCGGCCGACAACTCCGCGACGGACCCGCTGACGGTGACGCCACTGGTGACCCTTCAGGTCACCAAGGCGCATGTCGGGCAGGCCGCCACGGGCGAGAAGCTCGACTACCTCATCTCGGTGACCAACGTGGGCGTGACGAACGATCCCGGCGGGTTCTCCATCGTCGACGACCTCCCGTCCGGTCTGGCCTATGTCGGCAGCAAGGGTAAGGATGTCACCTGTGCCGCCGTGCGGGCATCCGTCACCTGCGTTTTCGACGGCGAACTGGCGATCGGTGCGACCCGCACGGTGACACTGACCACCACGGTGCTCGCGGCGGCCTCCAGCCAGGTCGTGAACACCGTCGTTGCCCGGAGCCTCTTCGCCGACCCGGCTGCGCCGACGGCCACGGCCACCGACACGGCCACCGTGCAGGAGGCGCTCGCCGACACCGGTGTCACGCGGTTCGCTCCGTTGCTGGCCCTGGCCCTGATGGTGCTGCTGCTCGGCGCGGGAATGCTGGTTTACGGACGTCGCCGAGGCGACGGCAGCCGGGGTTAGGGGCTAGCGTTGGATCATGACTGCGATCACTGACGATCTGCCCGCCCGCCTCCTGCACGAAGAGCACGAGGGGTGGCAGGCGATTGTCGCTGGCCACGGCGGGGACTACTACCGGCGAACGATGACCGGGGACGGACTCCTGATCCTGCCGGGCAGAATCGTCACCCGCGACGAGGCGATCGCCTTCTTCAAGGGGATGCCCGCGGTCACCAGCTATCAGCTGCGCGCCCCGGCCGTGGTGCGCCTCAACGATCACGCCGCCGTGCTCGTCTACCGGCTCCTGGCGCACCGCGGCGACGAGGTGATCGAGGCGAACGCGGCCACGACCTTCGTGTTCGCCGACGGCGGCTGGTGCGTCGCGACGCACCAGCAGACTGCCCTCTAGCAGCACCTCCGGCAGTCGGGAGAGGGCCCTGCCGGGTCCTCTCCCGACGCCGTTCCGCGAGGGTTGTGAACGCTCGAACCCGGGGATACCGTGGCCGTCAAATTGTCACAGAAGGGACTCCGGCCATGGCTGATTTCGGTAATGAGGGGCTCGCGGACCTGTACCGTCGGCCCGGTTCGGTGTCGAGCGTCTACGTGGACGTGACGCAGGATGCCCGGAACCCCCGGCGCACCTCAACCCTGCGCCAGCGCACGCTGCGGGAGGCCCTGACCGAGGCCGGCGCCCCCGAGATCGACGCGAGCACCATCATCGAACTGGTTGAAGAGCCGCCCGGGGTCGGCGGCCCGATGGGTCGGCTGATGGTCGTGCGGGAGGGCGAGGTCGAGCTCAACGAGGTGCTCACGGGGGAGCCGCTCGGCGAACTCCTGGTTGCCTACGGCCCCGTGCCCAGCCTGCTCCCGCTGCTGATCCACCGGCCGCGTGATTTCAGCTATGTGGTGGCCGAGGCCGGGCGTGACGGCGGCGAGATCACCCTGTTCCAGCTGAGCCGGTCCCAGCCCGTTTCCCGGGTGCGGGTGGAGGGCGACACGGAGTTTCTCACCAAGGTGGGGTCCGAAGACGACTTTCTCGCGAACGGGCGCTACCAGCACCACACCGAGGAGGTGTGGAAGCGCAACGAGGGCCAGATCGCCGCGGCGATCGACGAGATCGTGCGTGACAGCAGGGCTGAACTGCTGATGCTGACCGGAGATGTTCGCGCGCGCCAGCTCCTGGTCGACCAGCTGTCCCCGACCAGCCGGGAGGTGTTGCACGTCGTGCCCACGAACACCCGCCCGGGCGGGGCCACCCAGGAGGAACTCGAGGCAGACCTGCACCGGCACGTCGCGGCGATCCTCGCGCAGGACGAGTACGACGCTCTCGAGCGGTTGGGCACGGGGAAGGGCAACGGCCTCTCCGAGATCGACTTCGCAGCCGTGGTGCGTGCCCTGCAGCAGAGCCAGGTCGACGTGCTGCTGCTGGCCCCCGACCGGCTGCCGGGTGAGACCCTGATCGCCCTGGACCGCGGCCCGTGGCTGGCGGCCACCTCGGCCGACGCCCTCGGCGCGGGCGAACTCGGCTCGGTTCCGGCCGTCGACGCACTGATCCGCGCGGCTATTCTGACGGATGCGCGGGTGCTGGTGGTGTCTCCCGGCGAGCTTCCGGCGGAGGTGAGCGCCGCCGCGCTGCTGCGCTGGTCGACCGTCCCGGTGGCGGCCGAAGCCCCCACGCCGGCGGAGGCCGAACTGGCCGGTCTCCCCAGCCGCGGCGACGCGGTGACGTTCCCGCGTCGTCGCGCCACGTCCGGCGCCCCGAACGGAGCACCGGACGGCGGACCGGACCGGCCGGAGCGGTAGCGCCCCGCGGCGACGGATGCGCCGGACGCGCCGGGCTCAGCCCACGTTCGCCCGGCGCCGGCGGTCGTTGCCGCCGCGGAGGTCGCGGTTCAGCCGGCGGTCACCGAAGTACAGCACGGAGGCCCAGTCGACCTCTTCCGGTGTCTTGGGCACGATCACCGGCTCCACCGCCTTGGGCTTCTTCGGCGCGACGTAGAGCCAGCTCACCATTCCGAGGGTGATGTCCACGATCGAGTTGCGGATGCCGATGTACGACTTGATGGCCGATGCGGCCAGAACGGCGTTGAGCGTGGCGAAGGCCACGTTGCCCCAGCTCTGGTCCAGATAGTTGCGCCAGATCGTGAGCAGCGAGAACGCGACGATCAGGTAGGGCACGACCACGTACAGGGCCGGCGCGGCCGTGCGGTTCTTCACCTTCGGCGTGCGCACGAAGGGGATCTTCTCCCCGGTGATGGCCTGCTGCATGGACTTGAGCACGCCCGCCAGGTTGACGGGCAGGAGCACGAGGTTGAACCCGTAGATGCGGAAGATGTCGCTGAAGCGGTGCCCGGAGTCCCGGAGGTCGCTGCCCATGGCCAGGAAGTACGGCAGCGCCGCGATGAAGACGACGGGGCTGAGCAGGCGGCTGTCGTAGGGGTAGCCGAGCAGGAACAGCAGGCCGAAGCTGGCCCAGGCGATGGACGCCATGTAGTTCACCCGCAGCAGCACCTCACGGAAGAGGATCTTCTCGCGCTGGTGACGACGGTGGGTCAGCTGGGTCCAGAGCTTGGGCAGGATGAGCAGGCCGCCGTTGGCCCAGCGTCGACGCTGCACGACGAGCGAGCCGAAGTCCGGGGGCGTGGCGCTGTAGCTGAGACGTTCCGGGTAGTTGGCGAGCGTCCAGCCGTGCGTGCCGAGGTCGACGCTCGACTCGGTGTCCTCGATCACCGTGCGGTCCTGGATGTAGGTGCGGATCTCGAACCCGCCCACGGTCTCCACCTCGACGATGTCCTCGATGGCCTTCTTGCGGATGATGGCGTTGGCACCTACCCAGAAGGTCGCACCGTAGTAGGTCATGCCCTGGTGCAGGATGTGCTGGATGTCGGTGGTGGCGCCGGCCAGGCGCTCGATCCGGGTCGGGGCTCCGCGGAAGGAGGAGTAGGGCGTCTGCGTGACGGCGACTCGTTCATTGCCGGCCGACTCCAGGAAGTAGACCAGGCGCAGGCAGTAGTCCCGCAGGAGCAGCGAGTCGGCGTCGAGCGTGAGGATGTAGGTGGTGTCCGGGACGACCAGGTCGTCGGGGTGAGGCTCGGCGTCGGACTCCCGCAGCACCACGGAACCGGCGGTGACCTCGCTCTGCCAGCGGTGTCCCATCAGGGAGATGTACGAGTTGAGGTTCATCGCCTTGTTGGCCTCGTGCGACAGGTTGCCGTACTTCTTGCGCTCGAACGTCTCGGTGCGCACGGTGAAGATCCAGGTCAGCCGCTGGTACAGCTGGCTGATCCGGCTGGTGTCCGGCGACGTGCCCTGCGCCGCGGCGGAGGTGAGGGCCAGAATGGTCAGTCGCAGTTCGCGGGCGAGCCCCATCACGACCAGGTCAACGAAGAACTCGTCGACGTGGTCCTCGATGCGCTCCGTCTCGGCCATGTGCTCGAGCCAGGCGGCGGCAGCCTCGTACTCGGCGATGAGGAGGAGGAGTTCCGCCCGGGAACCGGCCTCGTCGGTGCGGGCCCGGCTGCGGAAGCCGTCCAGGGCCGCGGTGAACCGGGCCGCGGGAACGCTCAGAACTGCGGCGATGTCATCCGTCAGTGCCCGGGTCTCCTCGAGACGGGCCATGATGGCCGGATCGGTCGGGAAGGGTGGGTCGTCGACGAGCAGCACGATCTTCAGGTCGGGGAATTCCTGCAACGCCGCGGACCACAGCGTGGCCCGCACGACGTGGGGCTCCTCCGCATAGGACGGCACGAGAACGGTGATGCCCTCGGTGTAGTGCGCGTAGTGCCGGTCGAGTTCGCCGCGGGGAACGCGCTGGTGGTCCTTGAACCGGTACAGCGCACCCTGGCGGGCCAGGAGGTACATCAGGGCCGAGAAGGTCAGGAAGGTGACCACGATGACATAGGAGATCGTCTCGACCTGGAACCGGAAGCCCGCGTCCGGGTTGTTCGCCAGCTGTTTGAAGATGGTCGAGAACAGGTAATAGGCCCAGGCCACGATCGTGGTGACGATGGCCAGCCGGCCGAGGGTCAGTTTGCGCTGGGACGGCACCGGATGCACGATCGAGAGCGGCTCGGAGCGTTTCTCCGACCCCCACTGCCGCTTGCGGGCCGCGGCGACGCGTGGAGCCGTTTCGATGTCGAGGTCGGTCAAGCCCAGCGACTCGTCCGAAAAAACTGCCTGATCTGTCATTGTTCTCCGAGCGCTGGCCGAACGGGAACTCAGTCGCCCGTGGAACTGTCGGACCGCGTACCCCCAACCGGGCACGCTGTCATCCGAGAATTGCCTTCATAATAGGCGATGGAGAAACGTCGCGCCGTTCGGCCGGCAACATCGTGGGGAGATTTTCTTGTCAAAGCGCTTTCCTGGTCGCAAATTGTCGTTGGTGAGGGTGCTGGCCCTCGGAGTCGCGGCCGGAGTCGTCGTCGTCGGGGCCGGATACGGCTGGAGCGGATTCGAGGATTCCCGCGCCGCCGCAGCCGGGTCATCCGGGTTCGCCGGCTACGTCGACGTCACCGCCACACCGACCTACGCGTTCGAGCAGCCCGTCTCGGACGAGGCGGCGAACGTCGTGCTGTCGTTCATCGTGGCTGATCCGGACGAGGAGTGCACGCCCACCTGGGGTGCCAGCCAGAGCCTCGGCGAGGCCGAGATCAATCTGGATCTGGACCGGCGCATCGCCCGGCTGGTCGGTGACGGCGGCGAGGTCTCCGTGTCGTTCGGCGGCCTGGCCAACGACGAGCTGGCCACGGTGTGCACGGATGCCGGCAAGCTCACCCGGGCCTACGCGGCCGTCGTCGACCGCTACAACCTCACGTCGATCGACCTGGACGTCGAGGGAGACAACCTCTCCGATACGGCCGCCGGCAAGCGCCGGGCCGAGGCGATGGCCGCCCTGCAGAAGAAGCGGCACGCCGCCGGCGAGGACCTCACGGTCTGGCTCACCCTCCCCGTCGCCCAGACCGGCCTGACCGAGGACGGCCTCACCGCGGTGCAGCAGATGCTCGACGCGGACGTGGACCTGGCCGGAGTGAACGTGATGACGATGGACTTCGGCGGAAAACGGCCGACCTCCATGCTCGACGCGTCGATCGCGGCGGCCGAAGCCACCCACTCCCAGCTGCAGGACCTCTATCAGCGCAACGACCTGGCGGTCGGTTCGCAGACACTCTGGCGCCAGATCGGCGTGACGCCGATGATCGGGCAGAACGACGTTCCGGGGGAGATCTTCACGCTGGACGACGCCGCGGGGCTGAACACGTTCGCGCGCGCCAAGGGTCTCGGCCGGGTGTCGCTGTGGTCACTCAACCGCGACTCGACCTGCGCGCCCAACTACCCGGACGTGACCCGGGTGTCCGACGGCTGCAGCGGCGTCAAGCAGGGTGACGCGCTGTTCGTGGACGTTCTCGGCCAGGGCATCACCGGCCAGCTCGACGCGGACGTCGTCCCGGAGGAGCCCACCGCGAAAGCCGAAGTGGTCGACGATCCGGCCACGAGCCCGTACCCGATCTGGGACGAGGAGGTCGCCTACGTCAAGGGAGACCGCATCGTCTGGCACGGCAACGTCTATGCCGCCAAGTGGTGGACCAACGGAGACCTGCCGGACGACCCGTCCGCCGCGGCCTCCGACGTGGCCTGGGACCTGATCGGCCCGGTCCTCCCGGGCGACAAGCCCGTTCCCACACTGACCGTGCCGGCGGGAACCTACCCGGAGTGGTCCACCGACACCGTCTATCAGCAGGATGACCTGATCCTGTTCAGTGGCCGGGTGCTCATCGCCAAGTGGTGGAACCAGAGCGACAGCCCGCAGGCCGCGCTCGAGGGCGCGACCGCCTCGCCCTGGCGACTGCTGAAAAACGACGAGGTGCAGGACATCCTCTCGGAGCTGGCCGCGGCCGAGCCGACGGCGGCGCCCCGGGAGTAGAGCGTCCGGGCAGAGCCCGGAGCGCACCATCGGGACCGTCCCGCACTGCACGTCG
This sequence comes from Cryobacterium cryoconiti, assembly GCF_004403065.1. Lineage (GTDB taxonomy): Bacteria > Actinomycetota > Actinomycetes > Actinomycetales > Microbacteriaceae > Cryobacterium > Cryobacterium cryoconiti. The sequence continues at coordinate 19,749 of NZ_SOHA01000010.1, forward strand.
ATCTTTCGTTCTATACTGACTAGTCAGTACAAACGAAAGGATCGACGTGCAGTCGACAGTGAGGGCGCATGATCTCGCCCTGCGGTTCCAGAGGGGCGCGGTCTACGGGCCCCTGAGCTTCGAGGCCGGCGCCGGTCTCACGGTGCTCTGCGGCCCCACCGGCAGCGGGCGCACCAGCCTGATGCTCACCCTGGCGGGGCGGATGAGGCCGAGCGAGGGAACGCTCGAGGTGCTCGGGCACGAGCTGCCCAAACGGGCCCGCCGGGTGCAGAAGAGCACCGGCATCTCCGGTTTCCACGACATCGACGCCCTCGAGGAGTCCGTCACCGTCGGAGCGGCGATCCGCGAGCGCACGGCCTGGATCTCGCCCTGGTGGGCGTTCATCCGCTCCGTCGACGACACCGAGGTGCGCCGCGTGTGCGCCCCCGTGTTCGGCGACGTGCCGATCCCGGCTGCCGACACCGTGATCTGGGACCTCGACGAGGTGCAGACGGTGCTGTTGCGGGCCGCGCTCGCGCTCATGAACGAGCCGAGAATCCTCTTCTTCGACCAGGTCGAGCAGGTGCACGAGCCGGAGTCCCGGCGAATCCTCTGGCAACGCCTGGCCGCACTCGCCGAGGCGGGCACCATCGTGATCGCCTCCGCGACCGCGCCCGAGACCGACATCTGGGGCGAGCTCGGCATCGAGCCGACCGTCGTGATGATGACCAAGGCCGTTCCCATGAATCAGGAGACCCGCTAGATGTTCGCCTTCCTCTCCTCGGGCACCGAGCTGCACCGCTTCGGCAAGGGCAAGATGCCCAAGATCGCCCTCGTCGTGCTGATGTTCATCCCGCTCATCTACGGGGCGCTCTACCTCTGGGCCTTCTGGGCGCCCGACCACCAACTCGACAACCTCCCCGTGGCGCTCGTGAACGTGGACGCCGGCGCCAGCCGCGACGGCGAACCGGTCACCGCCGGCCAGGACCTGGTCGACGAGCTGGTCGACGGCCACGAACTCGGCTGGACCGTGACGAATGCGACGGATGCCGCCGCGGGCGTCAAGGACGGCGACTACTACTTCTCCGTCACCATTCCGAGCGACTTCTCGGCCAGCGCCGTGTCCGCCGGCACGGATTCCCCGCTGTCGGCCACCGTGCAGGTCGACTACAACGACAGCAACAGTTTCATCGCCACCACCATGGGCAAACAGGCCATGGTGCAGGTGCGCGACGCGGTCGCCACCGAGATCGGCGACCAGACCGTGAACGCCCTCCTGGTGGGAGTGGACGAGGCCGGCGACGGCATCCGCTCCGCAGCGGATGGCGCGGGCCGGCTGTTCGACGGGCTCACCACGGCGTCGGGCGGGACCGGCTCCCTGCTGGTCGGCCTCGACACCCTTGCCGATGGCGCGGTCACCCTCGACGACGGCGCAGCACGCCTCGCCGACGGCGCCGGCAGCCTGGCCACCGGGCTGGACACGCTGTCCGCGGGCGCGACGACGCTCGCCGAATCCTCCGTGACGCTCGCCGACGGTACCGGCCAGGTGTCCGCGGGGATGCAGGCCGCCGCGACGGGATCCGCGACCCTCTCCGAGAAGTCGGCACAACTCTCCGACGGCGCCGCGGCGATCGCCACCGGAACCGGCGCCATCGCCGCCGGCACCGCGTCGGTCAGCACGGGCGTGACCGACCTCCTCACGGCCATGCAGGCGGCGCCGGAAGGAACCCCGGTCTCGGCGTTCCTTCCCGCCGTCGAGAAGCTCGGCACCGGCGCCGCCGCGGTCGACACGGGCGCCCAGGGTGCCCTCACCCAAACCCAGGCCTACGCCGGACTCAGCGAGCAGTTCAGCGCCGGCGTCGGGGAACTCTCCACCAAGCTGGCCGCCGGGACCACCGGCGCCGCCCAGGTGGCAGCCGGGGCCGGGCAGCTCTCCGCCGGCGCGGCCTCGCTGGCGGAGGGAGCCGGCACCGCGGCATCCGGAGCGGACACCCTCGCCGTGGGCAGCGAACAGCTCGGCGCGGGCACCGGATCACTCGTCACCGGCACCGGCGAACTCGTCGCGGGCGGGACGACCCTGAACAGCGGCGCCGCCGAACTCACCACCGGCAGTGGCACCCTCGCCGACGCCCTCAGCACGGGCGGTGAGAGCGCCCCCGACCTGTCCCCCGACCAGATCGCGCAGAAGACGGCGGTGATCGCCAGCCCGGTCACCCTCGTGCAGAAGTGGGAGAACGCCTCCGGCAGCTTCGGTGAGGGGTTCGCGCCCTTCTTCCTCGCCCTGGCCACCTTCGTGGGCGGACTGATCACCTGGCTGATCCTGCGCGCGCTGCCCACCCGGGCCCTCGCCAGCGCCGCCTCCGGGCTGCGGGCGACCATGACCGGCTTCCTCCCTGCGATGGCCATCGGGCTCGCCCAGGTCGTGATCATGGTGCTCGTGCTGGTCTACGGAATCGGGCTGGAGCCCGAGTACTGGCTCGGCATGACCGCCTTCCTCTACCTGACGACGCTCGCCTTCCTGGCCCTGCAGCAGATGTTCATCATCCTGCTCGGAACCGCGGCCGGCCGGGTGGTCAGCCTGGTGCTGCTCATGGTGCAGCTGAGTTCGTCGGGCGGAACCTACCCGGTGGAGACCACGCCCGTGTTCTTCCAGGTGATGCATCCGTTGATGCCGGCGTCGTACGTCGTGACCGGGCTGCGCGAGCTGATCACGGGCGGCATCGACTCTAGACTGTGGGTTTCGGTCGCCGTTCTCGTCGTCATGCTGGTCGGCTCGATCGCGATCAGTGCGTGGAGCGCCGGACGCCAGCGGATTTGGACCGTGGGCCGGCTGCACCCCGAACTGACGATCTAGCCCCGAGCCCCGCCGGGACGACACCGCACCACATCCCGCACGACCTCCCGCACCACGTCCCGCACCGGGAAAGGAACTCTCATGGCACGTGCCATCGGCACGAAGCGCGCCATCCTGGACGCGACGCTGGAACTGGCCGCGACCAAGGGCATCAGCGGCACGACGATGGACGAGGTGGCCGAGCGGGCCGGGGTGGCCAAAGGCAGCCTGTATTACAACTTCAGTTCCAAGGACCGGCTCTTCGAAGAGCTGCTGCAGGAGGGTGTCGGCGCGCTCGCCGACACCCTCCGGGCCGCATCCGCCGGGCTGCACGGGCGCGCGGCCCTCGAAGCCCTGGTGCGAGCGCTGCTCGACGGGATCGCGGCGAACACGGCCCTGTCCAAGCTGATGGCGGCGGAGATCTTCCGCACCGACCGCACCTGGCAGAAGACACTGTTCGCGCTGCGGCATGAGGCGCTCGCGGTGTTCGCCGACGCGATCGCGGAAGCGAAGCCGGGCAGTCGCGCCGACGGAACCTGCGGCCTGATGGCGTCGAGCGTCTTCGGCGCCGTGCTCATGTCGGGCCTGGAATGGCTGGTCTTCGAGCCCGAACGGCCGCGCGACGAGGTGGCTGCGGCCATCGTCGGTTCCCTCTCCGGCGGACTGTTCGGCGAGGTGCGGCCCGCGTCGCGTTAGGATCGAGTGTGACCGGCGACAATTTGATCGAGCAGCCCGAGACCCTTCTTCCCGCGGAACCGGAGGTGATCGAGGCCCTGCGGCAAACCACCAGCGACGAGTTGGCAAGCGTCGTGGCGCAGCATCCGAAGTCCTCCCTGGCCTGGGCCGTGCTCGCAGACGCTGCCCACCTGGAAGGCCGCACGCTCGAGGCCTACGCCTACGCCCGCGTCGGATACCACCGCGGGCTCGACGCGCTCCGCAAGGCCGGCTGGCACGGCCACGGCCCGGTGCGCTGGAACCATGAACCCAACCGCGGAGTCCTCCGCGCCCTGTACGCCCTGCGCCGCGCCGCCGGCGAGATCGGCGAGCAGGACGAGTTCGACCGCCTCACCACCTTCCTGAACGACGCCGATCCCACCGCGATCAGCCGCATCGACCAGCAGACCATCACGCCGGACGGCTACCGTGCCACCGACCCGGCCCCGCCCACCGAGGCGTTCTTTATCCGAGGAGAAAACTAAATGCCAGCGATCGTTCTGATCGGAGCCCAGTGGGGCGACGAGGGCAAGGGCAAGGCCACCGACCTCCTCGGCAGCCGGGTTGACTATGTGGTCAAGTTCAACGGCGGAAACAACGCCGGCCACACCGTGGTCATCGGCACCGAGAAGTACGCGCTGCACCTGCTGCCGTCGGGCATCCTCACCGCCGGTGTCACCCCGATCATCGCCAACGGCGTGGTCGTCGACATCGAGGTGCTCTTCGAAGAACTCGATGCGCTGATCTCCCGCGGCGTCGACGTCTCCCGCCTCAAGGTGAGCGCCAACGCGCACATCATCACCCAGTACCACCGCACGGTCGACAAGGTCACCGAGCGTTTCCTCGGCAAGCGCCAGATCGGCACCACCGGCCGCGGCATCGGCCCGACCTACGCCGACAAGATCAACCGCGTCGGCATCCGCGTGCAGGACCTGTTCGACGAGAACATCCTGCGCCAGAAGGTCGAGGGTGCCCTCGCCCAGAAGAACCACCTGCTGGTCAAGGTCTACAACCGCCGCGCGATCTCGGTCGACGAGATCGTGGACGACCTGCTCAGCTACGCCGAGCGCCTGCGCCCGATGGTCGCCGACACCGCCCTGCTCCTGCACGAGGCCCTCACCGAGGGCAAGACCGTGCTGTTCGAGGGCGGCCAGGCCACCATGCTGGACGTCGATCACGGCACCTACCCGTTCGTCACCTCCTCGAACGCGACCTCCGGCGGCGCCGTGACGGGCTCGGGCATCGGCCCGAACCGGATCGACCGCATCATCGCCGTCGTGAAGGCGTACACGACCCGTGTCGGCGCCGGCCCGTTCCCGACCGAGCTGTTCGACGAGTCCGGCGAGTTCCTGCGCGCCAACGGCTTCGAATTCGGCACCACCACGGGGCGCCCGCGGCGCTGCGGCTGGTACGACGCGCCCGTCGCCCGCTACACGGCCCGCATCAACGGGGTCACCGACTTCGTGCTGACCAAGCTCGACGTGCTCACCGGCCTCGACGTCATCCCGGTCTGCGTCGCCTACAGCGTCGACGGCGTGCGCTTCGACGAGGTGCCGGTCTCGCAGTCCGACTTCCACCACGCCAAGCCCATCTTCGAGGACTTCCCCGGCTGGACCGAGGACATCACCGGTGCTCGCACCTTCGAGGACCTGCCCCGCGCCGCCCAGGAGTACGTGCTCGCCATCGAGAAGATGAGCGGCGCCCGCATCTCGGCGATCGGCGTCGGCCCCGGCCGTGAGGCGATCATCTCGCGTCACGATCTCGTCGACTAGGCACCTCGCCCCACCTCGCCCCACCTTCTGTGGCCGTTCCGGTCGAGAGTGACCGCTGCAGCGGTCACTCTCGACCGGAACGGCCACTGTCGTTGCCGCGGGTGGCGAGCCCGCGCTCGCGCCGACCTGACCGCCGCCGTTCATTCGGCGGCAACCTGGCGCTGCCACAGTTCTCGCATGAACGCCGAACGACCTCAGAACATCGCCATCGTGGGCCACTATGTGCGGCTCGAACCCCTCACCGGCGCGCTGCTGCCGGAGCTGCACGGCGCGATCGCGCATCCGCTGGTCTTCGACGGAGGTTTCGGCGGTGGTCCGGGCGGGCTGCGCACCAACCTGGCCGAGTTCACCGAGTGGGCGGATGCCTACGTGCACTGGGCGGGACTGCCCTACGCGGTTCGCCTCGTCGGCGGCCCGCACGACGGAGACCTCGTGGGCATGTCCACCCTCGGCGACCTGCACCTGGAGCACGAGTCGGCGCACGTCGGCTGGACCGCCTACGACCCCCGGGTCTGGGGCACCGCCGTCAACGCGGAGACGAAGCTGCTGCTGCTCGGGCTGGCCTTCGACCACGGGTTCGGGCGGGTGAAGATCCAGGCGGACGTGATGAACGTGCGGTCCTGCGCGGCCATCGCGGGCCTCGGCGCCACCTATGAGGGGATCATCCGCCGGGAGCGGCGCCGTGCCGACGGCAGCTGGCGCGACACCGTGATCTACTCGATCCTGGACAGCGAATGGCCTCGGGTGCGCGCCGGGCTGCGGGCGAGGCTCGACGGGCGCGGTGCGGAGCCGGTGCGGTACCGCATCCGGCAGTCGCGCTGAACGAATTCGACGGAGATTCTGCCGCTGGAGGGCGAAAACCGGCCCGCGGCATCCGTTTTCGCAAGAATCTCCGTCGGATTCGTTCGCGGGCGGCGGCGGGTTTCGGCCGTAGCGGTCGGCAGGAGCCCGGCACCAATGCGGGCCGGCGGCGGGGCGCGGTACAGTCGGCTGGTGAGAGACGCTCCAGACGCCGGCCGCACCCTGGTCATCCTCCAGTTCCTGGGCATGGGCCTGGTTTGGGGTGCCAGTTTCCTGTTCATGAAGATCGCCCTCGAGGGGGTGACGTTCGGCCAGGTCGCGTGGTCCCGGCTGGTGCTCGGCGGGCTCACCCTCGGCCTGATCGTGCTGGTGACGCGCCCGCGGGTTCTCGATGGGCCGGTGCTGCCGCGGGAGACGATCGTCTGGCTGCACTTCCTGGTGATCGCGATCACCGGATGCGTCGTGCCGCACCTGCTGTTCGCGTGGGCGGAGCAATACGTGTCCTCGAGTCTGGCCAGCATCTACAACGCCGTGACGCCGATCATGACCGCGGTGATGGCGACGCTCGCGTTCCGGGTGGAGCGGATCGTGCGCGGGCAGGTGGCGGGCATCCTCGTGGGCATCGCCGGCGTGGTCGTGATCATCGGGCCGTGGCGTTACGCGGCCCTGACCGGGGACCTCTGGGGCCAGCTCGCCTGCCTGGGTGCGGCGGTCTGCTACGGCTTCACGTTCGGGTACACCCGGCGGTTCCTGAGCGGGCGGCCGATCGCCCCCGCGACCTTCGCGTTCCTGAACATCGGCATCGCCGGGGCGATCATGCTCGTGGCGACCCCGGTGCTGGCGTGGCATCCGGTGGCGCTGACCGTGCCGATCGTGGCGGGCCTGCTCGTGCTCGGCGCGCTCGGCACGGGCGTTGCCTACATCTGGAACATCAACGTGTTGCGCGCCTGGGGGCCGACGAACGCCTCCACCGTGACGTACGTCACCCCCGTGGTCGGCGTGGTTCTGGGGGTGCTCGTGCTCGCGGAGACCTTCTCCTGGAACGAGCCGGCCGGGGCGGCGCTGGTGCTGCTCGGCATTCTGCTGACTCAGCGACGGCTGCGGTTGCCGGGGTGGGCGAGGCGGGCGGGTCGGCCGGCGCCGGCAGCGGCACCGGTGGCGGCACCGTAACGGTCATCGGGGTAGCCGCGACCGGGATCCCGCCCACCTCGGCGGGGAATGCGAGCAGCGTGCGCGAAACGGTATCGTCGAACCATGGCCGCACACGAGGAATTGCCCGCCGGCGCGGGTCAGGAAGCGATCGACGAGCTGGGCAGCATCCGTCAGAGCATCGACAACATCGATGCCGCGCTGATCCACCTGCTCGCGGAGCGCTTCAAGTTCACCCAGCAGGTCGGGCGCCTCAAGGCCACACACGGTCTGCCGCCCGCCGACCCCGAGCGGGAGCTGCTGCAGATCCGGCGGCTGCGCGGTCTCGCCGAGGATGCGCGGCTCGACCCGGCGTTCGCCGAGAAGTTCCTGAACTTCATCATCGCCGAGGTCATCCACCACCACGAGCAGATCGCCGGCACCGAGTCGGCGCACGGGTCCGCGCCGCGGGCTGCGGGCGCGCCGGCGGATGCTGTGGGCACGGGCACAGGGACCGGCCCCGCCACGTCTCCGGCCGTCTCATGACCGCCCAGACCTCCGTCCTTCCCGGGGCGGCGCGGCCCCTCCCGGCCCAGTTCGGCAGGACCTTCGTCGTCACCGGCGCCAACGCGGGCCTCGGATATTTCACCGCCGAGCAGCTCGCCGCGGCGGGCGCCCACGTCGTGCTGGCCTGCCGCAATCCGGCCAAAACGGAGGCCGCGCTGGCGGCCATCCGCGGCCGGGTGCCCGGGGCATCCGTGTCGTCGGTGCCCCTGGACCTGGCCGACCTCGGCGAGGTGCACCGCGCCGCGGACTCGCTGTTGGAGTTGCCGCGGATCGACGGGCTGATCCTGAACGCGGGCATCGTGCACCCGCCACGCACGCGCGACACGAGCCCCGACGGGCACGAACTCGTCTTCGCGACCAACTACCTCGGCCACTTCGCGCTCACCGCGCGGGTTCTGCCGGCCCTGCGGCGCACGCCGGGCAGCCGGGTCGTGGCGCTCGGATCGATGATTTCGCGGCTGCTGGATTCCCCTCTGCTCGACCTGCAGCTGGAGTCCGGCTACAACCGGTGGAAGGCCTACGCGCAGTCGAAGATCGCCATGCAGGTGTTCGGCTTCGAGCTCGATCGACGGCTGCGGGCGGCCGGAGCCGGCGGCACTGACGGGGTGCAAAGCCTCGTTGCACACCCCGGCTACTCGATTTCGGGGCTGACGCCGGGCATCCGCGGTGTCAATGCGCCGTCGCGGGCCAAGCGGTTCTCCGACAACCTGATGTCGTTCGGCGCGCAGGGCAAGGACGTCGGCGCCTGGGCCATCGTGAGCGCGGCCGTCGACCCGGATGCCCGTGGCGGCGATTTCTACGGCCCGCGCCACCTCACGCGCGGCCTTCCGACGCTGCAGGAGCCCACCCGCACCTCGCTCGACCCCGCGGTCGCGGAATCGCTGTGGAGCCGCTCCGAGCTGCTCCTCGGCGCCCCCTTCCCCGTCTAGCGCTCCCTTCCCCGTCTAGCGCTCCCTTCCCCGTGTAGCTCTCCCGTCGCCGCGCGCGCCGCGCGCTCTCCCGTCGCCCTCGTCACCTCACGCTAGAGCGCAAAATATGCCCCTTCGTTCGCGGTTTAAGGGCAGATTCTGCGCTCTCGCGGGCCAGTTCGCGGTTCAGGGGCGCCAGCCGGCGGCACGCAGCGCCGTCTCGACCTTGCGGAGCACGGAGGCCGGCTTGCTCCGCAGATGGGATTTGTTGATGCGGATGACGCGCCATCCCTCCTCCATGATCCGGTCGAGACGGTCGACGTCCCAGTGGTACTGCTCCTCGTCGGTGCGGTGCTGCTCGCCGTCGTATTCGACCAGCACCCGGTAGCGGCGGTAGACCAGATCCCCGGTGGCGATCTTCACCCCGAGACGGTCGGTGACGGCGCAGTTCACCTCCGGCTCGGGCAGCCCGGCCCGTACCAGTAGCAGCCGCAACTCGGTCTCTTTCGGGGAGTCGACACCGGGCCGCACCCACTCGAAGGCCTCGCGAAGCTTTCTCGCACCCCGATGCCCCGCATAGCGCAGCACCCCGGTGCGCAGCTCGTTCATCGTCGCCACCGGGTTCTTGCGGCGAACCAGCGCATCGCCGACCTTGATCAGGTCGTCCAGGCGGAGCACGGATGCGAGCTGGCACCAGGTGTCGACCGGGGAGGTCACGCGCAGCCCCCGTACGTCCACGATTCGAACGGTGCCCGGCTCGACATGGTGTCCGACGATGCCGCGCACCCGGTGCCGGGTCGCCGGGTGCTCCGTGCACACGTGCAGGGTGCAGTCACGCTCCAGGATCAGGGGCAGCGGAAGGCCGTGGATGATCGCGGCGGTGACCTGACTGAAGAACTGGTCCGGCGGCATCCGTCGGCTGTACGTCTCGATGCGTGTGCGGGGGGAGTCATTGCCGCCCCGCGGGGAACGGATGCCGGAGAAAGGCTGAACGAGATCGGTGCCCCGCATCCGTTTGAGTGAGACGCCCGAGGCGGAGCCTTCAGCGGTCGTGAATGCCCGCCCGGACAGCGACGGCGGCAGTTTCTCAGCCCGTTTCATCCCCAGATGATGCACGACTCACTCGCCGAGCCGCAGAATCCATCCACACCCTCGCGTTCCCCTCCCGCCCTGAACCCGCGAGAGCGCATTATCTGCCCTCTCAATTGCGCTGAAAGGGCAGATAGTGCGCTCTCGCGACCGTTTGGGGTCGAGGAGGGCGGGAAACCGCTACTGCGCGAAGCGGGACGGGAGGGTGCTGCGGTGGCGCGACTGCAGGTCGGCGAGCGACACCGTGAAGTAGTCCTGGATCTCCAGGGTCGCCGAGGTCGAGTCCGTCACTCCGATGCGCAGCACCGGGTAGCCCCGCCCCTCGCACAGGCCGAGGAACTTCACGTCGTCTTCGCGGGGAACCGACACGATCACGCGGCCGGCCGACTCCGAGAACAGGGCGACGGATGCGTCGATCCCGTCGCGCTCGCAGATGTCGCCGAGCCACACGCGTGCTCCGACCCCGAACCGGAGCACAGCTTCGGCGAGGGTCTGGGCGAGCCCGCCCGAGCTGAGGTCGTGCGCGCTGTCGACGAGCGCCTCGATCGACGCCGCGTGCAGCAGCCCGGCGAGGGCCGCCTCGCCGGCGAGGTCGACGACGGGCGGCATTCCGCCGAGGTGGTCGTGGATGACGCCGGCCCAGGCCGAGCCGTCCAGCTCCTCGCGGGTGACGCCGAGCAGGTAGATGTTGTGTCCGTCGTCCTGCCAGCCGCTGGGCACGCGGCGGGCGACGTCGTCGATCACGCCGAGCACGGCGACCACGGGGGTCGGGAAGATCGGCTGGTCGCCGGTCTGGTTGTAGAACGACACGTTGCCGCCGGTGACGGGGATCTCGAGCGCCAGGCATCCGTCGGCCAGACCGTCGACGGTCTTCGAGAACTGCCACATGACCTCGGGGTTCTCCGGCGAACCGAAGTTGAGGCAGTCGCTGATGCCGACCGGCACCGCGCCGGTGACGGCCACGTTGCGGTAGGCCTCGGCGAGGGCGAGCTGCGCGCCGCGGTAGGGGTCGAGCTGGCAGTAGCGGCCGTTCGCGTCGGTGGCGATCACGAAGCCGAGGCCGGACTCCTCGTCGATGCGGATCATGCCCGCGTCGTCGGGGAAGGAGAGGGCCGTGTTGCCCATCACGTAGCGGTCGTACTGGTCGGTGATCCAGCTCGGGTCGGCCAGGTTCGGCGAGCCGAGCAGGGCCAGGAACTGCTCGCGCAGCACCTCCGGCGAGACCGGGCGCGGCAGCGCGGAGGCGGTGTCGGCCTGCAGCGCGTCGAGCCAGGTGGGGTAGGCGACCGGGCGGTCGTAGACCGGGCCGTCGACGGCGACGGTGCGCGGGTCGACGTTGACGATCTCCTCACCGTGCCAGTCGATGATCAGGCGGCCGGAGTCGGTGACCTCGCCCAGCACACTGGTCTCGACATCCCACTTGGCGGTCACCGCGAGGAAGCCGGCGAGCTTCTCGGGGGTGACGACGGCCATCATGCGCTCCTGGCTCTCGCTCATCAGGATCTCTTCGGCCGTCAGGGTGGGGTCGCGCAGCAGCACCTTGTCGAGCTCGATGAACATGCCGCCGTCGCCGTTGGAGGCGAGCTCGCTGGTGGCGCAGGAGATGCCCGCGGCGCCCAGGTCCTGGATGCCCTCGACCAGCTTCTCGCGGTACAGCTCGAGGCAGCACTCGATCAGCACCTTCTCGGCGAACGGGTCGCCGACCTGCACGGCGGGGCGCTTGGTGGGGCCGCCTTCGGAGAAGGTGTCCGACGCGAGAATGGATGCTCCGCCGATGCCGTCGCCGCCGGTGCGGGCTCCGAAGAGCACGACCTGGTTGCCGGCGCCGGTGGCGTTGGCGAGGTGCAGGTCCTCGTGGCGCAGCACTCCCACGGAGAGCGCGTTGACGAGCGGGTTGCCCTGGTAGACCTTGTCGAACCAGGTTTCGCCGCCGATGTTGGGCAGGCCGAGGCAGTTGCCGTAGAAGGAGATGCCGGACACGACGCCGTGCACGACGCGGGCGGTGTCGGGGTCGTCGATGTCGCCGAAGCGGAGGGCGTCCATCACGGCGACCGGGCGCGCGCCCATCGAGATGATGTCGCGCACGATGCCGCCGACGCCGGTCGCGGCACCCTGGAACGGCTCGATGTAGGAGGGGTGGTTGTGCGACTCGATCTTGAACGTGACCGCCCAGCCCTCGCCGACATCCAGCACGCCGGCGTTCTCGCCCATGCCGACCATGAGGTTCTTCTTCATGGCGGGGGAGACCTTCTCGCCGAACGAGCGCAGGTATTTCTTCGAGCTCTTGTAGGAGCAGTGCTCGCTCCACATCACCGAATACATGGCGAGCTCGCCGCTCGTGGGGCGGCGGCCGAGGATCTGGCGGATCTCCGCGTACTCGCCCGGGGTCAGCCCCAGCGCGTCGAACGGCTGCTCTTTCTCAGGCGTCGCAATCGCGTTCGCAACGGTGTCGGCGATGCCGCGGGAGGGTGTGGTGGTAACAGCGGTCACGAGGCGTTCTCCCAGGGATAGCGGATGCTTGACCCGGTCAGTCTACCCGCCGCGCTGCGCCCTGAACGAGTGAGCGGGAGTCGAGCGTAGCCCACCACTGTGAGGGCGGAGATCCACAGCACGACCACCAGGTAGACGCTGACACCCTCGATGCCGTCCGCGGCTGAGGCGATCGGGTTGGCGAAGCCGACCCGCTGGGCGAGCCAGCCGACCGCCGCGATGCCGGTCGCGCAAGCGGCAGCGAGGCGGAGCGGCCGGTAGGACCGTGTGCGTGCGAGAACCATGAGCGGCGGCAGCACCAGGGCGACGACGATGAGCTGCATGAGCTCGATACCCAGGTTGAAGCCGAGCAGGCTCAGCACAAGTTGGCCGCCCGAGAGGTGCAGCCCGGTCAGCGTGGCCGAGAAGGCCAGGCCGTGCACGAGCCCGAAAGCGGTGGCGACGACGGCTTCCCGTCCGGCGAAGATCGGGTGCACGGCGTGCACGGCGGCGATCAGGATGCTCACCGCGATCAGCGCCTCGACGACCGGCTGCGGGGCCGGGAGTCCGAGCGCCCCGAGCGCGAGAGTGACCGAGTGGCCGATCGTGAAGGCGATCGTGATCGACGCGATCCGTTTGACGGCCGTGCGCGGCCGGGCCGGCCCGGCCCAGCGCCCCGCGGCGACGATCAGTGGTGCGGGCAGCAGGAGCGTCAACAGGAACAGTTGGTGGTCGACGCCCTCCCGGATGTGGGAGAGGCCGAGCGAGACCAGGCTGGTGAATCCGGTCCAGGCGCTCGCAGCGCCCAGATCGACGGTGAGCGGAGTGATCTCACCGGTCACGGTGTCCCGCCGGATCGTGCCGAGCCCGCGCGCCGATTCGACGACACCCCCCGACCAGTCGTTCTGCACGGACACGATGACCGCGTGGGTGACGATTCGGTGCACGACGACGTCGTAGCCCAGGTCGAACATCCGTGGGTCGGCGCCGTCCGGCGGCACCAGGTGCGCGGTCGCGGACTCGGGCGCGAAGTGCCGGGCGATGTAGGCGGCCACCGCGCTGTCGTGCGCGGCAAGATCGGCCGCCGTTTCGTCGCCGAGGTTGATGCCACTGGCCGAGACCAGGTCGGTGACCGGGATGCGGAGCTGGGCATCCATTGCGTCGTCGTGGACCTCGAGAACGACGGTGCTGGTGGGCAGCACGTGCGCGCTGGCGGGGGCGGCGACGCCCAGGATGAGCGCCGCCACCCCCGCCAGCACGGTCAGCGCCGCGAGTGCGGAATTTCTCATTGCTGCTGCGTGCCGCCGTAGTCGGTGGTGCTGTCACGCCACACCGAGTGCGGGTGGCTGCCGGAGAGGATGATCCCGCGCTGCATCGAGAACTCGATCCATACCGAGGGGCCATCGATGCGGATGTAGTCGTCCTGTTCCGTCAGAGACGAGCCTCCCGAGTAGGAGACGTAGGTCTCGTCGAGCTCGCTCTCATACTTCGCGAGGATGGTTGCGGCATCCGCATCGTTGATGTCGTTGACATAGGTGGCGATCGCCGCCAGCACGAGGGCCTTCTGGTCGGCCGCGAGCGTCCCGACCTGCACCCCCTCGTTGTCGGCCGGGAATGCCCAGTCGTTGCCGGGTGTCAGCACCAGGTCTCGGTAGACGCCGTCGAGCTCGGCCGAGCTGAGCTGGTCGGTCGAAAGGCTGGCCAGTACGGCCGCGAGGGCGACCTGCTCCGATTCGAGCGGGGCGTTGGTTTCGCCGTCCTGCTCGAAGGTGCCGTACGGTTCGACGCCGCGGAATGAGGGGGTCGCGCCGGCCAGAACGCCGTCTGTGTAGGTGTTCGCGACGGCGAAGTGGTGGCCGCCGAACTGGAGTTCCCAGGTGCCGGTGTCGGAGGGCGTGCCGAGGAACGCGATGAAGTAGTTGCCGCTGCCATAGTCGGAACCGCCGCCGTTGTCGGCGAGATAGTCATCCGCGTTCAAGAGTTGCTGGATCTCGTCGTAGCCTTCTCCGGCCGTCGTGCCGGTGACCGCCTGCAGCAGAGTGCCGAGCGCGGTGAGCTGGCTGTCGTCCAGCTCGGAGAGCTGCAGGCCGACGCGGTTGCGCGACATCGCCTGGGGCAGGTTCGACCAGGCCTCGGCGTTCTCGAGGGTGTATTCCTGGTTGAGGGATGCGAGTTGGTCGCTTGTCAGTGTCGCCGTGAATGCCTCGGTGGCGGCGACGACCGAGCCCGCGGCGGTCGTTGTCGGCGCCGTGGAGGTGGAGGTGGAGCTGGGGGTGGAGGTTGAGGTGCCTGCGGTGGAGGTGGTGGCCGTGCACCCGGTCAGGAGCGTGCCGAGAACGGCGGTCGACGCGACCAGGGTGATGACGCGTTTGGATCGGAAAATGGCTGGGAGTGTGGGCATCCCGAAAAATTACGGGCCACTGATTGGAGCCTGCTATGCGCTGGCTATCAACCGCCTATGAAGGGCTGGTCGGCGGGAACAGGCGCTCACTCACGCGCCGCAATATGCAGCTGGATCACGATCTGGCCGCGGTCGAGGATCGCCCAGCACGCCAGGCGGCGGCACCGCCCGAACGCCCTCGAACCGGCCCGAGCGGTCAGGACGTCGCCGTCAGGCACCGCCGCCGGGCGGGCCCAGTGTCAGCAGCACCGTGAACACGGTGACCAGACCCACCACGAGAACGGATGCCAGCAGCACCGGCCGCGCCAGGCCGACGCGCAGCAGCCGGCTCACCAGCGTGTGGTCGCGGGGGTCGTCGGTGGCCTCCCGGCGCCAGTCGCCGGCGAGCAGGGTGCGCCGCTCGAGCCAGCGGTCGAACGGGATCGTGGCATAGGGCACCACCGCGGTTCCCACGGCCAGCATCATCAGCCGGAGACGCCAGTGCTGGTTCACGCCCACGAGCACCGCCGTGATCCCGTAGGCCAGGAACACCAGCCCGTGCACGAAGCCGCCCACCCGAACCGCCCCGTCGCCGAACTCGCCGGGCACGAACACGTACTTGAGCAGCATCGCGGTGATCAGGATGGTCCAGGTGATCGCCTCGGCGATGGACAGGATGCGGTAGAGCAGACGGGGTGACACGGGGACAACACTCCAAAGGGTGGGGAACACGGCAGAAGGGGGAGCTTCGATCTTCGCAGGATGCCGGGGCCGAACGCATCCGCCGAAAGGATGACTCGGTCAATCGGCAGGTCAGGGGCAGCGGCGGCCCCTCGAGGGGCCACCGGACGAGGCCTTCGCCCCCGGGATGACCGACAGTCTGACGAAGCTCCGCCGGGAGATCGAAGCGGATGGCTGGGTCGAGACCGGCCGCGGAGCCGAGCCGTCTGCGTACATTTTCGTGCGGCCCGACGAGACGACTAGGGCACCGTGCCCCTGCGCGACCCGGGGTTCCGCTGACGTTCGCGGGGCCGACCACCCAGCCGACTGTGCCAGTCTGAAGGGATGACGTACCTTCCCGCAGACATCCGTTACGACTCCATGCCCTACCGCCGCACCGGTCGCAGCGGCCTCAAACTGCCCGCGATCTCACTGGGCCTCTGGCAGAACTTCGGCGGCACCGCGACGATGGAGACGCAGCGCGCCATCCTGCGCCGCGCCTTCGACCTGGGCGTCACCCACTTCGACCTGGCCAACAACTACGGGCCGCCCAAGGGCAGCGCCGAGAGCAACTTCGGCGTGCACCTGGCGCAGGACTTCGCCCCGCACCGCGACGAGCTGGTCATCTCGACCAAGGCCGGCTACGACATGTGGTCGGGCCCCTACGGCAACTTCGGCTCGCGCAAGTACCTGCTCTCGAGCCTCGACCAGTCCCTCGGCCGGATGGGCCTGGACTACGTCGACATCTTCTACTCCCACCGGGCCGACCCGGACACCCCGCTCGAGGAGACCATGGGCGCGCTGCACACGGCCGTCACGAGCGGCCGGGCGCTGTACGCCGGCATCTCGTCTTACTCGCCCGAGCGCACCCGGCAGGCCGCCGCGATCCTCGCCGAGATGGGCACGCCGCTGCTGATCCACCAGCCCTCGTACTCGATGTTCAACCGCTGGGTCGAAGACGGTCTGCTCGACACCCTCGACGACATCGGCGTCGGCTGCATCGCCTTCTCCCCGCTCGCGCAGGGCCTCCTCACCGACCGCTACCTCAACGGGGTGCCCGAGGGCTCCCGCGCCTCGCAGGCCGGTTCGATGAGCCGTGACATGGTGAACGATCAGACGGTGGGGCGCATCCGTGCCCTGACCGAGATCGCGGATGCTCGTGGCCAGTCACTCGCGCAGCTCGCCCTGTCCTGGGTGCTGCGGCGGGACACCGTCACCTCGGCGCTCGTGGGTGCCTCCTCGGTGAAGCAGCTGGAGACGAACATCGCAGCGATCGACAACCTCGCGTTCACCGCGGAGGAGATCACCGCGATCGATGAGCACGCCGTGGACATGGGCATCAACCTCTGGGAGCCGTCCAGCGCCGTCTGATCTGACCGGCGCCCGCGCGGCCCCTGCGCGGTACAGTGGCTCCCTGGCCTCGAGAGTCGCCGTTTGCACCGAGAATCGCCGCCGGATCGGCGACACTCGGCGCAAACAGCGACTCTCGGCGGGCGAGGCGGGCTTCGGCGCAGCACGAACACGAAACCCGCGGCGAGCGGATGCTGCTACGCGCTGACGAGCATCCGTTCGATCACCGAGGTGAAGAAGGTGATCCCGTCGGTGCCGCTGCGCATGGCGTCGGTGGTGTCGGGGCCGAAACCGGGCTCGACCGCATGCTCGGGGTGCGGCATCAGGCCGACGACGTTGCCACGCATGTTGCTGATGCCGGCGATGTCGTTCAGCGAACCGTTCGGGTTCATGCCGACGTAGCGCACGACCACGCGGCCCTCGCCCTCGAGGCGCTCGAGGGTGTCGGCGGAGGCGATGAAGCCGCCCTCGCCGTTCTTCAGCGGGATGGTGATCTCCTGGCCGGCCGCGAAACCGCCGGTCCAGTCGGTGAGGGCGTTCTCGACGCGCAACCCCTGGTCGCGGCAGATGAACAGGCCGTGGTCGTTGCGGATCAGGCCGCCCTCGAGCAGGTGCGCCTCGGCGAGCATCTGGAAGCCGTTGCAGATACCGAGCACGGGCATGCCGCTGTTGGCGGCGTCGATGACCTCGGCCATGATCGGCGAGAGGCTCGCGATGGCGCCGCAGCGCAGGTAATCCCCGTAGCTGAAACCACCGGGCAGAACGAGCGCGTCCACTCCGTGCAGGTCGTGCTCGCCGTGCCAGAGGGCGACGGGCTCGGCGCCGGCCAGGCGGATCGCGCGCGCGGCGTCGCGATCGTCGAGCGAACCGGGGAACGTGACGACGCCGATGCGCATCAGTGCGTCTCTCCGGCGGGTGCCTCCAGCACGTGGATGCCGACGACATCCTCGATCACCGAGTTGGACAGCACGGTGTCGGCGAGTTCCTGCACCTCGGCCAGCACGGCGTCATCGACGTGGCCGTCGACGGTGAGCTCGAACCGCTTGCCCAGGCGCACGCTGGTGAAACGGGTCTTGCCGAGGCGACCCAGGGCGCCGGCGACGGCCTTTCCCTGCGGGTCGAGCAGCTCGGCCTTGGGCATAACTTCTACGACGATTGTTGGCATAGCTCACTCCGGAGACGTCGGCGGGTGGATTCCACGATTCTACAGGCCGCCTCCCGGGCCGCCGAGCGCACCGGCCAGACCCGTGCCGGCACCGCCGAGCGCCGCGCCATTCCCGCCCGCGAGCCCGCTCTGCCCGAGCAGCACGCCACGCAGCACGTCCCGGATCGCCGCGACCCCCTCGAAGGTCTCGACGAAGCTCGTGCTCAGCGGGGACAGGCCGATGCGCAGGGCGTCGGGGCCGCGAAAATCGGGGATCACATCGTGCTCCCACAGGATCTGCGTCACCTGCCGCATGGCTGGGTGGTTCACGGTCAGGTGCCCGCCGCGGTGCGTGGGCTCCCGCGGCGACGACACGGTCACGCCCATCGGCGCGAGCCAGGCGTCCACCAGGGTCAGCGCGAACTCGGTCAGCGCCACCGACTTGGCCCGCACCTGGTCGATGCCGGCCTCCTCGATCATCGCGATCGAATCCTGCATGGCCAGCATCCCCACGATCGGCGGGGTGCCGCTCATGAAACGACGGATGCCGTCGGCCGGCACATACCCCGGGCCCATCATGAAGACATCCTTCGTTCCCATCCAGCCCTGAATCGGCTGGGTGAGAACGTCCTGCAGGTCGCTGCGTACATAGGCGAACGCGGGGGCGCCGGGGCCGCCGTTCAGGTACTTGTAGGAGCAGCCGACGGCCAGGTCGACGTCGCACAGGTCGAGTTCGACCACCACGGAGCCGACCGAGTGGCTGAGGTCCCAGAGCACGAGGCCGCCCGCGGCGTGCACCACCGCGGTGATCTCGCGCATGTCGGCGAGGAAGCCGGAGCGGTAGGCCACGTGGCTGAGCAGCACGAGCGCGGTCTGCGGGCCCACCGCCTGCCGCACCTGTTCCACCGTGACGCCGTTCGCGGGGTCGGAGTGGATCCAGCGCAGCGTCATGCCGCGCTCGGCCGCGATGCCCTCGAGCAGGTAGCGGTCGGTGGGGAAGTTGTCGGTGTCGAGCACGATCTCGGTGCGCATCGGTTCCGTGTCGACGCGGAGATAATCGACGGCCGCGCGGGCCAGTTTGTAGAGCAGCACGGTGGTCGAGTCGCCCACGAAGACCTGGCCGGGCCCGGCGCCGAGGGCGGCGCGGCCGATGTCGTCGCCGATCTTCAGCGGCAGGTCCAGCCAGGCCTCGTCCCAGCCGCGGATCAGGCGGGTGCCCCAGTCGTGGGTGAGGAACTCGGTGATGCGGGCCACGCTGGCCCGGAGGGGCCGGCCGAGGGAGTTGCCGTCGAGGTAGGCGACGGGATTCGGGGTGTGCCCGGTCGAGCCGCCGGTCGCGCCGCCGGTCGCGCCGCCGGTCGCGCTGTCCGGCTCGATGCCGACGAACTGCCGGCGGTAGTGCCCGAGCCCGTCGATGCGGTCCATCCGGCGGGCGAAGGCCAGGTGGGCATCCTGACTGCCGTTGCCGGCGGAGCTGATGTCGGTGCTGGGGGTCATCTGGATTCCTCGAGGTCGAACGGATGATGGGCAGCGCTCTCGCAGCGATGCGCGCTTCCCGGGGGCTCGCCGACACCGTGCCGCGCTGGAAGTATCCCACTCACGCGGGTGGCTGCGCGACTGCGGCCGGGCTGATCGCGCGGGCGGTGCCGAGCCAGGCGCTGAACGCGGCCGGGTCGGCCGGACGCTCGCCGCGCAGCACGGTGACCAGTCGCCCTGCGGCGTGTGCGGGGTCACAGCCCGCGTTCCCCGCGGGCCCGCGCAGCACCGTGCGTAAGCCGCCGAGGTGCTCCATGGTCAGGCTGCGCAGCACGTCGTCGCCCGTCAGTCCGGCGGCCAGCAGCGCGTCGATCTCCCGCACGTTCAGCCCGACTGCAAGCGGACCGTTGCCGAGGTCCGTGCCGTAGAGCACCTGCCCGCCGGCACGGTGGAAGCGGCGCAGGTTATCGACGGCGCGGTCGAAATCGTCGGTCGGTTCGCCCCAGCCGTGGATGTCGAGGGTGCTGATCCACGCCATCCGCCCGGCCATGGCCGCGATCAGTTCGTCGGTCAGCCGCTCGGTGAACGGCGTGTGCGCCAGGGCGTCCACCCCGCCCTCGAAGGCGCGCCGGGACTGGCCGGCCCCCTCGGCGTGGGCGACAACGGGGGCCCCTCGGGCATGGGCGTGCCCGACGATTGCCGCGAGCACCTCGCCCGGCAGCACCGGGCCGGCGTCGCTGTTCAGCGTCACCTTGATCACGGATGCCCCGAGCCCCAGCTGGTCATCGACCGCGGCCGCGGCATCCGTTGCCCGGGCCACGAAGCGCACGCTTCCCTCCGGCGCCCAGGACCGCTCGCTCGGGTAGCCGCCCGGCGCGGCGAGGAATTGCCTCGCGAACACGGCCTCCGGCAGTCCCGCTCCCGCATCGCCCACATCTGCAACCGCCGAACTCGGCGACTCTCGCGACTCCGGCGCCTCCGGCGTCCACCCGCCGAGGTCGAGCACGCGGGCGATCCCGCGGGCGGTGAGCGGCGCCGGGTCGATCAGCGCGAAGTGCACATGCGCGTCGAGGAAGCCCGGCAGCACGGTCAGGCCGTCCGCGCCATCCGCCCTGCCCCCGCTCATCCGCGCCTCAGGTCCCGAGTTCGGTGCGCACGGCGAACAGTTCGGGGAAGAAGGTCAGCTCGAGCGCCTTCTGCAGGAAGGCGGCGCCGCTCGACCCGCCCGTGCCGGTCTTCATGCCGATGATGCGCTGCACGGTCTTGAGGTGCCGGAACCGCCAGAGCTGGAAGTTGTCCTCCAGATCGACGAGTTCCTCGCAGGCCTCGTAGGCACCCCAGTGCTCGCCCGCGTTCTCATAGATGCCGCGGAAGGTGGCCACGAGTTCCGGATGCAGCACCCACGCCTCGGTCACGTCCCGCTCCAGCACGGATGCCGGAATCGAGAACCCCTGCCGGTGCAGGTACCGCAGGAACTCGTCGTAGATGCTGGGGGCCGCGAGCATCTCGGAGAGGAGCGCAAGGGCATCCGGGTCGCTCTCGAACACGCTCAGCATGCGCCGGTTCTTGTTGCCGAGTGCGAATTCGACGGCCCGGTACTGGTACGACTGGAATCCGGACGAGTTTCCCAGGAAGTGCCGGAACTCGGCGTACTCGCTGGGCGTGAGCGTGGCCAGAACCGACCACTGCTCGGTCAGGGTGCGCTGGATGTGCTTGACCCGGGCGATGCATTTGAGGGCCGGGGCGATCTGGTCCTGGCGCAGGAACGCGGTCGCGGCGCGCAGCTCGTGCAGCACGAGCTTGAGCCAGAGCTCGGTGGTCTGGTGCTGGATGATGAACAGAAGCTCGTCGTGGTGCTCGGGTGAGCTGACCGGCTTCTGCGCACCGAGCAGGGTGTCCAGATCGAGGTAGGAGCCGTAGCTCATCCGTTCGCGAAAATCGGTGACGATCTCGGGATCGAACTCTCGGGTGTTGTGCTCGACCGACATGGTGCTCCGTTTCATTCGGGTGCTGACTGCATTCTGCGACACGGCCCCGGCCCGGCGCAACCGGCCGTCACCCGCCTGGGGGTCGTGGAGGTCAGCCTCCGCGATGCCAAGGTTCGGGACCTAGAATCGACTCCATGACTTCGCCCGAATCGACCCCGCAGGACGGGGCGCAGCCCCGGCGGCGTGACGCCCGGCAGAACCGTGAGCGTCTCCTCGTCGAGGCGCGGGCCCTGATCGCGGTGCATGGTGTGGATGCCTCGCTCGAGGAGATCGCCCGCCGCGCCGACGTGGGCGTGGCCACGCTGTACCGCAACTTCGCCACCCGGGACGACCTCGTTCGGGCCCTGCACGACATCGCCCTCGCCGAGCTGTCCACCGTGCGCGACGAGATCGCTGCGGCCCCCACCGCGTGGGACGGCATCGTCGTCTACACCGAGCGCGTCGCCGAGTGGCTGGTTGCCGACCCGTCGCTGCCGCCCATCCTCAAGCGCATGGAGACCATCGATCCGGCTCGCGGCAAGGTGGCCTCGTTCAAGACGATGCTGTCGGGGCTCGTGATGCAGGCGAAGCGCGACGGCGATCTCCGAGCGGATGTCGACACGGTCGATCTGGCCGTGCTGGTCACCATGGTGGGTTCCCTCGGTACCCTCGGCGGCGGATACACCGGCCAGTGGCGGCGTCAGCTGTCGATCGTGCTCGACGGGCTGCGCACTGTCGACCGGGACCGACCCAAGCTGCCGGGACGTCCGCTGGGCGCCAAGGAATTCCAGGCGGCGGTGCACGGCCTGAGCCGTCGAGCCACCCGGGCCGCCTCCCGTGGCACCGGAGCCGGCAACGGCACCGGCGGCACCGGCGGCACCGCCGGCACCGGGGGCCGGGCCGGTTCGCCGCCCGAGCCTGGGGTCTGAGTGAAGGCCGCGACCGTTTACGACGTCGCCGCGCACGCGGGGGTGTCGATTGCAACGGTTTCCCGGGTGTTGCGTCGTCCCGACGATGTACGCGCATCCACGAGAGCCCGCGTGCTGTCGTCCGTGCGGGAGCTGGGCTACGTGCCCAGCGCCAGCGCCCGCAGCCTGGCCGCGCGGCGCACGGGGGTGCTCGGCCTGTTCTTCCCGAGCATCGACGATGAGGACGATCGCGCGGAAGCGGTCTTCGAGCAGGACACGCTGGCGCGGATCGTCGTGGACATCCCCGACACCGGCGAGGTGCGACCGCCGAACCTCTACTTCGACGAGGTGCTGCGGGGGAGCGAGCGGGAGGCCTGGCGCCACGGTTTCGCCCTGATGGTCGGGGTGGGTCGCGGCTCGGACCCCGCCACCATGGTCAACGACATCGCCGGCCGGGTCGACGGCATGGCCGTGCTGGCGCGCAGTGTGCCCGACGACCTGCTCGACCATGTCTCCCGGCGCATCCCGGTGGTGCTGATCGCCGGCCCGCGGCGCGGTGACGACTTCGACCACGTCAGCGTGAGCAACACGGAGGGCATGCGCGCCCTGACCGAGCATCTGCTCGACCGGCACCGGGTGACCGCGCCCGTTTATGTCGCGGGTCCGTCGGACTCGCCCGACGACGCGGAGCGCTACCTGGGCTTCCGGCAGGCGCTCGCGGCGGCGGGGATCGACCCGGACGCGCTGCCGGTGCTGCGCGGCAACTTCTCCCGGGTGGACGCGCGCGCCATCGCCGCGGAGCTTGTGACGGCCGGGGATCTGCCGCGGGCCCTGGTCTGTGGCAATGACCAGATGGCCCTGGGCATTCTCGACGTGCTCGGCCCGGCGGGAGTCCGAGTACCGGACGACGTGATCGTGACCGGATTCGACGGGATCGAGGCAGGGCGCCTCTCGAGCCCGCGCCTGACCACCGTGCATCAGCCGATGGCCGACCTGGGGCGCGCGGCGATGCGGGCCATGCTCAGTCGCCTCGAGCACCCGGACCAGCCGCCCATCACCGCCCGCCTGCCCGTGAAGGTGCTGCTGCGGGAGAGCTCCGAGGGGGCGCCCGGGGCCTGAGACCCCCGTGTTGAGCTTTCCTCTTGCATATTGGGAATGTAAGCGCATACAGTAGACGTATCGCCTCACGCATTCCCGTTCGGTAGCGATACCGCCCGCGACTGCCGAACAGGTCAACGACGACACGAAGGATTTCAAGAGCAATGAAGCAATTGAGAGGGCACCTCATCCGAACGGCCTTTGCCGTGGTGGGCGTGACCGCACTGCTGGCCACCAGCGCGTGCAGCATGGATGTCAAGAATCAAGCGAGCGGCCCGAGCGACGGGTCCCTGCTCGTGGCGGCCGACAACGGCTCGCCCACGTTCGAGAAGAACTTCAACCCGTTCTCCACGAGCAAGCGCGTCGCCACGACGTACATGTACGAACCGCTGCAGGTCACCAACACCCTCGACGGCAAAGCGACCCCGTTCCTCGCCACCGGCAACACCCTGCCGGACGCGAAGACGGTCGTGTACGACATTCGCACCGACGTGAAATGGTCCGACGGAACGGCGTTCACGCCGGCGGATGTCGCGTATACCTTCAACCTCGTCAAGGAGATCCCCGCGCTCGACACCTGGGGCGTCTGGCAGCACATCGAGAGCCTCGAGGTCGTCGGCGACACCGTCGTGTTCCGCCTCCTGACCGAGGACGTTCCCGCTGCCGCCATCATCGACCAGCAGCTGATCGTTCCGGAGCACATCTGGAAAGACGTGAAGGACCCGGTCACCTTCAAGAACGAGGAGCCCGTCACCACCGGCCCGTTCGTGCTGGACACCTTCACCGCCAACCAGTACACGCTCACGAAGAACGCGGACTACTGGCAGGCCGACAAGGTCGAGGTGGAGAAGCTCGTGCTTCCGGCCGCGAACAGCCAGCTCGACGTCGTGAAGAACGGCTACGACTGGGCTTACGCCTTCATCACGGATGTCGAAGGCACCTGGGTCAACGCCGACAAGCAGCACAACAAGTACTGGTTCCCCCCGGGCGGCACCATCACCCTGTCCCCGAACCTCACCAAGGCGCCGTACAACGACGTGAACTTCCGCCAGGGCCTGAGCCTCGCTCTCGACCGCGAGAAGATCGCCACGGACGCCGAACAGGGCTACGTGGACGCCGCCGGCCAGAACGGTCTGCTGCTTCCGAACCAGGAGGCCTGGCTGAACGCCGACCTGCCCGACGGTGGTGCCGTGGCCCAGGACGAGGCCGCCGCGCTGGCCGCCTTCGAGAAGGCCGGCTACACCCAGCAGGGCGACAAGATGGTGGACGCTGCGGGAACGCAGCTGAGCATCACCATCCTCACGGCCAACGGCTACACCGACTGGCTGCAGGGACTGCAGACCGTGCAGTCCCAGCTCGGCGAGCTCGGTATCGACGTCAAGCTCAGCCAGCCGCAGCCGGCCGCGTACACGGAGGCGCTCAGCAAGGGTGACTTCGACATCGCGATGAACAGCTTCGGCGGCACCGGCAGTGTCTTCCAGGACATGAACACCCTGCTGAACAGCGAATTCGCCACCCCGATCGGCACCGGCACCACCGGCAACTACGGTCGCTTCAGTGACCCGAAGGTGGATGCCCTGCTGGCCGAGCTCAAGTCCTCGACCGACGAAGCCGACCAGATGGCGATCTCGGCCCAGCTGCAGACCGTGCTCTACGAGCAGCTGCCCGTGATCAGCATGTTCTACGGCGGCCTCTGGGGTCTCTCCAGCGACAAGAACTTCACCAACTGGCCCAGCGAGGACAACGCCTACGCTCCGCCGAACACGTGGAACTCGACCCCGCTTCTGATCCTCACGAATCTGAAGAAGGCGAACTAACCAGCGCCCCGTGAGCGCGGGTGGGTGCCCTTGGGGGGACTCGCCCGCGCTCACCCTCCCCGGTGCATTCCTCCCTCGGGATGCCGACTCAGATTCGAAAGGAACGACCCGTGCGCTACACGCTGAGTAAGATCGGCCTGCTGCTGCTGACCCTGTGGGCGGCCGTCACGCTGAACTTTCTCCTCCCGCGGCTCATGCCCGGCTCCCCAGCGGATGCCGCCATCGCCAAACTCGCCCAGAACGGCCCGGTCAGCCCGTCGACCCGCGCCGCGATCGAAGCCCAGCTGGGTGTGCCCACCGGCAGCGCCTGGAACCAGTACGTCGAGTACCTGAACAACGTCGTGCACTTCGACTTCGGCGTCTCGTACACCTTCTTCCCGCAGAGCGTGGCCAGCCTCGTCGGCACCGCATTGCCGTGGACGCTCGTACTGGTCGGCTTCGTCACCATCGTCGCCTTCATCTTCGGCACCCTGCTGGGAGTGCTCGCCGCGTGGAAGCGCGGCAGCTGGCTCGACACCCTGCCCACCGTCGGCGGCACCTTCGCCAGCGCGTTCCCCTATTTCTGGACCGCCCTTCTGCTGCTCTTCTTCCTCGGCTACGTAGCCGGCTGGTTCCCCACCTCCGGCGCCTACAGCAGCTCGGCGACGCCTGAGCTCTCGGTCCCCTTCCTGCTCGATGCGCTCTACCACTCGATCCTGCCGGCCACCACGATCCTGATCACCTCTCTCGGCGGCTGGATCCTGGGCATGCGCAGCACCATGATCAACACGCTCGGCGATGACTACGTCACATTCGCCGAGGCGAACGGCCTGCACCCGCGCACCGTCGCCATCCGTTACGCCGCCCGCAACGCCATCCTGCCGAACCTCACCTCATTCGGGCTCGCGCTCGGCGGGGTCGTCGGCGGGTCACTGCTCGTCGAGCGGGTATTCAGCTACCCGGGGGTCGGCTACCTGCTCTACACGGCAGTGGTCAACCAGGACTTCCCCCTCATGCAGGCCCTGTTCCTGATCATCACGATCAGTGTGCTGCTGGCCAACTTCATTGTCGACATCCTGTACGGCATTCTCGACCCGAGGACGAGACGATGACCCCCACGAGAACGATTGTTCCGCCCACCTCGGTCGTGAAGACGATGTCACCGGGCACCCACGACGGTGGCGGGGCCAACCCGCTGCTGGTGGTCTGGCGGGCCTTCGCCACCATCTGGAGCGTGCCCAAGGCGCGGATCGGGCTGGCCCTGCTCGGCTTCTTCGTGATCCTCGCCGTCTTCGCCCCGCTGCTGGCGCCCTACGCTGCGACCGACAACACCTTCGGGCGCAGTGAGGACATGAGCCCGGCGCACTGGCTCGGCACCACCGCGGCCGGGCAGGACGTGCTCTCGCAGATCATCTACGGCGCCCGCGTCTCGGTGTTCGTCGGCTTCGTCGCCGGCCTGCTGTCCACCATCATCGCGGTGTTGATCGGCCTGAGCTGGGGCTACCTGCGAGGCCCGGCCGGTGAAGTGATCAACTTCATCGTCAACCTGTTCCTCGTGATCCCCGCCCTGCCCCTGATGATCGTGATCGCCGCCTACCTCCAAAACGGCGGCATCGGCATGATCGTGCTGGTCGTGGTGATCACCGGCTGGGCCTGGGGAGCCCGGGTGCTGCGCTCGCAGACCCAGTCCCTGCGCTCGCGCGACTTCGTCACGGCCGCGATCTTCAGCGGCGAGAGCCCGTCCCGGATCGTGTTCCGGGAGATCCTGCCCAATATGACCTCACTGATCGTCGGCAGCTTCTTCGGTGCCTCGACCGCTGCGATCCTCGCGGAGGCCGGACTCGAGTTCCTCGGCCTGGGTGACTCGACCACGGTCAGCTGGGGCACCATGCTCTTCTGGGCGCAGAACAGCAACGCCCTCCTGACCGGCCAGTGGGTGCTGCTCTTCGCCCCCGGCCTCTGCATCTCTCTGCTGGCCACCTCCATGAGCCTGATCAACTTCGGCGTCGACGGGCTGAGCAATCCGCGCCTCCGAGAAGGAGCAAAACGATGAGTCTCGTCAGCGTGCAGGGCATGTCCGTGGTCTACGAGCCCAAGGGAGCGCTCCCGGTCCCCGCCGTGCGGAACGTCTCCTTCGACCTCGAGCAGGGTGACTTCGTCGGTCTGGTGGGCGAGTCCGGGTCTGGCAAGTCGACCCTGGGCTTCGCCCTGACCGGGCTCTCCAAGCCTCCGGCCCGGGTCAGTGCCGGCAGCATCTTCTTCGACGGCGTCGACATCGCCGGCATGACGCCCAGCCAGTTGCGCGTGCAGCGGCACGGCGGCTTCGCCATGGTGCTGCAGTCGGGGATGAACGCGCTCAACCCGGTGCGCAGCATCCGCGATCACTTCTTCGATATCTTCGCCGCGCACGGGCACGTCTCCAAGCGAGATCGGGAGGCCCGCGCGGTCGAACTGGTCGGCAAGGTGGAACTGCCCGCGAGCGTGCTCGACCGGTTCTCCGGCGAGCTCAGCGGAGGGATGCGCCAGCGCGTCTCGATCGCGCTGGCCCTCTCCCTGGAACCGCGCCTGATGGTCTTCGACGAGCCGACCACGGCCCTCGACGTGCTCGTGCAGCACGCAGTGATGGACACCATCCGGGAACTGCAGAGGTCGGAGAAGTTCACGGCTGTGCTGATCAGCCACGACCTCGGCATGGTGCTCGAGGTCACCGAGCGGGTCATGGTCATGCACGACGGACTGATCGTGGAAGACGCCCTCGCCGCGGAGATCCTGGCCGCGCCGCAGCATCCGTACACCCGCATGCTGCTCAGTCACTACGGCGACCCGCGTGCTGCCGTCGTCGAGGTGCCCGGGCTGGCTGCCCGCGGCGGCCGGCGAGCCGCGGTGGTCGAGCCCGTCGAAACCCCCTCGGTGGTTGAGCCTGTCGAAACCCCCGCGGTGGTTGAGCCTGTCGAAACCCCCGCGGTGGTTGAGCCTGTCGAAACCCCTGTCGAAACCCCTGTCGAAACCCACCCGCCGGCCGTGCGCAAGCGCGAGGGTCGCGCCGCCCGCGAAGCGATCGTGGTCACCAACGTCTCGAAGATCTACCAGCGGCCCAGCCGCGGGGAGCAGCCCGTCTGCGCGGTCAACAACGTGTCGTTCACCCTCGAACCCGGGGCGTCGATGGCGCTGGTGGGGGCGAGCGGCAGCGGAAAGAGCACGATCGCCAAGCTGATCACGGGCGTGGAACGTCCGACCAGCGGCAGCATCACCTTCGGCGACCTGCAGATCGACACGATCAAGCGGCGGCAGTTGAAGCGGCTGCACACCGAGGTGCAGATGGTGTTCCAGGACCCGTACGCGGCGCTCAACCCGCTGCACACGGTCGAGTACATCCTGACCCGGCCGATTCTGAACTTCTCGAAGCTGCGCGGACGCGCCGCCCGGCACCGCATGCTCGAGCTGCTCGAGACCGTGGGGCTGACGCCGGTGGAGCAGTTCGCCGCCCGGCTGCCGCACCAGCTCTCCGGCGGACAGCGCCAGCGAGTGGTGATCGCCCGGGCCCTGGCCAGCGACCCGCAGGTGATCATCGCGGACGAGCCGGTCTCGATGCTCGACGTCTCGCTGCGGGCCGGGGTCCTCGCCCTGCTCGACAGCCTGCGGGAGACCTGGGGTGTGAGCATGCTCTACATCACCCACGATCTGCTCAGCGCCCGCCTGGTGACCGACCAGATCATGGTGCTCAACAGCGGCGCCGTCGTCGAGGAGGGCGCCACGGCCGACGTGCTGCAGAACCCGCAGGACGAATACACGATCCGGCTTCTCGAAGCCATCCCGCATCCGACCGTGGGCGGGCTGGTCGACTCGTGAGCGTCGCCGACGTGGCCGGCCTGGCCGCCGGCTGACGCCTCGTTGCGGCTCCACGGCCGTCCGCTTTCTTCGAAATCTCAGTTTTCCGTTCTTTTCAGTGCAAGGAGTTATCGTGCTCAATTTTCCCAAGGGCTTCCTCTGGGGTGCCGCCACGGCCGCCCACCAGATCGAGGGCAACAATGTCAACAACGACTGGTGGGTGAAGGAGCATGCCGTCGGTACGCAGATCGTCGAACCCAGCGGTGACGCCATGGACAGCTATCACCGCTTCGGTGAGGATATGAAACTGCTTGCCGACGCCGGCCTGAACTCCTACCGGTTCAGCATCGAGTGGAGCCGGATCGAACCCGCGCCCGGCTTCGTCTCCCGTGCCGAGATCGACCACTACCGACGGATGGTCGACACCGCCCTCGAGTGCGGGCTCAACCCGGTCGTCACGCTGATGCACTTCACCGTGCCGCAGTGGATGTTCGAGAAGGGCTTCTGGCGCAATCCCGACGCCCCCGAGCTGTTCGCCCGGTTCACCGAGCTGGCCCTTCCGATCGTGTCCGACGGCGTCGACTACGTCTGCACCATCAACGAGCCCAACATCGCCGCCATGCTCGCCGGCGGGGAGAGCGCCGCCAACCTGGTGGCGTTCGGCCTGCCGCGACCCGACCTGCAGGTGGCCGACGCGCTTCTCGCGTCGCACAAGGCCTCCCGCGAGGTGCTTGCCTCGGTGCCCGGGCTGAAGTCCGGCTGGACCGTCGCCACCCAGGCGTTCCATTCCACGGGCGAGCCCGGGGCCGACGAGAAGCTGCGCGAGTACGCCTATCCGAGCGACGACTGGTACCTCGAGAATGCCCGCGGCGACGACTTCATCGGCGTGCAGGCGTACACGCGCACGTTCATCGGACCGGACGGCCCCCTCCCGGTCCGGGATGACGTGGAGACCACGCTGACCGGCTGGGAGTTCTTCCCGCCGGCGCTGGAACTCGGCGTGCGCGCCGCCTGGGAGCTCAGCGGGCACGTGCCCGTCATGGTCACCGAGAACGGCATCGCCACCGCCGACGACACCCGTCGGATCGACTACACGGATGGCGCCCTCCGCGGCCTGCACGCCGCCATGGAGGACGGCGTCGAGGTGCTCGGCTACCTGCACTGGAGCGCCCTGGACAACTACGAGTGGGCGAGCGGGTTCCGGCCCACATTCGGCCTGGTCGCCGTCGACCGGGAGACGTTCGTGCGCACGCCGAAGCCGAGCCTGGCCTGGCTGGGCGAGGTCGCCCAGCGGAACGGGCTCGCCTAGCACCATACGGATGCCGAGTGTCGCCGTTTCTGCCGAGAGTCGCCGTCCTGGCGGGTCACCTCGGCACAAGCGGCGACACTCGGCGGGGCTGGGGGACCTCCGCGCCGTGGTCCTACTTCGTGCGCACCACGATCTGGTTGCCCCACGGGTCGTCGAAGCCGAGGGTCTGCCCGTCGTGACGGGTCTGCACGCCGAAGTGGGACATCCGTTCGTTCAGAGCACCGATGTCGTCGGCACCCGGAAGGATGATGTCGACCTCGCCGAGCCCGAGCGCGAGGCGGCGCTTGCCGGCGCCGGCGCTGTTCCAGGTGTTCATGGCCATGTGGTGGTGGTAGCCGCCGGCAGAGACGAACAGGGCCTGGCCGCCGAGGTTCGCGGTGGCCTCGAAACCGAGCCGGTCCACGTAGAACTCCCGGGCGGTGCCCACATCGCCGACGGACAGGTGCACGTGCCCGACGATCGCGTTGCCGACCGACGGATGCGCCTGGCCGTCACGGGTCAGATGCTCGCCGATGAAGGTGTTCGGGTCGAGGTAGAGGGTGTCCATTTCGACCTGGCCGTGGCTCCAACTCCACTCGGTGCGGTCGCGGTCCCAGTAGAGCTCGATGCCGTTTCCCTCCGGGTCGGTGAAGTAGAAGGCCTGGCTGACGAGGTGATCGGCGCTGCCGGTGAACGATCCCGGATGCCTCGTGCCCACCGAGTACACGGCCGCGGCGAGCTGCGCCTGCGTGTCGAAGAGGATGGCGGTGTGGAACAGTCCGCTCGAGCGGGGCTCGGCGGCGGCCAGCTCCGGGGCGTGCTGCAGGATCACGATCGGCACGGTCCCGCGGCCGAGCACGGCGACCGGCCCGTCGTGGCTCTGCAGCTCGAGGGTCACCGCGTCGCGGTAGTACGTGATCATGGCGTCGAGGTCACCCACGCGCAGGGTCACCGCGCCCATGCCGGTGGACGCGGGCAGCAGGTCGTTCGCAGATCGATTCACACTGGCCTCAACGGAGGACGCGCCCTCGGTATTCCGGCGGAGCGAGCGCGCTACGCCGGCCGGGCGCCGCTACTGCTCGTCTTCGTGGAGCTGGATCAGGTTGCCGCAGGTGTCGTCGAAGAGCACCGAGGTGCCATCGGCATCCGTGCTGGGGGCGCCGGCGAACTGGACGCCCAGGGTGCGGAGCCGCTCATATTCGGCGTGCACGTCCGGGGTGCCGAACACGATGGCCGGCAGCCCGAGGCTGCGGATGCCCTGCGCGTACTTCTGGGACACCTTGTTGTCGGTCGGCTCGAGGAGCAGGCCGACCCCGTCGGGGTCCTGCGGGGACTTGACGATGTACAGCTGGTGCTCCGGCATGGCCAGCAGCTTCTCGAATCCGAGCACGGACGTGTAGAAGTCGAACGCGGCCGCGGGATCGTTCACGTGGACACTGCACATCTTGATTCGCATGGCCGGAGCGTATCATTGTGCGGCCTGTGGCCGCCGGGCTGTGACGCCCCACGACGGTGCGACCGGCGGCCCGGACGCCTGCGCCGAGCCGGCCCCGGAAACGCCTACGCGGAGCCGGCCCCGGACGCCGCGCTCGTCAGCCGCTCCAACAGTTCCCGGTAGCGGGCCGCGGTCTGCTCGATGATGTCCGCCGGGAGCGCCGGCGGCGTGCCGGTCATATCCCAGTGGGCCGCGAGCCAGTCGCGCACGATCTGCTTGTCGAAGCTGGCCATCCGCTGCTCCGGGGTGGTGCCGGACTGCCAGCGGGAGGCGTCCCAGTAGCGGCTCGAGTCGCTCGTGAGCACCTCGTCGGCGAGCGTGATGGCACCCGTGACACGGTCGGCGCCGAACTCGAATTTCGTGTCCGCCAGGATCACCCCGGCCCTTTCGGCGATCACCGAGGCGCGTCCGAAGATCTCCAGCGACAGGCGGCGCAGCTCGTCGGCGACGGATGCCCCGACCAGCTCCACCGTGCGATCGAACGAAATATTCTCGTCGTGTTCGCCCATCGGGGCCTTCCAGGCGGGCGTGTAAATGGGCTCCGGCAGACGGTCCCCGTTCTGCAGGCCGGCCGGCAGCGGGATGCCGCAGACCGTCTGGTCGGACTGATATTCCTTCCAACCCGAACCGGTCAGGTACCCGCGCACGACGCACTCGATCGGGAACATGTCGAGGGTTTTGCAGAGCATGGCCCGCCCGGCGACGGCGTCCGGGATCAGGCTGGTCACGGACCCGTTGACGGTGTGGTCGGGCACGAGATGGTTAGGCACGCCCGCGAGCTGGTCGAACCACCACAGGCTGAGCGTGGTGAGCAGTTCACCCTTGCCGGGGATGCCGGGCTCCAGCACGTGGTCGAACGCGCTGACGCGGTCGCTGGCGACCACGAGCACGCGCGCGGCGGTTGCGAGGTCGGCCGCGGCATCCGTGCCCGCGGTGTCGTCGGGGCCCGACGGCAGCGAGGTGGGCGACGTCGGGACGTAGAGGTCGCGCACCTTGCCCGAGTAGGCGTGGCGCCACCCCGGCAGGTCGGGCGGGGCGGATGCGGCGGGCTGGTCGAGTGCGGTCACGGCTACATTCTTGCAGGCGAAGGGGCTTACTCAGGAGAATCGCGGTGCGGGCATCCCCAGGATGGTGTTTCCTGGCGGATCCAGCCCGTGCCGCGATTCTCCAGCGTTGGCCACAGAGAAGTGGCTGACACCGGGGCCGACTGTGCGCCGACTGGTGCATAACTCCTGCAATTTCCGGGCCGGACGTCGACCCGCCGCGTGATTCCGGGGGTCCTGCCGAGCCCGTGCGAGAAATTGCAGGAGTTATGCACGCCGCAGGCCGGGTGGCTCAGTCGGCCGGGTGGCTCAGTCGGCCGGGTGGCTCAGTCGGCCGGGTGGCTCAGTCGGCCGGGTGGCTAAGTCGGCCGGGCGGCTCCGGCAGCCGGGTGGCTCAGTCGGCGACGCGGGCGGCGATGTCGGTGCGGTACTGCGAGCCCTCGAGCGAGATGAGGGTGAGCGCCTCGTAGGCGCGGGCGCGGGCATCCGTGAAGCCGTCGCCGACCGCCACGACGCTGAGCACACGTCCACCGGTGGAGACGAGCAGGTCGTCGATCACAGCGGTCGCCGCGTGGGCGATGCTGACGCCGGGCACGGCGGATGCCGCGTCGAGGCCGGCCAGCGCACGCCCGGTGACCGGCGCATCCGGATAGTTCTCGCTCGCGAGCACGACCGTGACGCAGGCCTCGGGGGAGAAGACCGGGCGGGCCAGGCCGCCGAGGCCGCCGGTGGACGCCGCCAGCAGCAGACCCGACAGCGGCGTGACCAGCCGCGGCAGCACGACCTGGGTTTCCGGGTCGCCGAACCGCGCATTGAATTCGATCACCCGGATACCGTCGGCCGTGAGAATGAGCCCGCAATAGAGCAACCCGATGAAGGGGGTGTCCTCGTCGGCGAGCCGGCGCACCGTGGGCAGCGCGATCGTTTCGATGACCTCGTCGACGAAGGCCTGCTCACTGCCGAACTCGGCATCCAGCCAGGGCAGCGGCGAGTAGGCACCCATGCCACCGGTGTTCGGGCCGAGGTCGCCGTCGCCGAGGCGCTTGTAGTCCTGGGCAGGGGAGAGGGGCAGCACACTGTGGCCGTCGCTGAGGAGGAAGAGGGAGACTTCCTGGCCGTCGAGGAACTCCTCGATCAGCACGCTGCCGTGCTGCAACCAGTGCGTGGCGTGGGCGAGTGCGGCGTCGCGGTCGGGGGTGACGAGCACGCCTTTGCCGGCGGCGAGACCGTCCGCCTTGACCACGTACGGGGCTCCGAAATCGTCGAGCGCGGCCGTGGCTTCGGCGAGCGAGCCGGCACGCTCGGCGCGTCCGGTGGGCACATGGGCGGCATCCATGATGCGTTTGGCGAAGGTTTTGCTGCCTTCAAGGGCGGCCGCGGCCTGACCCGGGCCGAAGACCGGGATGCCCCGCGTGCGCAGGGCGTCGGCGACTCCGGCAACCAGAGGCGCCTCCGGACCCACCACGACGAGCTCGATGCCGTTGAGGTTGGCATAGTTCGTGACCTGCTCGGGGTCCGCCGGGTCGAGCGGGACCACCGGTACGTCCCGGGCGATGCCGGCGTTACCGGGCGCCGCCACGATGTCGTGGCGCGGCTCCTCTCGGAGCAGCGCGGTGATGATGGCGTGCTCGCGGGCACCGGAACCGAGGACCAGAATTCTCACCCCGTCAGGTTAGCGGATGCCGCCCCGACCCGCGCGGGCCAGCGCTGAGGCGGCAACGGTGTGAGAGAGCCCGTTCCGGTCGAGAGTGACCCGCGCAATGGGCACTCTCGACCGCAATGGGCACTCTCGACTGCAACGGGCACTGCGACGCGCAGGTGAGGCCGACAGCCGACCGAGAGCAGGCGGCGCGGGAGGCACGTCCGGTGGGAGGCGCGTCCGGCGGCAGCCGCGGCCGGCGCACAGGAGGCAGACTGGACACATGGCACGAGCGAGGATCGACGACGGCGTGGGACGCGCGGCGGTACACGAGCACGCGGCACAGCAGGGGGAGGTGAGCCGGGACATCCGTGCCCTGGCGGTCCGGTACACGCTGCAGCTGCTCGCCGAGAAGGCCACCGGCAACACCCTCGAGGTGCGCGTGCCGCCGTTCGGGGCCGTGCAGTGCATCGCCGGCCCGCGCCACACGCGCGGCACACCGCCGAACGTCGTCGAGACGGATGCGCCCACCTGGCTCGCCCTCGCCACCGGAACCCTCTCCTGGGCCGACGGCATCGCATCCGGTCGCATCGCCGCCTCCGGGCAGCGCGCCGACCTCGTCGGCCACCTGCCGCTGCTCTGAACCGGCCTCTCCCGGCTCAGCGGCGTTTTGCCGCGCGGGCGGCGGCCGCGCGGCTCGGCGACCCTCCCTCCGGCTGGGGTTCGTCGGTTCCGGTCGAGTTCGACCTGTGTGCCACGCGAAGTCGACCGAAAGTGTCGAACTCGGCGGGACAAGGGCCGGCCGTCAGATCAGGATCGCGGTGACCTCGGCGAGGGTGGGCATCGAGGTGATGGCACCCGGGCGGGTGACCGAGACGGATGCCGCGACCGTCGCCCAGCGCACCGCGTCGATCATCTCCGCTTCGGTGACGCCGGCAGGCCCGGCAGCGGCAGGCCCGGCAGGCTCTTCTGCCGTCCGCTCGCGACGAGCCCCGGTCGCCAGCCGCGCCACCAACGCCCCCACGAACGTGTCGCCGGCTGCGGTTGTGTCGACCATGCCCACCGGGCGGGCCGGCGCGAGGCCGAGTGCGGAGCCGTCGAACGCGACGACGGCTCCCTCCTCACCCAGAGTGACGATCGCCCACCGGCTGCCGCGGCTCAGCACCTCGGCCGCGCGCACCGGGTCGTTCTCACCGCTGAGCTCGGCGGCCACGGGCCGGCCGGGCACGATCAGGTCGACCAGGTCGAGGAATCCGGCGGGCAGCGCCATCGCGGATGCCGGTGTGAGCACCGTGAAGACTCCGGCGTCCCGGGCGATGGCCAGTCCTTCCGTCAGTGCCGTCACGGGCAGCTCGCACTGCAGCACCAGGAACGCCGCCGCGGTGATCATCGAACGCTGCACCTCCGTGAGCTCGGCCAGGTCGGCATTGGCCCCCGGCACCACGACGATCGCCTTCTCGCCCGAGTCGACGACCGCGGTGTGCGTGGTGCCGGTCGGCGTCGGGGACCACTCGAGACCGGCGCCATGGATGCCCTCCGTCACCAGCACCCCGCGCAGCTGTTCCCCGTGCGGGTCCGCGCCGACCATGCCGAGGAAGTCCACCGCGGCACCCATCCGGGCCGCGGCGACGGCCTGGTTCAGGCCTGTGCCGCCCGGGCCGACGCTGAACCCGGAGCCGACCATCGTCTCACCCGGGCGGGGCAGCCCCGGCTGCCGCACCACGTGGTCCATGTTCGCGCCGCCGAGTACCGCAATCCTGTTCATCCGCACAGTCTGTCATCCGCTCAGTCCGGCATCCGCTCGGCCGGGCCGGCACCTGCCGCAGGACCGCTCTCGCGTGCGAGAATAGGGGAGTGACTTCAGACCAGCAGCCCGAGCAGTCAGCAGCGTCCGGCCCCGGAGAGAGCGCCGGCGAGTCGGTTGTGGACAAGTCCACCGTCACCGTGCGACGATCGCCCCGCTACTTCAACTTCATGATTCTCGGCGCCCTGACCGGTGCCATCACTGCCCTGATTCTCACGGTCGTGTTCCCGGAGAACGCCGAGTTCGGGGCCACCCAGGTCTTCGGATTCCTGTTGCTCGCTTTCGTCGCCCTGGGCGTCACACTGGGCGGCGTCGTGGCGATCATCATCGACCGGTTGATCTCTCGCCGCGGAACGACGGTCATCGTCGATAGAATGGCACCGCTCGAGTCGAGTGATCCCGAGGCTCCGGATGCCGCGGCCACCCCCACGGATTCCGACCAGAACTAGCCCACCGGCACTCCCGGTCACCCCACAACTCTCAGCACACATTCCCCCGAGCACTGATAGTAGAAGAGGCACCGATTTGGCTGGCGGCGACGGACTATTAGGTCACGATCTACTTCCCGGAGAGAAGGGGCCGCAGGATGCCTGCGGCGTCTTCGGCGTCTGGGCTCCCGGCGAGGAGGTGGCCAAGCTCAGCTACTTCGGCCTCTACGCCCTGCAGCACCGCGGCCAGGAATCGGCCGGGATCGCCACCAGTGACGGCTCGAAGATCCTGATCTACAAGGACATGGGCCTGGTCTCCCAGGTCTTCAACGAGGCCGCGCTGAGCACCCTGATCGGTCACATCGCCGTCGGGCACACGCGCTACTCGACCACCGGGTCCTCGAGCTGGCAGAACGCCCAGCCCACCCTGGGCCGCACCTCGGGTGGCACGGTCGCCCTCGGCCACAACGGCAACCTCACCAACACGGCCGAGCTGCTGCAGCTCGTGCACGAGCGTTACCCGAAGGTGGAGGGTGAGCTCGCCCGCGGCAACACCACCGACACCGCCGTGATCACGGCCCTGTTCACCGGCGACGTCGACCACACCCTCGAGGTCACCGCACTCGAGGTGCTGCCGCGCCTGCGCGGCGCCTTCTGCCTCGTCTTCATGGACGAGACCACCCTGTACGCCGCCCGCGACCCGCAGGGGGTGCGCCCACTGGTGCTCGGCCGTCTCGAGCGCGGCTGGGTCGTCGCCTCCGAAACCGCCGCCCTCGACATCGTGGGGGCCAGCTTCGTGCGCGAGGTCGAGCCGGGCGAGCTGATCACGATCGACGAGGACGGCCTGCGCACGCAGCGGTTCGCCGAGGCGAAGCCCGCCGGCTGCGTGTTCGAATACGTCTACCTGGCCCGGCCAGACACCACCATCGCCGGCCGCGGCGTGCACGAGGCTCGGGTCGAGATGGGCCGCCGCCTCGCCCAGGAGTACCCCGTCGAGGCCGACCTCGTCATTCCGACCCCCGAGTCCGGCACCCCGGCGGCGATCGGCTACGCGCAGGCATCCGGCATTCCGTTCGGCCAGGGCCTGGTGAAGAACTCCTACGTGGGACGCACGTTCATCCAGCCGTCGGAGACCATCCGGCAACGCGGGATCAAGCTCAAGCTCAACCCGCTCAAGGCCGTGATCAAGGGCAAGCGGTTGATCGTCGTCGACGACTCGATCGTGCGCGGCAACACGCAGCGCGCCCTGGTCAGCATGCTGAGGGAGGCCGGCGCCGCCGAGGTGCATGTGCGCATCTCGAGCCCGCCGATCACCTGGCCGTGTTTCTACGGCATCGACTTCGCCTCCCGTGCCGAACTCATCGCGACCGGCCTCGGCGTCGACGAGGTACGCCAGGCCATCGGCGCGGACTCGCTCGGCTACCTCTCGCCGGAAGGCATGATCGCCGCCACCGAGCAGCCGCCCGAACGCCTGTGCACGGCCTGCTTCACCGGGGTCTACCCGATCCCGCTGCCCGACTCCGCGCACCTGGGCAAGAACCTGCTCGAGCGCCCGGCCGCCGCCTCCAACGGATGCGACCCGGGCCCCGACGCAGAGTTCGAGCCTCTGCTCGACCCCGCGACCTCCCTGCGCCCAGAGACGGCGCGCGAAGAAGCCCTGACCAAACAGGGTAAACCCCCGATCGGCGATCCAGGAAGACAAGAATGAGCAACGCGTCCTATGCGGCAGCCGGAGTCGACACCACGGCCGGCGATCTCGCCGTCTCCCTGATGAAGGAGGCCGTGTCGAACACGCACGGCCCCGAGGTCCTCGGCGGGTTCGGCGGCTTCGCCGGGCTCTACGACGTCTCCTTCCTCACCAGCTTCAAGCGCCCGCTGCTGGCCACGTCAACGGATGGCGTGGGCACCAAGGTCGCGATCGCCCAGGCCATCGACAAGCACGACACGATCGGTCAGGACCTCGTGGGCATGGTCGTCGACGACATCATCGTGGTCGGGGCCCGCCCGCTCTTCATGACGGACTACATCGCGTGCGGCAAGGTCGTTCCCGAGCGCATCGCGGACATCGTCGCGGGTATCGCCCGCGCCTGCGCCGCCACCGGCACCGCCCTCGTCGGCGGAGAGACCGCCGAGCACCCCGGCCTGCTCGGCGTGGACGACTACGACGTGGCCGGCGCCGCCACCGGCGTGGTGGAAGCCGACCAGGTCCTCGGCGCGGAGAAGGTGCGCCACGGCGACGTCGTCGTGGCGATGGCGTCCTCCGGCCTGCACTCCAACGGCTACTCGCTCGTGCGGCACATCCTCGCCACGCGCGGCATCGGCTACACCGACACCTCCGCCGAACTCGGCGGCGTGGTCGGCGAGGTGCTGCTCGAGCCGACCCGGCTGTACACCGGGCCGCTGCTCAGCGTGCTCGCCGACCCGGAGCTCGCCGGCGTCGTGCACTCGCTCAGCCACGTCACCGGCGGCGGCATCGCGGCGAACCTCGCCCGCGTGCTCCCGCTCGGCGCCTGGGTGGAGGTCGACCGGTCCACCTGGTCGCCGTCCCCGGTCTTCCGGGTGCTCAGTGAACTGGCCGGATCTTCGCTCGAGAGCTCGGAGGGCACCTGGAACCTGGGCGTCGGCATGTTCGCCGTCGTCGCGGCCGAGTCGGCGTCATCCGTGATCGCGCGCCTTGCCGCCGACGGCGTCCCCGCGTGGGTGGCCGGCCGTGTGTCGACGGCCCCGCACGATTTCACGGGCTTCGAGCAGGGTGCCAAGGGCGTGAACGGCGGTGCCGTGCGCCTGGTCGGCGGCTACGCGGCGTAGCCCGTTCGGCGGTCGGCCCGGCTCGCCCGCCCCGCCCCGCCCTGCACGGCTCGGGGATGGCTGTCGAGCGTCGCCGTTCGTGCCGAGAGTCGCCGTCGGTGCGGCGACTCTCGGCACAATCGGCGACTCTCAGCAAGGGAGGGCGCGCGCGCGGCGCGACGGCAGGCACGCCGACGGGGGCGGCCGTCAGGCTCGGGGCCTAGGCGCGCTTCTGCTCGTCTTCGGTGGCGTAGTGGTCGACGTACTGGTCGTCGTCGTCATCGTCGGTTTCCGCGGTCTTGCCCGGCTTGCCGGCCTCGTACTCCGGCCACTTCGCGAGGTCTTCGTCGAGGCGAGGGTCGCTGGCCGGATGCCCGGTGAGTTCGCGTTCGAGCGCGTTGTAGTTGGTGTCCGGGCTGAAGTACTTCAGTTCCCGGGCAACTTTGGTGTGTTTTGCTTTTTGACGGCCGCGCCCCATGCGAGACCCCCTAACGATGCCAGGCCGGGTGAGAGAAACGTCTCCCGGGAGTTGCCGAATATGGTGAAAACTAGCCGTCAGTTTAGCATGACGGGCCGAACGGACCGCGGGTGCAGATCACGAGCAGCGGCAGCCAGGCACGTTCGCAGGCAGCGTTATCTCACTGTACCTCAGCGGGAGAGAACGTACCCGGCCCCGCAGACCAGGAACCCGAGAAAAAGAGTAGCGGTCAGATTGAGGATGCCCGCCCGCCAGCGCCCGGTCAGCGCCAACTCGACCGTCTCAACGCTCCAGGTGCTGAAGGTGGTCAGGCCGCCGCAGACGCCCGTCAGCAGGATCAGCCGCACGTCGTCGGAGACCGCGGCGCGCTCCGCCAGCCCGAGAACCACGCCACCGATCAGCGACCCGGCCACGTTCACGATCAGCACGCCGAACGGCAGCCGCCCGGGGCCCACGGGAAGGGCGCGGGAGACGAGGAAGCGCACGACCGCCGCTGCGCCGCCGGCGGCGAGTACACCGAGAACCAGCCAGGCGCTCACAGGGTGCTCCCGGCATCCGGGATATCCGCCAGTGTGCGATGCCGAAGCAGCGCGCCCAGCCGCAGGCCGAGGGCCGCGGCGCCGAAACCGAGCAGGAGCGTCGCGGCGAGGTAGACCCAGCCCAGCGCCGAGGCGCCGGCCGCGACAAGAGCGACCAGGGAGACCATCACGGCGGAGTAGGTCGTGAACGATCCGAGCAGGCCCGTGCCAAGGGCTGCCTTGACCCAGGCAGGCAGGCCCGGTCGGGTCCACAGGCCGGCCACCAGCCAGCCGAGTGCGAGAGCACCGAGTGTGTTGGCGATCAGCGTGCTCACCGGGAAGGCGGTGTCGGTGTGCGGGAGCGCCTGGTCGATGCCGAGGCGGAGGCCCGTGCCGACCAGGCCGCCGAGGAAGACGGGAAGCGCCAGGCGCATCCGTTACTTCCTCTTGCGGCGGCGGGCGGCCGAGGGCCGGGACGTCGCCGGAACCGTGCCGACGGCGACCGGAGGCTTGACCGGCGCGTCCTTGGTTGCCGGCGCCAGCGGTCGGCGGGGGATCGGACGGGGGCGCACGGGTTCGCCGCGGCGGTCCTGGCCGGGCACGGGCCGGGACCGCCGGCCGTAGATCAGCTCGGAGGAATCAAGCAGCCACGGCACCAGAGCGATGGTGACGCCGTGCACCATCATGAGCTTCTGGCGCAACCGGCGGGCCTTGTGGTTGTGCAGGAGACCCTCCCACCAGTGGCCCACGATGTAGATCGGGGTGTACACCGTGACGACCTCGGAGCCGTGGTCTTCGCGCCGGTCCTTGATGTAGCAGATCAGCGGCCAGCTGATATCCCGGTACGGCGACTGCACGATGCGCAACGGCACCTGGATGTTCTGCTGCACCCAGGCGCGTTTGAGATCCTTGGTCTCGTCGTAGTCGACCGAGATGTGCACGGCTTCGATGCTCTCGTGGCGGGCGGCGATGGCGTAGTCCAGCGCCTTGAGCACGGGCTTCTGCATCTTGCCCACCAGCACGATGGCGTGGTCGCCCTGGGAGCCGAAGGTGGTGTGGGCATCCACTTCGATTTCCTTGGCCACATCCCGGTAATACCGGTTCACGCCGAGCATCAGGGTGAACAGCACGGGCATCAGAACGAAGACGAGCCAGGCGCCGTGGGTGAACTTGGTGATCGTGACCACGATCAGCACCACGCCGGTGAGCAGCGCGCCGAAACCGTTGATCGAGAGGCTGGCGATGATGGATGCCCGGTTCGGCGGGTTGGTCTTGAGCAGCTTGAGCCAGTGCCGCACCATGCCCGTCTGGCCGAGCGTGAAGGAGACGAAGACGCCGATGATGTAGAGCTGGATCAGCACGGTCAGGTTGGCCTGGTAGATCACCAGGATGACGCACGCGAAGAAGGCCAGCAGCAGCACGCCGTTGGAGTAGATCAGGCGGTCTCCGCGGGTGCTGAGCGATTTCGGTGCGTAGGAGTCCTTGGCGAGCACCGAGCCGAGCAGCGGGAACCCGTTGAACGCCGTGTTGGCGGCCAGCAACAGCACGGCCGCGGTCGCGGCCTGCAGAACGAAGAACATGATCGAGTTGTTGCCGAAGGTGGCGGCCGCGATCTGGGCGATCAGGCTGCGTTGCGGGGAGGTCGCGCACTCCTCCCAGCCGATCAGGTCGCAGGGGTTCTCCGCGTAGTGCACCTTGGCGAACAGGGCGAGGGCCGTCAGCCCGATGAAGAGCGTGATGGCGATGCCACCCATGAGCACCAGGGTGCGCTGGGCGTTCTTGACCTTCGGCCGCTTGAACGCGGGAACCCCGTTGGCGATCGCCTCGACCCCGGTGAGCGCGCTGCACCCGCTGGCGAAGGAGCGCAGCAGCAACAGGATGAAGGCTGACTGGGCCAGGTTCTGGGCCTCGACCTCGTAGTTGGCCGATTCGGCCATCGGGGTGTCGCCGAGGGCCACCCGGGTCAGACCCACCACGACCATCAACGCCACGGTGCCGATGAAGAGGTAGGTGGGGATGGCGAAGGCCTTGCTGGACTCGTGCACGCCGCGCAGGTTCACCGCCGCGAGCATGATCACGAAGAAGACCGCGAATTCCACTCGGAACGGGGCGAGCGCCGGGAGCGCGGAGATGATGTTGTCGACACCGCTGGCCACCGACACGACCACGGTCATCACGTAGTCGACGAGGAGGGCGGACGCGACGATGAGGCCGGCCTTCTCGCCGAGGTTCTTGTGGGCGACCTCGTAGTCGCCGCCGCCGGACGGGTAGGCCTTGATCAGCTGGCGGTAGGACGCGACGACCACGACGAGCAGAAGCACGACGCACGCCGCGACCCAGGGCGCGAAGCTGAGGAAGGCGAGCCCACCGAGCGTCAGGATCATCAGGAGCTCTTGCGGTGCGTAGGCGACGCTCGAGAGTGGGTCGCTCGCGAAGATGGGGAGGGCGAGGTGCTTGGGCAGCAACTGGCCGTCGAGCTTTTCGGTCGACAGCGGGTCACCGATGATCCACCGTTTCGGTGAACGTGTTTCCGGTACTGGGGGGCTTCCCTCTGGTATCACGAGGGTCGACACTACTCCCTTGGATTCCACTGTCAAATCCGTGGGAGTCGGGTGTTCCGTGGGCGTGTCGTGGGCGTGTCGTCAGGTGGTGTGCGAGGCCTCGATGACCCGCCACAGGGAACGGCGGAGGAGTTCGAGCTCGTCGTGGCTCATTCCCAATTTGTCGATGATGCGGGGAGGGATCGTGCGGGCCTCGTTGCGGAGGCTTCGTCCGATGTCGGTGAGCGAGACGTCGAGCACGCGTTCGTCCTGCTCGTTGCGGTGCCGGGCGATAAGTCCGGATGCCTCCAGTCTCTTGAGCAGAGGGGAGAGGGTGGCCGGTTCGAGCCGGAGCTCCTCGGCCAGATCCTTGACCCGGCAGGGCTCGCGCCCCCAGAGGGCAAGCATCACGAGGTATTGCGGATGGGTGAGCCCGTAGGGCTCGAGGACCGGGCGGTAGATCGAGATCACGCTGCGCGACGCGATGGCGAGGGCGAAGCAGACCTGATCCTCCAGACGGAGGAGGTCGGGGACATCCGTCACGGGCTTCCTCCGGTTCTGGGTATTAGTTAGTACACTAATGATTATGACACGCACGAGAAAAGAACCGAGTGACGAGCGTGGCCTGGTCGGCGTCATCGCCCGCCTCAACCGCCGGCTGCTGCCCTGGATCGGCCCGCCACCCCTCGGGCCCTACGACACGGTGACCCCCGCCGAAGTCGAGCAGACGCGGGCGCGCTCGGTGTGCCCGATCTGCGGCGCCCTGATGTCCCTGCACGAGATCGACCGGTCGGGTGAGCGCACCCAGATGCGTCACCCCACACCGGAGGAGATCGCGGCTCGTACCGTGTGACCCTTTCCCGAAGACAAACGGAGAACCCCCTCGCCGGGCGGCGAGGGGGTTCTCCGTTTCGGGTCGTGTGTCGGGACTTGTCAGCGACCGACCGAGTCGAGGATGCCCGCTCGCACCTCAATCAGGCGAGCCCGCAGTTCCGGCACGATGGAGGCCGGCACGCCGGAGCGCGTGGCTGCCTGGCGCAGGTCGGCTCGCAGCTGCTGGCGGAATTCGTTCAGCACCAGATCGGCCTCGTGCAGCGCTCGGTTGGACTCGAGGCGCGGGTCGGGTGCCCGTGCAGCAGTGGATTCCGGCTCGCCCTCGGTGGTGCCGGC
Organism: Cryobacterium cryoconiti; assembly: GCF_004403065.1. Lineage (GTDB taxonomy): Bacteria > Actinomycetota > Actinomycetes > Actinomycetales > Microbacteriaceae > Cryobacterium > Cryobacterium cryoconiti. The sequence continues at coordinate 63,866 of NZ_SOHA01000010.1, forward strand.
GCGGGCGCCCGTCCCCTCGCCCGCGGTCGTCGGTGCGCCGTCGGGCACCGTCTGCTCTGCGGTGTCGCGGGTTCCCGTTTCGGACGCCGTGCCGGTCGGATGTCCCGGTGTGGTCGCTGCGGCTGCGGCGGCTGCCGCACCTGCTCGCGCCCCGGCGGCGGCACCGGCTGCCGCGCCG
>NZ_SOHA01000002.1 GCF_004403065.1 Cryobacterium cryoconiti
CGCCGCCCTCGCGGCCGCGAACCGTGCCGCCGCTGCGAAGGCCGTTGCCGCCCAGGCCGCCGCCGTGCGCGCGGGGGCCGCGGCGTCCGGTTCCGCTCGAACTTCATCGCTTCCGGCCCCCTCGGCCGCCCGTGCTCGCCGCCTGCGCCGGGTGCGTGCGATGACCTCCCTCATCCTGCTCCTGGGCACCGTGCTCTTCGTCTCGGGAATCGTCGCCGTGGCGACCGGCGGAGCCTGGACGGCCCTGGTCAGCGGCCTGGTGACGACCGTTCTCGCCCTCAGCGCTCTCACCCGCCTGGCGCGCACCGCACGCCGGGCACACCGGGCGGACGGGGTCGCTGCCGGGTCCGGCGTCGCGACGCGCGCCCGGGTCGGCCAGACGTTCGAGCCCGTGCAGTTGGAGGAGACGCCCGTTGTCGCCTCGAGCTGGACGCCGCTCCCGCTGCCGCGGCCGATGCACCTGTCGCGCGGATCCGTCGCCCAGGCGGCGATGGCATCCGTTGATGCAGCCGCCGAACTGCGCCGGGTCGCCGCCGAAGCGGAGCTCGCCCGCCGCGCCGCGGCCCTCGAAGTGGCGGTCACTCCGCTGAAGCGTGTGACGGCCGAGGCGCCGGCAACTCCTGCCGCCGCACCGGCCGCGAGCCGGTTCGCATCAATGGGGGTCGTCGGGGAGACCGCACCCGGCATGAGTGATCTCGACGACGTACTGCGCCGTCGCCGCGCCGTCGGCTGACCGAATCCCAACCGGGCGAATCCGCACCGAATCGCGCTCTCACGCGCGGGTCGGCCAAACTCGGTCGCTGCGCGTGATATTCTGCATAAGCGGCTGGGGGCTATGGCGCAGTTGGTAGCGCGTCTCGTTCGCAATGAGAAGGTCAGGAGTTCGAATCTCCTTAGCTCCACCGAGATAGTCAGTTGAAAGGCCCCCGGGAAACCGGGGGCCTTCTTCTTTTCCTCCCCTCTTGCCTTTTCTTTTTTCCTCTCTTCCCGCGGGCCGTTCCTCCGCCTCTGCACGCCTCCGCCTGCACGTATAGCCGGAGAATTTCGGGCTGGGCGGCGAGTCGTGGCTGGGGGACCGGCGTGTCGCGAAAACCTCCTCAGTTCGCGTGTGGGGTTACGGTCGAGGTTCTGGCGCACGGCTCCCCGTGGCGGGCGAGTGTCAGTGGCCGGGGATAGCGTGGGCCTGCGCCGACTGGGGCGCAGGGCGGAGCGTGCGGATGGCTGGCATGACGGGCGGTGTGGCCGGCGGGGCTGCGGGCAGCGGGGTGGCAGGCGGCGGGGTGGCAGGCGGCGGCGGTACGGCCGTGCGCTTTCGCTGCGGGCACGGGGCGCCGGCGACGGATGCCCGCATCACCCTGCAACGCGATTGCCCCCTCTGCATGCTCCTTGCCGAGACGCAGCGCAGCCGCGGACAGCTGCTGCGCAAGGTGGCAGCGGGGCGTCGCGGTGACCTCGGGCAGGAGACGCGGATCGGAGCCGAATACGAGTGGATCTGCGACCGTGGCCACTCCCGCTACGTCGCCACGGTACGGGCTGCCCTCACGGGCTCCGGGTGCCCGAAGTGCACGGCCAACGCCGAAGCGCCCAGTGCTCGGTTCGAGGGCGGAGTACCGTTCATGAAGCCCGGGTTGAGGCTGGGCACGTCGATGACCGAACAACGGCTGCGGATGCTGCTGGGCGAACGCATCCGTCTGCCGCACCGCGTCAATGCCGTGCGCATCAGCCGCACCTTCTACGGAAAGCCGGAGGTGTGGCCGGACATCATCATTCCCGCCCTGAAGGTGGCGGTCGAATACGACGACCCTGGCCGCGACGGCCGCTCCCACCGGGGGTTGAAGGAGGTGTCGGACCGTGAGAAGGACGCCGCGCTGGCCGAGGTGGGCTGGGCGGTGATCCGGGTGCGGGCCGGCGGTCTGGCCGAGCTCGGCGCGTACAGCATCGTGTGCCCGGGGGTGTCGGTGAAGGTCGTCGACCGTGTCCTCGAGCTGCTGGGGGAGATCCGCGGTACCGCCGCGGTGGAGGCGCTCCTGATCGAGTGAGTGAGCGGGGCCGCTCAGCCGACGACTGTCTCCATGGTGAGCACGGTCGTGCCGTCAACCTCGGACGTGGACAGGGCCACGCGCACGGCGCCGAGCTCGTCCAGTGAAGAGACGTGCGTGCCGCCGCAGGGGATGCGCACGCTGTGGGCCGGCAGCTCGCAGACCCAGTACCGCCGGTCGGTGAGCAGCGGGCCGTCCCGGTCGATGCGTACGCTCGCTCCGGTGGCCACCCATTCGGCGAGGGCCGCGTTCACGGCGGATTCGATCCCGGCCAGGTGCTCGGCCACCCCCTCGGCGGCGAAGCCCTTGCGGCGGAGGGATTTGCCGAGCCGGTAGGTGTCGACGGATCCGTTCTCACGGATCAGGGACACGTCGATCGCGGTGCCGTCGAAGTCGGGGTGACCGAGGGAATCCGCGCGCACCTCCTTCTTCCACCGGTCCGCCAGCGCTCGGTTGAGGGCGAGGGCGGCGAGGTGGCAGGCCGTGTGGCCCGCGGACATCCGGTGGCGGTAGTCGGCGTCGACGACCACCTCGACCGTCTGACCCTCGGCCAGGGCGGCGCCGTCGACGAGTGCGGCACCCTCGACGAGGTGAACCACGACGAACGCCCAGCCGGGCGTGCCCTTCGGCACCGGGATGTCCCGGCCCCGGTGCAGTGCCGACCCGTCCGTCGCTCCCACGATGCAGTCCAGCACCGTCAGCTCGGCCCCCGCGACGCGCAGCACGGCCCGGTCGGGCCCCTGGTCGGGCCAGCCGGCATCGACCGGGTGCACCGGGGTGGCGTCGAGGAGCACGGCGACGCGCCCGTCCGCCTGCGGCTCGACGTGCAGCACCGTCGCGGTGGTGCGGGTCAGGCCGGCCGGGTAGTCCACCTGGGTGTCCACGGAGGGAAGGGTCATCGACGGGTCCTTTCGGGACGAAAAAGGGTGTTGCCGCAGTTGGCGGCAACACCCTGAGTTTAATCGTGGAGCAGGCGCTAGGCCTTGCGTGCCTTCTCGGTCGTCTCGTTCGCCTTGGCGTGCTTGTCGGCACGCTTTTCCTTCAAGGACTTACCGGCAACCTTTTTGGATGCGTCCTTCTTGGGTGATTTGTCAGCCATGTGTACTCCTTCGAATCGAGCCCCAGCGGCACCGTGACTTCGACCCTACGCGGGTTGCCGCCAAACGGCACCTTCCCGCGGTCGGTGGCAACCGGCCCTGTGCAAGTTGCCAGCCCGGCCGTAGGCTGGGCCCGACGCGCCCCGAACGCGAGGCACCCGTCTCCACCCCGGCAGAGAGGGATACACATGAGCGATAAAACCACCTACCAGGCCATCTTCTACGGACCCAACGTGATCGCCGCCGGAACGGAGCACGAACTCGAGTACGTGAACGGCGAGTACCAGAAGGAGGTCCTGCTGGAGGCCACGGAAGACGGCGACACGGTGCGCCGCCTGTTCCGCCTCGTGCGGGCGACCGAGGAGGAGCCCATTCCCTACCGGTTCGTCGAGGACATGCAGGACGAACAGGGCGAAGCGGATATCCCCAACTAGCGGGAGCAGGCCCGCGCAGCCCGTCGCGGCGCAGCGTGGGGAATCGGGCGCACGCTACGCCCGATTCCTCACGCTGCGCCCGGACGCCACGGTGGCGGCGCCCTGAGCTAGATGCGCTTGCCGGGCCCGCGGCCGAGGCGCACCGGCAGTGCCATCAGTGGTCCCACGAACCGGCGCTGCAGGCGCCGGGCCGGACCCCAGACGAACTGCACCAAATACTGGGCGAGGATGGCGCCGGCCGCCAGCGCCGCGGCGACGGCCCCGGCGGTGAGCATGCTGAGCAGCCCGTCGATGTTGCCGTCGGACAACTGCAGCAGGCCGCGGAACAGGATCAGCCCCGGCACGAGCGGAACCAGCGCGGAGACGACGATCACCAGCGGGGGAGTGCGCACGACGCGGGCCGCGATCGCGGCCAGCAGGCCCACGCCCACGGCGCTCAGGGCCGACGACCAGACCAGGCCGAAGCCGGCCTGCGCGCCGCCCAGGTAGAGCAGCTCGGCGATGGCGCCCAGCAGGCAGACCACCCAGAACGCCCGCCACGGCACCTGCACGCCGAGGGCGAAACCGGCGACGATGACCATGGCCGCGGCGAGCATCACCGGCACCTCGGCCAGGGTCGGGGTGAGGTTGGCGTCGACGCGCAGCTGGAAGCCGAAGCGAGCCAGCAGCAGCGACGCCCCGGCCACGCCGGTGACCAGGCCGCCCGTGATCAGGAGGGCCTCCATCATCCGTGCCGTGCCCGTCAGGTAGAAGCCCGACAGGGTGTCGTGCACCGCGCCGAAGGTGGTGACGCCGGCCAGGAGCATGATGATGGTCGCGATGACGACCAGGGACGGATTCGCCGTGGGATCGATCAGGGCGACGATCGCGGCGACGATCGGCCCGATCGCCCCGCCGACGACGTTCTGGTAGAACACGGGAACCTGCCGCCGGTCGAGCGAGGTGGTGATCACGTCGATGAAGAACGTGGCGATGAAGGCGGCGATGCAGACCACCACGCCACCCCCGATGAGCACGGCGGCCCCGGCCCCGACGAGGCTCCAGCCCACCCGGCGGAAGAGGGCGGGCACCTGCGGCTTGGCGCTGACGATGGTGGCCAGGCGTTTGCGGGCGTCGGCGACCTCGGGCGGCGAGTCGAGGATCTCCGCGATCAGCTCGGAGGTGGCCGTGAGCTTCCCGTAGTTGAGCGAACGGTACTTGACGTTGCGGGTCCGGGTGATGGACTCGTGCGTGGCCGGATCCTCATGGGTGAGCGCGATGATCGTATGGGTGACGTTCGCCTCGGTGCCGCGCAGCCCGTAGGCCCGGGTGATGGCTTCCATGGCGGCCGTTGCGTCTTCGGCGCCGGCGCCGGCCGCGAAGATGACCTCAGCGAGCCGCATGGTCAGGTCGAGGACCGAGCGCGTGTAGGCGGCGCTGTCGAAGACGTTGATCGTGCGGGTGACGTCAGACATCGGTCGGGCCCAACCAGGCGGTCGCCACGGTGGCGTGCGCCGATTCGGCGTCGGACGGGTGGAAGAGCCCGGCGAGAACGTCGCGGTAGAGACGCCCGAGTTCGTTGCCGGCGAAGTAGGAGGAGCCGCCGCTCACCCGCAGCGCCTGGTCGACGACCAGGCGCGCTGTCTCGGTGGCTCGGTGTTTCAAACCGGACAGCAGGGCGAACCACCGCGGGCCGTGATCGGCCAGGGTGTCGAGGTCGTGCGCCAGCGCGTCGATCTGGGGGTACAGGCCATCCATCGTCATCGCGGCCTCCGCGACGCGCCACCGGATGTCCGGGTCCTGCGCCAGGCTGCGCCCGCCGTGCTTCAGGGACGTGCGCCGCGTCGCCGCCAGCACGGCCAGTTCGACCGCGCGCCGACCGATGCCGGTGTACACGGCGGCCAGCAGGATCTCGAAATTGGCGAAGATGGCGAACACCAGCGGGTCGGGAGTGGGCCCGGGATCGAGCCGGCGGAAGACCTGGTCGGGGCGGGCGGATGCGCCGTCGAGCAGGGTGCTGCGGCTCTGGCTGGCACGCATGCCCAGGGTGTCCCAGTCATCCTTCTGGCTGACGCCCGGGTCTGCCCGGTCGATGAACGCCCAGACGATTTTGGGGCCGTCGGCCGAATCACGGTCGATGCCCATGGTGCCGAGCCGGGTCCAGGCCGGGGAGAGCGTGGTGAAGATCTTGGTGCCGGTGAAGCGGTAGCCGCCGTCCGGTTGCGGGGCGGCCGTCGTGAGCGAGTCGGTGAGCACCAGGTCGTTGCCGGGTTCGCTGACACCGAAGCCGAAGATCTTCCCGCTGACGGCGCCGTGCAGCACGAAGGCTAGGCTGTCGTCGCCCTGCTCGTGCAGGGTGCGGGCCACACCCGTCCAGACGAGGTGCATATTGACGGCCAGGGCGGTGGCCGGGGCGTGGGCGGCGAGCCGGATCTGGTCCTGCGCGACCTGCTGCACGCCGCGTCCGAGGCCTCCGAGCGCCACCGGAACCAACGAACGGAGGTAGCCGCAGGCCACCAGCTCGGCCAGGTCCTCGGCAGGGAAGGTGTTGTCGCGGTCATGGGCGGCGGCGCGGGAACGGATGCGTTCGAGAAGCTCGTCGCCGAGCGGGGAGGGTTCGGCAGACGTGTACACCGAACAAGTTTACGCAGCCGGATGCCTCTTGCGTGCCAACCGGATCACCAGGTAGACGATCGCGGTGACCAGGCCGAGGGCGAGCAGCCAGGGCAGCGCGAACCCGATGCCCACGATCGCGATGCCGAGGGCTGTCACGAGGGCGTTCCAGCCGGCCGCGAGGGCATCCCAGAAGCCGTCCGGGGTGCCGGGAGCCACCGTGCCGGTCGAGTACAGGTCGAGTGTGATGGTGGAGAAATCGACCTGGTCGGACAGGTAGTCCCGCTGCGCCTGCAGTCCCTCGAGGTCGCTCTGCCGCTGGGACAGCGCGTTCTCGACCGCGATCAGGTCGGCCGTGGTCGTGGCCTCCACCATCAGGGCCAGCAACCGATCGACCGAGGTCTGCAGTGACGTGATCCGGGCGTCGAGGTCCTGGGTCTGCTGGGTGATGTCCGACGCGTTGAGCGAGACGAAGTTGACGGTGCCGAGCTGTTTGAGTTCCGCCAGGGTGCGGTCGAGCTCGTCCGAGGGGATGCGCAGGGTGAGATTCGCGCTCGCCGGCTGGTTGTCGGTGGCCGGGTTCTCGGTGCGGCTGTCGACCCGTCCACCGGCCTGCTCGGTGATGGTGACGGCATCCTGCACGGATGCGATCGGGTCGTCCACCGTGATCGACACCATCCCGGTGGTGATCACGTCGCGCTGGGTGGAAGTGATCTCACCGGTGCTGCCGCCCGGTTCGATGCTTCCCGGGTTCACGGTGCCGGGTTCGGCGAGGCCGGGAGCCGTGGCCGAGCCGCCGGAGTCGGAACTGCTGGAATCGCCGGGCACGGAGCATCCGGCCAGCAGGAGGGCGCCGAGGAGGACGGCGACCACTCCGGTAAAACGCTTCATGGCCTCACTGTACGGCCGCGATCGGCGGTGCCGGATCACAATCGCGTCTCGGCAGGAGGGACCGGGCGCACGCCGCGGCAGGCGGCGCAGAATGAGCCTGGTGGCGTGGGGAGGCGATACTGGAAGCATGAACTGGTGGGCGGCCCTCTCTGAACGGCTCGGCCGGCGGCGCCCGCCGCTGCTGCACATCGCCACCGACGAGGGCACCGGTCCCGTGGTGATCCTGGTGCACGGCATTGCGTCCTCCTCGGAGACGTTCCGTGAACTGGTTCCCCTGCTCGTGCCCCGGCATCGGGTCATCGCCGTCGACATTCTGGGCTTCGGCGAATCGCCGATCCCCGCCGGCTGTGAGTACCGGCTCGAGGACCACGTCGACTCGCTGGCCGCCACCATCCGGGCGCTGAAGTTGCGCGAACCGTTCATCCTGGTGGGTCATTCGCTCGGCAGCCTGATCGCGGCCCGGATGGCCGCGTTGCCGCGCACCCGCGCATCCCGGCGCACCCAGGTGTCCCGGGTGGTGCTCGTGGGTCCGCCGGTCTACCTGTCGCCGAACGATATCGGGGACCGGTGGGTGCGAGCCCGGGTCAGCACCTATCTGCGCGCCTACGATTTCCTGCGCCTGAACAAGGAATTCACCCTCGCCAACGCGGCCATCATCGCCCGGCTGCTGCCGAAGGGCATCTTCGAGCTCACCGAGCGCAACTGGACGCCGTTCGTGAAGTCGCTGGAGCACTGCATCGAGTCGCAGACCGTGGTCAGCGACATCGCGACCCTCCGGGTGCCGGTCGACGTGGTCTACGGCACTCTGGACGCGTTCATCGCCGCCGGCACCATGACGGTGATTGAACGGATGCGCCACGTCACCATGCACCGCGTCGAAGCGAACGACCACCTCATCCGCCCGCGCCTCGCCCGGGCGCTCGCCCGTGTCATCGACACGGATACGGGTGCGGAGGCGGACACCGGGGCGGGACCGGAGGCAGGCAGCGCGTCCGAGGCGGCGGCATCCGTTGCCCCACCGGGCGCTGCGCCGGTGGCTAGGCTGGGGAGATGGACACACGCACCCTCGGAAGAACCGACCGAACCGTCTCCGTGATCGGGCTCGGCACCTGGCAGCTGGGAGCGGACTGGGGTGACGTGTCGGAGGCCGACGCGGCCTCGGTGCTCGCGGCATCCGTCGACGCCGGCGTCACCTTCTTCGACACCGCCGACGTTTACGGCGACGGCCGCAGCGAGCAGATCATCGGCCGTTTCCTGGCCGAAAGCTCCGCCGCCGCCGGAATCACAGTGGCCACCAAGATGGGTCGCCGGGTCGACCAGCTGGCCGAGAACTACACGCTGGCGAACTTCAGGGCGTGGACCGACCGGTCCCGCGCGAACCTCGGCCTGGACACCCTGCACCTCGTACAGCTGCACTGCCCGCCCACCGATGTGGTCGAGTCCGACGAGGTCTACGACGCGCTCGACACCCTCGTCGCCGAGGGAGCCATCGCCGCCTACGGGGTGAGCGTGGAGACCTGCGACCAGGCGCTCGCCGCGATCGAGCGGCCGGGCCTGGCGAGCGTGCAGATCATCCTGAACGCCTTCCGGCTCAAGCCGCTCGAGGCCGTGGTGCCGGCGGCCCGCGCCGCGGGGGTGGGCGTGATCGCCCGCGTGCCGCTGGCCAGTGGCCTGTTGACCGGCACGTACACCCGGGACACCACCTTCGCGGCGAACGACCACCGCAACTACAACCGTGACGGCAGCGCCTTCGACGTGGGCGAGACCTTCTCCGGCGTCGACTACGAGACCGGCCTCGCGGCCGCCGCGGAGTTCACGGCCCTCGTGGGGTCGCTTCCCGGAGAGATCACTCCCGCGCAGGCCGCGCTGGCCTGGGTGGCCCAGATCGACGGCGTCAGCTCGGTCATTCCCGGGGCGCGTTCGGTGCAGCAGGCCCGCGGCAACGCTGCGGCCGGATCGGTCGCCCCGCTCAGCCTCGCTTTCAACGAGGGCGTCCAGGACATCTACGACCGGATGCTGCGCGACCAGATCCACCCCCGCTGGTAACACCTCACCCGATAGTCACCTTTCCGGTCGACAGTGCCCGTTCCGCCGGTCACTGTCGACCGGAACGGGCACTGTCGGTAGTCGGGGAGCCTGTTCGGGCCGTCTAGTCGAGGTCGTCGGGGTCTTTGCCGGTGCGCTCGCCCGAGTCGAGGGCGGCGATGGCCGCGTGGTCGTCGGCATCGAGGGTGAAGTCGAACACGTCGAAGTTCTCGCGGATGCGCAGGGGCGTCACCGATTTCGGGATCACCACATTGCCCACCTCGAGGTGCCAGCGGATCACGACCTGAGCGGCCGACTTGCCATGCCGGGCGCCGATGGCGTCGAGGGTCGCGTTGCCGATGGCGCGGCCGCGGGCCAACGGCGACCAGGCCTCGGTCAGGATGCCGTGGGCCGAGTCGTACTCGCGCACGGCGGACTGCTGCAGCCACGGGTGCAGCTCCACCTGGTTGATGACCGGAACGACATCCGTTTCGGCGAGCAGGCGGTCCAGGTGGTGGGGGTGGAAGTTGGACACTCCGATCGACCGGGCCCGACCCTCGGCGCGCAGGGTCTCGAGGGCGCGCCACGTGTCGACGAAGAGGTTCTGCCGGGGCGCGGGCCAGTGGATCAGGTAGAGGTCGACGTAGTCGAGGCCGAGCTTGCCGAGGCTCACGTCGAAGGCGCGCAGGGTCGCGTCGTAGCCGTGCTGATCGTTCCACACCTTGGTGGTGACGAACACGTCCTCGCGCGGCAGGCCGGAGCGAGCCACGCCCTGGCCGACGCCGACCTCGTTCTCGTACAGCGCCGCGGTGTCGATGTGGCGGTAACCGGCGTCCAGGGCGACCTGTACCGCATCGGCGGCCGCGGCATCCGGAATCTTGTAGACGCCGAGGCCGAGCTGGGGGATGCGGTGGCCGTCCTGGAGGGCAAGCAGCGGTGAGAACGTCATGTTCCCATCTAACCCTCCCCGGCCGGGCGTGAACCGACACGTTTGAGGGGTGGGCGCGACGCTCAACCCCTCGAACCTGTCGGTTCGACGAGCGGATGCGGTCAGGAGACCTGCACCTGGATGGGCGCCGTGTCGGGGAGCGGGCTCGGGTCCCGACCGCGAAGATCGGGGTGCCAGCGCCGGCCGAGTGCGGGGATGATGGTGCCGAGCCCCGCGAAACCGGCCGCGACCAGGATGGCTGCCGTGGCGCCGCTCTGGTCGATCATGAATCCGGCGATGGCGGAGCCCATGGCGGCCCCCATCAGTTGACCGGTGCCGACCCAGCCGTAGGCTTCCGCGGTGTCGCTGAACTTGACGCTCGCGGAGACGATGCCGAACAGCACGGCGAACGCCGGCGCGATTCCGATCCCCGCCACCAGCAGGGTGGCGGCGAGCCACCAGAAGCTGAGGTTGCCGGCGGCGGCGAGGCTGAGACCGGCGGTGACGATCAGCATGCGTCCCGCGAGCGCCCACGGCCCGATCGGGGCGTGCCCGAGGGCGAGGCCGCCGACCAGCGACCCGGCCGCGAAGATGCCGAGCACCCAGCCGGACGTCGAACTGCCGTGCCCGAACGCGGCCACCACGCCGGCCTCGACGGCGGCGCAGGCGGCGACCAGCATGAAGCCGACGATGGTGCTGAGCATGACCGCCGGACGTTTGAGCACGACGCCGAGCTTGCGGCGACTGCGGGGGATGCGCACCCGACCGACCTCGGGCAGCACCAGGAACCAGATGCCGCCGCCGATGAGGAAGATGGCGGCGAGCAGGATGCCGGCGACCGGGCTGACCTGGATGGCCACGAACGTGGCGATCACCGGCCCCAGCACCCAGATGATCTCCTGGGCCGACGCGTCCAGCGAGAACAGCGGGGTGAGCTGGCGCGAGTTGACGATCTTCGGATAGATGGTGCGCACGGCCGGCTGGATCGGCGGCGTGGACAGCCCCGCGACCAGACCGATGACCATCAGCGCCCAGATGGGCATCGGGACCAGGGCCATTGTGACGATGGAGGTCGCGCACACCACGAGGGTGGCCGTGATGACCGGGCGCATACCCCAGCGGCCCATCAGACGGCTGGTCAGCGGCCCGGCGATGGCCTGGCCGATGCTCATGGCGCCCAGTACGAGGCCTGCGGCGCCGTAGGAGTCGAAGATCTGCTCGATGTGGATCAGGAACGCCAGCGACAGCATCCCGAAGGGGAAGCGTGCGGTCAGTTGTGCGGCGATGACGCGAGCTACGCCCGGTGTCTTCAAAAGGGTCAGGTAGCTGCTCACTTACTCAAGTCTACGTCTGCCGCGGTAGCGTGAGCGCGTGCGAATATTGATCACGGCTGACGAGCTGGCGGGGGAGCTCCACACTCGAAGCGACATCCGGGTGCTGGACGTGCGCTGGAAGCTGGGCGGGCCTCCCGGCCGCGCCGAATACCGGGCCGGCCACATCCCGGGCGCCGCCTATGTCGACCTCGACACCGAGCTCGCCGGCGCCGGGGTCGCGGCCGACGGGCGGCATCCGTTGCCGACCCGCCCGGCCCTGCAGGCCGCCGCGCGCCGCTGGGGTCTCCGGGGCGGTGACACCGTTGTGGTGTACGACGATCTGGGCTCGATGTCGGCCGCGCGCGCCTGGTGGCTGCTGCGCCATGCGGGCGTGCGCGACGTGCTGCTGCTCGACGGGGCGCTCGCCGCCTGGCGTGCCGCCGGCCTGCCCGTCTCCGTCGGTGAGGAGACGATCGCCCCGGGCACGATCACTCTTGCGCACGACGTGCCACCCGTGCTCGACGCGGATGCCGCCGCTCGCCTGGCCAGGACCGGCGTGCTTCTCGACGCCCGCGCCGCGGAGCGCTACCGCGGTGACACGGAGCCGGTCGACCCTCGGGCCGGCCACATTCCCGGGGCGATCAGCGCACCCACGGTCGACAACCTCACCATCGACGGGCACTTCCGCCCGGCGGCCGAACTGCGTGCCCGGTTCGAGGCGCTCGGCCTGACGATGGAGAGCGCCGTGGGCGTCTACTGCGGTTCCGGCGTCACCGCCGCCCACGAGGCGGCCGCGCTCACCATCGCCGGGTTCGAGCCGGCCCTGTACCCGGGTTCCTGGTCGCAATGGTCCAACCTCCCGGGCCGCCCGGTCGCCACCGGGGGTTCCGCCGGCTGACGGCTTTGCGCTGGTCAGTGGGGATCGCCATACTTAGGTAATGCTTACCTTACTTTTGGTGGAGTGACCATGGTCCGGACCGGCCGGCGTCCTCTGGCGGCGACCAGGACGACCGCGCGGCCCACCGCGCGGCCCACCGCGCGGCCCACGGGCCTCCCACGGGCGCGCTCCCGAACGCTGACGATCGGAGTGCTGCTGACCCTGCTGGGGCTCTCCGCGGCGATTGCAGCCTCCCTGGCCGTCGGTGCGAGGGGCATCCCGCTGGAGACCGTCTGGAGCGCACTGCTCGCGCCCGATCCGACCCTTACCGACCACACGGTCGTGCGCGATCTGCGGGTGCCGCGCACCGTGGTCGGGCTGCTCGCCGGACTCGCGTTGGGCCTGGCGGGGGCGGTGATGCAGGGCCTGACCCGCAATCCGCTGGCTGATCCGGGGCTTCTGGGCGTCAACGCCGGGGCCTCCCTGTTCGTGGTGGCCGGCATCGCCTGGTTCGGGATGACATCCGCTACCGGTTATGTCTGGTTCGCCTTCATCGGCGCGGCGGTCGCCGCCGTGATCGTCTACGCCATCGGGTCTCTGGGCCGGGACGGCGCGACCCCGATCAAGCTCGCCCTGGCCGGCACCGCCCTCACCGCGGCCTTCACCTCGTTGATCACGATCGTGCTGCTGAGCGACGGGGAGGCCTTTGACCGCTACCGGTTCTGGGCGGCCGGCTCCCTGGTTTCCCGTGACCTCGAGTCCACCCTGCCGCTGGTGCCGTTCGTCCTGGCCGGGGCCCTGCTCGCCGCCGTCGCCGGGCGCATGCTCAACGCCCTCGCCCTCGGCGACGACCTGGCCCGGGGGCTGGGACAGAACCTCGTGGCGGCGCGCATCCTCTGCGGAGTCGCCGTGGTGCTGCTCTGCGGATCGGCGACCGCGATGGCCGGCCCGATCGTGTTCGTCGGGCTGGCTGTCCCGCATCTCGCCCGCTGGTTCGCCGGGCCGGACTACCGCTGGATCCTCGTCTTCTCCGCACTGCTCGGTCCCACACTGCTGCTGGCAGCGGATGTCCTGGGCCGGGTGATCGCCCGGCCCGGCGAAATCGAGGCCGGCCTGGTGGTCGCCTTCCTCGGCGCCCCGGTGCTCATCGCCCTCGTGCGTCGAACGAAGCCGGTCGGGCTGTGAACCTTCTCACGGGGACGCCCGCCGCACCCGGGAACCCGCTCGCCGACATCCGTGGGCGCAGTCGGCGCCGCGAGAACCGCCTCGTCCTCCTGCTGCTCGCGGCCGTTCTCGTGGTCGCGGCGGTGAGCCTCGCGGTGGGCGCGTACTCGCTCAGCGCGCCCGACCTGCTGCGCACGCTGATGGGCCAGGGGACAGGCAGTGAGAACTTCATCGTTCTGAAGCTGCGTCTGCCGCGGCTCGTCCTCGCGGTGCTTGCCGGGGTGGCGTTCGCCGTGTCGGGGGCCCTGTTCCAGAGCCTCCTGCGCAACCCTCTCGCCAGTCCGGACATCATCGGGGTCACCGGCGGCGCGAGCGCGGCGGCGGTGTTCGCGATGCTGGTGCTGGGAGTGGGCAGCGTGGCCACGTCGCTGGCCGCCTTCGCGGGGGCGCTCGCCACGGCCGCGGCGATCTACCTGCTGGCCTGGCGGGGTGGGGTCGCCGGTTCCCGTTTCGTGCTGATCGGCGTGGGCGTGGCGTTCATGGTGGACGGCGTGCTCGGATACCTGCTGACCCGCGCCGACATCCGTGACGCCCAGGATGCGCTCGCCTGGCTGGTCGGCAGCGTGAGTGGTGCGCGGTGGCCCGAGATCGCGGTGCTGGCGGGATTCCTGGCCGTACTCCTGCCGACCGTGGGGCTGCTGGCCGGGGGGCTCCGCGCGCTGCAGCTCGGTGACGAGGCGGCCACGAGCCTCGGGGTGAGCGTCGAACGTTCCCGGCTCGCGCTGCTCGTCACGGCCGTGGCCCTCACCGCGATCGCCACGGCCGCGGTGGGGCCGCTCGCCTTCGTCGCGTTCGTGTCCGCGCCGATCGCCCGGCGGCTGGTCGGCGGCGGGGGGCTCACCCTGCTGCCCGCGGCGCTCGTCGGCATCCTGATCACGACGGTGTCCGACTTCGCCGCCCAGCATCTGTTGCCCGGCTCACTCGAACTGCCGGCCGGCATCATCACGGGGGCCGTCGGAGCTCCCTATCTGCTCTGGCTGCTCGCCAGCACGAACCGACAGGGAAAGGGCGCCTGATGCCCCAGCCAACTCAGCCCCAGCCGCACCGTGCCGCCACGTCGCACGCGCTCCGCGCCGAGGGAGTCAGCCTCGGCTACGCGGACGCCACCATCGTCGACAACCTCGACTTCGAGGTGCCGACCGGCGCGGTGACCGTCATCGTGGGCGCCAACGCCTCCGGCAAGTCCACCATGCTGCGCGGGCTGGCCCGGCTGCTCCGGCCGCAGGCGGGCGTGGTGCGGCTGGACGGCGGCGATCTCGCCGCCGTGCCCGGCAAACGACTGGCGGCCGTGATCGGGCTGCTGCCGCAGCAACCGCTCGCCCCGGAGGGAATCGGTGTGGCCGACCTCGTCGGCCGGGGACGGTATCCCCACCAGGGGCTGTTCCGCCGGTGGACGAACGCGGATGACCGGATCGTGACGGACGCGCTCACGGCGACCAACACCCTGGATCTGGCCTCCCGCCGGGTCGACGAGCTGTCCGGCGGGCAGCGGCAGCGGGTCTGGATCGCGATGGCACTCGCCCAGGACCCGGACATCCTGCTGCTCGACGAGCCGACCACCTTCCTCGACGTCACGCATCAGATCGAGGTGCTCGACCTCCTGCTGGAGCTCAATCGCACTCGGTCCACGACCGTGGTCATGGTGCTGCACGATCTCAACCTCGCGGCGCGCTACGCCGACCACCTCGTCGTGATGGGTGCCGGACGCATCGTCGCAGAGGGCCCGCCCGCCGCCACTCTGACGGCCGAGGTGGTGCAGGAGGCCTTCGGACTGCAGGCGGTCGTCGTCGAGGATCCGGTGTGCGGGTCTCCGCTGGTGGTGCCGATCGGCCGGTTCCACGGCACCCCGACCGTGCGTGTGTTAGGTTAGCCTTACCTAATCTAACCTCACTCTCGGAGACCACCATGTCACGTCGTTCGACCTACGCCCTCGCCGCCGCGGCGACCGCGCTCGCCCTCACCCTGAGCGGCTGTTCGGCAGCACCCGCCGATTCGGCGACGGATGCCGCCACGTCGGGCTCCTTCCCCGTCACCATCGACCACGCCTTCGGTGAGACCACGATCGAGGCGCAGCCCGAGCGTGTCGTGACCTGGGGCTGGGGGAGCGCCGACGATGCCATCGCCCTCGGCGTGGTGCCGGTCGCCATCCCGTTCCAGGCCTACGGCGGCGACGAGAACGGCGTGCTGCCCTGGATCGCGGACGCGCTCGAGGAGCAGGGCGAGGACCTCCCGACCGTGCTGCCCGACTCGGAGGAGCCACCCTACGAGGACATCGCGGAGGCCGCCCCCGACGTGATCCTCGCCGCCTACTCCGGCCTGACCGAGGAACAGTACGAGCTTCTCAGCGAGATCGCCCCCGTCGTCGCCTACCCCGGCGAGCCCTGGGCTACGGACTGGCGCGAACTCGTGACCATCACCGGAACCGCCCTCGGAAAGACCGCGGAGGCCGTGGAACTGCTCGACGGCATCGATGCCGAGATCGCGGAACAGGCGGCGGCGCATCCGGAATTCGCCGGCCGCAGCATCGCGTTGACCAGTGACAGTGGCGGAACCTTCTACGTCTACACCAAGGATGACCCGCGCGTGGCCTTCACCCTCGACCTCGGTTTCGTCAGCGCCCCGAGCGTCGACGCCCTGGCCACCGACGACGCCGGGTTCTACTACACGCTCAGCTACGAGCAGCTGGACCAGCTGGACAGTGACGTTCTGGTCAACTTCGGCACGACACCGGAGGAGTCCGAAGCCTTCCTCTCGGCCGCCTACGCCCAGCCCATGCGCCAGGTGCAGAACGAAACGGTCGCGTCACCGGTGGGAGCCGCCTTCATCGCCGCGGTGTCGCCGCCCACCGGGTTGTCACTCACCTGGGGCATCGACGACTATGTCGCCCTGCTGTCGGACGCGGCCCTGCGGGCTGACCCGATCGGGTAGGCCCGACTCGGGTTGTCGGGTGGTCGACCGGGGGCGTGGCGTGAAATCCGCACGAAACACGCTTCCGGTCATACTGAGGCACGAGGATGCTTGTCCGCGCTCGGTTGGACGGGTCTAAAACGTTATCAGCGCACGGAATCGGCTATTGGGAGCTGTTATATGCTCGCTTCTGTCGAATCCCGTTAACGGACCTCAAAGACGAACCAGAAACATCCGACAACCACGAAGAAGGTTTCGCAATGCGCGCTCACCACCTGCTCCCGGCCCTCGCCGCCGTCACGGCCCTCCTCCTCACGGGCTGCGTGGACAACTCAACGGATGGTGCGACGTCCGGCTCCGGCAGCGATATCGCTGTCGATGACGCCGCGGCGGCGCTGCTCCCGGCCGACATCGCCGATGCCGGCACCCTCACCATCGGCACCGACCCCACGTACGCGCCCAATGAATTCAAGAACGAAGCAGGCGAGCCGATCGGCTGGGGCATCGAGATCGCCAGCGGCATCGCCGGCAAGCTGGGCCTGACCCCGGAATTCCAGGTCGCAAAGTTCGACAACATCATCCCCAGCGTGACGGGCGGCAAAGCCGACATCGGCGCGTCTTCCTTCACCGACACGATCGAGCGTGAGGAGCAGGTCGACTTCGTCAACTACTACGTCGCCGGCATCCAGTGGGCCTCCGCGACCGGCAACGATGTCGACCCGGACAACGCGTGCGGGCTCAAGGTCGCCGTGCAGGCCACCACCTATGAGGACACCGAGGAGGTGCCGGCCAAGAGCGACGCCTGCGTCGCCGCCGGTAAAGCGCCGATCGACAAGCTGAAGTACGACACCCAGGACCAGGCCACCAACGCGGTCGTGCTGGGCCAGGCCGACGCGCTCAGCGCCGATTCACCCGTCACGTTCTACGCGATCGCCCAGACCGAGGGCAAGTTGCAGGCCGCCGGCGAGACCTTCGACGTGGCGCCCTACGGCATCGTGGTGGGCAAGGATTCCGGTCTGGCCCAGGCCGTGCAGGCCGCACTGCAGTCGATGGTCGACGACGGCAGCTACGGTGACATCCTCGACAAGTGGGGCGTTGCGGATGGTGCGATCGACACGATCACGATCAACGCGGCGTCGAACGGATAACGCGTGAGCTCCACAACTCGTCCTGCGGCGGGCGGGGCCATCCTCCCGCCGGAGGAAGCCCGGTCAGTGCCGATCAAGGCCATCAAGCTGCGGCATCCGTGGCGGATGGTGTTCGCGGTTCTGCTCGTCGTGATCTTCGTCTCCGTCGTCGTCGACGCCGCGCTCCGGCCGGCCTACGACTGGCCCGCCGTGGGCAAGTACCTCTTCGACCGCCGCATCTCACAGGCGGCCGTCGTGACCCTGCAGCTGACCGTGTACTCCATGGTGATCGCGATCGTGCTCGGGGTGATCCTGGCCGTCATGCGACTCTCGCCGAACCCCGTGGTGAAGAGCCTGGCCTGGTTCTACCTTTGGATCTTCCGCGGCACCCCGGTGTACGTGCAGCTCACGATCTGGGGTCTGATCTCCCTGATCTACTCGAGCATCGACATCGGCATCCCGTTCATGGACCCGTGGGTCTCCTTCTCGACCAACGCGGCGCTGAGCACGTTCACCATCGCCATCATCGGGCTGGCCCTGAACGAGGCGGCCTACATGGCTGAGATCGTGCGCGCCGGGCTGCTCGCCGTGGACCGTGGCCAGGAAGAGGCCGCGACCGCGCTCGGCATGAGCTGGTCGCAGACCATGACCCGGGTCATCCTGCCGCAGTCGATGCGGGTGATCATCCCGCCGACCGGCAACGAGGTCATCTCGATGCTCAAGACCACCTCGCTGGTCACGGCCGTGCCGTTCAGCTTCGAGCTGTTCACCCGGTCGAGGGATATCTCCGCGGAGACGTTCAACCCGATCCCGCTCCTGATCGTGGCATCCATCTGGTATCTCTTCTTCACGTCCATCCTGATGGTCGGCCAGCACTTCCTCGAGAAGCGGTTCGCCCGCGGCGTGGGCGACCGGCAGCCCGATCGCAAGGATGCCGTCGGCACCGGAACGGGCACCCTCACCGGGGTCGTCCCGGTCGTCGATTCCGGGCAGCCGTCGGTGATCGCACCGCCGCGTCAGGACGATCCACCAGCCAACCCCGGAGGCGTGAAATGACCGACGTGAACACGCAGGCCGGGGCATCCGTCACGATTCCGCCCATGGTCCTGGCCGAGCAGGTCTCGAAAAGCTTCGGCTCGAACGAGGTGCTCAAGAGCATCACGCTCGAGGTCAAGCGCGGCGAGGTGATGTGCCTGGTCGGGCCCAGCGGATCGGGCAAGTCGACGTTCCTGCGCTGCATCAACCACCTCGAGGTGCTGTCCGCCGGCCGGCTCAGCGTCGACGGCGAACTGATCGGCTACCGGGAGGCGAACGGCAAGCTGTACGAGATGGCGCCCAAGGAAGCGGCCCGGCAGCGCCGGGACATCGGCATGGTGTTCCAGCGGTTCAACCTGTTCCCGCACATGACGGCGCTGCAGAACGTGATGGAGGCGCCGATCCGGGTGAAGGGACTGCCGAAGGCCCAGGTGGAGCAGAGCGCGCTCGACCTGCTGGCCCGGGTGGGACTGGCCGAACGGGCCAACTACTACCCGGCACACCTCTCAGGAGGCCAGCAGCAGCGCGTGGCGATCGCCCGCGCCCTCGCGATGGAGCCCAAGCTGATGCTCTTCGACGAGCCGACCAGCGCGCTCGACCCTGAGCTCGTCGGCGAGGTGCTCGACGTGATGAAGGGCCTGGCCAAGTCGGGCATGACCATGATCGTGGTCACGCACGAGATGGGCTTCGCCAAAGAGGTGGCCGACTCGCTCGTCTTCATGGACGGCGGTGTGGTCGTCGAGGCGGGCGACCCGGACGAGATCCTGACGAACCCGCAGCACCGCCGCACGCAGGCGTTCCTCTCGAAGGTGCTCTAGGAACGCCGCACACCGAGCGTCGCCGTTCGTGCCGAGAGTCCCCGCTGGTATGGGGACTCTCGGCGCGAACGGCGACTTTCGCGTTCTACGCCGAGGGCGCTACGCCGGACGGCTCTGCGGCGCGGTGGCCGAGGTCATCGCGGAGTCGTGCTCCACGACATCGCCGAGCACCTCATCGATCTGCTTCATGCTCTCGGCCGGGATCTTCACGCCCGCGGCCTTGACGTTCTCGCGCACCTGCTCGGGGCGGGAGGCTCCGACGAGGGCGGCCGAGACGTTGTCGTTCTGCAGCACCCAGGCCACGGCCAGCTGCGCCATCGACAGGTGGAGGTCGGCGGCGATCGGCTCGAGCTTCTGCACCCGGGTGAGCACGTCGTCGTTCATGAAGCGGCTGATCATGTCGGCGCCGCCCTTGAGGTCGGTGGCGCGGGAGCCGGCCGGCGGGGCCTGGCCCGGCTGGTACTTGCCGGTGAGCACGCCCTGGGCCACGGGGGACCAGACGATCTGGCCGACGCCGAGCTCGCGGGAGGTCGGTACGACCTCGTCCTCGATGACCCGCCACAGCATCGAGTACTGCGGCTGGCTCGAGATCAGGCTGAAGCCCAGTTCCTTCGACAGGGCGTGGCCGGCACGCAGCTGCGCGGAGGTCCACTCGCTGACGCCGATGTACAGCGCCTTGCCCTGCCGCACGATGTCGGCGAAAGCCTGCATGGTTTCTTCCAGCGGGGTCTCGGTGTCGTAGCGGTGCGCCTGGTAGAGGTCGACGTAGTCGGTCTGCAGGCGGGTGAGCGACCCGTTGATCGACTCCATGATGTGCTTGCGAGACAGCCCGACGTCGTTGTGCCCCTTGGGGCCGGTGGGCCAGTAGACCTTCGTGAAGATCTCCAGGCTTTCGCGGCGCTGGCCCTTGAGGGCGTCGCCCAGCACGGACTCTGCCTTCGTGTTGGCGTAGGCGTCGGCGGTGTCGAAGCTGGTGATCCCCTCGTCGAGCGCGGCCTGCACGCACTGCGTGGCGATGTCGTTCTCGACCTGCGAACCGTGCGTGAGCCAGTTGCCGTAGGTGATTTCGGAAATTTTCAGACCTGATGAACCGAGATAGCGGAATTCCATGACTTCAGCCTAAGGGAGCGGCTCCCGCACGCAGGAAAAGGTTGGCGAAACGACAACTCTGAGGGGTGTGCGGATGCTCCAACCCCTCACAGGTGTCGTCTCACCGAGACTGCGGGCAGCCTCAGCCGGTCAGGGCCTTGTGGATGCGCTGCAGGGAGACGGGCTCCGCGGCCTTGAGCTCCTGGGCGAAGAGGCTGATCCGCAGTTCCTCGATCAGCCAGCGGGCGCGCACCAGGTTGGCGGCGGCGTTCACCTGCAGGGGGATCGTGCCGCCGGCGACCTCGAACCGTCCGGTGGCCGCCTGGCTCTCGTTCATCCAGACCCGGTCGCGGCTCGGGTTGTCGCCGAGTTTCACGATGCGGGCGGTGATGCCGGCCAGGTACCGCGGCAGGTGGCGCAGCTGCACGAGGCCGGTGGCGCTCACGAAACCGGGGTAGACGAGCCCGGCCAGTTGCGCGCGGGCATCCGTCAGTGCCGGCAGCAGGGCCATGCTGGTGGACGCCTTGAGTGCCTTGTCGGCGGCGCGCGCGGCGGCGAGGATGCGGGCCACGAGGCCGACGGTGTCGAACATGGAGTCCATCACCACGCCGGAGACCCGGTCGCGGATGGTGTCGAATTCCGCGCGCATGAACACCTGGCCGCCCGGCTTCACCCGGAACAGCACGTCGTCGACGCTGGCCGCAAGGCAGTCGTCGAAGAGCGCCTGGGTGGTGCGGTACGGGCTGGTGGCCAGGCTGAGCTTCTCGGCCCCGGTGAGGTGCTGCTGCACATAGGCGACCGGGGAGGGCGTGGCCAGCAGCAGCAGGCGGCGCACCCCGCCGGGCAGGGTGCGGGCCTGCTCGGCCTCCGTGCTCATCATGCGGATCGCGACCGAGGTGCCCTCGTCGACGAGCGTCGGGTAGCCGCGGATGGTGTTGTCACCCTGTTTGGTGTCGAGGAACCGGGGCAGCTCGGGGAAGTCCCACGAGGTGAGTCCGGAGCGCTCGATCGCGTTGGTGGGGGTGGCAGCGGATGCCGCGGCGACGCTCTCGCGGGCCTGGTTGCCGAGCCGGCGTTGCAGGTCGGTCAGGTCCTTGCCGGAGGCGATCGGCCGACCGCGTTCGTCGACGACGCGGAACGTCATGCGGAGGTGCGCCGGCACCCGGCCCAGCTCGAAGTCGTTCGCGGCGACCGGTACGTAGGTCAGCTTCTGGATCAGCGCGGCGAGCGTCTCGGTGAACGGAACGTCGTCCCGGTCGAACAGTCCGCCGGTGGTCGAGCCGCCGGTGGTGGTCGAGCCTGTCGAGACCCCGATCGACGCCCCGCCCGCACCCGACACCCCGACCGTCACCTCGCCCGGCGCCGGCGGCAGCTCGTTCAGCAGCCGCTTCGCCCAGTCATTCGCGGGCACCACGTTGCGACGGATGCTCTTGGGCAGCGACTTGATCAGCGCCGTGACCAGGTCGGCGCGGAGTCCCGGAACCTGCCAGTCGAAGCCGGTGGGGGAGAGCCGCGCGAGCAGGGCCAGCGGGATGTGCACGGCCACTCCGTCATCGTCCGCGCCGGGCTCGAACCGGTAGCTGAGGGCGAACTTCTGGTCGCCCTGGCGCCAGATCGGCGGGAACACGGCCTCGTCGATCTCCGGCGCATCCTCGGGAACCAGCGCCTCGGCTGTCATCGTGAGCAGGTCGGGCGTCTGGGTGCGCGCCTGACGCCACCAGGTCTCGAATGTGCGGGTGGAGCAGACGTCGGCGGGAATGCGCTTCTGGTAGAACTCGAACACGGCCTCGTCGTCGAAGAGGATGTCGCGGCGCCGCGTGCGCTCCTCGAGCTCCGCGAGTTCCTTGCGCAGGCTCGTGTTGGCCCGGTCGAAGGCGGTGACGCGCTGGTCGATGCGGTCGAGGTCCCACTCGCCCTCGACCAGGGCGTGCCGGATGAAGAGGTCGCGGGCATACGCGGGGTCGACCCGGGAGAACTGGATCCGGCGCCGCGGCACGATCGGCACCCCGTAGAGGGTGACCCGCTCGTAGGCGACGACCGCGCCCTGCTTCTTCTCCCAATGCGGTTCGGAGTAGCTGCGCTTGCAGAGGTCTCCGGCGAGCGGCTCGGCCCAGGCCGGGTCGACGACGGCGTTCATCCGGGCGAACAGGCGGCTGGTCTCGACCAGTTCGGCGCTCATCACCGCGTTCGGCTGCTTCTTCGCCAGCGCCGAGCCCGGGAAGATCACGAACCGCTGCTGGCGCGCGCCGATGTAGTCCTTCTTGGCGGTGTCCTTGAGCCCGATGTGGGAGAGCAGGCCGGCCAGCAGCGAACGGTGGATGCCGTCGGGGTTCACACTGGGCTCACCGATGTGCAGGCCGAGCGGCTTCGCCATCTGCCGCAGCTGCTTGTACACGTCCTGCCATTCCCGCACCCGCAGGTAGTTGAGGAACTCGTTCTTGCACAGGCGCCGGAAGGCGCTGGAGCCGAGCTCCCGCTGCTGCGTCTCCAGGTAGTTCCAGAGGTTCAGCAGGCTCAGGAAGTCGCTGGTCGGGTCGGTGAACCGGGCGTGCTGCTGGTCGGCCTGCGCGCGGCGCTCGAGCGGTCGTTCGCGCGGGTCCTGGATGGTGAGCCCGGAGACGATCACCATCACCTCGCGGCTCACGGCCTGCGTCTTCGACTCGATCACCATGCGGCCGAACCGCGGGTCGATCGGCAGTTTCGCAAGCTGCTGGCCGATGCGGGTCAGCCGGGAGACTCCGGGCTTGCCGGTCTTGGTGCCGGAGCTGTGCCCGGCCGCGCCGAGGTCGACCGCCCCGAGCTCGGCGAGCAGGTCGAGGCCGTCCTTGATTCCGCGCGAGTCGGGCGGGGTGAGGAACGGGAACGCGGCAATGTCGCCGAGGCCGAGCGAGATCATCTGCAGGATGACCGCGGCCAGGTTGGTGCGCAGCACCTCCGGCTCGGTGTACTCGGGCCGGCGGGCGAAGTCCTCCTCCGAATAGAGGCGGATGGCGATGCCGTCGCTGGTGCGCCCGCTTCGGCCCGAGCGCTGGTTCGCGGAGGCCTGCGAGATTGCCTCGATCGGCAGCCGTTGCACCTTCGAGCGCACGCTGTACCGGCTGATCCGCGCGGTTCCGGCGTCGATGACGTAACGGATGCCCGGCACGGTCAGGCTGGTCTCCGCCACGTTGGTGGCCAGCACGATGCGGCGCCGCACGCCGGCGACCTTCGACGGCTGGAACACCTTGTGCTGGTCGGCGGAGGAGAGCCGCCCGTAGAGGGGCAGGATCTCGGTGGGGCTCGTCCGCACCGAGGAGGCGTACTTGCCGGCAAGCGCGTCGGCGGCATCCCGGATCTCGGTCTCGCCGCTGAGGAAGACGAGAACGTCGCCGCTGGACTCCCGTTCGAGCTCGTCGAGCGCGGCGGAGATCCCCTCGATGTAATCCCGGTCGACGGTGGGCGCGGCATCCGTCGTGTCGTCGTCGTCGCCCGCATCCATCGCCTCGGCGACCAGTGGGCGGTAGCGGATCTCGACCGGGTAGGTGCGCCCGGAAACCTCGATGATCGGGGCCGGCGTGCCGTCGGGGGTGGCGAAGTGCTCGGCGAAACTCTGCGGGTCGATCGTCGCTGAGGTGATGATGAGCTTGAGGTCGGGGCGCTGCGGCAGCAGCTGCCGCAGGTAGCCGAGCAGGAAGTCGATGTTGAGGCTGCGCTCATGCGCCTCGTCGATGATGATCGTGTCGTATTTGCGCAGCAACCGGTCGCGGTGCATCTCGTTGAGCAGGATGCCGTCGGTCATCAGCTTGATGCGGGTGTCCGGGCCGACCTGGTCGGTGAACCGAACCTGGTAGCCCACCGTCTGGCCGACCTCCTGGCCGAGCTCCTCGGCGATGCGCTCCGCGATCGTGCGCGCGGCGAGACGCCGGGGCTGGGTGTGGCCGATGTTCTCCCGGCCGAGCTCGAGGCAGATCTTCGGCAGCTGCGTGGTCTTGCCGGAGCCCGTCGCGCCGGCCACGATGACCACTTGGTTGTCGCGGATGGCGCGGGCGATGTCCTCCCGGCGCTGGCTGACCGGAAGCTCGGGCGGGAAGGTGATGTCGACGGGGATCATGAGCCTTCTATCGTATGACCTCCGTATGACCGTGCGGTGAACGACGGATGCTGCCGGGGCTGGCCTGTCGTGCCGCGACCTAGGGTGGTCGAATGACATTTTCCGTTCCCACCCTCACGCTCAACGACGGCCACACCATCCCGCAGCTCGGATTCGGTGTCTTCAAGGTCGAACCGGACGAGACCACCCGCATCGTCACGGACGCCCTCGAAACGGGCTACCGGCACATCGACACGGCGGCCATCTATGGGAACGAGGCCGGCGTCGGCGCCGCGCTCGGGGCATCCGGGATCAAACGCTCCGACCTGTTCGTGACCACCAAGCTGTGGAACGACCGGCAGGGCACCGCGTCGGCGTTCGAAGCGTTCGACGAGAGCCTGGAGAAGCTCGGGCTCGACTACGTCGACCTCTACCTGATCCACTGGCCGGCGCCCGCTAACGACCGCTACGTCGAGAGCATGAAGGCGCTCGAGCAGATCCGCGAGTCGGGCCGGGCCCGCTCGATCGGCGTGTCCAACTTTCTGGTGCCGCACCTCCAGCGCCTGCTGACGGAGACGGATGTCGTGCCCGCCGTCAACCAGATCGAGCTGCACCCGGCGCACCAGCAGCCCGAGGTGACCGCGTTCGCCCGTGCCCACGGCATCCAGATCGAGGCGTGGGGGCCGCTCGGCCAGGGCAAGTACCCGCTCTTCGAGGAGCCCGTCGTGGCCGTCGCGGCCGAGGCGCACGAGAAGACGCCGGCGCAGGTCGTCATCCGCTGGCACCTGCAGACCGGCAACATCGTCTTCCCCAAGTCCAACCGCCGGGAGCGCATGATTGAGAACTTCGACGTGTTCGATTTCGAGCTGAGCCGCACCGAGGTCGCCACGATCTCCGCGCTCGAGCGCGCCGGCCGGGTGAGCGCGCACCCTGCCGACGTGAACTGACCCTGTCCCGGGAATGGCACCCCGGGCGGGGCGTTAGGTTGGGGTGGGCGGAAAGCGCCCGACGAGGAAGATGACGGATGAACCCGATCGAGTGGCTTTTCGACGCACAGCTGCAGATCGGAACCCAGACGATCCTCTGGCGCGAGATCATCGGCAACACCTTCGGCATCCTGAGCGCGGTGGGCGGCATGCGCCGCAAGGTGTGGGCCTGGCCGGTCGGCATCATCGGGAACGTGCTGCTGTTCACGGTGTTCCTCGGGGCCGTCTTCGGCACCCCCAACCCGGTCAACCTGCTCGGGCAGGCCGGGCGGCAGGTCATGTTCATCGTCGTGTCCGTCTTCGGCTGGATCCAGTGGTCCCAGCATCGCCGGGGTGTGGCGCAGGCCGCCGTGGCACCGCACTGGGCGGGGAACCGGGCCCGCATCCTGCTCGGACTCGGCCTGATCGCCGGAACCCTGATCCTGACCCCCGTCTTCCGTGCGCTCGGCTCCTTCGAACCGGTCTGGGCCGACGCCTGGATCTTCACCGGCTCGCTGCTGGCGACCTATGGGATGGCGAAGGGCTGGACCGAGTTCTGGCTGATCTGGGTGGCCGTCGACATCGTGGGGGTGCCGCTGCTGCTCAGCGCCGGCTACTACGCATCCGCTGTGCTCTACATCTTCTACGGGGCGTTCACCCTCGCCGGCTTCTTCATCTGGATGCGCGTGCAACGCCGCCCGGCCGCTGCGTCCCACGCCGCCGACCTGGCCGCCACCCGCCGCTGACCCGGAGGGCACAATGGAGGCATGCCCAACCGCCTCTTCGATGCCATCAGCCCGTATCTGCGCTCGCATGCCGACAACCCCGTCGACTGGTACGGCTGGGGTGCCCAGGCTTTCGTCGAGGCCCGGCTGCGCGATGTTCCGGTGCTCGTCTCGATCGGCTATTCGACCTGCCACTGGTGCCATGTCATGGCCCGGGAGAGCTTCAGCGACCCCGAGCTCGCCGACTACCTCAACGCGCATTTCGTGAGCATCAAGGTCGACCGGGAGGAACACCCCGAGGTCGACGCCAGCTACCTGGCCGCGGCCAGCGCGTTCGTGGGCGGGCTCGGCTGGCCGCTGAACGTGTTCGTCACCCCCGACGGTGCGGCCTTCTACGCGGGAACGTACTTTCCGCCGCTGCCGTTGCCGGGACATCCGTCGTTCCGGCAGGTGCTCGAAGCGGTGACGGATGCCTGGACCACCCGCCGCGGCGAGGTCACCGACAGCGCGTCCCTCGTTGCCGAGGCCCTCGCGGCCGCCGCCGTGCCGGTCGCCGGAGGGTCGCTGCCCGGTCCGGCCGCGCTCGCCCGGGTCGCAGCCGAGCTCGTGGGCCAGGAAGACTCCCGCTTCGGCGGATTCGGCGGCGCGCCCAAGTTTCCCGTGGCGCCGGCGCTCGGGTTCCTGCTCGGCCGTGAGGGGGAGGGGCAAGCCCTGGCACTGCGCACACTCAAGCGCATCGGCGCCTCGCCCCTGCGCGACCCCGTCGAGGGCGGGTTCTTCCGCTATGCCGTGAACCAGGACTGGACCGACCCGCACTACGAGCGCATGCTCTACGACAATGCTCAGCTGCTCGACCTCTACACGCAGGCCTGGCAGATCACCGGGCAGCAGTGGGCGCAGACGGTCGCCGAGGGCATCGCCTCGTTCATCACCACGGTGCTGCGCCTGCCCGGCGGCGGTTTCGCCAGCGCGCAGGACTCCGAGAGCACGGTCGCCGGGCGCCGCGTCGAGGGGGCCTACTACGGCCTGGACGCCGACGCCCGGCTGCAGGAAACCCCGCCGGCCCTCGATGAGAAGGTGCTCACCGGCTGGAACGGCCTCGCCATCGCCGCCCTCGCCCGCGCCGGATTCGCATTCGCCGCACCCGGATTCACGGCCGCCGCCGCCGACGCGGCCGACTACCTGCTCGCGCACCACGTGCGACGCGATGGGAGCCTGGTCCGGGCGTCCATCGCGGGGCGGGCCTCCACCGCTCAGGCCACCCTGGAGGACTACGGGATGTGGGCACTGGGTCTCCTCGAGCTTGCTCTGGCCACGGGCGAGGTGCGCTTCGCCGCCGCCGCCCGTCGGCTCGTCGACGGCACCCTGGGTAGAACGGATGCCGGAACGGTACCGCCCGCCGCCGACCCACCCGCCGCCGACACGCCTGCTGTCGACTTACCCGGCGGGATGCCGTTTCGCGCGCCGGACGGCCCGGACCCGATCCTGGCGGGACAGGGCCTCGCCCTGGACGTCGACCCGTCGGAGGGTGCCTACCCGTCCGGGATCACGGCCGTCGCTGAAGCGGCCACCCTGCTTCACCAGCTCACCGCCGACGAACGTTATCGGGTGGCCGCCGTCTCCGCGATGGCGGTGGTCGGTGACCGCGCTCTCGAACGTCCGCTGGCTTTCGGGGCGGCGCTGCGCCTGTCGGGTCGATTGAACGGCCCCGTGGAACAGCTCGTGGTCGTCACGCCCGACGCTCCCGCGCCGGAGGCGGTTGCCGGAGAACCCGCGGACCTGCTCGGAACGGTTCGCCGGCGCGGAACCCGGCTCGTCGCATCCGTCACCGAGAGCCAGGCGCTGGCCTTCGCCGACGCCGGTTTCGACCTGTTCCGTGACCGGGTGGCGCACCGGGGCCGGCCGACGGCGTACCTCTGCCGTGACTTCGTCTGCCAGCTGCCCGTCACCGACCCTGCTGAGCTGCCGGCCTCCTGACCGGGAAGCGCCCCGGAGACCCACCGCCGCAGTACCCTCAGATTCAGCGGCTCACCGGACGTCGCCCCCCTCACTCGAAAGGACCCCCGCCATGGTTCCCGAAATCAATATCTGGGCCGTGCTGCTGGCCACCGCGTCCAGCATGGTCGTCGGTGCGATCTGGTACTCGCGTCGGGTGTTCGGAACCTACTGGATGAAGGCCGTCGGCCATGACGAGCAGAGTGTGAGCACGGGGTCGACGGCGCCGCTGGTCATCACGGTTGTCGTCAGTTTCATCACCGCCACGGTTCTGGCCGGCGCCGCCGCGATCGCGCAGGAGTTCTACGGCGGCGACTTCCTCGTCAACACCCTGCTGACGGCCGTGATCCTGTGGGCCGGTTTCACCGCTGCCCGGATGGTCACACACGACGCCTTCGACCGCCGGCCGTCCGGACTCACCGTACTCAATATCGCCCACGAGCTGGTCACCCTGCTGGTGATGGCACTGATCATCGGCCTGTTCGGGATCGGTGCCGCATAACGGATGCCGCTCGAGAGTGCCCGTTCCGGCCCGGAGTGACCGGCGAAACGGGCACTCCGGGCCGGAACGGGCTCCCGGCGGGGGCGGGGTGGGAGTCCGCGGCGGCGTGAGCGCGACATAGACTGAGCACGCGCCAACGCGTTCCACCGACTGCTTCGATCCCGGTCTGTGAACAGTCGTTGCCGTCCGGCATCAACGGACGCACTCTCCCCGGCATTGCGTGCGGTTGCCTCGCGGATGAGTGCTCCCCAATCTTCTCGAGGAGGACCATGGTCACGTTCGACCGCCCAGACACCGCCCGGAGCGACGCGACCGACCCTGGGGGCATCCTGCCGACGCTGTCCCTGAGCAACGAACCCGAGCTGGTGCTGCTCTCGCCCGACCCGCGCACGCGGCGCTTCGACCGCGAAGACGTGGTCGTGCGCAAGGGTGAGATCAATCTGATCAACGGACACTTCACTCCCCACGAGTCGATGGTCAAGGACCTTCTCGCGATGCGCGACGCCCTCGAACGGGCCGGCATCGACTTCCTGCTCGTGCGCGGCGACAACGACCGCCCGGTGATCGCGGTCGACCGCACCTGCCGCAAGAACCTCACCCGGGTACTCGCCGAGGAATTCGCCAATGAGCCCTTCTACGCCAAACCCCTCGACGGCAACCTGACCCCGGCGCTGCTGCTGGCCGACGGCGCCTTGTCGACGCTGCGCAAATCATCCGTCTTCCGGGTCTACCGCCCGCGGATCGAACCGATCGGCCGCCTGCGCTACGGCGCGGAGACGGCGTTCCAGTTCGAACTCTGGCACTTCGGTGACGATGAGATCGTCGCCCCGGTCGAGAACTCCCTGATGCGGGCCCGGCTGCCGCGCTCCGAGGCCCGCGAGACCACCATCGACCTCTTCGGGCGCACCTGGCGCACCCTGCAGCACATGTTCGACGACCTCGCCAGCGACGTCAGTTTCGACATCGACATGGTCTTCTCCTGGGTCGACGGCTCGTCGAGCGACTTCCAGCGTGAACGGGCCAAGCGGATGAAGGCCTACGTCGTCGGCGACGGCGACGATTCGGATGCCCGCTTCCGCCAGATCGACGAACTCAAGTACGCGCTCCGCAGCGTCTACATGTTCGCGCCGTGGGTGCGTCGCATCTTCATCGCGACGGATTCGCCGGCCCCCGAATGGCTGGCGGAGCACCCGCGCGTCACGATCATGCGCAGCGAGGATTTCTTTCCCGACCTGAGCGTTCTGCCCACGCACAACTCGCACGCCGTGGAGAGCCAGCTGCACCGCATCCCCGGGCTGGCTGAGCACTTCTTGTATTCCAATGACGACATGTTCTTCGGTCGCCCGGTCGGCCCGGAGCTGTTCTTCTCGCCGGGCGGTGTGACCAAGTTCATCGAGGCGTCCACCCGGATCGGCCTCGGCGAGAACAACACGACCCGCAGCGGGTTCGAGAACGGGGCCCGGGTCAACCGGGCGCTGCTGCGCGAGCGGTTCGGCAAGGTCACCACCCGGCACCTCGAGCACACGGCGGCGCCGCTGCGCAAGAGCGTGATGGCCGAGCTGGAGGCGGAGTTCCCCGCCGATTTCGCCCGCACCGCAGCCAGCCAGTTCCGTTCCGCGACCGATATCTCGGTCACGAACTCGCTGTACCACTACTACGCGTTGATGACCGGGCGGGCCGTCGAGCAGACCCAGGCACGCTCGCTCTACATCGAGACGACCCTGAAGCTGGCGCTGCGCCAGATGAACGCACTGCGCAAGCGTCGCGATCAGGACATGTTCTGCCTCAACGACGGCAGCAACCCCGAGATCTCGGACGACGTGCGCCGCGCGGCCGTGACCGATTTCCTCGAGCGCTACTTCCCGATCGTCGCACCGTGGGAACGGGAGAGCCAGGCCGCCACCGACCAGGCCTCCGGCGCACCCCAGTCCGGGCGCTCCCCGCTGGCTAGCGGAGAACCCGGATCGGCGTGGTCATCGGGGATTCACGGAACGCTGGCAGAGTACCCGCGGGCATGATCCGGATGCCGTCGGCCGCGAGGCGTCGCGCGCTCTCGGTGGCCTCGATGTAGTCCAGAGCCGGGTACTCGCCCAGCGGTACGACCGAGTGCAGCACGGTGTCCGCGAACACATGCACCAGGTTGAATGTGCGGGCGCCGTCGCGGCCGCGCGTGCCGCCGACCGGCACGTTGAGGTCTTGCGTGTAGCAGGTGGCCGATGCCACCGACACCGGAATGCCGGCGAACGTCGCCATCGACGAGTAGTGCAGGTGCCCGGCCAGGATGCTGCGGACATCCGTGCCGCGCAGTACCTGCGCCAGGCGGGACTGGTCGCGCAATTCGACCGACACGGCCAGGTCGAGAACACTGGGCACGGGCGGGTGGTGCATGGCGAGGATGGTGCCGTCAGGAGCCGGCACACTCAGCTGGTCGGCCAGCCAGCGCAGCTGGGCCTCGGTCACGGCGCCGTAGTGGTGGCCGGGAACGGATGTGTCCAGGGTGATCAGGCGCAGGCCGCCGATGAAGTCGACCCGGTCGATCGGTTCGTCGCTGGCCGGTTCGTTCAGCAGCGTGCTGCGAAAGGATGCCCGGTCGTCGTGATTGCCCATCACCCAGAAGACCCGGGCGCCGAGCCGCGCGGCGGCCGGCTCGACGATGCCCTGCAACGCTCGGTAGGCATCCGGTTCGCCTTTGTCGGCCAGATCGCCGGTGATGATGATGGCGTCCGGTCGGCCTGCTGAGGCTTCGACCTCCGCGAAGAGTTGCGCGAGGTGGGCGGTGCTGTCGACCCGGTCGTACAGGCGCCCGCCGTTCGCCAGCAGGTGTGTGTCGCTGAGGTGGAGCAGAAAATGATCCGGCCTGGGGTATTCGGCCGTTCGAATGTTCACGGAGCTTCCATTCGTTGGGGCTAAGCACTCTTCGGTGAGTTCGCTGACTCTACTCCGATTATCTGAGCAGTATCGGTTGAACCGGGGGTGAATGACAGGCGAACATCATGAACGGCCCGAGCAGCGCGATGGGCCCGGAGAATTCTCCGGGCCCATCGCCGATCACGGTCTCAGGACTTGATCTTCTTCGCTCCCTCTTTCACCTGCAGGGGCTGCTCGGTCGAGGTCTTCACTTCGATCCGGCGTGGCTTTGCCGCCTCGTGCACCGGGATGGTCACGCTCAGCACACCGTTGTTGTAGGTGGCGCTGATGTTGTCGACGTCGACGCCCTGGCCGAGGTTCAACTGGCGCAGGAACGACCCGGCCATGCGCTCACGAGTGATCCACTTCACATTCTCGTGGTTCGCCATCGTGCGCTCCCCGCGGATGGTGAGGAGTTGGCCGTCCACGTCGATGTCCACCGAGCCGGGGTCGATACCCGGCATGTCGGCGTTCAGAACGTAGTGGTCACCCTCGCGGAAGAGGTCCATCGGCATCACGCGCGGCCCCCGGTTGTCCATCAGAGCGGCGGCCATTCGGTCCAGCTCGCGAAACGGGTCATAGTTCGTTGCCATAGCGCTTCCTTTCGTCGGTCCGGTTGCCCCCCAAAGTTGAGTCAATGTGGCTCAACTATGGATCAATGTAATCCGGAGCGTGGAGTTCTGCAATCGGTGGAACGAGGCGCTGTGTTCGCGCTGAGCGAAGGCGGTTCGGGCCGCGGGCATCCGGGCGTGGCGGACCGGGCGTGGTGGACCGGGTCAGGGGTGGGTCAGCCCGGACGTGGAATCGGGGAAGGCCGGCCGGTCCAGCCGATCGTCTTCGTACGGTTCGATCGGTTCGTCGGCAGCCTCGGCGGCCCGGCGGCGTTCGGCCTCGAAGTCTCCCTCCAGACCGGTGAAACCGCCGATCCGAGGCTCGGACCTGTTCTTCCTGTGGCGCGGCCCTCGGGCGGCACCGGCCTGCCTGCTCTTCTTTTCGTCCATCTTTTCACGCTACGCCGACCCCGAACGGAGTCAACGGTGCTTCGCGCCGTGGGAAGCTTGACCGTGCGCACCTCTCCGACGATCAGCCCCGTTCGCTACCTCGCGGGGGCGTTCGCCGGCATCGGCCTGTTCACCGGGCTGTACGTCTTCTTCGTGCGCACCCTCGCCGGTCAGGCCATGGATCAGCTCGCGTTCGACGGCGCGGAGTTCGGTCGTCGCAGCGTCACCCCCCTGGCCCAGGAACTCCTGGACGCCGTGCCGCTCGTGTCCGTTGTCATCGGGTTGCTGCTCACCGGAGTCGTGACGGTGGTGCGGCGCAACGGCAAGACCCTGGTCGTGGCCTTCGGGGCGGCGCTCGGCGCCGTCGTCAGCACGCAACTGCTCAAGATGGCCATCCTGACCCGTCCCGATCTCGGTGTCGAAGGCTACGACGGTAATTCATTCCCTTCAGGGCATACGACGGTCGCTGCGGCATCCGCTCTCGCCGTCTTCCTGGTCGCGAGCCCACGCACGCGCGGACTGGCCGCACTGGGCGGCTCCGGCTTCGCCATCGTGGCCGGTGTGGCCACACTGGCCAACGGCTGGCACCGGCCGAGCGATGTGATCGCCGCGCTGCTGGTCGTCGCGATCTGGGGCTGTGTGGCCGGCCTGGTCCTGACCCGAGGTCCGTGGTCCATGGGCATCGTCGGCGAGGGGCGCACCATCCGCCCCGCCGGCGTCGACCGCCTCCAGCTGCGCCTCTTCATTCCCGTCGCCGTGGTCGCGGTGGCCGCGTTCCTGGTGACCTGGTTCCGGGCGTTCGGCGACACCCCGAGCACCCTGATCGCCTACATCGGCGGCGTCACCGCGATCGTGGCCGCGGGTCTCGGAATCGGGCTCACAGGCATCCGCCTGTTTGCACGGCTGCCCTGATCTGAGGCCGAATCCGGGGGTGCGCCCGTTCGGGAGGGCGTGTCACACTGGGGTCTATGTCCGTCACTCTCAGAGCGTTGCAGACCGTGGTTCCCCCGACAGTGCTGATCCAGGATCAGGTGCGCGATGTGTTTTCCGCGCAACCCGGACTCAGCCGACTGGCCCAACGACTGGTGACGGCGTCATTCAACCTGTCCGGGATCGACACCCGGCACAGCGTGATCGATGAGCTCACCCTTGACGGGGCGTCGTCGCCGGATCCCCAATTCTTCGACGGCACGACGCAGCAACTGCTGCGGCCGAGCACGCGGGTGCGCAACGAGCTCTACATCGTCGAGGCGACGAAGCTGTTCGTCGAGGCCGGCCGGCGTGCCCTCGCCGCGTGCCCCGGTATCGAGGCGTCGGATGTCACGCATGTGGTGACCGTGTCCTGCACCGGTTTCTTCGCGCCCGGACCGGACTACATGCTCGTGCGCGAGCTGGGACTGAAACCCTCCACCCAGCGCTACCACCTGGGATTCATGGGCTGCTACGCCGCGATGCCGGCGCTCCGCACGGCGAAGCAGTTCGTGGAGGCCGACCCGAACGCCGTGGTGCTGGTCGTCAGCGCCGAACTGTGCTCCCTGCACCTGCGCACCTCGGACGACCCCGACACCATCGTGGCCTCCTCGCTGTTCTCGGACGGCGCGGCGGCCGGAATCGTGAGTTCCCGCTCCCCGGCGGCGGGCGAGAAGGCGCTCAACCTCGACCTGTTCGAAACCGTGATCACCCCCATCGGCGAGGGGGACATGGCGTGGAAGATCGGCGATGAGGGGTTCGAGATGGTGCTCAGCACCTATGTGCCGCACATCATCGACGAGCACATCGAGAGTGCGCTCGCTCCGCTTTTCGCCCGGGATGCTGCGCTCAGTGCCGTGCTGGCGCCGGCCCCGGTGCCGGTGCTTGTTCCTTCCGCGGTGTCGGCGGGTGTTCCCGAGGGAGTGTCGGCCGGGTCGGTGGCGACCCTGGCCGCTCCGGTGGCGCTTCTCGTCGAAGAGCCCGGCGCCACACCCGGCGCCACACCCGCCGCCGCGATCGCGCACTGGGCGATCCACCCCGGCGGGCGCAGCATCCTGGACAAGACCGAGGCGAAACTCGGGCTCAGCGAGGCTCAGCTGGTGCCCTCGCGGGAGACCCTGCGCAACTACGGCAACATGAGCAGCGCGACGGTCCTGTTCGTGCTCAAGGCGATCCTCGACGCCCCGGCCACGGATGACGGTGAGCGGGTCTGCGCGATGGCGTTCGGCCCGGGGCTCACGGTCGAATCCGGGCTGATGACCGTTTCCGCCGGGTAGCGGGCGTGCCTCTCCCGTCGCTGCGCCGGCGCGCGAGTGACGCCGTCGAGCTCATGGACGACCCCGACTGCGACCCTGACAAACTCGACAGCACCTATGCGAACTTCCGGTTCGTGAACGCCGTGGTGTCGGGGTGGCGCGGGATGTACCGCCGCGAGATCCGGCCGGCGCTGTCGCCGACCCGGGAGAGCACCCTGCTCGACGTCGGGTGCGGTGGCGGCGACGTGGCCCGGGCACTGGCCCGCTGGGCCGCCCGCGACGGACTGCGCCTGCGGATCACGGCCGTCGACCCGGATGCCCGGGCGCACGCCTACGCGACGAGCCTGCCGCCGCTGCCCGGGCTCACGTTCCGTCGGGCGCTCAGCTCGGACCTGGTCGCCGAGGGGCTCCGCTTCGACTTCGTGGTCTCCAACCACGTGCTGCACCACCTCACCGGTGAGCAGCTCGGCGGGCTGCTCGCCGATTCGGAGCTCCTGGTGGCCCCGGGGAGCCTTCTGGCCTCCGGGCGCCGTCCTGCGGCACGGGTGTTGCACGCCGACATCGAGCGCAGCCGGTTCGCGTATCTCGGGTTCGGGCTCGGCACCTGGCCGCTGTTTCGCCGGTCGTTCATCCGCGACGACGGGCTCACCTCCATTCGCCGCAGCTTCACGGCACCGGAGCTCCGCGCGGTGGTGCCGCCCGGGTGGCAGGTGACGCGCGAGCATCCGTCACGCCTTGTTCTGCGCTGGAAGGCGCCGGCGGCCTCGTCGGGGCCTGGTAGGGCGGTTCTTGCTGCGGCGGATGCTGCCGCGAGTGTGTCCGTTCCGGTCGAGAGTGACCCGCGCAACGGGCACTCTCGACCGGAACGGGACCTATCGAGCCAGAGTGGGGGGCCGGTGCCGGTTCGGACGACCGACGTGATCGTGGTCGGCGGGGGGCCGGTGGGCATCCTGCTCGCGGGTCTGCTGGCCGTGCGCGGTGTCGACGTGGAGGTGCTCGAGCAGCGCGCCGAGCCGTCCCTGCGGTCCCGGGCCATCGGCATCCACCCGCCGTCGTTGCGGGCGCTGGAGCAACTGGGTGTGGCCGGGCAGGTCCTTGATCGAGCGGTACGGATCCGTGGTGGCGTGGTGCGCTCGGACGGGCGAACCCTGGGCCGGATGTCTTTCGCCCCGTCCGCCGACCGCACGCAGAGCGTGATCTCCCTGCCGCAGACCGAGACCGAGGCGGTGCTGCGTGCCCGTTTCGCGGAGCTCGCGCCCGGCCGGCTCCGCGCGGGCGTCACCGTGACCGGAGTCTACGATCGGGGCGACCGGGTGGCGGTCGACACCGTGCGCACGGCCGGGGAGGCCGTGGAGACTCTCGAAGCCCGTTACGTCGTGGCGGCCGACGGTGCGCGCAGTCTGGTGCGCGACCTCCTCGGCATCCGTTCTGCAGCACGCACCGGCGGAGAGACGTATCTGATGAGCGACTACCCCGACACGGGGGAGCACCCGGGGGAGGCGGTGCTCTTCTTCGAACGGGGAGGGGTGGTCGAGTCGTTCCCGCTGCCCGGAGGGCGACGCCGCTGGGTGGCCATGACCGAGGCCCTGCTGACGGAGGCCACGTCCGAGGACCTGGCCGCGCTCATCCGAGACCGCACCGGTGTGCGCCTGCCCCCGACGGACGCTGTGGCCAGCGCGTTCTCGGTGCAGCAGCGTCTGGCCGCGAGGCTGGTGGCCGGGCGGGTCGTGCTCATCGGGGACGCGGCGCACCAGATCAGCCCGATCGGCGGGCAGGGCATGAATCTCGGCTGGCTCGACGCGCTGCAGCTGGCCCCGGCGCTGGACCGGGCGTTGCGCGAACCGGATGCCGCGGCCTCGGTCCTCGGGGACTACGACCGCCGCCGCCGGCGCAGCGCCCGGATGGCCGCCCGGCAGGCCGGCTTCAACATGGCGATGGGAGGCCCCGTGCAGGGGCTGCGCCTGCGCGCACGCAACGGTCTCGTGCGCATGCTCGCGGTGCCGCCGGCCAGCGCCGTGCTCGCCCGCGCCTTCACGATGCGCTGGCTGTAGTCCGCCCCTTCTGGTCCCCATTCGGAAGTGCAGGGTTCGGAGGTGCAGGCCGGGCCATGTGCATAACTCCTGCAATTCGGCGGAGCAGCGGAACGGTTGCCCGGAATTCCGGGGGTGGCTCCCGGCCGGCACCAGAATTTGCAGGAGTTATGCAACGGGTGACGGATGACCTGGTCCGGGCTGCCGGGCTCCCGGGCAGGCGACGGACCGCCCGCCAGCCCGGCGCGAGCCCTAGCCGACCGGGGCCGGGGCGAGCGGGGTCCGGAGGCCGTGCACCGTCACATCGCCGACGACGGCGGGGCTGATCGGGGTGGCGGTGACGTGGCCGGTGACCGGGTCCGGCGCCAGGCCGAGCACGGTGCCCAGCACGGAGACCGCGGCGGCCGCCGACCAGGCCTGCGGGCGGCAGGCGGCCGGGTAGGGCACCGCCTGGGCGACCGCGGTGGACGCGTCGCCGGAGTGCAGCTCCGGCATGCGGTAGTCGAAGGATTCGGCTGCGGCGAGCAGCCCCTCGATCAGGATGCCGGCCTCGGCGCCGAATCCGGCGCGCCCCAGTCCGGAGATCGCGATGGCGGTGTCGTGGGTCCAGACCGAGCCGCCGTGGTAGCTCAGCGGCCAGTAGCCGGTGGAGTCCGTCGACATCGTGCGCAGGCCGTAGCCGGAGCTGAGCTCGGGGGAGACCAGCCGGGCGGCCACGAGGGCGGACTCCTCGGCGGAGAGCAGCCCGGTGCCCAGCAGGTGGCCGATGTTGCTGGTCACGGTGTCGACGGGGCGCTTGAAGGCGTCGAGGGCGACGGCCGGGTAGCGGCCTGCCGGCGAGTCGATCCAGAACGAATCCCGGAACCGGGTCTGGAGCGCTTCGGCCCGGGCCCGCCAGGCGTCGCCGCCGGGCCGGTTGAACGCGTCGAGCAGCTCGGCACCGCCGATGTAGGCCTCGTAGGCGTAGGCCTGCACCTCGCACAGGGCGATCGGCCCGTCGGCGAGGCTGCCGTCGCGCCACTGGATCGAGTCGCCGGAGTCCTTCCAGCCCTGGTTCGCGAGTCCGTGGCCGGTGATGTCGACGTATTCGAGGAAGCCGTCGCCGTCGCTGTCGCCGAAGTCGCGCATCCAGCCGAGGGCCGCCTCGAGCGCCGGCAGCAGCGCCTCGACCTCGTCGGAGGCCAAACCCCACCGGTAGGCGTCGCGCAACAGGCAGATCCAGAGCGGGGTGGCGTCGACGGTGCCGTAGTAGAGCGGCGGCAGCGACAGGCTCTCGCCCGGCATCGAGAACACGTCGGGGCGCAGCTCGTGCATGATCTTGCCGGGCTGTTCCGCCGTCTCGGTGTCGCTCTTCGTGCCCTGCAGCTGGGCGAGCAGGCGCAGCGTGGAACCGGCGATCTCGGTGCCGAGGGGCAGCAGGAAACGTGCCGCCCACAGCGAATCCCGGCCGAACAGGGTGAAGAACCAGGGTGCGCCGGCGGCCAGGAACGGCTCGTCCGGGCTCTCCCGGGTGGCCATCCGCAGGCCGGTCAGGTCGTCGAGCGCGCGCGCCACCCAGCGGCCCAGGCGCGCGTCGCCGGAGCGCACCGACACGCCGGCCCACTCCGGCAGCCCGGGCGCGCCCTGCACCACGGTCGCCGCGTGCGCGACGTCGACCGACCACTCCACGGCGACGCTGCCCCTCGCGGGCACCGTGACCGCCCAGGTGCCGGTGACCTCGGTGTCAGCCTCGGCGGTGGACCCGGCCAGCACCCCGTCGCCGCTGACGCCGATCAGCGCCGACACGGCGGCGGTCGACAGACGGATGCCCCCGCTCGCCTCCGTCACGGCGACATCCGGTGCCGCGGGCAGGTCCGCGCCCCCGAAAGCGTCGCGCTCGGCAGCCCCCGCGAGGCCGGCCTTCACGGTCTGCATATCGGCGAAATCGGGCGTCAGGCGCACGGACACGGTCGTCTCGACGGCCTGCTCGAGTCCCGAGATGATCTCGATCCGCTCGGTCATGCGCCCCGCGGTGACCGTGCGGGTGACCTCGAGTCGCAGCCGCGGGTCGGCGGTGCGGTCGTCGAGGTGGCGGAGCAGCGACGTGAAGGTGACCGCGCCTGCACCGCGCTGGGCGTGTCCGATCGCCTCGCCGGTCTGGCCGCCGATCAGCAGCGACCAGCCGGAGAGGACCCGGGTGTCCGCGTGGTAGAGGCCGTGGATGGGCTTCTCCGTCTGCCCGTCGGACCGCGACCACGCCTGGGTGGGGGCCGCCAGAACGATGGCGGAGTCATGGAGCAGAGGCTGGACAGGGTGAGAGAACATGAGTGAGGTACGACTCCAGAGTGGGGTTGTGGTGCGGAATTACCGGGCAAATTGATAAAGAACGGAGTGCCGGGAGAACGGGGAGGGAGGAGGGGTTACTCCTTCACCGCCCCGTCGGTGGTGTTCATGATGCGTTTCTGGAAGATGAAGAACATCACCGCGACCGGGATGGTCATGATCGCCGCCGCGGCCAGCTTGAGCGGGTACTGGGTGCCCTGGCTGAGCTGCCCGGACGCCAGTGAGGCCACACCCTTGGTCAGGGTGGTCAGCTCGGGCGACTGCGTGGCGACGATGAAGTGCGACAGCTCGTTCCAGGAACCCTGGAACGACAGGATGATGATGGTCACCAGCGCCGGACGGGCCATCGGCAGCACGATCGACCAGAACACCCGGAAGGTGCCGGCCCCGTCGATGCGGGCCTGCTCCTCCACGCTGGCGGGAATCGACTCGAAGAAGTTCTTCATGATGAAGACGCCGGCGGCGTCCGTGAGCAGCGGCACGATCATGGCCACGTAGGTGTCGTAGATGCCGAGCTGGTTGATCACCAGGAACTTGGGGATCAGCAGCACCACACCGGGCACGCTCATCACGGCGATGAGCAGCGCGAAGATCACGTTGCGGCCCCGGAAGTGCAACCGGGCGAGGGCGTACCCGGCCAGAGAGTTGAAGAAGACGCGGCCGAGGGTGACGAAGACCGTGACGATTGCGGAGTTCTGGAACCAGACCGGGAAGTCCGAGTTGAGGAACAACCTTTCGTACGCGGCCGTGGACCAGGTCTGCGGGAGCAGCGACATGGGATTGCTGGCGGCGTCGCCATCCGTTTTGAAGGAGGTGGCGACCTGGATCAGAAACGGGGCGATGTAGATCATCGCGAGCACGATCAGGATCGCGTAGAGCAGCGACTTGCCGGCGACCTGGCGGTTCGGCAGCTGTTCCCGGCTCAGGGCGCGCAGGCGCCGGGACGGGGAGACGGTGCGCTCGCGGGTTCTCGTGGTGGTGCTCATTTCGAACCTCCGGATGTCGGATTCTGCAGATACGGACGCATCCGTCGTTCGGAGACCTGACGTTCGGCCAGCAGCCAGCGCTGGAAGAGGGTGAAGGCCACGATGATCACGAACAGGATGAACGCGATCGCGGCACCCTGGCCCCAGGCCTGGTTGGTGAAGGCCGCCTGATAGGAGAGGTAGGCCGGCGTGAGTGTTGTCTTGCCCGGACCGCCCTGGGTGCCGGTGTAGATCTGGTCGAAGACCTGCCAGGCGCCGATCAGGCCGAGGGTGAGCACGGTGAAGAGGGTCGGCCGCAGCTGGGGGAGGGTGACCCGCCAGAACCGCTGCCAGCCGTTGGCGCCGTCCATCATGGCTGCCTCGACGACGTCGCCGCTGAGGTTCTGCAGCGCGGCGATGAACAGCAGCATGAACGTGCCGCTGGTGGTGAACACGGCCATCAGGATGAAGGCGCTCATGGCGACGGATGGCCCGGCGAGCCACTCCCAGAAGGAGATTCCGAGGAACGTGTTGCCGGTCAGGGCGGCCGGCCCGGTCTCGACGCCGAACAGGCCGAGGAAGTTGTGCAGCACACCGCTGGGGTCATTGAACCAGTTCGGTCCGTTGATGCCGATGAACGCGAGCAGTTTGTTGACCGCTCCGCTGGCGCTGAACAGGAACAGCCAGAGCACCGTGATGGCGACCGAGCTGGTCACCGACGGGAAGTAGAACGCGGTGCGGAAGAAGCCGCGGCCGCGCAGGATCTGCCGGTTGACCAGCACGGCCAGCAGCAGCGACAGCATGGTCTGGGTCGGCACGACCAGGAGGACGTACCAGGCGTTGTTGCGCAGCGCCGTTCCGAAGTCCTGTTCGGCCAGGCCGCCGCCGCCGACCAGGGCGGAGTAGTTGTCGAGGCCCACAAACGACACGGTGCCGCCGAAGGGGCTGCCGCGGCCGTTCCAGTCGGAGAAGCTGACCCAGAGGGCCATCAGCACCGGAATGACCAGGAACATGCCGAGCAGGATGATCATCGGGGCGGTGAAGAGCCACCCCGAGGCGGCCTCGCCGCTCCGGAGGCCGGAGCGGCGAGCTGTGCGTGCGGGCGTCGACATGGTGGACTACTTCAGCAGTGCTTCGAGGTTCTTCTGCACGGAGTCGAGGATCGCCTGGGCGTCCCCGGTCTTGAGCGACTCGAGCTGCGCGTTCAGGTCGCTCACGACATCCGCGGCGCCCTTCACGTTGGGCACGCCCTGGGCGTAGTCAGCGCCGTCGAGGAAGGCGACGAGGGTGGGGTTGGCGGTCTTCCACTCGTCGGCGGCGGACTCGATCGAGGGCATCGGACCGAACTCCTCGGAGAAGGTGAGCTGGGCGTCCTTGCTGGTGAGCTGTTCCACCAGCTCGAGGGCGGCAGCCTGGTTGGGGCTGTCGGCGGCGATGCCCCAGCAGTTGGTGAACTGCAGGGTGCCCTTGCCCTCCGGGCCCGCGGGGAGCTCGGCGACCGTGTAGTTGACCGCGGGGAAGTCGCTCTTCATCGCGCCCGTGATCCAGTTGCCTTCGATGGTCATGGCCGAGAGCTGCTTGCCGAACGCCTCGCCGCCCCAGCCGGCGCCGATTTCGCTGGCGTAGCTCATCACCCCGTCGTTCAGGAGGGTCTGCGCGTATTCGAGGCCCGCGACGCTCTCCGCGCTGTTCGCGGTGACCTCGGTGCTGTCCTCGTTCATCAGGCTGCCGCCGGCCTGCGCCATGAAAGCGCCGAGGCGGGCGTACTCGCCCCCGAGGGAGAGTCCGACCTGGGTGTCGGTGGTGAGGGTCTTGCTCACGGCGGCAAGCTCATCCCAGGTGGTGGGGATGTCGGCGTCGGTGAGCCCGGCCTGGGCCCAGAGGTCGGTGTTGATGACCAGGCCCAGGGTCGAGAAGTCCTTCGGTGCGCAGTAGAACTTGTCCTCGTAGGTGAAGGAGTTGACCAGGCTCGGGTAGAAGTCGTCCTTGTTGGCGAGCTGGTCGCCGTAGGCCAGGAGCGAGCCGTTCGAGGCGTAGCCGGCGAGGGCATCCGTCGAGAGGTAGAAGACGTCGGCGGGCTTCTGGGCGGCGAAGCCCTGGGCGAGCTGCTGGTTGAGGTCGCTGGCGACGCTGACCTTGGCGTCGGTGCCGGATTTCTCGGACCAGGCGGCGACCGCGGCGTTGACGGATGCGGTCTCGGCGTCTCCGCTGGAGCCGATCAGCACGTTGAGTCCCTGGGAGGAGTCGCTGGTGAGCTCTCCGCCCGCATCGGCGGTGTCGCCGAAGCCGGATCCGGAACCGCAGGCGCTGAGAGTGAGGGCGCCGGCGACGGCGAGCCCGGTTCCGATCAACCAGCGAGAGTTGCGTCGTTGCATCTTGTTTCTCCTTGTGTCGCGCATCGATGCGCGTTTGCTTGTGTAGAGGTCACGATAGCTGACTTTATTTGATCGATCAAACTTTTCTTTTGATCGATACAATCCGCGTCTTTCCGGGGAACAGGTCCGCGGGGTGGCCGAGCGGAGAATTGCCTGACCGGCGGGGCGATCGCAGGGGGCGCGCGGACGGGCGCTCGGACGGGCGGTCGGGCGGGCGCCCCCGTTCCCTGCGATCCGGCGGCACGCGGTAGCCTGTGCAGAACGGTATTTGATCGTTCAATTCAGGCGCGGTCGTGCGCGGTCATCGGCAGGCTTGGGGCAGGAGCAGGTATGAGCGGGCTTCCCACGGTGACGGATGTCGCCC
Organism: Cryobacterium cryoconiti; assembly: GCF_004403065.1. Lineage (GTDB taxonomy): Bacteria > Actinomycetota > Actinomycetes > Actinomycetales > Microbacteriaceae > Cryobacterium > Cryobacterium cryoconiti. The sequence goes on from NZ_SOHA01000002.1 coordinate 42,842, forward strand.
TTGCGGCCGGCGTCTCCCGCCAGACCGTCTCGAATGTGATGAATTCGCCCGGCATCGTGCGCGCTGACACCCGCGAGCGGGTCGAGGCCGCCATCAAGGAGCTCGGGTATCGGCCCCACGCCTCCGCCCGGCGCCTCCGCACGCGGCGCAGCTCGACCATCGGCATCCGTCTGGACCCGATGATCGACGGCATCTCCGGGTCGGTGCTCGACCGGTTCCTGCACGCCCTGACCGAACAGGCCGACGCGCAGGGGCTGCGCGTGCTGTTGTTCACGGCGACGAGCCCCGACGACGAGATCACCCAGTTCCAGCGTCTGAACGACGGCGCGGACGTCGACGGCTTCGTGCTCACCTCGACGTTCGCCGGCGACCCGCGCACCCAGTGGCTGATCGCGAACGGCATCTCCTTCGTCACCTTCGGACGCCCGTGGGGTGACGACGATCTGAACGACCCGCAGCACCTGTGGGTGGATGTGGACGGCTGGGCCGGCCTGCACGAAGCCACCCGGGCGCAACAGGACGCCGGTGCCCGGCGGATCGCCTACATCGGCTGGCCCAGCCCGTCGGGCACCGGCGACGAACGCCGCCGGGGCTGGTACGACGCGATGATGGAACGCGGCGACGTCTCGGCCGAGGAACTCGCCCGGCTCGAGATCGTCACCACCGACGGTGTCAGCCAGGGCACCGCCGCGATGACGGAGCTGCGGCAGAACGCCGGCCGGCTCGACGCCGTGCTCTGCGCGAGTGACTCGCTCGCCCTCGGCGCGATGATCGCCAACCCGGGACGCGTGCCGGTCACCGGGTACGACAACACGCCGGTTGCCGCCGCGGTCGGTCTCTCCAGCGTCGACCAGGCCGTCGACGAGGTCGCCGCCGGAGTGCTCGACCTCCTCACGGGAGAATTCGGCGGACGCGTGCACGGCGCCCCGGAATCGGACGAGCCGCGGCACCGGCTGATCACGCCCCGGCTGGTCGTGCGCGAGTTCGCCGCCATTCCGATGGACGTGCCGTAGTAGCCGCTAGCATGACGCCATGACTCTCCCCGAGGTTGTCGGTCTCCCTGTTTCCCCCGGTGTGCCCGTGTCTGCCGGCCTCCCGGCCGCCCTGCCCGACGCGTGGAACCTCACCGGCCGCACCGCCCTGGTCACCGGGGCCGGCAGCGCCTCCGGGATCGGATTCGCCGCGGCCCGGATGCTGGGGGAGCTCGGTGCGCTGGTCGTGCTCACCGCCACGACCGAACGCGTGCACGAGCGCGCGGCCGAGCTGGCGGAACGGGGCATCGGGGCATCCGGTTTCGTCTGCACCCTTGACACCGAGGCCGGGGCGCGGCTGCTGGCCGACGCCCTGCTCGAGGCCGGCCTGGCACCCACGATCCTGGTCAACAACGCGGGCATGGTCGCGGTCGGCGACGCGGAGATGCTGCACGGCGACGTGAGCACCACGTCGCCGGAGGAATGGGACCGCGGCCTCGCGATCAACCTGTCGACGGCGTTCCATGCCACGCGCACCGTGATCGGCTACATGCATGAGGCGAACTGGGGACGCATCATCACGGTGTCCAGCGTGTCGGGGCCGGTGATGGCCTCCCGCGGGGACCTGACCTACGCGGCGGCGAAGGCCGGCCTGGCCGGGCTGACCCGGGCGCTCGCCGTGGACGAGGCCTGGCTCGGCGTGACCGCGAACGCGGTCGCGCCGGGCTGGATCGAGACCGGGTCCCAGCTGGAGAGCGAAGCGGTCGAGGGCGCGCTCGTTCCGGTGGGACGCAGCGGCACGGCGGCGGAGGTTGCATCCGTGATCGCCTGGCTCGCGTCGCCCGGCGCGTCGTACGTCACCGGCCAGACCATCGTCGTCGACGGCGGCAACAGCGTGGCCGAGGAACGCCGCTAGGCCGGTTGCCGGTGCGGCTTGCGGTTCGATTCGCCTGCGTCTGCGCCTGAGTCCTGGTCCGAGTCCGAGTCTGGGTCTGGGTCTGGGTCTGGGTCTGGGTCTCGGTCCGAGTCCGGGCAGTGGTCCTCCGCAATGGTGCATAACTCCTGCAATTCGTCGCCCGGGCAGGAAACAGGCCCGGAATCACGCGGAAGTCCGGCGACGCCGGTGCAAATTGCAGGAGTTATGCACACGACCGGCGGTTGACCCGGCCGGAGACCGGCGGTTGAGCCGGGGCTGCGGAGTCGGTGCGGTTGAGCGGGTGCAGTTGAATAGACCGGTGACTTCTGCACTGATCGCCCGGCTTCGCTCCGACCTCGCCACCGCCAACTTCTCGGTTTCGGCCCTCACGGGCCTGTGGGGGATCGACGCCGATGCCGCGCTGCGCCGCAATCAGCGGGTCCCGGCGCTGCGTGCGCTGGACGGCCTCCGGGAGACGCTCGGGCACACCGAGCCCTGCGCCACATTGGCCCGCCTGTTCGTGCTCGGCCTGCCCGTCGACCGTGCGGAGCTCGAGGCCGCCCTGCCCGCACTGGGTGCCGCCGGGGCCGAAGAGCTGGGGCTCGCGGCATCCGTCGCTGCCGACCGGGGCGCCGACGCAGACACCGGTGCCACCGTTCGCCCGCTGCTCGAACTGCGGCCCTACAGCTTCGTCGACGCGCAGGGTGCCGGCAGCTGGTGGATCCTGTCCGACCTGGGTGAGCTCGCGCTCGGCCACCCGCTCGGCGAGAGCCATGTGCTGGGCGTGGGCGGGGCATCCCTGACGCTCAGCGGGCTGCTGATCCCCACCCCGGTGGCCAGCGCCCTCGACCTGGGCACCGGCTGCGGCATCCAGGCGATGCACGCGTCCCGGCACGCGGACCGGGTGGTGGCCACCGACATCTCGGTGCGCGCGCTCGAGCTCGCCGCTCTGAACGCGGCCCTGAACGAGATCGGCAACATCGAGTTCCGCCTCGGCAGCCTGTTCGAACCCGTCGCGGGGGAGCGCTTCGACCACATCATCTCCAACCCGCCGTTCGTGATCACCCCGCGGGTTCCGGGGGTGCCTGCTTACGAATACCGCGACGGCGGCCTGGTCGGCGACGCCCTAGTGGAGGCCGTGGTGCGCGGCGCGGCCGAGCACCTCACCCCGGGCGGCGTCGCCCAGCTGCTCGGCAACTGGGAGTATCACGCCGGCCAGGACGCCTTCGAGCGACTGGCCGGCTGGCTCGATGCCCCTGACGAATTCGACGGAGATTCTGCCCGAAACACCCCGAATTCGACACCTGCGGCCCCTCCGGGAGCAAAATCTCCGTCGAATTCGCACGTGGCGCTCGACGCCTGGATCATCGAACGCGAGGTGCAGGCACCCACGCTCTACGCCGAGACGTGGATCCGCGACGGCGGCACCCGCGCCGACACCGCCGACTTCGACCGTCTCTACGGTGCCTGGCTGGACGACTTCGAGGCCCGCGGCGTGAGCCAGGTCGGCTTCGGCTACATGCTGCTGCGCCGAACGGTCGCCGGCCCGCCCTCTCTCCGCCGCCTCGAACGACTTCCCGGCGGCCTCGGCCACAACCCCGGAGGAATGGGCAGCCACCTCGCCGCCTGCCTCTCCGCCCATGATTGGCACGCGGCAACGGATGACGCCCGCCTCGCCCGTGCGCGGCTCACCGTCGCAGCCGATGTCACCGAGGAGCGGCACTACTGGCCCGGCCAGGAGGACCCCACCCTGATGACCCTGCACCAGGGCAGTGGCTTCGGCCGGTCGGTCCCGCTGGACACCGGCCTCGCCGCACTCGTCGGAGCCTGCGACGGTGACCTCGACGTGGGCTCGATCGTGGCCGCGCTGGCCGAGCTGCTCGACGTCGACGAACGCGAACTCGCCGCGGACCTGTTTCCGCGGGTGCGTGAGCTGCTGGACGACGGCTTCCTGCAGCATCCGCTCGCCTGACCCGCGCTCGCCGGCTGCGCCGACGTCTGCTGGTGCCCGAGTCAACCTCCGTTCCCAGGCATAACTCCTGCAATTTCGGCGCGTGCAGCGGGTCTCCCGCGTGATTCCGGGCCTGTATTTCCCCCGCACGACGAATTGCAGGAGTTATGCACACCAGCGGGATGCACACCAGCGGGCGAAGGCTGCGAGCACACACAGGCCGACGCGACGTGCGTGCGTCCCGCCACACTCGCCCCGACCAGCCACTTCGCCGACCTCTGCGGTAGTTTGGTCATACTGCCCGGCCCGCTCGGAAAGGAGAGCGTCAGCGCCACACGTGACGCGGACACACTATGAAACGTCGAACCTTTCTGCTCGGCTCGGTCTCCGGCCTGTCCCTGGTCGCGCTCACCGCGTGCGTGTCGCCGACTCCCCGGCCCTCGGCCTCCGTCACGCCCAAACCGACTTCGGCACCCTCGCTCGTGCCGAAGCCCGCGGCCATGCGTCGCACGTCGTGGTCGGCCGATCCGTTCGCGCGCGGTTCGTTCAGCTTTCCCGCCGTGGGCGCGACGCCCGAGCAGCGGGATGCCCTCAGCCAGCCGGTCGACGACCGGCTGTTCTTCGCCGGTGAGGCGACCTCCACCGATGCGTTCGGCACCGTGCAGGGTGCCCGCGACTCCGGTCAGCGCGCCGCCCGCGACGTGATCGCGGCCGCCGACGTGGGGGAGCGCATCGCCGTGATCGGCGCCGGAATGGCCGGGCTCGCCGCTGCCCGCGACCTGCAGGACGCCGGCTTCGATGTGTTCGTGGTGGAGGCCCGTAACCGCATCGGCGGCCGGATCGACACCGTCACCGACACGGACTGGCCGTTCCCGATCGAGCTCGGCGCGGCCGTCGTGCGGCGCACCGGGGACACCACCCTCGATGAGGACCTCACCGACCGCGGCGTCGCCACCGCCCCGTTCTCCGGAGTACCCGAGGCACGCACCGCGGCCGGCGCGGTCGTGGAGGTGCCGGACACCGGCGCGCAGGCGGTCGCCACCGCCCTGGCCTGGGCCGCCGAGCAGCCTGCCGATGTGTCCATCGCCCAGGCGCTGGCCGATTCCGGGGCCTCCAAGCTCTCGACGACGGATGCCGACATCGGCGTTTCCGACGCCGACTGGCTTGATTACCAGATCACGGTGGTGCTCGATCCGAAGACCGGCGCTCCCGTCGCGGAGCAGTCGTCCTGGTATTCGGCTGCCGATACCGCCGCGAAAAACGGCGCCGACGACGACGGCGCCGACGACGGCGCCGGCGAGGACCGCATCGTGCTCGGCGGCTACGCCACCCTGCTCGAGGACCTGAGTGACGGCATCGACGTGCTCGGCTCGAGCGTGGTCACCCGGATCGCCTACAGCGACTCCGGCACCAGCCTGCGGCTCGGCAACGGCGAGTCGCTCTCCGCCGACCGGGTCATCGTCACGGTGCCGCTCGGCGTGCTGAAGACCAAGGTGATGGAGTTCGACCCGCCGCTGCCCTTCGCACATCGCGGTGCCATCGCGGCGCTGGGCATGGGCACGCTCGACAAGATCTGGCTGCAGTTCGAGGAACCGTTCTGGGACACGGATGCCCCGCTCTGGTCCACGGTCGGCGTCGTCGACGATTTCCGCGTCTGGATCAACATGGTTCCGCTCACCGGCGAACCGGTCCTGGTCGGTCTCGTCACTGCGGAAGCGGCTCTGCGCCTCGCGGAGGTCGATGACGACGAGTTCCTGGCGGCCGCACTGACCAGCCTCGAACCGTTCTACGCCGGAGTGCCGACCTCCACCCCGACCCCGGAGTAGGCGCGAACCACCCGTCATCAAAACACCTGACCAGCGCCTCGCCGAAGTCAACCCTTGGCAATCTCGAGATTCGTCGTGTATGCTCCTGCCAACGTCCAGTCGGTGAAATTTGGCCCCCCTTCGGGGTGCGTTTTCATGCAGGCGCAGCCCGTCGTGGTGCAGCGCCCAGAGGTCCAGTCGTTACCCTGACTGGCTGTGCCGACGGATTCCTGAGGGGTGAGTACCCCCGGTCCAGGCCGGGCTCAGCCGCCGGCCGTCCCAGCGTGGTTGCCACTGGGATGCACCACCTCCACCCGCGACTGTTCCACCTCTCTGCTTGACCGTGTGATTGCTGTGCTCCCCATGGATACCCTCCTCGACATTGACCTCGAATCCGTCGTTCTTCTCGACTTCGACCCTGACCTGCCGTGCGAAGGCACCCACCACATCCGTGGGCTGAGCGGGCACCTGCCCACCGCCCCGGGCTCCTATATGGTCATCTCGCCCTGCTGCGGCCCGAAGGTGGTGCAGTGCACGCCCCGGGTGCTCGCGATGCAGGCATCCGGTGTGCTTTATTGCGGAGCCTGTCAGGGTGAGCATCTGACCAGCGAATACTCGTTCATTCCGCTGTAGACCCGCGCCGCCACATCCACTGGGGCAGCCGCGACGTGGCCGTGAGAACGGCTGCGATAGCGGTGAAGAGCGTCAACGCGACCAGGCAGTAGACCGCCGTTTCGAGCGGCCCACTGACCTGCACCGGGTCGAGGAAGAAGTATGGGTACCAGCCCACGATCGACCCGCGGATGAGCGTGAATACTCCCCAGATACTGGGCACCACGAGTCCCCAGGCCAGGATTTTCCAGGGCAGGCGGGCCTTGCCGGCATCCGTCAGCCAGTCCAGGAGGGCGATCGCCGGAATCCAGAAGTGCAGCAGCTGGCTCGACCAGGGCACCTCGATCGTGTAATCCCGGTTTGAGGACTGGATGACGATGGTCAGGAACACGATCCCCGAGACGGTGATGTAGGTCGTGACCAGCAGCCGGAACCAGTCCAGCCACGGTGGGTCGACCGTGTGCCGGAACGCGACGATCGCACCGGCGACGAACGCGACGACCGCCGCCATGCCGCTTTGCACCGTGAAGTAACTGTAGAAGTTGTAGATCTGGAACGTGGCGAAGCCGAGCACGTAGTCGAAGTAGCCGAGGAGGGCCGCCACGCCCAGCCCGGCAAGCAGGAGCCGACCCACGCCGAATGCCTGGCGCACGCGGCGCACGGGGAACGGGCGCGGCCCCCGGGTCAGTGCCGGGCGGGTGCCTGCCGCCGGCAGTGCGCGCATGACCGGGTTCGCCGCCGCCGGGACGCGTTCCGTGGGTTTCGTCCGAGCGGGATCGGCAGCTCGCGCGCACATGCTTCCACGCTACCTCTGCAGGTCGGGTTCCCGCTCAGTAGCCGATCCGGAACCCGGTCTCGTCGAGCGGGGCAATCGTGCTGACCTCGACGGCCTCGACGTGGGCCGACGGCGGTCCGTGCTGCAGCCACGCGAGCATCGCCCAGACGGATGCCGCGTTCCCCTCCACCTCGACCTCCACCGTGCCGTCCGCGCGGTTGCGCACGAATCCCGCGAGGCCGAGGCGACGGGCCTCGGCCTGGGCGTAGTAGCGGAACCCCACCCCTTGCACGACCCCGCGCACGACGGCCTGTTTGCGAACCATGCTCCCAGTCTGCCCCGCGCCCGGCCTGCTCGCACCCCGCGCGGAGTGGCTTGCCCGCCCGTTCAGGCGGAGTCGCGCCAGACGATCGGGGTCTCCAGCAGGATGCCGCCGGGCGGCTGCTCCTCGCCGCGCAACTGGCCGAGCACGCACTCGGCCGCCGCCGCACCGAGGCCGAAGGCAGGCTGGTGCACGGTGGACAGGTGCGGCTGGGTGCGCAGCGCCCAGGTGCTGTCGTCGAAGCCGACGATGCCGACGTCACTGGGCACGCTGCGCCCGGCGTCGCGGAGGGCCTCGAGGGCTCCGGCCGCGACGGCGTCGGACGCCGCGAACACGCCGTCGATCAGCGGGTCGCGTTCGAGCAGTTCGCGCATGCCCTGAGCCCCGTCGGCGAAGGTGTACAGCGGCACACGGGCGACGAGGGCCGGGTCGAAGCGGTCGCCGAGGGCATCCGTGAAACCGGCCAGGCGGTCGGCGCCGGAGTCGCGGTCGAGGGCCGCGGCGACCATGCCGATGCGCGTGCGGCCGGTCTGCATCAGGCGTTCGGTGATGGCGCGCGCCGACGCCCGGTTGTCGATGCCCACGAAGGGGAGCGCCTGCAGGTCGGGCGGATGTCCCACGAAAGCGGCCGGGAGGCGCAGCTTCTCGATCACCCGGGTGATGGGATCTTCGTGGCGGGCGGAAACGATGACGACACCGTCGACGAAACCGCCGCTGAGGTAGCGGGCGACACGGTCGGTGTCGCGCTGGGAATCAATGACGAGGCTGACCATCTGGTAGTCGGCGCGGGAGAGCACGGTGTTGGCGCCGAGCAGGATGCCGCCGATGTTGGGGTCGTCCAGAAAGAGGGAATGGGGCTCGTGCACGATGAAGCCCACGGCCTCCGAGCGCTGCATGACCAGGCTGCGGGCGGCGTTGTTGGGCACGTAGCCGACCTTTTCGATGGCGGCCTCGATGGCGATGCGGGCCGACGCCGAGACGTAGGGTTCGTCGTTCACGACCCGGCTGACCGTGCCGCGGGAGACGCCGGCCTCCACGGCGACGTCGTGGATCGTCGCGCGTCTGCGTCGAGCCGGAATCATCACCATTCGATAACTGTAACGCTCCCACGGGGCAGACGTGCTTGACACGGGAGCCGTGGCGTCCGTACTCTGTGTACGTTCACAGAAAACCCGATGGTGAGTTTTGCTCTCGACTCTGTGCACGTTCACAGAGTCGTCAACACCGGTGTCTGCACACCACGGTCAGGGAGCACATGAACACGCGCGCAGCCACTCACGACGGAACGGCTTCGGCCAGCCCGTTCGTTCACGAGGGCATCGCCTACGGCTGCGACTACAACCCGGAGCAGTGGGGCCCGGGCACCTGGGCCGAGGACGTGCGCCTGATGCGCGAGGCCGGCGTCGACCTGGTGGCCATCAACATCTTCGGCTGGTCGCACATCGAACCGCGCCCCGGCGAGTACGACTTCACGACACTCGACACGGTCATCGAGCTGCTGCACGCCAATGGCATCCGGGTCAATCTCGGCACCGGCACCTCGTCTCCGCCGCCGTGGCTGACCACGCGCCACCCCGAGATCCTGCCGGTGACCGACGACGGAACCAGCCGCTTCCCGGGCGGTCGCCAGGCCTGGTGCCCGAGTTCGGCCGTGTTCCGCGAGCACGCGCTCGCCCTGGTCGAGCAGGTCGCGAAGCGGTACGGCCACCATCCGGCCATCGCGCTGTGGCACGTGTCCAACGAGCTGGGCTGCCACAACGCGCTCTGCTACTGCGACGACACCGCCGCGGCGTTCCGCCTCTGGCTGCAGGCACGGTACGGCACGATCGAGGCCCTCAACGAAGCCTGGGGTACCTCCTTTTGGAGCCAGCGCTACGGCCAATGGGCCGAGATCCTCACCCCGCGGCTCACCCTCTCCAGCCGGAACCCCGGCCAGGTGCTCGACTTCCACCGGTTCAGCTCCGCCGAGCTGCTCGACTATTACCGTCTGGAGACCGCGGTGCTGCGCCGCCACTCGACCGTGGCCGTCACCACCAACTTCATGGTCACCGCGCACATCCGCAACCTGGACTACTGGTCCTGGGCCGGTGACATGGACATCGTCGCCAATGACCACTACCTCGACCACCGCCTCGCCGACCCCACCACCGAGCTGGCCTTCGCCGCCGACCTCACCCGCGGGCTAGCGGGCGGCGCGCCCTGGCTCCTGATGGAGCAGGCCGCCGGCGCCGTCAACTGGCAGCCGCACAACCTGGCCAAGGCGCCCGGCGAGATGACCCGCAACTCCCTCGCCCACGTCGCCCGTGGCGCCGACGGCATCTGCTTCTTCCAGTGGCGCGCCTCCCTGCAGGGCTCGGAGAAGTTCCACTCCGCCCTGGTGCCCCACGCCGGCACCGACACCGTGCTCTGGCGCGAGGTCGTGGCTCTGGGCGCGACCCTCGACCGGCTCGCCGAGGTCACCGGCAGCCGGGTCGTGGCGGATGCCGCCATCCTCTTCAGCTGGGAATCCTGGTGGGCCGGCGACGGCGAATCCCGCCCCTCCCACGCGGTGCGTTACCTCGACCAGGTACACGCCGCCTACACGGCTCTGCACGAGGTCGGCGTCACGGTCGACATCGTCTCCCCGGATGCCGACCTCTCGGGCTACCGCCTCGTCGTCGCCCCGGCGCTGTACCTGGTCTCGGACACGCAGGCTGACAACCTGAACGCGTATGTCGCCGCCGGCGGCCACGCCCTGATCACCTTCTTCAGCGGCATCGTCGACGAAGACGACCGGGTGCGCACCGGCGGCTACCCCGGCGCGTTCCGCGAGACCCTCGGCATCACGGTGGAGGAATTCTCCCCGCTGCTTCCCGGGCACGTGCTCGCCCTCGACTCCGGCGCCACCGCCACCCTGTGGGCGGAACGCCTGCGCGTCGACACCGCCGAGGTGATCGCGAGCTATCTCGACGGGCCGCTGCCCGGCATCCCCGCTGTGACCCGCAACCGGCACGAGGACGGCACCGCCTGGTACGTCGCCACCGCGTTGGAGGCCGGAGCGCTGCGCGACCTCGTGCGCACCATCGCCCAGGAGGCCCGGGTCACCAGGCTCGGCCCGGAGAGCGCCGGCCGGGTCGAGGTCGTGCGCCGCGTGGGCCTTGCCCACAGCTACCTGTTCATCATCAACCACGGTCCGGATGACATCGAGCTTGCGGCCGCCGGCCATGAACTCGTCACCGACGAACCCGTCGGTCGAATTGTGCGCGTGCCGGCGGGAGCCGTTCGCGTGATTAGAGAGGACCCCGCATCATGAGCGCACCTGCCGTTCCCCTGACGGATGCCCCGGGCAGCGCTGCCCGGAAGAAGCCCCGCGCAGCGAAGCCCGCCAAGCCGGTCGGAGCGAAGCCCCGCGTACAGCACAAGGGCGCGATCCTCGCGTTCGTTCTGCCGTTCGGCACCCTGTTCGCCCTGTTCTACCTTGTGCCGATCGGCTACGCGATCTACCAGTCGCTGCTCGTGATCGAACGCGAGGGCACCTTCGGCCAGGCCACAGAGGTCTTCGGCGGGCTGACCCAGTACATCCTGGTGTTCCAGAACGGCCCGTTCTGGGAGTCGATCGGCCGGGTGCTCTCCTTCGGCGCCGTGCAGGTGCCGATCATGCTCGGTCTCGCGCTGCTGTTCGCCCTGCTGCTGGACTCGCCGCTGGTGCGCGGCAAGAAGTTCTTCCGGCTGGCCTTCTTCGTTCCCTACGCGGTTCCCGGCGTCATCGCCGCGATCATGTGGGGCTACCTCTACTCACCGAATCTGTCGCCGTTCAGCGCCGTCACCGAGAACATCAACTTCCTCTCGGCCGACCTCGTGCTCTGGGCCATCGCCAACGTCGTCACCTGGGTGTTCGTGGGCTACAACATGCTGATCATCTACTCGGCGCTGCTGGCGATCCCGGCCGAACTCTACGAGGCTGCCCGCCTCGACGGCGCCGGGCAGCTCCGCATCGCCTGGTCGGTCAAGATCCCGCTGATCATGCCGGCGATCATCCTGACCGCGATCTTCTCGATCATCGGCACCCTGCAACTGCTCGCCGAACCGCAGGTCTTCCGCAGCTTCAGCTCGGCCGTGACCAGCACGTTCACGCCGAACCTGACGGTGTACTCCACCTCGTCGATCCCGAACTTCAACCTGGCCGCCGCGTTCTCCGTGGTGCTGGCCCTGGCCACGTTCATCCTCTCCTTCACGTTCCTGAAGTTCACCCAGCGGAAGGAAGCCAAATGAGCACCCTGACCCCCGCCAAGCCGGCCCGCGGCATCCGTTCGACCGCGGAAAAGGCGCCGCGCGCCCAGCGCGAGAGCCCGTTCGCCCGGGTCAGCGCCATGATCGTGATGGGCGTCTTCACGCTCTACTTCCTGGTGCCGATCTGGTGGCTGCTGGTCGCGGCCTCCAAGAACCGGTCCCAGTTCAACAGCACCAACCCGCTGTGGTTCGCCGACTTCTCCCTGTTCGAGAACATCGGCAACCTGATCGCCTACCGCGACGGCGTCTACCTCAAATGGATGCTGAACAGCGCCCTCTACGCCGGTGGCGGCGCCCTCGTGGGCACCATCATCGCCGGCATGTGCGGCTACGCCCTGGCCAAGTACAACTTCCCTGGCCGGGAACTGATCTTCAACGTCGTGCTCGGCGGCGTGCTCGTGCCCGCGACGGCGCTCGCACTGCCGCTGTTCCTGATCTTCAGCCAGATCAGCCTCACCAACACGTTCTGGTCGGTGTTCCTGCCCAGTCTGGTCAGCCCGTTCGGGGTTTATCTCGCCCGTATCTACGCCTCGGCCAGCGTGCCCGACGAGCTGATCGAGGCTGCCCGCCTCGACGGCGCCGGCGAGCTGCGCACCTTCTTCACCGTCTCGGTACGGATGATGGTGCCCGCCCTGGTCACCGTCTTCCTCTTCCAGTTCGTCGCCATCTGGAACAACTTCTTCCTGCCGCTGATCATGCTGCGCGACGAAACCCTGTTCCCGGTCACGCTCGGTCTCTACGCCTGGAACTCGCAGGTCAACCAGATCCCCGTGCTGCGCGACTACGTGCTGATCGGCGCGCTCTTGTCGATCATTCCGTTGATCATCATCTTCCTGCTGCTCCAGCGCTTCTGGCGAAACGGCCTCAGCGCCGGTTCGGTGAAGTAACCCCCCCCCCAGCTGCCCCACCCCACCCCCACCAAGAGAAAAGAAGAACAATGCAAATCAAGAAGAGAGCAGCCGCCGTCGCCTTGCTCACGGCAGCCACGGTCGTGCTGACCGGCTGCGCATCGGGTTCGACCACGTCCGGCGGCGACGCCGCCGCGTGTGAGCCTTCCGAGGGCAAGGTCGACCTCACGTTCACCACCTGGATCCCCGGGATGGAAGACGTCGCTGCAGTGTGGAACGAGGAGAACCCCGACGTTCAGGTGAAGGTGCAGACCGGCCCGAACGGCAACGGCGGCACGTACCAGAACTTCTTCAACCAGCTCAAGGCCGGCAACGCGCCCGACCTCGGCCAGATCGAATACGACGCCCTCCCCAACTTCCGGGTGCAGGACGGCCTGATGGACCTCGCCGCGTGCGAGGGTGTGCTCGACGCCAAGGCCGACTTCGTGGACTGGACCTGGGGTCAGGTCAACTTCGGTGAAGACGACGCCGTGTACGCGGTGCCGCAGGACGCCGGACCCATGGCCATGTTCTACCGCGCCGACCTCTTCGCGGCCAACAACATCGCGATCCCCACCACCTGGGAAGAGTTCGCGGTTGCCGCCGAAGCCGTGCGCGCCACCGGCGGATACATCACCAACTTCTCGCAGAGCGACATCAACCAGTTCGCCGGCTTCGTCTGGCAGGCCGGCGGAAGCTGGTTCGAGAACGACGGCGACAACTGGACCATCGACCTGACCAGCCCCGAGTCCGTGAAGGTCGCCGACTACTGGCAGGACCTGATCGACCGCGACCTCGTCTCCACCAACCCGCCGTGGACCGACGAGTGGAACAACGCCTACAACACCGGCTCCAACTGGACCTGGAACTCCGCAGCCTGGGGTGCCAACTCCATCGCCAGCGGCGCTCCGGACACCTCCGGCAACTGGTCCGTGGCACTGTCCCCGCAGTGGGCAGCCGGTGACGACGCGGCCGGCAACTGGGGTGGCTCGTCCACCGCAGTGTTCAAGGGCTCCAAGCACCCCTACGAGGCGGCCCAGTTCGCGCTGTGGCTGAACACCTCGGACGAGGCCCTCACGATGCTGAACAAGTCGGCCAACCTGTACCCGGCCGCCAAGAGCGGCCTCGAACTGCCCGCCCTCAAGGAAGGCGTCGAGTTCTACGGCGGCCAGGCCATCTACGACGTGTTCGCCGAGGCATCCGCTCAGGTCTCGCCCGACTTCATCTGGGGCCCGACCATGACGCAGGTCTACAACGACACCTCCGACGGCTTCAAGGGTGCGGTCACCGGCAACGGAACGCTGACGGATGCTCTCACGAGCGCCCAGCAGAGCACGATCGACGCTCTCGAGGCCCAGTCGATCCCGGTCAACAAGTAGCATCAGTCCCACTGTGTCGATTCCCTACCTCCGTGCCGCGGGCACCAGCCTTGTGCTGGATGCCCGCGGCACGGGCGTGCCCGTCATCGTGCACTGGGGTGCCGACCTGGGCGACCTGACCGGTGAGCTGCTCGCTGCGCTGGCCGACGCCTCCGTGCCCGCGATCTCGCCGAGCTCGATCGATGTGCCCCTGCGGCTCAGCCTGCTGCCGACCCTCACGGAGGGGTGGAGCGGACGCCCGGGGGTGAGCGGGTTCCGGCCCGGCCGGCGCGCCGCGGCCCTCGACCTGCGCCTGGCCGAGGTGCGGGCGGGCGGCCTGTCGGAAACCGACCGGCTACTGCCCGGCACCCAGACCCTGACGATCTCCCTGACGGATGCCGCGGCCCGGGTGGCCGTGCGCACCGACCTTGAACTCTCGGTCGAGGGCGTGCTGCGACTGCGCCACACCCTCACCAACACCGACGTCGACCCGGCTGCCGCGCCCTTCGAACTCGGTTCTCTCGACGTCATCCTTCCGGTGCCCGACCGGGCCCGGGAACTGCTCGATTTCACCGGGCTGTGGACCCACGAGCGCCGGCCGCAGCGCAGCACACTCGGCCACGGCGTGTGGAGCCGCGAGTCCCGCCACGGCCGCCCCGGCCACGATGACTCCTATCTCATGGTTGCCGGCACACCGGGATTCGGGTTCCGAACCGGCGAAGTGTGGGCGACCCACCTGGCCTGGAGCGGCGACAAGCGCGCCTGGGCCGAGAACAGCGCGCTCGGCTGTTCGGCGCTCGGCAGCGGCGAACTGCTGGCACCCGGCGAGCTGAGCGTCGCCAGTGCTGCGAGCCACACCACCCCGTGGACCGTGGCCGTGTACTCGGCTGCCGGGCTCGACGGACTGTCGGCGCGGCTGCATCCGTGGATCCGCAGCTGGTCGACCATCGCCGGGCCGCGCCCGGTCGTGCTGAACACCTGGGAGGCCGTGTACTTCGACCACGACCTGCCCACCCTGGCCCGACTGGCCGACGCCGCGGCCGTGGTCGGCGTGGAACGGTTCGTGCTCGACGACGGCTGGTTCACCGGCCGCTCGGACGACCGGCGCGCCCTCGGCGACTGGTTCGTCGACCCCGTGACCTGGCCCGACGGCCTGCACCCTTTGATCGAGCACGTGCACGCGGCCGGGATGGATTTCGGCCTCTGGGTCGAGCCGGAGATGGTCAGCCTCGACTCGGACGTGGCCCGCGCGCACCCGGAGTGGGTGCTCGGCGGTGTGGCGGACGACGCGGCCGGTTCCGGCGTGGGTGCTGATGCCGGCGCCGGTGGTTCGACGTCGCCGGTAGTGACCTGGCGGTTCCAGCGGGTGCTCGACCTCGGCAACCCGGATGCCTACGACTGGGTTCTCGCGCGCCTCACGGCCCTGCTCACCGAGTACCCGATCGCCTACCTCAAGTGGGACCACAACCGGGACCTCCTGGCCGGTTCCGCCCACCGGCAGACGACGGCGCTCTACCGCCTGATCGACGCCGTGCGCGCCGCGCATCCGGGTGTCGAAATCGAGTCCTGCGCGTCGGGGGGAGCCCGGATCGACCTCGGCATCCTCGAGCGCGTCGACCGGGTCTGGACCAGCGACACCAACGACCCGCTCGAACGGCAGCAGATCCAGCGCTACACGAGCGTGCTCGTGCCGCCGGAATACCTCGGCGGGCACCTCGGCGCGGCCACCGCGCACACCACCGGGCGCACCTCCGAGCTCAGCTTCCGCCTCGCCACCGCCCTGTTCGGCAGCGCCGGCATCGAGTGGGACCTGACCCGCGCGAACGAGGGCGAGCTGACGCAGATCGCCACCTGGATCGCCCGGTACAAGCACCTGCGGCCGCTGCTGCACTCCGGCGTGGTCGTGCGGTCCGACCCCAGCGACCCGGCCCTCGAGCTGCACGGCGTCGTCGCACCCGATCAGAATTCGGCCCTGTTCGCCCAGGTGGCCCTGGCCGCCCCGCGCGCCGCCGTGCCGGAGCGGATGCGATTCCCCGGTCTCGCACCCGAGCGGCGCTACCGCGTGGCGCAGCTGCCGCTCGGTGCGCCGCCGCGCACGATCCAGGATGCGCCCCCGGCCTGGCTGGCGGATCCGGGCGCGTTCGGCGGGGCAGCGTCGGGTGTCGGCGGTGGCGCTGCCGGCGGTTCGGTGACGCTGACCGGGGCGGTGCTCGCGCTGGTCGGGCTGCCCGCGCCGCTTCTCGCGCCGGAGCAGGCCGCGCTGTTCACAGTCGACGCGATCGACTGACCGCTGCTGCGCGGTCGCTCGCCGAGCTCGACCGCACATGTCGAGCTCGGCGGATGCGCACCGAGTGTCGCCGATTCTGCCGAGTGTCGCCCGTCCGGCGGCGTCACTCGGCACAAACGGTGACTGTCGGCGCCCGGCAGCCACCCGCAGCGCCCACCAGCCGCGCCGCCCGCCGGGCCTCCCGGTCAGTACTCGATGACGACCCGGCCGTCGATCTTGCCCTGCTTCATCTCACCGAGAACCTCGTTGACCTCGTCCAGTGTGCGCGCGTGCACGGTGGGGTGGATCAGGCCGCGGGTGTAGAAGTCCAGGGCCTCCACCATGTCCTGCCGGGTGCCCACGATGGAGCCGCGGATGGTGAGACCCTTGAGCACGATGTCGAAGATGGGCGCGGGGAAGTCTCCCGGCGGCAGTCCGTTGAAGACGATCGTCCCGCCGCGGCGCACCTCGCCGATCGCGTGCCCGAACGCCCGCGGGTGCACGGCCGTGACGAGCACCGCGTGCGCGCCGCCGATCTCCCGCTGGATGACCTCGATCGGGTCCTCGGTCAGGGCGTTCACGGTCAGTTCGGCTCCGTGCTTCCGGGCCAGCTCGAGCTTGTCGTCGGCCACGTCCACGGCCACGACGCGCAGGCCCATCGCCCGGGCGTACTGCACGGCCAGGTGGCCGAGGCCGCCGATGCCGGAGATGACGACCCACTGGCCGGGTCGCGCCTCGGTCATCTTCAGGCCCTTGTAGACGGTGACGCCGGCGCAGAGCACCGGGGCAACCTCGACCGGGTCCACTCCGTCGGGCAGACGCACGGCGTAGCGGGCGTCGACCAGCATGTACTCGCCGAAGGACCCGTCCACGCTGTAGCCACCGTTCTGCTGCTGCTCACAGAGGGTCTCCCACCCGGTGCGACAGTACTGGCAGTTGCCGCAGGCCGACCAGAGCCAGGCGTTGCCGACGAGCTCGCCGACCGCGAGGTCCGTGACGCCGTCGCCGAGCGCGACGACCCGGCCGACGCCCTCGTGGCCCGGGATGAACGGCGGGCTGGGCTTGACCGGCCAGTCGCCTTCGACCGCGTGCAGGTCGGTGTGGCACACGCCCGAGCTGATCAGTTTCACCAGGGCCTGGCCGTGGCCGGGCTGGGGAATCGGCAGCTGTTCGATGGTGAGGCGCTCGCCGAATGCGTTGACGACGGCGGCCTGCATGGTGGTTGTGGCGGGTCCGAAGGTCTCGGGGGTGGAACCTGATGTCGTGGTCGATGTCATGGTGGATCCTCCTTGGACGAACGTCGATGTCCGTGGGTTCGAGGCTAGGCGGCTCTACGTTGCGCGCACTTGCGGCCGGGTCGCGGCATCCGCTTCGACGGGCCGGGCACACCGCCGAGTTCGGCTGATCCGGTCGAGCCCGCCACGTGCGCGGGGCGAACTCGACCGGACGTGTCGACCTGGGCGTTCAACCGGTGACGGATGTCCCGCCGCGCCGCCGCCCTCCGCCGTGCCACTAGCCTGAGGAGCCAGAGGCCGCACCACCCCGAACTCCTGGAGGACACCAATGCTGTTGACCGCCGACCTGTACGACCAGCGCGGAGACGAGCTGCAATCCGTGCCGTTGCAGTTTCAGAACCTGGGTGGCACCCTCCGGTTCAGCGGACCGATTCGCACCGTGACGTGCTTCGAGGACAACGCCCGGCTCAAGTCGGTGCTGTCGTCGCCTGCCGCCGGCGAGGTGCTCGTGATCGACGGTGGCGGCTCGCTGAACTCGGCGCTGATGGGCGACATGATCGCCGAGCTGGCGGTGAAGAACGGCTGGGCCGGTGTGGTGATCAACGGCGCGATCCGTGACCGGGTCGCCATCGGCACCATGCCGCTGGGCGTCAAGGCCCTCGGCAGCAACCCGCGGAAGAGCACGAAGACCGGCTCCGGTGTGACGGATGCCGTCGTGGAATTCGCCGGCGTGACGTTCACCCCCGGGCGCACCATCTACTGCGACGAAGACGGCATCCTCGTCGAGCGCTGAACGACCCGGCGCTGAACGACCCGGCGCTGAACCAGACGCGCGGCGCCACCCGAGGGAACTCACTCAGGTGGAGCCGCTGGTGCGTGGGTGCAACGTCTGTGATGTTGCGAGGGCTGTCTGTGGGATTGAGCACACCGTTTCTGCCCTATTGAGCAACGTTACTTCGTTACCGGGTGGCTTGTCATTCTTTCTTGAACCTGCCCGCTAACGATTTGAACCGGCGTGCGCAGCTCGGGTCCGTGCGCCGGCGGTCGATCCCGCGGCGGGTGCGACCAACGCGGCGGCTCAGCCCGCGGTCGGGCGGTCGACCCGCACGACCAGGCTGCGCTCGGTGAGATTGATCACCCGCTTCGTGCCGTCGTCGAGGGTGACCTCCACCTCGAAGGCGTGGTCGAGGTCAGTGCTGCGCCGGAAGTCCGTGACCGTGCCGCTGCCGACTTCGGCCAGGGCCGCCTGGCCGGCGGTCGTGCGGTCGACGCTCGCCAGCTCGTCCGGGGTGAGGGCGCGGGGTTCGAGACCGGATGCCGGGTCCCCGGTCCAGCCGGGAAGGCTCACCCAGACGACCGCGAACGAGTGGTCGAGCTCGACCGCGACCTCCACGCCGTTCGGAAGCCGCGTGTCGATTGCGTAGGGCGCTGCGGCCGGGCCGCGTTCGGCATCCGTCACCGTGCCGGGGCCGACCTCGGCCAATGCCGCGCGGCTGGCCTGGTCGAGTTCGCTGTCGGTCAGCCTGGACTCGCTCCCGCCGAGTCCGGCCGCGGCCGTGATCCCGACGGTGCCGGCACCGACCAGGACCACGGCGACGACGGCCCCCGCAACCCAGGAAGACGTGCGGAAACCGGTCATCCTGAATGCATTCACACCCCCCAGTCTGGGGGACGCCGACCCGCGCCGGCGCCACCACCGGTCTGACCAGCCGCCGCGGCCACCTCCCTGCGTGATCGCGGCACCAGCCGACACGCCGCCATCACCCCAGTTCGGGGAGGCGCGGGTGCGTGTGCGAGTCGCTAGATTCGATTCAGCAGTGGGGGGAGCTCGATGTCGTTGTACAGTGCCACGATGCACAAGCGGTTCGCGGCGCAGTCGGTCATCGGGGATGTGCTGCGTGTGCAGGGCGGTGCGCCCCGCCGTTCGGCGCTCGCACGGCTCTTCGGTCTGACCTCGGTCGGCGATGACAGTATGTCCTGGTATCTCGGGGCCAAAGGAGAAATCGTGGTCGGCTCCTTCCTGGCGAAGCTACCGCCGGACTGGACGGTCTTCCGCGCCGTTCCCGCCGATTCCGCGCGCACCGACATTGATCACCTCGTGATCGGCCCGGGCGGAATCTTCACGATCACCACGAAGAATCACGCCGGCGACATCCGCGTCGGCCGCAACACCTTGCAGGTGGACTCCCAGCCGGTGTCCTACCTGCAGCACGCTGAGTCGGAGGCCGAGCGGGTCACCAGCCTGGTGCGCGAACGGATGCCCCTGGTCGCGCCCGTGCAGCCGGTACTCGTCTTCGTCGACCCGAGTCTGCTCACGATCGAGCAGAAGCCACCGCAGGTCAAGGTGCTCGACGCGATGGACCTGTGCCCGTGGCTGATCCGGCTCCATCCGGTGCTGAGCGCCGGCGAGGTGCAGGAAGTGGCCGACCTCCTGGACAGCCCGCAGGTCTGGCATGCGCTTCCGGACACCACCCCCGAGGACGTGCAGGAGCGGTTCACCGAGCTCGATGCGCGGCTGCGCTCGGCCGGCATCCGTCGGCTGAGCTGGGGCGTGCTCGCCGCGGCCGCCGCGATCGCTGCCGGTTTCGGCGTGCTGCAGCTGATCGCCGCGGTGACCGCCGCGGGCTGACGACCCGGGCCCGACCGCCGCGCCGTGATCTACTCGGTCGGCAGGCGCCGGCGGAACTCGTCCGTCAGGGCGTCCAGTGCGGTGCAAATGGCGACGAGCGCCTCCTCGACCCCGCGCGGTGCGGCCGCATCTTCCTTGATCGTGTTGATGTGGCTTTCAAGCAGTCCGAGCTGGGTCTGCACGACCCTCATGTTGTTGACCATCCATCGATCGTAGTTGTCGTTCGTCGACCCCCGTGCGGGTGCCACCGCCGGAAGGCGGGCCGGTAGACTCCACTCACAGGGAGCTACCCGGATGACCGTGGGAGGCACCATGATGCGCCAGCGCTTTGCGGCACAGTTCATGATTGAGAAGCTGCTGCGCGAGCAGGGCAGCGTGCCGGCGCGTACCCGGTGGGCGCGGTTCATGGGTCGATCCCCGCTCGGGGCGAACTGTGCGGGCTGGTACGAGGGGGCTCAGGGCGAGATCGTCGTCGGCGAGAAGCTGTCGACGTTGTCCCCGGACTGGGTTGTCTTCCATGCCCTCCCGATCGGTGGCCACGGCTGGGATATCGACCACGTCCTGGTGGGTCCGGGCGGCGTCGTGACCATCAACACGAAGCAGCACCACGGCAGCCGGGTGCACGTCGACCGTCGCAGTATCCTCCTCGACAGCCGGCCCGTGCCCTATCTGCGCCACGCGAAATTCGAGGCCGAACGCGTCACGACGCTGCTGGAAGAGCGTCGCACCCTGGCGACGCCCGTGATCCCGCTGGTCGTCTTCGTCGGAGCACGCAGTATCGACGTGCAGGCGGAGCCGGCCCCGGTCACGGTGCTCGATTCCGGGGAGCTGGCCGCCTGGCTGGAGGCGCTCCCGGTCGTGCTCAGCCCGGCGGAGGGGCAGGGCCTGACCGAGATTCTCGACAACCCCTCCATGTGGATCGATGTTCCCCTGGACTCGGGCGATGGTCTCCTGGAGACCTTCACCCGTCTCGAGGCCGAGGTGCGGGCCGCCCGGCTGCAGCGCCGCGTGTTGTTGCCGCTGGAGCTCGTCCTGGTCGGTCTGGCCGCCGTCGGCATGGTCACTGCGGCCGTCACGATGATGCCCGGGCTGCTCGGGACCGCGTAGCCTTCGCCGGCCTCCCTACACCCTGAAGATTAACGCGCGGGGCGTTTCTCACAGGCGTTAGGCGTACTCTCGACACACGGCCCGTCACGAAGGCCGGAAGGGGAGTCAGTGTGTATACCCGCGTGGAGACCAGCGTCGCGGTGCAACAACTCGCGAACGGCCTGCACGATTCCGGTCGGGATCGTCCTTGGGTTGTGGTGTCGTCGCCGTTCGGCACGGCCGTGCCCGAAATCGGGATCGACCAGCTCTCCAGCCAGATCGGAGACGTCGCCCGGGTCTTCCTGATCGAGACGGGCGAGCTCACCCGCCAGCTCGGCGACCTGCTCCCGGCACAGTTCCAGGTCTACGGCAGCGCCGGGCGTTCCTACCCGGTCGGCGACGCGTTCGCCGAGCTCTCCCGCTCCCGGCTCCGGTTCACGCACGGCGACGCGCAGCACGCCACCGATCAGCTGGTGACGGATGCCCTCGCGCACGCGCACCAGGCCGGCCTCTTCGCGCTCGCCCCGGCATCCGTGATCACCGTGGACGGCACCGTCAAGGGCTTCATGCTCGGCGGGTCGCGCGCCCTGGTCGAGCTCGACAGCGGCGGCATGGCCACGGTCTGGCAGGAACTGACCTACCCGCCGGTGCCGCTGGACTGGTCGCTCAAACCCGGGCAGCGCGTTCAGGGGGCGCTCGATGCGTCCACCCATCGCCTCAATGTGGAGAACAAGCCGCCGACCACGGCCGCGATCTCCAAGCGGTACCCGCACGGCAGCATCACCCTCGCCCTCGTGCAGAAGGTCAGCGCCCAGCGCGCCGTGCTGGCGCTGCACCCGCACCTGCAGCTCACGATCACGCGGGCCGATATCTCGGCCAACCCCCTCGACAAGGTCGACGCGCTCCTCTCCGAGGGCGATGTCGTGGCGGCGCGGGTCATCCATCTTCCGAGCGGCGCCCTGCACCTGTGCCTGAGCGACGTCGACGACGACGAGACCGTGCTGCCGTCGCTCTGCGCGGTACGCAACGGGCCCCCCTGGCTGCAGGAGAACCGCCCGCTGCTGCCGCTGGTCGAAGAGAATGAAGACGCCTCCGCGGTGGTCGAGCTGGTCGGAACCCCCTCACCTGCCTCGACGGTGGTGGCCGCGGGCGTGGAGTCCGCCGCAGCCGGCCACGTCGCCCTGGCGACGGCCGGGCCCACCGCGGACCGCCTGCATCCGCGCCCGGCGCCCGGCCCCGGCCGGGTGC
>NZ_SOHA01000006.1 GCF_004403065.1 Cryobacterium cryoconiti
CCGCGGCCGCCCCGACTGCGGCCGCCCCGACCGCGGCCGCCCCGACTGCGGCCGCCCCGACCGCGGCCGGCTCTACGTGCGAGGCGACGAACGCGTGCAGCCACGCCCGCAGGTCGGGGCCGAGATCCTCGCGTTCCACCGCAAGCTGCACGATGGCCTTGATGTAGTCGAGGCGGTCGCCCGTGTCGTAACGACGGCCGCGGAAGATGACCCCGTAGACCCCGCCGGTGGTCTCCGGGGTCACCGCCATCTCCTGCAGGGCGTCGGTGAGCTGGATCTCGTTGCCCTTGCCCGGCAGGGTGCGCTCGAGCACGTCGAACACCTCGGGGCGCAGCACGTAACGGCCGATGATGGCCAGGTTCGACGGGGCATCCTCGGTGCTCGGTTTCTCGACCAGCCCCGTCACCCGCACCACATCGGGGTCGTCGGTGGCCTCCACCGCGGCGGCGCCGTAGAGGTGGATCTGCGACGGATCGACCTCCAGCAGCGCCACGATGCTGGCGTTGCGCTTGCCCTGCTCCGCCAGCATCCGGGTCAACAGCTCGTCGCGCACGTCGATCAGGTCGTCGCCGAGCAGCACCGCGAACGGCTGGTTGCCCACGTGCATCCGTGCGCGCAGAACCGCGTGGCCGAGTCCGAGCGGATCGCCCTGCCGCAGATAGTGGATGTCGGCGAGCCGAGTCGGGTGGCGCACCTTCGCCAGCCGGTCGTGGTCACCCTTGATCTCGAGCAGCGACTCGAGTTCCGTCATGCGGTCGAAGTGGTTCTCGAGGGCGTTCTTGTGCCGCCCGGTGACCATCACGATGTCGGTCAGACCGGCCGCGGCCGCCTCCTCCACAACGTACTGGATCGCCGGCTTGTCGACGACCGGCAGCATCTCCTTCGGCATGGCCTTCGTGGCCGGAAGAAAACGGGTTCCCAGACCTGCCGCGGGAATGACGGCTTTCGTGATCACGGTGCTCATGAGACTCACAGTAGGGGTCAAGGCATGCCGCCGTATAGCGCCCGGCGCCCTTTCCGTGCCGGCCCGGATTGTTTCCTCGATCGGTATATCTCCCGGTGCAGAGCCGGGCTAGGGTGTCGGCACCGTTCGCTCGAGCGGCCACAGGAGGCAACCCGTATGCCGCACGAAACCCAGGATTCCCCGCGCCCGAAAACGTCCGGCCCGGCCGGCGAGGCCCCGCGCAAACGACACCCGTGGCGCATCGCCCTGGCCGTGCTCGGAACGGTGCTGATCGGCGCCGTCGCCACGGGCGGCATCTACGCATTCAGCCTCACCCGCGCCTTCGACAACGGAACCGAGAAGATCCCGAACGCCTTCCCCGAGGAGGCCTCCCGCCCGTCGGGGGCGCCGGCCGACACCGCAACGGATGCCCCTGCCTCCGCCTCCGCCGACCCGGCCGCGGACCCGGGCGCGGTTCCCGCCGGGCAGCCGCAGAACATCCTCCTGCTCGGATCGGACACCCGCGGTGCCACCGGAAAGAACCTCGCCGACATCCGTGGCGAGCGTTCGGACACCATGATGGTGGTGCACGTGCCGGCCGATCGCAAGAACCTCTTCGTCATGTCGATCCTGCGCGACAGCTGGGTCGAGGTGCCCGGGCACGGGCAGGCGAAGATCAACGCCGCGCTGTCGTGGGGTGGCGTGCCGCTGGCCGTGCAGACCGTGGAGAACCTGCTGGGCACCCGCATCGATCATGTGGCCGTGGTCGATTTCTCCGGGTTCGAACAGGCAACGGATGCCCTCGGCGGCGTCGACATCAACAACCCGATCGGCTTCGACTCGTCCCATCTCAAGGGGCACTACTTCGGTGCGGGCGGGCAGCATCTGACCGGCGCCCAGGCGATCGCGTTTGCGCGGGAGCGGTATGCGTTCCAGGACGGTGACTTTCAGCGGGTGCGCAACCAGCAGCTCATCATCAGCGGCCTGCTGTCGGCGGCGATGCACAAGTCTGTGCTGACCGACCCGGTGAAGACGTCGGGTCTGCTGGAGACGGTCACGCCGTTCCTGGCCGTGGACGAGGGCTTCGACTCCGCCTACCTGACCGCTCTGGCCTGGCAACTGCGTGAGGTGCGGCAGCCGCAGGTCACCTTCTTCACGATGCCGACCGACGGCACGGGAACGTCGGGCGACGGCCAGTCCATCGTGAACGTGGACTGGGACGGCCTCGCCGCCGTGCGGGAGGGCTTCCAGACCGACACGCTCGCCGGCTACCGTCCCGAGCTGCAGACCCTCGGGTAGCGGCGGGTCCGGTGCCGCTCCTCGGGTAGTGGTGCCCCCTGCTGCAGCCCCTGGGGTAGCGGCGGGCGGCTGCTCCGCGGGTGGCTGCCCGAGCTCCCCTGGCATAACTCCTGCAAATTGCCGCCGGAAGGCTGTTTTGGGGCTGAATGGGGCACATCCGTCACAATTTGCAGGAGTTATGCACGCGCGGTGGGGGTAAGGCGTCAGCGCGCGCGGTCGCCGCGCAGCAGAACCAGCCCGATCCCGGCGCCGACGGCCGCCCCGATGGTGTTCGCGATCACATCGGACAGGGTGGCGTAGCGGGCCGGCAGGAAGATCAGCTGCGCGAGCTCGATGGTGCAGCTCGCCGCGAAACCCGTCAGCACGGCCAGCCACCATCCGCGCGCCCCGGCCAGGATCATGACGAAGAGGCCGACCGGAACGAACAGCAGAACATTGGCGGCGAATTCGGCCAGGCTGTAGCGCAGCCAGCCGGGAGCACCGCGCTCCTGCAGCCAGTCGATGACCGACAGCAGCGCGGCGTAGGAGTCCCGGTCGACCGGCGCCGGCCAGAACGCGATCAGCACCAGCGCGGTCAGGTAAACCAGCATGAGCCGGGGCGCCCAGCGGCGAAGCCGAGTTCGCGCGGATCCATCCCGCACGGCCAGACGGGTCCGCGTCGGCGGGGGAGTGCGACTCGAATCGGTCATGACTCCCTCCCACACAGCGCAGTCGGTGAACCGACGGCGCCGGGACCCGACCGCAACACTGACGACCTCACCACCCTAGACGCGTCCGCCCGCGCGGGCGAGGTGCCGGGCTCCCGACCGCCCGAGTCCGGGCATCCGTTCGCGGTCGCGGCTCGCGCGCCCACCGCCCAGACGGATGCCTCAGCAACTGTTCGCGTTTCGGACGAATGTTGCCGATACACGGGCAACATACGTCCGAAACGGCAACACTTGCGAGGGAGAGCGGCGCGGCAGGGCAGCAGCCGGGCAAAGCGCGGCAGCACCGCCGCCATCGTGCGGCCTCGCGAGACGGATGCCTCGCCAACTGTTCCCGTTTCGGACGAATGTTGCCGGCACACGGGCAACATACGTCCGAAACGGCAACACTTGCGGCGGAGAGCGGCGCGGCCCGCGCGCGCTACCGCGCCGGCGCCGGCGCCACGCGCTTCGGCAGCACGAACACGAGCAGCAGCGCGAGCACGCTGAACGCGGCGCTCACACCCATGGCAGCGGTGGCGCTGTCGGTGAAGCCGGCGGCGAGGGCGGCCGGCGACGGGCCGGCCACGACCAGCGTGCCGAAGAACACACTGCCGATCACGGCGATGCCCACGGCGCTGCCGACCCGTTGCATGACGCCGACGACGCCGCTGGCGGCACCGGCCTCGGAGCGGTCCACGGTCGCCACGATGAACTGCGCGTTCGGCGCGATGAAGAATCCGCTGCCGAGGCCTGCGATGAGCAGCGGCGGCAGGAGCTCCCAGTTGGTGATGGCGGGGCCGATCAGCAGCAGGGCGAGCCAGATCCAGACCAGACCCACGGTGACCAGGCTCACGCCGATCACCAGGACGGTGCGGCCGAGCCGCTGCGCCAGCCGGTTGCTCTGTGAGGCGCCGATGATGGTTCCGAACGCGAACGGGATCGACACCAGCCCCGACTCGAGCGCGGTGTGTCCGAGTCCGGCCTGCCAGAGAATCGAAATGGTGAAGAAGATGCTGGTGAACGCCGCGAAATAGACCAGCGCGAGCACAATTCCACCGGTGAACGCCGGATGCCGGAACAGCTTCGGCGGCACCAGCGGGCTTCTGCCCCACCTGGTGTACGCCACCTCCCAGAAGCCGAACGCCACGATCAGCAGTGCGCCCGCGACGAGGGTCAGGTAGGTCCAGAGCGGCCAGCCGCGGTCCTCGCCCTCGATCAGCGGAACCAGCAGCGCCACGAGCCCGGTGGAGATGAGCACCAGGCCCACCCAGTCGATGCCGCCGCTCTTGGTGCCGGGAGCGCGCTGGGAGCCGGCCGGCAGCAGGATCGTCGCCGCGACGAGGGCGACGATGCCGATCGGCAGGTTGACCCAGAAGACCAGGCGCCATCCGTTCTCGTCGCCGAAGGCCTCGATGATCAGGCCGCCCAGGATCGGGCCGAGCGCGGTGGAGACACCGATCACCGACCCCATGATCGCGAACGCCTTGCCGCGGGCCAGCGGCGGGAACAGGATCTGGATCACAGCGGTCACGGCCGGCACGAACATGCCGCCGGCGAGCCCCTGCACGACCCGGGCGATGATCAGCTGCAGGTCGTTCTGCGCGAGCCCGCAGGCGAGACTGGCCAGGGTGAACAGCAGCAGACCGGTGAAGAAGACCCATTTGTGGCCGATGCGATCGCCGAGCCGACCGGCCGGGATCAGCGCGATCCCGAAGGCGAGCGCGTAGCCGGAGATGATCCAGGAGAGGGTGGCCTCCGAGGCGTCCAGGCTGGTACGGATGGTCGGCAGCGCCACATTCACGATCGTGGTGTCGAGCAGTGCCATGAACATGCCGGCCAGCAGCACGATCAGCGCCTGCCAGGCATTCCGCGGAATGACGACGGATGCGGGACGCTCATCCGGGCGGGAATCGGTCATGACGTGATCCTCTCGAGCAGAGCGAAAGCGAAAGTGCCAACACAAAACCCCCACTCCGTAGAGTGGGGGTTTTGTGTATCTGTCGGGGTAACAGGATTTGAACCTGCGACCTCGTCGTCCCGAACGACGCGCGCTACCAAGCTGCGCCATACCCCGATGGCCCGTAAGCCTTGTCAAGTATAACCCCACGGATGCCCCACCTCGACCACGGTGGTCGACCCGGTGGTCGAGCCTGTCGAGACCCGAGACCCGAGACCCGAGACCCGAGACCCGAGACCCGGTGGTCGAGCCTGTCGAGACCCGAGACCCGGTGGTTGAGCCTGTCGAGACCCGAGACCCGAGACCCGCGCTACGCCGCAGTCAGCGTCAGCAGCGTCGCCTCCGGGGCGCAGGAGAACCGCACCGGAGCATAGATCGACGTGCCGAGCCCCGCGGACACGTTCAGGTACGACGTGTGCAGGCCGGAGTCCCAGAGGCTGAGCCCCTTGACCTGCTTGCGCGGGATGTCGCAGTTGGTGACCAGGGCGCCGTAGCCCGGCACGCAGACCTGACCGCCGTGGGTGTGCCCGGCCAGGATCAGCTGGGCGCCGTGGTTCACGAACGAGTTCAGCACCCGCTGGTAGGGCGCGTGGGCCACGCCGATCGTGAGCGTCGGGCGCGGCGGCGAGGCCACCTCGGGGTCGGGCCAGTGTTCCTCGGACAGCGGGTCGCTGGCGCGCAGGTCGTCGATGGCGCGGGTGATCAGGTCGAGACGGTCCAGCCCGATGTGCGGGTCGTCCACGCCGAACAGCTCCAGGTGGGTGCCGTTCAGGTCGAGTGCCGCCGCCGCATTGTCGAGGTCGAGCCAGCCGAGGTCGGCGAACACGCGGTGCAGGTGGTCGATGTCGAGCTTCTCGTGCAGCGCCGAGCGCAACAGCGACGGGGCGCCGAAATATGCCAGCGGGTTCTTCAGCATCGGACCGTAGTAGTCGTTCGACCCGTTGACGAAGATGCCCGGGATGCCGCGGAACGGTTCCAGCGCGTATTCGATCCCGGAGACGCCGTCGGCGTGCCCGAGGTTGTCGCCGGTGTTGACGATCAGGTCCGGCTTGAGCTCGGCCAGGCCGCGCACCCAGTCCTGCTTGTCCCGTTGCCACGGGGCCATGTGCAGGTCGGAGAGGTGCAGCACCCTGATCGGGTCGGAGCCCGGCGCGAGCACCGGAACGGGAACCTCGCGAAGGGTGAACATGCGCCGCTCCACGAGCGAGCCCCACGCGAACGCGGTCACTCCGGCTGCGGCCACCAGGCCGGCGCCGACGGCGAGGGAGGACCGTGCGGAACTGGCGCGGGTCATCCGTTGCCCCCGCCGTTACCGCTGTTACCGCCGGCGAGTTTGCCGATCACGATCTGCACGGCGCTGCCGGTGGCCGCGCCGGTGCCGGCGGCGGGCGTCATCGAGATCACCTTGCCGACCTGCTGGGGGTCGGTGACGTCCTGATCCTTCTTGTCGATGGTGAACCCCTGCAGGGTGGCCTTCGCATCGGCCTCGGTCTTGCCCACGACGTCGGGCACGAGCTTGAGGGCGCCGTTGCTGGAGTAGACGGTCACGGTCGAGCCGCGGCTGGCGTTGGAGCCGCCGGCCGGGTCGGTGCGGGCCACGGTGCCGGCGGGCATCTCGGATTCGGTGACACCGCCGTCGACGACGTCGAAGCCGGCCGATTCCAGGGTGGAGGTGGCGTCAGCCATCGACTTGCCACGCAGGTCGGGAACCGGAACCTGCACGGCCTGCAAGACCTTGCTGGATGCTTCGGCGAACGACTCTCCGCCGTACTTGGCGTTCGCGACGCTCATCACCTCGGGCCACATGCGGTGACGGGCGGTGGCGGCCGTGCCGCCCACCCAGTCAGTCACTTTGCGCTGGTTGATGTCGCCGGTGACGCTGACGACGCCGACCACGGTGGCGACCTTGCTGCTCGCGCCGCTCATCCAGGTGTCCTTGTTGCCGTCGGTCGTACCGGTCTTGCCGATCATCGGCACGCGCGGCGAGGTGTTGCCGTTCGAGACCGTCGCGGTTCCTTCGGTCATCACCTTCTGCATGGCATATGTCATGCCGGCGGCGACATCGGGGGTGACGGCCTGGGTGCATTTGGTCGGCGGCGGAGTGACGTCGGCGCCGTCGGCGCCCACGATCCGGTCGATCACGATCGGGCTGCAGCTGAGGCCGTTGTTGGCGATGCCGGCGAAGGCGACGGCCATGCTCAGAGGCGCGACCTCGTTGGTGCCGAGCACGGCCGAGGGTCCCTGGTCGAGCGGGTCGAGGTCGGCACGGCCCACCCCGAAGTCGTTCGCCATCTTGGCGATGCCGCATTGGTCCAGTTTCTTGGCCATACCGATGAACCCGGTGTTGATCGAGCCGATCGTCGACTGCAGGGCGCTGTAGTTGGAGCCGGACTCGTTCGCGTCGTTCTTGGGGGCGAAGGCGTAGCTCTGGTTACCTTCACAACTGTTCTTGAAGACGCCCCAGTCACTCTTGACGCGGGAATCGACGCGCTCGTTGAGCGTGTGCCCTTCGGCCAGCCACTCGGCCAGGGTGAACACCTTGTAGGTCGAGCCGGGCTGGAAGCCCAGGGAACCGCCCTGGTTGTAATTGGTGTTGTAGTTGATGCCGGTGTAGTTGGCGTTGTTCTCGGTCACCGCCGGGTCCTGGCTGTACTCCTTGTTCTGAGTCATCGCGAGCACCCGCCCGGTGCCGACCTCGACGCTGGTGATCACTCCACCGACATCCCACCCGCCGTACGTCGTGGGCACGTACTTCTTCATGGTGGTCTCGGCGGCGTTCTGCAGGTCCAGGTCGATCGTGGTGTAGATCTCGTAGCCGCCGCGACGGAAGTTGGCCAGGCGTTCCTCTTCGTCGTCGCCGAAGGTCGGGTCGTTCTGCAGGGTGTTCACGACGAGGTCGCAGAAGTAGGCGCTGCCGGCGGCCGTGGCGCATCCCGTGCTGGGTTCGGTGATGACCGGCTCGATCACGGTGGCCAGCGCGGCGTCATAGTCGGCCTGGCTGATCTTCTCGTACTTGAGCATCTCGCCCAGGATGTAGTCG
Organism: Cryobacterium cryoconiti; assembly: GCF_004403065.1. Taxonomy (GTDB): domain Bacteria; phylum Actinomycetota; class Actinomycetes; order Actinomycetales; family Microbacteriaceae; genus Cryobacterium; species Cryobacterium cryoconiti. The sequence continues at coordinate 7,926 of NZ_SOHA01000006.1, forward strand.
CGGCGTTCCTTGTTGGCGGCGTACCCGTTGGCAGCGCCGTTCGTCTCGCTCTCAGGGTTGTCGAGCTGGAACTTGACCGGGTTGTTCACGATCGCCACGAGGCTGGCCGCCTGCGGCAGCGTCAGCGCGGCCGCGGAGGTGTTGTAGTAGTAGTTGGCGGCCGATTCGATCCCGTAGACCGTGCCGCCGAAACCGGTGATGTTGAGGTACTGGCGAAGGATGTCGTCTTTCGCGTACTGCTTCTCCACACCGATCGACAGGCGCATCTCCTTGAGCTTGCGGTCGGGGGTGGTCTCCGTCGCCGTCTCGTAGCAGGTCATGCGTTTCTCTTCGTCGGCCATCGCCTCGCACTTCTGCACCTGCACGTTCTTCACGTACTGCTGGGTGATCGAGGAACCACCGCGGGCGGTGCCCGTGGCGACGGTGCTCACGACGCCCTTGATGGTTCCCTCGAGGTCGATGCCGCCGTGCTCGTAGTAGCGGGGGTCCTCGCCGGCGATCGCGGCATCCTTCACGAACGGGCTGATCGCATCCCACTCCACTTCGACCCGGTTCTGGTCGTAGAAGGAGGCGAGGAGCGCCTGGCTGCCGTCGGAGTTGGTGGCGTAGATGTTGCTCTTCTGCGCCAGCTGGTCGATCGCAAGGTAGTCGGGGAGGCTCTCGAACATGTTGATCGTGTTCGTGGCCGTCATACCGGAAAGCGCCAGCGCGGGCGTGACAGCGGCGGCGACGAGGACGCCGGCGATGGCGCTCATCCCGACAAAACCGAGGAACCCGCCGAGCGCTCCACTAACCGTACGATTTTTGGCAGACATACACTTGAGACTAAGTGACAAATCTGAAAAACCGCCTGAATCGGAGCCATATGCCTGCCTGGGAGTACCTTACGACGCCGCTGATGATTCACAACACAGCCGCCATCCTGAACAACTGGGGCTCTGACGGGTGGGAGCTCGTGCAGGTCGTCCCCGGCCCCGAGGGTGGGCTCGTCGCCTACCTCAAGCGCCCGGTCGCCGCTGCCGAAGGCGCCTGAGGCGTGTCGCAGATCGAGGACCGCCTGGCCGAGCTGGGCATCGAACTGCCCAGCGTGGTGCCGCCGGTCGCCACCTATGTGCCGGCCGTCGTGTGCGGTTCGCTGGTGTTCACCAGCGGCCAGCTGCCGATGGTCTCCGGGGCACTCCCGGCCACCGGCAAGGTCGGCGACGGCCACGGGCTCGTTCCCGCCGCGGACGCCCACGATTACGCCCGGCAGTGCGCGCTGAATGCGCTCGCCGCCATCCAGGCCGTGATCGGATCTCTCGACCGCGTCACCCAGGTCGTCAAGGTCACCGGATTCGTCGCATCCGACCCGTCGTTCACCGGCCAGCCCGGTGTCGTCAACGGTGCGTCGCAGGTGCTCGGCGACATCTTCGGCGACCGGGGCGTGCACGCCCGGTCCGCGGTGGGCGTCGCGGTGCTGCCGCTGGATTCGCCGGTCGAGCTGGAGCTCATCGTCTCCTTCGCCTGAGCCGGCACTCGGCCGAAGACACACGAAAGCGGGCAGGCCCACCTGGGCCTGCCCGCTTTGTCGTGCCGCTCGCTACTTCAGGGTGGACATGATCGCCGTCATCACCGAGGTGTCGGCGAGGGTGGTGGTGTCGCCGACCTCGCGGCCCTCCGCGACATCCTGCAGCAGGCGACGGATGATCTTGCCGGAGCGGGTCTTCGGCAGCTCGCTCACGATGAAGATCTGCCGCGGCCTGGCGATCGCGCCGATCTGCTGGGACACATGAGCCCGCAGCACGGCCTGGATGTCCGAGTGCGAGGACTCCTCCAGGTGGCTGTACTTGATGATCACGAACGCCACCACCGCCTGGCCGGTCGTGTCGTCGTGCGCGCCGACCACGGCCGCCTCGGCGGTCATCGGGTGCGCCACCAGGGACGACTCGATCTCGGCCGTCGACAGGCGGTGGCCCGACACGTTCATCACATCGTCGACCCGGCCGAGCAGCCAGATCTCGCCGTCGCGGTCGAGGCGGGCGCCGTCGCCGGCGAAGTAGCGCGGGTTCTCCGAACCGAACTTCTCCCAGTACGTCTCCTTGAACCGCTCCGGGTCACCCCAGATTCCGCGCAGCATCGACGGCCACGGTTCGGTCACAACGAGCAGGCCACCGTTGTCGCGGCCCACGTGGTTGCCCTCGTCGTCGAGCACGTCGATCACCACGCCGGGGATCGGGCTCTGCGCCGAACCGGGCTTGGTCGTCGTCACGCCGGGCAGGGCGGAGATCATGATCGCCCCGGTCTCGGTCTGCCACCAGGTGTCGACCACCGGCGCGACGTTGCCGCCGATGACCTCGCGGTACCACATCCACGCCTCGGGGTTGATGGGCTCGCCCACCGATCCGAGCAGGCGCAGGCTGGTCAGGTCGAAGCCCTGCGGGATTTGACGCCCCAGCTTCATGAACGTACGGATGGCCGTGGGCGCCGTGTACAGGATGCTCACCTTGTACTTCTCCACGATTTCCCACCACCGGCCGGGGTGCGGGGTGTCCGGGGTGCCCTCGAAGAGCACCTGGGTCGCGCCATTGGCGAGAGGCCCGTAGACCACGTAGCTGTGGCCGGTGATCCAGCCGACGTCGGCGGTGCACCAGTAGACATCCGTCTCGGGATGCAGGTCGAACACGTTCTTGTGGGTGAAGGCCGCCTGGGTGAGGTAGCCGCCGGTGGTGTGCAGGATGCCCTTGGGCTTGCCGGTGGTGCCGGACGTGTAAAGGATGAACAGCGGGTTCTCGGCCGGGAAGCCGAGCGCCTCGTGCTCGGCCTCCACCGAGGCGAGCTCGTCGTGCCACCACAGGTCGCGGTCGAACCACTCCACGAAACCGTCGGTGCGCTTGACCACGAGCACGTTGCGCACGGTGGTCTCGCCGCCCTCGAGGGCAGCGTCGACGGCCGGCTTGAGCGCGGACGCCTTGCCCTTGCGGTAGCCGCCGTCGGCGGTGATCACCAGCACGGCGCTGGCGTCATCGATGCGCGAGCGGAGGCTCTCGGCGCTGAAACCGCCGAAGATGACCGAGTGCACGGCACCGATGCGGGCCACGGCGAGCATCGAGATGACGGCTTCCGGGATCATCGGCAGGTAGATCGCGACACGGTCGCCGGCGTTGACGCCGAGTTTTTTCAGCACATTCGCAGCACGCTTCACTTCGGCGGTGAGCTCGGCGTAGGTCACGTCACGGGAGTCACCCGGTTCGCCCTCGAAATGCAGCGCGACCCGGTCGCCGTTGCCGGCCAGCACGTGCCGGTCGAGGCAGTTCCAGGCCACGTTCAATTCGCCGTCTTCGAACCATTTGGCGAACGGCGGGTTGGTCCAGTCGAGCGTCTTCGTGAACGGCTTGTGCCAGTGCAGCAGATCGCGTGCCTGATCAGCCCAGAATTTCAAGCGGTCATCGGCGGCATCCTGATAGAGCTGCGGAGTGGCGATGGCCTGAGCGGCGAACTCGGGCGTCGGCGGGAATCTGCGGGATTCGTGGAGAAGGTTGTCGATCTGGACGCTCATACGTATGTCGCTCCTTTGCGATGCAATGCGTTTGGCGGGCGCGTAACCCAGCCCCCTCCTGAACCATACACGGCGGCATGCACCGCTCAGGTTGCGCGGAATTGCGGCGTGTTCGCACCCCCAATTCAGGTCGCACCGGCCGGCCGTGTTCCGTGTCCTCATTTATGAGGACACGAAGGACTTGCGCATCTGTAATCCGCCTTGTACATTGATACTCGTCCGAACGAAAGTTTTGACCTGCGGTGTGTTTGATTCCCCCCAATCGACACACTGCCGAGGCGGCACCTGTTCCCCCCAATAGGTGCCGCCCCCCTTTTTTTAACCGGTCGTTTTTACCGGTGTTTTTGACCGGTGGTTGCGCCCGGCCCTCCCCAGACCAGGCCCGGCCCGGTTGTGCGGAGATCAGCGACGGGCCCGTTCCGGCCCGCGCCCGCGTATTTAGCGTCGGAGCATGCCAGAGCCCTTCGTCGCCGTTCCGTCCTATGGCGGGCCCGCCGGCGCCGGCGCCGGTGCTGGCGCCGGTTCCCGTGTCGGTGCCCGTTCCGGTGCCGGTGCCGGTTCCCGCACCGTTGTGCTGCCGACGGATGCCGCGTCGCCCGCAGGCCGGACGGCGCGGCCCCTCGACGTGTCAGGGCTGGGTCCGCTGGCCGAGTACGCCGCGAACGCAGAGGTCACCGACCTGTTCGTCAACGGTGCCGCCGGACTCTGGGTCGACGCCGGCCACGGCCCGCTGCACCAGCCGGGCTGGAGCTGCCCCGAACCGGCCGTGCGGGAGCTGGCGGTGCGCCTGATCGCCCTCGGCGGGCGGCACATCGACGAGGCCAGCCCCTGCGTCGATGTGCGCTTGTCCGACGGCATCCGGGTGCACGCGGTGCTGCCGCCGGCGTCGAGCACGGGAACACTGCTCTCCATCCGCCTGCCCCGGGCCGAGCGGCTGAGCCTCGCCGCGCTCGCGGCGGGCGGTCTGTTCGGGGTGGGGGAGGCATCCGTCGGCGCCGTCGAGCGGCTGCGCGCGGCCGTGCACCGGCGCGAGAACCTGCTTCTCACGGGCGCCGCGGGCAGCGGCAAGACCACTCTGCTCGCGGCGCTGCTGGGCGAAGCCGCGCCGGGCGAACGCATTGTGGCCATCGAAGACGTCGCCGAGCTGCGCATCGACCACCCCCATGTCGTGGCGCTCGAGGCCCGGCAGTCGAACCTCGAGGGGGCCGGCCGGATCGGTCTCGACAGTCTCCTGCGTGAAGCGCTGCGGATGCGCCCCGACCGGCTCGTTCTCGGCGAATGCCGCGGTGCCGAAATCCGGGAGCTGCTCGCCGCGCTCAACACCGGCCACGACGGCGGCGCCGGAACCCTGCACGCGAACTCCCTGCGCGATGTGCCGGCCCGGTTGGAGGCGCTCGGCGCCCTCGCCGGACTCGGCCCCGAAGCGGTGGCCCGGCAGGCGGTGAGTGCGATCGGGTTGGTGCTGCACCTCGAGCGGAGTGAGGGCCGCCGCCGGCTCGCGCCGATCGGCCGGTTCGCGCTGGACGACCGCGACCGCCTGATCGTCGTCCCGGCGCACCCGGATGGCCCGGTGCCCCCGGCTGACTCGACGCCTGTCGTCCACACCGAACAGCGCTGGCGCACGCACGGGCGGCGGGCCGCCGCGCCACAGGAGCTCGAGGGTCCGCGATCCGGGGCTTTGCGATCCGCGGCTCCGTCATGAGGCGCCCCGAAGCCAGAGGCCGGCGTGGTTCCGCCAGCCCCGCGATCGAGGAGGTGGCGCAGGTGACCCAGCGGCTCGCGGTACTGCTCGCCGCCGGAGTCTCACCGGCGTCGGCGTGGGCGTACCTCGAACCGGTCGGCGGGGCCAAGGAGGAGAAGGAGAGGGAGGAGGCGGCGGTGCCGGCATCGAGGTGGAAGCCGTGGACATCCGTGCGACCGACGCAGCCGTCGCCGGGGTGGCGCATCATCCGGGCGGCGGCCGACGCAGGACGCCGCGGCGACAGCATCGCGGACGCCGTGGCTGCCGAGGCCCGCATGCTCGATGATCAGGTCGGCGACGCGTGGCTGGGCCTGGCCGCGGCCTGGCAGGTGGCCACCGCGGCGGGTGCGCCGCTGGCCGCCTGCCTGCGGCAATTGGCGGCATCCTTCCGGCAAGTCGGCCAGCTGCACGCCGACCTGGCCGTGGCGCTCGCCGGGCCGAGCGCCACGGCGCGGATGGTGGCGTTCCTGCCCGTGGTCGGAGTGCTGTTCGGCAGTCTGCTGGGTTTCAACACGCTGCACACACTCTTCCTCACCGTGCCGGGCTGGGCCTGCCTCGCCGGCGGAGCCGTGCTCATGCTCACGGCCGACCGCTGGAACCGGCGGCTCGTGCGCGGCGCCCGGGCGCGGGACCCGACCCCCGGCCTTGAGCTGGACCTCACGGCGATCGCCATGACCGGCGGTGGTTCCGTCGATCGCGCCCGGTTGCTGGTCGACACGGCGGTGGAGCGGTACGCCCTGCACCGCGCGGATTCGGCGGCCGCCATCGACCGGGTGCTGGCGCTGTCCGTGCGCGCCGGCGTGCCTGCCGCGGAACTGCTGCGCAGCGAAGCCGAGCAGATGCGCCGGCAGGCCGGCAGCGATGGCCAGCGCCGCGCCGCCACCCTCGGCGTCACCCTGATGATCCCGCTCGGGGTGTGCGTGCTGCCCGCGTTCATGCTGATCGGGGTGCTGCCGCTGCTGATGACCGTCCTCTCGTCCACAGGCCTGAGCTTCTGAAGTTCTGCACCGATGGCCCGGGCCCCCGGATCCGGCCCGGCCGACCCGCCAGTCTGAACCCACCATCCACTCGTGCCGCCCCACACACCGCGTCCAAAGATGCGAGAAGGAGACGACCACATGCCCACCATGAAGCCCCTGTCCGAGCCCTTGGCTCAGCGCTTGTCCAAGACCGGCACCGATCCCGGAACCAACGGAACCGCGGGAACCCCCGGGGCCACCGCCCCGCCCAGGGCCGCACCCCGCCTCCGCCGGCTGCGCGGCCTGCGCGGCCTCCGCGACGACACCGGAGCGGCGACGGCAGAATACGCTGTGGCCACCATGGCGGCCGTCGGCTTCGCGGGCCTGCTGATCGTGATCCTGCGCGGCGACGAGGTGCGCGGCATCCTCACCGATCTGGTGCGCAATGCGCTCAGTGTGGGGTAGCCGGCGCCGCCGGGCCGGGCCTCGCGGTGTGCGCCCCGGCACGCCCGACCGGGGCAGCGTCACCGCCGAGTTCGCCACGGTGGTGCCGGCCGTGCTGCTGGTGCTCGCCTGCTGCCTGGGCGCCCTGCAGGTGGTCGGCCAGCAGGTGCGCCTCACGGATGCCGCGGCGGACGCCGCCCGGTCCCTCTCTCGGGGCGACAGTGTCGACCGGGCCGCGGGCCTGGTCGACCGGGCGGTGGCCGGTGCCTCACTGACGCTGGAACGCCAGGGCGAGTTCGTTTGCGCGCGGCTGAGCGCTCCGAGTTCGTTCGCCCCGTTCGCCGCCGTCGGCCTCACCCTGCACGCCGGGTCATGTGCGCTCGGCGGCGGCCAGTGAGGCGCCGGGGCCCGCCGGCCGGGCAGCATCAAGCCGGGCAGCATCCAGCCGTGCAGCACCCAGCCGTGCAGCACCCAGCCGTGCAGCGCCTGGACGGGCAGCGCCTGGCCGGGCAGTCCCGGGCGGGGGAGCGCGGCTCCGGAACGGTGCTCGCGGTGGGGGTGCTCGGCGCGGTCCTGTTGCTCACGGCGGTGGCGCTGCCGCTTGTGGCGGCGTTGGCGGTCAGCCAGTCGGTGCAGGGGGCGACGGATGCCGCGGCGCTCGCCGCCGCCGACACCGCCTCGGGCCGGGTGGCCGGCGTTCCCTGCGCGGCGGCGGCCGAGGCGGCGAGGCTCAACGGGGCATCCGTCACCGTCTGCACGGTGGACGGGCTGATCGTGTCGGTGACGGCGGTTCGCGGCTATCTCGGGTTCGAACTGGGCGCCCGGGCACGAGCAGGTCCGCCCGGTGCGGGCGAGGGGCCGTTCGGCTGACCGAGGGGCTGTTCGGCTGACCGAGGTCTAGTCGAAGAGCGCCTCGATGTAGCGGTAGTCGACGGCGGTGGGCCGATCGGGGAAGTCGGCCGCACCGAATTCGAGGCCGGCGCCGCGCAGATAGAGGTAGCGTTTGCTGCCGTCAGCGGGGATCTCGAGGCGCGGCCGGGGATCGCCGGATTCGAGGAACTCCGTTGTCACTGTCTTGCCTTCGAGGGGGCCGTCCGTGAGCTTCGCGGTGTACGTGCCCGTTGCTGAATTCGCCATGCTTCAATTGTGTCCGCCAGCGCAGACCTGGCAACCCCCAATGCTCCCGCCCGGAGTGTTCGATTAGGTAGGCACCATATTGCAGTGTGTATGGTGTGCCATGGCCCACTTGGACCCGTACCTATAAAGAGGAGTCTGGTGCCAGGCACTAAGAAGCTGGTCATTGTCGAATCGCCGACGAAGATGAAGTCGATCGCCGCCTATCTGGGCGACGGCTACGAGGTGTTGTCCTCGGTCGGCCATATTCGCGACTTGATTGAGCCCAAAAACCTGCCGCCCGAACTGAAAAAGGGCCCGCTGGGCAAGTTCTCGGTCGACGTGGACAACGGGTTCGAGCCGTACTACGTCGTGTCCGACGCGAAGAAGAAGACCGTGGCCGAACTCAAACGGGCCATGAAGAACGCCGACGAACTCCTGCTCGCAACTGATGAGGACCGCGAAGGCGAGGCCATCGCCTGGCACCTGCTGCAGGTCCTTCAGCCCAAGGTTCCGGTCAAGCGCATGGTCTTCCACGAGATCACCAAGGAAGCCATCCTTCAGGCGAAGGACAACACCCGCGACCTCGACACCGCCCTCGTCGACGCGCAGGAGACCCGGCGCATCCTCGACCGCATCTATGGCTACGAGATTTCCCCCGTGCTCTGGCGCAAGGTCGGCCCCGGCCTGTCCGCCGGCCGCGTGCAGTCCGCCGCCACCCGCCTCGTCGTCGAACGCGAACGCGAGCGCCTCGCGTTCGTCTCCGCCGGCTACTGGGACCTGATCGCGCAGCTCGCCCCCGGGGCGTCGGCAACGGATGCCGCGTTCCAGTCCAAGCTCGTGCGCCTGAACGGCGAGCGCATCGCCTCCGGCGGCGACTTCGACGACCTCGGCCGGCTCAAGCCCAAGGTGTCCGCGGTCACCCTCGACGAGGCATCCGCCCTTGCCCTGGCCACCGCCCTCAAGGAACCGTCCGTCGCGCTGACCGTGACCAAGGTCGCCTCTAAGCCCTACCGTCGCAGCCCGGCCGCGCCGTTCACCACCTCGACCCTGCAGCAGGAGGCAGCGCGCAAACTGCGCTTCACCGCCCGCCAGACCATGAGCGTGGCGCAGTCGCTGTACGAAAACGGGTACATCACCTACATGCGTACCGACTCGCCGTCGCTGTCACAGCAGGCGATCACGGCCGCGCGCACCCAGGCATCCGCTCTCTACGGCCCCGAAACGGTGCCCGACAAGCCCCGCCTGTACAAGGGCAAGAGCAAGAACGCCCAGGAGGCGCACGAGGCGATCCGCCCGTCCGGCGACACCTTCCGCACCCCTCCTTCCCTCGCATCCACTCTGCGCGGCAACGACTTCAAGCTCTACGACCTGATCTGGAAGCGCACCGTCGCCTCGCAGATGGCGGACGCGACCGGGTCGACCGCGTCGGTGACCATCGCGGCCGGGCCGACCGGCGCAGCCGAGCACCCGGCGGCATCCGGAGCGCTCGCCGAGTTCTCCGCCAGCGGCACCGTGATCACCTTCCGCGGCTTCATGCTGGCCTACGAGGAGTCCCGGGACGAGGAGCGCAACGCGCCCACCGACGCCACCGAGTCCAAGCTGCCGCCGCTCACCGAGGGCCAGAAGCTGACCCTGCTCGACGTGGAGGCCAAGGGCCACGAGACCACCCCCGCCGCGCGCTACACCGAGGCGAGCCTGGTGAAAAAGCTCGAGGAGCTCGGCATCGGCCGCCCGTCGACGTACGCGTCGATCATCTCCACCATCACCGAGCGCGGCTACGTCACGCCGCGCGGCCAGTCGCTGGTGCCCAACTGGATCGCCTTCTCCGTTGTGCGCCTGCTCGAGGAGTACTTCACGGACCTGGTCGAATACGACTTCACAGCGGAGATGGAAGACGACCTCGACCGCATCGCCGACGGCAAGGCCGACCGGGTGGACTGGCTGACCAGCTTCTACTTCGGCTCCGACAAGCACCGCGGCCTGCGCCAGGTCATCGACAACCTCGGCGAGATCGACGCCCGGTCGATCAACTCGATGCCGATCGGCGACGACATCACCCTGCGCATCGGCAAGTACGGTCCCTACCTCGAGGTCCAGGACCTCGATGCGGCACCGGATGCCCCGCCGCGCCGGGTGAACATCCCGCCGAACCTCGCCCCCGACGAGCTGACCCCGGCGAAGGCCCGCGAACTCATCGACGCGCCGGTCATCACCGACCGCGTGATCGGTGAGAACCCGGAGAACGGCAAGCGCATCGTGGCGAAGGACGGCCGGTTCGGCCCCTACGTCACCGAGCTGGAACCCGAGCCCGAGGTCGTCGAACCCGGCGAGACCATCGACCCGGTCACCGGCGAGGTCACCCTGCTCGCCGACTCGGCCGCCGCCGAGGCTGCGTCGGCGACCACGGCTGCGGCCACCGCCGCCGCCGCGAAGCCCAAGCGCAAGGCCCCCGCCAAGAAGAAGGTCGCCGCGGTCAAACCCCGCACGGCCTCGCTGTTCAAGACCATGGACCTCGCCACGATCGACCTCGACACGGCCCTGCACCTGCTGGCCCTGCCGCGCACGGTCGGGATCGACCCGGAGACGGGCGCGGAGATCACGGCGCAGAACGGCAAGTTCGGCCCGTACCTCAAGAAGGGCGTGGACACCCGGTCGCTGACCAGCGAAGACCAGATCTTCGAGATCGACCTGGCCGGCGCGATCGAACTGTACGCGCAGCCCAAGTACGGCGCCCGACGGGCGTCGAGCGCGCTCAAGGAATTCGAAGCTCCCGACCCCGAGAGCGGCAAGGCCATCAAGATCAAGGACGGCCGGTTCGGCGCGTACGTCACCGACGGCGTCACCAACGCCACCATCCCGAAGGCCGAGACGGTGGAGGAGGTCGACTTCGACCGCGCCGTGCAGCTGCTCGCTGACAAGCGGGCCAAGGGCCCGGTCGTGAAGAAGGGGCCCGCGAAGAAGGCCCCCGCGAAGAAGGCGCCGGCGAAGAAGGCCCCCGTCAAGAAGGCCGCTGCGAAGAAGACGGCGGTGAAGAAGCCGACTCCGTCCGGTGCCACCACGACCGTGCGCGCCCAGCGCACCCCGGCCCAGAAAGCGGCGACCGCGGCCAAGGCTGCGGCGACCCGGGCAGCCACCGCGGCCGCGAAGGCGGCACAGGGCGCTTCGCAGTCGTGAGCCTGGAAGCAGAAGCAGAAGCAGAAGCAGCAGTAGCAGCACCGGCCGGGCTCTTCATCACCCTCGAGGGTGGTGACGGGTCCGGCAAGACCACCCAGTCGCAGCTGCTCACCGACTGGCTCGAACAGCGCGGACGCACCGTGCTGCGCACCCGCGAGCCCGGCGGCACGGAGGTCGGCGTCGCCATCCGTGAGATCGTGCTGCATCACCGCGGTGAGATCGCGCCGCGCGCCGAGGCGCTGCTCTACGCCGCCGACCGCGCCCAGCACGTGGCCACCGCGGTGCGGCCGGCGCTCGCCCGCGGTGAAGTGGTGATCCAGGATCGCTACCTGGACTCATCCGTCGCCTACCAGGGGGCCGGACGGGTGCTCGACGCTACCGAGGTGCGCGACCTGTCGCTCTGGGCGGCGGAGGGGCTGCTGCCCGCGCTGACCGTTCTGCTCGACCTCGACGAAACCGCCGCGCGCGGCCGGCTCGACGCGGCGAACAAGCGCTTCGACCGGCTCGAGGCGGAGAAGAGCGACTTCCACCGCCGGGTGCGCGCCGCGTTCCTCGCCCTGGCCGCCGCCGAGCCGGAGCGCTTCCTGATTGTGGATGCCGCGCGGCCGGTGGCCGAGATCGCCGCGCTCATCCGGGACCGGGTCACCACGCTGCTCTGAGCAGGTCTGCCCCTCCCCGGGCTGCACCGGCTCCAAGCTCCCTGTCACCGACGAAAGGTACTCTGGTCCGATGACTGTGTGGGATGGCCTGACAGGTCAGGCGGACGCGATTGCGATCTTCCGCGCGGCGGCCGAACGGCCCGCCGACGGAGACGCCGAGGCACGCGCCGGCTCCGCCATGACGCATGCCTGGCTGATCACCGGCCCGCCTGGCTCCGGCCGCTCCAACCTCGCGTTCGCGTTCGCGACCGCCCTGCTCAGCCCCGGCACCGAGGCCGGTGACGAGAACGCCCGCCGCCTCGTCGACGCCCGCACGCACCCCGACCTGACGGTGCTCTCCACCGAGGGCGTCATCATCAAGATGGACGCCGTCAAAGAGGCCGTGAAGCGCTCGCAGTACTCGCCGTCGGTGGGCCGCTACCGGGTCGTCGTCGTCGAAGACGCCGACCGCATGGTCGAGCGCACCTCCAACGTTCTGCTCAAAGCCCTGGAAGAGCCGCCGGAGCGCACCGTGTGGATCCTCTGCGCCCCCAGCGAAGCCGACCTGCTGCCCACCATCCGGTCCCGGGTGCGGTCGGTGCGGTTGCGCGTGCCGAGCGTCGACGACGTCGCCGAACTGCTCGTCGCCCGGGACGGCGTCGACCGGGCCACCGCCGAACGGGCAGCGCGGGAGGCGCAGAGCCACATCGGCATGGCCCGCCGCCTGGCCACGAACCCCGAAGCGCGAGCGCGACGTGAGGAGACCCTGCGGGCGGCCCTCGGCATCCGTGGGGTGTCGGCTGCCGTGAATGCCGCCGCCCGGCTGCTCGCCATCGCCGGGGACGACGCGAAGGCGATCACACTCGAACGCGACGCCGCTGAGCGCGAGGGTGTGCTGCGGTCCCTGGGCGTCGAGCCCGGACAGTCGGTGCCGCCCGGCCTGCGCAGCCAGATCAAGGCCCTCGAAGACGACCAGAAACGGCGTGCCACCCGCAGTCTGCGCGACGGGATCGACCGCATCCTGGTCGACCTCACCTCGCTCTACCGAGACGTGATCATGGTGCAGCTCGGCCGCGAGACCAGCGTGATCAACCGGGAACTCCTCACGGAGGTGCGTGCGGCGGGAGCAGTCTGCGCCCCCGCGGCCACCCTGTTCACCCTGGACGCGATCGCCCAGGCCCGGCAGCGGATCGAAGCGAACGTGGCGCCGGCGCTGGCCCTCGAAGCCATGCTCGTGTCGGCGATCCGCCGATGACGCGCTGTGCAGGTCGGTCTCAGAGGCCGGCCGGAGAACGTTCATCCCAGAGAAAGAGAAACCGTTGACCAGACGACCTCGCTTGAGCACCCTGTCGGTGCGAGCCAGGGCCACGGCCGTGGCCCTGGTGCTCACCCTGGGACTGAGCGGCTGTGTGCCCCTGTTCCTGCCGCAGCAGGCCCAGTCCACCTCGGTTCCCACCGGGGAGAAGGTCAGCGCCGACCTCGAACCGTTCTACGACCAGGTGCTCAAGTGGAAGGATTGCGGCTCCGGCCTGCAGTGCACCACGGCCTCCGCGCCGCTCGACTGGGCCGACCCGGGCAGTGGCGACACGGTCGACCTGGCCCTGGTGCGGCACCAGGCCACGGGCAGCCGAATCGGTTCGCTGCTCGTGAACCCCGGCGGCCCTGGGGGCTCGGGCTACGACTTCGTCAAGGATTCCCTCGACTACGCAACGGATGCGAAGCTGCAAGCCGGGTTCGACGTCGTCGGCTTCGACCCCCGCGGGGTGGGCCGTTCCTCGGCGGTGAGCTGCTACGAACCGGCCGAAATGGACGAGTACCTCTACGGCCTCTCGACCACCCAGCGCGGCAGTGACGCGTGGATCCAGGAGCTGGCGGCGTCCGCCGCCGATTTCGGCGCCGCCTGCCAGGAGAACACCGGTGCGCTGCTCGGCCACGTAGACAGCACCAGTGCCGCCCGTGACCTCGATCTGCTGCGTGCCGCGCTCGGCGACGAGAAGCTCAACTACCTCGGCTACTCCTACGGCACTTTCCTCGGCGCGACCTACGCCGACCTCTACCCGGACCGGGTCGGGCGGCTCGCCCTCGATGGCGCGCTCGATCCCGCCACCACGAACGCCGATGTGACCCGGGTGCAGGCCACCGGTTTCGAGAATGCCCTGCGCTCCTACCTCACCGACTGCCTGGCGGGCGAGGAGTGCCCCTTCGACGGCACCGTCGACGACGCCATGAACACCATCGGCGCCTTGCTCGCCTCGGTGGACGTGAGCCCGATCGCAGCCACCGACGGCCGCCGACTCGGCGCGAATTCGCTGCTCACCGCGATCATCTACCCGCTCTACCAGGCCACCGCGTGGCCGAACCTGAGCGAGATGTTCGACAGCGTGCTGCGCGGCGACGCCGACCTGGCTTTCCAGTTCGCGGACGGCTACAACGGCCGCTCCGTCGACGGCACCTACAGTGATAACGCGACCGAGGCGTTCATGGCCATCAACTGTGTCGACTACAGCTACAACGACGACCCGGCGTCCATGCGCGCGCAGGCCGCCGAGATCGAGGCGGCGGCCCCGACCATCGGCAAGTACATGGCCTACGGCGACATCGGCTGTGCCAACTGGCCGTACCAGTTCGACGGGGAGCGCACTGCGATCGCTGCCGAAGGCGCCGACCCGATCCTGGTCATCGGCACCACCAACGACCCGGCCACGCCCTATGTGTGGGCAGAGAACCTTGCCGAGCAGCTCGAGAGCGGCCAGCTCGTCACCTATACGGGTGAGGGGCACACCGCCTACAACAAGTCGAACGCCTGCGTGAACTCGGCCGTCGACGACTACCTGTTGAAGGGCACGGTGCCGGCCGAAGACCCGATGTGCTGAGTATCCGTCTGACTGCAGATGTGCGCGCCGTGCAAGGATTGAGGCATGTCGGGGCATCACGAGGAACCGGGGCTGCGGGAACGCAAGCGGCTCGCCACTCGTCGTGCCATCCAGCGCGCGGTGCTCACCCTCTCCTGCCAGCGGGGCCTGGAGAAGGTCACCGTGGAGGAGATCAGCCGGGAAGCCGACGTGTCTCCGCGTACCTTCTTCAACTACTTCCCGTCGAAGGATGCCGCGCTCGTCGGCGACGAACTCGACCTGGCCTCTGAGCCGAAAATCGATGCCTTCGTGCACGGCGGACCCGGCGGAGACATGCTGGCCCAGCTGGCCGCGCTGCTCTCGGACAGCCTCCGCAACACCGACGGTGACCGGGAGATCCACCAGTTGCGGCGCCGGCTGATGAAGGAGAACCCGTACCTGTTCGGGATGCGGATGGCCACCCTGCGCAACTTCGAGGGTCGCCTGCAGGAGATCATCACCCGGCGTTTCGTCGCCGACAACCCGCACCTCGGCGCCGACTCGGTGCAGCTGCAACAACGGGCGCTGCTCTTCACCCTGGTGGCCGTGGCCGCCCTGCGCCACGCCTGGCGATGCTGGGCCGACTCCGATGTGGCCCGGCCCCTGGCGGAGTACGTCACGGCATCCTTCGCCGACCTGTACGAGATGACGCTGAAGACCAGCTAAGCTTGGTTGCTGTGTCACCGAGGTTTTCCGAGAGGAAGAATCGTGACGCCGCCTTAGCTCAGTCGGTAGAGCGTCTCACTCGTAATGAGAAGGTCATCAGTTCGATTCTGATAGGCGGCTCCAACCCACTCAGGCCGCTCCGGTCATCCGTCGCTTGTCGGCGCCTTGCGCTGTCTGGTCTGGCCGTGCGTCGCCGTGCGTGGCGACGCAAACTCGGAGATTTTCGGGACACGCCTGCTGTGGTGCCCGGCGGAACGGCGTGTCTCGAGAATCTCCGCAGTTAGCGTGCTGTCACGACGGATGCCCCGGGCCGGGTCGCAGCGCGAGCTCGCCGGGTCTCGACGAGCTCGCCGGGTCTCGACGAGCTCGACCACCGGGTTCCCGCACTCGCTAGGCTGATCCCATGACCGACTCAACCCGCACCGACGCAATTCGCTGGGGCATCCTGGCCACGGGCGGGATCGCCCACGCATTCACGAACGACCTCGTGCTGAACGGCTTTCAGGTGCAGGCGGTCGGCTCCCGATCTCAGGCGTCAGCGGATGCCTTCGCGGCCGAGTTCGGCATCCCCACCGCGCATGGGAGCTACGAGGCCCTCGCCGCGGACCCGGACGTCGACGTGATCTACATTTCGACCCCGCATCCGTTTCACGCGGACAACGCCAGGCTCGCCCTGAACGCCGGCAAGCACGTTCTGATCGAGAAGCCGATCACCCTGAACGGCGCCGAGGCCCGTGAGATCGTCGACCTCGGTGCACGCCTGGGGCTGCTGGTGCTCGAGGGCATGTGGACCCGGTTCCTGCCGCACATGGTGCGCATCCGCGAGATCCTCGCCGAAGGAACCCTCGGCGACGTGCGCTCACTGATCGCCGACCACACCCAGGACCTGCCCGATGACCCGGCGCACCGGCTGAACGCCATGCACCTCGGCGGCGGCGCGCTGCTCGACCTCGGCATCTACCCGCTCACGTTCGCCTCCGAACTGTTCGGGCGGCCCGAGACCATACTCGCGAGCGCGACGTTCAAGGCCACCGGCGCCGACGCACAGGTCGCCACCACCTTCCGCTACGCGGGCGGGCAGATCGCGCAGACCCTGTCGGCGAGCAACACGACCGGCCCCAACACGGCCACCATCCTCGGCACCCTGGGCCGGATCGACATCGACCGGGTCTGGTACGCGCCCACGACGTTCCGGGTGCTGAACAGCGCCAACGAGGTGATCGAGACCTTCACCGCCGAGATCAACGGGCGCGGCATGCACTACCAGGCGGCGGAGGCGGAGTCGCTGATCCGGGCCGGGAAGATCTCCAGCGACATTCTGCCGGTCGACGAGATCGTGGCGATCATGGAGACCCTCGACGAGGTGCGCGCACAGATCGGGCTGCGCTACCCCGGCGAGTAGCCGCCGACCCGCACCCGCGCCACCAGATTGGGGGGTGTCCGGCGCGCCGAAATCGGTGCCGGGTGCGCTGGGCTGCAAGCCCGCCACCGATACTCTTTCCAGTACGAGCGGGAAAGGGGAACGATGGCCCTCCGCAGCCCCCGGAGTCCAACTCCCCTGAACCGAACCGTGCGCACTCAATCCATGCCTGCTCTCCGTCCCCGCCGCTCCCACACCTGGCTCCTGTGGCTTCTCGGAGTGCTCGTGGTCTGTTCCGTCGTCACCCCCCTGCTGACCGGTGTCGGCATGCCCGTCGCCGTGGCTGCCGGCGCGAACGTGCTCGCCCAGTGGGTCACGGCCGTGGTGTGCTGGGTGGAAGTGCGGCGTGTGGGCACGGGACGCTACCTGGAACCGCTCGTGGCGTCCGCCGTCACCGCGTTCGCCGCCGGCCACACGGGCTACCTGGTCACACTCGGCGGTGCTCCGGCTCTTCCGTTCCCGTCTCTGGCGGATGCGGGACACCTCCTGTTCAACCCGCTGATCCTGGCCGCCCTGTTCGTTTTGGTCTACCGCCAGCTGCGCACCCTGTCCTGGCCGGTGACGCTGGACAGCGCAGTGGGCGTGTTCGGCGCCGCCGCCGTGCTGTCGGTCGTGCTCGGCCCGGTTCTGGAAACCGACGGCGGGATGCCCTCCCTGGCTGCCCTCGTGGCGGTGGCCTACCCCTCCTGGGACCTCACCATGATGGCGGTCGTCGCCGGGATCGCCTCCGCCCGGGGATTGAGCGTCGGCCGCAACTGGAATCTGCTGATCCTGGGTCTGTTCATCTTCACGGTCACCGACACCCTGTTCGCATTCCGGGTGACGGGCCCCGGCTTCACGATCGGTACCCCCCTGGACCTGGGCTGGACAGTCGGCCTGGCCCTGATCGCGGTCTGGTTGCGCAGCTCCACTCTCCCGTCGAGCCGACCCAGCCGTCCCGTGCGCGGGGCGTGGGCGATGGTGGTGCCGTCGATCGCCATGAGTTGCGGTCTCGTGGTGCTGGTCACGGCGAGCCGGGTCGACGTTCCCATCACCGCCGTTGTGCTGGCCAGCCTGGCCCTCATCGGGGCGTCGATCCGCACGGCCCTCGCCTTCCGGGACCTGGGCCGCATGGTCAACCTGCGCACCCAGACCCGCACCGACGACCTCACCGGGCTGCCCAACCGGCGGTCACTGTACGCCGACGTTCCGGGTCTGCTGGCCGGCGGAAACCGGCGCGCGCTGCTGGTGCTCGACCTGGACCGGTTCAAGGAAGTCAACGACAGCCTCGGCCACGATGCGGGGGACAGGCTCCTGGTGCAGGTCGGCGCGCGGCTCTCCGCCCAGCTGGGGCCCGACGACCTGCTCGCCCGGCTCGGCGGGGACGAATTCGCGATCCTTCTCGACGGCGCGGAGGCAGCGGATGCCGAGACCGCGGCGGTCATGGTGCTCGACGCCCTGGCGGTGCCGTTCACGCTCGCCGGGATCGCCCTGACGACCACGGCCAGCATCGGAATCGCGCTCTACCCGGCCCAGGGCGCCGACCTCACGGTGCTGCTGCGCAAGGCCGACATGGCCATGTACAAGGCCAAGTCCGCCCGCACCGGCCACCACGTCTATCGGAGCACCGACGACAGCCACGGCGACACGCGCCTGCGCACCCTCGAGGAGCTGCGTAACGCACTGGCCGAGAACGAACTGGTACTGCACTTCCAGCCCAAGATCGAGCTGGCCACCGGCGCAGTGCAGGGCGTCGAGGCGCTCGTGCGGTGGCAGCATCCGACGCGGGGCCTGTTGTATCCGGATGCTTTCCTCGAGTTGGCCGAGGAATCGGGCCTCATGCCCGGCCTCACCCAGGTGGTCCTGGCCCAGGCCCTCGACCAGGCGGCGCGCTGGCAGGCGCAGGGCACACCCCTGTCGGTGGCCGTGAACTTCTCGGGCAGTTCCCTCGTGGACGAAAGCCTGCCCGAACGGATCGCCGCCATGCTCCTCGCCCGAGCCCTGCCGTCGTCCGCGTTGCAGGTGGAGGTGACCGAGGACTTCCTGATGGCCGACCGGGCCCGTGCCCATGACATCCTCAGCCGGTTGCGCGTGCGGGGCGTGCGCATCGCCGTGGACGACTTCGGCACCGGGTACAGCTCACTGGCCTACCTGCGCGACCTGCCCATCGACCAGCTCAAGCTGGACCGGTCGTTCGTGTCGCCGATGACCGACGATCCGCGTGCGGCCGCCCTGGTCTCCTCGACCGTCATCCTGGCCCACAGCCTCGGACTGACCATGGTGGCCGAGGGGATCGAAGACGCCGAGGCGTACGCGGCACTGGCGCGCTTCGGCTGCGACCAGGGCCAGGGCTACTACATGTCGCGTCCCGTTCCGGCTGCCGATTTCGATCTGTGGCTCGCCCGGCGTCATCCGGAGTCCCAGGCTCTCTGGCGCGACCATGGCGCCGGGGATCCGATCACCCTGCCTTCGTCTGAAGAACCCCTTGTTCTGGGGTGAGGGCAGGCCACGCCGCTGGCACTTTCGCCCGCGGCCGCTCCGCTAGCGTTGGGGAAACGGCAGGGGGGCCAATGCACGTCACCGCGCACGCGGGCCGCCCGGACGCCCGCTCCGGTCGCCGCGCCCAGGCCGGTCGCTGGCTGCTCGGGAGCACCTGGCTGCTCCTGATCGCCTACGTGCTGTGCCTGCTGGCCGGCGGTGTCGAGGCGACGGTCACCAACGGGCTCTGGGTGATCACCGAGCTGACCCCGGCCCTGGTCTGCTGGGTCGCCGTGGCCCGCGCCGCAACCGGGCGGATGCCGCTGGTCCTGGTCGCGTCCGCCGTCACCGTTTTCGGGCTCGCCACCACCTACTTCCTCCTCGGGGGTGCGGGAACACTGCCGTACCCGTCGTTCGCCGACCTGGGCTACATGCTGTTCTATCCGCTGCTGCTGGTCGGGTTGGTGGTGCTGGTGCATCGTCAGCTCCGGCCGATACCCCGATCCGTTCACGTGGACGGTGCCCTGGGTTCGCTCGGCGCCGCATCCGTGCTGGCCGTTCTGATGGCCCCGGCCTTCGAAACGGCGGCGGCCGGCCCGCCGTCCCTGGCCATTCTGGTGGCCGTCAGCTACCCCCTGTTCGATTTGGTGCTGGTGTCGGTCATCATCGGGATCGCCGCAGCCCGCGGACTCAATCTGGGGCGCCGGTGGGCCTTGCTCGGGCTGGGTCTGGTGGTCTTCACGGTGAGCGACGCCGTCTACGCGTTCCGGGTCGCCTCCGACGAGTACGTGGTCGGCACGGTGCTGGATGCCGGCTGGGCCGTGGGCCTCACCCTGACGGCGACCTGGCTCTGGGAGCTGGCGCGCCCGGGATCCGCCGCCGGGCGTGCGCTGAACGGGGCGTGGACGCTGGCCGTTCCGGCCTTGGCGTCGGCCGCGGGGATGACGGTGCTCGTGCTGGGCACCCAGGTGCGAATCTCCATCCCAGCCGTGGTCCTCGCGGGCGTGACCCTGGTGATCGGGGTCGTCCGCACCCAACTCGGATCCCGCCAGCTGGGACGGATGGCCGACCTCCGCCGTCAGGCGCGCACCGACGACCTGACCGGGCTGCCGAACCGGCGGGCCCTCTACGCCGAGGCAGCCGGGTACCTGTACCCGGCGCACGACAGCCGGTGTGCGTTGCTGCTGCTGGACCTGGACCGGTTCAAGGAGGTGAACGACAGCCTCGGCCACGATGTCGGCGACCTGCTGCTGGTGCAGGTCGGATCGCGGCTGAACGCGGAGCTGCGCCCCGGGGATCTGCTCGCCCGCCTCGGCGGGGACGAGTTCGCGATCATGCTCCGCGATGCCGGCCACGATCAGGCGGTGGCGTTGGCGGAGAAGCTGCAGGCCGTGCTGGCCCGGTCGTTCACCCTCGAGGGAATCGCGATCGAGACCAACGTCAGCATCGGTATCGCCCTGTTCCCCGACCAGGGCACCACCCTCAAGGTGCTCCTGCGCAAGGCCGACATGGCCATGTACAAGGCCAAGGCCACGACGTCGCGCAGCGGGCACCACGTCTTCACCTTCACCGACGACATCCACGGCGATTCCCGGCTACGGATGCTCGAAGACCTGCGGCGGGCGTTCGTCACCGACGAGCTCGTTCTGCACTATCAGCCCAAGGTCGAACTCGGCACCGGCCACGTGCACGGGGTGGAGGCGCTGGTGCGCTGGCAGCACCCCACGCGAGGCCTGCTTCCCCCCGATGCGTTCCTGCCCACGGCCGAGGGCGCCGGCCTCATGCGCGAGCTGACCCGGATCGTGCTGGGCAAGGCCCTCGACCAGGCCGTGGCCTGGCGGGCCGAGGGCCGGCCCCTGGCCGTCGCGGTCAATATGTCCGCCAGCTCGCTGATCGAGGCCGACCTGCCCGAACGGATCAGCGCCATGGTGCAGGTGCGCGGCCTGGCGCCGTCCGACCTGATGCTGGAGATCACCGAGGACTTCCTGATGGAAGACCGGGCCCGGGCCCGGGAAATCCTGTGGCGACTGCGCGAGAGCGGGATCCGCATCGCGGTGGACGATTTCGGCACCGGCTACAGCTCCCTGGCCTATCTCCGGGACCTCCCGATCGACGAGCTCAAGCTGGACAAGTCCTTCGTCTTCCCGATGGCGGACGACACCCGGGCCGCCGCCCTGGTGGCCTCCATCGTTGAACTCGCGCACAGCCTCGGCGTGCGGATGGTGGCCGAGGGCGTCGAGGATGCGATCGCCTACGCCGAGCTGGTCGCGGACGGCTGCGACGAGGCGCAGGGCTTCTACATCTCGCGCCCGCTGCCGGCGGCAGCGCTGGACTCCTGGTTCAGGGCCCGCCAGGTCGCCCTGGCCCCCATGAACTAGGCGCCGCGCCGGGTTGCGGTCCGGC
Organism: Cryobacterium cryoconiti; assembly: GCF_004403065.1. Lineage (GTDB taxonomy): Bacteria > Actinomycetota > Actinomycetes > Actinomycetales > Microbacteriaceae > Cryobacterium > Cryobacterium cryoconiti. The sequence goes on from NZ_SOHA01000006.1 coordinate 29,370, forward strand.
GCTGCGCGGTTGTCGCCGCCTGGAGTGAGCGCACCTCACATGCACGGCAGGTACAGTGCTCGGGTGGTAGAACTGAAGCCCCTGCGCACCCGAGTCACGGCCGCCGCCGCCCTGCTGCTCCTGCTGGGCGCCGGGGCCGTCGCTGCCGGAGCGGCAACCCGGGCCCCGGATGCCGCGGCCACGGCATCCGTCACGGCGGTGGACTCGACCGTGCCACTGGCCGCCCCGGCCGCTGATCCGTCCCGCCCGGTGCCCGTCGACGCCGCCGCGGCCGACGCCCTGCGCACCTGCTCGGTCGCGGCCCTCGCGGCCGACCCGAGGCTGGCGGACTTTCAGGCCCAGGTGCTGAACGCCGCCACGGGCACGGTGCTCTTCGACCGCGGCGGCAGCACCCCCTCGCGCACTGCGAGCGTGCTGAAGGTGCTGACCAGCGCCGCCGCGCTCGACGTGCTCGGACGGGACCACCGGGTCACGACCACCGTCGTCGCCGGCAGCGAGCCGGGATCGGTCGTGCTGGTCGGCGGGGGAGACGTGACCCTGTCCCGCCTGCCCACCGGCACCGAGTCCGTCTATCCCGGCGCCGCCCACCTCGACGATCTCGCCCGCCAGACCGTGGCCGCCTGGCAGGCGAACCCGGCCAACCCGCCGATCACCTCGCTCGTGCTGGACTCCTCCCTCTTCGCCGGCCCCGGCTGGGAGCCGAGTTGGGATGAGCTGGAACGCAACGCCGGGTCGATGTCCGACGTGACCGCCCTCCAGGTCGACGGCGACCGGGACGACCCGGCACGCCACACGTCGGCGCGCAGCACCGACCCGGTCGGGCGTGCCGGGCAGGCCTTCGCCGACGCGCTCGGCGGCGGTGTGAGCATCAGCCGCGGCACCGCCCCGGCCGGGGCTGCCCAGCTCGCCGCCGTGCAGTCCCAGCCGGTGTCCGTGCTGATCGGGCAGACGCTGATCGTGTCGGACAACGCGTTGGCCGAGATGCTCGCCCGGCTCGTCGCGGTGGAGTCGGGCGCGGGCAACACCTTCGACGCACTGCAGCAATCGATCGTCTCCGCGCTCGATTCCTACGGCATCGACACGACCGGGATCGTCATCCGCGACGGCTCGGGCCTGAGCGACGACAACGCGGTGGCGCCGGCCTACCTCACCCGGCTGTTCGTGAAGATCAACGATCGGGAGGGCGACCTCGGCGTGATCTTCGACGGCCTGCCGGTGGCCGGGGGACCCACCGGTTCGCTGTCCTACAGCGACCGGTTCACGGGCGACAACGCGGTCGCCGACGGGGCCGTCTTCGCCAAGACGGGCTGGATCGACACCGGTTACACGCTGTCCGGCGTCATCCGGGCGGCCGACGGCACGCCGCTCACCTTCGCCGTTTACGCTCTCGGTGATGTGAGCGATAATGCCAAGCAGGCGCTCGACACCATCGCCGCGGGGTTCTTCCGCTGTGGCGGCAACCTGTCGAACTCCTGACCTCAACCGGCGAGAGAAGGAGTCATCCGTGACCAGGGCCCTGTTCATCATCGACGTTCAGAACGACTTCACCGAGGGCGGAGCCCTCGCCGTCGAGGGTGGGTCTGCGGTCGCCGAGGGGATCAGCGCGCTGCTCCTGGAGCATCCGGATGCCTATGACGTGATCTTCGCCTCCCGCGACTGGCATGACCCCGACAGCGACAACGGCGGCCACTTCGCCCGGGAGGGAGACCCCGACTACACGGAGTCCTGGCCGGTGCACTGCGTCGCGGGCACCCCCGGCGCGGAGTACCACCCGTCGCTGCTGGTGCCGGACACGACCATCCACATTCGCAAGGGCCAGGGGGAAGCCGGCTACTCGATCTTCGACGGAGTCTCCGAGGGTGGTGAGAAGACGGGCGAACTGCTGATCGCCAACGGCGTCACCGACATCGACATCGTGGGGCTGGCCACCGACCACTGCGTGCGAGCCTCGGGCCTGGACGCCCTCGAACACGGCCAGCACGTGCGGGTGCTGACCGACCTGGTCGCGGGCGTCGCCCGGGAATCGAGCGACGCGGCCCTGGCCGAGCTGGGCTACGCCGGCTCGCTCCTCGTCACCTCCGACGTGGTCGCCTAGGTGGGCGCGGCAGATTCGACGGGATCGACGAGTTCGACCGGATCGACGGGATCGACGGGATCGACGGGATCGACGGGATCGACGGGTTCGACGGGTTCGACCGGATCGACGAGATCAGCCGATTCGGCGACGGGCGACGTGCTCTACGCCCGGCGCCTCGACGGCGTGCGGATCGCCTACGATTTCGTGCCCGGTGACCGCCCGGTGCTGCTCGTGCACGGGTTCGCCTCCACGGCGCAGGTCACCTGGGCCGGCACCGGCTGGGTTCGTGCCGTGCAGGAGGCAGGCCGCGGCGTGATCACGCCCGACCTCCGCGGGCACGGCCGGAGCGACAAACCGCATCGGGCCGAGGACTATCTGCCCCGGCAGTTGGCCGCCGACCTCGTCGTGGTGCTCGACGCCCTGGAACTCGAGCAGGTCGACGTGATCGCCTACTCGATGGGCTCGCGCGTGGCGGCGGCGCTGGCCCGGCTGGCTCCGGCACGGGTGCGCCGCATGGTGCTCGGCGGGGCCGGGCCGGACGAGCTGTTCGAGACCTGGCATCCGGATGCCGTGCAACGGTTCGTGACCGACGGAACCGTCGCCGCCGACCCGTCGATCGTCGCGGTGCTGGGGGCCGCGATCACCGACGGCGCCGACCGTGAGGCCCTCGTGGCCTGCGTCGGCGGGGTGGCCGGCTCCTCGCTCGACGTGCCGGCCGAGATTCCCGTGCTCTACGTCGCGGGCGGCGCCGATTCCATCCCGGCCGGGGTCGCCGACCTCGCCCGCGCGCGCGGGTCCGAGTACCTCGAGCTGGCGGGCCGCGACCACGTCAACTCGCTCACCTCCCGCGAGTTCAAGCGCGCCGCGCTGGAGTTCCTGGCCTGAGTCCGCGGCTGCAGCGGGGGAGTGGTGCCGACTGCCTCGCCTAGGCTGGGTGGGCGCGGGCCTCGCTGCCGAGCCCGCTGGATGCCGACCGGGGGACCGTCATGACTACCGACATTCAGGATGCCGCGGGGGCGGGGGTCTCGACAGGCTCGACCACCGGGGTGGGCTCGACCACCGGGGTGGGCTCGACCACCGGGGTGGGCTCGACCACCGGGGTGGGCTCGGCCGCCGGGGGACGGCGGTTCTGGCTGGCGCCGGCCGCCGCGATCTTCGCCGTGGCCTGGGGCGGCAACGAATTCACCCCGCTGCTGGTGATGTACCGGCAGGCCGACGGGTTCTCGAACCAACTCGCGAACCTGCTGCTCGGCGCCTACGTGCTCGGCATCATCCCGGCCCTGTTGATCGCCGGTCCGCTGTCCGACCGGTTCGGCCGCCGGCCGCTGATGCTGCCCGCACCGTGGATCGCGATCGCCGGAAGCGTGCTGCTGGCCGTCTCGGCCGGGAGTGTTCCGCTGCTGCTATTCGGTCGCATCCTGTCCGGGGTCGCCCTGGGTCTGGCCATGGCCGTGGGCACCAGCTGGGTGAAGGAACTCTCGGCGAAACCCTTCGACCTCCGCGCCGACCGGGCCTCCGGGGCGCGGCGGGCGACCATCGCCCTGTCCCTCGGCTTCGCACTCGGCGCGGCCAGCTCCGGCGTGCTGGCCCAGTGGGCACCCTTCCCCGGCGTTCTGCCCTACGCGGCCCACACGGTGATCGCGGTGGTGTTCGGGCTGCTGCTGCTGCGCACCCCGGAGTCCCAGGGGCAGGGCGTCGCGCCCGGCGCCCGGCCGGCCGCCCACCCGCCCACCTCGCCGTACCCGCGGTTCCTGCTCCTGATCGTGCCGGTGGCGCCGTGGGTCTTCGGCACGGCCACGACCGCCTACGCCATCCTGCCCGCACTCGCCGCCGCCGAGATCCCGTCCGCCCCGGTGGCGTTCGCGGCCCTGCTCTGCGTGGTGGCGCTCGTCGCGGGCGCGTCGCTGCAACTGTTCAGCCACCGGATCACCGCGGGACACAACGCCCGAGGCATCATGTTCGCGCTGATGCTGACCCTCGGATCGCTGCTGCTCGCATCCGTGGCCGTGAGCCCGCCGCGGCTCTGGCTGATCCTGCCGACCGCGGCCCTGCTCGGCGCCGCCTACGGCCTGCTGATGGTGTCGGGACTGCAGGAGGTGCAGCGGATCGCGCCGCCCGACCACCTCGCCCGGTTGACCGCGATCTACTACGGCATCACCTACCTGGGGTTCTTCGTGCCGCTGGCGCTGTCCCTGCTCGAGCCCTGGCTGGGCTATCCGGCGATGTTCGCGGGCGGGGCTGCGGTCTCGGCCGTGTCGCTGGTGCTGGTGCTCGTGATCTTCCACCGAGACATCTCACTGCACCGCGCGGGCAGGACACCGGGGATGCCGGTGCGCACAGACGCAGCGGCCTGATCCGAAAAATTCGTCAAAAAAAGTCGATGCACGTGCATCCGTTTCCGGCTCCCTGGCAGAAGTGAGTGTAAGAGAGGCAGTAAGTCCCTCTCCAGAGTGACCCACTCACTGACCCAATAGCAGGAGGAAACGATGCACAAGTCCCTCAAGATCGGAATGACGGCCGGAACCCTCGGCGCCCTTGTCGCGCTCGGCGGACTCGCTCCGGCGCAGGCCGACGGACACGTCGCCAAGCTGTCCGTGCTCCACGGAGTTCCCGGCCTCACCGTCGACGTGTACGTGAACGATGAGCTCACCCTGGACGACTTCAAGCCGGGCGACCTGGCCGGTCCCCTCGACCTGCCGGCAGGCACCTACAAGGTGGCCATCACCGCGTCGGACGCAGCGGATGCCAGCGCACCCGTCATCGGCCCGATCGACCTCCCGCTGGAGGCCGGCAAGAACTACACCGCCACCGCCAACCTCGACGCGGACGGCAAGCCGACGGCGACGTTGTTCACCAACGACATCTCTCAGGTCGCCGCCGGCGAGGGCCGCTTGACGGTCCGCCACGTGGCAGCAGCCCCCGCGGTCGATGTGCTGGCCAACGGAGCCGCCGCGATCACGGCCCTGACGAACCCGAACGAGTCCGTGCTCACGTTGCCGGCCGGCACCATCTCGGCCGCCGTCGCCGCAACCGGAACGACTGACCCGGTGATCGGCCCGGCAGACGTGAACGTTGCCGAGGGCACGAACACGATCGTCTACGCGTGGGGCAGCCTGGCCGACAAGAACCTCGCCCTGGCCGTTCAGACCATCGACGGGCTTCACTCCAACCCGGACAGCATCCCCGCCGGTGAGGCCGGACTCGTCGCCACCAACCAGGCGAACGAATCCACCGGGCTCATTGTCGGTGGCTTCGCCGTGCTGATGGGCCTGGTCGCCGCAGCCGTCGTCGGCATGCGTCGCCTGTCCGCCGCTCGCCGCTAGTAGAGGAACCTTCGATGAGAGCCACAGCGGGCATCTTCACAGCGCTCGCTGTGGCTCTTGTCCTGCTCACGGGGTGCACCACCGCCCCGAGCGAAGCGTCCTCCACGGCCTACGTGCCTCCCACTGCAGCCACCACGACGCCGGCACCGGCCCCGCCGCCCGCCGCCGCGGACCTGGTGCCCACGGTCAGCTCCGCGCTGGACCAGAACCAGGCGCCCCGAGCCCTGGCTCCCCAGCGCATCCGTGTCGGCTCCCTCGGAATCGACATGGCGATCGAACCTGTGGGTCTGGCCGCCGACGGGGCGATGGAACTGCCCAAAGACCCGTCGATCGCCGCCTGGTACCGGTTCGGCCCGTCTCCGGTGAGCGCCACCGGGGCGACCGTCGTCGCCGCCCATGTCGACTCCCTGGTCTACGACATCGGACCGTTCGCCGAGCTGGCCTCGGCACCGGCCGGCACCGAGATCGTGGTGACCACCGAAGACGGCCAGGAGCGGCGCTACGCGGTCGAATCGGTGCAGACGGTCAATAAGGCGGATGTCCCCTGGGATTCGATCTTCGACCGCACCGGCCCGGGCCGGCTCACGCTCGTCACCTGTGGCGGCGAATTCGACTACGACGCCCGCAGCTACCTGTCGAACGTTATCGTCTCGGCGAATCCGATCGCATGACCCAGAGGTATGGCTATGCTGGTCGTCACGGTGGTCGAGGCTCGCTCTGCGGCGGAGCCTGACATGTACGACCTCCCGATGCGCTCACCAACCGGGGGACACCGATACGACGTGACGGCTCTCACCGACGATGACGACCACGCCCAGCTGTTCCAGGCCTTCCGGGCGGGAGACGAGCGGGCGCTCGCCGAGGCGTACGCCCGCTGGTCATCCCTCGTCTACACGATCGCCGTGCGCTCGCTCGGCGATCCCGGTGAAGCCGAGGACGTGACCCAGAAGGTCTTCCTCGCCGCCTGGAGGGGGAGGGACGGTTTCGATGCGTCTCGGTCGCCGTTGCCGGCCTGGCTCGTCGGGATCACCCGGCACACCGTGGCGGATGCCCATGAGGCCCGTTCGCGGAGGCGTCGCGTTGAGGAGGCTGTTCTCCTCGACACCGAGCTCAGCCAGGCGGACGAGTCGGCCGACGTGGCGGACCGGGTTCTGATGCGTGACGAACTGCGCCGGCTCGGACCGGTTCCGCAACAGGTGATGCAGCTGGCGTTCTACGACGATCTCACGCACACCCAGATCGCCGATAACCTCGGATTGCCGCTCGGCACCGTGAAAAGTCATATCCGTCGAAGTCTCTCGAGACTGCGCACCAGATTGGAGGCGAACGATGACACACATTGACCGGGATGATCTCGCGCTCATTGCCATGGCAGACTTCGACCTCACCGACCCCGAACGCCAGCACCTCGCGGAATGCCCCGAGTGCTCCCTGGAACTCATCGCGCTGCAGCACACCGCCCTCGTCGGCCGGTCCTCCCGCAGCGTGGAACTCGTCGAGCCTCCGGACTCCGCCTGGGCCGGCATCCACTCCGCCCTCGGTCTGTCCGACGCAGTTGCCGCCACCCCCCGCCTGACCGACTACGCCGAGCCGGCCCCGCTGGTCGAGCCTGCCCCGCCGGTCGAGCCTGCCCCGGTGGTCGAGCTTGCCCCGCCGGTCGAGCCTGCCCCGCCGGTCGAGCCGGCCCCGGTGGTCGAGCCTGCCGAGACCCCGGCCGCCACCGCCCCGGTCACCGACATCGGCTCGGCGTCCGGTCTGCGCCCTCGCCCCCACCGCCGGCGCCGCAACTGGATGCCCGTTGCCGTGGCCGCCGGCATCGCCGGTCTGCTCGGCGGCCTCGGCGGCGGCATCTGGTGGCAGTCGGCGCAGCAGCAGGCGCCCGCGACGGTGACGCTCGCCAGGGCGCAACTCGATCCGTTCCCCGGCTGGGACGCCGCCGGCAGCGCCTACGTCGCGAAGACCGCCGACGGTCACCGGGAGGTGGTGCTCGACGTCACCGGGGTGAACGGCGACTCCGATCTGCGGGAGGTCTGGTTGATCAAGGCCGACGCGTCCGGGCTGATCAGTATCGGGCTGCTCAACGGCGAGTCCGGGCACTTCACCATTCCCGACGGCGTGGACCTGACCCAGTACCCGCTCGTCGACGTCTCCGCGGAGCCCGACGACGGAGACCCGCAGCACTCCGGCGACTCGATCCTGCGCGGAGAACTCCGCATCGTCTGACCCCCAGAGTGCCCGTTCCGGTCGAGAGTGCCCGCTCTGCGGGTCACTCTCGACCGGAACGGGCACTCTCATGCGCGTTAGAGCGTGTGGCCGAGTTTGAAGCCGTGCTCCACGTCGTCCTTGCGGGTGTACGAGAAGCCGTCGGCACCGACCGTGACGGCCATCTCGCTGGACTCGGTGCGGGCGATCACCGGCTGGGGGTTGCCGTCGAGGTCGAGCACCAACGACGCATCCGTGTACCAGCTCGGCACGACCGCATTGCCCCACCAGTCGCGGCGCTGGTTGTCGTGCACGTCCCAGGTGACGACCGGGTTGTCGGGGTCGCCGGTGTAGTAGTCCTGGGTGTAGATCTCCACCCGGTGGCCGTCGGGGTCGCGCAGGTAGAGGTAGAAGGCGTTCGAGACGCCGTGGCGACCGGGGCCGCGCTCGATCACATCGGACATCCGCAGGGCGCCGAGCTTGTCGCAGATGTAGATGATGTTGTGCTTCTCGTGCGTGGAGAAGGCGATGTGGTGCATCCGTGGGCCGTCGCCGCCGGTCAGGGCGGTGTCGTGCACGGTGTCCTTGCGGCGCATCCAGGCTGCGTAGGTGACGCCGTCCTCGTCCTGGATGTCCTCGGTGACGCGGAAGCCGAGGTCCTCGAGGTAGCCGCGGCCGCGGCCCACGTCGGGGGTGACCTGGTTGAAGTGGTCCAGGCGCACGAGGGCGCCGGGGCCCTGCAGGTCGTAGCGCCAGGCTAGGCGTTCGACGTGGTCGACCGAGTAGAAGAACTCGTAGGGGAAGCCGAGCGGATCCTCGACGCGCACGGAGTCGCCGACACCCTTGACGAAGCCGTTGGTGCGGCGTTCGGTGCGGCAGCCGAGTTCCTGGTACCAGGCCTCGGCCAGGCCCACGTCTTCGGGGGCGCGCACCCGGAACGCCATCGCTGCGACCGCGGCCACGGGACCCTGGCGCAGCACCAGGTTGTGGTGGATGAACTCTTCGAAGCTGCGCAGGTAGATCTCGGTGTCGCTCTCCTCGGTCACGACGAGACCGAGCACGTCCACGTAGAACGCGCGTGAGCGGGCGAGGTCGGTGACGACGATGTCCATGTAGGCGCAGCGCAGGATGTCCGGCGGGGTCGCCGTGGGTGTGGGGATGGGGATGGTGGTCATGGAATCCTCCTTAATCGGTGGTCGAGCTTGTCGAGACCCGGTGGTCGAGCCTGTCGAGACCCGGTGGTCGAGCCTGTCGAGACCCGGTGGTCGAGCCTGTCGAGACCCGGGTCAGTGGGCGCCGAAGCGGGCCGTGTGCACCGACCCGAGGGTCACGTGCACGGCCTGCTGCTCGGTGTAGAAGTCGATCGACCGGTAGCCGCCCTCGTGACCGAGCCCGGAGGCCTTCACCCCGCCGAACGGTGTGCGCAGGTCCCGCACATTGTGCGAGTTCAGCCAGACCATGCCGGCCTCGATCGACTGCGCGAAGGTGTGCGCCCGGGTGAGATCGCTGGTCCAGATGTAGGCGGCCAGACCGTATTTCACGCCGTTGGCCAGCTCGAGGGCCTCCGCGTCGGTGTCGAACGGCGTGATCGCGACGACCGGTCCGAAGATCTCCTCCTGGAAGATGCGGGCCGTCGGGGCGACATCCGCGAACACGGTCGGGGAGACGTAGTTGCCCTCCGGCAGGTTCGCCGGGCGGCCGCCGCCGGCCAGCAGGCGGCCCTCGCCCTTGCCGATCTCGACGTAGCTCATCACCTTGGCGTAGTGCTCGGGGTGCACGAGCGCGCCGACCTCGGTGGCAGGATCGTGCGGGTCGCCGACCACGATGTTCTTCGCGCGGGCCGCATAGCGGGCGCAGAAGTCGTCGTAGATCGGGCGTTCGACCAGGATTCGACTGCTCGCCGTGCAGCGCTCGCCGTTGAGCGAGAACACCCCGAACAGGGTCGAGTCGAGAGCGGCTTCCAGGTCGGCGTCGGCGAAGACCACGGCGGGCGACTTGCCGCCGAGTTCCATCGACATGCCCTTGAGATTCGCGGCGCAGTTGCGGTAGATGGTCTGGCCCGTGGTGGTCTCGCCGGTGAACGAGATGAGCGGGACATCCGGATGCTTGACCAGCGCGTCGCCGGCCTCCTCACCGAGCCCGTTGACCAGGTTGAAGACCCCGTCGGGCAGCCCGGCCTCGCGGAAGATCTCCGCCCACAGACTCGCCGACAGCGGCGTGAACTCGGCCGGCTTGAGCACGACCGTGCAGCCGGAGGCCAGTGCGGGGGCGAGCTTCCAGCTCTCCAGCATGAACGGGGTGTTCCACGGGGTGATCAGGCCGGCGACGCCGACCGGCTTGCGGAAGACGTAGTTGATCTGGCTGCCGGGCACCTGGTACGTGTCGTCGGTCTGCGCCACGATCAGGTCGGCGAAGAAGCGGAAGTTCTCGGCCGCGCGCTTCGCCTGGCCGAGGGCCTGGGTGATCGGCAGGCCGGTGTCGAACGTCTCGAGTTCGGCGAGGCGGGCATCCTGCGCCTCGACGGCGTCGGCGATCCGGTTCAGGATGCGGGAGCGCTCGCGCGGCTTCATCCCCGGCCACGGACCGTTCAGGAAGGCGTCGGTCGCGGCCGCGACCGCGAGGTCGATATCCTCCTTCTGGCCGGCCGCGGCGGTGGCGTAGGTCTGGTTCGACACCGGGTCGAGCACATCGAAGGTCGCGCCGGAGACGCTGTCGACGAACCGGCCGCCGATGAAGTGCTGGATGCGGGTCGGCAGGTTCTCGGGTACGTGCCGGATGCGCGTTGTGGTTGCGGTCTCAGTCATGGTCAGGCCGCCTTCGGGGTGAAGCCGGCGACCGTGAAGCCGTCGACGGGGGAGAGGTACTGTTCGCCCGCGGTCAGGAGCTTCTTCATGGTGGCGATGCCCGCATCCGTCGGGGTGATCAGCGGCGGGCGCACGAAGCCGCTCTCGATCAGGCCGCGCTGCTCGAGCACCCATTTGCCCGGCGCCGGGTTGGTCTCGACGAAGAGCAGGTCGACGAGCGGGTGCAGGCCGTAGTGGATGCGCCGGGCCGTCTCGATGTCGCCGGCCATCCACGCGTTGTACATGTCGACGTGCGCGACCGGGGCGATGTTGCTCGTCGCGCTGATGTAGCCCACGCCGCCGAGGGCCAGCAGAGGCAGGCAGAGCAGTTCGATGCCGCTCCAGACCAGCAGCTCCGGGCCGCAGAGCTGCAGCACCCGGGAGAAGTGCTCGAAGTCCTTGGTGGTCTCCTTGACGCCGACGAAGTTGTCGAAATCGCGGTAGAGGCGCTGGATGGTCTCCGGGGCGATGTCGACGGCGGTGCGACTGGGCACGTTGTAGGCGACGATCGGCAGGTCGGGGAACTCCTCGGCGACGGTCTTGTACCAGACGTAGAGCGCCTCCTGGGTGGGACGGGCGTAGTACGGGGTGATGATCAGGGCGGCGTCGATGCCGGCGTCCCGGGCAGCGGCGGTGAGCTCGAGGGTCTCGTCGAGCTTGGCGGAGCCGGTGCCGGGCATGAACGGCACCCGGTCGTCGATCGCGGCGGCCACGGTGCGGATCGCCGCCGCCCGCTCGGCGATGGTCTGCGAGCTCGGCTCACCGGTGGAGCCGCCGAGCGAGATGCCGTGCGTGCCGGAGGCGAGCTGCCAGTTCACGAGGTTCGTGAGGCCGGCATGGTCGACGGCGCCGTCGGCCGTGAACGGGCTCATCAGGGGTGCGATGGACCCCTTGATCTGGCTCGGGTCGGTGCGGAACTTCATTGTTCTTCCTTTCGAGGGCGACGGATGCGCTGGCAACTGTTGCCGAATCGGACGAATGTTGCCGGTGTGCGGGCGACTTTTGTCCGATTCGGGAACAGTTACTGGGGAAACTGGGGAAACTGGGGAAACAGGGAGGCGTCAGGGGAGGTCAGGGGGTGGCGGTGGGGGTGTGCTGCTGGGCGAGGAACGCGGTGAGGGTGCCGAGCCGGTGCTCGCGCGCGGCCAGTTCGATCTGCAGCGGATCGGCCCCGTTCTCGATCAGGTCGAGCAGCGCGGTGTGCTCGGCGACGGACTCGTGCGCCCGGCCGGGCACGAAGCTGAACGTGGATTCGCGCAGGGTGCCGAGCCGGCTCCAGCCCCGCTGCACCAGGTCGAGGATGTGGGCGTTGCTGCACGCCTCGAACAGGGCCGAGTGGAACTCGCGGTTCAGGCTGGTGAACCGCACCGGATCGAAGTGGTGCAGGCATCCGGCCATCTCCGTGTTGATCGCCCGGGCCCGCAGCAGCGTCTCCGCGTCGAGCTGCGGCGCCGAGAGGGCGGTCGCGTAGCCTTCGACGAGGGCCAGCGTCTGCATCGTGTGGGTGTACTCGGTGACGTCGAGCATGGCCACCTGCGCGCCGACGTTGCGCTCGAACGTGACCAGTCCCTCCGCCTCCAGCAAACGGATGGCCTCCCGCACCGGCACCGTGCTGACCCCGATTTCCCGCGCGATCTGGCCCAGCACCAGGCGGTAGCCCGGGCTGAAACTGCCGTCGGTGATGCGCGCCCGGATCCACTGGTGAGCGAGCTGCGCCTTGCTCAGCGACGCGTCGCCGCCGGTGGTCGGGCCCCCGGTGGTCGAGCCTGTCGAGACCGGGCCCCCGGTGGTCGAGCCTGTCGAGACCGGCACAGAGACCGTCATGCCTGCTCCTCCAGCCAGACCCGGTAACGGGCCTTCCACTCCGCATTCATCGGGTAGAGCCCGTCGACGCCGTGCCCGGCCGCGACCATCGCGGCGATGAAGGTCTCCTCGCGCTCCTGCACGATCGCGGCGGCCACCACCTCCTCGACCAGGTGCGGCGGGATCACGAGCAACCCGTCGGCGTCCCCGACGATCACGTCGCCGGGTTGCACGGATGCCCCGCCGCAGGCGACCGTCAGGTCCGTGTCCCACGGAACGTGCCGGCGTCCGAGCACGGCAGGGTGCGGTCCGGCGTGGTAGGTGGGGATCTCCAGGGCGGCGACGGCCGCGAGGTCGCGCACACCGCCATCCGTCACGATGCCGGCGGCGCCCTGCACCTGGGCGCGCAGGGCGAGGATGTCGCCGACCGTGCCCGTGCCCCGCTCGCCGCGGGCCTCGATCACCAGTACGTCGTCCGGCCCGAGAGCGTCGAACGCGCGCTTCTGCGCGTTGTAACCGCCGCCGTGCGACTCGAACAGGTCCTCCCGGGCCGGGATGTACCGCAGGGTGCGGGCCCGGCCCACCAGACGGGCCGTTGGGCGGGTCGAACCCAGCCCGTCGATCGACACGGCGTTGAGGCCGCGCTTGCGCAACTGGGCGCTGAGGGTGGCGGTGCCGACGCTGTTGATCCGCGCCTTCAGCTCGGGAGTCAGGTCGAAGGGCGGCGGCTCCGCTGCGGTTCCCGCCGCCGGGGCGGATGCCGGTGCGAGCCCGGCCGCCTCCGCCGAACCCCACGCCTCGGTGCGCTGCAGGTCGTCGACCCGCGGGCCGGCGCCGAACGCGCCGAACGGCACCGTGCCCTGCCGAATCGGGCTGACGAGGCGGCCGGTGCGGGGGGCACCCGGGGCGCCCGGGGCATCCACTTCGACCTCGACCGTGTCGCCGGGCACGACGACCGACGATCCGGCCGGCGTGCCGGTGAGGATCAGGTCGCCGGGCTCGAGCGTGAGCAGCTGTGAGAGGTCGGCCACGAGCCGGCCGAATCCGAAGAGCAGGTCGGCGGTCGTGTCCTCCTGCACCAGCGTGCCGTTGACCCAGGTGCGGATGCGCAGGCCCGCCGGGTCGAGGTCGGCCGCGGGCAGCAGGGCCGGACCGACGGGGGTGAAGCCGTCCGCCCCCTTCGAGCGCAGATTCGAGCCCTTGTCGGCGTAGCGCAGGTCGTACACGCCGAAGTCGTTCGCGGCCGTCACGTGCGAGACCGCCGCCCAGCCCTCCTCGGGCGAGACACCATGGGTGCGGCGACCGATCACCAGGGCGATCTCGCCCTCGAACACCAGCAACTCGCATCCGTCGGGTCGTTCCACCGGGGCGCCGCTGGAACTGAGCGACGAGGCCGGCTTGAGGAAGTAGGACGGCTGCTCCGGCGTGCGGCCGCGCTGGGCGGCCCGGCTCGGGTAGTTGAGGTGCACCGCGATGATCTTGCCCGGCACGGCGAGCACCGGCACGGTGCTGGTGCCGGCGGCGTGCACGGAGGTCGAGTTCGGCATGTTTTCCCGCTTTCTAGTCGTGCTGGGAGATCCCGAGCGGGACCCCGCGGGTTTCCTTCACCAGGGAGACGGCGACGAAGGAGATCGTGGCCAGCACCATGATGTAGATGCCGATCGACGGCGACCAGGCGGTCTCGTCGAGGAGCAGCTGCGCGATCAGCGGGGCGAACGCCCCACCCAGGATGGCACCGAGGGCGTAGCCGATGGATACGCCCGAGTAGCGCACCTGAGCCGGGAACATCTCAGCGTACAGCGCCGCCTGCGGGCCGTAGGAGAAGCCGAGTCCGCTGGCCAGCACGACGAGTGCCACCGTGAACCAGACGATCTCGCCGGTGTCGATCAGCAGGAACATCGGGATGGCCCAGATGAAGAGCCAGACGTACCCGAACTGGAAGGTGCGGATGCGTCCGATCCGGTCGGACAGCATCCCGCCGTACATGGTCGAGGCGAGCCAGAACACCGCGGCGATGGTGCTGGCCAGCAGCACGGGGGAGCGTTCCATGCCGAGGCCGCCGGCCTCGACGGGCTTGGTGGCATAGGAGGAGAAGAACGCGATCAGCAGGTAGCCGGCGGCGTTGTTGGCGATGAAGATCAGCGCGGTCAGGATGACCTGGCGCGAGTGGGTGGTGAACAGCTGGCGGAGCGGGGCGGCCGATTCCTTCTTGCGGTCCTGCATCTCCTTGAAGACGGGGCTCTCGTCGACCGAGCGGCGGATGACGAAGCCGACCACGATCAGCAGCACCGAGACGAGGAACGGGATGCGCCAGCCCCAGGCGAGGAAGGCCTCCTCGCTCATCGAGCTGGTCACCAGGAGCATCACGCCGGTGGCGAGGATGAGCCCGGTCGGCACGCCGATCTGGGGGTAGGCGCCGAAGAATCCGCGCTTGTTCACCGGAGCGTGCTCCACGGACATCAGGGCGGCGCCGCCCCATTCCCCGCCGGCCGAGAAGCCCTGCAGGATGCGCAAGACGATGAGCAGGATGGGCGCCCAGACGCCGATCTGCTCGAAGGTCGGCAGCAGACCGATCAGCGCCGTGGCGGCACCCATGATGACGAGGGTCAGCACGAGCATGGCCTTGCGGCCGAGGCGGTCGCCCAGGTGGCCGGCCACGATCGCGCCCAGCGGGCGGAACAGGAAGCTGATGCCGAGGGACGCCCAGGCGATCAGCTGCGCCAGCCCGGCGTTGTCGTCGGCGAGCGGGGCGAAGTACAGTCCGGCCAGAACGAGGCCGGCCGCCTGCGCGTAGATGAAGAAGTCGTACCACTCGATGGTGGTGCCCACCATCGTGCCGGCCAGGACGCGGCGTTCTTCCCGCCGGGTGGCGGATCGCTCGGTGGTGCGGTCGGTCGTCAATGCCATGGAATACCCCTTTGTATTTCCCTGCGAGTTTCCGCGCGGTGTCGCGCGATTCCGAAACGGTATCACAGATCGTATATTATCCGACAGGGGTTGGGGTTGGGGTTGGGGTTGGGGTTGGGTCCGGGGGACGGCCGCGGTCAGTGCCGGTCAGTGCCGGTCAGTGCCGGTTGGTGCTGGTTAGTGCCGGTTGGTGCTGGTCGCTGCCGGTCAATGCCTCTAGGTGCCGGTCAGCGCAGGTCGGCTGCGATGGAGGCCGCGGCCGTCACGAGGCGGGCGCCGATCCCGGCGGCGCTCTGTCCGCTCGCGAGATAGACGACGGCCAGCGCGGCCGGTGCCTCGCCGGGCACGAAGAGCGGCACCGCCACGGAAGCCAGCCCCGGAATGACCTCGTCGTGGCTGGTGGCGAAGCCGCGCGTGCGCGCGGCGGCGGTCTCGTCCCGGCGCGCTTCGGTGCCCAGGTGTGCCCACTGGTCCGCCGTCAGCAGTGACTGGATGGCGATTCCGGGCGCTCCCCGGCCTAGCGGATGCCGCGTTCCCGGCCGCTGCGCCACCGTGGCAGGTGCCTGCCGCGGTTCGACACTGACCAGGGTCACCACCTCCTCCCGGTCCAGCACGGCGACGAAGGCGGTCATCCCCAGTTCGTTCGCGACGTTCGTCAGCTCGGGCAGGGCTGCGGTCTGCAGGCCGCGGGCGACGCCGCGGGCGAGCGCGGCCATCCTTGGTCCCAGACGCATGGTGCCCGCGGCATCCCGCAGCACAACCCCGTGGTCTTCCAGTGTGCGCAGAATTCGGTAGGCGATCGAGCGATGCACGCCGAGGGCGGCCGCCACGTCGGCGATGCTCATGGCCTGATCGGATTCGGCGAGGATCTCGAGCACGCGAATTCCCCGGGACAGGGTCTGCGAATGCGGAGCACTCTTCGCGGCGCTCCTGCTCGTGCTCGTGCCAGGCTCGCTTTCGCCGTTCGCGCCGCTGGCGTCGGTGCCGGATTCGCGGGCGCCGGGTTCATTCGCGCCGGGCTCGTCATTCGCGCCGGGCTCATTCGGGGCGGGCTCGATGGCGCCGCTCATCCCGCTCTCGCTGGGTTGGATTGCCCCGCTCATCCCGCTCATTGACGTCGCCACGGTGCCATTCTCGCATCCGCGGTTCCGCCCCCGGCGGATGCGCAGGTCCCGGACGCCGGAGCCGGTGGCCAACTCAGGAGATCCAGGTGCCGCGGCATCCGTCGCCCGGACCAGTGCGGCAACCGGTCGATGCCTAAGCCACACGAGCACACCAGCACACCAGCACACCAGCACACCAGCACACCAGCAAGCCAGCAAGATCGGGCTCCCTGGCTCGCGGTTCCCCCGCCCCCTCGTGCATAACTCCTGCAAATTGTGCGGGCCGAATCGTGCTTCCGCGGATTTCCGCGGGTGGGGTCCGGTTCCTGGACCAAATTGCAGGAGTTATGCCGAGCGTGCCGTGGCCAACTCAGGAGATTGTGGATGGGGGCGATTGAAACGGCACGGACCAGTGCGGCCGAGCGCAGGCATGGGGTGACCACCGCACCTTGTCTCCTGAGTTGGCAACCGGGGTCCGGTTGCCCGGTTCGTGCAATCGTGCGCTCCCGCCGCGCATCCGTGCGCCGACGGGCAAGACGGGCGGGCGAGACCGGCCTATCGTGAGCCGAAATGAATGAGATCTGGGTGTCCGCGTGCCTGGTCGCCACGGTTGCGGCAGCCGGCCTGGGCGCGGGCTGTGCGCTCGCCGGGCTCCGGATGCCGGGCCACGCCAGGGTCGCGGCTCCGGCCATGGTCGTCATGGCCGTCTCGTGCGCCGACATGGTGTTTCCCGATATGCGGCTGCTCGCACCCCTGCCCTGGGCGGCACTGCTGGTCGGGTCGGCGTTGCTGGCCCTGCTCGACCGGGCTCACCGCGGGGCCGCCGCTCACCACGCCGCGTCCCTTCTTCTGATGGCGGTGATGTGGGCGGCGATGCTGCCGACCTCGGCGACCTCGGCGACCTCGGCGACCTCGGCGATGTGGGCGACGTCGGGGGCCACCGCCAACGCCGCCGCAGCCGGAACCGCAACTGCAGCCGGAAGCGTAGCGGTCGGGCCCGCCGCGGGAAGCGACCCGCATGCCGGGCATGAGCTGGCGTTCACCGACGGTGATTTGCTGCTGGCCGGGCTCATGGCGCTGGTTGTGGCGGCATCCGTTGCGCTCGCGGCCGGCGCCGTGCGGTCGGCGCGCCGCCCGGCCGAGGAGGGGGCAGCCCCGGTGCTCCAGCTCGAGTCGGCCCAGCATCTGAGCATGGCGGTGGCAATGGCGTCAATGGCGGCGGGGATGTTCTTGCCACTGGTCAGCGGCTGAGCATCAGCCGACCTTGGCTCGGCGCGGACTCAGGGCAGCCGGGAGTATCTCCATCCCGTGGACTGGCCCGCCTCCGCCTTCGGCTGGGGATGCCTGCCTGCGTGTGGGGGCTAACTCTGGAGCTGCGTCGCGGCACCCGCAATTAGCCGCCCCAGTCCGGGCCCCCGCGGTCAACCGCCACCTGGATCCCCTGAGTTAGCCCCACGTTGGAGCCCGCCCCGGTGCATAACTCCTGCAAATCGTAGGACAGCCGGCTGCGTTCCCGGTGTTTCAGGGGACGGCGGATCCGGCACCGATCAAATTGCAGGAGTTATGCACTCACCGCCCGGAAGCCCGGCCGTCCACTCCCGGCCGTCCACTCCCGCCCGCCTGCGCCCACCCTGGCTCCGCCAACCGCCAACGGCCGACGGCCGACGGCCGACGGCCGACGGCCCGCGATTAGACTGAGCGGATGCCCGTCATCGAGATCAGCGACCTCAGCGATCCGCGTCTCGTGGACTATGCCCACCTCACCGATGTGGCGCTCAAGAAGGCGCGCGGCACGGAGCATGGACTATATATAGCCGAATCGGCATTGGTCCTCGAGCGGGCCCTGCGCGCCGGTCACCGCGTCCGCTCGGTGCTCGCGCTCGGGAACACCGCCTCGGAGGCCCACGCCCTCGTCGGTGACGACGTGCCCGTCTTCGTCGGCCCGGGGGAGATGCTCGCCGAGCTCACCGGGTACGTGCTGCACCGCGGCGTGATCGCCTCGATGCACCGGCCCGAGCTGCCCGATGCGGAGGAACTGCTCGCCGGCGCCCGCCGCATCGTGATCCTCGAGAACGTGTCCGACCCCACAAACGTGGGCGCGATCTTCCGCTCCGCCGGGGCCATCGGCGCCGATGCGATCCTGGTCACGCCGCGCTGTTCCGACCCGTTCTATCGCCGCGCCATCCGCGTCTCGATGGGCACCGTGCTGCAGGTGCCCTGGACCCGCGTCGGCGATTGGCCGAGCACCCGCGCGCTGCTCACCCGGCACGGTTTCCACCTCGCCGCGCTGGCCCTGACGACGGATGCCGTCAGCCTCCGCGACTTCCCCGGCCACGAGCACGAGCGGCTGGCGCTGCTGCTCGGCGCGGAGGGCGACGGGCTCACCCCGGACGCGCTCGCGGCATCCGACACCGTGGTGCAGATCCCGATGAAGCACGGCATCGACTCCCTCAACGTGGCCGCAGCCAGTGCCGTCGCGATGTGGGCGCTGTCCAGCTGACGCGCAACACCCCGGCTGCCCCACACATCCACACACGCCCCACGGGATCAGCGCCCGCGGCGACGAGCAAGCCTAGGCTGAGGTCATGAGCAACGAGGCTGTCATTGTCGATGTCGTACGCACTGCGTCAGGTCGAGGCAAGCCGGGCGGCGCCCTCTCGGGCGTGCACCCCGCGGACCTGCTGGCCGGGGTGCTGAGCGAGCTGGTCACGCGCAACGGGCTCGATCCCGCGCTCGTCGACGACGTGATCGGCGGCTGCGTGAGCCAGGTCGGGGAGCAGTCCTACAACGTGACCCGCACCGCCCTGCTCAGCGCGGGCTTCCCGGACACGGTGCCGGGTGCCACCATCGACCGGCAGTGCGGCTCCAGCCAGCAGGCCGCCACGTTCGCCGCGCAGGGCGTGATGGCCGGCAGCTACGACGTGGTCATCGCCTGCGGCGTCGAGTCGATGAGCCGCGTGCCGCTCGGCAGCTCCCTCACAACAGCAGCCGGGCACGACCCGCACGGACTCCGGATGCGCGATCGCTACCCCGACGGCCTCGTCAACCAGGGCGTCGCCGCCGAGCTGATGAACCAGAAGTGGAAGCTGGGCCGCGGCGAGCTGGATGCCTTCGCCGCCCGCTCGCACCGCCTCGCCGCGGCCGCCGCCGAGCGCGGCGACTTCGACGGCGAACTCCGGCCGACGACCCTGCCCGACGGCCGGGTCGTCACCGAAGACGAGACCATCCGTCCCGGCACCACCCTCGCCTCCCTGGCCACCCTGCCGCCGGCGTTCCGCACCGACGCCCTCGCCGCCCGGTTCCCGAAGCTCGACTGGCACGTGACCGCCGGCAACTCCTCGCCCCTCACCGACGGGGCCTCCGCGGCCCTGATCATGAGCGCGAAACGGGCCGCGGAGCTCGGCCTCAACCCGCGGGCGCGGTTCCACAGTTTCGCGGTCACCGGAAGCGACCCGCGGCTGATGCTGACCGGCGTGATCCCGGCGACCCGGCGCATCCTGGAACGCTCCGGGCTCAGCATCGACGACCTCGACGCCTACGAGGTCAACGAGGCCTTCGCCACCGTGCCGCTCGTCTGGCTGCGCGAACTCGGCGCCGACCCCGCCCTGCTCAACCCGCGCGGCGGGGCGATCGCGCTGGGCCATGCGCTCGGATCCTCGGGCACGCGGCTGCTCGGCACCCTGCTCAACCACCTCGAACTGACCGGCGGCCGCTGGGGGTTGCAGACCATGTGCGAGGGCGGCGGCATGGCCAACGCCACCATCATCGAGCGGCTCTGAGATGCGCATCGACGGATGCTCCGCCCTCGTCACCGGAGCGGCGTCCGGCCTCGGGCTGGCGACCGCCGCCGCGCTGGCCGAGGCTGGGGCGGCGGTCGTGCTGCTCGACCTGCCGGGTTCAGCGGGTGAACAGGCGGCGGCCTCGATCGGCGACCGGGCCCGTTTCGTGCCCGGTGACGTCACCCGGGGCGAGGATGTGCAGGCCGCGGTCGACGCCGCGGTCGGGCTCGCCCCGCTGCGCATCGTGGTCAACTGCGCCGGCATCGCCCCCGGCCAGCGCACGGTCGACCGGAACGGCACCCCGCTGCCGCTGGAGGACTTCGACCGCGTCGTGCGCATCAACCTTGTCGGCACGTTCAACGTGGTCCGGCTGGCCGCGGCCGCCATGCAGGCGACCGAGCCCGTCGGCGGAACCCCCGACGGCCACGGCGCGACCGGCTCGATCGGCGCGACCGGCGCGACCGGCGCGACCGGCGCGATCGATCAGAGCGTGACTACCGTCCCGGAGCGCGGCGTGATCATCAACACGGCATCCGTCGCCGCCTTCGACGGTCAGATCGGACAGGCGGCGTACGCCGCGTCGAAGGGCGGTGTCGCCGCGATGACCCTGCCACTGGCCCGCGAATTCGCGCGGTCGCTGATCCGGGTGGTGGCGGTCGCGCCGGGCGTGTTCGACACCCCGCTGCTGCAGGGTCTGCCGGAGAGCGTGCGCGAGTCTCTCGCGGCGCAGGTGCCGCACCCTGCACGCCTCGGCAACCCGGCCGATTTCGCCGCGCTCGTGCGGCACATTATCGAGAACCCCATGCTCAACGGCGACACCATCCGCCTCGACGGCGCCATCCGGATGCCGCCGCGCTGATCGGCGCCGAGCCTGTACATCCCCTACGAGCCGTGCTGTCACTCCTGATATTAGGATAGGCTTACCAAAGTAACACGGGCCCCGCCCGCCGACAGTAGGGACACGCAACACGATGATTTCAACACGCCGCCTTGCACTGCTTGCCGCGATCGGAACGGTGACCCTGCTCGGGGTGACCGGGTGCAGCGCCCCCGAGGAATCCGCCCCCGCCGCCACCGGCGCAGCCACCCCATCGGGCTCGATCACCGTGTACAACGCTCAGCACGAGGAGCTCACCCAGGCCTGGGCCGACGAGTTCACCGCGGAAACGGGTGTCACCGTCACGCTCCGCAACGGCAGCGACTCCGAACTGGGCAACCAGCTCGTGCAGGAAGGCGCCGCCTCCAAGGCCGACGTGTTCCTCACCGAGAACTCGCCCGCGATGAGTCTGGTCGACGGCGCCGGCCTGTTCGCCCCCGTCGATGACGCCACGCTCGAGCAGGTGCCCGAGGAATACCGTCCGTCCACCGGAATGTGGACCGGCATCGCCGCCCGCTCCACCGTGTTCGCCTACAACCCGAGCCTGCTCAGCGAGAGCGAACTGCCGGCCTCACTGCTCGACCTCGCCGACCCGGCCTGGGCGGGCCGCTGGGCCGCGTCGCCCTCCGGCGCCGACTTCCAGGCCATCGTCAGCGCGCTCCTCGAACTCGAGGGCGAAGACGCCACGCGCGACTGGCTCGCCGCCATGAAGCAGAACGCGGTCGTCTACAAGGGCAACAGCACCGTGATGAAGGCCATCAACGCGGGCGAGATCCCCGCCGGCGTGATCTACCACTACTACTGGTTCGGCGACCAGGCCGGCACCGGCGAGAACAGCTCCAGCACCGAGATGCACTACTTCAAGAACCAGGACCCCGGCGCCTTCGTCAGCGTCTCCGGCGGCGGAGTGCTCGAAACCAGTGCCAACCCGGTCGCCGCGCAGGCGTTCCTCGCCTACATCACCGGCAAGGGCGGCCAGGAAATCCTGAAAACCGGCTCCTCCTTCGAATACCCCGTCTCCGACGCGGTCGACGCGAACGACGCGCTCGTGCCGCTGGGTGAACTCGATGCCCCCGTCATCGACCCGTCCAAACTCAACAGCACCACGGTCACCGATCTGATGACCGAGGCCGGTTTCCTCTAGGCTGCAACTGGTGATACCTGCAGCCCCCTCGACCGCGACTCCGGCGCCCGACGAGTCGGGCGCCGTTCGCGGAGCCGTCGCCGAAACCGGCGCCACGGGTTCTGCGGAGCGCACGGATGCCGCGGTCCGGGTCGGCAAACGGCCCTCACCATTCATCGTGGCGGCGGCCATCACCGTGTCGCTGCTCGGGCTGCTTCCGCTCGGCTACGTCATCGTCACCGGTTTCCTGACCGGCTGGCCGGCCCTGTCCGCCCTCGTGTTCCGGCCGCGGGTCGGCGAGCTGCTGGTGAACACGATCGGGCTGGTCGTGATCACCGTGCCGTTGACGGCGGCGATCGGGGTGGCCGCCGCCTGGCTGGTCGGTCGCACATCCCTGCCCGGGCGCCGGGTGTTCGCCGTGCTGCTGGCCACGCCGCTCGCGGTGCCGGCCTTCGTCAACAGCTATGGCTGGGTGAGCGCCGTGCCGTCGCTGAACGGTCTCTGGTCGGGGGTGCTGATCGCCACCCTGTCGTATTTCCCACTGGTCTACCTGCCCTGCGCGGCCGCGCTGCGACGCCTCGACACCACCGTCGAAGAGGCAGCCGAGTCTCTCGGCAGCGGCGCCTGGGGCGTCTTCTTCCGCGTGATCCTGCCGCAGCTGCGGTTGCCGATCCTCGGCGGCGCCCTGCTCGTGGGACTGCACCTGCTCTCCGAATACGGCGCGTTCGCGATGATCCGGTTCGACACCTTCACCACCGCCATCGTGGAGCAGTACCGGTCCACGTTCAACGGTCCCGCGGCCAACGCCCTCGCCGGCGTGCTCGTGCTGCTCTGCCTGTTCCTGCTGATCGGGGAGTCCGGCGCCCGCGGTCGCGCCCGCTACGCCCGTGTCGGCTCGGGCGTGGCCCGGAACGCCCCCCGACGCTCCCTCGGCGCCTTCACGCCGGTCGGCTACCTGTTCCTCGGCGGGCTGTTCGCACTGGCGATCGGGGTGCCGTTCTGGAGTGTCATCCGCTGGCTCGCGCAGGGCGGCGCGGCCGTATGGGCCGATCCCGTACTGGCCCAGGCCCTGCTGCAGACGGTCGGCTACGGCCTCGCCGGAGCCGCGGCCACCTGCCTGCTCGCGTTCCCGATCGCGTTCCTCGCGGTGCGCTATCCGAGCCGGCTGTCCCGCGGCCTCGAATCGGTCAACTACCTCACCAGCTCCCTGCCGGGCATCGTCACCGCCCTCGCGTTGGTCACCATCAGCATCCGTTTCGTGCAGCCGCTGTACCAGACCACCGTGCTGGTGATCGTGACCTACCTGCTGATGTTCCTGCCGCGTGCGCTGGTGAACCTCCGGGCCGGGCTGGCGCAGGTGCCGGTCGGGCTGGAAGAGGCCGCGCGATCGCTCGGCAAACATCCGTTCGCCGCCTTCCTGCACGTGACGACCCGCTTCTTCGCGCCGTCCGCCCTGGCCGCGGGGGCGCTCGTCTTCCTCGGCATCGTGACCGAGCTGACCGCCACGCTCCTGCTGGCCCCGAGCGGCACCCGAACGCTCGCGATCCAGTTCTGGTCGAAGGTGAATGACATCGACTACGTGGGCGCAGCCCCGTACGCCCTGCTGATGATCGTGTTGAGCCTGCCGGTCACCTACCTGTTGTTCGCCCGCTCCCGGCTGACGAGCATGCAATGATCGACCAGGGAGGCGCCGTGGGCGCAATAGACCTATCCGCAGAAACCGAAACGGGCAGCCCGACGGGCGCCGCGATCGAGCTCACCGGCGTCAACAAGAGCTTCGGCAGCACGCGCATCCTGGAGGACATCGCCCTGTCGGTGCCTGCGGGCAGCCGCACGGTCGTGGTCGGTTCGTCCGGGTCAGGCAAGACCACCCTGCTGCGTCTGATCAGCGGCTTCGAACTGCCGGACTCGGGCACCATCACCGTGCTCGGCCGCACCGTGGCCGGTCCGGGTGTGGCTGTGGCCGCGCACCGGCGGGGGATCGGGTTCGTGGCGCAGGACGGCGCCCTGTTCCCGCACCTCACGGTGGGTCAGAACATCGCGTTCGGCCTGGGGCCGGCGTTGCGCGGCGGCACCCGCCGGCAGCGCGCGCGGGCCGTGAGCGAGCTGCTCGAGATGGTGTCGCTGAAGCACGACTTCGCCGAGCGCCGCCCCGACGAACTCTCCGGCGGTCAGCAGCAGCGCGTGGCCCTGGCCCGGGCGCTCGCCCGCCGACCGCGGGTGATGCTCCTCGACGAACCGTTCTCCGCCCTCGACGCCGGGCTCCGGGCCGCCACCCGAGACATCGTGGCCGACACCCTGGAGCGCGCCGGCATCACCACGGTTCTCGTCACCCACGACCAGGCCGAGGCGATGAGCTTCGCCCACCAGCTTGCGGTGCTCCGTGACGGCAACCTCTGCCAGGTCGGGCCGCCGCGCGAGGTGTACTGGCGCCCGGTCGACCTGTTCACGGCCCGCTTCCTGGGCGACGCCGTCGTGTTGCCGGCCACGATCGGCGACGGTTTCGCCGTCTGCGCGCTCGGCACGGTCGCCGTGGCCCCCACGAGCCTGCGCGGCGACGCCTGCATCATGCTGCGCCCGGAACAGATTGTGGTCGACGAGTGCGAGCCCGGCGTGACGGATGCCGCCGCATCCGTGTCCTGCACCGGGCAGGTCGAAGCGGTCGACTTCTACGGCCCCGAGGTGCAGCTGGCGGTGCGTCTGTTCTCCGGCGGCGCCGCGGCACCGGCTTCCGCCCAGAGTTCGGGCGGCACGCTGGTGCACGTGCGGCAGCACGGTGCCATCGGCACCGCCGTCGGCAGTCGCGTCACCCTTGCCGCCCGCGGCACCGCCACCGCCTTCGCCGCCCGCCCCTGATACGCCTACTCGCGCATCAGCATGGCCTGGGCCTCGCGCTCGAGATCGAGGTAGGGCTCACCGCTGACATCCACCGCCACCCGGTGGATCGTGCCGCCGGTGAAGGCCCACGGTGAGGTGCCCGGGTAGTCGCCGGTGACGGCCTCTCCGCTGTCGCGGCCGGCGCAGAGTCCCTCGCCCGCAATCGCGAACCCGCCGGGCTGGGTCTTGATCCGGCCCTCGCCCACCAACCTGTCGCCGTAGTAGAGCGAGAGGATGCCCGTGGACACGTGCGGCGGATCCTCGCCGTCCTTCACGAACGCGGCCGAGATGATCAGCTTCTCGCCGATGGGGAGGTCCTCGGTGGCGTCGATCTTCTGCTCGAACAGCCCCACGAAGTTGTTGACGTAGTGCAGCCGGTTGTCCTTCACGTAGAGGGAGTGGCCACCGAAGCGCGATCCGTGGGCGAAGAGCACTCCCTGGGCGCCCGGAGCCGGGAGGTCCACCAGTGCGCCGATCGAGAACGACCGGTTACGGAGGTTCACGGCCTGCGACTCGGGAACCTCGGAGGTGTTCGGGTAGTAGACGTACCGGTTGCGGGGCCCCGCCATCCTCGGCCGGGGTGTTTGCATGATTTCCAGGGCTGACCGGTCGTCGAGCGGGAACGCCTGGTTCGCGCCGGCCTCGGCGAACCAGAGGTTCACCAGTTCGCGCAGCCGGTCCGGCTGCTCGGCGGCGAGGTTGTGGAGTTCGGCCCGGTCCACGTCGGTGTGGTAGAGCTCCCACTCGTCCGTGTTGAACCGGCCCCACCCGCTGAGGGTCGGATGCGTCGTCACGGCCTTCCACCCCTCATGCCAGATCGCCCGGGAGCCGAGCATGGAATAGAACTGGGTGTGCCGCGTGCCCGTGGCGTCGCGGTCATCGAGGCTGTAGCGCATGCTCACCCCGTCGAACCGGCTCTGCACGTGGCCCTTGATGCGCTCCGGCGGCACGACGCCGAGCACGTCGAGGATCGTCGGCACGATGTCGACGGCGTGGTGGTACTGGTCGCGCAGCTCTCCGCGCGCCCCCGAGCCGGCCGGCCAGGAGATGATGCAGGGGTCGCACGTTCCGCCGTTGTATTCGTAGCGCTTCCACATCTTGAAGGGGGTGTTGAACGCCATCGCCCAGCCGTTCGGGTAGTGGTTGTAGGTGTGCGGGCCACCCAGTTCATCCAGCATGGGCAGGTTGTCGGCCACCTCGTCGGGGAGTCCGTTCATGAACTTCATCTCGTTGACGCTCCCGTTGGGCCCGCCTTCGCCGCTGGCGCCGTTGTCGCTCACGACAACGATCAAAGTGTTCTCCCGCTCCCCGATCTCCTCGAGGTAATCGAGCAGGCGACCGATCTGGTGATCGGCGTGGGAGAGGAACCCCGCGTAGACCTCGGCCATCCGGCTGAACAGGCGCTTCTCGTCGCCCGACAGGGAGGCCCAGGGGCGGGTCTCGTCCATCATCGGGAACGGCTGCCCGTCCGGACCCGACCGCGTCTCGTAGCTGCCGATCGGATTGAGCTGTGGCAGCGCCGTGTCGGGCGGCACGATGCCGAGCTCCTTCTGGCGCGCGAGGATGCGCTCTCGCAGAACCTCGTAGCCGTCGTCGAACTTGCCCGCGTACCGGTCGGACCACTCCTTGGGTGCGTGGTGCGGTGCATGCGCGGCACCCGGCGCGTAATACAGGAAGAAGGGCTTCTCGGGCGCGAGCACCTTGGAGTCCTTGATGAACTCGATGGCCTTGTCGGTGATGTCCACCGAGAAGTGGTAGCCCTCCTCAGGCGATGTCGGCTGGTCGACCGGGTGATTGTCGTGCATGAGGTCCGGATAGTACTGGTTGGTTTCGGCGCCGAGGAACCCGTAGGAGCGTTCGAAACCGCGACCGCTGGGCCAGTTGCGCCGGGTTGCCGCGACGTTCATCTCGTCGGTGGGGCACAGATGCCACTTGCCCACCAGGTAGGTGTTCCAGCCCAGCTCGCCGAGGATCTCCGAGAGCATTCCGTTCTCCGGCGGAACCGTGCCGCTCGCATTGGGGAAGCCCACGGCGGCCTCGGTGATACACGCCATGCTGTTGCGGGTGTGGTTACGCCCCGTCAGCAGGCAGGACCGGGTCGGCGAGCACAGGGCTGTCGTGTGCCACTGCGTGTAGCGCACGCCGTCGTCGGAGATCCGGTCGATGTTCGGCGTCTCGATCGGTCCGCCGTAGCTCGACAGGGCCGAGAAGCCCACGTCATCGAGCACGACATAGACGACGTTCGGCGCCCCGGCCGGAGTCCGGGGTGGTTCGAACGGGGTCCAGTCCGGCTGCGAGTCCCGAATATCGATGTTGATGGTGCCCGTGAACGGTTGTGGCATGGCCTTCCCTTTCGTTTGTCGGGCTTCGTCAGGTCAGGGCGACCGTGCGGAAGCCGATGTTCGCCGCCGAGGAGTCGGGCGTGTTCGAAGCGCGCGCCGAGTTGCGGTAGCGGTTGCAGTACGAGTCGTGGCACAGGTACGAGCCGCCGCGCATCGACTTCTGGTCGCCGGCGGCCGGCCCTGGCGGGTTCCGCCCGGGGGAGTGCGTGTAGTAGCCCTCGCTCCACCAATCGGAGCACCACTCCCACACATTGCCCACGCTCTGCCAGACGCCGTACGCGTTCGGTTCGAAGGTCTCGACCGGCGACGTGGTCAGCCAGCCGTCCTCCCGGGTGTTGACCGTGGGGAAGACCCCCTGCCAGATATTGCAGCGGTGCCGGTCACCCCACTCGTCGCCCCAGGGGTAGACGCGCCCGGTCAGCCCGCCCCGCGCCGCACACTCCCACTCGGCCTCGGTGGGAAGCCTCCGGCCCGCCCACGCACAGTAGGCCTGCGCGTCGTTCCAGCTGACCTGCACCACCGGATGGTCGTCCAGGCCGACCAGGGACGACCGCGGGCCGCCGGGGTGCGCCCAATCCGCGCCGCGCACGCCCAGCCACCAGGGAATCCGCGGCGGCTGCCCGAGCACGTCCTCGAGGTCGGCTTCGAGTGCGAGATGGAACACGGCGGAGTAGCCGAAGGTCTCCGACTCGGTGCGATACCCGGTGGCGGCGACAAACCGGGCGAACGCGGCGTTGGTGACGCTGGTCGCATCCAGTCGGAAGGCATCCACCCACACCGGATGCGCCGGGGTCTCCCCGTCGCCGCGGTTGCCTGGCCCGGTGGAGTCTCCCATCAGGAACGTCTGCCCGGGAATGGACACCTGCCCGACCGGGTGCCGACCGTTCGCGGGAGCTGCCGAGGGCATCGGCCCGGGATGCGGTGACGGATGCGCCGACGCGGGCGGCCCGGAACCGGGAGCGGCATCCGCCCGGCCCGGAGCGCAACACCGGCCGGGCGGCGCCGCTGGGGCCGCCCGGCCGGGTTCGACCGTGTTGCTGGGGGTGCCGTCGGCCATGGGTCAGTGCGTGTCGAGCTCCGCAGCGGCGGCGTTGAGCTGGGTCTCAAGGTCGGAGGCGTCGACCTCCAGCTTGCGCTCGGTGCGCTTCGCCGCCCGGATGCCGGCCTTGTCCAGTTCGTCGGCGAGGCGGTTCTTGCCGAGCACGATCAGGGCGGCCTGTCCCTCGTCGAGCAGCTCGCCGAGGTCCTTCACGTCGGAGCGGGACAGCCCGCGGGTGAAGTGGCCGATGAGGCCGCCCGTCGCACCGCCGATGGCGGCCATGCCGAGGATGGACGGCGGGAAGAGCAGGCCCACCACGGCGCCCGCCGCGACGCCCGTCCAGCCGCCGTGCTCGCTGCCACCCCGGCTGATCTTGATGTCGCCGTCGGCATCCTTGGTTGCGATCCCGGCATCGTAGGTGCCGATGATCTTGGCGTCGTGCAGGTCGCGCACGATGGACAGGTCGTCGCGGGCGATGTCGGGATCGTCGTAGACGCCGAGGAAGAGGAAGACCGGCTCTTTTTCTCTGGACATGGTGAGTACCTCCGTCAGTGAGCATGGGGCAGCGGATGTTTCGTGAGCGTTCGCTGGATGGTTTGGATCGGGGCAGCGCCTCGCCGAAGCCGAGGTCGTGGCCAGCAGATCGATACGGACAGTACTCAGGCTCCCCGGCGCTGTCAACCGTTTCCGGGGTCGCGGGAGACGCCGGGTTTCACCGGGATTGGTCCCGGTGAGATCCACGCGTCACGAGGTAGGCGAACGCGGTCAGCACGGGCACGAACACCAGGAACAGCACCCAGACCGCCTTCCCCCAGCCCGAGAGCCCCTGGTCGCGGAAGATGTCGGCCAGCACCATGAACAGCACGGTGAGGTAGGCGATGAACACATAGCTCCAGAAGAAGAGCCAGAGGATGTCCCAGATGTCGGTCGTCGAATCCATTCGCATCCTCCGTTGTGTGGCGGTCGTTGTGTGTCGGGTGTCGTGTGGCGGTCGATGTCGGGCGGATGATAGCGCGGGTGGCCTCCCGGTTGACCGGCGCCTCAGCCCAGCGAGGTGCCGTCGAGGGCGCCGGACGCGGCGGGATCCGGTAGGCGCCTCATTCGGAACGAGTTCAGCAATCCGAGCAGGCCGGCAAGGATCGGCACCAGGAGCGCCACCTGCAGGGACAGGTTCCGGGCGGCCGTGTTGATGCGGAGGATCTCGTCCTGCACGTCCGGCGGCTCCTCGGCCAGAAGCGGTTCCAACTGGGCATTGCTGATCACCTGGGCGTCCTCCTCCAGGATCACCGCGATCTCCTGCTGCTGAGCGGCGGGGATCACGGAGCTCTCGCCGGTCAGGTTGGTGAACGACAGGGAGAGCACGGCCAGCATGATGCCGCCGGACATCGCCAGGCCGAACGACAGCCCGAATGACCCGGCCGCGGAATTCACCCCGGCGGCCTCGCTGACGCGTTCCTCCTCGATCGGGGACAGCGTGTAGTTGTTCAGCTGGGAGACCAGCAGGCCCAGCCCCGAACCGGCGATCACCAGCGGGATCAGGAGCGCCACGCCCAGGTCTGCGCGCGGCACGATCGGAACGATCAGGATCATCCCCGCTGTGGTGAGCAGGAAACCCCAGAGCACGATGGTGGCCGGGCGCCGCTTCCCGGCCCGCCGCCCGGCGAACAGGGCCACGCCGAACATGCTGAGCGACAACGGGGCGATGGACAGGCCGGCCTGCATGGCGTTGTATTCGAGCGTCATCTGCAGGAAGATCGGCAGCGCGATCATGGCACCGCCCAGGGTGATCTGCTGCAGCATCTGCTGGGTGATCCCGATGCGGAACTGCGGGAGCGCGAACAGCCCCGGGTCGAGCAGGGTGAGCGTGCCCGCTTTCTTGCGGCGCACGAGCCAGGTGGCCAGCAGCCCGAGTGCGACCACCCCGATCCCGATGGTCAACCCGACGAACTCGCCTCCCTCCTGCCAGACCAGGATGCCGAGCACCACACCGCCCATGCCGACGACGGACAGGATCGCGCCGACCACGTCGATCTGCCGCCGACCGGTGTAGGGCACGTCACGCACGAGGCGGATACCGGTCAGCACGACCGCGATGATGATGAGTTCGAGCAGGAAGCCGACCCGCCAGGACAGAAAGGTCGTGACGAAACCGCCGAGCAGAGGCCCGAAGGCGGCGGCGATCGCCGCCGCGGCTCCCACCAGGGCGTAGGCCTTCTTGCGGGCGGCCCCCTCGAAGTTGCCGTGGATCAGGGACTGCATGGCGGGCAGTAGCAGTGACGCGCCGAGACCGCCCACGACCGCCCAGAAGATGATGATCGCGGTCAGGCTCTGAGCGAGCGTCATCGCCAGAGCGCCGATGGCGTAGGCCACGAGTCCGAGCACGTAGGCCCGCTTGCGTCCGATCAGGTCGCCGACCTTGCTGCTGATCAGGATGAACGCGGCGGAGACCAGCGCCTCGAGTGCGATCGCCGACTGCACGCCGCTCACGGTCTTGTCGAGGTCTTCGACCACCGCGGAGATGGACACGTTCATCAGCGAGGTGTCGACGACGAGCACGAACATGGCCATGGCCAGCAGGATGGCGAGCTTGGGATTGCCCGTTGCGGCTGTGGGAGCGCTGGGCCTGGCTGCCTCGGTCATGCGGGTCAACATAGTCCCGCCCGGCGTGGCGGGGGAGTGCCGATGAGCCGGCCGGCGGCCCCAAGCCCCGAACGGGGCCTGTCACCTGAGCCGTCTTCCCGGTAACGTTTAGCGGCGGCGCGTCCGCGCAGGAGTGCTGTGCAGCATCCGGATGTTGCAGTTCGTTTCATACCACCAAAGGAATACGTGTTCACTGTCACACGCACGCTGCTCACCGTCGCACTCAGCGCATCGCTCCTCGTCTCGCTGGCCGCATGCTCAGCGCCGACCACCGCGGCACCTGCGGCTGAAAAGCCGTCGGCCGCGACCGCCACACCCACGCCGACGGTCGCGCCGGCCGGGGTCGATGCACTGCCGCTTCTCGCCGGACTGACCGCCACGGCACCTGCCGGCTGGGAACCGGGATCGTGCGCCGCCCTGAACTTCGCCGGTCCCGCCGGTTGGGAGCGGGTGGACCAGCCGGACGCCCGGATCCTGTTCCAGAACAACGCTGAACCGTCGCTGACCCATACCGTTGACGGTCAGGAGGAGTACCTGGTGCAGTCTGTGATGTTCAGCTGCGGGCTGCCGAAGACAGAATGGGACGGTGAGTGGAGTTCCGGTGAGGGTACGGAGTCGTACCGCCTCGACGTTGCCGGCGCCACGTACTCCGCTGTCATCGTCTGGCCTGTCGTCAACTACCAGGCGGAGGGCTACGGTGACATTCCCGGTGACTTCTTCAAAGCCGAGATTCAGATTGTGACGCCGGAGCAGGACTACTTCACCGCGCTCTTCACGCTTCCGGCGAACGACAACGCCTACAACGTCGTCGCCCAGGTCGCCAGCGGTCTGAGCGTCGGCTAGCTCGGAAACGCATCGGTCGGCGATTTATTCGGCGGCGTGCGCCTCGAGGAACTCGTACACCTCGGTGTCGTCGACGCCGGGGAAGGTGCCGCTGGGTAACGGCGACAGCACATGCGCGTGCAGGCGGGCGCTCGGCCAGGCCTTGTCGGCCCAGCGGGCCGAGATGTCCGACGCCGGACGGCGGCAGCAGGACTCGTCCGGGCAGCGGGACACCGCGCGCTGGGTGGTCTCCCGGCCGCGGAACCACTTGGCCTGCACGAACGGCACGCCGACGCTGATCGAGAACTCGCGGGCATCCGTCGCCCCGGTCTGGGTGGCGCACCAGAAGGTGCCGGCGGGCGTGTCGGTGTACTGGTAGAACTCGGTGGTGCGGTTGGTGTGGGTGAACGCGCTGCGGGCGCTCCACTGCTTGCAGACGAACTGGCCCTCGATCGAGCCCGTCACGTCGGCCGGCAAGGGGAGGTCGTCGTTCTCGTAGCCCTTCTGCAGGGCGCCGTCGCCGGTGACGCGGAGGAAGTGCAGCGGCATGTCCAGGTGCGAGGTGGCCAGGTTCGTGAGGCGCAGCGCCGCGGCCTCGTGGGTCACGCCGAAGGCGTCGCGGAAGTCCTCGACCGAGAGTTCGCGTTCGCGTTTGGCGTGGGAGAGGAAGGCGACCGACGCGGCTTGCGGCATCAGGCAGGCGGCCGCGAAGTAGTTGATCTGCAGCCTCTGCCAGAGGAACTCGGCGTAGCTGGCCGGGCGCTCGTGACCGAGCAGCCGGTGGCCCATCGCCTGCAGGGCCATCGAGCGCAGGCCGTGACCGCCGGGGATGGACGCCGGTGGCAGGTAGATGCGGTGGTTGACCAGATCGGTGACCGACCGGGTCGAGCCCGGCAGGTCGTTCACGTAGATGAGACTGAAACCGAGCTGCTCGGCCATCACGCTCACCTCCCGGTGAGTGAGGGCACCCGACACGTGCCCGGATGCCCGCACGCGCTCCTCGGCCAGCTGCTCGATGTCGGGCATGAAATTGTCTTGCTCACGCATCCGTTCGCGCAGTTCCGTGTTCGCCCGGCGGGCCTCCTCCGGGGTGGCGATGGCCTCGCTGGCACGGCGGGCCAGCTCCCGGTGCAGTCCGAGCAGGGATTCGAGGGCCGCCATCGGCATGCCCTTGGTCATCTTCACCCGGGGCAGGCCGAGGGCGCCGTAGAGCGGATTGCGCTGAGCCCGCTCCAACTCGATCTCGAGGGCGGCGCGGTTGTTCGGCGGTTCGTTCTTGAGCAGGTCCGTGAGCTGCACGTCGACGGCTGTGGCAATGTCCTGCAGCGTCGAGAGCTTGGGGGAACGGCGACCGTTCTCGATCAGGGAGAGCTGGCTGCCGGCCATGCCCACGTGCTCACCGAGCTGGTCGAGGGTGAAGCCCCGTTCAGAGCGGAAATGACGGATGCGGAGTCCCAGAGTGATCAGATCAGCGGCGCGTGTGGTCATTCCTTAACGATATCTAAAAAACCGTTGTTCTTAACCTGATTCGTTCGTCGCAGATGTCGATTTATGGATCATTCTTGATGGAGAGGCGGAATTTACGCCTCTCCATGACTGCAGACCGCTGGTTCACACCGGATTGACCACGAAAGGCCAGGAGATGACCATCGCGAATTCTCGAGTAGAGACCGGCGGGGGCGAGTCCCGCAATGCTGCCGGCACCACCGACCCCAACCTTCAGGCCTGGGTGGACGAAATCGCCCGGCTGACCCAGCCCGACGCCATCGTCTGGTGCGACGGGTCGCTGCGCGAGGCCGACCTGCTCGCGAAACAGCTCGTCGCCGAGGGCAAGCTCATCCACCTGAACCCGGAATGGCGCCCCAACAGCTACCTCGCCCGCACGAGCCCGTCGGACGTCGCGCGCGTCGAAGACCGCACCTTCATCTGCTCGGTCGACCCCGAAGACGCCGGTCCCACCAACAACTGGGCCAACCCCGACGCCATGCGCGGCGAACTGCAGGGCGTGTTCGCCGGCAGCATGCGCGGCCGCACGATGTACGTCGTTCCGTTCTCGATGGGCCCGCTCGGCGGCCCCATCTCCCAGCTCGGCGTCGAGATCACCGACTCGCCCTACGTGGTGCTGAACATGGGCATCATGACCCGCATGGGCCAGAAGGTCCTGCACCTGATCGAGGGCGGGGCACCCTGGGTGCACACCGTGCACAGCGTGGGCTACCCGCTGGTCGACGCCGAGGGGACCCGCCGCGAGGACGTCTCCTGGCCGTGCAGCGACACCAAGTACATCGTTCAGTTCCCGGAGACCCGGGAGGTGTGGTCGTTCGGCTCGGGCTACGGTGGAAACGCCCTGCTCTCGAAGAAGTCATTCGCGTTGCGGATCGCATCCGTCATGGCTCGCGACGAGGGCTGGCTGGCCGAGCACATGCTGCTGATCAAGGTCACCTCACCGGAGGGCGGCGTGTCGCACCTGGCCGCGGCGTTCCCGTCGGCCTGTGGCAAGACGAACCTGTCGATGCTGCGTCCGACCATCCCCGGATGGAAGGTCGAGACCATCGGCGACGACATCGCCTGGCTGCGCCCCGGCCCCGACGGCCGCCTCTACGCCATCAACCCGGAGGCCGGCTTCTTCGGCGTCGCCCCCGGCACCGGCGAGGTCACCAACCCGACGGCCGTGGCCACGGTCTGGGGCAACACGATCTTCACGAACGTCGCCCTGCGCGACGACGGCGACGTGTGGTGGGAGGGTCTGACCGAGACCACGCCCAGCCACCTCATCGACTGGGAGGGCAACGACTGGACGCCCGCCTCCGGCCGCCCGGCAGCGCACCCCAACTCCCGCTTCACGGTCGCTGCCGCGCAGTGCCCGTCGATCGCCGACGACTGGGAGGCCTTCGGCGGCGTGCCGATCGACGCCATCCTCTTCGGCGGACGCCGCGCGACGAACGTGCCACTGGTGGCCCAGGCCCGCAGCTGGAAGCACGGCGTGTTCATGGGCGCGACCATCTCCTCGGAGAAGACCGCCGCCGCCGAGGGCACCGTCGGCGAACTGCGCCGCGACCCGTTCGCGATGCTCCCGTTCTGCGGCTACAACATGGCCGACTACTGGGCGCACTGGCTCAAGGTCGGCAAGGGCCTCGGCAGCAAGGCGCCCGAGGTGTTCCAGGTCAACTGGTTCCGCAAGGGCGCCGATGGCAGCTTCCTCTGGCCCGGTTTCGGCGAGAACTCCCGCGTGATCGAGTGGATCGTGCGCCGCATCGAGGGCTTCGCGGATGCCCGGGACACCCCGATCGGACACCTCCCCGTCGCGGGCGGCCTCGACCTCAAGGGTCTGGACCTGGCCGAGACGGATGTCGATCAGCTCTTCGCGATCGACCCGGCGTCCTGGCTGGCCGAGTGCGACCTCACCGAGGAGTACTTCGCCCAGTTCGGCGACCGGGTGCCGCCGGCACTCCTCTCCGAACTCGCGAGCGTGCGCTACAACCTGCGCAACGCATAGCGCCCCCCTCCGCGGACATCCGTTCCGCGAAAGCGCACAATACGCCCTCACGGCACTCCCGTGAGGGCGTATTGTGCGCTCTCGCGGGATCCGTTTCAGGGGGCGATGACCTTGCGCGCGGCGGTGACCGCGGCGGCGCGGCGGCGCTGTCGGGAGGTCGCCGGCGATTCCGCCGGTTCGGTGAAGGCACGGGGAACGTGCACCCACGCGGTGGCGATGGAGAAGAGCACCGTGACGAGGTCCTCCGGCTCCCAGGCCGGGTCGATCAGACCCTGGCTCTGCCGCTCGGCGATGGCGCGGGCCTCCGGACCTGTTCTCCACTCGGGGGTGACCGGCAGGACCCCCGCCGAACCTTCCAACCGCGCCCAGTCCATCATTCGGAGATGCTCCGGGAAGTCGGCCACATGGTCGAACACCCCGCCGACGAACCCCGGGAGGTCGGCCGCGTCGAGGGGCATCGCCGCCATCACCTCGCGCAGATTGGTCTCGAGGACCGCCGCGAACAGCGCCGCCTTGTCGCCGAAATAGGCGTAGAGCCGCTCCTTGCTCGCCCGGGCGGCCACCGCGATGCGGTCGACGCGGGCTCCGGCCAGGCCGAACTGCGCGAATTCCGCCTGGGCAGCCACAAGAATTCGGTCCCGCGTCGCTTCACCGTCAGCTCTCATGGGTATGATTATAGCTCTTCCCAACCAACCAGTTCGTTTGAATAGGACCACCTGCATGACTGCCCCCAGCACGACCGCCGCCCCGTCGCATCCTGACCCTGCCGACCACCCACGCCGCTGGTGGCTCCTCGCCGTGCTGGCCCTGTCCCAGCTGATGGTCGTCCTCGACGGCACCATCGTGAACATCGCACTGCCGAACGCCCAGGTGGAACTGGGGATGAGCGACGCCGACCGCACCTGGGTGGTCACGATCTATGCGCTCGCGTTCGGCTCGCTCCTGCTGCTCGGCGGGCGCATCGCCGACTACTGGGGGCGCAAGCGCTCCTTCCTGGTGGGGATGGCCGGCTTCGCGGCGGCGTCGATGATCGGTGGCTTCGCCCTGACCACGGAGCAGCTCCTGCTGGCCCGCGGGCTGCAGGGCGCCTTTGCCGCTCTCCTCGCCCCGGCGGCGCTCGCCATCCTCACGATCACTTTCCCGGGCGGCAAGGACCGGATCAAGGCCTTCGCGGTCTTCGGCACAATCGGCGGCGGCGGTGCGGCCGTCGGCCTGGTGCTCGGCGGGGTGCTCACGGAGTTCGCGAGCTGGAACTGGTGCCTGCTGGTGAACGTGCCGATCGCCCTGGTGGCCATCGTCGGTGCGATTCCGCTCATCCACGAGAGCAGGGCATCCGGCAACACGCGCTATGACCTGCCCGGCGCGATCCTGATCGTTTCGGGGCTGGCGTCGCTGGTCTACGGCTTCAGTCAGGCCGAAAACGGCTGGGGTCGAGTTCCGACGATCGGTTTCCTGGCGCTCGGCCTGGTGCTCCTGGTCGCGTTCGTGGCCGTCGAGGCCAGGGCCACGAACCCGTTGCTGCCGTTGCGGGTCGTCACCGACCGGGTGCGCGGTGGCGCCTTCCTGGTGTCGATGCTCACCGGCACGGCCCTGCTCGGCGGGCTCTTCTTCCTGACCCTGTACTTCCAGATCGTGCTGGGCTACTCACCGTTGCGCGCTGGCCTGGCCTCGTTGCCGATGACGGCCACCATCATGGTCTGCGCCGCCCTGCTGTCCGGGATCCTGCCCAGGGTGGGCGTGCGCCTGCCGATGACGGTCGGTCCGGTCATCGCGGCCGCCGGGCTCGGCTGGCTCTCGTTCATCACGGTCGACGACGCCTACGCGCTGCGGGTGCTGCCGGGAGTCATCCTGCTCGGTATCGGCCTCGCGTTCATCTTCGTGCCGCTGCAGAACGTGGCCCTGGCCGGAATCGACGCGCACGACGCCGGGGTGGCCAGCGCGGCCGTCTCCGCGACACAGCAGATCGGCGGATCGATCGGCACCGCGCTGTTCACCGCCCTGTACACCGCGGCCATCGCCGGGTACCTGAGCTCCAACCCGGTGACCCCGACCGTGCAGCTCGAAGCGCTCGTGAGTGGATACTCCGTGGCGTTCGTCTGGGCGGCCGGCCTCATCCTGCTCGCGGCGCCGATCTCCTTCTTCATGGTCGAGCACTCGAAGGCGGACCTGCTCGGGGCTCCGGAGGTCGTGCACCTGGGCTAGGCCTCACAGGTCCCGCGCGACCGGACTCCGCCCTCGGAGCGGATCGGCGTGAGTCGTAGGATGCCGGCATGCATGACGACAGCGCGCTCGTGGAGAAACGCATCGACCGGTTCGTTCGGGAACGGCTGCGCCCGGCGGTGCACCGGGCATCCGTTTCGTTGCAGGTCGAGGCCTGGTCGGTGACGGATGCCCCGGTCCCCTTCCATGAGGCCGTGCGCCAGACGTATGAGCCGTTCGCCACGGGTCGCGCCTGGGGTCGGCCGTGGGGAACCACCTGGTTCCACGTCACCGGGACCGTGCCCGAGCACTGGGCGGCCGAGGAGGGGACTCGGCTCGAACTCGTCGTCGACCTCGGGTTCAGCAAGGCGACGCCCGGCTTCCAGGCCGAGGGTCTGGTCTGGACTCCGGACGGCGTGGTGCTGAAGGCGGTCGAACCCCGCAACCGCAGCGTTCCGCTGGAGGTCGTGCCCGGCGGCCCGGTCGACCTGTACATCGAGGCGGCGGCCAACCCGGACGTGACCACCGGCTTCACCTTCGTGGCCACCGCGCAGGGAGACCCGGCGACGGCCGGGACCGAGCCGATCTACCGGCTGCGGCAGGTGGACCTCGCCCTGCGGGATGACACCGTGTGGGAACTCGCGCAAGATTTCTGGACCCTGACCGGGCTGATGCGGGAACTTCCGGCAGGCCTGGCCCGGCGAGCGGAGATCCTGCGGGCCCTCGAGGGCTGCATCGACCTGATGGACCCCGACGACGTGAGCGGCACCGCCGCCCCCGGCCGGGCTGCGCTGGCCGCCGTGCTGGCCAGCCCCGCCAACACCAGCGCCCACCGGCTGCACGCGGTGGGCCACGCGCACATCGACAGCGCCTGGCTCTGGCCGGTGCGGGAAACCGTGCGGAAGGTGGCCCGCACGTTCTCGAACGTGCTCGCCCTGATGAAGGAGAATCCGGATTTCGCGTTCGCCGCGTCATCCGCCCAGCAGTACGCCTGGTTGAAGGAGCACTACCCGGAGCTGTTCAAGCGGGTCACGGCACAGGTGGCGGCCGGGCGCTTCGTGCCGGTCGGCGGGATGTGGGTGGAATCGGACACCAATATGCCCGGCGGTGAGGCGCTGGCCCGGCAATTCGTGGCCGGGAAGCGGTTCTTCATGGCGGAGTTCGGGGTGGAGCCGCTCGAGGTGTGGCTGCCCGACTCGTTCGGTTACTCGGCGGCTCTGCCGCAGATCGTGGCGGCGGCCGGGTCGCGCTGGTTCCTGACCCAGAAGACCTCGTGGAACGAGACCAACCTGATGCCGCATCACACCTTCCGCTGGGAGGGGATCGACGGCACACGGATCTTCACGCACTTCCCGCCGGTGGACACCTACAACGCGCAGCTGTCGGGGGAGGAGCTGGCCCGGGCCGAGCGCCGGTATTCCGAGAAGGGCGCGGCCAACACCTCGCTCGTGCCGTTCGGCTGGGGGGACGGCGGTGGCGGCCCGACGGCGGAGATGATCGCCGCCGCCCGCCGCACTGCGTCGCTGGAGGGCTCGCCCACGGTGGAACTGTCCACCCCGCGACGTTTTTTCGAGGCGGCCGAGGCGGAGTACCCGGAGCCGCCGGTCTGGTCGGGGGAGCTCTACCTCGAATTCCACCGCGGCACCTACACGTCGCAGGCCCGCACCAAGCGCGGCAACCGGCGCTGCGAGCACCTGCTGCGGGAGGCCGAGCTGTGGGCGGCCGCGGCATCCGTTTCGGCGGGCGCCGACTACCCGTATGCGGTGCTGGAGCAGGCCTGGCACACCGTGCTGCTGCAGCAGTTCCACGACATCCTGCCGGGGTCGTCGATCGCGTGGGTGCACCAGGAGGCCGAGCGCAATCATGCCGTCGTGGCCGAGACGCTTCGCATTCTGATCGAGGCAGCCGTGCGGCAGCTGTGCGGGGTCGGGGACGGCTCCGTCACGCTCAACGCAGGCCCGTATGCCGTTGACGGCATACCGGGGTTGGGTGGGGAGGCCGCGGGAGCTGTGGCCGGGCCGGCCGCCGGTCTCGCCGCCGGCTCGGGGCATCCGCGGGCCACGGTGCGGCGCACACCGGCCGGGCTCGTGCTGGCCAACGGCCTCATGGCCGTCACGATCGACGCCGACGGGCTCCTTGCCTCGGTGCGGGACTTCGTCGCGGGGCGTGAGCTGATCCCGGCCGGTACGCGCGGCAACCTGCTTCAACTGCACCGGGACACCCCCACGCAGTGGGACGCCTGGGACATCGACCTGCACTACAAGCGCAACACCGTCGACCTGGTGGCGGCCGAGTCCGTCGAGGTCTTCACCGACACCCCGGAGCAGGTGGGCGTGCGGGTCACGCGCGCCTTCGGCTCGTCCCGGGTGGTCGAGGAGATCACCCTGGCAGCCGGATCGACGGCGGTGGACCTGCACCTCGACATCGACTGGCATGAGCGGCAGAAGCTGCTCAAACTGGCGTTCCCGCTCGATCTGCACGCCGACCGGGCGGCATCCGAGATCCAGTTCGGGCACGTGTACCGGCCCACTCACACCAACACCTCCTGGGACGCCGCCCGCTTCGAGACGGTCGCCCACCGCTGGGTGCACGTCGGGGAACCCGGCTATGGGGTGGCCGTGGCCAACGACTCGACATACGGCCACGACATCGGCCGGGCGACGGATGCGGCGGGCCGCACCGTCACGACCGTGCGGCTGTCGCTGCTGCGCGCCGCGGTGTTCCCGGACCCCACGGCCGACCAGGGCCGGCATGAACTGCGCGTGTCGCTCGTGGTCGGGGCAGGTATCCCCGAGGCGGTCGCGGAGGGCTACCGGCTGAACCTGCCGCTGCGCACGGTGGGCGGGGTTCGGGCGTCCCGCGTGGAGCCGCTGATCGAGATCGACCACCCGGCGATCGTGGTCGAGGCGGTCAAACTGGCCGAGGACCGCAGCGGAGATCTGATCGTGCGGCTCTACGAGGCGCACGGCACGCGGGCGCGGGCGCGCGTCATCCGTCACTTCGAGGCGACGGATGTCACCGAAACCGACCTGCTTGAACGCCCGCTGGCCGAGCCCCGGGCGGCGTTCGCAGCCGAAGGCCCCGCGCTGACGCTCGAGCTGCGTCCCTTCCAGCTGGTCACCCTGCGCTTCACGCGACCCTGACCGCCCGCCTCCCCCGCCACACCCGCCCGCGACGCTAACCAATTCGACGGAGATTCTGCCCAAATCAGGCATTTCAGGCCCGAAACAGGCGGTTCAGAGCAAAATCTCCGTCGAATTCGTTCAGGGCGCGGGGGCTAGACGAGCAGCTGGTGCTTGGCGAGCTCGCGGTAGAGCGGCGTCGAGGCAACCAGCTCAGAGTGGGTGCCCGTTCCCACGACCTGGCCGTGGTCGAGCACCACGATCTGGTCGGAATCGACCACGGTCGACAGGCGGTGTGCGATGACGATCAGCGTGCGGTCCACGGCGACGGCGTCGATCGCGGCCCGCATCTTCTGCTCGTTGACGCCGTCGAGGCTCGAGGTGGACTCGTCCAGCAGCAGGATGGGCGGCGCCGCCAGCAGCGCCCGTGCGATCGCCAGCCGCTGGCGTTCGCCGCCGGAGAGCATCACGCCGGACTCGCCGACCGCCGCGCCCAGCCCGGCAGGGTCACGCTCGAGCACCTCGGAGAGGTTCACGGCGTGCAGCACGGCGATGCACTCCTCGTCGGTGGCGTCGGGCGTCGACAGGGTCAGGTTGTCCCGCAGGGAACCGGCCAGCACGGGGGCATCCTGTTCGACGTAACCGATCTGCGAGCGCAGGGCCGTGCGATCGAGGGTCCGGATGTCCAGGCCCCCCATCCGTACGACGCCGTCGGTCGGGTCGTAGAACCGCTCGATCAGCGCGAGGATGGTGCTCTTGCCGGCGCCGGACGGGCCGACCAGGGCGGTGCGCTTGCCCCGCGGGGCGCTGAACGAGACACCGCGCAGCACGGGGCGCGGCTCGCCCGCGGCGTCGGCGTCCGAGCGCTCGGTCGCGCGGTCGGCGGCATCGGC
>NZ_SOHA01000035.1 GCF_004403065.1 Cryobacterium cryoconiti
CACGGATGCCGCCCGGCCGGCCGGCACCTGGTACTACCGGGTGACCGCTTCGGATGCGGCCGGGAATACCAGCGCCGCCTCCGACACGGCCACCGCCGTTGTCACGACCGCCGCGCCGGCCACAGTCATGGCCGTCGGCGACCTGGCCTGCGCCTCGGGCACGGCGACGACATCCGTGGCGTGCCGGCACGGAGAGGTCGCGGCGCTGATCGCCGCCGCCGCCCCAGACCGGTTCATCGCCCTGGGCGACCTGCAGTATCAGGAAGCCACCCTGAGCCAGTTCCTGGGCGCCGGCGCCTACAACGACACCTTCGGGCCACTCAAGCCGATCACCCTCCCGGCGCTCGGCAATCACGAATACTACGGCGGAACCACCGGGTACTTCGACTACTTCTACGGCACCGGCGTCACCTCCGGCCCCTACGGTCCGCGCCCCGACGGCTACTACGCGACCTCGGTCGGATCATGGACCGTCATCGTGCTGAACACGGAATGCGACACAGGCGGGGTGACCGGGGGTTGCGGGGCGGGCAGCCCGCAGTACGTCTGGCTGCAGAACCAGCTCACCGTGGCGCCGACCCAGTGCACCCTCGTCGCCGCGCATCGCCCGCGCTGGTCGACCGGTTCCAACCACGGTTCGTATCCGGCGCTGTCGCCGCTCTGGGACCTGATGGCGGCGAACGGCGTCGACGTGTACCTCGGTGCTCACAACCATGTGAGCGAAATATTCAAGCCCATCGGCGTCTCCGGGGCCGGGGCGACGCCCTCACAAAGCCCCACCGGGATCCGCTCCTTCACCGCCGGTGGTGGTGGCGTGAACCAGCAACCGCTCAGCGCCAACACCGACCCGCTGCTCAGCGCGATGGAGGCCCGCAGCCGGGCGGCCTTCGGGCCGTTGCGGCTCACACTCGACGCCGATTCGTATTCGTGGCAGTTCCTGCCGATTTCGGGGATGACCTTCACCAATGTCGGCACCACGGGGGCCTTCAGCGGCACCGACAGCTGCCACTGACCGACTCAGGACAGCTGTACCGCGGCGAAGGCGAGACTGGCGATCAGCGTCCAGGAGGTCAGACCCACGAGGAGCGCTCTGCCTCCGGTGCGCAGGATGGCTGAGACGTTCACTGCGGCGCCGAGGCCGAAGAGCGCGGTCGCGAGCAGGTAGGTCTGCACGGTGTCCGCGCCGGCCAGCACGGCATCCGGCAGCGGCACGAATGTGCGCACGAGCACGGCGGTCAGGAAACCGACCACGAACAGGGGCACGAGCGGCGGGCGGGAGGCACCGGCATCCGTCACCGTGGCGACCCGCGTCTCGCGGCGACGCTCGGCGACCGACACGACCGCGACGATGGGGGCGAGCAGCAGCACCCGGGTGAGCTTCACGACCACGGCGACGGCCAGCGCGGCCGGCCCGGCGATCTGCGCGGTCGCGACCACCTGCCCGACGTCGTGCACGCCCGCGCCGACCCAGTGCCCGAATTGCAGGTCGGTCAGGCCCAGCGGATGCCAGAGCAGCGGCAGCGCCGCGATGGCCAGCGTTCCGCAGAGGGTGACCAGGGCGATCGGGGTAGCGGTGTCGGCATCCTTCGCCTTGACCACCCCGCTCATCGCGCCGATCGCGGAGGCCCCGCAGATCGAGAAGCCGGTGGCGATCAGGATCGGCTGGCTCCCGGGCAGGCCGACCCAGCGGCCGAGCCAGTACGTGCCGACGAAGGTGAGCAGCACGATCGTGACGGTGGTCAGGATCGTCACCCAGCCGAGACCCAGGATGTCCACCAGACTGAGCTTCAGGCCGAGCAGCACGATCCCGATGCGCATGAACCGGATGGCCGCGAGCCTCAAACCCGGGGCGAGGATCCCCGTCAGGGCCCGGTGGGCCGCCGGGAGATTCCCGGCGGCGATTCCGAAGACCACGGCGAGGGTGAGCAGCGGCACTGCGGGAAAGAACGCGTGCACGGTTCCGGCGAGGAGCGCGGCGGCGGCCGCGACCAGCACACCGGGCAGCCACATTCGGCCAAGTTTACGCGTGGGGGGCAGGGCCGCCCGTCGCCGAACCGTGAGAAAAGCCCCTCTCCCGTGCGGGGAAAGGGGCTCTAGTCACGGCTCGGCGACGGGGTGGTGGAGACCTAGCGGTGGTGGAACCTGGCGACCATCGGGCAATCGAAGGGGTCGCGGGCGCCGAGGCCGACCTTGTTCAGGTAGGCGATGACGATGCCGTATGACTCGAAGAGCGACGTCTCGGTGTAGAGGATGTTGTGGCTCTTGCAGTATTCCTTGGTGATCTCCTGCGCCTTGCGCAGGTGCGGGCGCGCCATGTTCGGGAACAGGTGGTGCTCGACCTGGTAGTTCAGCCCGCCCATGAACGTGTCCATGAACGTGCCGCCGCGGATGTTGCGGCTGGTCAGAACCTGACGGCGGAGGAAGTCCACCTTGCTCTCGTGGGGGAGCTGCGGCATGCCCTTGTGGTTGGGAGCGAACGACGCACCCATGTAGACGCCGAAGACGGCCAGCTGAACGCCGATGAACGCGAACGCCATGCCCACGGGCAGGAAGTAGAAGATCGCGGCGACGTAGAGCACGATCCGGGTGGACAGCATGCTGATCTCGAGCCAGCGCTTGTCGACCTTCTTCTTGCCGAAGACGGTCTTGAAGCCCTGCACGTGCAGGTTGAAGCCCTCGGCCATCAGCAGCGGGAAGAAGAGGTAGCCCTGCTTGCGGGTCACGAACGAGCCGATCCAGCTGACCTTCGCGGCATCCTCTTCCCGGAAGACGATGAAGTCGGGGGCGATGTCGGGGTCCTTGCCGATGACGTTCGGGTTGGCGTGGTGACGGCTGTGCTTGTTCATCCACCAGGCGTAGCTGATGCCGACGAACAGGTTGGCGAGGATGCGCCCGGCACGGTCGTTCGCCCGGCCGCCCTCGAACACCTGGCGGTGCGAGGCCTCATGGGCGAGGAAGGCGTACTGGGTGAGGATGATGCCGAGCACGCCGGCCACGATGAGCTGGTACCAGCTGTCGCCGAGCAGGACGAAGGCGGTGCCGGTTGCGAGGGTGGCGAGAACGAGCATCGAGAACACGAACCAGTAGAAACCCGTGGCACGCTTCAGCAGGCCAAGGTTGCGCACGGTGTGCAGCAGCGACGAATACTCGGTGGTGGGGTTTTTCGAATCGCCACCCGGGCGGGTCTTGACAATACGCACCGTGGGTGCGGCAACAGCTTCCGACATGAGGCCTTTGGTTTGTATCCGGACTTCTCAGTCGGTGATGGAGCAAACACTCGTGAAACAGATATCTGTATCCTATGGGCCGGACCCCTCCGAACGGGGTGTTCTCACACCGCTTTCCCAGTCGCTATATGCCTCGTACGGCATATGAGGGGCCTTCAATTTCCCGTGAGCGCACGTTGAAACTCACCGCCAGCTGGGCAGCCAGATGTGCAACTGCCAGAACGTCAGAGACGTCTGGGTTCCCGTCCAGAGCGGATAGAAATAGGCGC
Organism: Cryobacterium cryoconiti; assembly: GCF_004403065.1. Taxonomy (GTDB): domain Bacteria; phylum Actinomycetota; class Actinomycetes; order Actinomycetales; family Microbacteriaceae; genus Cryobacterium; species Cryobacterium cryoconiti. Next base: position 3,497 of record NZ_SOHA01000035.1, read on the forward strand.
TGACGAGGAGTGCGGCGACCAGGAAGCCCAGAACGGCCCATCGTGCCCGGGGGAGAATGAGGCCGATCACGAAGGTGAGGCCGAGGAGCAGATAGGGCTCGAACGCGATCGTGTAGAACTGGAAGACCGTGCGGTTCAGGTACAGCAGCCAGGGCAGATAACCGGCGACCAGCCCCATCAGGATCAGACCGACCTGCCACTCGCGGTACCGCGCCAGGCGGTACACCAGGTAGAGCACGGCCGCCGTGGCCGCCCACCAGATCAGCGGATTGCCGATGCCGGTGATGGCCTCGGAGCAGGTGTTGAACTCGCATCCGTTCTCGCCCCGGCTCGATCCGCGGTAGTACATGCTCGTGGGGCGCACCATGAACAGCCAGGTCAGCGGGTTCGACTGGTACGGATGCGGCGTGGACAGCCCCACGTGATAGGTGTACGCCGCCACCTGGTAGTGCCAGAAACTCTGCACGGTGTCGGGCACCCAGGCCAGGGCCCCCGTCCAGGCGGCGCCGGGCGTCGTCGCCCAGTCCCGGTAGAAGCCCCGGGCCGTGACGAACCAGCCCGTCCAGGAAGCCAGGTAGGTGGCGACGGCCACCGGCACGATCAGCAGGAAGGTCGCCGGCGCCTGCTTGAGCACCGCGGCGCTGAACCAGAACGGGAGGCCGGCCCGGCGCCTCGCGAGGGCGTCGACGACGACCAGGTACACGCCGAACGCGGCGAGGAAGTAGATCCCCGACCATTTGACGCTGCAGGTCAGGCCGAACGCGAGCCCCGCCGCGAGCAGCCAGGGTCGCCACCACAGGGTCGGTCCCCAGCCGGGGTTCCGCCCGGCCTCACGCGCCAGCGCCAGCCGGGCCGTCAGGCGGGTGGCGTGCCAGTCCCGGTCGAGCAGCACCGCGCCGAATCCGAGCAGCGCGAAGAACATGACGTAGTTGTCGAGCAGGGCCACCCGTGACATGACGATGGCGTTGCCGTCGATGGCGAACAGGAAGCCCGCGATCACGGCCAGCAGGGTCGACCCGAACAGCTTTTTCGCGATCAGCATCAGGAGGACGACGGCCAGTACGCCGACCAGCACGGTGACGATCCGCCAGCCCCAGCTGTCGTCGGGGCCGAACGCGGCCATGCCCAGGCTGATCAACCATTTGCCGAGCGGCGGGTGCACGACGAAGGACGGGTCGGACAGGAACACGTCGGTCTGCCCGGCGGCGAAGAGGACATCCGCCCCCTCGGGCCAGGACGACTCGTAGCCGAGGTTGTTCAGCGTCCAGGCATCCTTCACGTAGAAGGTCTCGTCGAAGACCAGCGAGCGCGGGTTGCCGAGGTTCCAGAGTCGCACCGCCGCCGCCAGCAGGGTCACCGCCAGCGGTCCGGCCCAGCGGAACACGCGGCTTGTCAGGAACACGTGACCATCGTAGTGAGCCGGGGCTGCGAGACTGGGATCATGATCCTCCTCGCTGCCACCCCGATCGGAAACCTGGGCGACGCGTCAACGCGTCTGATCGAGGCGCTCGGCACGATGACGATCATCGCCGCCGAGGACACCCGGGTGACCGTGCACCTGCTCAAGGCCCTGGGCATCGAGAACCGTCCCCGGCTGATCAGCCTGCACGACCACAACGAGCGCGGCAAGGCGGCCGAGCTCGTCGAACTCGCCCGCGACACCGACATCCTCGTGCTCAGTGACGCGGGCATGCCGACGGTGTCCGACCCCGGTTTCCACCTGGTGGATGCCGCAGTGGCGGCCGGCGTCGTCGTGTCCGTGCTGCCCGGACCGTCGGCCGTGCTCGCGGCGCTGGCCGTGTCCGGGCTGCCCACCGACCGGTTCACCTTCGAGGGTTTCCTGCCGCGCAAGCACGGCGACCGGGTGTCGGCCCTGCGCGAGGTGGCCGCGGAGCGTCGCACCATGGTGTTCTTCGAATCGCCCAACCGGCTGGCTGCCTCCCTGACCGACCTGGCCGCCGTGCTCGGCGCCGAGCGTCGCGTCGTGGTCTGCCGCGAACTGACCAAGTTCTACGAAGAAGTGAAGCGGGGCACCGCGACCGAGCTGGCCGAGTGGGCCGCCGCCGGGGTCAAGGGCGAGATCGCCATCGTCGTCGCCGGGGCCGTGGCACGCGTGCTGGACCTGGAGACCGGAGTGGCCGAGGTGCTCGCGCTGGTGGAATCGGGCATCCGGCTCAAGGATGCCGCCGCCGACGTGTCCGCCGCCTCCGGGCTCGGCAAACGCGCCCTCTACGAGGCGGCGCTGGAGCGGAAGACCGGCAAGCCTGCCGCGGCCCGCACGGATTTTTCGGCCCTGCCGCTGCCCTGACCGGACGTTCGGCGAGCCGGGGAAGGTAACACGGCCAGCGGCATCCGCTGCTCCTAATAGGATGAGAGCATGTCCGACGGCTCATCTTTTTACATCACCACGCCCATTTTCTACGTGAATGATGTCCCCCACATCGGGCACGCCTATACCGAGGTGGCCGCCGACGTGCTCGCGCGCTGGCACCGGCAGTCCGGCGAGGATGCCTGGCTGCTCACCGGAACCGACGAGCACGGGCAGAAGATCCTGCGCACCGCGACCGCCAACGGCGTCACACCGAAGGAGTGGGCCGACCGTCTGGTCGAGACCGCCTGGAAGCCGCTGCTGAAGACGGTCGACATCAAGAACGACGACTTCATCCGCACCACCGATGAGCGCCACGAGGTGAACGCGCAGAAGTTCCTGCAGCACCTCTTCGACGCCGGCCACATCTACACCGGGGAGTACGAGGGCTTCTACTGCGTCGGCTGCGAAGAGTACAAGCAGCCGAGCGACCTCATCGACGGGGTCGGCGAGTACGCCGGGCAGCAGGTCTGCGCCATCCACTCCATCCCGTGCGAGCTGCTGCACGAGAAGAACTACTTCTTCCGCATGAGCACGTTCGGCGACCAGCTGCTCGCGCTCTACGAGGAGAACCCGAACTTCGTGCAGCCCGAATCGGCGCGCAACGAGGTCATCTCCTTCGTCAAGCAGGGCCTCAGCGACCTGTCGATCTCCCGCTCCAGCTTCGACTGGGGCATCAAGGTGCCGTGGGACGACAGCCACGTGGTCTACGTCTGGTTCGACGCTCTGCTCAACTACATCACCGCCGCCGGCTACGGCCACGACGACGAGAAGTTCAGCCGACTCTGGCCGGCGACGCACGTCGTGGGCAAGGACATCCTGCGCTTCCACGCCGTGATCTGGCCGGCCATGCTGCTCGCCGCGGGCATCGAGGTGCCCCGCCAGGTCTTCGGCCACGGCTGGCTGCTCGTGGGCGGCGAGAAGATGAGCAAGTCCAAGCTCACCGGTATCGCCCCGAGCCAGATCACCGACACGTTCGGTTCCGACGCCTTCCGCTACTACTTCATGCGCGCGATCAGCTTCGGCCAGGACGGCTCCTTCTCCTGGGAGGACCTGTCCGCCCGGTACCAGTCCGAGCTGGCCAACGGCTTCGGCAACCTCGCCTCCCGCGTGATCGCCATGATCGTGCGCTACTGCGACGGTGAGATCCCGGTGGGCGGGGACTTCAGCGAGGCTGACGAGCTTATTCGCGGCACCGAGAAGCGGGTGACGGATGCCGCCACGCTGGCGATCAGCCACCTCGCCATCCACGAGGCGATCGCCGCCATCTGGGAACTGGTCGACGACCTCAACGGTTACATCACCGCGCAGGAGCCGTGGGCGCTGGCGAAGGACCCGGCCAACCGGGCCCGCCTCGAGGCCGTTCTGGTCACCGCCGTGCGCGGGCTGGGAACGCTCGCCGTGCTGCTCTCGCCGGTCGTGCCGCAGGCCACCGCGAAACTCTGGACCGCCCTCGGCGGCACCGGTCTGGTCACCGACCAGCGCATCGACCGCGCCTGGGAATGGAGCGGCGGCCCGCGGGTCTTCCCGCTCGAGGCGCTGTTCCCGCGCATCGAGGCCACGGTTGGCTGACGAACCGGGTCCCGTGCGCCAGCGCGACCAGGGCACGGGCCGCGACCTGAACTATCCGCCGCTGCCCGAACCGCTGGTCGTCCCGGTGTACGACAACCACACCCACCTCGAGATCGCCGATGGCGACCAATCCCTCAGTGTCGCCGAGCAGCTCGACCGTGCCTCCAGTGTCGGCGTGCGCGGCGTCATCCAGGTCGGCGGCGATCTGGAGACCTCACGCTGGTCCGCCATGATGGCCGCCCGGGAACCGCGCATGCTCGCGGCCGTGGCCATCCACCCCAATGAGGCACCCGTCTACGACGCTGCCGGCACCCTCGACGACGCCCTGGGCGAGATCGCCGAGCTGGCCACCCGCCCGCGTGTGGTCGCGATCGGGGAGACCGGCCTCGACTACTTCCGCACCGGCCCCGAGGGGCACGCCAGCCAGCAGCGCTCCTTCGAGGCGCACATCGAGATCGCCAAGCAGAACGGTCTCGCGCTGCAGATCCACGACCGCGACGCCCATGCCGCGGTGATCGAGACGCTGCTGCGGGTCGGGGCCCCCGAACGCACCGTTTTCCACTGTTTCTCCGGCGACGCCGAGATGGCCCGCATCCTCGCCGACAACGGCTGGTATCTCTCCTTCGCGGGCACCGTGACCTTCAAGAACGCAGTCAACCTGCGTGCAGCGCTGGCCGCCGTGCCCCGCGCTCTGCTGTTGGTCGAGACGGATGCGCCCTTCCTCACCCCCGCTCCCTTCCGCGGCCGCCCGAACGCGCCGTACCTGCTGCCGCACACGCTGCGCGCCATGGCCGACCACCTCGAAACGGATGTCACCATTCTCGCCAGCCAGATTTCCTCCAACACCGAACTCGTCTACGGGGGCTGGGATGCCGAACCGGTGATCGTCGCCGGAACCGAGTCCGAGACGCGCCCGTTCGGAGGCCTCGCATGACCCCGCCCCGGCACGGCTACGCCCCCGGAGACGAACCGGAGTCCGCGACCCGGTCGACCACCGACGAGGAGGGCGCCGGTCGGCATGCCGCCGACGCGCCCGAGCCCGTTCTGGCCCCCGAGCCCGCGGCATCCGCCGGCCTGCCGGCCGACGTGCCTGCGGCTCCCGCCGGGCTTGCAGTTCCCGCCGCGCGGTCGCTGCTCGGCCCGGCCGAGATCCGCGACCTCGCTGAGATGCTGGGCGTCAACCCCACCAAGAAGCTCGGCCAGAACTTCGTCATCGACGGCAACACGGTGCGCCGCATCGTCAAGGTCGCGACCGTCTCACCGGGCGACACCGTGCTGGAGGTCGGCCCCGGGCTGGGGTCGCTCACCCTCGGCCTGCTCGAGACCGGCGCCGCCGTCGTGGCCGTGGAGATCGATGAGCGGCTGGCCGAGCAACTGCCGCTGACGGTCGAGCTCATGCACCCGGGCGCGCAGCTCACGGTCATCCGTCAGGACGCCCTCAAGATCACCGAACTTCCCGGCGACCCGAGCCGCCTCGTGGCGAACCTGCCCTACAACGTGTCGGTGCCGGTTCTGCTGTACCTGCTGGAGAACTTCCCGTCCATCCGGGCGGGCGTGGTCATGGTGCAGGCCGAGGTGGGGGAGCGCCTCGCGGCGCCGCCCGGCAGCAAGGTCTACGGCAGCCCGAGCGTCAAGGCAGCCTGGTATGGTGCGTTCCGCACCGCCGGCAAGGTCAGCCGTCAGGTCTTCTGGCCGGTCCCGGGCGTCGACTCGATCCTGATCGCGTTCGAACGGCGCCTCGAGCCGCTGGAGTCCGAAGAGCTTCGCCGCGCCACCTTCACCCTCGTCGATGCCGCATTCCAGCAGCGCCGCAAGATGCTGCGCCAGTCGTTGTCCCTGGTTCTCGGCGACTCCACCACCGCCAGCGAGATCATGACGCGGGCCGGGATCGACCCCACTGAGCGTGGTGAACAGCTCACGGCCGAGGACTTCCTCGCCATCGCCCGCGCCCAGCTCGCCGGTCGCTGACGCCCGAGGCCCGCGCGTCAGTCGCCGCCGGACTGGCTGGGCTAGGTTAGACACATGACCAACGCGGCCGCCTCTCCCGTGGTGCATGCGCGGGCGCCGGGCAAGATCAACGTCTTCCTCAAGGTCGGTGCGGTCCTCGACGACGGTTACCACGAGGTCGCCACGGCCTACCAGGCCGTGTCGCTGTTCGAAGACGTGCGCGCCTGGCCGTCGGACGGCTTCTCGGTCGAGTTCACCGGTCCCATCGACGCCTCCGGACTTGCCGTCGACGGCAGCAACCTCGCCATCAAGGCCGCGCGCGCCCTGGCCCGCAAGTCCGGCTATCGCGGGGGAGTACGCCTCTCGATCGAGAAGAACGTGCCCATCGCGGGCGGCATGGGCGGCGGGTCGGCGGATGCCGCGGCCACCCTCCTGGCCTGCGACACCCTCTGGGGGACCGAGGCCACGCGTGAGGACCTGATCGCCATCGCCGCGACCCTGGGCGCCGATGTGCCGTTCGCCTTCACCGGAGGCACCGCCATCGGCACCGGCCGCGGAGACCAGCTCAGCCCGGCCCTGGCCAAGGGACAGTTCCACTGGGTGCTCGCCCTGGCCGAATTCGGCCTGTCCACCCCCGGCGTCTACAACGAACTCGACCGACACCGTGAGCGGCACGCGCAGGACATCTTCCCCGCCCAGATCCAGCCGACGGTCGACGCGAACGTGTTGCAGGCCCTGCGCGCGGGTGACCCCCGCATGCTGGCCGAGGCCCTGCACAACGACCTGCAGGCGCCTGCGTTGCACCTGGCGCCCGGCCTGGGCGCGGTGCTCGAACTGGGCGAGGCGAACGGCGCGCTGGCCGGCCTGCTGTCCGGCTCCGGCCCGACCGTGGCGTTCCTGGTCGCGGATGCCGACAGCGCGCTCGAGCTGCAGGTCGCCCTGAGCGCCTCCCGCCTGCGCGTCGTGCGGGCCACCGGCCCGGTGCACGGAGCGCGCATCATCCACGACTAGCCTCGGGTCTCGACAGGCTCGACCACCGGTCTCGACAGGCTCGACCACCGAGGCTCGGACCCCAACTGTTGCCCGTCCGGACAACTGTTGCCGGTGTGCCGGCAACGGATGTCCGATTCGGCACCGATCACCGGCCGTCGGGGGAGAGACGAGGCGCGTGCGGGGCTCTCAGGCGCGCCCGGTAAACTTGGAAGCTATGGCACATTTGCTCGGGGCCGAGTCCCTGCACCTTGAATTCCCCACCCGCGTCATTTTTGACAGCGTCACCGCCGGTCTCAACGAAGGCGACCGGATCGGCGTCGTCGGCCGCAACGGCGACGGCAAGTCCACGCTCATGCGCCTGCTCGCCGGCCGGATGGAACCCGACTCGGGTCGCGTCACGCGCCGACGCGGCGTCACCATCGGCATGCTCGACCAGGCCGACGACCTGGCGTCGGGCCAGACCGTGGGCCACACCATCGTCGGCGGCATCGACGAGCATGTCTGGGCGGGCGACGCCAAGGTGCGCGACGTGATCGCGGGACTCGTGCGGGACATCCCCTGGGACGCCCTCGTCGACGACCTCTCCGGTGGCCAGCGCCGCCGGGTTGCCCTCGCCGCCGTGCTGATCGGCGACCACGACGTCATCTTCCTCGACGAGCCCACCAACCACCTCGACGTGGAGGGCATCTCCTGGCTGGCCGGCCACCTGCGCACCCGCTGGGCCACGAACTCCGGCGGCCTCGTGGTCGTCACTCACGACCGGTGGTTCCTCGATGAGGTCTGCAACATGACCTGGGAGGTGCACGACCGCCTGATCGAACCGTTCGAGGGTGGCTACGCCGCCTACATCCTGCAGCGCGTCGAACGCGACCGGATGAGCAGCGTGATGGAGGGCAAGCGCCAGAACCTGATGAAGAAGGAACTGGCGTGGCTGCGGCGCGGCGCCCCCGCCCGCACCGCGAAGCCCAAGTTCCGCATCGACGCCGCCAACGAACTGATCGAGAACGAGCCGCCGCCCCGCGACACCGTGTCGATGCAGTCGATGGCCATGCAGCGCCTCGGCAAGGATGTCGTCGACCTGATCGACATCGGCGTCAAGTTCGGCGAGAAGACCGTGCTGAACGACATCACCTGGCGCATCGCACCGGGCGAGCGCACCGGCATCATGGGCGTCAACGGCGCCGGCAAGTCGACGCTGCTGAACCTCGTGGCCGGCACCCTGCAGCCCACCACGGGAACGGTCAAGCGCGGCAAGACCATCAAGGTCGCCGTGCTCACCCAGCAGCTGTTCGAACTCGACGGCATCCAGAACGACCGCGTCAGCGAGGTCATCGGGCGGCAGAAGACGTCGTACATGGCCGGCGGCAAGGAAATCACGCCCGGCCAGATGCTCGAGCGCATGGGGTTCATGAGCGCGCAGCTGACCACGCAGGTCAAGGACCTCTCCGGTGGCCAGAAGCGTCGCCTGCAGCTGCTGTTGATCGTTCTCGACGAGCCGAACGTGCTCATCCTCGACGAGCCCACCAACGACCTGGACACCGACATGCTCGCGGCCATGGAAGACCTGCTGGACTCCTTCCCCGGCACCCTGCTCGTCGTCTCGCACGACCGGTACCTGATCGAGCGTGTCACCGACAACCAGTACGCCGTCACCGAGGGCGGCTTCCGCCACCTGCCCGGCGGCGTGGACCAGTACCTCGAGATGCGCAAGAGGCAGACCAGCGGCAACGACAAGCCCGCGGAGGCGAACGCGGCGAACACGTCCGGCGGCAAGGCGTCCCGCAAGCTCGCCATCGGCGGTGCCGACCTCCGCAATGCGCAGAAGGAACTCGCCTCCATCGACCGCAAGGTGCTCAAGCAGAACGCGCGGATCGCGGCGCTGCACGAGAGTCTCGCCGTGCACGACCAGTCCGACTTCGACGGGCTCGGCGCGCTGAGCTCCGAACTGCAGAAGCTCGAGGTCGCCATCGCCGGCTTCGAGACCCGCTGGATCGAACTGTCTGAGCTGATCGAGGGCTAACCTCGCAGATACTGTGACCGCGTGTGACGCAGGGGCGCACGCGGCGCAGTATCGCCCGATAACCTTGGAACGTGCCTCGCGCTGCAGCGGCACAGACTCCCACCCCCGTTGTCCCGTGGTTTCTCTGTGCCCGAAATGCGTCGGCACCCCCCGCCGAGAAAACGGCACCACAGCTGACAAGGGAACCCCATCGTGAAGAAGAAATTGCTCGCCGCCCTCGCGGTCGTACCATTCGTCGCCCTGCTCGCCGGTTGCTCCGGTGCGGCCGCCGACGAGACCGTGAAGATCGGCGTCGTCGGCGCCAGCGACCCGTACTGGGCCGTCTACGAGGAGGCCGCGGCGGATGCCGGCATCACGGTCGACATCGTCGACTTCGCCGAATTCGGGCAGCCGAACCCGGCCCTGTCCGCCGACGAACTCGACCTGAACCAGTTCCAGCACATCGTCTACCTCGCCGAGTACAACGTGGCCAGCAAGCAGGACCTCACCCCCGTCGGCGCCACCGCGATCTACCCGCTCGCCCTGTATTCGACCGAGTACGGCGACGTGAGCGAGATCAAGAAGGGCGACACCGTCGCGGTGCCGAACGACGCCAGCAACCTGGCCCGCGCGCTGCTCGTGCTGCAGTCGGCGAAGCTGATCACACTGTCCGACGGCGGCAGCATCTACTCGACCCTCGCCGACATCGACACCAAGAAGTCCAAGGTCACCGTGACCGCGCTCGAGGCCTCGCTCACGGCCACCTCGCTGCCCGACGTCGCCGCCGCGATCATCAACAACGACTTCGTCGAGAAGGCCGGCCTCAAGGTCGAGGACGCCCTCGCCCAGGACGACCCCACCGACCCCAACGCGCTGCCGTACGTGAACGTCTTCGCGGCGCGCGCCGAGGACAAGGACAACGCCACCTACAAGAAGCTGGTGGAGATCTACCAGAACACGAAGGCCGTTCAGGATGGCGTGCTCGCCGTGTCCGGCGGTTCCGCGGTAATGGTCAAGACCCCGGTCGCCGACCTCGAGGCGTCCCTCGCCACCGTCGAGAAGGACACCAAGGCCCAGAAGTAGCGCCGCCGACCTGCCCGTTCCGGTCGAGAGCGCCCGTTCCGCGGGTCACTCAGGGCCGGAACGGGCACTGTCACCGCCCAGCAGTACGCCAGTCAGTCAGTAAGGATGTTCCATGTCTGCCCCCAGCCCCGTTGTCGAACTGCGTGACGTGAGCAAGGTGTACCCGCCCACGACCAGGGGCGGGGCCGAGGTCGTCGCCATCGACAAGGTCAGCCTCACGATCGACGCCGGCGACGTGTACGGCATCATCGGCTACTCCGGGGCCGGCAAAAGCACCCTGGTGCGGCTCGTGAACGCACTCGAACGCTCGACATCGGGCGAGATCTTCGTCAACGGCACAGACATCGCCCGGCTGCCCGAACGGGAGTTGCGCCCGGTGCGTCTCGGCATCGGCATGATCTTCCAGCAGTTCAACCTGCTCGGGTCACGCTCTGTGGCGGCGAACGTCGCCTATCCGCTCGAGGTGGCCGGACGGTCCAAGGAAGCCCGCCGGGCTCGGGTGGGCGAGATGCTCGACTTCGTCGGGCTCGGCGACAAGGCCCGCGCCTACCCCGACCAGCTCTCCGGGGGTCAGAAGCAGCGCGTGGGCATCGCGCGGGCCCTGGCCAGCCAGCCGGGCATCCTGCTCGCCGACGAGGCCACCAGCGCACTCGACCCGGAGACCACCTCCGAGGTGCTCGACCTGCTGGGACGGGTGAACAAGGAATTCGGGGTCACCATCATCGTGATCACGCATGAGATGGATGTCATCCAGACCCTGGCGACGAAGGTCGCCGTGATGGACCAGGGCCGGGTGATCGAGCGCGGTGACGTGTTCGACGTGTTCTCGAACCCGCAGCAGGCGGCATCCGCCCGGTTCGTCTCCACCGTGGTGAAGGGACTCCCGTCTCCGCCGGAGCTCGCGGTGCTGCGGCGGCGGCACCCGGGCCGCCTCGTGACCCTGGCCTTCCGCGACAGCAGCGTCGACCAGGCCCGCGTGTTCGGCGAGTTCGCCGCCGCCGGCGTCACCTTCGAGGTGGTCTACGGCGGCATCAATGAGATCCAGGGCCGCTCCTTCGGGCACCTGACGCTCGCGCTCGCCCGGCCGGGGGCCACGGATGCCGCGGCTGATGCCGCCATCGACGCCGCCCTCGACCGGGTGCGAACCCTCACGACCGTCACGGAGGTGCGCTGAAATGGACAGCCTCATCGACCTGTGGCCCGAACTCTGGGTCGCCGCGGGGGAGACCCTCTACATCGTGGGCCTCACCCTTTTCTTCGGCGGGATCGGCGGCCTGCTGGTCGGGCTGGGACTCTATCTGACCCGGGCCGGCAGCATCCTCGAGAACCGCCCGGTCTTCGTGGTGCTCAACCTGCTGGTGAACATCGTGCGACCGATCCCGTTCATCATCTTCCTGGCCGCCGCCCAACCCCTGGCCCGCGTCGTGGTGGGAACCGGGATCGGGAACGCGGCGATCATCTTCACCATCTCGCTCGCGGCATCCTTCGCCATGGGGCGCATCGTGGAGCAGAACCTGCTCACCGTCACGCCCGGTGTGATCGAGGCGGCGCGCAGCGTGGGGGCCGGGCCGATCAGGATCATCTTCACGGTGCTGCTGCCCGAGGCTCTCGGCCCGCTCATCCTCGGCTACACCTTCATCTTCGTGGCGCTCGTGGACATGTCGGCGGTCGCCGGTTATGTCGGCGGAGGCGGCCTCGGTAACTTCGCGCTGCTCTACGGCTACCGCCAGTTCAACCCGGTGGTGACCTGGGCGGCCGTGCTGCTCATCATCGTGCTGGTGCAGCTGGTGCAGTTCCTCGGCAACTGGCTGGCGCGCAAGGCGTTCCGCCGCTAGCCCGGCTGTGACGAAGACGGGTGAGCCCTCCCCCTGGTGGCTGTCCGCAGCAATACACTGAGGCATGACTTCCGCTGGCTTCGCCGAGATCGAGCGCACTTTCGACGTCAACCCGGCCACCGTTCTGCCGCCCCTGCACGACCTGCCCGGCGTCACCCACGTTGACCCGCCCGTCGAGCACCACCTCGACGCCCTGTACTACGACAGCGCCGACCTGGTCCTCGCCAGCCGCCGCCTGACCCTGCGCCGCCGCACAGGGGGAGACGACGCCGGCTGGCACCTCAAACTCCCGGTCGCCGTCGACGAGCGCCGCGAGATGCGGGAACCGCTGGGCGACGACCCCGAGAAGATCCCCGAGGCCATCCTCAACCTCGTGCGGGGCGTGCTCCGCGGTCGCCCCCTCGTGCCCGTGGTGCGGCTGCGCACCCGCCGGGTCCTGCACCAGCTGGTCGGCGCGAACGACTCCGTGCTCGCCGAGGTCTGCGACGACGAGGTGCAGGCCGACCGCCTCGCGCCGAAACCGTTCAGCCAGACCTGGCGGGAATGGGAGGTCGAGCTCGTGCACGGGTCCCGCGCCCTGCTCGACGCCGCCCAGGAGCGCCTGGGATCGGTCGGCGTGGAGCCGTCCGCGAACCCGTCCAAACTGGCCCGCGCCCTCGGAGACCGGCTGCCGGAATTCCGGGCGGCGCCGACGCTCCGGGCGACCCGCAAGAGCTCCGCCGGCACGGTGCTGATGGCCTACGTGCAGGAACAGGTGCAGGCGATCGGCGTGCAGGACGCTCGGGTGCGCGGAAACGATGCGGGTGCCGTGCACCGGATGCGCGTGGCCACCCGGCGCCTGCGCTCGGCCCTGTCCACCTATCGGGACCTGCTCGACACGTCGGTCACCGCTCCGCTCCGTGACGAGCTGCGCTGGCTGGCCGGCGCGCTCGGCGCCGCCCGCGACGCGGAGGTGATCCGCCAGCGCCTCGCCCACCGGATCGGGCAGCAGCCCGCCGAGCTCGTCGTGGGCCCGATGGTGGAGCGCATCGACGCGCACTTCGCCGCCGTCATCCGGTCGGCCCGGCTCGAGGCCCTGGCCGCCCTCGATTCCGACCGGTACTTCGAGCTGCTCGACCGCCTCGACGATCTGCTGGCGTCCGCGCCACTGCGCCCGCGGGCCGAGAAGCCCGCGAGTACAGTCATCCCCGAATTGATACGTGCCGACTGGAAACGGCTGCGGGCATCCGTGTTCCTGGCCCGCGGCACACCGTCGGGGCCCGTTCGGGACGAGGCTCTGCACGAGGCGCGGAAGCGCGCCAAGCAACTGCGCTACGCGGCCGAGACGGCGACGCCGTTGCGGCGCGTGCGCGCGACCCGGCTCGTGGCCGCGGCCCGTCAGGTGCAGGACACCCTCGGCGACCACCAGGACAGCGTCGTGGCCCGCGCCGAGCTGCTGCAGCTCGGCATGACCGCCTACCTGCAGGGCGAGAACGCGTTCAGCTACGGCCGGCTGCACGCCGTGGAAGAGAGCGGGGCCGCCGCGATGGAGGCGCGCTTCTTCCGCACGTGGCGGGATTTTCCGAAGGGGTCGATCGCGAAATAGAGGGACGGGTCTCGACAGGCTCGACCACCGGGTCGGGTCTCGACGGGCTCGACCACCGGGAATGATTGACTTCCGAACGTTCTCGTCCGTCTGGAGTGGATCGGCTGCAGGTGCTCGTGACGCGGGCGCGCTGCGCGCGTCGCGTCAGTCGAAGCCGAGACTGAGCTTGCGCAGCAGGTCCGCCAGGGCGGTCTGCTCTCCCGCCGACAGCGTGGCGAGCAGTTCGGCTTCGGCGTCGACCAGCCGGGTGATCGCCGCATCCACTCGGGTGAGCCCCGCCGGGTTCATGCTCACGAAGATGCCGCGCCCGTCGTTGGGGTCCGTACGGCGGGTCACCAGGCCGCGCTCGACGAGCCGATCGATGCGGTTGGTCATGGTCCCGCTGGAGACCAGCGTCTGCTGCAGCAGCGCCTTGGGGCTCAGCTCGTATGGTGAGCCCGCACGGCGCAGGGCGGAGAGCACGTCGAACTCCCAGGAATCCAGTTCGGATCGGGAGAAGGCGGTGCGCCGGGCGCGGTCCAGGTGTTTGGACAACCGGCCCACGCGGGACAGCACCTGCAACGGTGCGAAGTCGAGGTCGGGCCGTTCGCGCAGCCAGGCATCAACGATCCGGTCGACTTCGTCATGTGCGGGCATCCGTCTATTATCCCGGTCGGGTGCGGAAACCTGCGCGGGAGCCCCCTCTCGGGGTGCCGGGGCGCGCTCCCGGCTCGATATCTGGCAGACTTGACACCGTTGGTCGGCCCCGGGTCGGCGAATTCCGCCGTGGTGTAATGGCAGCACGACAGCCTTTGGAGCTGTTAGGTCTAGGTTCGAGTCCTGGCGGCGGAGCACTTGATTGGCGTCACCATCCGGTCTTTACCGGGCGGCTCCACAGAAGCTAGAGGAAACCACGTGACCGATTCTCGACTCGCTATCGTCGTGCTGGCCGCCGGCCAGGGCACCCGCATGAAGTCCAGCACGCCGAAGCTGCTGCATCAGCTCGCGGGACTTCCCATCCTCAGCCACGTCCTGGCGACATCCCGTGCCCTCGACGCGGCGCACGTCGTCACCGTCGTGCGGCACGAGCGTGACCGGCTGGCCGCCCTCGTCGGCAAGGACCTCCCCGAAAGCCTGATCGTCGACCAGGACGAGCTGCCGGGCACCGGCCGTGCGGTGGAACAGGCCATCGGGGCTCTCCCCGACGATTTCGAGGGCGACGTGCTCGTGGTCAGCGGCGACGTGCCGCTGCTCAACGCGGCCACCCTGGCCAGCTTCGTCGACGCGCACCGCGAACGGGACGTCGCCGCCACCGTGCTGTCGTCCTTCCCGGATGACGCCACCGGCTACGGCCGCATCGTGCGCTCCGAGGAGGGGGCCTTCGACCGCATCGTCGAGCAGAAGGATGCGACCATCGAGGAACGCGCCATCGTCGAGACCAACGCCGGCGTCTACGTCTTCCGCCTGGCCGAGCTGCGTGAGCAGCTGGCCAACGTCACCACCGAGAACGCGCAGGGCGAGAAGTACCTCACCGACGTGGTCGGTCTGCTCCGCCTGGCGGGTTCCGAAGTGCGGGCCGTTCCGGTCGCCGACGCCTGGCTTGTGGCCGGCATCAACGACCGCGCGCAGCTCAGCGAGACCGCGCGTCAGCTGAACGGCTTGATCGTCTACGGCTGGCAGCTGGCCGGTGTGACCGTGCAGGACCCCGCTACCACCTGGATCGACCTCAAGGCCAAGCTGGCACCGGATGTCACTATCCGGCCCGGAACCCAGATCCTCGGCGCGACCGTGATCGAGACCGGCGCCGTGATCGGCCCGGACACCACCCTCGTCGACTGCGAGATCGGCGAGAACGCGGTGGTGAAGCGCACGGATGCGACGCTGGCCGTGATCGGCGCCGGGGCATCCGTCGGCCCGTTCTCGTACCTGCGACCGGGCACGAATCTGGGCGCTGACGGCAAGATCGGCACCTTCGTCGAGACCAAGAACGCGACCATCGGCGCGGGAAGCAAGGTTCCGCACCTCAGTTACGTCGGCGACGCGACGGTGGGCGTCGAGTCGAACATCGGGGCCGGCACGATCTTCGCCAACTACGACGGCGTGACCAAGAACCACAGTGAGATCGGGTCCCACGTGCGCACCGGGTCGCACAACGTCTTCGTGGCGCCGATTAGGATTGGGGACGGAGCATACACGGGTGCCGGAACAATCGTCCGCAAGGACGTGCCGGCCGGGGCCCTGGGCCTCACCGTGGCTCCACAACGCAATATGGACGGCTGGGTACAGACCAACCGCCCAGGAACCGACGCGGCGGCGGCTGCGGCAAAGAGCGGAGACTAGGTGTCTGGAATCAAGACCAGCGGCGAAAAGCGACTTGTATTGGTTTCGGGGCGAGCTCACCCACAACTGGCACTGGACATCGCCACGGAACTTGGTACCGAACTCGTCCACACCGACGCGCGCACCTTCGCGAACGGCGAGATCTACGCGCGTTTCGATGAGAGCGTGCGTGGCTCCGACACCTTCGTGATCCAGTCGCACACCAACCCGATCAACGAATGGGTGATGGAGTCGCTCATCATGGTCGACGCGCTCAAGCGGGCCTCCGCCAAGCGCATCACGGTCGTCGCCCCGTTCTACCCCTACGCCCGCCAGGACAAGAAGGGCCGCGGCCGCGAGCCGATCTCGGCCCGGCTGATCGCCGACCTGTTCAAGGTCGCCGGCGCCGACCGCATCATGGCCGTCGACCTGCACGCCGCCCAGATCCAGGGCTTCTTCGACGGTCCCGTCGACCACCTCTTCGCCATGCCCGTCCTGCTCGAGCACTTCAAAGAGAAGCTCGATCCGGCCACCCTCACGGTCGTCTCGCCCGACATGGGCCGCGTCCGCGTCGCCGACATCTGGAGCGACAAGCTCGGCGCACCGCTGGCCATCATCCACAAGCGTCGCGACCCGAAGGTCGCCAACCAGGTGACCGTCCACGAGATCGTCGGCCAGGTCGAGGGTCGCGTCTGCCTGATCGTCGACGACATGATCGACACCGGCCGCACCATCGTTCTCGCGGCGGAGGCCCTCCGTGCCGCCGGCGCGATCGGCGTCGTCGTCGCCGCCACTCACGCCGTGTTCAGCCACCCGGCTCTGGAACTGCTGCAGAATCCCGCGATCTCCGAGGTCGTCGTCACCGACACCCTGCCGATCCCCGAGGAGAAGCGTTTCCCCACGCTCACCGTGCTGCCGATCGCGCCGCTGCTGGCGCGCGCCATCCACGAGGTCTTCGACGAGGGTTCCGTCACCTCGATGTTCGAGGGTGCCGCGTAGGCCCTGCTGTCCTGCCTGACCCCTGGCCGGTCGTTGACGGATGTCGACGGCCGGCCATCGGTCTGTCCGCACCGGTCAGATCGCAGCTCAGAGCAGGAGCTCGGGCCGGAGTCCGGCCGGTGCGTCGTCCTCATCCCGCTCCCTCCCAGCGGGGCCGATTCTAGGCCGGTATCTCCGTGGTCTGCGCCCGTGGCGCCGAGGGAATGATGCCCAGCGGGATGACATACGTCTCACGCTCGTTGATGTCGATCGCGTAGCACTGCCAGCCGAAACCGCCCGGCCCGCTCAGGTCGAAGCGCGCATCGAAGCCGATGGCTACCGGATAGTACCGGGCCGTGGCCACGCTGCAGGCGTTGTCGGCCGTGGTCGACGCGATCTGCAGGCTGGTGAGGATACCCGGAACAATCAAGGCCACCAGCCCGAGCACGACCACGATGCGCATCAGGGCCAGCGTGCGCCGACTGCGCAGGGGCCTGGCGGCATCCTGCGGCTCGTAACCGGAGAGTTCGGGGTGGTCGTCGCTCATCATCAGGCTCCCAGTATCGCAAACCGTTTCGCATCTGTTGCCGAATCGGACGATTGTTGCCGGCGTACGGGCAACACTTGACCGCTGCGGCAACACTTTCCGCGGTGGGAGTGACTCGGCTGCCCCTCCCCAGGCTCTCAGGGTGGCAGAGGTCCCCCGAATCGCCCGCGAAGCTGCCCGTGGCTGCCTCGCACTGCCAACCTCGCCACATGGCTGACGAGCGCATCGACGAGCACACCGGGCTCTACCTCTCCAAAGGGGGAGGGTCAACCGAGTCGGACGATCGGCAGTTTCGGCGGGAGGTGCAGTTCGGGAGGAGCGCAGTGCGGTTGCGCCGCGGCGTCTTCACCAGCACGGAGCACTGGGCTCCGCTCTCACCGCAGCAGAGGCACCTCGCGCAGATCCGCGCAGTCGTCGCCACTCGAAAGCGGGACCCGGTGATCAGCCATCAATCGGCCGCGGCCGTGTGGGGGATTCCCCTGCCTGAGGCCTGGCCGAGCACGGTTCACGTGCTGGCGCCACCGCAGTCCCGGGCGCGCAGCAAGAACGGCGTGACGGTCCACCGCAGCCCTATTCCGGACGCGGATGTCGTCGACGTCGACGGGATGCTGGTGACCAGTCCCGCCCGAACCCTGCTCGACCTGGCGCGCACCATGCGTTTCGCCACTGCCGTCGTTGCGATCGACCATGCGCTCAATCCGCGGAGTGCAGCTCCCGAGGTCTTCCTGACGGTGGAGGTGCTGCGCGAGAAGTTGCAGGAGTCGAGTTCGGCCCGTGGGCTGGTGCGGGCGAATCGGGCCATCAGCTTCGCCCGGCCCAACGCGGACAACCCGGGTGAATCGCTGAGCCGCGTGGCGATCTTCGAGCTGGGCTTCCCCGATCCGCTATTGCAGACGTGCCACCCGAACCCCCGCGGCGGCTTCTACTTCACCGACTTCGAGTGGCCGGACTATCGCCTGATCGGGGAGTTCGACGGGCAGGGCAAATATCTGAAGGATGAGTATCTGCGGGGTCTCACACCGGGTGAAGCTGTCACCCGGGAGAAGATTCGGGAGGACGACCTCCGCTCGGAAGGCAACGGGATGGCCCGCTGGGGGCCGACCGATGTTCGCCAGCGCCGGTCGCTGTTGCGCATCCTCACCACCGCGGGGCTTCCCGTCCTGCGTTGATGGGCCGCCTGGCCGACACGAGTGTTGCCGGAGCGGACAACTGGTGCCCGTGTACGGGCAACACTTGTCCGCTCCGGCAACAGTTGCGGAAGCGGTGACAGGCGGCGGGGCGGCCAGGGCGGCTAGTGCGAGGAACCCTCGGTGGCGATCTCGCTGCGGTCGCCCGACCACAGGGTGTGGAAGGTGCCGGGCATGTCCACGCGCTTGTACGTGTGGGCGCCGAAGAAGTCGCGCTGTCCCTGCACCAGGGCGGCCGGCAACCGTTCGCTCGCGAGCGAGTCGAAGTAGCTGAGCGCCGACGCGAAACCGGGCACCGGGATGCCCGACAGCGCCGCCGTCGAGACGACGCGGCGCCACGCCGACTCGCCATCGGCGACGGCCTGGGCGAAGTACGGGTCG
The DNA here is from genome assembly GCF_004403065.1 of Cryobacterium cryoconiti. Taxonomy (GTDB): domain Bacteria; phylum Actinomycetota; class Actinomycetes; order Actinomycetales; family Microbacteriaceae; genus Cryobacterium; species Cryobacterium cryoconiti. The sequence goes on from NZ_SOHA01000035.1 coordinate 22,270, forward strand.
GCGAGCAGGGTAGGGATCGACGGGTCGTTCGCGTAGGCATCCACGATGCGGTTGAGGAACTGGGCGCGAATGATGCAGCCGCCGCGCCAGATTGTGGCGATGGCGCCCTTGTCGACGCTCCAGCCGTACTTGACCGCGCCGGCGATGATCGCGTCGAAGCCCTGGGCGTAGGCGACGACCTTCGACGCGTAGAGCGCCTGGCGCACGTCGTCCTGGAAGGTGTGGCCGACGACGGCGATCTCCGGGCGTGCGGTGATGCCGGCGCGCACGGGGACGCGCTGCTCCGGGTGGCTGGACACGGCGCGGGCGAAAACGGCCTCGGCGATGCCGCCGACGGGCACGCCCAGGTCGAGCGCGTTCTGCACGGTCCAGACTCCGGTGCCCTTGGACCCGGCCTCGTCGAGCACCACGTCGATGAACGGCAGGCCGGTCTTCGCGTCCACCTGGCGCAGCACCTCGGCGGTGATCTCGATCAGGTAGCTCTCGAGGTCACCCTCATTCCACTCCGTGAACACGTCGGCGATCGCGGCGGGGGAGTGCCCGGTCACCTTGCGGAGCAGGTCGTAGGCCTCGGCAATCAGCTGCATGTCGGCGTATTCGATGCCGTTGTGGATCATCTTGACGAAGTGACCGGCGCCATCCGTGCCGATGTGGGTGACGCAGGGCACACCGTCGACGACGGCCGCGATCGACTCGAGGATCGGGCCGAGGGTCGTGTAGGCCTCCACCGAGCCGCCTGGCATGATGCTGGGGCCCTTGAGCGCGCCCTCTTCACCGCCGGAGATGCCGGCGCCGACGAAGTTCACGCCCGTGGCGCGCACCTCCTTCTCGCGGCGGATGGTGTCCTGGAAGTCGGCGTTGCCGCCGTCGACGATGATGTCGCCGGGCTCGAACAGGGCGGTCAGCTGGCTGATCACGGCGTCCGTGCCCGCACCGGCCTGCACCATGATGATCGCGGTACGCGGCTTCTGCAGCGACGCCACGAACTCCTCGATGGTTTCCGAGGCAACGAAGCCGGCCTCGGGGTGCTCAGTGGTGAGCAGCCGGGTGCGTTCGGGAGAGCGGTTGTACACCGCCACGGTGTTGCCCGCGCGGCTGGCGAGGTTGCGGGCGAGGTTCGAGCCCATCACCGCCAGTCCCACTACGCCAATGTTTGCCTGTGCTGCGCCGGTTTCGGCCACGTTTGCTCCTTCAGCTGTCAATTCTTGAAACTCCTTCAAGGCTAGTCGCTCGGCCCGGGGCCGTTACATGGCGTGCAGCGGGCAGCTCCGGTGACGGATGTCCGGGCGCGCGTTCCCCGCGCCCGGTCGTCTCCGCTAGACTTACCAGTTGAACTTCGGCGAGGGCTGCCGCCCGCCGGGAAACCGTGGGTGCGGCATCCGTTATCGACGCGGCGGAATGCTTCACGGCCTTTCCTCACGCTGACACGCGTTCGAGTTGAAATTGAACCAGTACCCACCTTTGCAGGCGTCTCGCCCGCAAACCAGATCTGGGCCGTAGCGGTCCGCAAGGAGAAACACCATGGCTGACGCCACCAACAAGATTGCCGCCGACCTGCGCGTGAAGTTCGGCAAGGGCGCGGCCCGCAAGCTGCGCGTGCTGGGCAAGATCCCCGCCGTCATGTACGGCCACGGCACCACCCCGGTCCACGTCGCGCTCCCCGCGCACCAGATCGGCCTGCTGCTGCGTCGTGCGAACGCCGTCCTCGAGCTGGAGATCGACGGCAAGAGCCACCTGACCCTGGTCAAGGACGTTCAGAAGGACCCGTTCCTGCAGATCATCGAGCACCTCGACCTCATCGTCATCCGCAAGGGCGAGAAGGTCCAGGTCGAGGTTTCCGTGCACGTGACCGGCGAGCCGGCCCCCGGAATGGTCGCCGACCTGGACACCAAGACCCTGCTGCTCGAGGTCGAGGCCATCAACATCCCCCAGAACCTCCCGCTCTCCATCGAGGGCCTCGAGGAGGGCGCGCAGATCCACGCCAAGGACGTCGAGCTCCCCAAGGGTGCCACGCTCATCTCCGACGAAGAAGCCGTCGTCGTGTCCGTGCACCTGCCGGTTGAAGAGGAAGAGGAAGAAGAGGCCGAGGCCGTTGAGGGCGAAGAGGCCGAGGCTGCTCCCGCCGAGTAGTCATTCCCTTCTGGTTTCGCGTCAAGCGGAGGATTCCCCTGGACGACAATCTCTGGCTCGTAGTCGGGCTCGGCAACCCCGGGCCCGACTACGCCGGTAATCGACACAACGTCGGCCACATGGTGGCTGCCGTGCTCGCCGACCGTGTGTCGGCGAATTTCAAGAACCATAAAACGAATTCGTCGGTCGCCGAGGGGCGCAGCTTCCCCGGTGGTCCGAAGCTGGTGCTGGCCAAGCCGAACACGTACATGAACGTGTCCGGCGGGCCAGTGGCCGCGCTGCTGCGTTTCTACTCACTGCAGCCGTCGCACTTGATTGTGATCCACGACGACCTCGACATCCCGTTCGACACGATGAAGATCAAGGTCGGCGGCGGCCACGGCGGCCACAACGGGCTGCGCGACATCATCGCCGCCATCGGCACGAACGAATTCACCCGCATTCGCGTCGGCGTCGGTCGTCCGCCCGGGCGTCAGCCGGCCGCGGACTTCGTGCTGCACGACTTCACGTCGACCGAGCGTTCGGCCCTGCCCAACCTGTTGACGGATGCCGCCGACGCGATCGAACTCATCTCCGCCGAGGGCGTCACCGCCGCGCAGCAGAAGTTCCACGCCCCGTAGCCTCCCGCGACAGTGCCCGTTCCGGTCGACAGTGACCGGCGCAACGGGCACTCTCGACCGGAACGGGTCAGCCGGTGGCTGTCAGCCGGGTTGCGTACACTTGTCCGGTGACCCTTCAGGGCTTAATTGCCACACTTTCGCGCGCCTCCACATTCGACAACGCACTCGCCTTCGCGAACCGCGACGTCGACTTCTCCCTCGCCGAAGGGCTGCGCGCTCCGCTGCTCGCCGCACTGCTCGAGCGTCGCCGCGAGCTGGGCAAGGCCCCGGCCCTGCTTCTGATCACCGCCACCGGTCGGGAATCGGAGTCGCTGCACGAGAACCTCAACTCCTTCACCGACCACGCCGAAATCATCGACTTCCCCGCCTGGGAGACTCTGCCGCATGAGCGCCTCAGCCCCAGCGCCGAAATCGTCGGCAAACGCCTCTACGCCCTGCGACGGATGCGTGAGTGGGAGGAGAGCGCCCCCGCGGCCAGGCGTCCCCTGATCGTGATCGCCTCCGTGCGCGCCGCGCTGCAGCCCGTGGCCGACAACCTCACCGACTACGAGCCGATCGACCTGGTCGCCGGCCAGCGCGGCCACGACCTCTCGGCCATCGCCCGTCAGCTCGTCGACGTGGCTTACGCCCGCGTGGACATGGTCACCCGTCGCGGTGAGTTCGCCGTGCGCGGTGGCATCCTCGACGTCTTCCCGTCGATCGCCCCGCACCCCTTCCGGGTCGAATTCTTCGGTGACGAGGTCGAGCAGATCCGTGCGTTCTCAGTCGCCGACCAGCGTTCCTTCCCCGACCCGGTCGATTCGGTCAGCCTGCCGCCGAGCCGCGAGCTGCTGCTGAGCCCTGCCGTGCGACAGCGCGCCCGCGAGATGCAGCACGAGTTCCCGAGCCTGTCCGGCCTGCTGGCCAAGATCGCCGAGGGCATCCCGGTCGAGGGCATGGAGAGCCTGGCGCCCGCCCTCGTCGACCGGCTCGTGCCGATCACGCACTACCTGCCCGCAGAGGCGGCCGTCGCCGTGATCTCACCCGAACGCGTCGCCTCGCGGGCGATCAGCCTGGCTGAGACGAACCGGGAATTCCTCGGTGCTGCGTGGAGCGCCGCGACCGCGGGTGCCGAGGCCCCGATCGACCTGGAATCCGGCGACTTCCTCACCCTCGGGCGGCTGCGGGACGCCGTGCAGTTCAGTGCGCCCGGCGCCCCGTCGTCCGCACATGTGTGGTGGACCCTGAGCTCCTTCCAGGCGGCGCCGACGGATGCCCCGGTGCTGCCCGAGCACCGGGAGATCGATGACCTGCTCACCGTCCGGGTCGAGGGCGACGCTGTTCCGAGCTTCCAGGGCAGTGTCGAGGGAGCCGTCGGCCATCTGGCCGAGCGGATGAAGGCAGGCTGGACCGTCGGCATCGTTGCCCAGGGTGCCGGGCTGGTCGAACGCGCCGCCGACGTTCTGGCCGAGCGGGAGCTCCCCGCCCGGATCGTCACGGAATGGCCCAGCGCACCGGAACCCGGCATCGCGTACCTGCTGCAGGCATCCGTCGACCACGGTTTCGAAATACCGGAGACGAAACTCTCCCTCGTCAGCGAGTCCGAGTTCTACGGCCGCACGGTCGGTTACGACGCGCGCCAGGTGAAGAAGCTGGCCAGCCGTCGCAAAAACGTCGTCGACCCGCTGCAGCTGAAGGCCGGCGACCACGTTGTGCACCAGACGCACGGCATCGGCCGGTTCATCGAGCTGACCCAGCGCGAGGTCTCCAGCGGCGGTCGCAACCCGGTCAAGACCAAGCGAGAGTACCTCGTTCTCGAGTACGCGCCGTCCAAGCGCGGGCACCCGGGAGACAAGCTGTTCGTGCCCACCGACCAGCTCGACCTGGTCAGCCGGTACGTCGGCGGCGAGGCTCCGGCGCTGAGCAAGATGGGCGGCAGCGACTGGTCGGCCGCGAAGACCAAGGCGCGTCGCGCGGTGCGCGACATCGCCGTTGAACTCGTCAAGCTCTACTCCGCACGGATGGCCAGCAAGGGCCACGCTTTCGGGCCGGACACCCCCTGGCAGCGCGAGCTGGAGGAGGCGTTCCCGTTCGCGGAGACCCCCGACCAGCTCACCACCATCGACGAGGTCAAGGCCGACATGGAGCGGCCCATCCCGATGGACCGGCTGCTCTCCGGCGACGTCGGCTTCGGCAAGACCGAGGTGGCTGTGCGGGCCGCGTTCAAGGCCATCCAGGACGGCAAGCAGGTCGTCATGCTCGTGCCGACCACCCTGCTCGTGCGCCAGCATATGGAGACGTTCCAGGAGCGCTTCGCCGGGTTCCCGGTGCACCTGCGCGCGCTCAGCCGGTTCCAGACCGAGAAGGAGTCCCGTGAGACCATCGCCGGGATGCTGGACGGCACCGTCGACCTGGTGATCGGCACGCACCGCCTCCTGTCGGACTCCATCGTCTTCAAGGACCTGGGCCTGGTGATCATCGACGAGGAGCAGCGCTTCGGCGTGGAGCACAAGGACGCCCTGAAGAAGCTCAAGACCAATGTGGACATCCTCGCGATGAGCGCCACACCCATCCCACGCACGCTGGAGATGGCGGTCACCGGCATCCGGGAGATGTCCACGCTGGCGACCCCGCCGGAAGACCGGCACCCGATCCTCACCTTCGTCGGGCCGTACTCCGACCGCCAGGTGGCCGCGGCGATCCGGCGGGAGCTGTTGCGCGAGGGGCAGATCTTCCTCGTGCACAACCGGGTGTCCAGCATCAACCGGGTGGCCGCCGCGCTCGCCGAGCTCGTGCCCGAGGCGCGCATCGCGGTGGCGCACGGCCAGCTGCCCGAGGCTCAGCTCGAGCAGGTCGTCGTGGACTTCTGGGAGCGCAAGTTCGACGTTCTCGTCTCCACCACGATCATCGAGACCGGCCTGGACATCGCCAACGCGAATACGATCATCATCGACCGGGCCGACAAGTTCGGCCTCAGCCAGCTGCACCAGCTGCGCGGGCGGGTCGGCCGCGGCCGCGAACGCGCCTACGCCTACTTCCTCTACGACGAGAACAAGCCCCTGACCGAGATCGCGCACGACCGTCTGGCCACGATCGCGGCGAACAACGAGCTCGGCGCCGGCATGCAGGTCGCGCTGAAAGACCTCGAGATCCGTGGCGCGGGCAACCTGCTCGGCGGCGAACAGGCCGGCCACATCGCCGGGGTCGGTTTCGACCTCTACCTCCGCATGATCGGTGAGGCCGTCAGCACATTCCGTGGCGACGTCGCCGAGGGGCAGACCGAGCTGCGGCTGGAACTGCCCGTCGATGCGCACATCCCCGAGGACTACGTGGACAGCGAGCGGCTGCGCCTCGAGGCCTACCAGAAGCTCTCCGCGGCCAGTTCGCCCACGGCCGCGAAGGACCAGATCGACCTGGTGCTCGAGGAGCTCACCGACCGGTACGGCGAACCGCCGCAGCCCGTGCAGAACCTGGTGCTGGTGTCGCGGCTGCGCTGGCTGGCCCAGCAGGCCGGACTGGGCGAGGTCGTGGCCATGGGACCGAACCTGCGGGTGGCCCCGGCCGACCTCGCCGACTCGATGCAGGTGCGTCTGCAGCGCATGTACCCCGGCTCGCGCTACTTCACCCAGAACGGCTCGTTGACGGTGCCCATGCCGCGTGTCAACGGGGAACCGCTCGGGGATGCCGCACTGATCGCGTGGGCCGGCACCCTGCTCGACGCGATCTTCCCGCGTCCGGTCGCGGCTGTCGCCTAGCCCGTCACCGTCCCGTCGGTGATCTCCGGGCCGACGATCGGGGGCGATTAGAGTTATCCGGTGACCTCTTCAGACATCCCCACCCGCCCGGCGTCCGCCTCCAGTCTCGACGAACTCGTGCGCGTGGTGGCCTTGCTCCGTGCCCCGGGCGGATGCCCATGGGATGCCGAGCAGACCCACGAGTCGCTGGTGCAGTACCTGACCGAGGAGACGCACGAACTGATCGAAGCCATCGAGTCGGGCAGCCGTGACGAGTTGCTCGAGGAGCTCGGCGACGTGCTCTACCAGGTGGTCTTCCACGCCGACCTCGCGGCGCACACCGCGGGCGAGGACTTCGACATCCACGATGTCGCCGCGCACATGACCGCAAAAATGGTGGGGCGGCATCCGCATGTCTTCGGCGACGTGAACCTGGAAACCGCCGACGACGTGGCCCGTGCCTGGGACGACTTCAAGGCCGCGGAGAAACCCTCCCGCACGAGCGTGCTCGACGGTATCCCGCAGGGAATGCCGGCGCTCGCCCTCGCCGACAAGGTGCTCGGCCGGGCCCAGAAGATCGGGCTGCTCGGAACCGAGGCCGCGTTCCCGCTCCCGATCGAGAGTGAGGACCAGCTCGGCCCGCTGCTGCTGGCGATCGTGTCCGCGGCCAAAAGCCAGGGCCTCGACTCGGAGCGTGCGCTGCGCACGGCACTTCGCGGGCTGCAGGACGAGATCCGCGAGGCCGAGTCGACGGATGCCGTCGACGTGGCCGACGCCGGCATCATCGGCCTGCCCGGCTGACCCCGTCGCGGCCGCGACTGTTGCTGTAACGGACAACCGTTGCCGGTGTGCCGGCAACAGTTGTCCGCTTCGGCAACGTTTAGAGGCGGCGGACGGCCTCCGGCGCGGTGGTGCCCGCCGGGCAGAGGCGGTACCGTCAGACCATGAGCCAGACATCCTTCAACGACCTTCTGTCCGCCCAGATCGGCAACGAATTCGCTGCGTCTCAGCAGTACATCGCCATCGCCGTCTGGTTCGACAACCAAGCTCTGCCGCGACTTGCCGCCCACTTCTACGCGCAGTCGATCGAAGAGCGCAACCACGCCATGATGCTCGTGCAGTACCGCCTGGACCGCGACCTGGGCGTCGAAATCCCCGGAATCCCGGCCGTGCGCAACGACTTCACCCTCGCGGTCGAGCCCATCGCGTTGGCACTCGCCCAGGAGAAGCAGGTCACCGCGCAGATCGAGGCCATGTTCCGTGCCGCCCGCACCGACGGAGATGCTCTCGGCGAGCAGGCGATGCTCTGGTTCCTCAAGGAACAGGTGGAGGAAGTGGCGTCCATGTCCACTCTCCTGACCATCGCCCAGCGGGCCGGGGACAACCTCTTCGACATCGAGAACTACATCGCACGGGAGACCGTGGCCGGAGGCCCCGTCGACTCCGACGCCCCGGGAGCGGCGGGCGGCGCGCTCTGAGCCGATCGGGCAGAGCCGGCCCCGACCAGACGACCGGGTCCGAACTGGCACAATTGGGGCTATGGCAACACCTGTGACCCCTCCCCGCGGTATGCGCGACTTCCTCCCCGCCGACAAAGCCACCAGGGAGCACGCGCTGGCCGTGATCCGGCGCAGCTTCGCGGCGCACGGCTTCGACGAGATCGAGACCCCCGTCATGGAGGATGCCGCCCGGCTGCACTCGGGGCTCGGTGGCGACAACGAGAAGCTCGCCTTCGCCGTGATGAAGCGTGGCCTCAAGCCGGCGGATGCCGCGGCCGCCGCCGAGTCCGGCGACCTGCTTGCGCTGGCCGACCTGGGGCTCCGGTTCGACCTCACCGTGCCGCTGGCCCGCTTCTACGCCACCCACCGTGCGGAGCTGCCCACGGTGTTCCGCTCCATCCAGATCGCACCGGTCTGGCGGGCGGAGCGCCCGCAGAAAGGGCGGTACCGCCAGTTCGTGCAGTGCGACATCGACATCATCGGCGAGTCCGGGCTGCTCGCCGAGATCGAGCTGATCACCGCGACCGCCGCCGCGCTCGACGCCCTCGGCCTGACCGGGTGCTCGATCCGGATCAACGACCGGCGCATCCTGACCGCCCTGCTGGCGCACTGGCAGGTGGCACCCGAGCTGAACGAACGGGCGCTGATCGTGATCGACAAGCTCGACAAGATCGGCGTCGAGGGGGTCGTCAGCGAGCTCGGCGGCCTGGGCATCCCCACCGACGGTGTCGCCGAGACCCTGACCCTGATCGCCGACGTCGGCTGGAACGCGGCCGAACCGACCCCTCCGGTCTGGCTCGACGGCGACGCCTACGCCGATCTGCTCGCCCTCCGTGCCGCGCTGCCCGGGGTGCGGCTCGTGTTCGACCCGACCCTCGTGCGCGGAATGGGCTACTACACGGGCACCATCTTCGAGATCAGCCACCCGGACCTCGGCTATTCCCTCGGCGGCGGAGGCCGGTACGACGGCATGATCGGACGGTTCCTCGGCACCGACGTGCCGGCCTGCGGGTTCTCGATCGGTTTCGAACGCATCGTCGACCTGCTGGGGGCGGATGCCGCATCCGCCGAGAACGCCGTCGTGCTCGTGTACGACAAGGGAACAGACCCCGCCCGGCTCGTGGCGCTGAAGCGAACACTGGTCGAACAGGGTCTCCGGGTGCGCCTCGAACAGCGCACCAAGAACGTCAAGGCACTGCTGGAACGCGCGGCCGGAGCGGGATACGGGCGCTACGCCTTCGTCGGACCCGGCACCCCCGGCGCGGCCGACCTCGAGTTCCGTTCCCTCGGCGGCTGAGCCCAGTCGCTAGACTGTTATGGGATTGGAATACGGTGCTGTCTTCCTCGATTCCCCAGACCAACACTCAACAATTAATAAACACAAAGGAAACAGGAGATAGCTGTGGCTCTCATTGAGGCAGTAGTAGCACGCGAGATTCTTGACTCCAGAGGCAACCCGACCGTTGAGGTCGAGGTATTGCTTGATGACGGTTCGGTTAGCCGCGCCGCCGTTCCGTCCGGCGCATCCACTGGTGCGTTCGAGGCTTACGAGCTTCACGACGGCGACAAGTCACGTTATTTGGGCAAGGGCGTTCTGAAGGCCGTTGACGCCGTCATCGACGAGCTCGGCCCGGCAGTCGAAGACCTCGACGCCGCGGACCAGCGCATCATCGACGCCGTCCTGAACGAGACCGACGGGACCGACAACAAGCACCGCGTCGGCGCCAACGCCATCCTCGGCGTCAGCCTGGCCGTCGCCAAGGCCGCCGCCACCTCGGCCGGCCTTCCGTTGTTCCGCTACCTCGGTGGCCCGAACGCACACACCCTTCCGGTCCCGATGATGAACATCATCAACGGTGGCTCCCATGCCGACAACGACGTGGACATCCAGGAATTCATGGTTGTCCCGCTCGGCGCCGAGTCCTTCGCCGAGGGCCTCCGCTGGGGCACCGAGACCTACCACGCGCTCAAGGCGCTGCTCAAGTCGAAGGGCCTCTCCACCGGCCTCGGCGACGAGGGTGGCTTCGCCCCCAACCTGCCGAGCAACCGTGCCGCTCTCGACCTCATCGTCGAAGCCATCCAGAACGCCGGCTACACGCCCGGCAAGGACATCGGCCTTGCGCTGGACTGCGCCGCGTCGGAGTTCTACAAGGACGGCGTCTACCACTTCGAGGGCAAGGAACTCACCGCCCAGGAGCTGTCGGCCTACTACGTCGAGCTCGTGGGTGCCTACCCGCTCGTCTCGATCGAAGACCCGCTCGAGGAAGACGACTGGGAGGGCTACGTGCACCTCACCGCCGAACTCGGCGACAAGGTCCAGATCGTCGGAGACGACCTGTTCGTGACGAACCCGGTTCGCCTGGCCAAGGGCCTGGCCCTCGGCACCGCGAACTCCATCCTGGTCAAGGTCAACCAGATCGGCACCCTGACCGAGACGCTCGACGCGGTTTCCCTCGCGCAGCGCGCCGGCTACACCGCCGTCATCTCGCACCGTTCCGGTGAGACCGAAGACACCTTCATCGCCGACCTCGCGGTCGCGACGGACGCCGGCCAGATCAAGACCGGAGCGCCCGCACGCAGCGAGCGCGTCGCGAAGTACAACCAGCTGCTCCGGATCGAAGAAGAGCTGGGCGAGGCCGCCGTATACGCGGGCCGCTCCGCTTTCCCGCGCTTCAAGGCGTAGTTCGACGGGAGCCCTCGAGGCGCGGGTTACGGCCCACGCCTCGAGGGCTCCATTTTTTTGTCCTTTTGCGGTTAGGGTTCCTTTGCGGGGCAACCGCAACATTGATGCGGGAAGGGAGCGGCTGTGGCCAGGAAAAGTGCCGACCGTGCACCTGTCGCGCTGCCCGACACCGAGACGCCCGCCGCCCGGTGGCTGAGGGGTCTGCGCCTGTCGGGCTTCTCCCTGGTGATGATGGGTCTGCTGATCATGGCTGTCGTCATCCTTGCTCCGGGCATCCGCACCTATGTGGACCAGCGCCAGCAGATCGACCGGCTCACAGCTGCTGTGGAGGCCCAGCAGGGGGCCGTGGAAGAGCTCAAAAGCGAGCGCGAGCGCTGGAACGACCGCACCTACGTCACCACCCAGGCCCGGGACCGGTTATCGTACGTGCTGCCCGGCGACGTGAGCTTCCTCGTCATCAACGACCTCGCGCTGCCGGTGACCGGCGGCGCTGCCGCTCCGGTCGCCACCCCCACCATCCAAACCACCAACGTCGATTGGCTGTCTTCCATGTTCGCCTCCGTAATGACGGCCGGTCTGGCTCCCGAGGCCGCGAAATGACCCGGCCCCCCTTCGCGTCGGTCACCGAGTCCGACATCAAGACCGTGTCCGCCCAGCTGGGCCGCCCGGCCCGCAACGTCGTGGGCATTGCCGGGCGCTGTGTGTGCGGCGCCCCGACGGTGGTGGCCACGGCGCCCCGCCTGGCCGACGGAACCCCGTTCCCCACCCTGTACTACCTGACCCACCCGGCGGCCACCGCGGCACTCTCGTTCCTCGAAGCCACCCAGGTGATGAACGAGTACAACCAGCTTCTCGCCGAGGACGACGATGTGCGCGCCCGCTACCGCCGAGCTCACGAGAGCTTCCTGGCCGACCGCGAGACCCTGGGCACGGTGCCGGAGATCGCCGGCATCTCCTCCGGCGGCATGCCCGAACGTGTGAAGTGCCTGCACGCGCTTGCCGCCCACTCCCTGGCCGCAGGTCCCGGCGTGAACCCGATCGGAGACCTCGCCCTCGCCCGCGCGGCCTGGACCCCCACCGTCTGCGAGTGCCTCGACTACACCGCGGCCGACGAGTGACCTTCTCCGCCTGGCGTCGAACCGGTGGGGGCATTGCCGTGGCCCTGGCGGTGGCGCTGGGCTCGGCATCCGTCGCCCCGGCTGCTCCCGCCTTCGCGGCGAACACGCAGGTGCGGGACCTGGAGTACTGGCTGAATGATTACGGATTCACCCAGGCCTGGAACACGACCCGCGGGGCAGGGGTGACGGTCGCCGTGATCGACACGGGCGTCGACGCGAGCGTGCCCGAGCTCACCGGCGCGGTCATCGGGGGCACGGATGTCTCCGGGCTCGGCTCGGCTGACGGGCAGACGCCTGTCGGTGAGGGCAGTGAGCACGGCACCCTGGTGGCCTCACTTCTGGCCGGCCGCGGCACGGGGGAGGGATCCGGTGTCCTGGGTGTGGCCCCGGAGGCGTCCATCCTGGCCGTCTCGGTGGCCTTCGGAAGCAGCGACGCCAGCCTCAGCAACGACGAGCAGATCGCCGAGGGCATTCGCTGGGCCGTTGACAACGGCGCCGACGTGATCAACATGTCCCTCACCCGCAATACTCTGGACTGGCCGTCGAGCTGGGACGACGCCTTCCTGTACGCCTTCGAGAACGACGTCGTCGTCGTTGCCGCCGCGGGCAACCGGGGCAGCGGAACGACCGAGGTGGGTGCCCCGGCCACGATCCCCGGCGTCCTGACCGTCGCCGGCGTCGACCGCACCAAGGGTGCCAGCTTCGACGCGTCCTCTCAGGGCATCACGATCTCCGTGGCGGCACCCAGCGAACAGCTCGTCGGTGTGGTTCCCGGTGGAGGCTACGTGCAGTGGAATGGCACGAGTGCGGCCGCACCCATTGTGTCGGGTCTCGTCGCGCTTGTGCGCGCCGCCTATCCCCGGCTTGACGCGGCCGAGGTGATGAACCGGGTGATCGCGACGGCCGACCCCAATGGACGCGAGGTGCCCAGCCCCATCTACGGCAACGGCCTGATCGACGCGGCGGCGGCGGTCACTGCTCTCGTTCCGGCGTCCACCAGTCCGGAACCGGCGGCCCTGCTGGAGGAATGGATCCGGGTGCACCGGCGCGCGGACACCGAACTCGCACCGACCCCGGACACCTCGACGCAGGTTCCGGTGGCCGTGCAGAACGACCCGGAGCGGCCGCTGCCGAGCGTGGCCGCAGCGTGGTTGCCCACCCCGCTCACCCTGACCTATGTCAGCGTGCCGCTCATGGTGCTGATCGGGTTTGGTACTCTAGTAACGCTGTTCGGCATCGGGGCCACTCGGCACATCAAGCGAATACGATCAAAACGGTAAGTTTTCGCGAATCCAAATCTTGTAGGAGGACTTCCCTAGTGCCCAAAATTCTGATTGTCGGTGGCGGCTACGCCGGTTTCTACACTGCGTGGAAGCTGGAGAAATGGCTCCGCACCGGCGAGGCTGAGGTCACCATGGTCGACCCGCTTCCGTATATGACCTACCAGCCGTTCCTGCCGGAGGTGGCGGCCGGGTCCATCGAGGCCCGTCACGCCGTCGTCGCGCACCGGCGCCACCTCAAGAAGACCACCGTCGTCACGGCGAAGGTCACCCACATCGACCACGCCACCAAGACGGCGACCATCACCCCGCCCATCGGCGAGCCGTACGAATTCGTGTACGACATCGTCGTGGTGACGGCCGGCGCGGTCTCCCGCACCTTCCCGATCCCGGGCGTCGCCGACCAGGCGATCGGGCTCAAGACCATCGAGGAAGCCGTCGCCATCCGCGACCGGATCCTCACCAACTTCGACAAGGCAGCCCTGCTGCCGGCCGGTCCCGAGCGCGATCGCCTGCTCACCTTCGTCGTCATCGGCGGCGGTTTCGCCGGCATCGAGGTCTTCGCCGAGCTGCGCTCCTTCGCCTCGTCGCTGCTCAAGTCCTACCCGCAGATCGGGTTCGACGACACCCACTTCCACCTGATCGAGGCCATGGGGCGCATCATGCCCGAGGTTTCCCTGCCGACCAGCCTCTGGGTCATCAAGCACCTCGACGAGCGCGGCGCTCAGATCCACCTGAACACGCAACTGACCAGCGCGGTCGACGGCAAGATCGAGCTCTCCACCGGTGAGAGCTTCGAAACCGACCTGATCGTCTGGACGGCCGGCGTCATGGCGAACCCGGCCATCGTTCGCCACACGGACCTGCCCATCGAAGAGCGCGGCCGCCTGCAGGTGCGCCCCGACCTGCGCGTCGGCACCGAGGACGAGATCATCATCGACGCCTGGGGTGCCGGCGACATCACCGCAGTGCCCGACCTCAGCGGCGGCGGCGTGGGCGGCTTCTGCGTGCCCAACGCCCAGCACGCCGTGCGCCAGGGCAAGCTTCTCGCGAAGAACATCGTCGCGGTTCTGCGCGACGAGGCACCCAAGGAATACGAGCACAAGAACCTCGGCGCCGTGGCCGGTCTGGGAATCGGTTCCGGTGTCTTCCAATCCGGCAAGATCGCCATCAAGGGCCTGCCGGCCTGGTTCGCCCACCGCGGCTACCACGGCCTGGCCATGCCGAGCTGGGAGCGCAAGCTGCGCGTCGTCTGGGGATGGGTGAACAACTTCTTCCTCGGGCGCGACATCGTGTCCCTGGCCGCGGTGGAGAACCCGCGGGCCACGTTCGTGGAGTTCGCCTCGCGTCCCAAGCCGGCCGCGGATGCCGCCGCTCCGACCAAGGCCCCCGCGACCGCCGCTCCGGCCGCCGCGGTACCGCCCGTCACGGTCCCGGCGGTCAAGGCACGGGCACCTCGTGCCCCGCGCCCGACCGCAGGTAAGAAAGCCGCCGAGCAGGCCGAGGAAACAGCAGCCGTCAAGTAGCAGCGCCTGGGGGTGCCCGTGGGTCAATCCGCGGGCGCCCCAGCGCCTGCCCTCGACTCATTCGGTTGAGTGACGCGCCCCCGTAGCCCAATGGCAGAGGCAGACGACTTAAAATCGTCACAGTCTGGGTTCGACCCCCAGCGGGGGCACCATGCACCACCGCTCATGATCGCGCGCACGCAGCGCCGGGTGGTTGTTTCTGCCGTGTGACTTGGCCTTTCCGCCTCGGTTCGGTCGCGCTACCATCGGCCAGTGAAACGGCCGTCGCCTCCCTGCCACGTGCCTTTCCCCGACCGAGGAGGAACAGTCATGGGTTTTCTTGAAGCAACGTGGGATGTCATCTGGTTCTTCTTCTGGACATTCGCATTCATCGCCTATCTGATGGTGCTCTTCTCGATCATCGGGGACATCTTCCGTGACAGCACACTGAACGGCTGGGCCAAGGCCGGGTGGATGCTGTTCCTTGTCTTCGTGCCGTTCCTGACCGCCCTGGTCTACCTGATCGCCCGGGGCAAGGGCATGGCCGAGCGGCAGATGCAGGCTGCACAGCGCAGCCAGCAGGCCACGGAACAGTACGTGCGGTCGGTCGCAGGATCGGGCGGGTCCGCGGACGAGATCGGCAAGGCGAAGGCCCTGCTCGACAGCGGCACCATCACCCCGGACGAGTACGCGGCCCTGAAAGCGAAGGCACTGCGCTGACCTGAGCCGCTTGCCGTCCGTGGCGCCTATTCGAGGTGGTCCAGGTACCTCAGGATGATGCCCTCGCGCAGCGCCCAGGGGGACACCTCCAGCTCGGTCACGTCGAAGGCGGCCATCGCGGCGCTGAGCACGATTCCGCCGGCCACGATCTGGAAGGTGCGGTCGGCGGTGATTCCGGGCAGTGCCGGACGGGCCTCAGCCGGGATACGGGCCAGCCGGGGGACCCAGTCGGCGAGTTGTGAGCGGGTCAGCAGCATCCGCTCGCCGGAGCCGAAGCCGTCCGCGGTGGACCCGGCCAGTTTTGCCAGGGAGCGGATGGTCTTGGAGGAGCCGACCACGTGGTGCGGTGCCGGGAGCCCCTCGAACGCGGTCACGGCCCGCTCCAGCACGGTGGCCGCGTGCCGGCGGAGGGCGGACACCTGGTCGGGCAGCGGCGGGTCGTCGTGCAGGAAGCCGATGGTGGACCGCCCGGCACCCAGGGGCAGCGACAGCGCGATCGCGGGGATCTCGTTCGCGCCGGCGGCGATCTCGAGGGAACCGCCGCCGATGTCGAAGAGAAGGATGTCCCTGGCCGACCAGCCATACCAGCGCCGTACGGCCAGGAAGGTCAGGCGTGCCTCGTCCTCCCCGGACAGGACCTGCAAGGCCACGCCGGTCTCCCGTTCGACCCGGGCGAGCAGTTCGGGTCCGTTCGACGCCTCGCGCAGCGCCGAGGTGGCGAACGGGAGCAGATCATCGACCTGGTGCCGACGGGCCACCTCGGCCGCGTTCCGCACCGCCTCGAGTACCGCGGTGCAGCCCTCGTCGGTGATGGCTCCGTCGGGTGTGAGGTAGCGCATCAGCCGCAGAACGGATTTGTCGGAGGCCATCGGCACCGGCTGGGCACCCGCATGCGCGTCGACGACCAGCAGGTGGACGGTATTCGAACCGACATCAAGGACTCCGAGGCGCACGCTTCCGACGATAGCGTGCGCGGCGTCCACACCGGCACCGCTACCCGGCACCGCTACCCGGCGACGGTGTCGAGCGCGGTCGAAAGGACACCATCGACCATGGTGTGCACGGAATCCATCAGTGGCAGCAGTCGCTGGTCGTGGGTGACCAGTACGGTGGCCGTGTCGTGCTCGACCGTGAGTTTCAGGATCAGTTCCAGGATGCTGGATCCGCGTTCCTGATCCAGGGCGCTCGTCGGCTCGTCGATGACGAGCACGGTGGGGTCGTTCATCAACGCCCGGGCGATGTTGACGCGCTGCCGCTGCCCTCCGGAGAGCTGCGCCGGGCGCTTACCGGACTGGTCGACCAGGCCCACGGCATCCAGCAGCGCGTCTGCCCGGATGCCGGCCGCACGCCGGGCACGCGCCCCGCGGCGGGCCCCGCCGAGTTCGCCCATCACGACGAGCTGTTCACGGGCGGTCAGTGACGACAGCAGGTTCGACTGCTGGAACACGATGCCGAGACGATCCCGGCGCAACTCCGCCTTCTCGGCCGCGGAGAGCAGGGTCGCGTCGACGTCTCCGATGAACACGGAGCCTTGATCGGGCGTGATCAGGGTGGACGCCACGGCCAGCAGACTGGACTTGCCGGAGCCCGACGGGCCGGTGATGCCGACGATCGAGCCGCGGTCGACCCGGAGGCTGACGTCGTCGACCGCGGTCAGACGGGCACCGCCGTCGGGGAAGGTGAGGGTGATGCGGTCGAGCTGGATCATCGGTTGCTCCCGAGGGCGGTGAGGGGGTCGGCGGCGGTCACGGAACGGAGGGCGAACGCGGCGCCGGCGAGGCCGAGGGCGATCATGGCGGCGGCCGGAAGCAGGGTGGTCAGCGGGCTGAGAACGAACGGAAGCACAGACCCGGCGAGGGCCCCGAGCACGCCGGTCAGTCCGATCCCGACTCCCACGCCGACCACGAGAACGACGGATGCCTGGCCCAGGGCATCGAGGACCAGCATCCGGTTGGACGCGCCGAGGGCCTTCAGCACGGCCACGTCCGGCTGGCGCTGGATGCTCCAGACCGTGAAGAACGCCCCCACGACCAGGGCGGAGATTCCGAACAGCATGGTCACCATGAGCAGCAGCGAGCCGATCTCCGAGCGGAACGCCTCCAGGGCGGTCAGCGACGGGAGCACCCCGGTGGAGGTCGTTCCCGTGGCGAGGTCGGCCGCGGCATAGTCGACGTCGGAGCCGGTGACGGCGAGGACACTCGCCACCGCGTCCGGGCGGCCGGTGGCCGCGCCCACGTCCTGCCAGTCCGTCAGCGGCAGCCACACCACGGGCGTGTGGGAGTACCAGGTGTCGGCGGTGACGGAGTCGACGGTGAAAACCGTCCCGGCCAGGTCGACCGTGTCGCCGGCCCGCACGCCGAGGTCCTCGGCCGCGGTCTCCGGCAGGGTCAGGTGCCCGGCCTCGGCCGGGACCATGCCGAACCCGGCCTCGGCGCCGAACAGGGCCACACTGGTCTGCTTCTGATCGGAGCCGAGGCGGAGTTGCAGGATGCCGAGCGGGCTGACCCGGTCGACGCCGGGCTGGGCGCGCCAGGCATCCGCGTCGGCGCCGGTCACGGCGGAGTCGGCATAGCTCACGGATTCCCCGGCTGCGGGAGCCGAGAACACGATCCGGTCGGCGCTGAGACCGGTGAGGGCCGACACGTTCTGGTCGGCCAGCCCCATGGTCAGGCCGGACAAGAACCCGACCAGCAGGGTGATGAGGGTGACGACCGAGCCGATCAGCACGAATCGCCCCCGGGCAAATCTCAGATCGCGCCATGCAACGAACACTGTCAAGCTCCTCAATCGGGGACGGGTGGGGCGGATGGGCCGGGCAGGGGCGCCGGATGGCGGTTGCCGAGCACTGTCTACTCTCGCGATCAGCCCGCTGCCAGTCATCGTGCGGGCTGACCATCTCCGGTGCACCAAAGGCGGAGGGTCGGCTCCACCTTTCGGACGATGACGGCCGGGGGCCGGGCCGGTAGCCTGAAGGGGTGAGTATCGCGTGACCGCACCCAGCATCGGATCCAGGAACTCCGCCCTGAGCCCCGTCTTCCTCGGGCTGCGCATCGGGCTGCACGGACTGTGCGTCGGCCTGATCGCGCTGGTCGTCGCCACGGCCGGGTCTGCGGGGATGCCCGCCGGCGCCGTGATCATCTGCCTGGCCGCCGTGTTCCTCGGCACCTACGCGGCCGGGTGGCTGCTCAGCCGAAACTTCGACGGCGCACGGCCGCGGCTCGGCGCGGCCTGGGTCGGTGTCCTCGGCCTCGAATGGGTGGCCCTCGCCGTCGTCAGCCCGGAGGCCATCTACCTCGTCTTTCCCCTGTTCTTCCTCGCCCTGCACTTTCTGCGCGGCTGGCGGGGACCCGTTTCGGTCGCCGGAGCGACGCTGGTGGCCATCGCCCTGTTCGGGATGCACCGGGGCTTCGGTGTCGCAGGCATCGTGGGGCCGCTGATCGGTGCTGCCGTGGCCGTGGCGATCGGCCTGGCCTACCGGTCCCTGGACCGGGAGGCCACGGAGCGGGAACGCCTGATCAACGAACTGCGTGCCACCCGAACTCAACTGGCCGCTGCCGAACGGGCCGCCGGGGTGCAGGGCGAACGTGCCCGCCTCGCCCGGGAGATCCACGACACGGTGTCCCAGTCGCTGTCCAGCATCGTGATGCTCCTGCACGCCGCGGAACGCTCCGGCGGCGTGACGGGAACCGGGCTGGACCGGCTGCATCAGGCCCGGGAGGCCGCCGCCCAGGCGCTCGCCGAGACCCGGCAGTTCATCGACGAGCTGTCGCCGCCGGCCCTGCGCGAGGCGACGCTGGTCGAGGCACTGGGGCGCCTGGCGGTACAGACCGGCGACAGCAGCGGAATCCCCGTCGGAGTCACGATCGCCGGCACCCCGGTGCCGCTGCCCACCCAGGTCGAGACGGCACTGCTCCGCATCGCCCAGGGGGCCCTGGCGAACGCCGTGCAGCACGCCCGTGCCAGCCGGATCGACCTCACCCTGAGCATGCTCGACTCCGAGGTCATCCTCGACGTCGTCGACGACGGCGTGGGTTTCACGGCCGGGCCGGACCAGGAGAGCACCACGGACGGGCGCACCTCATTCGGGCTGCAGGCGATGCGGGAGCGGGTCGCGGCCCTCGGCGGTTCGCTCACGGTGGAGAGCGAGCCGGGCCGGGGAACCAGCATCGTGGCCGGATTCGAGGTGCCCGGATGATCGTGCGGGTGCTGATCGCCGATGACCATCCGATCATGCGCACCGGCCTGCAGGCGCTGTGCGAGACGGAACCGTCCATCACCGTCGTCGGGGCGGTCGGCACCGTCGAGGAGGCCCTCGCGGAGGCCGCCCGCCTGCGCCCGGACGTGGTGCTGATGGATCTCCAGTTCAACGGCGAATTCCGCGGGGCTGACGCGACCCGCGGCATCCGTGCCCTGCCGGATCCACCCGCCGTCCTGATCCTCACCAACTACGACACCGACCGGGACATCATCACGGCCATCGAGGGCGGCGCGGCCGGGTATCTCCTCAAGGACACCTCGCCCGACGATCTGCTCGCGGCGATCATGGCCGCGGCGGCCGGTCAGTCGGCGCTGGCGCCGGCGGTCGCGAGCCGGTTGCTGTCCCGAGTGCGCGATTCCACCCGTGCCCTCAGCGCTCGGGAGCTTGAGGTGCTCGCCCTGGTGGCGGAGGGGCTCAGCAACACCGAGGTGGCCCGCCACCTGCACCTCAGCGAGACCACGGTCAAATCCCACCTCGCGCACATCTACCCGAAACTCGGGGTGGCCTCGCGCACGGCGGCCGTCGCGGCAGCGCGGCAGTCCGGACTGATCCGGCGCGCGTGATCGGCCCGGTGTCTGGCGCTTCGCGCCCTGCGTTCCGGCCCGGCAGCCGGGAAACACGGTCTAGTGCCGGGCGGGCACCACGAACCGCTGCCAGGCCCAGGCAGCCACGCTGAGCGCCGCGAACACGCCGGCCCCCGCCCACCACAGGCTGACACCACCGTCACCGGGCCAGAACAGCCCGGCGGGGGAGAGAACCCCGAACATGATGGTGAACGCCAGCACGGTCAGGGCCGCCCAGATCGGCGGCGACCAGCTGAGGATGCTCCGCCCGCTGGTGCGTCCGATCGGGATGAGCACGAGGGCGGCCGACCCGATCGCGGCCAGCACGACGCTGGTGGCGATCTCCGCCGCGAACGCGCTGAGGAATCCGCTGGCCTGCGGCAGGAGGCCCAGCGTGAGCCAGCCGAGCAGGGCCAGCGCGATCAGGCTGCCGGCCCGCAGTGCGGCGAGCTGGCCGCGCCTGCGCCCCGGAAGGCCGGGTGCTGCGGCGACGGATCCGAGCAGCCCGAAAACCAGGGCGGGGTGAATCTCGAATGCCCGGGAGGCGAGAGCGGTCGCGGCGACGAGCAGCAGGTAGCGCGGGAGGAAGGTGACGGATGCCCGCTCGCACCACACCCGTGAACTCCACCAGAGCGGAACGAGCGTTCCGACCGCGTTGACGACGACGAGGGCCGCCATGACCGCCAGAAGCAGCCGCAGGTAGGCCGGCTGGCTGCTCACCGGGCCCGACAGCATGACCAGCGTCGCCGCCGCTGTCACGGCCGCACCGGCCACCAGCCACCGGTTCAGCGGCAGGTCGGGTGCGGTCTCGAACTCGACGCGGCTGCGGTTTCGGCCCGCGATCGAAACGGTCTGCCAGAACGGGCGACCGTTCCGGGCCCGGGAAACGGTTCCAGCGAGGAGGCGCGCGGGAACGCAGAGCAGCAGCAGGGCTCCGAAGGCGAGAAACGCCGCCTGCACCCAGGAGACCGGCGAGGTGGACCACGGCGCCGGCACGGCGGTCGCGAACAGGGTCGGATCGTTCCATCCGCCCGGCACCGGAGCAGGCAAGAGCGCTGAGGGTGAAGAGGCCTGCGGGTGAGGTGGTTCCTGGCCCGGTGCACCGGGTACGGTGCTCTCCGGAGCGGGGGCGGAGGACGCCGGCGGTGCAGTCGCACCCATGGTCGGGATCGGGGCGCCGGGGCCCGTGGTGTCGGGCGTTGCCGCGGCCGCCGGCCCGAAGAGCACCTCCACGCCGGGACTGCCCGGGCCCAGGTTGCCGGCCGGGTCCCGCTGCACCGCGATGACCTGGTGGGACCCGGCGGCGACGCCGCCGGCGAAACAGCTCCAGGACCCGGAGACGACGACGGCGCTGCAGACCGAATAGGCGCCGGAGAAGACGGTCACGGTCGCGTCATCCTCGCCGGAACCGGAATAGGTGGTGCCGGACAGCGGCACCCGGTCGCCGCCCACGGGCGCGCTCACGATGGGGGCCGTCGGGCGGTCCAGGTCGAAGTCGAGGCTGACCGGTGCGCTCGCATTCGACCAGGAGGGTGCGCTGTAGGACGTTTGCTGGCTCGCCGACACGGAGACCGCTCCGCCGGCGACGTTGCCGGTGAACGTGCAGGACCAGGCGCCGGACGCGTCCGCGGTGGCCGTGCAGCGCTTCCCCCCGGCCAGGGAGACGACGACGGATGCCGCCGGATACCCGCTCCCGCGAACGGTGCCGTTGGTCAGTGCGAGGCCGGTCGGGCCCCCGGTCACGACCGGTGCGGACAGCACGGCGATGGTCTGCTCGGCAGCCGATTCGGGGGCACCCGTGACGACGACGCGCAGTCGCACGTCGGGACCACTCGGCAAAGACACCGCCGTGCAACTCCACACCGCGGCGGCGTCGACCACCGCGAAGCAGAGCGGGTCCTGGTCGGAGACGGGGGAGAGCAGCTGGATCTCCCGCCCGACTTCGCCGGTGCCGGAAATCGTCGTGGTGCCACTGCCGACGAAGCTGCCGGGTGCCGGGCTCGTGATGGTCGGTGCCAGGGTCGTCGGGCCGGTGGATTGCGTCGATTCCGGGGATGCCGTCGGTTCCGTCGAGTTCGGGGTGGGCGGCGGCGTGGGGGCCGGGACGGCGACGGCGGCCACCGACGAGCCGAGCGTGAGCAGGCCCACGGTCAGCGCGCCGATCAGGGCGACGATCATCGGGGCAGACCGTGCACGGAGACCGGAGGCGAACCGCCGACCGGATCGCCCGGACTCGGAGCCCGAACCGGACACAGTTCTACCGCGCATCTCTTCACCCCTGGTGACCATTCCACGGGTCACGGCCGGGAAAGTCAACGCGCGACACGCACTGTGACGCAAATGGCCCCCGTTCGGCCGACCGGGAGCCATGGTGCATACTGGCGCTGGCCCCTCCGGGTGCTGATTTCCCCCGACGAGTAAAGGGCGTTCCGTGGCCGTGGTCACCGTTCCGGCATCCCTCCGGGAGACCTCCCGGCCACGCACCCCGACGGCGAAGGCGGTGCGTTGATGCTCGACCTGTCCCCGCGCCCGGTGGACCGTTCGTGGCTGACCCCCGAACTGTTCTGGCCTGCCCTCACGACCGCGACGGCGCACCTCGACACCCCGGTCGCCGCGGTGCACCTGGACGCGCTACGGCACAACACCCACGACATGCTCGACCGCGCGGCCGGTACCCCGCTCCGGGTGGCGTCGAAGTCCATCCGCGTCCGCGGCGTGCTCGAGGCGATCCTGGCCCTGCCCGGCTATCGGGGCGTGCTCGCCTACACCCTGGCCGAGGCACTCTGGCTGGCGGAGACGGTGACGGATGTCGTCGTCGGCTACCCCACGGCCGACCGGGCCGCGATCCTGCAGCTGAGCCGTTCGGAGCGGCTGGCCGCGACCGTCACGCTGATGGTGGACTCGGTCGCGCACCTCGACGTCATCGACGCGGTGCTCCCGCCGGGCAGCCGGGCCCCGATCCGGGTCTGCATCGACCTCGACGCATCCTGGGACGCCCCGCTGCTCGGCCACCTGGGCGTGTGGCGCTCGCCCGTGCACACGCCGGCCGACGCCCGTCGCCTCGCGGTCGCCATTCTGGCCCGGCCCGGTTTCCACCTCGTCGGGATGATGTCCTACGAGGCCCAGGTGGCCGGGGTCGGCGACCGGCCGGCCGGCAGACCGGTCCGGGGGATGCTCAACCGGTGGGTGCGGGGGCGGTCCGTCGCCGAGATCGCCGAGCGCCGCGCCGCGGCCGTGAGCGCGGTGCGGGAGGTCGCGCCCCTCGAATTCGTGAACGGAGGCGGAACCGGTTCGGTCGAGACCACGCGCGGCGACGCATCCGTCACTGACGTCGCCGTCGGCAGCGGTTTCTTCGGGGGGCACCTGTTCGACAATTATGCGAGCTTCCGGCCCGCGCCGGCGGCCGCGGTCGCCTTCTCGGTGGTGCGGAAGCCCCGCCCCGACATGGCCGTCCTGCTCGGCGGCGGGTGGGTGGCCTCCGGGGTTCCCGGCGCCGACCGGGTGCCGCGCCTGGTCTGGCCGGACGGCCTCCACCTGGTTGCGCGGGAGATGGCCGGTGAGGTGCAGACCCCGCTGACCGGCCCTGGCGCGGCCCGGCTCGGGGTCGGCGACCGCGTGTGGGCGCGGCACACCAAATCGGGGGAGCTGAGCGAGCACGTGAACGAGGTTGCACTGGTCGAGAATGGGCAGGTGGTCGACATCCTGCCGACCTACCGTGGCGAGGGGAAGGTGTTCCTGTGAGTGCGAGCGGAGCGGTGTGGCGCAACTGGGCCCGGAACCAGGCGGTGACGCCGGTGCGCGTCGAGCGGCCGTCGACCGTCGCCGCCGTGCAGCGTGCCGTGGTCGCGGCCGGCAAGGTGGGCCTCCGGGTCAAGGCCGTGGGCTCCGGGCACAGCTTCTCGGGCATCGCCCTGGCCCCCGGGGTGCAGCTCGACCTGTTCGACCTCGCCGGCCTGATCGACGCGGATGCCGCGTCCGGCCGGGTCACCCTGGCCGCCGGAACCCGCCTGTTCGAGTTGCCCCGGCTGCTGCGTCCGTACGGCCTGGCCCTCGCCAACATGGGCGACGTGGACCGGCAGACCATCTCCGGCGCACTTTCCACCGGAACCCACGGCACCGGCGGGCGTTTCGGCGGGCTGGCCACTCAGGTTGTGGCCCTGACCCTCGTCACCGGCGACGGCTCCCTGTTGCACGTGAGCGAGACCGAGAACCCGGAGCTGTTGCCGGCGGCCCGGATCGGGCTGGGCGCGCTCGGCATCGTCGTGGACGTGACCGTGCAGTGCGTGCCCGCTTACCTGCTGCACGCCATCGAGGCATCCGAACCGCTCGAGGAGGTGCTCGAGCGCTACCTCGACCGGTCCGACCGGCACGACCATTTCGAGTTCTACTGGTTCCCGCACACCGAAACCGCGCTGACCAAGACCAACACGCGCCTGCCGGTGACCGACGAGCGGTCCCCGTTGGGCGCCGTCTCCCGCTGGGTCGACGACGAACTTCTCGCGAACGGGGTGTACCGGGGCATCTGCGCGCTGGGTGCGCTCGCGCCGGCCACCGTGCCCCGATCCACCCGGCTCGCCACCCGGCTCAGCGGGCGACGCGAATTCACGGACGTCTCCCACCGGGTGTTCGTGACGAACCGCACCGTGCGCTTTCAGGAAATGGAATATGCGCTGCCGCGGGCCCTGGTCCCCGCTGCGCTGCGGGAGGTGCGGGAGCTGATCGCCGCGCGCGGCTGGCGCATCTCCTTCCCGGTCGAGGTGCGCTCGGCCGCAGCCGACGACGTGTGGCTCTCCACTGCCAATGGCAGGGACACCGGTTACATCGCCGTGCACCGGTATTACCGGGAAGATCCGGCCGCCTACTTCCAGGCGGTCGAAGCCATCATGCGCGCGCACGGCGGGCGCCCGCACTGGGGCAAGATGCACGACCGGGATGCCGCCTCCCTCCGCGCCGAGTACCCGCATTTCGACGACTTCCTGTCGGTGCGTGACAGGCTTGACCCGGAGCGCCGCTTCGCCAACAGCTATCTGGAAAGAGTCCTCGGTCGATGAGTAATAGCAACACCCCCGCCGCACGGGCCTGGGAACACCGGGCGGGGGAACTGGGTGACCGGCTGCCCGACGGTTTCACGGTGGGCGTGGCCACCTCAGCCTTCCAGATCGAGGGTGGCGCCCGGGAGGGCGGCCGCGGCGAATCGACCTGGGACCCGTTCACGGCCGCCGCCGGGCGCATCCGTGACGGTTCCAACGCCTCCGTGTCGACGGATCACTTCAACCGGCTCGACGAGGACGTGACCCTGCTCCGCGAGCTGGGCATCGACCACTACCGCTTCTCGCTGGCCTGGGCCCGGCTGCAGCCGGACGGCCGGGGTGCGCTCAGCCGGGCCGGCACCGCCTTCTACGACCGTCTGCTCGACGGGTTGCTGTCCGCGGGAATCAGCCCGATGGCCACCCTGTTCCACTGGGATACCCCGCTGCGGTTGCGCGGCGGCTGGCTGAACCGGGACACCGCCATGCGTTTCGGCGACTACGCGCACCAGGTGGGCGAGGTGTTCGGGGACCGGATCGACTCCTGGCTGACCCTGAACGATCCCGCGACGGTGACCCTGAACGGGTACGCCCTCGGCACGGATGCCCCGGGTGAGGCCCGGCTGTTCGGCGCCCTGCCCGCAGCGCATCACCAGCTGCTCGGCCATGGCCTCGCCGTGCAGGGCCTGCGCGCCGCCGACGTGCGAGGCCGGATCGGGATCGCCAACGTGCACTCGCCCGTGCAGGCGGCCAGCGGCCGCGAAGCCGACGAGGTCGCCGCCGCGCTCTTCGACGTGCTGCACAACCGCCTCTACGCCGACGCCGTACTGCTCGGCCGCTACCCGGAACCGCCCGAGCCCTACCAGGTGCCGCTGAGGATGCTGCTGGAGACCGAACCGGACGACCTGCGCACCATCCACCAGCCGCTGGACTTCTATGGCCTGAACTATTTCCAGCCGAGCCGGATCACGGCCGGCCCGGCGGCCCCGAAGACTCTCACCGGACCCCCGCCCGTCGGGCCGCCGGAGAAGGTCGTGGCGTTCCCCTTCCACGTCACCGCGATGCGCGAGTTCCCGGTGACCAACGCGGGCACCGCCATCGCGCCCGAATACCTCGGCGTGGCCCTCGCCGAGCTGCGGGACCGCTACGCGGAGCACCTGCCTCCCGTCTGCATCACGGCCGGCGGAGCCAGCTTCCCCGACGTGGCCGACAAATGGGGGGCCGTGCACGACCCGGCCCGGATCGACTACCTGGCCGAGCACCTCACGACGGCGCTCGCCGCGGTCGCTCCCGGCGGGATCGCCGAGGGCGTCACCCTCCAGGGCTACACGATCTGGTCCCTGCTGGACAGCTTCGAATGGACGGCCGGCTACACCCAGCGGTTCGGCCTCGTGCACGTCGACTTCCAGGATGGAACCCGCACCCGCACCCCCAAGTCCTCCTACCGCTGGCTGCAGAGGGTGCTCTCCGCCCGCTGACAGTGCGGCGCAGGGAGATTCTTGGAGTGTGTTGGGAAGGACATGGGAGGTTCAGACCGCATGGTTATGATGGTGCTGCGTCGTAGACACGCCGCCGCGGCCTGCTCGTCCGCCCCGCCCCATCACAAGGAGAAGCTGCCATGGAATGGCTCATCCCGGTCCTCATCGTCGTTGCACTCGTCCTCATCATCGGGATCTACCTCTGGTCGACGTACAACTCCCTCGTCACCCTCAAGGTGCGCGTCGACGAGGCGTGGAGTGACATCACCGTACAGATGAAGCGTCGTGCCGACCTGATCCCGAACCTGATCGAAACGGTCAAGGGCTATGCGGCACATGAGCGGGCCGTCTTCGAGAACGTCACCAAGGCCCGGGCCGAATCGCTCAACGCGCAGGGCCCTGCCGACGCCGCCGCCGCGGAGAACCACATGCAGACCGCCCTGCGCAGCATCTTCGCCGTGGCCGAGGCCTACCCGCAGCTGCAGGCCAGCCAGAACTACCTGCAGTTGCAGGGTGAGCTGGTCGACACCGAGGACAAGATCCAGGCCTCCCGCCGGTTCTACAACGGTGGCGTGCGCGAACTGAACACGAAGATCCAGGTCTTCCCCAACAACCTCATCGCCCGCAACCTCGGGTTCACCCAGCGCGACTTCTTCGAGGTGTCCGACTCCGCCGCCATCGCGGAGCCGCCTCGCGTCCAGTTCTAGCGGCGGGCGGCCATGTACAGCGCCATTGCGCGTAACAAGCGCAACACCGTCTTCATCATCATCCTGTTCATCGCCATCATCACCGGTCTCGGCTGGCTGGCCAACGCGATCTACAGCACACCCGGCAACTACAGCATCCTCATCCTCACGGTCGTCGTCGCCACGGGGTACGCCCTGCTGCAGTACTTCATGGCCGGGCGCCAGGCGGTCGCCCTGAGCGGCGGAATCAAAATCAACAGCAAGGCGGAGAACCCGCGGCTGTGGAACATCGTCGAGAACCTGTCGATCACGACCGGGACGCCCATGCCCGAGATCTACGTGATCAACGACCCGGCTCCGAACGCCTTCGCCACCGGTCGCGACCCGCAGCACGCGATCGTCGCTGCCACCACCGGGCTGCTGGAGATCATGACCGACTCCGAACTCGAGGGCGTCATGGCGCATGAGCTCGGCCACGTGCGCAACTATGACATCCGCCTCTCGATGGTCGTATTCGGCCTCGTGGTGGCCGTCGGGTTCATCTCCGACATGTTCCTGCGGATGGCGTTCTTCGGCCGGGACAGCAAGAACAACGGCAGCCCCGTCATCATGGTGGTCGGACTCGTCGCCATGGTCGTGGCGCCCCTGATCGCCACGGTCGTGCAGTTGGCGGTGTCGAGGCAGCGTGAGTACCTGGCGGATGCCACGGGCGCCCTGACCACGCGGCATCCCGATGCCCTGGCCAGCGCGCTCGGCAAGCTCGAGGCCTACGGGCGGCCGATGAAGAAGCAGAACACGTCGATGGCCCACCTCTGGATCGCCGACCCGCTGAAGCCCGGCGTCATGGACAAGCTCTTCGCCACGCACCCGCCGATCGCCGCGCGCGTCGAACGCCTGCACGCCATGGGCCGCCAGTTCTAGAGCCCCGTTCCGGTCGAGAGTGACCGTTCCGCCGGTCACTCTCGACCGGAACGGGCACTGTCGTGCCTAGTTGCGCAGCTCGGCGGCCAGGGCGGCGGCGAGGTTGCCGCGCGGTTCCACCTCGATCTCGGGCAGGCCCTGCCAGGCGGCGGCCTGCCGGAGAACGGCTGCGAGGCGACCGGCCGTGTCCGCCGGCGCACCCGCTTCCGCCCACGCCGCGCGCACCCGCAGCACCTGCGCCTGGCGGTCGTTCTTGAGGTCGACCCGGCCCACGATCGTGTCGCCGAGCAGCACGGGCAGCGAGTAATACCCGAACACCCGTTGCGGTTCGGGGGTGTAGATCTCGATCCGGTAGTGGAAACCGAACAGGCGCAACGCGCGCGCCCGTTCCCAGACGACCGGGTCGAACGGGGAGAGCAGGGTCGCGGCATCCATCCGGCGGGGGAGTCGCGCGTCGCGGTGCAGCCAGGCGGTGCCGGCCTGGCCGCCCGCGCCCCAGCCCGGCACCGCCACCGGGATCAGTTCGCCGGAGTCCTCGAGGTCGCGGACGGCGGCCAGGGTCTCCGGGCCCCGCAACCGGAAGTAGTCGGCGAAGTCCTTCGCCGTGCCGATGCCGTGTGCTCGAGCCGAGCGGCGCACCAGTTCGCGGTGGGCGTCGTCGCGGCTCACGGTGCGGCCCAGCAGTTCCGGTGGGAACACCTGCCCGGGCAGCGCGTACACCCGCTCGAAGCGCTCCCGGCCCTTGATGGCCACGTCACCCCACCGGAACAGGGTTTCAAGCCCGGTCTTCACATCCGACCAGCCCCACCACGGTCCGGTGCGCCGGTTCGCGTCGTGCTCGATGGCGCTCGCGCGCAGGGGTCCGTTGGCGGCGAGCTCGGCGAGCAGCCAGTCCAGCAGTGGGCGGTTGCCCTGCGCCCACGCCTCGGTCGCCGAGCGGTCCCGGAAGTCACGCATCCGCCAGCCGAGCAGCGGCCAGGTGTCGACCGGCACAAACGACGCCTCGTGCGCCCAATACTCGGTCAGCCGCGCCTGGCGGCCCACGGTCAGCCGATCCAGCAACGCCTTGTCGTAGCTGCCGAGGCGGCTGAACGCCGGCAGGTAGTGGCTGCGCTCGAAGACATTCACCGAGTCGATCTGCAACAGCTCGAGCCGGTGCACGAGGGCATCCACCTGACGGATGCCCGGCGTCACGGTCGACGTGCGCCCGAAGCCCTGCGCGGCGAGCGCGATCCGGCGGGCGAGGGCAGGGGAGATCGTCTGGACCATCCCACCGACCCTAGCGGCACCCTTCATACGGCATTCACGCGGTGTTCAGACGAAGGCTCCCTGGCGGTCGGCGACGGCTTCTAGCCTCGCCGTGACC
Organism: Cryobacterium cryoconiti; assembly: GCF_004403065.1. Taxonomy (GTDB): domain Bacteria; phylum Actinomycetota; class Actinomycetes; order Actinomycetales; family Microbacteriaceae; genus Cryobacterium; species Cryobacterium cryoconiti. Next base: position 51,837 of record NZ_SOHA01000035.1, read on the forward strand.
AGTAACCCGACCCACAGCGCCCCGCGTTCCGCGGCCGCCCCCTCGCTGGTCCGACGGAGGAAAATTGTTCACCACCCGCACGCTGACCGCCCTGGCCGCGGCCACCGCCCTTGCCCTGAGCCTGGCCGCCTGCTCCGGAGCAGCGGACGCCGGCTCCGGCACCCCGTCTGTCGACGCCGCCACAGCGACGAGCCTGTCCGCGTTCGGCGACCTGGCCGCGCTCGAGGATGCCGCCAGGGCTGAAGGAGCCCTGAACGTGATCGCCCTGCCGCGGGACTGGGCCAACTACGGCGCCGTGCTCGACGCCTTCGCGAAGAAGTACCCGGAGATCACCATCACCGAGGCCTCGCCCGACGCGTCCAGTGCCGAGGAGATCCTGGCCGCCGAGAACCTCGTCGGCCAGGACACCGCCCCCGACGTCTTCGACCTGGGCCTTGCCGTGGCACTGTCCAGCACCGACTCGTTCGCGCCGTACCAGGTGGCCACCTGGGATGAGATCCCGGATGCGCTCAAGGAGGAGAGCGGCCTGTACACGGGCGATTACGGCGGCTACATGGCCGTCGGCTACGACCCCGACGCCGTATCCGCGCCGACGCAGTTGAGCGACCTGCTCGGCGCCGAGTACAAGGGCAAGGTCGCGATCAACGGTGACCCGACTCAGGCCGGGGCCGCCTTCGCGGCCCTCGGTCTGGCCACCGTGCAGAACGGCGGCACGGTCGCCGACTTCCAGGCCGGGATCGACTTCTTCGACGAGCTCAACCAGGCCGGCAACTTCGTCAAGATCGACCCCACCCCGGCGACGATCGCGTCGGGGGAGACCCCGGTGGTCTTCGACTGGGACTACCTCAACGTGGGCTACGGCACAAGCCTGGCCGGTGAGCGCAACTGGGAGGTCGTCGTCTTCCCCGGGACCGGTTACGCCGGTTACTACAACCAGGCCGTGAACAAGGATGCCCCGAACCCGGCCGCCGCCCGGCTCTGGCAGGAATTCCTCTACAGCGATGAGGGCCAGAACCTCTGGCTCGCCGGCGGCGCCCGCCCCGTGCGTGCCGAGGCCATGCAGGCGGCCGGCACCATCGATGCGGAGCTCTTCGCCGCCCTCCCGGCGGCCCCGGACGAAACCGTCGTTCCGAGCGAGGCGGAGAGCGCCGCGGGAGCCGCCCTTCTCGGCGAGAAGTGGGCCGCAGCTGTCCAGTAGCCGGCGCGGAACGGTAGCAGCCTTCGGGCTGCTGCCGTTCGCGGCGTATGTGCTGCTCTTCCTGCTCGTGCCCACCCTGATCGCCGTGGGCACCGGCTTCGTCGACGAGACCGGGGCGTTCACGTGGGACACGGTCGCAGCGCTGGGGAACCCGGTCGTGCTGGACGCCTTCGCCAACTCGTTCGGGCTGTCGGCGTTCACCGCCGTCGTGGGGGCGGTCGTGGGCGCGCTCGCCTGCTACGGACTCCTCGGGGCGCCAGAGGACGGCCCGCTGCGTTCCGTGGTGGACTCGCTCAGCGGTGTGCTGGCCCAGTTCGGCGGGGTCATGCTGGCCTTCGCCTTCGTGGCGACCATCGGCATCCAGGGTCTGATCACCGTGATCCTGCGAGACTCCTTCGGCGTCGACATCTTCGCCGACGGGGTGTGGCTCTACGAGCTGCCCGGACTGGTGCTTCCCTACATCTACTTTCAGGTTCCGCTGATGATCATCACCTTCCTCCCGGCGCTGCAGGCGCTGAACCCGCACTGGGCCGAGGCCAACGCCACCCTGGGCGGCAACCGGGCGACCTACTGGTTCCGGATCGCTTTCCCGGTGCTCGCCCCGTCGTTCCTCGGCAGCCTGCTGCTGCTGTTCGCCAACGCGTTCTCCTCGTACGCGACCGCTGCCGCGCTCACCAGCCAGGGGTCGCAGATCGTTCCGCTGCAGATCCGCTCGGCCCTGACCAGCGAAACGCTGCTCGGCCGGGAGAACCTGGCCGGGGCCCTCGCGCTCGGCATGATCCTGGTGATGTTCGTCGTCATGTCCGGTTACTCGGTGCTGCAGGCACGGGCGGCACGGTGGCAGCGATGAGGCCGGTGGCGCACGCCCCCAGTCGGCTGGTTCGTGGTCTCATCCTCGGCAGCATCGGCCTCGTCTTCGCGATCCCGATCATCGCCATGGTGGAATTCACCCTGCGCCGCGGCCTCGCCGGCGGTCACGACTTCTCCCGTTGGACGGCACTGTTCCAGGGTGGCTTCACCGGTCCGTACCGCTCGGTCCTCGTCGCCCTCGGCAACTCGGTCGGGCTGGCCGTGGGCACCGTCGCGATCGTGCTCCTGCTGCTGGTGCCGACCCTGCTGCTGGTGCACCTTCGGTTTCCGCGGCTGCGTCGCCTGATGGAGTTCGTCTGCATCCTGCCGATCAGCATCCCGGCCATCGTGCTCGTGGTCGGCCTGGCCCCCGTGTACTCGGTGCTCGCCCGGGTGGCCGGCAGCGGCGTGTGGACCCTCTCCTTCGCCTATGGAATCACGGTGCTCCCGTTCGCCTATCGAGCCATTCAGTCCAACCTCGACGGTGTGGACGTGCGCACGCTCAGCGAGGCCGCCCGCACCCTCGGCGCCGGGTGGGGGAGCGTGCTGCTGCGGGTGCTGATCCCGAACCTGCGCCGCGGCATCCTCGCCGGAGCGTTCATCTCGGTCGCGGTCGTGCTCGGCGAATTCACAATCGCATCCCTCCTCAACCGCATCACCCTGCAGACCGCGCTCGTGGTCGTGAGCAAGGCCGACCCCTACACGGCCGTCATCCTGTCACTGCTCGCGCTCACCTTCGCGTTCCTGCTCCTGCTCGTCATCGGGCGTCTCGGCACGGTCCGCACCGGCCGGCGCCGGCCCATCACCGGAGGTCAGCCATGATCCAGAACCAACTCCAGAACCCGCTCCCGAACCGTCCCCGCACTCCGGAACGGCCGGCAGCGACAGCCCGCACGGGAGCCGCGGTGCGCTTCGAGGGGGTCGTCAAGGACTTCGCCGGGCACCGGGCGCTGGCGAACTTCGATCTCACCCTGCATCCGGGCGAACTCGTCGCCCTGCTCGGCCCGAGCGGCAGCGGCAAGACGACGGCCCTGCGGGTGCTGGCCGGGCTCGAATCGACGGATGCCGGCACCATCCTGATCGACGGAGTCGACGTGTCGACCCTGCCGACAAGCCGGCGTGACCTGGGCATGGTGTTCCAGTCCTACTCGCTGTTCCCGCACCTCAGCGCGGGGGACAACGTGGAGTTCGGCCTGCGAATGCAGAAGGTGCGCGGGGAGGAACGGCGCGACCGTGCCGCTGCCGCCCTGGCCCTGGTCGGGCTCGACGCCCACTACGACCGCTTCGCCCACCAGCTCTCCGGCGGGCAGCAGCAACGGGTGGCGTTGGCGCGCGCCCTGGTCACCGAGCCGAGGGTGCTCCTGCTCGACGAGCCGCTGTCCGCCCTCGACGCCAAGGTGCGGGTGGCGCTGCGTGAGGAAATCCGGCGGATCCAGACCGAACTGGGCATCACGACGCTGTTCGTCACGCACGATCAGGACGAGGCGCTCGCGGTGGCCGACCGGGTTGCCGTCATGCGCGCCGGGTCGATCGAGCAGATCGGAGCGCCGGAAGAGTTGTACACCCGGCCGGCCTCGCCGTTCATCGCTGATTTCATCGGTCTGAGCAATCAGCTTCTCGGCACGGTTCTGCACGGCTTCGCGCAGGTGCACGGTGCGAAGCTGCCGCTCCTGGATCCCTCCCAGGCGGATGGCGCCGTCACCGTCTCCGTGCGTCCGGAAGACCTCGAGCTCGGCCCTGACGGCGCACCGGGGGTGGTCGTCTCGTCGAGCTTCCACGGCTCCCTCCGCCGCACGACGGTGCACCTGCACGACGGCACGCCGCTCGTCGTGCAGCACGACGTGCGCCTGCGCCCGGCCGTGGGGGAGACGGTCGGGGTGACCTTCACGGGGGCACCGGTCTCGGTCGACCCGATTGCTGCGCCGGTGTAGCCGTGCGGCTCATGCCGGAGCCGGTACGTGAGATTGCCTAGAATGATGCCGTGATGGAAACCGATGGTAAACCCGCCCGCGGCGGACTCTTCGGCGCGTTCGGACGCCGCAGGACGGCACCTTCGATTCTGATCGAGGTCCCTCCCTCACCTGCCTCCGGGGTCGACGAGACCCTGCCTGCCGGCATCCGTCTGGCCGCCGCCTGGTCCTGGCGCCTGCTGGCCCTGGCCGGAGCGCTCGCGGTCTTCATCTTCATCGTCATCCAGCTGCGGTTGATCGTCATCCCACTGCTCGTGGCCGTTCTGGTGTCCGCTCTGCTCGTTCCCCTGGTCGGGTTCCTCGTACGGCACCGGTGGCCCAAAGCACTCGCCGTCGCGGTTGCCCTGATCGGCACCTTCGCAATCATCGGCGGTCTGCTCACGCTGGCCGTGACCCAGATCGCCGTCGGCACAGTGGGTCTGAACGACCGTCTCGCTGCTTCCTACGAGAGTCTGAAGGCTGTGCTCCTGGCTTCGCCGCTGCAGCTGACCGAGCCGGAGCTCAACGCCTTCCTCGGCGAGGCCTGGGAGGCCATTCAGGCGGACAGCCAGGTCTTCGTGTCCGGTGCGCTCTCCGTCGGCTCGTCCCTGGGCCATCTGGTGGCCGGGTTTCTACTGGCGCTGTTCAGCCTTCTCTTCATCCTGATCGACGGCAGGGGCATCTGGGCCTGGATCGTGCGCCTGTTTCCGCGTCGGGCGCGTGCGGCCATCGACGGCGCCGGGGTGGCCGGCTGGACAACGCTGGGCAACTTCGCGAAGGTGCAGATCCTGGTGGCCTCCATCGACGCGATCGGCATCGGCACCGGTGCGGCCCTGCTGGGGGTGCCCCTGGCCGTTCCGATCGGTGTGCTGGTGTTCCTCGGTTCCTTCATCCCCATCGTCGGTGCGGTGGCCACCGGTGCGGTGGCCGTCGTGATCGCCCTGATCTTCAACGACTGGGTGGTGGCGCTGCTGATGCTCGGGGTGGTGCTGCTGGTGCAGCAGGTCGAGGGCCATGTTCTGCAGCCCTTGATCATGGGCACCGCGGTCAAGGTGCATCCGCTGGGTGTGGTGTTGGTCGTCGCCTCAGGAGCACTGCTCGCGGGCATCCCGGGGGCGCTGTTCGCCGTGCCGGTCGCCGCCGTGCTGAACGTCATGATCACGTATATCAACAGCGGGGTGTGGCGTTCCAGCCTGGAACCCCCGTCGACCCTGCTGGCCACCCCGCTCTGGCAGACCGTCCCGCAACGCCCCGGTTTCCGTCGCCCCGGAGACCGCCTCGAGAAAAGTGCCACCCATGACTAACGCCTCCCTCGTCGGACCGACCGTGTCCGACTTCGAGTCGGCCCGCGATGTGGTCGGCCGGGTCGCAACCGTGACCCCGATGGAATCCTCGCGGTACCTCACGGAGCTGCTCGGCGCGCCGGTCCTGCTCAAGTGCGAGAACCTGCAGCGCACCGGCTCCTACAAGATCCGGGGCGCGTACAACCGGATGTCCAGGCTCACCGACGAGGAGAAGTCCCGCGGGGTCGTGGCCGCCTCGGCCGGAAACCACGCCCAGGGTGTCGCTTTTGCGGCCCGGGAACTCGGCATCAAGGCCACGATCTTCATGCCCGTCGGCGTCGCACTGCCCAAGCTGCAGGCGACCCGCGATTACGGAGCACACGTCATCCTGCGCGGCAACACTGTGGCTGAGCCGTTGCTGGCCGCCGCCGCCTACGCCGAGGAGACCGGCGCCATCCTGATTCCGCCGTTCGATCACGCGGACGTCGTCTCCGGGCAGGGCACCGTGGGCCTGGAGATCCTCGACCAGGTCCCCGACCTCGCCACCGTCATCGTTCCGATCGGCGGCGGCGGCCTCATCTCCGGCGTCGCCAGCGTGCTCAAACAGCTCGCCCGCCGAGACGGTCGCCAGATTCGCGTGATCGGGGTGCAGGCCGCCAACGCGGCCGCCTACCCACCCTCGCTCGCGGCCGGTCAGGTGCTGGAGATCCCGATCCTGCCCACGATCGCCGACGGCATCGCGGTGGCGAAGCCCGGGCTGCTCAACTTCGAGATCGTACGGGACACCGTCGACGAGGTCGTCACCGTCACCGAGGACGACACCGCCCGCGCGCTCCTCGTGCTCCTCGAGCGCGCCAAGCTCGTGGTCGAACCGGCCGGCGCGGTCGCGGTCGCGGCGATCCTGGCCGGAAAAGTGGCCGCGACCGGTCCAACGGTCGCCATCCTGAGCGGGGGAAACATCGACCCGCTGCTGATGCAGCGTGTGATCAGCCACGGCCTGTCGGCATCCGGTCGCTACCTGACGCTGCGCATCATGCTGCCCGACCGGCCCGGCCAGTTGGCTCGCATTTCGGAGCTGCTCGCCGAGGCGCACGCCAACGTGATCGAGGTGCTGCACACCCGGCACGGTGTGGGGCTGCAGATCAGCGAAGTCGAGCTCAACGTCAGCGTCGAGACCCGTGGTCCCGACCATCGCCAGCTCGTCGTCGACGTGCTGCGTGCGGCCGGCTACGACCCGCAGTTCGACTAGCCACCGCCCCTCCAGGCGAGGAGCGGGTGCGGCTAGTTGCCGGCCCAGGTCTCCACGAGGAAGATCTCGACGGCGATCTCCTTGCCGGTGGGCGTCACGTACGACGTCTTCGCGCCGACCGCGAGGCCGATGATCGCGGTGCCGAGCGGGCTCTGCTCGCTGTAGACGTCGAGGTCGCTGTCTCCGGCGATTTCGCGGCTGCCGATCAGGAAGCGGTTCTCCTCACCGGCGATGGTCGCGGTGATCACGGTGCCGGGCTCGACGACGCCCCGGCTTTCGGGCGCATGGCCGACCTCGGCGGTGCGCAGCAGCAGCACGAGCGTGCGGATGCGCGCCTCCATTTTGCCCTGCTCGTCCTTGGCGGCGTGGTAACCCGAGTTTTCCTTGAGGTCGCCCTCCTCCCGCGCGGATTCGATCTTCTTCGCGATTTCGACACGCCCTACCGTGCTGAGCGTGTCCAGCTCGGCGGCGAGGCGGTCGTAGGCCTCCTGGGTCAGCCAGGTGACCGTGGTTTCGGTAGTCATGGGTGGAGTCTCCTCATGCTCGGTTCGTGCTCGTTCGATGCCCTGCAGGTGAACCCGCAGATATACAACGGACGCCCCGACGAAGACGTCAGGGCGAAGTGCTCAGTCTAGGTCAGCCAGCAGCGGTAAATCAATCCGGTGTTGCTCTGCTCGGTGGTGCGCACATCCGTGGTCGTCGACCGCGAGTAGATCGTGCTGGCGGGCAGGTCGACGATCTTCCAGCCGACCACCGTGAACGTCTCGTTGAGTGCCTGCACGGCGCAGCTGGCGCTCCGTCCGACCGGGATCGACGCCTCGAAGGTGACGCTCACGGTGTTCTCGTCGATGATGCTGTGACGGATGTCCCGGGTCTCGATCAGGGGCTCGGACGCGCCGAGCCCCACCCAGACGACGAAGGCCACCAGGACGGCCGCGAGTGAGCCGGCGATGATGTGCAGAACGCGCCGGTCTCTCGTGCCGCGGTTCGGGGCACGCCCGTATCGGGTGTCGAGGTTGCTGCTCACGGTCACTCAGACTCCACACTCACGGATCAACGATTAGTCTTAGTACCAAGGTTATCTGGCATTTCTGAGGAGTTTCATGTCGCTGCGACTCTTGGCGGTGCACGCCCATCCCGACGACGAGTCGAGCAAGGGTGCTGCCACCTACGCCCACTACCGGAGCCTCGGCGCCGAGGTCATGATCCTGAGCTGCACGGGAGGTGAGCGGGGGAGCATCCTGAACGAGGACCTGCTCGGACATTCGCTGGCCGAACGCGACCTTGCGGGGCTCCGCCGTCTGGAGATGGCGGAGGCGCAACGCGTGCTCGGGGTGGAGCACCGGTGGCTCGGCTACCAGGATTCCGGGATGAACGACGACGGCTCCGTGCCCCCGAACTCGTTCGCGGACGTGCCCGTGGAGATCTCCGCTGAACCGATCGTGCGGCTCATCCGGGACTACCGCCCGCAGGTCCTGATCACGTACGACGAGAACGGCGGATACCCGCACCCCGACCACATCCGCTGCCACGACGTGTCGATGGAGGCCTACCGGGCTGCCGCAGACCCGACCCGGTACCCGGATGCCGGTGAGCCGTGGCAGGTCGACAAACTCTATTACGACCGGATTTTCAACCTCGAACGCATCGACGCCATGTTCCTCGAACTGAGCGTCACGGAACCCGAGTCGCCCCTGCTGGAGCCGCTCGGAGCGGCCAGAGAGTGGATGAAGGACTACCCGAAGCTGGCCACGACCCACGTGCCCGTCGGGGAGTTCCTGGAGGCGCGGGACGCGGCGTTGCGGGCCCATGCGAGCCAGGTTTCCCCCACCAGCAGTTTCTTCTTCTGGCCGAACGATCTCATCCGTGAGGCCTGGCCGTATGAGGACTTCCAGCTCGTCGAATCGAAAGTGGACACCGTGATACCTGAATCCGACCTCTTCGCCGGAGTGAGGGACGACGCATGAGCCTCGTCGTTCTCGCCCCTCTCCTCAGCATCGTGGCGGCCGCCACCCCGTCGCCCGAGTTCGACCCGAACACGGTGACGCCGGGTCCGGCGGGCTTCGTGGCGATCGCGGTCGTGGCCGTCGGCACGGTGCTCCTGGCCATCGATATGGCCCGCCGGGTGCGCCGCAACACCTATCGCGCCGAGATCCAGGAACGACTGCAGGCCGAAATCGCGGCGCAGGCCGCTGCGGACGCCGGCGCCGAGGGCAACGGCAAGGCCTGACCCGGTCCGCGGACCGGCAGGCGGTGCTACGGGTAGATCGGGTTCGTGGCGATGATCATGATCGCCGCCCAGTGGCAGAGGAAGGCCACCACGGTCAGGGTGTGGAAGATCTCGTGGAAACCGAACACGCCCGGCAGCGGGTTGGGTCGTTTCATGCCGTAGATGACGGCGCCGACGGAGTAGCAGAGCCCGCCGATCATGATCAGCGTCATCATCACCGCGTCGGCCTGGAAGAAGTCGACGATGAACATGAGGGCGCCCCAACCGAGCGCCAGGTAGAGCGGGACGTACAGCCAGCGCGGGGCGTTGATCCAGAACACCCGGAAGGCGATTCCGAGGATGGCGCCGCCCCAGACCAGCGACAGGAGCAGCGTGGACTTGGCCGGCGGCAGGGCGAGCACCGAGATGGGCGTGTAGGAGCCCGCAATCAGCAGGAAGATGTTGGCGTGGTCGATCCGCTTGAGGATCACGCGGGTGCGGGGGCTCCAGTTGAACCGGTGGTACAGGGCCGAATTGCCGAACAGCAGCATTGAACTCAGCACGAACACGAGTGAACTCCAGCGTGCCGCGGCGCCGTCGGCTGAGAGCAGAAGCACGGTGCCGGCCACGATGGTGACCGGGAAGGTTCCCGCGTGGATCCAGCCACGCCAGGTGGGCTTGACGTCCACCTGCTGAGGCAGGTCGTCCTCGAACAACGGCAGGTTGGTGATGTCATCCGCGGGGGCCATGCTGCAAGAATACGACAGCGTGCATGCCGCGAGCGGCACGCAACGGCCGCGAGTGAGCTAGCGTAAACACGTGCAGAAACGGGAAGTTCCATGGGCGCGCGGCATTCTCTACGGGGTGTACCAGCGTCGCCTTCGCCGAGGGCTGACTCCGGATGTGCTCCCGGACCACGTTGCCATGATCATCGACGGCAACCGGCGATGGGCCCGACAGCTTGGCTTCGACTCCGCCGCCCACGGCCATCGGGCCGGGGCCGCGAAGATGCGCGAATTCCTCAAATGGTGTGACGACCTCGGCATCTCCGTTGTCACGCTCTACCTGCTGTCTTCCGACAACCTGACCAACCGGCCGACCGAAGAGCTCCAGGAATTGATGAAGATCATCGCGAAGCTCGCGGAGGAGCTGTCCCGGGTCCGGGACTGGCGGGTGCAGCAGGTGGGATCCAAGACGGGCCTGCCGGAGCCTCTGATCGCCGCTTTGAACGCCGCGGAGGCGCGGACGGCACGCAAGAAGGGGCTGCATATCAATCTTGCGGTGGGCTACGGCGGACGCACCGAGATCACCGACGCGATGCGAAGCATCGTCGGGGCGCATCTCGAGAACGGCCACACGCTTGAGAACCTCGCGGAAACCCTCACCCCTGAACTGATCGGGGCGCACCTATACACCAGCGGCCAGCCTGATCCCGACCTGGTCATCCGCACGTCCGGGGAGCAGCGCATCAGCGATTTCATGCTCTGGCAGAGCGCGCACAGCGAGTTCTATTTCATGGAAGCTCTCGGGCCGGACCTTCGGCAGGTCGACTTCCTGCGTGCCCTGCGCGATTTTGCCAGGCGCCAGCGCCGGTTCGGCGGGTAGGACATCCATGACCGCTCTTGATCACTATCTGGAGGGGTTCCTGGAGGAGCCCGGTTACCTCGACTACGCCCGGGTGGGGCCGTGTTCCGCCGGCGTCGTCGCCGAGACGCTGGGCCAGACGGAGACGCTGTCCCGCGCGCGGTTCGGCAGCCTCGATCATTTCCACGCCCAGGACCAACGGCTGCGCTCCGCCGTGGCCGAGGCCACCGGTTTCCGTGCCGACCAGATCGTCTGCGAGCCCAACACCACCACCGGGATCATGCAGGCCATGTTCGGCCTCACCGGGCCGGTGCTCCTCTCGCCCGGGGATTTCCCCACGGTGCCGTTCGCGGCTGTGCGCGCGGCGGAGGCGCTGCGCGTGGTCACCCCGATCTGGTTGGAGACCGATCACGGTCGGGTCACCCCCGGGCAGATCCGGGAACAGCTGACCTCGGCCACCGCCGCGGTGGCGGTGTGCCTCGTCGATTCCCGCACGGGTCATCGCGCGGACCTGGACGGCATCCGTCAGGTCATCGGGGACCGCCTGCTCATCGTCGACGCCATCCAGGGTTTCGGGGCAGTGGATGTTCCGTACGAGGTGGCGGATGTCGTCGCCTCGGGTGGGCAGAAATGGGCCAGAGCCGGTTGGGGCACCGGTTTCCTGGCGCTCAGCGATCGCGCCGTGGAACGTCTGGTTCCCGTGTTCTCCGGTTTCGCCGGCACCGACACCGCCGAGCCGTGGGACGAGGTGCTGCCCCCGAGCCGCAGTGCCAACGCGTTCCGTGTGAGCAATGGGGACTCCATCGCCCAGGCGCGGTTCGCGACAGCTCTCGAAGAGGTGGCCGGCGTCGGCATCCGCTCGATCGAGGACGCGATCAACGTCAATGTGGCGCAGCTGATCGATCTGGCCGACGAGTTCGCCATACCCGTGGTCTCCTCACGGGACGACCGGGAGCGGGCCGGCATCCTGGTGCTCGAACCCCCGGCCGCCCACCTCACGCTGCTGGGCATCGCCCTGCACAACCACGGCGTCACTGCGACGACGCGCGACGGCACCGTGCGACTCAGCACCCATGCTGCGCTCAGCCCGGACACGATCGACATGCTGCGCGGCGCGTTCACGTCGTATGCGACCGCGGTGATCTACTGACGGTCCCGTGCCGGCCGGGGTTCGGTCCGGAAGATGACTGCCCGGTGAACGTCTGTTTTGAATGCGCGTGTCGCTCTTCCCTTGCTGCGCTTGAATAAGTAGCGTCATGCTCATCAGGTATGGCACCTGATCGAGACGGCCACATAAGTACGGCTCGAGAACCCTGTGGCTGCTCGCCAACACAATCTGTGCCTCACGGGGCACGGGGTGGGAGTGGTTGTGACCGCTAATCAGATCGACAACAAGGGTTCGAACCAGACGGCGGCGGCGGGGCAAGCCGAATGCACCTACGTTCTGGACACATCGGTACTACTTTCCGATCCCAAGGCGATTTTCCGCTTCGCGGAGCACGCCGTGGTGCTCCCGGTTGTGGTCATCGCGGAGCTCGAGGCCAAGCGCAACGACCCGGAGATCGGGTACTTCGCCCGGCAGTCGCTGCGGCTGCTTGACGAACTCCGGGTGAAGCACGAGCGGCTGGACTTCCCGATTCCAGTCGGTGAGGGCGGCAGCCTGCGGGTGGAACTGAACCACTCGAACATGTCGGTGCTGCCCTCCGGCCTCCAACTGGGCGACAACGACTCACGCATCCTCGCCGTGGCCCTCAATCTGGCCAACGACGGCCTGAACGTGACTGTCGTCACCAAGGATCTGCCGCTGCGGGTGAAGGCCGCCTCGCTCGGCCTCGCCGCGGAGGAATACCGCCACGAACTCGCGGTGGACTCCGGGTGGACCGGCATGGACGAGATCACCCTGGGCTCGAACCTGATCGACGAGCTCTACGACAAGGAGGTCGTGCACACCCGGCTCGTGCAGGACATGCCGGTGAACACGGGCCTGGTCATCCACTCCGACCGTGGGTCCGCGCTCGGCCGGGTCGTCGGGAAGGGCGAGATGAAACTCGTGCGCGGCGACCGGGACGTCTTCGGGCTGAAGGGCCGCTCAGCGGAACAGCGTCTGGCCATCGACCTGCTCCTCGACCCGGAGATCGGGATTCTGTCGCTGGGAGGGCGGGCCGGAACGGGGAAGTCCGCGCTCGCCCTCTGCGCCGGCCTCGAGGCCGTGCTGGAACGCCAGCAGCACCGCAAGATCATGGTTTTCCGGCCGCTCTACGCGGTCGGCGGTCAGGAACTCGGCTACCTGCCCGGTGACGCCGCCGAGAAGATGAGCCCGTGGGCCCAGGCGGTCTTCGACACGCTCGGCGCCATCGTCTCCGAGAACGTTCTCGAGGAGGTGATCGAGCGGGGGATCCTGGAGGTGTTGCCGCTCACGCACATCCGTGGCCGCTCGCTGCACGACGCCTTCGTGATCGTGGACGAGGCCCAGTCGCTCGAACGCAACGTGCTGCTCACCGTGCTCAGCAGGATCGGGCAGAACTCGCGCGTGGTGCTGACCCATGACGTGGCCCAGCGGGACAACCTGCGGGTGGGCCGCTTCGACGGGGTGGCGTCCGTGATCGAGACGCTCAAGGGACATCCGCTGTTCGCCCACATGACGTTGACGCGCTCGGAGCGGAGCGCGATCGCAGCCCTCGTCACCGAGATGCTCGAGGGCAACGACGTGCGCTAGCGCCTTCCACCCCGCGAACCAGCACCGCGAGAGTGCCCGTTCCGGTCGAGAGTGACCGGTACAACGGGCACTCTCGACCGGAACGGTACCGGGAAGGGGCTACTTGGGCTGGGGCGGACGGGTCATGCTGAGCACGTCCAGGGCCGTGTCGAGCAGCTCGAGGGTGACCTCGCCGCGCTCGACGAACCCCAACGCGATGACGGACTCGCGCACGGTGACGCCCTCGGCCACCGAGTGCTTGGCGACCTTGGCCGCGGCCTCGTAACCGATGACCCGGTTCAGCGGGGTGACGATCGCGGGGGAGGACTCGGCCAGCGCGCGAGCGCGCTCCACGTTGGCCGTGAGGCCGTCGACGGTCTTGTCGGCGAGCACGCGGGTGGCGTTCGAGAGCAGCCGGATCGACTCGAGCAGGGCGGTGCCCATCACCGGGATGGCGACGTTGAGCTCGAACGAGCCCGACGCGCCCGACCAGGCGATGGTCGCGTCGTTGCCGATCACACGCGAGCAGACCATCAGCACGGCCTCCGGGATCACCGGGTTCACCTTGCCCGGCATGATCGAGGAGCCGGGCTGCAGGTCGGGGATGTTCAGCTCGCCGAAGCCCGTGTTGGGGCCTGAGCCCATCCAGCGCAGGTCGTTGCAGATCTTGGTCAGGCTGACCGCGATGGTGCGGAGGGCGCCGGATGCGTCCACCAGGCCGTCCCGGTTGGCCTGCGCCTCGAAGTGGTCGCGCGCCTCGGTGACCGGCAGTTCGGTCTCCTCGACGAGCAGCTCGATCACGAGCTGCGGGAAGCCGAACGGCGTGTTGATGCCGGTACCGACGGCGGTGCCGCCGAGGGGGACCTCGGAGACGCGGGGGAGGGCCGTGCGCACGCGCTCGATGCCGAGGCGCATCTGCCGGGCGTAGCCGCCGAATTCCTGGCCGAGGGTGACCGGGGTGGCGTCCATCAGGTGGGTGCGGCCGGCCTTGACCGCTCCGGCCCACAGCTCCGCCTTGGCCTCGAGGGCAACGGCGAGGTGGTCGAGCGCGGGGATGAGGTCGTCGATCAGCGCACTCGTGACGGCCAGGTGAACGGATGTCGGGAAGACGTCGTTGGAGGACTGGGACGCGTTCACGTGGTCGTTCGGGTGCACCGGGCGGCCGAGGCTGCGCGTGGCGAGGGTCGCGAGGACCTCGTTCATGTTCATGTTCGAGGACGTTCCGCTACCGGTCTGGTACACGTCGATCGGGAACTCGGAGTCGTAGCGGCCGGCGGCCACCAGGTCTGCGGCGTCGGCGATGGCCTGGGCGATCTCGGCGTCGAGCACCCCCAGCTTCGCGTTGGCCAGGGCGGCCGACTTCTTGATCCGGGCCAGGGCGGCGATCTGGGCCGGCTCCAGCACGGAGCCGGAGATCGGGAAGTTCTCGACGGCCCGCTGCGTCTGCGCGCCGTAGAGGGCGGCGACCGGAACCCGGACCTCACCCATCGTGTCGTGTTCGATCCGGTACTCGGCTTCAGCGGTCTTGTCCACCACGGTGTGTATTACCTTTCGATTGGGAATCTTCTGGGTGCGAATCTCTTCGGGACGGGAACGCGCGCGGCACCCCGGGGGCCCCGCCGCGAACAGGCGGCTCGGCTAGACCACGCCGACAACGATGTCGGGCACGGCACGGCCTTCGAGCAGCCGGTAGTTCGCCCCGACGATAGCCAATGTACCTTCTGCCACGGCCGCACTGATCACCTCGGAGCGCTCGAGAAGCTCGGACACCGTGTCGCGCAGGTGTTCGCGGCCGACAGCGAGAGCGTCGACCTGCTCGGGATCGATCGGCGTCGCATCCGTCGACCCGGCGACCCGCCGAACGGCAGGCACAATTTTTTCGATGATCCGGTTGATGTGCACGGGCAGGGGCGGCGCGTCGGCAGCCTGGGAATCGATGGCGGCGCGCACGGCACCGCAGCCGTCGTGCCCGAGCACGAGGATGAGCGGAACCCGCAACACGGCCACGGCGTATTCGAGAGAGCCGAGCACCGAATCGGAGATGACCTGACCGGCGTTGCGCACCACGAACAGGTCACCCAGACCCTTGTCGAAGATGATCTCAGCGGCCAGCCGGGAGTCGCTGCAGCCGAACAGGGCGGCGTCGGGGGTCTGCACGAAGGCCAGTTCGGCGCGGCGGTCCACGTCCTGACGCGGATGCCGCGGCTCGCCGCCTACGAAGCGGTCGTTGCCGCGTTGCAGGTCGGTCCAGACCTCTGCCGGTGTTGCTGCCCTGCCCATCACTGTCCTTCGGCGTCGTTCGTGCTGATCTGTTCGGCAACCACCTCGGCGAGAGCCGCGAGCTCGTCGTCATCGGCGGTGCCGACGAGAAGGTAGGTGCTGTCCCCGGCGGCCGTCACCAGCGCGGATTCGAAATTTCCGCGGTCTTTTTCCGGGGCCGGGTTGCGGTGCACGTCCCAGGTGACGCCGGCGATCGTGACGGTGCCGCTGGCGGCCGTGTCTTCCAGCTTGTCGGCGAGCCAGCTCGGGTTTGCCCCGAGCGCCTGGGTCAGGCCGATGTACTCGTCGGCCGGGGTGAGCAGGCCGATGTTCCAGGAGGGGATCTTGTCGGTCCCGCCTGCCCGCCACTGCGCGGAATTGGCCGTCCAGTCGGCGGGCAACGCCGGAACCAGCAGGGGTTCGTCGATTCCGATCTGCACCTGCTCGGCCACGGCCGCGAAGTCGACGGCGCGGTTCAGCGGCGCCTCGCTGCGCGGCACCAGGAGCACGAGCACGAAGACCATGCCGAGGGTGGCCAGGAGCGACAGGACCAGGTTGTTCACGGTCTTGTGGGACCGGTACTTGCGGGAGTTCTCAGCCAGCCTGGTCTTCGTCTCGCCGGGGGTTTCCGGGCGTCCCAGCTCGGCGACGATGCGGGGCTCGCGCTTGGCGGCGCTCATCCGGCGGAGGCGGCGGACTCGACCTGGCCTGCCCGTGCGGCATCCAGTCTGGCCTTCGCGCCGATCAGCCACTCTTCGCAGCGACGGGCGAGAGCCTCGCCGCGTTCCCAGAGAGCGAGCGACTCCTCGAGTGATGAGGCGCCCTGTTCGAGGGCGTTCACCACGCGCACGAGTTCGTCCCTTGCCTGTTCGTAGCTCAGGGCGTTGATGTCGTCTGCTGCCGAGGTCATGGTGTCCATTCTAATTATCTAGTTCGCCGGTGTCGGATCGGAGGCTGCCGGTGCGCTGGCCATCGTGTGCGTGGTGGCCGTCACGGCGCCCTCGGCGAGGGTGATCCGGAGCGAGGTCCCGGCGGGAGCCTGGCCGGGACTGCGCACGACCTGTCCGTCGTTCAGCTGCACGATGGCGTAGCCGCGGTCGAGGGTGCCCTGCGGGGAGAGGGCGCGCAGCTGGGAGCGCAGGTCGACGATCACCGCCCCCGCACGCTCGACCGCCCGGTCGACCAGCTCGGCGCCGCGGGCGACGTACCGGGTGAGGTCCTCGGACCGGGAATCGATGATCCACTGGGGGGTGGAGAGCACCGGGCGCGAGCGCAGCTGACCGATCCGGTCGACCTCGTGGGCGAGGATGCCGGTCAGCCGGTTGCTGAGACGCGCGCGGGCCTGCTGCACCCGGTTGAGTTCGTCGGAGACGTCCGGGACGACGCGTTTGGCGGCATCCGTCGGCGTCGACGCGCGCAGGTCGGCGACGTCGTCGAGGAGGGGCCGGTCGGCCTCGTGGCCGATGGCGCTGACCAGCGGGGTCGTGCAGGCCGCCGCCGCGCGGACGAGCCTCTCGTCGCTGAAGCCGAGCAGGTTCTGGAAGTCGCCGCCGCCGCGGGCGACGATGATCACGTCCACCTCCGGGTCGGCGTCCAGACGCTGGATGGCCGCGGTCACCTCGGCCACCATGCGCTCACCCTGCACGGCCGCGTACGCGAGGTGGAAGTTGACGGCAGGCCAGCGCAACTGGGCGTTGCGGATGACGTCTTTCTCGGCGTCGGAGTCCTTGCCCGTGACCAGTCCGATGCAGTGCGGAAGAAAGGGAAGCGGCTTCTTCCGCGAGGCGTCGAAGAGTCCCTCTCCGGCCAGTTGCTTGCGCAGCCGCTCCAGGCGTTCCAGCATGTCGCCGAGACCCACGTGCCGCATCTCGAACACCTGCATGGTGAGCGTGCCGCCCTTGACCCAGTAGTTGGGTTTGACCAGGGCGATGACCCGGTCACCCTGCTTGAACTCGCTGGTCAGTTTCGTGCGCACCGAGGACCAGATCGTGAAGCTGACGGTGGCGTCTTCGGTGAGGTCTTTCAGTTTGCCGTAGACGTTGCCGCCGCTGGCACCCCACTGGGTGATCTCGCCCTCGACCCAGGCCGTGCCGAGGCGGTCGATGTAGCCCCGGATCTTGTTGGCCAGCAGCCCGACCGGCCACGGGGTCTCGAGGGTGGATGCTGCGTCCGTCATCAATCGTTCCTCCCACGGACTGCACAGCCCTGCCCCCATAGACTGGGTTGGTGACTATCAGTACGGATTCGCCTGTGATCGGCCTTGGCATGCCACGGATTCCCCGGGCACGCAACAGGCTCAAGGATACCCCGGTGGTCGGACACAAACGGGTGCTGTTGGCCGCCCCGCGCGGCTACTGCGCCGGCGTGGACCGGGCCGTGATCGCCGTCGAGAAGGCGCTCGAGCTCTACGGCGCCCCCGTCTATGTGCGCAAGCAGATCGTGCACAACATCCATGTCGTCTCCGAACTGGAGAAGAAGGGTGCGATCTTCGTCGAGGAAGTCGACGAGGTGCCCACCGGTTCCCACATCGTCTTCAGCGCCCACGGCGTGTCGCCGGCCGTCGTCACCGCCGCGGCGGACCGGGGCCTGCTGGCCATCGACGCCACCTGCCCGCTGGTCACCAAGGTGCACCGGGAAGCCGTGCGCTTCGCCCGGGACGATTTCCAGATCCTGCTGATCGGCCACGAGGGCCACGAAGAGGTCGAGGGCACCGCGGGGGAAGCGCCCGAGCACACCACGCTCGTCGGCAGCCCCGACGACGCGGACACCATCGAGGTGAGCGACCCCGACAAGGTCGTCTGGCTGTCCCAGACCACGCTGAGCGTGGACGAGACCATGGAAACCGTGCGCCGCCTGCGCGCCCGTTTCCCGAACCTGCAGGATCCCCCCAGCGACGACATCTGCTACGCCACCCAGAACCGCCAGGTGGCGATCAAGAAGGTGGCCCGCGATTCCGACCTCGTGATCGTGGTCGGCTCGGCGAACTCGTCCAACTCGGTGCGTCTGGTCGAGGTGGCGCTGGAGTACGGCGCCCAGGCTGCCTACCGGGTGGACTTCGCCAGCGAGATCAAGCAGGAGTGGCTCGACGGGGTGGCCACCGTGGGTGTGACGAGCGGGGCATCCGTGCCTGACGAGCTCGTGCACGAGGTTCTCGCCGATCTGGCCGAGGCCGGCTACGGCGACGTCGAGGAGATCAAGACGGCGGAGGAGGACCTGCTGTTCTCGCTGCCGAAGGAGCTCCGCAAGGACCTGGCCGGCAATACCGATGCCCGGGCTCTCGGCGGCCGGGTCAGCCGCCCGGAGTAATCGGCGCCGCAGACACCACGAAGCCCCCGGCGATCAGATCACGTCTGATCGCCGGGGGCTTCGTGTGTGCGGTCCGGCGGGACCGTGCGGGTCTACAGCGAGCCGTAGACGTCCATCAGGTTCGGGTCATTGAGCAGCGTCGGGTCGGTCGCGAGCACCGCGCTGCTGAAAGCGATGAACACGACCACGAACAGGACCGCGCCGATCAGCGGCACGTAGAACGCGCGCCTGCCGCGTGCCAGCAGCAGGATTGCGCCTGCCGCCGTGGCCAGCCAGACCAGGCACACGCTGACGATCCCCGCCGTGACCAGCCCGGGCACGGACGGATCCGGCTCGTACCCGCCGAGGTCCAGCTGGGTGTAGATCAACTGGATCGAATCGGTGATCATGGCGAGCATGCTGACCGCGAAGAGCGTGGACAGCAGCCCGAGGACGAGCAGACTCAGCGTGACCGGACGGTCCCACCGCGGCGCGGTGCCGCGCGGGTGCGGAGCCGCGACGGGTGCCGCGGATGACACGGGTGCATCCGGTGTGGCGAGGGTGCGCTCATCGGGGGTCGGAGTCCAGCTCCAACCCTCCGGCGCAAGCTCGCCGTACTGGGGACGCGGCCGGGAATCCTCCGGAGGGGTTCCCGGAGGAGTCGACGAAGAATTCTCGGCCATCGTCATCCGGTGCTAGCTGTTCGACTGGCCGGCGGAGCCGAGCTGGCGGGTGGCGTCGGCGACGCGAGCGGCCATAGCCGTCTCGGCAACCTTGCCCCAGGCGCGGGGGTCGTAGACCTTCTTGTTGCCGACTTCGCCGTCAACCTTGAGGACGCTGTCGTAGTTGCTCAGCATGTAGCCGGCGACTGCGCGCGTGAAGGCGTACTGGGTGTCGGTGTCGATGTTCATCTTCACGACGCCGTTCGCGACGGCCTCGGCGATCTCGGCGTCGGTGGAACCCGATCCGCCGTGGAAGACCAGGTCGAGGGGCTTCGGGCCGGTGCCCAGCTTGGCGGCGACGCCATCCTGGATCTCCTTGAGGAGTTCCGGGCGCAGCTTCACGTTGCCGGGCTTGTAGACGCCGTGCACGTTGCCGAAGGTGAGGGCAGCCATGTAGCGGCCGTTCTCGCCCATGCCGAGGGAGTCGATCATGGACAGCGCATCGTCGAGAGTCGTATACAGGTTCTCGTTGATGTCGCCCTCGACGCCGTCTTCTTCGCCGCCGACGGCGCCGATCTCGACCTCGAGGATGGCGTTGATCGCCTGGGTGCGCTTCAGGATGTCCTTGGCGATTTCCAGGTTCTCGCCGAGGGCGATGGCGGAGCCGTCCCACATGTGCGACTGGAAGATCGGGTTGCGGCCGGCCTTGACCTCTTCTTCGGAGGCGGTGATGAGCGGGAGGACGAAGTCCTCGAGCGCGCCCTTGGGGCAGTGGTCCGTGTGCAGGGCAACGGTAACGGGGTAATTGTCGGCGACGGACTGCACGAAGCGTGCCATCGCGAGCGCACCGGATGCGCGGTTCTTGACTGTGTGGCCGGCGAAGTAATCTGCGCCACCGGTGGTGACCTGGATGATGCCGTCTGAGCCGGCTTCGGTCAGGCCCTGAAGGACGGCATTAATGCTCTGCGAAGACGAAACGTTGAACGCCGGGTAGGCGAACCCCTTCGTCTTGGCCTTGTTGAGCATCTCGGCATACTGGTCTGGGGTTGCGATGGGCATAGTTGAGTCTCCTCGGTTGGACCGTTTCGGTCCTCTCATCCTACCGAGGTGGGTCTCCGCACGTGCCAGCGCGTGCACCGGTCCGATGGGGAGCGGGCGCTAGGCTGAAGAAGGCAGCACCGAAACAGGTGCCGGCCCAAAGATGGGCCTTGCCACTGCCGCACTCTTCGTCCGGGAAGGACCATCTGTGAACAGCCCCGAAATCGCCCCCAATTTCATGCACCCCGACCGCAACCTTGCGATGGAGCTGGTGCGGGCCACCGAGGCCGCAGCGATTCGCGCAGTCCCGTTCATCGGCCGCGGCGACAAGAACGCCGCAGACAAGGCAGCCGTCGACGCCATGCGCGTCTTCCTCGGCACCGTCAACTTCGACGGACTCATCGTCATCGGCGAGGGTGAGAAAGACGAAGCCCCCATGCTCTTCAACGGTGAGCGCGTCGGCAATGGCAAGGGTCCGGCCTGCGACATCGCGGTCGACCCGATCGACGGCACCAGTCTCACCGCCGCCGGACGCCAGAACGCCCTCTCCGTGATCGCGGTCTCCTCCCGCGGCACCATGCTCGACGCGTCCTCCGTGTTCTACATGGACAAGATCGTCACCGGAGGGGCCGGCCGCGGAGTGGTCAGCCTGGACGCTTCGATCGGCGACAACATCCGCGAGTTGTCCAAGGCCACCGGCAAGCCGGTCGGCGAGATGGTCCTCGCCGTTCTCGACCGCCCCCGTCACGCCGGACTGATCGATGAAATCCGCAGCGCCGGAGCCGGCACCCGGCTGATGAGCGACGGCGACGTCGCCGGCGGCATCAACGCGGCCCGCTGGCAGACCCGTATCGACATGTGCGTCGGCATCGGTGGCAGCCCCGAGGGCATCACCACGGCCTGCGCGCTCAAGGCAATCGGCGGCTACATGCAGGGTCGCCTCGCCCCGAAGGACGACGCCGAGCGCGCGAGTGCCGTCGCGGCCGGCCTCGACGTCGACAAGCTGCTCGAGCTCGACGACATGGTCAGCGGCGACAACACCTTCTTCGTCGCCACGGGCGTCACGGATGGCGGACTTGTCGACGGCGTGCGCCGCCAGGGCCCGATCATCCGCACCGAGAGCATCGTTCTGCGCTCGAAGTCCGGCACCTCGCGCCGCGTGATCGGCGAGCACCTCGCCTCCAAGTGGCTCTAGCCCTCCGGCCCAGGGTCCGATCGGCGCTCTGATCCACCGAGTGTCGCCCGAAACGCTGAGAATCGCCGTTCCGACGGCGATTTTCAGCGTTAACGGCGATTCTCGGCGTCAGTCGGTGTGGGGTACGGCCGGCTCCAGCGCCGCAGTTTCCAGCGCCGCGGACTCCAGTTCCGACACGAACTCCCAGGCGGCCAGTTCGCGCGGGGTGTCTTCGATCCCCACCAGCGGCGCCAGCACCTTCGACTCGTCGAGGGCGTTGAGCTTGCGCGCGGTGGGCAGGACCTGGCGTTCCATCGAGCCGACGAAGCCGTTGTAGTCCTTCACCGTGCGCTCGATCGACCGGCCCAGCTTCTCGATGTGCGTGGCCGTCGTGGACAGGCGCCCGTAGAGTTCCCGGCTCAGGTCGAACAAGACCTTGGCGTCATGCGTGAGCACGTCTTGCTGCCAGGTGAAGGCCACCGTCTTGAGCACCGACCACAGGGTCACCGGGGAGGCGAGGGCCACCCGCTTCGAGAACGCGAACTCCATGATCGACGGGTCGGCTTCCAGCGCCGAGGAGACCAGGGACTCGCTGGGGATGAAGGCGATCACGATCTCGGGGGACGCCTCCAGGCCCTGCCAGTAGGCCTTGCTGCCGAGCGCGGTGATGTGGTCGCGCACGGCCTTGACGTGTGCTTTCATGTAGGCGGTCCGCTGGGCGCCCAGGGCGCCGGTGGCGGTGACCGGGATCTGACTGGCTTCGAGGAACGCCGTGAAGGGCACCTTCGCGTCAACGGCGATGTTCTTGCCTCCGGGCAGATGCACGACCATGTCCGGGCGGCCGGCGCCGGCATCGGAGGTGATGCTCGACTGCACGTCGAAGTCGACCCGCTCGATCAGACCGGCGGCCTCGACCACGCTGCGCAGCTGGGTTTCGCCCCAGACCCCGCGCGTGTTGTTGGCGCGCAGCGCAGACGCGAGCGACTCGGCGGTGCTCCGCAGGCGCTCCTCAGACTCGGTCGCCGACCGCAGCTGCTGGCTGAGCTCGCCGTGTTGCAGGCTGCGCTGGGCCTCCAGCTCAGCAACCTTCGCCTGCATGTCCTGCAGGCTCTCCTTGACCGGTGCGAGCGCCTGCAGGACCCTGCTCTCCTGCTTCTGCTGTTCGGTGCGCGCCTCTTGGTCATCGCGCTGGCGGTCGCTCAGTTCGCGGTACTGACGCCCCGCGTCGACGACCTGCCCGCGCAGGGCATCGGCCGTTGCCTGCACCGAGGCCAGCTCCTCGCGCAGGATGGATTGGATGCCCGCCTCCCGGGCGCGCACCTCGGCCAGCGCCACCTGGTGGTTGGCCTCGGTCACGAGTGGGTCGTTGCTGCCTGACCGGCCCGCGGTGCGGCGATCCGCGGCGCGCGCCGTGAACACCACCGTGAGCAGGGTGCCCAGCAGGGCGCCGACGACAAGACCGACAAAGAGACTGAACCAGGAATCCATGGATCCACTCTGCCAGTGGCCACCGACACTCCCGCGCCGGAGGTGAGTTGACGCCTAGCTCAGGGCCATCGGGCCGTGCGTGGCGGACTTCTCCTTCGTGGCGACCGGCCCGATCGCGCCGACCTTCACGCCGGTGATCTGCGCCAGCTCCTCGAGGGTGCCGGCCCCGTGCCGGTCGGCAGCGTGGATCATGATGGCCGCACAGGCCTCCGCGTCGGCCAGGGCATCGTGGTGGGCGAAGCCCTCGAATCCCGCGGCCATCGCGGCAACCGGCAGTCGGTAGGAGTCGAGGTGGTAGGTGCGGCGGGCCACCTGCAGGCTGCAGACGTAGTTGAAGTCGGGCACCTCCAGGCCGGCGACGGTGGAGGATGTCTTGATCACACCCAGGTCGAAGCCGGCGTTGTGGGCCACCAGATGGTCGTCGCCGGCGAAGGCGACCAGGTCGGGAAGCTGCTCGGCCCAGGTGGCCGCACCCGCGACATCCGTCGGCCGGATGCCGTGGATCTTGATGTTCCAGGCCAGAAACATGTCGTGCCCGACGGCGGGCTTGATGAACCAGGCGACCCGGTCGACCACCTGGCCGTCGCGCACCTTCACCAGCCCCACCGAGCACGCCGATGCGCTGGAGGAATTGGCGGTCTCGAAGTCGATGGCGGTGAAGTTGACTGGCACCGCTTCATCCTTTCACGGGCCGCCGACACTGCGCCTCCGCGGGCCGACCGGGCCGCGGGCCGCAGACGGTACGATTGACTCCCGTGGCTCTTACTATTGCAATCGTCGGACTGCCCAATGTCGGCAAGTCCACCCTCTTCAACGCGTTGACCAAGAACAACGTGCTCGCGGCGAACTACCCGTTCGCCACCATCGAGCCGAACGTCGGCATCGTCAACCTGCCTGATTTCCGGCTCGCTGCGTTGGCCACCATCTACGGCAGCAAGGCCCTGCTGCCGGCGCCGGTCTCGTTCGTCGACATCGCCGGAATCGTGCGCGGCGCCAGCGAGGGGGAGGGCCTCGGCAACAAGTTCCTCGCCAACATCCGTGAAGCGGATGCCATCGCACAGGTCATCCGAGGCTTCGCCGACCCCGACGTGGTGCACGTCGACGGTGCCGTGAACCCGGCCGGCGACATGGAGACCATCAACACGGAGCTCATCCTCGCCGACCTGCAGACCCTCGAAAAGGCCGTGTTGCGGTTCGAGAAAGAGGTCAAGGGGCGCAAACTTCCCCCCATCGTGCTCGAGACCGCGCTCAAGGCGCAGGCGATCCTCGACGCCGGCCAGCCGCTCTCGTCGGCCGCGCTCGACATCGAGCCGATCCAGGAACTCGGGCTGCTCACCGCGAAGCCCTTCATCTATGTTTTCAACGTGGACGAGGCCGTGCTGCAGGACCAGGCCAAGCTCGACACCCTCGCCGCCCTCGTCGCGCCGGCCAACGCCGTGTTCCTCGACGCGAAGCTCGAATCCGAGCTCAGCGAGCTCGACGCCGAGGATGCCGCCGAGATGCTGGCCTCGACCGGCCAGGCCGAGAGTGGCCTCGACCAGCTCGCCCGCATCGGCTTCGACACCCTCGGCCTGCAGACCTACCTGACGGCCGGCCCGAAGGAAACGCGCGCCTGGACCATCCACAAGGGGTGGACCGCCCCGCAGGCCGCCGGCGTGATCCACACCGACTTCCAGAAGGGCTTCATCAAGGCGGAGATCTTCTCCTTCGAAGACCTGATGGAGGCCGGCTCCGTGGCGGAGGCCCGTTCCAAGGGCAAGGCCCGCATCGAGGGCAAGGAATACATCATGCAGGATGGCGACGTGGTGGAGTTCCGCTTCAACGTGTAGCCCGCAGTGCCGGCCGCAACTGTTCCCGTTTCGGACAACTGTTGCCGGCGCACCGGCAACAGTTGTCCGTTTCGGCAACAATTGCCCTGTACCCGACCATGTCATCACCCTGCCCCGGCAATATCCGGGGTCGGGCTGGTGCGTGATCCTCAGAGCTGTCGACCCATCAGACTTCACTCTCGGCACCACAAGATCATCACTCGGAGGAAACCACCGTGCCTGTCATCGCCATCATCGGAGCTGGACCAGGACTCGGAGCAGCAGTTGCGCGAAGGTTCGGGCGCGAGGGCTTCTCAATCGCCCTGATCTCGAGAAACCAGTCGAAGCTCGACTCCATGGCTGCGGAGCTCACTGCTGCCGATTTCACCGCGTGTGGTTACGCCGCGGATGTCCGAGTGCCGGCGGCGCTTGAAGATTCCCTTGCGCGTGCTGCGGCAGAGCTCGGACCCATCACTACGTTGCAGTACAGCCCGCTTCCGTCGCGTGACTACCTGAAGCCGGTGCTCGACATGACTCCGGAGCTGGCTTTGGAGGCATTGCAGTTCTCGGCTCTCGGGCTCATTCACGCAGTGCGTGCGGTGCTCCCGGCGATGCGGCAGTCAGGTAGCGGCAGCATCATCATGATCAACGGCGGAACCTCAGTGAAGGCCCGCGCCGACTTCGCCGGCACATCGGTCGCCTTCCCGGCCGAGAGCGCATACGGCGAGATGCTCCACGACGCGCTCGAGGGTGAGGGAGTCCGTGTCAGCCAACTCGTGATCCCGGGAGGCATTCCTCAGCTTCAGCTTGACGATGGCATCGACGGCGTCGCCGATCGCATTTGGGACCTCCACGCCGTTGCTGGTCCATTTCGAACGATGCTCATCCCGCTTGAGGACGGCAGGGAGTAAGGGCACTGCGCTGCCGGCAGCGACGATGCGGAGATAGCCAGAAGGGCGCTAAACGTGGCTGTGAATGGTTGCTCTGCGATGCCACTCGGTGGATTTCCGCTTTGACGTGGAGCAGCGTTCCTGCCCAGGGGTGAGGGCGTCACACGCCCCAGTTCGGCGATGGAGCAACAAACACTGTGATCGGCCCGAGTGGGTCGGGAGCGCGGACCTGGACGGAAAACACAGGGTCGGCGTTCCAGTCGGCGGGTGGGAGCGGCACGGGACCCACAGTTAGGTCGAGCGCGCCGTCGTGAGGACTCCGGTAAGCGGTGTCGGGATGACGTGCCGCGAGCTCTGCGGCGTTGTCTCCGACCGCAATCCCGTCGATGGTGCTGATATGAACACCGTTCACGGCGTCGGAGGCAACTAGGACACGGGTGTTGGGAAGATAAGGTGGCACCCCGACCGGGTCCTCGTCGACGAAGACGAAATCACCCGGCGTGTAGGGGTTCAGGCCAGAACCAGAATCCTTGGCGTAGGTATTACCCCACGAATACCTAGTGCCGGGATGCTGCTCGGTGTTTTCGCTCAAATAGTCTTCGGTGATGGGCGGGCTTCCGAAGGCTGCGGACAGTCCGGCGACCACCTCGCTGGCAGGCTGGAAGTAGTCGAACGTGGCCAAAGTCTCCCCGGAGCCGTCTCGCACGTCGATGGAGGTTGCACTGATGTAGAGGTCCGTCACTGCGGCTGTGACCGGGAGAGGCTCCGATGCAGTCGGGGCAGATGGAGCCACCGTCGGCGTTGCAGACGGACCCGGGGTGCCGCGGACGGGACCGGCTTGACCGGAACAGCCGGTCAGAATCAGGACGCTGGCAACCACAACAAGTGCTGCGACCGCTGTGCCGCACCCACCCTCCACGCCGCGAACGGTCATACTTCCCCCAGAAGTCATCAAGCAGGTGGCTGCACTTGGAAACATCTTTGCACGGTTGGTAATCAGAGGCACGGCAACATCCCGGACTGAAGCGACCCTCGGCGGTTGTCAGGTCTTTCGGTGACGAAAACCGGTCGACTTCGACAGGCGCAACAGCCGAACTTGACCGGAACCGTCGAAGTCGATGCGCGCTCGTTGCGGATGCCGCGTCGCATTGAACGGGCACCGGGGGAAGGTCAGCGTCACCTTTTCAGTGGTTGGTGAGGCTTCAGTCGCCCCAGTCCGCCGAAGGCCCCCAGAATCTCGTGATCGGCCCGAGCGGATCAGGGGCATCAAGTCGGACCGAATACGTGCGGTCCGAATTTCCTCTCGCGGCCTCGCACGGTGGAAGCGAAACGTGACCGACGCCGATGTGGAGTTCGACGGGTTCGCCCTTGGGGTCGCCCAGCGGAGCGCTTCTCCACGAGGTGTCGGGATAACGTGCCGCAATTTCGGCGGCGTTGTCGCCGACGGCGATTCCATCCACTGTGCGGATGCGAACACCGTTCAGGGCCTCGGTTTCCACTCCGAAAGAGGAACTTGGGCAGTTCAATGTCTCCCCGTTCACCACTCGATCGAAGTCGTGGATGGCGAAATCGTCCCACGCGTAGGTAACTCCCGGGTGATTGTCGTCCTCGCCCCACGTGCTTTCGGTCGGCGCGCTTCCCAGTGCCAGCGTTAGCGCGGAAACCAGTTCGTCCGGCGGCTGGAAATAGTCGAACGTGGATTGGGCGGTCCCGGATGCATCTCGGAATTCGATCGACGTCGAGCTGAGCACGAGGTCAGTCACCCGGGCTGCAGCCGGCGGCGCCGACTCGGTTGCCGTTGCCGTTGCCGTTTCGGGCGTTGCCGTCGGGCTGGGGGTGCGTGGGATAGGAGCTGCTGGTCCGGAACAGGCGGTGAGGAACACCGCGCCAACGACGAGGACCGCTCCTGAGAGAACCTTGCCCACACGTGACACGCCGTTATCGATCATTGTTCCCCCGGGTCATCGGACGTATGAGCGCCCTCGAACATATCTTCACACAGACGCTGAGATCTAATGGATGAATGGCTGGTGTTGCCGTTCCACGGTCACGTACTTGGTGGCGGAATGCGGTGAATTTCCGGTTCACGTGTGGCCCGCGGTCCGGGCCGCAACTGTTCCCGCTTCGGACAATCGTGACCGGCGCAACGGCCACAATTGTCCGTTCCGGCAACAATTGCCCAGATTGACGTCATGCAGCGCTGCGGCCAGCTCTCACCGGCGCTGGTCGTTCAGAGCGAAGACCTCAGACGCCCCAGTTCGGCGATGGAATGACGGAACACGGTTTGGTTCCGCGTCGATATCCAAATAAACCGTGTGTTGAGAACGGCCCCGTCAGCTTCGGCAGGCAGGGCCGTGTCGTGTTCGCATACTTGAGCTGTGGGCAACCCTGAGCAGTAGTCTCAGGGCATGAAACGACACGTTGGCCTGATTCTGCTGGCAGCCGTGTCCCTGACTGGCTGCTCTGCCTTCGGTGTCGAACCGTCGCCGACAACGACGTACACAGATTCGCAGGGCGATGAGATCACGGTCGACTGGGCCGATTACCCGGCTCACGCGGGGCAGAACGGGGAGGCTCTGTTGGGCCGACCAGACCAGACAGCGCTCGAGCCCGAGGCGCGTGCGCTGATCGGCAATCTGCAGGCCGCGATTGCCGACGCCTCAGGCCTGGAGATGACGTCTACAGAGCCCGAGGACGAGTGGTTCAGTGATGAGCGCTGGTTCCCGCAGCTCGGCAATGGTTATGGGGGAGAGTCCATGCTCATCTCCGTCAACTGTTGCGAATCGGCCACGGATGGCGTTCCGCGCCCGGCGAAGTGGCAGGCGGTGCTCGATGCCGCTAGTGAGGTCACTCGTGCCGCCGGGCTCGGGCTGCTCGTGCTGGAGCAGGACTCCAAGGCAATGAACGCCGACCCGAACTGGCAGAAGGAATACCGCGACCGTTATTGCAACCGCGAGGGCGGTGAGTGTTGGCTCTGGAACGCCAGGGTGTACGACGGCGTCCAATGGGTCGATGTCTCTATCCAGGATGCGGCGCTGGACCCCACCGGTGCGGCAGCGACCTGGGCGGAGAACGCTGACGGTCGACTCGACAACATCCGCGTCTCGTACGGTGCGACTGTGGTGCGTTCAGGGGAGTCTGAGGAGTACGCCCGCGCAATCGAGCCGTTCCTCGGACTCGCGTTGCCAGTCTCGACGACATCCGACTAAACGGCCGCGCCCCGGCACAGTCGCACGCTGAGAGTGTCCAGCTGCTGAGACGTTGTACGCCTGTGGACCGTGGTGAAGTTCCGCTTCGACGTCTAGCCCGTTGGCTGCCCGAACCCGTGCACGCCCCTACACTGATCGGGGGGAAGCGGTTCGTGGTACCCGGCGACACGGTTTGATGGCCCAATCGGCCAAAACCAAGACGAAAGGTATTCATGGAACTGGGTGCATGGGACGGCTGGGCGTCCTCGATCCTATCGTTTGTCGCGATTGTTATCGGGATCTTGATCGCGGCCAAAGCCTTACGGCAGTCGGGACAGATCGCGGACAGCCAAGCCAAGATGGAAAAAGAGAATTACCTGAGTGGCCGTATGCAGGGCCTTGTCGAGCATGCCAGAGCAACTGTTCTGGAATCTCGGACCATTCAGGATCTCACCAGCCCGCGAATGTCTGAGCTGCTGTCCTTCCCCGAGGGCGATGTGAGCCTGATCGGTGAGCGCCGGACCACAGTCCTCAGCGCTCTGTCGCGCCTGCTGGTCCAGGTGGAGTTGCTACGCATCTACGCCATAACCATGCCGTCGGTCGGGGCGGACAGCAGCCGCGCGCGTGTTGCGTTGAGCAATCTGATGGACGAAGGAGCCTGGCTCTACAGTGAGGCCCTGCACCTATCGATTCTTGCCTTCGACGATGACCCGGACGACGACGTCGATCTTTCGGACCGGCACGCGATTGTCGATGCTCTCCTCAACGGCTCGTTCGTCAATCTGTCGACGCGTCTGCTGTCGGATTGCGTTGGCAGGAACTATGACGACATTCCGTACTTCAACGAGCCAGGCTCGCCGTGGCCCGCCGTGTATCGACGCCGCAAGGAGGTTCTACTGGGTGCAGTGGTGTCAAAAAAGTCCGGGCTCCCCGGGTCGCTTGTTGAAGCCGGTGTGTGGTCCTTGGATCACACGTCGGATAGGTTCCAGGATGCGCTCATGTCTGTACTTCAGGAGTGGGATGACCTCAGAGGTTGACTGAGCGCCCGGATTCAGTCCGAGGCTTGGAACCGGAGGCGGCTGCTGATCCGGACATCCGCAGCCCTATGCCGCGGTGAACCGTTTCGCTGAGCGGGCTTTCGCCTTCTCCGCCTCGACTTCCCGGTTCTTGGGCGGAGCCGTGGTCACCAGGTCCTCCAACAGGTGCCGCGAGATGTGGGCGATCTCCTCGACAGCCCGGTTGAACGCCGGGGCGTTGGCGTTCGACGGCTTCGTGAAGCCGCTGATCTTGCGCACGAACTGCAGGGCGGCGGCGGTCACCTCGTCGTCGGTGGCGGCGGGCTCAAAGTTATGCAGAGTGTGGATATTCCGGCACATGCCCCCAGAATAACCACCTGTCCCGGCGTCGTCACCCCGCAGTGCGGCGGTGGCCGCGCCGCCCCGGGCACCTGCCGCACCGGTTGTGCCCGGCGGTCAACCGGTTGCGATCCGCAGCACAACATTGCCTCTCTTGTGCCCGTCGTCGACGTAGCGGTGCGCAGCGGCAACGTCGGCAAGGTCGTAGGTACGGTCGATGACGGCCTGGAAACGACCCGATTCCGCGAGGCCGACCAGCACAGCCAGCGATTCCGCCGTGTTGGCGATGTTGCCCGCGGCGACCAGCTTCCCGCTCGTCCTGGTGTGCCAGGCGGCCAGCAGCAGACCTCTCAGATCGGAGATGACGAGCAACAGGGCGCCGCCGGGAGTGATGCGCGCCGCGGCGCGTTCGAAGGGGGCGTTCCCGACGCAATCCATGATGACGTTGTAGGTTTGCCCCTCGAACAGGAAATCCGTCGTCGTGTAGTCGATCACCCGGTCGGCGCCGAGCGCGGTGACCAGTTCGCGGTTGGCGCCGCTGCACACACCGGTGACCCGGGCGCCCAACTGCCTGGCGAGCTGCACTGCCGCCGTGCCTACCGCACCGGATGCGCCGTTCACGAGAACGGTGCTGCCCGGTGTGATCGCGGCGCGGCTGAAAAATGCTTGGGCGGTGGTTCCGCCGAAGACGAGGGTGACGGCATCCGTGAAGGTCATGTTCCGTGGCTTCGCCGTGATCACGCCATCCTGCGGGATGCAGACGTATTCCGCGTGCCCGCCGAACCGGCTGCCGAGCATGGCGATCACCTCGTCTCCGGGCCCGAACGACGTGACGCCCGAGCCCACGGCCTCGACGACACCGGCGACATCCATGCCCAGGACCCGCCGGCGGGGGCGGAACACTCCGAGCGCGAGCGCAGTGGGCAGTCCCAGCCCTTTCGGGACGTTGCGCGAGCGAGACCGGTAGTCAGCGGCGCTCACCGTGCTCGCGTAGACCTTGACGAGCACCTCGCCCGGCCGCGGCTGGGGTTTGGGAACCTCTTCGATCTGCACCACCTCCGGAGGGCCGAACCGGCGATAGACGGCGGCACGCATCCGCACATCCTGGCCGTGGGTGCGAGTGTCTGGTTGTGACTTCATGGCGACTCCTTGAGTGATGGGGTGAGGACAGGTCTGGGGCGCCGGCGGATAATGTACTCCGCTACCGCCAGGTTGATCACCCAGCCGGCACCCATGAACCCGGCGCGAGATAGTTCGTCGGTTGAACCGAAGATGATCGATTGTGGGATGAGAACGACGGCCTGGGTGCCGGCTCCCACTCCGATGGCGTAGGCGCGGGTCATCCAGGCGCCGTGGCGGATGAAGTCTCGCCGCACGATGCTGCGAACACCGAGGCCGATGCTCGCCACCATGGCTGCCCCGAAGAGCAGCCGCAACACCACCAGGAGGGCTCCATCCCCGGCTGGATGCGGGTAGAAAGCGGCCATCCACATGCCGGAGAGCGCGGCGAGCAGGCCCGCCGGGATGAGGATGCGTCCGGTGATGCGATGCCAGCCGGCCCGGTGGCGACGCAGTGTCGGCACGAATTGGAACGCGCCCAGCAGGGTGAACACGGTCACGCTGAGGATGTGCGTCACGAGGGGCACGGGGGAGTCGAGAAACCGGGCGTTCTGCGGTGTGGCGACGGCCCCGCCCGTCAGCTCGGTGAGCCGCGCCGCCCCGGCGAGCACGGGGATGAGGTTGAGGAGGATCAACCCGGTCGGTGCCAGCCAGTGCCTCCGAGGGCCGGACCGATGATCGCGCCGGGGTGTCGCGGCAGTCACGATGCCCGCGGTCATGGGTGCCTGCTTCCGAGGGCCTTGACGGAGATCAGCGTCACACCCAGGTCGCTGACGCGCCGGAGCAGCCCGTGCAGCGCGGCCTGGTCGATGACCGGGCCCGTGAGCACGGTGGTTCCATCGACTGTCCCGGTCAGGGTGAAGCCTTCGAACCAGTCGCTCCAGCTCTCCTCGAGCTGTCCCCGGAGCCGAATCTCATAGCGGGCGAGGTCACCGTTCTCCCGGTTCATCAGAACACCGTCGTGTGGTCGAGAGCTGATCCGTGCGCGGTGCGGATGCTCTGCGCTGCGCTGGTGCGCTGGTCCGACCACAGTGAGTAGCCGAGCCAGATCAGGGCCAGGCCCATCGGGATCGCGGCCATCCTTTCGAGCGGATGCGGAAGCAGCGCGCCCGCGAGGGGCGTCACCGCCGCAGCGGCGATCAAGAGGATACCGGCCCCACGGGAGAGGACGCGGGCCCGGAGGACGGCGACGCCGAACAGGATGGCGCCGACCGTGTAGACCACGGCGCCGATCAGGGGAAGTGCGGCGAGAAGGCCGAGGTCGGTCTCGGCCGGGTTTCGGCCGAAGAGGCCGACGAAGTCCTCGGCGAATTGCGGTGCGTCTGCCGCGACCAGCGGCGCGATGAAAGCCTCCGCGAAGACGAAGGCCGATTGCAGGATGAAGAAGAGTCCGAACATCGCGTAGCCGACCAGGCCGAGCAGCCCGAACTGGCGCACCTGGCGAAGGTAGAGGCCCGTGACGCCGACCAGGCCGAGGACGGCCATGCCGAAGCTGAGACTGTGCACCGTCACCCAGGTCTGGGTGGTGAGGGAGGCAGCCTCGTCGGCGGGGTGGAAGAACTGGATGATGATGTAGATCAGCCCGGACAGGGCGGTGGCAACCGCGGCCCCTCGGGTGAGTGTGGCAGGCGTGATGTTCATGAGGTGCTCCGATGCTCTGAGTGGCCCCAGGGGGATACCTGAGAACGACCCGAATCTACGAAGACACGTGGTGACGGGGCATCACCCCCTGTGGTGACCGAGGTGGTGATTTATGCCGGCCGCCGGGCTAGATCAGGCCCAGCTGGGTGGCACGGCTGACGGCAGCCGAACGGCTGTTGACGTCGAGTTTGCCGAATATGTGCCTGCTGTGGGTGCGCAGGGTGTTGAGCGAAACGTACAGTTCCCGCGCGATCTGGGGACCGGTGAGTTCGGTCGCCAGGAGCCGGAGTACGTGCAGTTCGCGCTCGCTCAATGGCTCAGGCAGGGTCGGCGGGCCGGTTGTGCCGGCACCGGAGGTGCGCAGGGCCCGGCCGATCCGTCGCACGTACTCGGGGCGGGTTCCCGTCTCGGCGGCCGCACGGAGCAACGCCGACATGGGCTCGCCTTCGTCGGCGAAGAGTCGGAGGTAGCCCTCCGGCTCGGCGAGGGTGAGCGCTCGGTGAAGCGAAGGCAGGGCGGCCGGGATGCGACCCTGCGCCTCCTCCGCCAGTGCCTGCAGCAGGAGGATCTCGAGGACGACTCCGGTGCGGCGGCCTGCTTCGGCGGCGGCCAGGAGCCGGTCAAGCAAACGGATGGCCGACCCGATCGTTCCCTCGTGCGGATCGGCCCGGTGCTGCGCGATGAGCAGCCTCGCCACGGTGATGTGCCCGAACTCACTCAGGTAGGTCAGCTCGTCCTCCGCAGACAGGCCGTGCTCGTCGGCCCAGGCGCGGGCATCCGTCAGTCGTCCCTGAGTGATCCAGAGCCGAGCTCGCATCGCGGCGATCGGACGGGCCTCCGGGAAGAACCCGCGTCGGTACAGCCGTTCGGCCGTCGCGAGTAGATCGAGAGCGGCGTGCTGATGTCCTTCGGCTTCCCGGACGCGCGCCATCGCGACGAACCACCGGTAGCGGTTCTCGGGCAGGGAGGCTCGTTCCCCGAGTTCCTCGCTCACCTGCAGGTGCGCTCTGGCGGCGGGCAGTTCGTCGCGTTCGCGCAGGAGTTCGCTGATGCCGGTGTGCAGGTCGGCCGTCGATTGCGGCGGCGGCTCTCCCTGTTCCGATGCGAGCTGCAGGCCCTGTGCGAAGGCGCTCTCGGCTTCGCGGAGTCGTCCCATCGGCGTCAGGAGGTCTGCCAGCACGAGGGTGGTGGCGAGCATATCGGCCAGGTTGCCGGCCAGTCGCAGGCTGGTCCTGACCTCGGCGAAGGCCCGCAGGGCGGCGTCGAGATCGCCGTCGGCCCAGGAAGCGAGTCCGAGGAGGCCGGCTGCCGCACCGCGCCCGAGATGATCGTCTGGAAGGGTGAGATCCAGGGCGCGCCCAGCGTGCTCCTTCATCCCGCTCACATTCCCCTGCGCCTGCGCCAGGGCTGCCCGATAGACGGCGATCGTCACGGGAAGCTTCCGAAGCTCCGCGCCGGCGGCGGAGCGGTGCGTCGGTTCGCCGTCATCGTTCCTGGCCGCCAGGGCCCGTTCGGCGTCGCTCAGGCGGGGTTCGACAGCCTCCACGTCACCGGAGACGAATGCGGACCACGCGCAGTAGACGCCGAGCACCGGCCTGCGGCGGATGACGTCGTCCGGGAGCAACTTCAGCCAGCCGAGCAGCGTCGCATCCTGCCTGCTCTGCCGCACGGAGGGCACGGTCGCCTCGATCACCGTCGCCGCACGTTCACTGTCCCCGGCCGCCAGGGCGTGAGTGATCGCTTCCTCCGGGAGGTCATTCTGCTCGTGCCAGGCGCTGGCGAGTCGATGGAGCTCAGCCACCCGATCCGGCTTGTCGGCACGCAACCGCGCCCGCAGGACATCCGCGAAGAGGTGGTGATACCGGTACCAATGACGCCGGTCGTCGAGGGCAATGACGAAGAGATTCTCCCGCTCGAGGGATGCCAGCATCTCGCTGCTCCCGGCCTCCCCGGTGACGGCGTCGCAGAGGGGGCCGGTGAGCCGGTCCAGGATGGAGGTGCGCAGCAGGAATGCCCGCACCTGCTCGGGCTGACGCTGCAGCACCTCTTCGGCGAGATAGTCGATCACGAACCGGTTGCTCCCGGTGAACCCGTGGATGAAGCCGGAGACATCCGAGCGTTCACGCATCGAGAGGGCCGCCAGTTGGAGCCCGGCGATCCAGCCCTCCGTGCGCGATTCGAGGGCGGCGATGTCGTCGGCCGAGAGCTGCAGGTCCACCATCTCGGTCAGGAAGGCGGCGGCCTCGTCCGCAGTGAAGCGCAGATCGGCTGCCCGCAACTCGGTGAGCTCATCCCCGGCGCGCAATCGCGCCACGGGCAGAAGCGGATCGGAGCGGCTCGCCACGGCCACGTGCAGATTCTGCGGAAGATGCTCGAGGAGGAAGACCAGAGCGTCACGGACCTCCGGTGCCTCAATCACCTGCAGGTCATCGAGCACCAGGATGATCGTCTGCGGACGCTGGGCGACGTCATTGATCAGCCCGGTCAGGGCCGGCTCGAACGACGTGACCGGGAGGGTCAGGACTGCTGCACCTGCGCCGATCGCGGGATCTGCCCGTTGCAGCGCGTTCGTCAGGTAGGTGAGGAACCGCGAGGGATCGTTGTCGCTCTCGTCGAGAGACAGCCAGCCGACCCGCAGCAGAGGATCCCGCCGCTGGGCATCGGCTATCCACTCGGTGAGCAGCGTGGTCTTGCCGAAACCGGCGGGCGCGGAAATCAGCAGCAGCTTCCGGCCGGCGCGGAGTCCCTCCTGCAGACGCTCGACCAGGCGCGGGCGAGGCACTGCACCGGACCGAAGCCTCGGGATGAAGAGCTTTGTGGCCAGGACCGGCATCGCCATGACCTCATCCTAGGGACAGGGCAGGTGAGCTCCAGCCCACCGGCCATGCGAGTTCGGGGTCAGCGCAGCATCCGTCGCATCAGGATGCGCGCAAAGCCGCCCGCGACGGCGCTCGTGTCGGCGGCCTTCGTGAAGCCGGCCCGCTCGAACATGCTGCGCGTGCCGACGTAGGCCATCGTGAGGTCCACCCGCTGTCCCGCGTTGTCGACCGGGTAGCTCTCCACGACGGGGGCGCCGGATGCCCGCGCGTACGCCACGGCCCCGTCGATGAGTGCGCGCGTGACGCCCTGCTTGCGGTACCCGGGACGCACCCGGAGGCACCAGAGCGACCAGACGGGCAGCTCGTCGAGGTGCGGGATCTTGCGCGAGTGAGCGAAGGGGTGCAGCTCGGCGCGCGGGGCGATCCCGGCCCACCCGGCGACCTCCCCGTCGCTGTGCGCGAGCACGCCGGGAGCGAGTTCCCGCGAGCACAATTCCCGTACCTTGTCGGCTCGAGCGGCGCCCCGGAGCTCGCGGTTCTCTGCGGAGCCCAGCCGCCAGGAGAGACACCAGCAGACAGACGACTCGGGGTTCTTCGGCTCGAACATCGTCGCCATGTCCGCGAAGTCGTGGGCCGGCGTCACCTCGATCGTCATCGTCGTCGCCATCCTCTCAGCCCTCACTTCGCGGGGCCAATGGTGCCACCGTGCGTGCTCGTCCGGAAGGGCAGCCCGGGCCGGATCCTTCGGCAGGAGGGTGGCGCCGAGGCCGACATTTCCGGTCGAGGTCAGGCCGGGCCCGGCGCGGCCAGAGGGAACGTGGCGAGCACCGTGCGCCCGCTCGCCGCGGATCGGGGCGCCATGTCCACGAGGGCGATCTGGCTGAGGGCGAGCCGCTGGCCCTCGTGCACTCGGGCGCCGTTCTTGATCGTGATGTGGGCCCGGAAGCCGGGACCCGTGAACGCGGGTTCATCCGGGGTGGAGGCGAACGGCCGCACAGCGTCGACGAGGGCGCGGTGCAACCCCGTGAGCTGCGGGTCGTCCTCGATGAGCGTCACCGGCACGTCCTCCCGCCGGCCGAACAGCGCGTCGGCGCCCGCGACGGGAGTCAGTGCGGTCCCGCCGCCCGGCGCGCCGGCGATGGTCGCGGCGACGACACCCGAGATGACGTGCGCGATGACGGATGCCGCGGCATCCGTATGAAAGGGAGGCAGCACGGTGATGTGCAGCGGCCAGTCCGACACCGGGAAGCTGTCGCCGGTGCGGAGCGGCGTGAGCGGGAGGACGACGACGAGGCGGGACATGGGCCGAGTCTAGGCGCCACCGGCAGCGCCCGGCCGGTGGCACAATGGGCGGATGATG
Source organism: Cryobacterium cryoconiti (assembly GCF_004403065.1). Taxonomy (GTDB): domain Bacteria; phylum Actinomycetota; class Actinomycetes; order Actinomycetales; family Microbacteriaceae; genus Cryobacterium; species Cryobacterium cryoconiti. The sequence goes on from NZ_SOHA01000035.1 coordinate 88,939, forward strand.
CTGCACCTCACCGGCGATTCCGCCGCCGACGCCCTGCTCAGCGACGACCCGTTCGCCCTCCTCCTCGGGATGCTGCTGGACCAGCAGATCGCGATGGAGACCGCGTTCGCCGGGCCGGCCAAGATCCGCGACCGGATCGGCACGCTCGACCCGTCGACCATCGCCGGTTTCGACGCCGACGCCTTCGTCGAGGTCTTCCGGGCCACGCCGGCCGTGCACCGCTACCCCGGCTCGATGGCCGCGCGCACGCAGACCCTCGCCGGGGTGATCGCCGCCGACTGGAACGGCGACGCCTCCGCCCTGTGGACCACCGGCTCCCCGGACGGCGCCGAGATCCTGCGGCGCCTGAAGGCGCTCCCGGGGTTCGGCGAGCAGAAGGCGAAGATCTTCCTGGCCCTGCTCGGCAAGCGGCAGGGTCTCACGGCGCCGGGCTGGCGGGAGGCATCCGCCCCCTACGGCGAGGACGGCTCGTTCCGGTCGGTCGCCGACATCGTCGACCCGGAATCTCTGAGCCGGGTGCGGGAAACCAAGCGGGCGGCGAAGGCAGCGGCCAAGAAGACGGAGTAGGCATGGTGCGGTTCCTGATCCTCTGGCCACCCTCGTGGTCTGGCTGGTCACGGCCGTGGCGACCGTCACACTGCCGCTGCTGTTCCTGCGTAGGGTGGTGAAGCAGGGCGGTACCCGCGGTTAGACCGTTACCGGCCAGATCGAGGAGTGTGCAGTGGGCCCCCATTTCAGCGAGCAGACCTTTGACTTTCTCGAAGAGCTGGAACACCGCAACAACCGCGAGTGGTTCGAAGAGCACAAGCCCGTCTACGAGATCGAGCTGAAGGCACGGATGCTGGCCGTCATCGAGTCGATCAACGCCGGCCTGGGCGAGTTCGCACCCCAGCATCTCCGGCCGCCGAACAAGGCCATGATGCGCATCTACCGCGACGTGCGCTTCTCCCACGACAAAACCCCCTACAAGACCCATCTGGCGGCCTTCTGGCCGCGGCAGGGTCTGGAGAAGACCGGGGGAGCGGGCTTCTTCGTGCAGGTGGGTGTGCAGAGCGTGATGGTCGCGGGAGGGTCCTGGGGTCCGGGACCGCAGCAGCTGCGCGCCATTCGCGAGTATCTGCTCGAGCACCACAGGGCGATGCGAGGCGTGCTGGCCGACGTGTCGCGCACCGGACTGGCCGATCCGCTGGCGGGCAACCCGCTCGTGCGTGCACCGAAGGGTTTCCCGGCCGACCACCCGGCCGTCGATCTGCTGCAGAACCGCAGCTGGGCGATGACCGGCTTCCTGCCCGGCGCCGCGGCGCTCGGCGAGGACTTCACCGACCTGGTGCTGAAGCGGTTCCGGGCGCTCGCTCCGCTGGTCGATCTGCTGAACGTGCCGCTTTCCTCGGTGACGCCACTGCAGCGGGAGGCCGCAACCGGCCGCCGCGAACAGGGTGATTCCACGGCCGTGTGAGTGACGTTGTCGTCCCCATTCGGGACTCCCTGATCGGGTGTACATTCCTCACTAAATCTGTCTGGATACTCCCTGCTTAGACTCAGGAAATTAGTACTAAATTCCTAGTAAGCAATCAGTTCAGCATTTAGGCTGATTAGTAATCAAGCAACACAGCAAAGCACGTCTGCACAGCGAAATCTCAGTTCTTTCTCGCTCATCCGGAGGACAAAAAGTGATTCCCGATTCCCTCACCCAGATTCAATACGACACCGTCTACAACATGTTTTCGCTCGTCATCGCCTCACAGCTGTTCACGGCGATCTTCATCATCGTCTCCCTCAAGCGGATTCTCCCGCGCTACCGTCAGGCGATGACCGTCGCGGCCATCGTGTGTGCGATTGCCGCGTACCACTACTTCCGCATCTTCGACTCCTTCAAAGCAGCGTTCGTCACCGAGGCCATCGGCGGTGCGGGCGACTATGTGCAGGTCGCCGGGGCATCCTTCAACGAGGGCTACCGCTACGTTGACTGGCTCCTCACCGTTCCTCTGCTCCTGCTCGAACTGATCGCGGTTCTCGCCCTGGCCCGCAAGGTGCAGACCAGCCTCCTCTACCGCCTCATCCCGGCCTCGGCCCTGATGATCATCCTCGGGTACCCCGGCGAGCTCAGCGGCGACAACGCGGTACGCGGAATCTTCGGTCTGCTCTCGACCATTCCGTTCGCGTACATCCTCTACGTCCTGTTCGTCGAACTGACCAAGTCCCTCGACCGTCAGCCGGCAAGTGTGCGCCGCACGATCAGCCAGCTGCGCCTGCTGCTGCTGCTGACCTGGGGTGTCTACCCGATCGCCTACCTGCTGCCGATGCTCGGCATCGACGGTTCGGATGCCTGGGTCGGCAAGCAGATCGGCTACTCGATCGCCGACATCCTGGCCAAGGCCCTCTACGGCCTGATCATCTACAAGATCGCTCGGATGAAGTCGTTCGCGGACGACCCGTCTTTCGCACGCCTCGAACTGTCGGTCGATGAAGCCGACGAGATGGCAGCCGGCACGAACGCACGCGGCAAGTAGGCCCACCCGGCCTCCGGCGCGCAGCCAACGGGCCTGGGCCGGTCGTGATCGAATGATCGCGACCGGCCCAGGCCCGTTTCTGCATCCAGTTCGCCCGGGTCGGAGTCTAAAATCAGGTGTGCTCATCGCCCTGAATGACGGACCTGCGGATGCCGTTGTGGCCCGCCACCTGCCCCATCTGGTCGACGACGAGGTGCGGCCGAGTCCCGGCATCCGCGGCGGCCAGACCAGTGCCGACCGTGCACTGGCCGGCTTCTCGGTCGCGGGCTATGCGGCCAGGCGCAGCCAGGTACTCCCGGAGAGCGCTCGCGGGGCATCCCGGCTCTCGCCGTATATTCGGCACTCGCTGTTGCCGCTTGGCCGGGTGTGGGAGCACGTCGGGGGCGGACCGGCCCGGGACACCCGAAAATTCCGGGATGAGTTGCTCTGGCAGGAATACGCGCGCCATCTCTACGCGCGGGTGGGCGGGGCCCTGCACCGAAACCTGCGCTTCGCGGCACCCTGGGCCGGAGAATTCGAACCCGAGGCCTGGCCGCAGCGCATGCGCTGCATCGAGTCGGTGGTGTCGGAGCTGGAAACCGACGGCTGGCTCGTCAACCAGACCCGGATGTGGCTGGCCTCCCAGTACACGGTCCGGTCCGGCGCCGGGTGGCACGCCGGTCAGGAGGAGTTCTACCGGCACCTGCTCGACGGCTCCCGCGCCGCCAACCTGCTGGGCTGGCAGTGGACGGTGGGGGCCGGCACCGGTTCACCCTACGGCTTCGCCCGCTGGCAGGTTGAGAAACGGGCGCCGCAACTCTGCCGTGACTGCCCGCTCGCCCGGGCCTGCCCGATCCAGGAATTTCCGGCCTCGGCCGCCGTTCCGCCGGTGACGGATGCGCCGGCGAACCTCACCCGCGACCCTCAGCTGTCCATCACGAGGGGGCCCGCCGACGTCGTCCGGCATCGGGCTGCTCGGTCGGTGCTCCTGACGGTGGACTCCCTGGGCGACGCCGATCCGGCCCTCATCGCGCATCCCGCGCTTCCGGTCGTCTTCGTCTTCGACGAGCCGGCCCTGGAGCGGTTGCGGTTGTCGAGCAAGAGGCTGATCTTCACGGTGGAGACCCTTCAGGATCTGGCCCGCCGCCGCGAGGTGGTCGTGCACCTGGGCGACCCCCGAGTGATCGTTCCGGGCCTTGACGCAGCCGTCACGTCTGCACCGGTACCCAGTTTCGCTCGGTACGCGGAGGGTGCGGCGGAGCTGCATCCGTGGCCGTGGCTGGTGGAGCCGCACAGCGGCTCGGTAGCCAGCTTCTCTGCCTGGCGCCGGGCCTCGGCCGGAGTGCGCGCTGCCGACGAGTCGGAGGACATGGCGCGACTGGACGGTCTCTAGCGGTCGACGGGGAGCTCCGGCTAGCGCCCCTGGCGGCGCTTGCCGGGCCGCGGCTGGCCTTTGACCTCGGGCGCGCGGCCCTTGCCCTTCGCCGCCTTGGCTTTGCCGCCCGCGGGCAGCGGCGGCTTCCAGGGTTCGTTCGAGGCAGCCAGCTCGGCGCGGGCATCCGTCAGAAACAGGTTGCCCGCGGTGGTGAGCCGGGTGGTCTCCGTGGTGCGGTCGATGAGCACGACGCCGAGGTTCGCCTCGAGTTTCGCAATCGAGGAGCGCAGCTTCGGGGTGGAGATATTGAGGTTCATCGCGGCGCGTGGGAAATGCAACTCCTCGGCGACGGCGATGAAGTGCCGGAGGAGGGTGATGTCCACGGAAACGCCTTTCTTCTGACCCGCACGATTCGCAGGCAGACTCATAGGGTACGCGCCGAGTCCGGGGAGTCGTGACGGATGCCCCCGGCGACGACGGCGTCCCCCCGGCGTGACCAGGTTCTCAGGTATTTCCCAGCTGATAGAGTAAGTGCTGATACTGGGGGATTTATGGATAATTCAAAATTGGGCGGAGAGCCGGATTCCGGCCTTGACGCGACGAACAACGATCTGGAAGCGACGAACCTGCAGCCCGCTGTGACGCCGCCAGCGGATGCTGCGGGTCCGCCTGCACCGCCTGAACCGCCGGCCGGTCCGCCCGCGCCGCCCGCGGATGCTGCGGTTCCGCCCGTGCCGCCGGCGGGCCCGCCCGCTCCTCCCGTTGCCGGGACTCCGGCCG
>NZ_SOHA01000040.1 GCF_004403065.1 Cryobacterium cryoconiti
CCCCCCCCCCCCCCCCCCCCCCGACATGTGCGAGCCCTCAATGCGCCGTAGATGGAATCTGGACGCTGCGGCCCGGGCGCGGCCCCTTCGGCCACCCCATCCCCGGCGAGCAGATCGGGGGTATTGCCCATCGAAGAGGCCATCCGGTTTTTCATCGCGCCGATACACTTTCGCGCATTGGCCTGCTCCGCCGCGGAGGCGAGGCACCGGTCGTCGGGGTGAACGGCTGAACATCTTGGGGGCGTGTGAGGAATCACTCGCCCTCAACAGCGCTGACCGATATTCGCCAGCGGTGTGCGAAAGGACCCGGAATCATTGCTTGAGTGAGTACCGAGACGTTCGTGGCGCTGTTGGCGTTCCTGTTTCCTCTGGCCTACAGCCCCGGACCTGGCAACGCCTTCTTCGCGGGGATCGGGGCATCCAAGGGGCTACGCGCGGCCATTCCCGCACTAACCGGCTATCACGTCGCCACGTTCGTGGTCACGGCAGCGGTAGGGCTGGGGATGGGGGTAACGCTCCTCACCACCCGGTGGTTGCCAGAACGCTCGCTGCCATCGGAGGACTCTACTTACTCTGGCTGGCTTTCCAATTCGTCCGCGCAGCACTGTCCAAGTCCAGTACACAGGCCGATGCCCCCGTTCCCAACGAGATACGGATCGGGTTCTGGTCGGGGGCTGTCGTGTTGCTGCTGAACCCGAAGGCGTACTACATCATCGCGGTCATGTTCACCCAGTTCCTCCGTCCTCCGGTGAACGATGATGTCGCGACGGTCGTCGCGATCACGACGGTCTTCACCGTGAACAACCTCGTCGCGTTCATCGCGTGGGCGTTGGGTGGCAGCGCGCTTGCGATGTTGTTCCGTAGCGAATGGTCCAAACGCTGGATCGACTACCTGTTCGCCGCGACGCTGATAGGAGTCGCGATCTGGATGGCCGTACCCCTCTTTGCACCGATCTAGCTCACCGTAGACGCTCAAAGCCTCGTCTCTCCGGTCGAGTGCGGCGGCGAAGTAGAAGGCGTGCACATCACTCGTGCCGTCGTGCCGATGATAAAGGACTGAGAGGCCTGTTCTGACCCGGATCAGGGGTGGGAAGAATTGAAAAGGGCACCGACGCGACGGTTGTGCAGACGAGTACGGAAGTTTGTGCAGACGAGTACGGAAAATGACTGTTCAGTGCCACCATCCGGCGTGGCGCCTGAATCACTACTGCGGATCGCGTAGTAGTGTGTGATGCGTCAGAGGAGATACATGGACACCACGCAGCTACTCAAAGGAGTGCTCGACGTCGCGGTGCTCGCCGTGATTCAGGAAGAAGACGGCTATGGCTACGACATTGTGCGGCGCCTGCGCGCTGCCGGCCTCAAAGAGGTGGGAGACGCCTCGGTTTATGGAACCCTTCGGCGCCTCTATACCGCGGGTGCATTGTCAACCTATGTTGTGCCCTCCGATGGTGGTCCGCACCGCAAGTACTACGGAATCAACACTGAGGGACGGACCATGCTTGCCGAACAGCGAGCCAGCTGGACTCGGTTCGCCAACACACTGTCACTCCTCCTCACAGAACAGCACCAGCCCACCGCTACCATCCGCACGATCGGGGACAAGTCATGAGCACGACCACCTCAGCCACCCTGGCCATCCGTGATTTTGCCGCTGCCGTGCGCGCCGCGCTCAGCGACCTTCCCAGTGAAGATGTCGAAGAACTCACGGACGGACTTGAAGCGGATTTGACCGAGCAGGCCGAGGATCTCGATGCGCCAGGTTTTGATCCGGGCGATGCTGTCGGCTACGCCGACGAGTTGCGGGCCGCGGCCGGGCTACCGGTTCGGGGAAAGCCGCGGCTGGCATCCGCCTGGACCGCCAACGAACTTCGCACCTGGGCCAGCGCACAGCGATCAAACCTCGCCCGCAAGGCACGATCGACAGTGATCGGCTCGCGCACCCTGGACTTCTTCATTTCACTCCGACCGTTCTGGTGGGTGCTACGGGGCTGGGCCGTCTACAAGGTCATCTCGGCTCTAGTTATCGGCAACAGCATTGCCAGTACTCTGCCGTCGAATGGTGTTGAGTGGGTTCTGCTCCTGCTATTCGTCACCGTCAGCGTGCAATGGGGACGGGGACGATGGCTGCCCTGGTCCTGGCTGCCACCGCTGAGGACCCTGGTCAGTGTCTGCTCGATCATCGCGCTGCCACTTCTTCTTGTGCTCGCCACACCGTGGAATAGTTCGGCCGTCCAATACGTGGAGGACTATGTTCCACCAGGTCTGCTGCTCGACGGTAACGAGGTCTTCAATGTGTTCGTCTATGACTCAGACGGTCAACCTCTCACCGGCGTGCAGCTCTTCGACCAGGATGGACAACCACTCACGACCGTCGGCGATCCAAACGCCACACCGTGGGTTGCCACATACGGCGCCGACGGGACGGAGGTCATCTTGGTCCCCAGCTCCGACGTACCGGGGAGAACCGGTTGGAACGTTTTCCCCCTCAACAAGGTCGACTCGGTGGACTATAACTTGCAGCCCAGTGGCGAGCCTGACCTCTCCACCGCTACTCCGGCCGTGCCACCCTTCACCCAAGTGCGGCCCCTCACACAGCAGACGCCGTCGCCAACGGCCCCGCCGACTCCCGCTCCCTCAGCGGCGCCGCCCGTCGCTCCCGAACCGAGCGCCACACCCACACCAAACTCCAAAGAAGGCAACTAAACGAGTCACCGCAGGCCAATCCCGCCCCGCGAAAAATCCTCCCATTAGCGATCGACCTACCGCCGACTCAACCACTCAACATCACCGCGTGGCTCACCTTCAGACGAGAAAACGAGTAGTCCTCGCGTCGCTTCTGGTGGATTCGCTGACGCTGGATGACCAACGACTGACCGTGTGACTTTCAGCGCTACGTGGCGGCGTTCTGTGATCGCTATTTGGCACATCGACATGGTTACCCGCGTTGACTCAACGTGCTTGCCTACGCGGTTGAATGGAGGGGTGGTCAGATGGGTTTGGTGCGTGGTGGGCCGCAAGCCGCCGCGAGCAAGACTGTCCACCCGGTTCTCCACGGCCAGCTGGTCGGGAATTGCAGTATCTGTTTCCGGGCTGAGGTCGAGATGCGGCTGAAATCGGTGGCAGTTTGCGGAAGATGATGCCGCTGCGTGCTTGGCCGAGTTTGCGTCGAAGTGCGAAATCCAGGCCGTCTCACGTCGTGAGTCATATTCAAATATGCGTCCTCGGCCCTACCCTTTCTGATTGGAAACGCCAGATATCGCAGGTTAGGGTGCGAGGCCGAGTTGTTCGAGCATGCCCTGTTGGTCGCTGCTGCCCCACCGCTCTACAAGTTTTCCGTTTTGGAAGCGGCTAATTTGCATGCCACGAACAGACATCGTTTTGCCGCTGGCGGCATGGCCCATGAGGGGGCCTTGGTGGGTGCCGGTGAGGGTATAGGCGAATGCGACGTCGGTGTCGTTGGCGACGAGGCGCTCGACTGCGATGTGCAGGTCGGGAAAAGCGGCAATCATCTCGCCGAAGAACGCCTTGTAGCCTGCGGGCCCCGGGCCTTGGCCAGGGGCAGGGTCGTTGTCGACGGCGTCTTCGGCCACAAGGGTTCAGAAAGAAGAGATCGCTGGTCTAACGCAAGATGACCCTAGGTTCGATCGCTGCACCCAGAATGCGGCTAATTCCAGTCGTCGGGGTGCTCGTTGGTGCAGGATGTCCACCAAAACTGCTGCTTCGCTAATGACGCGCGGCCGGACTAGTGTGCGGTCCAGCATCCCAGAATGGCAGTAGCTACTTGATAAGAGAACGCGGTGCGGGTGACGCCATGCGGCCCGACCTTATCCGTCAACTTTCTGGCGTCAACGTGTAACGTCATGCTGTCTTTGAGGAAGACGACCACGCCGTCTGTGGTTTCGTAAGCAGGCAATCCAAGATTCGCGAGCCCTTCAATGGTTTGGACGGGGGCAAGGTCTCCTTGCATCCTGTCGAAGTAGCCGCGGGCAGATCCTGCGTCCGAGGATTCCTGCACCGAGATCACGAAATCTCCATCAGTCAGATGGTATGTGCAGGTGTAGCGGCGATCGATCCAGCTGTCGACGGAGTGTGGCGGGGCGGCGAGAGCCAGCACACGTGTGATGTTGTCGCGTGTTTCGGTGCCACAAATCATCTGTGATGCTGCGGACGGTCCTGCCTCCGCGCTGCCTGCCGAGCTCGACTGCGGAATCGGGGAGGCCGACGTGCCTGGCATGGACATTTCGGGGTCCATGGTGTTTACGGCGCCGGAGGAGGTGGTCGCGCACCCAGCAAGTAAAGCTGTGGAAGCCACCGTGATCGCAAGCAGCCAGACGCGCCTGTTGACACGCTTCTCAGTCCTACTACGCCGCATGGCTGGACACCAAGCTGGCGTAGACAACGACGTTGTTCGGGTACGTTCGAGTGGTTTCGTTGAACTCTCCACCGCAGGTGATCAGCCGTAGTCCCGCATGATCGGTGTTGCCGTAGACGGCGAACTGCGGAAAGTCATCTTTCGGGTATTCTTCCACTCCGTCGACCACGAATACCGCCACTGTCGCATCGGCTCGGGTAACCAAAATCTCGTCGCCGGGACGCATCTCGCCAAGTCGGTAAAACACCGCGCGCCCCTGCACCCTGGAGTCGACGTGACCCAAGATGACGGAAGGTCCGATAGCGCCAGGGGTGGGCGAACCGGTGTACCAGCCGGCCGGGGAGGCCTCGTCCAACGACGGCGTCTGCACCGTGCCGTCAGGATTCTGTCCCAATTGCATTAGGACAGAGTCCACTTCAATCGCGGGGACGTTGATCTGGGTGGGCTCGGAGGCGGTCAAGGTCGGGCCGACAATCCGGTCCACCCGCGTAGTCGGCGGAACTGAGATGGGCTCCGGTGAGGGGGTAGCGGAGATGGACTCCTGCGATGGGGCTGACACGGCGGCCGAGGCTGGAGGTCGTGGAGGAGGAGGGTTGCCCCATAGGGCGAAACCGGTCGCCGTACAGCCGACGGTGAAAAGCAGAACCGCCGCCGCGGTAGCCAGACGGCTACCGCGGCGACGCTTTTCAGCCGGGATAATCACCGGGGATCAATCCGATCTCAGCCTCGTGCAGCGAGACGTCGACGAATCATCACCGCGCCGCCTGCCGCGGTCAGGGCCCCGGCACCGAGGGCGAGAAGGCCCATGTCAGCACCGCTTGACGTGCTGCCACCGCCGGTTTCCACGCCACCGTCAGGCATGTTCGCCTGCGACGCGCTCAGGGCGCCGCACAGAGCCGGCGACGTTGCTGCCAGGGGCAGACTCGGAACCAAGTCACTCTTCGCGTCCTGTGCTGCCTTCGTCAACGTGGCCGGGTCCAGCCCGTGGACCACCACCACCGCCGTGCCTGCCTCTAGCGAGGCCGCGGTGGCGGCATCCAGAGTGAAGGTTCGGCTGTAGTCGTAGTTTGCACCCATCCCGGCAAGGGTCAGATCAGTTCCGGCCGCCGGACTCGTGTCGCCACTCGTGGACAACGTTGTGCCAATGTCTCCGTAAGACGGCTGACCTTCGGTCGTGCTGATCACACCATCTCCATTGGTGTCAGCTGCCGTGGTGGGACATTCCCCCTTCGCACCGATGTGGATGTGCTGTACGTGCGGGTACGGCTTACCGTCGAAGGTCTCGGCCAAACCCGTGACGGTCTGGGTGACAGTGGCCTGATCACCGGAAACCTCAATGGAGAAGGTGCCACTGCCGTTGCTGCCGTTGATCGAATCAAGCGTTCCTTGGTAGGTCGCGTCACCAGTGGCTGCAAGGGCAGGGCCACCCGTCAAGACGGCAACACCCAAAGCCAACGCGGGCACACACCACAGTGCTGTTTTCTTATTCATCAAAGTCCCTTACTAGGAGGTAGTTTTCGAAAACATGCCGGGAGAAAAAACATGCAGAAGTACAAGAAATCGTTGACGTTTGCTCAACGCAACCCACGTAACTTAGGGCTAGCAAACAAATACGACGTAACCACTGGCATATTTCGCGGAAATGGCCTGTTTGTCAAGGACCAATCGGAGGCTACGTGAATCGACCCAGGCGAGCACCGTCACAGCGTCATCGAGCCAGTCTGCAAGCGCCACCCACGAAACCGCGCAAACAAAATCGCTGACAAAGTGGACTCACTACCGAGCTCATACCCGGTTAGGACGTGACCCCCGTCTCAGCAAGAGCGTCTCGAAATCACCGATACGTGACACTTTCGCTTGGAGCAAGGTGAGCGCAAGCAATGAACAGGGTTCAAACGACGGCAGGGATAGTGGGCCATGCTGATGGGCTCTCATCTAGGAGGACAATGCTGCGATGTGCCCACAAGCCGGGGGCCGTGCGGGCGCTCAACGACTAGAACAGCCAGCGGAGCGATGACTACGAATGGTGCCCGCAGGCGGAACGGTCGACGTGCGGTGCCCGCAGCGGGAACCCCTGCGGGAGAGTTGGGGCTGCGCACTGCGACGGGGCTGGCAATGTTCGCCGATTTGTGCACCGGTCAGTGGTTTGAGGTCAGTGTCTGGCCGATGATGCGGGCTCCGTCCGTGAACGCACCGGGGTTGGGTCCGGAGTAGTCATTTCAGCCTTTTCCCAGCGAACCTCGATTGTCTCAAGCTCATAATCTCGGTTACCTCCAACGAACCATTCACGATTACGAGGAGAGAACATGCCTTTTATTACCGTCCCAGTTCACAGCGGGCCCGACGTCGTACTGCATTACGAAGACGTCGGTGCCGGTAAGCCCGTTGTACTAGTTCACGGCTGGCCCCTCAGTAGCCGGTCGTGGGAGGGTCAGGTGCCCGCGCTGGTCGACGCCGGCTACCGGGTGATCACGTACGATCGCCGCGGGTTCGGCCAGTCGTCGCAGCCGTGGAATGGGTACGACTATGACACGTTGGCTGCCGACCTGAAGGCCGTTCTCGACACCCTTGACCTCCGGGACGTTACCCTGATCGGATTCTCGATGGGTGGCGGTGAGCTTGCCCGTTACGTAGGCACTTACGGTACCGATCGCATCGCAAAGCTCGTTTTCGCCAGTGCAGTGCCGCCGTACCTCTGGAAATCAGATGACAACCCTGACGGAGGCGTCGATGCCGCACTGGCTCAGTGGTTCCACGGCGGGCTCACCGGAGACCGGCCGGCATTCCTGCACGAATTTCTTCAGATGTTCTTCACCGCCGGCAAGCCGTCGTTGACCAATAAGCCGAAGGTCAGCTCGGAGCAGATTGCTTACAACCTCGATATTGCCGAAATGGCGTCGCCGAAGGGCACGCTCGACAGCACCACCGCATTCGCGACGACGGACTTCCGCGACGACTTGACGAAAATCACTGTGCCGACCCTAGTGATACACGGTGACTCCGACACCATCGTGCCGTTTGAGGTCAGTGGCAAGCGCACCCAGGAGGCCGTTTCGGACAGCGAGCTTGTACTGATTGAAGGCGCCCCTCATGGTCTCACCATTTCACACAAAGACGAATGGAACCGGCACGTACTCGCGTTCCTCGCGAAGTAGCAGAACCGAGGAGGGCCCCTCGACGACGGGTGAAGAGCCCTCCTCTTTTCTGGCGGGCTCACAGCATCCGCAACGACTGCAACTCAACAATGGAATGTTTGTCCGCTGGCGGCAACGTGGAGAATTTCTCTAGGTGATCGATCATCTGTGCCTTAGGGTAACGGCACGTCTTTGCGCCTTCGGCGCTGAGACCGCTCAATGACTGTCTGCAAAAACCTCTTCCACAAATAACCGCGCAAGCGAGGGGAGCCTGCCGGCCGACGGTGGCGCAGGCTCCCCTCGCCTAGTGGGTCCAGTCGGGCGTCGTACGCCGAACCAACGTGTCTCCCGGGGCCATAGACGCGATCCAAGACTGTTTCCACGAGCTCACCCGGAAGTGTCCAGCCGCGTTATCGGCGATATGGGCATCCCCTGACCCCCACAAATCGATTCGCGATCAATCCCAAGAAAAGAGCGAACACATGAGTCAAGAAGTGAATATCGCCGCCCAGCAGAAGTTCGGTGAGGCCGTGAACAGCGGACAACTCGATCTTCTCGACGACCTTGTGGCCGAAGATGCAGTCGACAATGATCCTGCCCCCGGTCAAGGCCCAGGCCCCGCCGGCTATAAAGCGTTCTTCGGTGAGATGATTGCCGCTTTTCCAGACCTGCACCTCGAAGTTGAGCGCCTCGTCGCAAACGACACCGACGTCGCATTCGCGTATACCCTCACCGGCACCCATCAGGGCCCTCTGATGGGCCACTCCGCTAGCGGGAAAATGATGTCCGTTCGTGGCATGCAAATCAGCCGGTTCGAGAAGGGGAAACTGGTCGAGCGGTGGGGTAGCAGCGACCAGCAGGGCATGCTCGAACAACTCGGTCTCACAACCTAACCTGCGACAACTGGCGTTACCAATCAGAAAAGGTAGGGCCGAAGACGCTTACCTAGAGACTATTCACGACGCGAGACGCCCTCACGACGAGGTCTTTGTGGTCGCTGTCGGTGCTGATGAGGTGCTGCGCGACCCGGTATCCGGCGGCCGTGTGGTCGCGGTGGGTGTTGATCCCGTCACAGGAGTACCGCACGACGCGGGGCATGTCCTCCCCGTCGAACGCGACGAGCGCGGATCCTTGGTCGCCGTACCCGTCCGTCATGCCGTTGAACTTGCGGCCCTCACACTGGCTGGTTACCGCGCTCACCTGCCGGTCGGTGGGTCCGTCGCTCCACGACACGTTCGTCCATGCGGATGCGGTGCCGGTGCTCATCCGGGCGCTGGACTTCACGCCGGGAAACGCGTTCTTCAATGCCGCTCGAACCAACTTGGCGGTGTCTTTGATGCTGATGTAATCCGTCATGTTCGTATCTCCCTAGTTGCTCAGTGCGGTGGTGGCTTGGTCGGACTGGATGGCTTCCCAGCGGGCTAGCCGGGTCTGGAGTTCGTCAATCCGGGCGAGCTGGTCGGCGGTGCGCGCGGCTACGACTGCGGGGTGCTCGGGAGTGTGGCGTATCCGTCCCAGGTCACGAGGCGTTCGCGCCTGCGGATCGAGCTGGTGAGGTGGCGGATCTTCCGCTCGACGTCAGCGGGAGTGATCGTGTGTGCGGGGGTCTGGATCCGTTCAAGCATTTTCTCTCCTCCACATTTTTTTGCCTTTCAGCGGTTTCTTCGCCTTAATGGAGTGCTGTCGGGGTCAAGCCTGAGTATTTGACCCCTTGAGCGCCACCAGTTATTGCGGTTGAGCGCCACTGGGTATTGCCGGTGAGCGCCAGCGGTTCAGCTCGCGCTCACCGGCGTGGGTCACGCCGCGTTGTCCGCGGTGTGTTCGCGCATGTTGGTGCCGTCGGTCTCGATCCAGATCGTGCGGTGCACGATGCGGTCCATGATCGCGTCGGCGTGAACGCCGGAGCCCAGTCGCTGGTGCCACTCTTTCTTGGCGGACTTCCCAATGGACGTTCTCAGTATCAAACGGGTCTCGACGCGGCAGCGTTAGGCTTGCACGTCCCCACGCCATCCGCTGTCGTTGGTTGCTTTCGTCTCGATGAACTTCTTGAAGTTCGCGAGGTCCTTATTGATGGCGTGATCGTCCACACTGAGGACGGCCCCGATCTTCTCAAACAGTCCGGTGGCCTCCCAATCGAGTTGCACCGTCACGCGAGTTTTGTTCTCCGCCAATTTGTGGAACGTGACGACTCCAGCGTGGTCGACTTGCCCGCCGGTGCTGTTCCACGCAACACGCTCGTCGGGGTGCTGCTCAGTTATCTGAGCTTCGAACTCGCGCTCCACCCCGCCGACTTTGACCTTCCATATGGTGAGCGTGTCCGTCACCTGCGTGATGGATTCGACAAAACTCAGGAATTGCGGAAACTCCTCAAATCTCGTCCACTGATTGTAGGCAACGGTAACGGGAACATTAACGTCAACGGTTTCGATGGCATTAGGCATAATGATCTCCTGGTGCAAATAGAACTGATGAGCTGGATTTCCGAATTCGTCCCACAGTAACGAGAGCTGCCGCACAGTCAACCTGACTGGGTGTCACCCGCATGGGGGCTAACAGAATCCTCCTTCCCAGAGAGAAAGCGGCAGGAAACCAGGGACCGTCCACTGAACAGTGTTTGCCGCGTCGGCCGAGGTCTGCGATTGGTCAGCCGATACGGATGAGTTTCTTGTTTACGAATTCGCTCGCGCCGTAGCGTCCGAGTTCGCGCCCGAAGCCACTTCTTTTCACCCCGCCGAACGGTAGCTCGGCACTGCCCGCGTCGACGAGGTTGACGTAGACCATGCCGGCCTCGATACGGTCGGCGACTCGCAGTGCCTGCTCGGGATCAGTCGTAAACAGGTAGGAGCCGAGTCCGAACGGAGTGTCATTCGCGAGTGCGATAGCTTCTTTTTCTGAGCCTGCCCGGTAGACGAATGCCACGGGTCCGAAGAACTCTTCGTGGTACGTGTCGTTGTCTCGCGTGACATCGGTGAGCACGGTAGACGGGTAGAAGGCGCCAGCGCGTTTTCCCGTAGTCGCCAGGGTCGCTCCCTGCGCGACTGCGCGTTCTACTTGCTCCTCGAGATGCTCGGCCGCGCCGAGGGACGAGAGGGGTCCGTAGTCTGCACCGTGGACGGTCGGGTCGCTGGGGGAGTTCGCCAGGATGGCGGCGGTGAACCTCTCCGTGAACTCGTCATAAAGTTCATCGATTATGATGAACCGCTTAGCCGCATCGCATGCCTGCCCGCCGTTGCGGAGGCGACCGGCGACAGCGGCGTTCACGGTCGCGGCCATGTCGTCGGTACTCAGCAGGATAAACGGGTCTGACCCGCCAAGTTCCAGCACGACCTTCTTGAGGTGACGACCGGCCACCTCCGCAACGGCTGCGCCGGCGCCCTCCGAACCGGTGAGGGAGATGCCTTGTACCCTCGGGTCGGCGATGACCGTGGCAACCTGCTCGCTATCGGCATACACGTTCGTGTAAGCGCCAGCCGGGAAGCCTGCATCCTGGAAGATTTGCTCAATCGCCGCAGCCGATTCCGGGCACTGCGACGCATGCTTGAGCACGATCGTGTTGCCGATCATGAGGTTCGGTCCGGCGAAGCGCGCAACCTGGTAATACGGGAAATTCCATGGCATGACGCCAATGAGCACACCCAAAGAGGTGGAACGCATGAACGCCGAACCCTCGCCGCTGAGAAGGGTGATTGGTTCGTCCTTCAAAAATTCCTGCGCGTTCTCCGCGTAGTAACGGTAAATGTCGCCGGCGTAGTCGACCTCGCTGAGCGCTTGATCGACCGGCTTACCCATCTCACGCACGATCATGTCTGCTAGCTGGTCGCGGCGTTCCTCATGCAGATCGCCGACCCTTCGCAGGAGTGCGGCCCGCTCGTCGGTCGAAGAGTTCCGTGACCAGCCGTGGTGAGCCTCGTCAGCCGATGCGATGACCTGCTGGAGTTGATCATCCGAAAGTTGGGGATAAGTTTTGACGGTCTCGCCAGTGGCGGGGTTGATAACGGCGTGGTGGCTCACGAGCCACCTCCTTTCACGGTCGAACTGCTGTGCCGGAAATTGTGACGTAAAACGAGCCAATCATGTTCACGGAATTTGTCAAGATGAGAAAGACCAGCGGGAGTTTCGTGGCGCCGCTATTGATAGGAGTCGCGGTCCGGTGACCTCGTCAGCGCGCCCGGTCTGCCCACTGCGCAATGCGCTCCGACACGCCAGGAAACACGAGGCCCGGGGAATAGCAGACATGGGGCGCGCGGGCACCGCTCAGCGCTGCGTCCCGGGTCGATGGTTGACCCGAATCAAACGGATGCGCGGATGATCTTGAGGTCACCCGTGTGCGCACGCGGAGTGCTGTCGGGGTCAAGCCTCAAGGAACGGTTGCAGGCCAAAAGTTATGAAGGAGCGCAACGGGGGAAGAAGTTTTTGCTGAAACTGCGACGACGGCGTGACGCCGGCAGCACGCAGTGAACAATCCCCCAGACGAAAAGCAACAAAGTTGACATACGCCGACCTACACAGTCGGGCACCAGGACTCCTCGTTCATCTGCGGATTCGCACCAGACGTTACGAACCAGTGACGATGGCGGGGAAAGTCCGTGTCGTCATCGCGTCGGTGTCCACCGACGACCTTGACCTCTTCGGTATCGACTCAGGCGACGTAGATGACGCGTCCATAACCTCCGCCTGTCGGGGGAAGGCCTTGTCAGTGTCGGAGCCCCGACCTACACTCCCCATATCGAATAAACGTTCGATAGCAGGGGGTTGGAGGTACAGATGCGACAGAGCTTCCCACACCTCCACGTCGCCTCCGCGTACTCCCCGCACTACGGCGTGACCATGCCCGAGGCCCTCGTCGAGCAGGCGGCAGCGGCCGGCGCTGACTTCCTCGCCCTGACCGATCGGGATGGGCTGTATGGGGCGGTCAAGCATGTGCGGGCGTGCGCTGCCGCCGGGATCCGGCCGGGCCTTGGCGCGGACCTGGCCGTCCACGATGATGAGCACCGGCCGCTCGGCCGGGTTACCCTGCTCGCCCACGGCGGCGACGGCCGCGGCTACGCCGCACTCTGCCGGGCCGTGAGCTCCGCCCATGAGGCAGGCCGGGTGCCGAGCATTGACCGGCGCCGGCTCGCCACCTGGGCGGAGGGACGCACCCTCACCGTGCTCCTCGGGCCACTCTCTGATGTGGGGCTCGCGGTGGAACGCCGGGACAGCCTGGAGTCGGTCGCTGGGTTGCGGGCGTGGCTCCGGGTCATGCCCATCGGCACGGTCACCCTCGAAGTCGTCTGCCACCTCGCGTCGACCGGGCAACGCGGTTCCGTGGCCGCGGCCACCCGGATGCTCGGGCTCGCCGAGGACACCGGCACCCCCGCCATCCTCTCCAACGCCGTCCGCTACGGCGAGCCGGGCGACGCGACGACCGCGGACCTCGCCGACGCAACCCGGATGCTCACCCCACTCGCCCAACTCGAGGAACCCCAGGCGAACGGGCAAGCCTGGCTGAAAGACGCACCACACATGCGCCAGGTCGCGCGCATGGTTGTTGACGCCGGCGCCCGGAACCCCGGCGCCCTCGACCAACTGCTGCAGGCGACCCGCGAGCTGGCGGACCGGTGCGCCCTGGACCCAGCCGCGGACATCGGACTCGGCACACCACGGATGCCGGAAGCCTCGATCATCGGCGTGGTCGGCGACCCGGTGGCTGAGCTGTGGCGGCGGGCCCGGCACGGCATCGACGACCGATACGCCAGCACCACCCTCGCCCGTGCCGCACACGAGGAGCTCGCGCATGAGATGGAGACGGTCGAGCACCTCGGGTTCGCCGCGTATTTCTTGACCGTCGCCCGGGTCGCCGACCTGATCCGGGGCATGGGGGTCCGGGTGCAAGCGCGGGGTTCCGGTGTCGGCTCCGTCCTCAACTACGCGCTTCGCACATCCTCGGTCGAGCCGATCGAGAACGGCCTCATCTGGGAACGGTTCCTCTCCCCCGAACGCCAGACCCTGCCCGACATCGATATCGACGTCGAATCCGCACGGCGCCACGACATCTACCGGGAAGTGTTCCAGGTCTTCGGCGCCAACCGGGTATCACTGATGTCGATGACCAACGCCTACCGGGGGCGGGGCGCCGTCCGCGACGCCGGGCTCGCCCTCGGCATGCCCGAAGACCGGGTCGCGGCCATCGCGAAGCAGATGTGGCGGTTCAACGCCCGCGACTTCCGCCGCGCCCTCGAGGAAAAACCCGAGCTCGCGGAACTCGCCGCGCAGGTGCGCGAGTCGCAGCAGCTGGACCAGCTGGTGGACCTTACGGCGAAGCTCGACCGGCTCCCCCGCCACATCAGCGTGCACCCGTGCGGCGTCATCCTCTCCGACACCTCACTCCTCGACCGCACCCCGGTGCAGAAGTCTGGGATGGGACTACCCATGTCCCAGTACGACAAACACGACATGGACCCGATGGGCCTGATCAAGCTCGACATCCTCGGCGTCCGAATGCAGTCCGCGATGGCGTACGCGATCGAGGAGCACCGGCGCCTCACCGGCGAGACCATCGACCTGGACCGGGTCCCCCTCGACGACGAGGCCACCTACGAGATGCTCCGCACCACCCGCACCCTCGGCGTCTTCCAGCTCGAATCGCCAGGACAGATGGAACTGATCGGGAAGCTCCAACCTGAAGTCTTCAACGACCTGACCGTGGAGATCAGCTTGTTCCGCCCCGGCCCAATGCAAGCCAACATGCCCCTCCAGTACCTGAAGGCACGGCACGGGGAAATCGCACCTGATCACATGCACCCGCGGTTCAAGCCGTTCCTCGCCGAAACCAACGGCGTCGTCGTCTTCCACGAACAGGTCATGCGGCTCTTCGACGAGCTGACCGGCTGCGGGATGGGCAAAGCGGATGTGTTCCGCCGGCACCTCGGGAAATCCGGTGACCTCGCCGAGATCGAAGCGTACGTGCGGCAGCAGGCTGCCACCCGCGGGTTTTCGGCGCCGGTTGTCGACCGGGCGTGGAAGGTGCTCTCCGGCTTCGGAAGCTTCGGGTTCGCCAAAGCGCACGGGGCCGCGTTCGCCAGGACCACGTACGAGAGCGCGTGGCTGAAAACGCATCACCCGGCGACGTTCTTCGCCGGGCTCCTCACCCACGACCCCGGCATGTGGCCCAAGGACCTGATCGTCGCCGAAGCCCGCAACCTCGGCGTCCCCGTCCTCGGTCTCGACGTGCAGAAGTCGGCGTTGGACTACCGGGTCGAGCAGCTGGGCGACGGGCAGCTCGCTATCCGTCTCGCCCTGCCCGAACTAGCCGGCTCCAGCGCCCTGGAGCGGCAGCGGATCGCCGAGCATCAACCGTTCTCCTCGTTGCAGGACTTCCGGGACCGGGTGCGGCCCCGCCGTCGCACGTTCGAAGCGTTGGCCCGGGTTGGTGCCCTGGACTCGTTCATCGGCTACGACCGGGCCCGCCGCGGCGACCTCCTCGCCCACATCCAAGGCCTCGGCGGCAAGGCCCTCCCCGTCGGCCCCGACCAGCTCGCCTTCGACATCGAACTGCCACTGCCTGACTTCGACCGGTCGGTCACCGCCCTCGACCTCCGCGGCCGCACCCAAACAGACGTGGAACTCCGAGACCTCGGCCTCGCCGTCAGCCACCACCAAATGACCCGGTTCTACCCACTCTTCAAAGAACTCGGGGTCACCCCCACCTCGGAGCTCGTGAACCTGCCCGGCGGCACCGAAGTCCTCGTCGCCGGGGTCCGCCGCGCCACCCACACACCCCCGATGCGCAGCGGCAAACGCGTCGTCTTCCTCTCCCTCGACGACGGCACCGGGCCGGTCTCCAACGTGGTGTTCTTCCACGACGCCCAAGCCCGAATCGGGCCACCCGTGTTCCGCACCCATTACGCCCTGATCCGCGGCCGGACCCGGCGCACCGGTGCCCGCGGGGTGTCAGTGACTGGCGAGCAGATGTGGGATCTGCTGGACGTGGCAGGGAAGGTACGGGCACGCCAGGCCGCGGAACTGGAGCGAGAGCGGGTTGTGGTCGAGGCGGAGGCTGCGGACAACGTCATCCAGATGTGGAAGCGGAGAGCGTGACCTATCTCCGACGCAGTGGAAACCAAGGCTGCCTCGCTGGGGCCGGAGCACCTTCCGCCAAGAGTGCATCCTCAAAAGCCCTGAGCCACACGTGCGCCATCTTGCGGCGCGTGTCCATCCGCAGAGCCAGTGAGATAGCGACCACGGCGACCACGAGATAAGCCGCGACGGCCAGCAGCACCGCAATGTGAATGCTCATAGCGACGTCACTGACAGCCAGCACAACCGCACCGATGGAAACGATGATCGCGGCCAGGGTCACCAACATTTGCGAACTCGCTGGTTCAGCCCATCGGCGCAGGCCCGTGAGAACCGCCAGCCGCGCATCCAGCTTCCCGTCAGTGCGTTCAAGGAACAGATTGACATCTTCCGAGGTCGGCCATCCATCCTTTCGCGGCCAACAACCAATCGCGTCAGCGGGAAGGTCCTCCGGCACCCACGGCAGGTTCCCAAACCCTCGTGCTTCTCGCTCCTGTCGACGCTCAATCCTCCGCGCCTTCCTGCTGCGTCGGGTCACTGTGCGTGATCGTCCTGACCGCACCGCACAAGTGGGCGAGTAGTCACCGTTGGGCCGTGCTTGTAGCTTTCGGCCGCGCGAAAGCAGTCTTGAAGGACACTCTGGTGGTGTATTCGATAGACCCGTACCGGAACAGCCGCGCGGCGAGCTGCAGCACGATAGCGCTAAGAAGGAACAGCTCGGTGATGACGATGGCCGCTTCCCAGCCGGCGAGAGAGCCGAACGCGTTGCGGAGCATCGCAGTGATCGGCGCCGAATACGGGAAGTAGGTGAATATCTGCACGACGGGGCTGTTCGGGTCCGAGAGGATCAGCGAAAGGGAGTAGAGCGGGACGATCATCAGGATGATCAGTGTTGAGAACCAGCTGCCGGCGTCTTTCGCTGTGGGCATGACCGCCCCGATCGCGACCAACGTGCCAGTGAACAAGGCGAACCCACCCAAAGCCAGCAGGGCGCCGATGATCATTTGAATGGGATCGAAGGTGAGGCTGGACAGGTCTACCTCTGGCAGGTTCAGCGACGTGCGGAAAACCACGTAAGCCACCAGCGCGGGCACCAGGAACACGAGCACCTGAACAAAGCCGACGATGAACAGGGAAATGATCTTCCCGCTGATCAGCACGGTGGGGTTCAGGGTGGTGAGGATCATCTCCGTGACCCGGTTTTCCTTTTCTTCCAACGTGCTGGTGAGCATCTGGTTGGAGAGCAGGACGAAGACGAGGAAGAAGATGAGTAGAAAGACCAGCGGCGGGATCATGCCCATGAACCCGGCCGCTTCTTCGCCGTCGGTGAAGGTGGTCGAGGTCACGGAAACACTGCCCTGGGCCAACGCTGTCAACGAGGGATCGCCGATCTGGTCCTGGGCGCTGATGATCAGGACCTGGGTCGCCACACCCTCATACTCGCCGTTACCAAAGAGGCCCTTATCGACCCCGTAAACCTGGGTGGGCGTCTTGGCCGGGTCCGCCGGGTACACGAAATGGGCGTCCTCATCCCCTGACTTCACCCCAGCGATCGCCACCGCATCATCGGTGACGGCGGTGCCACCCAACGCGGTAGCCACGGCGGGGTCGACATACCCGGACGCGTCACTGTAGGTGAAGGTGAGTTTCGCATCGGACTGGGCGTCGATGGTGCTCGCGGCCGTCGAGTTTCCCAGGCTCACCAAAGCAATCACAATGCCGATCGCGATCGGGACCAACAAGGTGATGAACCAAAACTTCTTCTTGCCCAGGGTGCGGCCGACTTCGAACCCGATGACGGTGCGGAGGTTGTTTCGTCCCATCTCAGGCACCCACCATTTCGTTCTGCTCGCCATACACACTCACGAAGATCTCCTCGAGCGAGAGCTTGCTCGTCGTGAAGCTGCGCACCAAGACACCCGCGCCAACCAGGTCACGCAGGATCAGGGCCTCATCAACGGTGCCGATGAGCGTGAGTTCGGCATAGTTCCGGTCGCGGAGACTGATCTCGTAGTGCGGTGACTCCGGGATCTCCCCCGAGTAGCCGACCCGGATCATCGTGCCGCCGTACTGGTTCTGCACCTCAGGAATCGTCCCGTACGCTTCCGCACGGCCGCCCTTGAGCAGAATCACCCGGTCGCACAACCGCTCCACTTCCTCCATCTGATGCGTAACCATCAGCACCGTGGCGCCAGCCCGCTTCTGTTCCTCGATGATGTCCATCAGTAGGCGCCGGTTCACCGGATCGAACCCTTTTGTGGGCTCATCCAGGATGAGTAGCTCCGGGTCGTTCATGATCGTGACGCCGAGCTGGACTTTCTGCTGCTGCCCACCGGAGAGCTTGTCCACACGGGCCTTGGCCTTGTCCGCCATGCCGACGCGCTCGAGGTAGTTCATCGACCAGGACGCAGCGGCCTTCTTGCTCAAACCTTTGAGCTCGCCGAAGTACGTCATCACGGTCAGGACGGATTCCTTCTTATACAGTCCGCGCTCTTCCGGGAGGTAGCCGAGGCGGCTGCCGGCCTCCGGCGTGAACGGGCGACCATCAATGTGCAGCACCCCCGCGGTTGGCAGATAGATCCCGAGCAGCGCCCGAAGCGTGGTGGTCTTGCCCGAACCGTTGGATCCGAGGAATCCGAACGTCTCGCCCCGCTTCACGTCGAAGGAGAGATCCTCGACGACCGTGGTGCCGGCGAAATCCATCCGAAAATGCTCAATCTGGACCAAAGGCTCGCCGCGCGAGACCAGCCGCGTTGCAGGCACGGACGTCATCACGAGGCCAGCGCCAGAACGGGTGCTTGATCCTGGTCTCGGGGCTGTGCTCTCCGGCTTAGTCCTGGCCGACGGTGAGATGCACCCCGCCGATCAGAAAGAGCAGCGATGGCGACCCTGGACATACCTGTGAAACGCAAATTTCCCCCAATGTGCTTGTCCCCATCCTCCCACCGGCACGTGTCCTGACCGCGCTCGGAACTCAGCTCGGGAATACCGGACTTAGACCAAGGAGTGCACCGGACGAATTCAGAGCTGCGTGCGCTGCTATCCATGCGATCGTTCAGCTGGCGGGCTGCTGTGTCCTCATGGTCGACATGGCCGCGCGCCAGTCCAGAGCGAAGTCGGAAATACCACGGGCGAATCGGCTACGGGGCCAGCGGGGAGCCCCAACCGCGCCCTGGTGCGATCCAGTCCGAGAGCACCGTGCCCCAGAACGCGTCGACTGCGGGTCTCATCCCCCGTCAGGCATGGCGGTCGTCTGCATCCCGGTGCCCAAAAACGACCAATTTAGACTTGACTAGAGCTCCTAGGTTGATTTAGGGTAGTCCTAGGAATGGGGAGGTAGAACAATGGCACGTGCAGGACTTACTCCGGCTCGCATTGTCGCCGCTGCTGCAGATTTGGCTGACGTGGACGGATTCGACACGGTGTCGATGTCCGCCGTCGCTCGGCACTTCGAAGTCAGGGACGCCAGCTTGTACGCCCACGTGCGCAGCCTCCACGACTTACGTTCCGGGATAGCGGTGCTCTCGTTGGCGGAACTTGCGGATCAAGTGAGTGCGGCACTTGCGGGCCGAGCCGGACGTGACGCTCTTGTCGCCTTCGCCCATGCGTACCGCTTGTACGCGCTAAAGCATCCCGGGCGCTATGCGTCGACACAAATGACCTTGGAGCCAGATGTTGCCGAGCAGAGTGCTGCTCGCCGCCATGCGGATATGACGCGAGCTATCTTGCGCGGCTACGCATTGAGCGAACCCGACGAGACGGATGCCGTGCGGCTGCTGCACGCCACTTTTCACGGCTACGTCCTGCTGGAACGAGGCGGAGGGTTCAGCCGCGGCACCCGTTCCAGCACAGCTTCGTGGGACAGTGCGCTGAATGCCTTGCACTTCACGCTCGGTCACTGGCCATCCAGCTGAAATCTACTCGATATAGCGAAAGGACCACCTACCGTGAAACAGCTCACCGCAGCTGACGTGCGCGCATCCTTCATCAACACCTCCCTTCGGGAACGAAAGGCCGTCACACTTCCGGCCAAATTCGACACCCTTGCCTGGACAGACCTTGACTACCTGGGATGGAAAGATCCCAAGCTCCCCACGATCGGGTACGTCGTCGCCCACCTCGAGGATGGTCCGACCGGGATCATGCTGCGACAGTCCGTCGGGCGTACCCGCTCGCGGCCGCAATGCTCGTGGTGCGAAGATGTCACTCTCCCCAATGACGTGCACTACTTCACCGCGCGACGGGCGGGGCCCGCGGGACGGGCCGGCGACACAGTCTCGACTCTCGTCTGCGCCAACTTCGAGTGCTCCGCTAACGTGCGCAAGCTCCCTCCGATGGCCTATACCGGGTTCGATCGGGAAGCGGCGCGAGCCAAGCGGATCGAAAGGCTTGAACTGCGTTCGGGAGGATTCGTCGCGGACCTCCGCCACACCGCCTGACCTTCGATTCGGTGCCGCGCGGGAAGACCCCGGTCCCTAGGCCTAGATCACGCCTCGGGCCAAGACACCACCTGGGTCATCACCGCCACCCGTCCTCAATCTGGGCCAGGCCACCCAGGAGAACGTGTTGGTTTGCAGACGGCGACTTGACTGTGCCCAAGGGCATGGCGTCGACTACTCCGTGACACGTCGACATCTCGTCAAGTTGCACAGAATCGGGACAGATCATCATCAGAATCGCCGGTACCTCACTTCTCGCCGTGGGATTCGCCATGCTCGCGGTCGCCCTGCTGATCTTCGACCCCGCCGCGTCCGACGCAAACACCGGAGCAGGCTTCCTCAAGCTCACAGGGCTCCCTCTCGGCATACTCGGGCTCACATTCGTGATGATCCAGGCAGCCCGGGCGGCCCGGCTCCGATACGACACACGAATAAGAAGGAAGTCATGGATACCCAGAACAAACGGTGGACGACGATCGTCCTCGGATCGCTGCTGATGGTCGCATCCTCCGGATGCACCGCGATGGAGGCCAGCGCACCACCAAGCACGTCCTCGACGGCCTCCACGGCACCGGCAGACTCAGCGCTGCAGACCGCACTAGGCGAACTCGAGGACCAGTACGACGCTCGGATCGGGCTCAGCGTGACCGATACCGCTGACGGCTCGACCCTCAACTACCAAGGCGACAGTCGCTTTGGCTACGCATCGACTCTCAAAACGCTGGCCGCTGCAGCGTTGCTCGACCGGACGACGCCTGAACAGCTGGACCGCGTCATTACCTGGTCTGAGGCGGATGTCCTCGAGTCCGGCTATTCGCCCGTCACCAGCGAACACATCGACACCGGTCTGCCACTCGGTGATGTCGCCATGGCGGCAATGCGCGCGAGTGACAACACCGCCATGAACCTCATGCTCAAGCAATTCGGAGGCACAGCCGGCCTCGACAAGATCCTCGAAGACTACGGCGACAACCTGACCGACGTCGTCGACAACGAGCCTGGTCTGAACACGGTCACCACCGACAACGCTGCCAACACGTCGACTCCGCGAGCTTTCACGAAGACCCTGGAGCGAATCATGTCGGGTGAGATTCTGGATGACGCCGACCGTTCCACCCTCATCGACTGGATGACGGGAAATGCGACCGGGGACACCCTGATTCGTGCCGGAGTGCCGGAAGGTTGGGAAGTCGCCGATAAATCCGGTGGCGCCGGAGCGATCCGCAACGATGTCGCCGTCGTGATCCCCCCGGACGGCATCCCGGTGATCATCACGGTCTTCACAACTCGAAACAACCCCGACGCGAAATACGATGACGCGCTCGTCGCGGAGACGGCGAGATTGGCTCTCGCGACGATCGCAGCCGCCCGCGAGAACCGGCAACCAGCATGAATCGCTCCAGGACCGCGACTTTCCACCCCGACCTTGGAGTAAAAACCATGAATCCGCAATTGCTATTTGACCCTGCCCCTGGGACATACGTTTGGCTCGACAGATGACTCCTTCCATTTCGATGACCACAAGACCGATTAGCAGGGCCGCGTTCTCAGCGATCGCGGAACTCGAAACCACCGAGCGAGGCATCCTTCCCCACCGGATCCCACTCTGGGCCAGGCAGCAATTCCCTGACCCGCAGATGCTGGCAATGGAAGTTCAACCATCCGGAGTGAGACTGTCGATCCGCACGCGCTCCACCCGGATCGAGCTTGTCTCGCACGCTCGCCGTGTGAGCTACGCGGGAGCGGACCGACCCCGCGGACGCATCGACCTCCTCGTCGACGGAACGCTCCTCCGCTCGGACACGCTCACGGGTGGTGACATCATTCACACCGATCTGCAGAGCGGGGCGAGCGAACTGGAGTCGGGCGCCCCGCACGTGAGCGTCTTCCGCGACCTGGGTACCGCGGACAAGGAGATCGAGATCTGGCTACCGCACAACGAAGCTATCGAGCTGATCTCCTGGGCCTCAGACGCTCCGATCAGCCCGGCTCCAAGACGTAAGCCACTCTGGGTGCATCACGGCAGCTCAATCAGCCACGGCTCAAACGCGACCAGCCCCAGCGCCATCTGGCCTGCGGTCGCAGCGCGGTCCGCAGGCGCGGACCTCCACAACCTGGGACTTGGAGGCAGCGCGCTCCTCGACCCCTTCATGGCACGCCTCATTCGCGATGCGCCTGCCGATGTCATCAGTGCGAAAATCGGGATCAACATCGTCAACTTCGACTCGATGCGCCTCCGCGCCTTCGTCCCCGCCCTCCACGGATTCCTCGACACGATACGCGACGGCCATCCAACAACGCCGATCCTTCTCGTGTCACCGATCTTCTGCGGCATCCACGAGAACACTCCAGGACCCGGATCCGTCGATGTCTCCACCCTCGGGACGGACCGTATCCGGTTCACAACGACAGGAGACGAGGGCGACACTCGCCTCGGGCGCCTGACTCTCCGGGTCATCCGCGACGCGATGAGGACCCTCGTGACTGGCAGGCAGGACACACAACTCCACTACGTCAACGGACTGAACCTTTACGGGCCGGATGACGCCGGAGCGCACCCTCTTCCGGATGCGATTCATCCAGATACCGAAACTCACGCGCTCATCGGCGATCGCTTCGCCCGCCTACTCTCCATGGCGTGCATCCCGGAGACAACACGTTCGCAGGACTGGCGGTGGGGCAGATGATGATCGTGCAACAGACCGGCAGACCTCCGCGGGTGAGTGGATTGGTGGCATCCAGGCAACACGTCGATCCCGCGTCATACACCCGTTCGTAATAGCGGTCGTCGGTCAAGTCTTGGAGAAGGTCGATCTCGCTTGGTTCCCAGCCGACGATTCGTCGGGCGTTCGCACTGGACGCAGGCGCGTCGATTCCGAGGGGCATCGCGAGGAATCCGAAGTTCCCGACAGTGGTCACTCGCGTGCACCGCAAGGGGTTCCAAGCGCTACTCCCCCGAGGTTTCGATACTCAGGTCTCGACGGGTTCCGGGTCAGGGCTGCGGGTCAGGGACGGCGTCTGTCAGTGACCAGGCCGTGACGGAGACTTCGCCGCCAGCGACGATGTCGAGGGTGCTGGGCCAGGAACCGCGAACCAGGCCTGGGTAGAGCGCTGCGTAGAGCGTGTAGGTAGTGGGGACATCCGCTGTGGCCATGGCGCCCCAGCCGAGTCGGGCGATGGCGTAGCCGCCGGCCGGAACCACGATGGGCACGGGGCCCTCGTCGGTGGTCATGAACGTTCCGCCGTGCACGAGGGTGACGTCGAGGGCCGACCCGCTCTCGTCCGCGAAGGCGAGGTCGGGGTAGCCGCTGAGGGTGCACGGAGAGTCGGTGAAGTTCATCGCCTGGATCGACAGAGTGCGGTGCCCCATGGCCGCGTCCGGGTCTCCGAGGAGTAACGCCGCCTGGTCGGGCGTGCACCAGTCGGCGGCGGGCTCGGCCGCTGCGGGCGCGATGGTGGGCGGCGGCGTGACCGGGACATCCGGGTCGGGTACGGAGCCGAGGGTGTGCCCATTGGCGCGGGCGTTCTCCGCCGCCGCATCGAGCCGCGCGGCCCGACTCCCCGTACCGGCCGCCAAACCGGAAAGAATCACGGCGACGACTACGATGCTGCCAAGAACGGCGAGCGGACGCGTGCGCAACGGGCCGGGTGCGGCCGACGCCGGGACGGCATCCCCGCCCGGCTGAGCAGGGTGGGCCGGTTGGGCGCGCACCCGTGCACGGCGCAGGGCGAACAGGGCCGGCAACCACCCCCAGGCGATCCCCCAGTACCCGCTGAGGAGAACGGACTCACCAGCCGGATCGAGCACGAATGCGGCGCGGGACGGCGGGAATGCCGCAACGATCGCACTGATCACCCACGGGAGAGTGGCGAGGAAGCCGGTCAGAACGGCCACGAACCACAGGGCGAAGAACCGGGCTGTGCGCGATCCGTCGGTCCGGTCGACGATGAGGCGCGCCAGGAACAGGTAAACCACGAAGACGACGGCGGCCGAGGCAAGCGGGGCGAGAGCGATCCACGGCCAGGACCAGAACCAGACGCTGCGCGGAATCGTTTCCGGCAGGAGGTGCTTCACGAAGGCGTTGGGCACCAGAGCGAACCAGGTCAGGAAGCCGAATCCGCCGGCGCACACGACCCACCACGCGGCAGCGACGGACGCCGGAATCCAGAAAAATGGGCTGTGGCCGGGCCTTGTCATCCCCAGAGACTACTTCACCGCCGTGCAGGCATCGCACGCAGTTACGGGCACATTGGCAAGACAAGGTCCAACGATCCAAGCCGTTCCGCTAAGGGTTCCGGTTTAGCACGACCATGCCGCATGAGCACCGGGATGTTTCGCCTGCCCCCGACACGCAGTAAATGAGCCCTTCGGCACGGCAGCGCGCCCAAATAACTCCTACCCCTGAACTCGGACTATCCAGCCGACAAGCTCACCGTGGAATGTGCGCGGCTTTCGCAGGCAGAGCACACTGTGCTGCATGGCACCCCCGGTTTCAGCCACCCCCACCCCGCGCTCCTCTGGGACTTCCGACGGGTAGTACCGAACCGAGATCTGATCAATTCGAGCCACATGACCGGATAGATGAGCCCAAACCAAGGGTTCGGAAAGGTCCTGGGTTGCCTCTGCATAGACGTCAAGCTGTAAAGAAACTGTTCGGCGGCCGACGAACAGTCGGGCCACCCAATTCTGATCCATCGGCACGAGAGCCCAATCGACGTGTTGATCGACTGCGACGTCAAAGCCGTCCTCGGCGACCTGCCACTCTGTCAACCACACATCGGTTTCGTGTGGCCCCCTGCTTGGCACGATGTCCTCTGCATCAACCGGCTCTTCGTCGCTTCTCAGGAGTGGTTCGTAGGAGAAGACGAAATGCTCGTGGGTGCTCCCGTCGCGGGGAGCGACGCGTGAGCTCTGCGGACTCGTCGCCGAAGATCGCTCGCTTCTGGGGCTCGTCATGGAACCAGAGTACGAACATTCATTCCTTCTGGCGAGAACATTCAGTCATCTGCGTCTATCTGACGTCGGAACGCCCGATAAGGGTTCCCTTCTGACAGTGACCAGGTGAGGCCACTACTTCCTCGAGAGGAGCTTCGCACCGTCCGACCGAAGCTCCCCCGCCGGTGAGACATGGCGGTACAGCGTCTGCCGGGTGATCCCGAGCTCCTTGCAGAGGTCGCCAACCTTCGTTTCCTTCTGACCCATCGCGGCCATGGCCAGGCGAACCTTGGCCGGCGTCATCTTGAACGGCCGCCCGCCCGTCCTCCCCCGTGCTCGAGCTGCGGCAAGCCCGGCGACAGTGCGCTCAGAGATGAGCGCCCGCTCGAACTCGGAGAGAGCAGCAAAGATTCCGAAGACGAGCTTCCCAGGTGCCGTCGTGGTGTCGATCGCTGCGCCCTCTCCGGTGAGCACCTTGAGGCCGATGCCACGGTCGGTGAGGTCATGCACCGTATTGACCAAATGACGCAGGTCTCGGCCGAGCCGGTCCAGCTTCCAAACCAGGAGCGTGTCACCATGACGCAGCGCCTTCAAGCAGGCGGCCAAGTATGGCCGGTCGTCCTTCTTGCCGGATGCCTGGTCCTCGTAGAGATTCCCGGCAGCGACGCCGGCGGCCAGGAGTGCGTCTCGTTGTAGATCAGTGCTCTGCGAACCATCAGCTTTTGACACGCGCATGTATCCGACGAGCATGCTCGACCCCTGTCACTTAAACGTCCGATTACGTGACAGAGGAGTCTTCGGCTTCGACAGAACAAAATATGTCACTTATCCAGTCATTTATTCTAAGTCCCGCAAAGGCCAGGCTGCGGGTTGGGTGATGGAACTCATGCGATGGCCTCAACTAAGAACCGCGACAGCCGCCCCAACGAGGCCGCCGGTTTGTGCTTGTAGTGCTCGTCTCTGGGGTCAATGTCGGGGAAAACGCTGTGCCTACACTCGGCGGAAGCCGAAACGACGGGTGTACTTATGGCGGCCGGCTCACGCGCGGGCCAAGGAAGTACCTCTAGCGACCATGAGTTGTACCCGAGATTGGTGTGCGACCAGACTGTGCGGCCGTCGTGCAGTTCGCCCCACACGGGGTTCGCTAACGAGGAGACCGTCCACGCATTGGACTCCCCCGACGCGACCAAACTCGCCAGACGCGAGCAGCTCTTTAGGGCTCTGGTCGGGGCGCAGCCGTCACGGACGGACGACGATCACCTTGTCCTGAAGCGCCAATTTATGCGCGTCACCCTTCGTGTAGGACGCGATCCACTTCATCTTCGTAATGGCGTTGCCCGCCTGGTC
Organism: Cryobacterium cryoconiti; assembly: GCF_004403065.1. Lineage (GTDB taxonomy): Bacteria > Actinomycetota > Actinomycetes > Actinomycetales > Microbacteriaceae > Cryobacterium > Cryobacterium cryoconiti. The sequence goes on from NZ_SOHA01000040.1 coordinate 26,290, forward strand.
ACGCCCCAGCGAGGGGTACGGCTGGTGCCGCCAGTGCCCGCGAACGCTCCATGCGGGGTGGTCGATGGAGTTGCTCGGATCGTCACGCCGATAGACCTGCGCGTGATCCGTGCCTGCCTTCACGCGCACGATGGTGAGATCGCCACGCTCCGCACTCTCGGACAAGGGTCCGCTGTCAGGAGCTCGACGATCGGACTCCGTGATCCCGCCCTGCGCCATCAGCGCCCAGACGGCCGCCAGGAGCTTCTGCTCGGGACGGGTCTCGTCCCATACGGGCACGAACGGCAGACGCCCGACCAGTCGCTCGCCTACTTCCTTGGGCTCATTGCCGATTCCGGCTGCAAAGGTACGCATCCGCCAAAGCACCTCACCCTGCCGATACCACACCGCGCGGACGTGTCGCTCGCTGTCGTCGGGCCGACGCATGATGACCGGGCGGGCGAAGACCCACAGCCCATTGAGGTGCACTGGCAGCGGGTCGAGCTGCTCATCACTGTCGAGGCTGTCGATGGCGAGCTGGAGCAGTTCCTCGTGCAGTAGAAACGCCTCCTCCGGGCGGTCCTGGGTCGTGCTGAGGTCGCGCACGAGCACCGGAACGTGCCCCGGATTGAAAATCTGCGCCCTGGGTGCCAGCCGAGCAGGCGAACCTTCCAGCACCTCCGGGATCGGCTCCGAGGTGCTCGCGTTCAAGTACGGACCCTTCGGCCGCTTGTTGAAGGACCGGCCGAACCAAGCGCGCCCGTTCGGCACGTCGATGACGATGAACATGTTCGGGGGCATGAGGGCCCGGTCTCGGTACCGGCGATCGAGCGCACGAAGCGGTCCGAGGAGCGCATCCCTAGTTACCCCGCTCCCGGCCGCCGGCATCCAGCGCTCGCGACTCAGGTTGGATAGGCCGTACTCGGGTCGCAGACTGGCATCGTGGAAGATGACGACGACACCGTCGGCGGCTGTCCCGTTGCCACAACGGAGCAACAGGTCGAACAAACCCGGGATCATCCCCCGAACCGCGGCAGCGTGCTCCGGGCCGAGGATCTCCTTCGGCATCGGCCGTATCGTCCGCTGCGGACGAGAGGAGGGCCGCTTGGTCCGGTCGACTGCCGGCCGAGCAGGAGCACGGCGAGCCTTCGGCTGCCCTACCAACTCTGGCACAGCCTCAGGTGCGCTCGATGGCAGGCCAAGGGCGCAGCGAAGCTTCCGCGTCAGGTCGAGGTCTAGTCGCTTCGTCGGTACGGCCACGTCGAATCCGAGCCTCTTCAATTCGCCGAGAGCCGTCTTCACGTCGACACCAGCTTCGTTTGCGATCTCGAATACTCTCTGATGCCCCATGCTTCGATGATCTCGCACGCCGTCGAGACTCGAAACTCCCCATGGTGGTGCCACGATCCTTGGGCCAGAGGACTTCGACTCAGCCCCGCGGGCGCCGACCGAAAACAGGACCATGAGCGCCGGGCGACTTCTAGGTCTCGTCGCTCTTCGATGAGAGATGAAAATAGGTGCGGCCGCTATTTCTTGAGCCTCTCCACTTCGTTAGCCAGGTCGACGACTGCATTGCAGAGCGCAGCGTTCAATTCAGTTAGCAGGATGAGTTGCTTGGATGTGTATGCGGCGGCTCCGGACAAGCTATTGCGCGTTTTCGTCAGTGTGAAGGTCTCTGTGGCGTACATCTAGGCGGGCGGAAAACACCTTCATGGCAGCGAGTAGGTCGGATTGAATGCTCATAAACTCACCGCATCCAGAGGTCACGCACAGTCCGACATCCGGGGGTTTTCGGCCCCGCTGGGTGAATCCATGCTGCGCGCAATGTGCGCCTGGTTCCTCTTGTGAGTTTTCCTTCATCACCCTGAGCTAAAGGGTGCGCGATGATCGCTAAGTGCATCACTTTGATGCCGACACGGGGGGTAGAAATGCTGATCACAAGGGTGGAAATCGAGAACTTTCGCTGCATAGAGAACCACACCATAGATTTCGACAAGATAACGAGCTTCATCGGCCCCAATGGGGCCGGGAAATCGACAGTTCTTCGAGCCCTCGATTGGGTTTTCAACAGCGCAAAAGACGCGCTGACAGTGACCGATTTCTTTGGTTCGCCCAAAGCGACCACCGGCACGATCTGCGTCACCGTACATTTCAGCAATCTCACGGACCGAGACCGGATCATTCTGACCGACCGGTACGCTCCTCCGCACGCTGACACTTTTGCCTTGAAGCGTGAGTGGAGCGTTGCCGGTGGGGATCGACTGTCGGGTGCTTCGGCCGGTTATCCAGCTTTCGCCCCTATTCGAAAGATCCTCGACGGACCAGCGGATCCAGTGAAAGCATTGTTCGCTGAGGTTCGCGGTCAACTCGCTGAAGCCGGAGTTACTTTGGCTTCGGCCGCCTCCAAGCCAGCCATCGGGAGGGTGCTCGATGAGTGGGAGGCAACTCATCCGGACACTTTGATACCGACGTTCAGCTCAGACAGCCAAATGTTCGGGTTCGCCGGCCAGGGCGAACTGGCAAAGGTGTTCTCGTACGTTTTCGTTGACGCTGATCTTCGAGCCACTGTTGAAACCGAAGACTCGAGCAAAACTATCCTCGGCAAACTGTTGTTCCGTGCGCTTGATCGTTCCGAAGCAGAAACTGCGCTGGCCGATCTTGCAGACGAGGTCACTCAGAAGCATGACGCGATCAATAAGAAGCACCTCGGGCCGAGCCTTGCGAAGATTTCCCGCGAACTAACCGCAGGAATTGGCCGTTTCACAGCCGGGCGCCAGCTTGTCTTGCGGCCCCAAGGATCCTTGTACACGCCTCCAAAAGCGAGAGTGGACGTGAGAGTTCTCGATCACATTGTTGAGACTGCCCTCGCGAACCAAGGTCACGGATTCCAGCGGGCGGCGCTGGTGGCGAGTCTCCAAGTTCTCGCTGACTACTCGACAGACTCCACCCAGGAAAGCGTCTTGTTTCTTGCCATTGAGGAACCCGAACTTTTTCAACACCCGACGCAGGCACGCGCCTTTGCATCAGTCCTCCGCCGCCTGGCCCGAGACACGGAACACAACCTGCAGATTGCTTACGCGACTCACAGCCCCTATTTTGTCGACCCGTTTGAGTTCCATGAAGTTCGACGTGTCACTAGGACCTCCCAAGGAAAATTCTCCGTTGCGGCAGCAGGCCGAGAGGTAATTGCTACTATCGTCAGCACCCAGATGTCGGACACTTGGGATATTTCTAGCGGGTGGTCCAAACTCATTCTCCTCGACTTGCGGGAAGCTTTATTCGCGTCGGCGGTCGTGCTTTGCGAGGGCGCTGACGACGCGGCCGTCCTGCAAGGTGCAAGCGCCCATTTCGGCGACTTCGATGTCTTTGGAATCACCGCGACGGCAGTGAGGGGCAAAACGGACCTATTTCTAGCGCAGGCTGTGCTGGCTGCTTTTGATATCCCGACGCTCGTCGTGTGGGACAACGATTCCCGTGTGGATGAAAGAGCTAAAGAGAGAAAGCTCCAGAAACTGATCGACGCTGGCCAACCACGCGCACTCACCCCTCCCGAATTGGCCGAGATCGCCAATGCCAAGGGCAGAGACGCCGCTCACTTCAATCGCAAGCTAGTTGCCTTCATGAACATTGATCTAGACGAGGATTACCCCATCGGACTCATCTCCGAGAATTTGTTTGCCGTCGATGACACTCTGGAGACCATGTTGGCAAAGGACTGGCCCGCCTTCCTTACTTCCAAGCTCGCGGTGATCGCCAGCGGCGATGGGGTCGATAGCGCAAAGCATGAAGCGACATACCGGCTGGCGGCCCAGCAGTGTTCGAGTGCCCCAACTGGCGCTCTCGCCGCCATCTTGGCTTCGGCTGAAGCGCTTGCAGTTGCTTGAGGAGATTTACGATCACCGAAGCAAGTCCCATACTGAGCACTGTATTGGCGCCCGCACCGCAGAGTGTGCAGACAAGACCTGCACCCGTGACCGACGGATTATGAGTCCGCTGCTTCAGCACTCCGCCGGCCATCTCGAGCAATCAAGGCGCGATCAAAAACGGCTACATTTCGGCGGCTTCTAATTTCGGCCACGGGCTTTGATCCCCTGACTGATGGAGGTCCCACCCGGATACCCCGACTCGAACTAAAGCTCAAAGAGCGGCTCAGAAACGATCGTTTACGGCCGTCACGGGTAAGCGGAGGGCCCGAACGACCACCCCTGGAACCGCCCCATCCGCTCGCTTGGAAATCGAAGGCCCCATTGGATCAGAGACTGGTACGGGTTCCTCAACAAGGGCCGAATCGTCGAAGTTGCTCTGTAACATTTATGGCAATAGTATTACCAGTATGGATATCACCTCCGCCGAGCAAGTCGCACAGACCTTTGCTCCTCTGGGCTTCGCGCTCAACGAGATTATGCCCCAAGCCCTTGAGCGTGCCCAGAAGATGATGAAGATCGGGAACATGCCGGTCAACAAATACCCAACGCAGTTCGCCCACAACGTGGGCGGTGCGGCCCACAGCCTGCTCTGCTCGACGGACACCGCCGAATGGACTCTCAACCCTGAGGCAACCAAGAAGCAGCTGCATTTCTCCAGAGACCTCTGGACCGCACGAATGCTTTCCCGTGGAGGCCTGGACGTTCCGGGCGCCGGAACCAATGGCGAGCGTCGCGCGTTCTACACGAATTCGCTGCTCGCCGACCAGGGTTCGCCTGAAGCGCTCCTAACTCACCACGGGTTTCTGATCACATGGAACACTCGTCTCGCCACCGGCGAGGTCGAACTCGAGCTGATCCACACCACATCTCCCTGGAAATACGGCAGCCCCGCGCACGTCGACCTTCGAATGCCGCTGGCAGCCGACAGCGAAGGTCTCGCAACGCTTCGATTCGCTCCGCCCGTCGACGATGACCTTGACGGTCTTGGACTCATCGACGGAAAAGGCATGTTCCAGCAAGGCGCATTCGATGAAGACGCAGTTTAATCCTCAACGGATATTAGCCGCCCGCGATTTGCTCGGATTCACTCTGACAGAGCTGGCAGAGGCCATCGAGGTCAGCCAAGCGTTCCTGTCTCAAGTCGCCGGTGGAAATAAGAATCTATCCGAACCCCACGCCGAATCTCTGGCCCAGGTAACCGGCCTGCCGATCACCTTCTTCACCATGGAGTCCCCCGACCTCCCGTCGGACTCCCTACGATTTCGGAAGAATAAGACTGCCAGCTCGAGGCTGACAAGGCAGGCCTCGGCGCTTTTTCGCGAGACGTACCGAGTCGCAGCTGACCTTGCCGCCGCAACAGCGCTCAAAACCCGCCCCTTGACCCAAGCAAGCACCACCATCGAATCAATCGATGACACTCGGCTGGAAGACGCTGCGGCCGCGGCGCGGTCGCTTCTGGGCCTGGATGGAAGCCAGCCGATACTCAACCTCACGCGATCGATCGAACGCTTGGGTATCGTCGTGGCACCGATCATTCTGGATCCGATAAGCGAAGAGTCCGGTGTTGTTGCCCCAGGACATTTCGGTATTTCACACGGTAAGACGGACCAGGGCACACCGCTCATCGGATACTTCCCGGGTTCTGCCCCCGACCGCGATCGCTTCACGCTCGCTCACGAGCTCGGGCATCTCGTCCTCCATCCAGGTCGGCAACTCCCTTCTGCAGAGGACGAGGCGAATTACTTCGCTGGAGCGCTGCTATTCCCTGAAGCAGCGGCACGAAGCCTTATCCGGCCGGATGCAACTCTCAGCCAGCTCGCTCGGGTGAAAGCAGAGTACGGCATTTCTATCCAAGCCCTGATTATGCGAGCCGCTGCCTTGGGAATACTGTCGCCTGAACGCAAGCGGTCGTTGTTCGTCCAGTTGAGCGCGCGAGGGTGGAGAACCAACGAGCCGGTTGAAGTAGCGGCTGAGTATCCGCTCCTTTTTCGAAAGATGTTCGATATAGCGACAAGCGGAGTGAAGTCGGTCAGTTTGATTGAACAGCGGTTCGGGCTGCCTATGAGCTATCTGCGCTCTATGGCCCCTTCCGCCTCGAACCGTGGCCTCGAGAACGGCGCAGAGGTCATCAGCCTGCGACGGGCTTGATCGCGTTCTCCGCTGGCAAGCGCAAACGTCACCGTTGGTGACGTTAAAACGCTGGAAAGTCTCGAGAATCCGGGCCAATATTCCCACGCTGCAGCTGGGTTGCTCGAGCAGATTAAGTCGCTGGTGGGACAAATCAATCCGCCCGTGGTGATTGAACGAAACGGGTAAGAACTTCTCCATCACCCACGGAAGTGGACGACTGGTACGAAAGCGTGAGTGTCACCGGCCGCGCTGGACCCCTACGTGTCAGGGTTGCGTGAGGCCAGTACCTCAGAGCAAGTCCGCCGTTTACGTGGCCGGCCGAGTGTCGGCAGCATCTGTTTGCTCCGCGCGGCGTGCTTCTGCGGGGTCGGCGCGGCTACGCTGTTTGCGCGCTTCCTGGCGCAGCTCGGCGATCTCTTCCCTGAGCTGAGTGAGTTGTTGTGAGTGGCCATGCCTGTCAATGGCCACTCCGAACTGGGCGGTTACTGGCCACCGATTCCAGTCTTGCGTTGCCGGGGGCCGGGCCACCCGGCTTCGCCCAGCCCGGCTTCAATCCCCACGACGCCAGGTTCACGTCACGCTGCACTGTTTCGTCGTGGATCCATTCGCGCACGATGGGTGCAGGGTCTGTGGGGGGGGCACCTTACGAGGGCTGCCAGTCGGCGGCGTTGTTACCGGTGGCGTCGAAGAGGCTCAGCAGCTCGGCTGTGGTGCTGGGGACCACGTATCTGCCGCCCATGCAGTTGAAACAAGCTCTCCCCTGGCCTCGTCAGCAACGGCATCGTCGCCTTATGATCCTCACCAAGAAGAAACATCAGACGAGTCGAACGAAGCCGCACTCCGGACAGCACCAATCACTCCGGGCAGCACCAATAGGGGCCGTCGTCGGTGCCCTCGATCGCCATGGGCACCCGCCTCGGCGGCATCGGACGCGGCGCCTCACTCACAGGACTCATCCTGGGGTACGTCACGCTCGGCATCTCCGTGATCACGACTTTCCTGTAGATAGCCACCGCAGCGGCCGCATCAAGTTCAGGCCAATAGCCAGCCACCCGGGCCCGTTCCGCCATCGTCCACCCCCGTCAGCGTCAGGGAACCTCCAAGAGCCATGCCAGGGAGTGTCAAGGAATGAAGAAACCGACCCTATCTGGCCGCAGTCCTACTCTCTGACCTGACGTCGAGCTGGGGCGTACCCCAGCTGGCATGACCGGATACCCACTCTGGGGGTGACCTCTGGCCCAATGCCGTCCTGCGCCGCCGATAGGTTCGAAACATGCCTGAATCCTCGCTGGACGCCTTTGCAAGATTCTTGGCCAAATGGTTTGTAAAAGGCCGGCGTGCTTCGGGCGTCATCTACGAAGCAGTTAAGCCCTACCTGGCGAGAGCATTCGCTGCGACTCTCGGGACCCGAAAGAGAAAGATTCTCGCTGCTTCACTGACTCTGGCAATCCTGGTCGGGGTTGCGGGTATGACCGTTGGCGGCAACTATTCCGAGGAACAGGCCCGCATCGCCGCAGTCGCTGTCAAGGCGGAGAAGGATGCGACGCTTGCCACGGCTGCCGCGAGCCGGAAGCTCGGGGATGCCAGGTCGGCCGCGGCCGAGCGCCTGATCACCGGTGAAGGCTTCCGCGTCGAATCAGCAGACTATGCAGCACCTGAAGATACAGCCGCCTTGGAAGCTGCCCTCACAAAACTCAGGACGATCCTTTACAGCGGAACCGCAGCAGAGGTTTCAACTGCCTCCTCCAAGGTGTCGATCTGGGTTGAAACAATCGGAGATAGACCGATCCCCCACGACTGGCGGATCAGCTGCAACGACGCCAAGTACACGGCCCACGATTTTCCCACCTTCCGGGACGTTTGGGCGTCAACGCTGGAACTCGTCAGCTGCACCCCCGGCATTATGACGGGGGACTTCTATACGGACGTTCAGAACGCGGCTGTGGCGTCAGGCGCGTCACCGAGCATCGACAAGATCGGAACTTTGTATGCCGTCTGCGCCGACTTGAGTTTCGGCACATACGGCTCACTCGCGAGCTATTCCGAATCTCAAGTGAAGGAACTGACTGGCGCTTTGACCATTTGCCCTGACCAGCCAAGCGCGCCCTTTATCCAATTGAAGATCACGGCCCAGGCGAAGGCAGCTGCGGATATGGCATCAGGTGCCGTGTTCGGATCAGGCGTTCGCCGAATCGGCGAAAATATCCAGCCCGGGGTCTATGTCTCGGAAGGGTCAGCTGGGTGCTACTGGGAACGCCTTGATTCGACCGGCGAGATCATCGACAACAACTTCATCATGGGCGCCACTCGCGCCGAGGTGACGGTCCAGAGCTCGGACTACTCATTCAATTCCACGGGGTGCTCCCAGTGGAGAAGGCAGTAACTGGGGCGCCGCATGCGAGTCTGGCGGAGCGATGTCCTCGGCCGGCACTAACGTCTGTAACAGAGACTTGATTTTGGGGGAACCATGGATTTTGCGGAGCTATTGGCGGCATTGGCACTGAAAGTGCGCAATCAGCGCGGTGCGATTCAAACCGAGGAAGCGACGAAGAACGCATTCATCATGCCGTTCATCTCAACGATCCTGGGCTACGACGTTTTCAACCCGCTTGAAGTCGTTCCTGAGTTCACCGCAGATGTCGGCGTGAAGCGCGGCGAAAAGGTTGACTACGCCATCATGCGTGACGGCGAAGTACAGATCCTCATCGAGTGCAAGAAGTCATCCGAGCCGCTCAAGATCGAGCATGCTTCCCAGCTTTTCCGCTACTTCGCGGTCACCAATGCCCGTATCGCCGTTCTGACAAATGGCGAGTTGTACCAGTTCTACACCGACCTCGACGCCCCCAATCGCATGGATGAGAAACCGTTCCTCGTTCTGGACCTGCTGGACATTGATGAGACCCTCATCCCCGAGCTTCGGAAACTCACCAAGGATGTTTTCGATCTCGATTCCATCATCAGTTCCGCCGAAGAACTGAAATACATAGGCCAGATCAAACGTACGATCGCAGCCCAGTTCACGGAGCCACAAGATGAGTGGATTCGCTTTTTCACGACCCGGGTTTATGAGGGCGCGTTTACACAAAAAGTACGCGAGCAGTTCACTTCGCTGGTCACGAAGGCTACGAAGCAGTACCTGAATGATCAGGTGAACGCAAGGCTGAAGACTGCCCTCGGCGGGTCGAACTTCTCTCCTCCGGACGCGGCTGCTGAGGCGATCAGTAGCATCCCGGTGGCTCAAGACGACCTGGACCGCGATACCGAAATCCTCACCACACTGGATGAGCTCGAGGGGTATCAGATCGTGAAGGCAATTGCGTGCAGCGAGGTCAAGCCTCAGCGAGTAATGCATCGCGACGCGAAGTCCTACTTCGCAATTCTGCTTGATGACAACAATCGGAAGCCGATCGCTCGCTTGCACTTCAATAGCAAGAAGCAGAAATACATCGGGATTTTCGACGGCGATAAGGTCGAGACGCGCCATCCAATCGATTCACTCGACGAGATCTATTTGCATGCAAGTGCAATCCGGGACACCGTTCGGATTCACCAGGGCTAGTTCGTCCAGCGGCATTGATACCCACCTCCAAAGCAAGTCCGCCATTCCTGAGAGCTGTGGGTGGGGAAACTGACGCGCCGGCAGTCACCGGTGCGCCTCGACCCTACGACCGGTCCCAAGTGCTCCTCCGCGGCCCTGCCTTCGGATGTCCGGCTCCTTCCCCGGTCTTGGGGCAGAGACGGCAGGGATCATCCCGAGGTACGTTCCGCAGGCTGTTCTCCCCCTTCGGGGTGATCGCCCTGCTCGACGAACCTCGTTACGCTGAGAAAAAGCTTGGGGAGCGAATATGGAGTACGTCCTTATCTGGATCATCGGGTCCGTTGTCGGTCTTGCCATTACCTACGCCGTAATTCAGGCGGCAGTGCGCTCAGCGCTCTTCGGTCACTACAAGGTAGTCAGGTGGTACGAGGCCACGGGCGAGTGGCTGCCCAGCTACGGTTCGTGGAAGGAAAAGCCACGACAACTCGATGGCATCGCTTCGTCGCCGTCCAAAGCGGTCAGGTAGGGTCCGCGACTTCGCAAGGCCGTACAGGACGAATGCAGCATGTTGATGGGGGATCGTGAGTAACGACGTTGAGGCGCCGCCGGGTTGGTACATCGACCCGAATGACGCGACGCTATATCGCTGGTGGAACGGCACCGTGTGGACCGCGCAGTCATCCCCGGTGGCAACTGCACCCGTCCAGCACGCGATCCCGCTGGCACGTGGCCCCATCCAGCAGACTCCCGGCGCCAAGGACTCCACCACCGCATATCTGTTGTGCATTCTTCTAGGCGGAGTCTCCGCACACAACTTCTACCTGGGTCACATCCGCACTGCGATCATCTTCCTGCTTCTCTGGTGGGGAGGGTGGGTACTCACTCCATTCGGATTCGGATATCTGTTGCTCCTGGGCGCAGCAATCATGTGGATAATTGACCTCATCTACATGCCCGAGTACGTGCGGAGCGCCAACGCGAGGCTGTACGCAAACAACCGCCCGTGATCTCTCGGTCCGCGGCCTAACGGCCTCGATTGAAGCTCTTCCAATCGGCTGCGCTGGACGCCGGGCTCTACCCTTTTTTGGCCGCAGGCTCAATAAGGGCAGGATCCCCAGGATCGAGCGTGCGGACATTGTTCACAGTGCGGGCTACCGGGTACGCCGTCACTGTCTCGGCGATAGCGATGGAGCTGCGGTCAAGCATCGAGAGGGCTTCCTCCTTGTCGGTGATCTTCTCCGGGCGCAGCCACTGGTCCCACACGTCCGGGGTCAAGAACACGGGCATCCGGTCGTGGATCTCACCTGACGCGTCGCGCGCCGCGCGGGTGATGATCGTGAATGAGATCTTCCACACGTCTCCCTCCTGGCGGGCCGCGTACAGGCCGGCCGCCACCAGCACATCGCCGTCGCTGTGGATGAAGTAGGGCTGTTTGCCGTCGTCCATCTGCTGCCACTCGTAGTAGCCGGCCATGGGCACCAGGCACCGTTGGCTGGCAAACGCGCTGCGGAACATGCCGTTACTGGCCACCGATTCCAGGCGTGCGTTGATCGGTGCCGGACCGCCCGGCTTCGCCCAACCCGGCTTCAATCCCCACGATGCCAAATCCAGGTCACGCTGCACTGTTTCGTCGTGGATCCACTCGCGCACGATCGGTGCCGGATCCGTGGGGGCAACACTGTACGAGGGCTTCCACTCGGCGGCGCTGTCGCCGGTAGCGTCGAAGACGCTCAGCAGCTCGTCGGTGGTGCTGGGGACCACGAATCTGCCGCACATGCTGTTGAAGTTACCGCTCCCCCGACCTCACCTGCAATGGAATCGACCCGTCGCCCTCTGGGTACAGCCGGGAAGAGGTACGTCAGACGAGTCGAACGACACCGCACTCGGGGCAGCACCAGAAGGGGCCTTCATCTGTGCCCTCGATCGCCATGCGGACCAAGCATCGTTCGCAGTTCGGCGCACCAAGGTCGTCCATGTCGGCCATATTACGCACGCACCCGCGTTGGATGACTAGCGGATCTGGTTGCCTTCTCAGAAATCGCTGCGATGACCGGCCGGCCCGACGGATCATGGTGAGATGTCGCCTTCGTATCCCTCCCCCAGGGTTGTGTGAGGGTGAACAGCATCCGGGCTGCTGGGTGTGGCGCGTCGTGGACCGCTAGCGGAAGTTCTTCTTCGAGTCCGTTTCATTGGGGTGGCCGGTGGCGGCTCTCGTGATGTACACGCGTCCTGGCTCCTTCGCCTTCGCATTGGGCTCGTCAACGGCGTACCAGAGTCGTGCACCGTCGGTCACTTTGTACTGCCACTGTGGAAGGGCTTCACCGTTGACCAGGACCGTTTCGAGATCTCCGCGAAGTCGGTAACAGCGATCAGGGTCGTACTTCGCGGGATGCGCGGTGAGATAGTCGAAGGCGTCTGCCAGGGCATTCTTCGCGGACGCCTTCAGATCAGTCCAACCGCGTTGGGCTGCAGCACTGCCGAAGAAGATTTCGTACTCGGTGCCCTTGATCGGTCGCGGAACCGGGGTACCGCGCTTCCCTGCCATCTACGGTCGGATAACGCGGACAGGAACAGCTGGAAGCTCGATGGGCTCGACAGGTGGCATACCCATCGCGTAAGCCAAGGCTGTTTCCTTCCACTCCTGCTGCGCGCGCAGCAGCCGCTCAAACGTCCCCAGCTCGCTGGCGGCATAGAGCAGCTGCTCGATCTCGGCCGCGTACGCGCTGAGTTCTTCGGGGGTGAACTCCCCCGTCCACGCAAACAGGTCGGTCAGTGCTGCCGCGACGTCGCCCTTGTTCCTGCCGATCGCGCGGATCAATCGACTCGACAGCGCGACACCATTCTCGAGGACGTCAAGATCGTGACCGCGAAGAATCACCAGATCGTCACCGTCACGGCGCGTGATTCGAACCTGGCCCTCGTCGATGTGGGCCAGAACCTCCTTGGGCTTGCGCAGAAGGTCAGTGAAGGTTGCGGTACTCATACCTACACACTACATCAGATAAACATCTGATTGACGGCCTGGGGTAATTAGCACTGCCGGCTTAGAAAATTACGAACTTACAGAGTTACGAAGTTGATCCTCCGTGCTTCCAGCAAGATTGTCGGCCCTGGCCAACAGCAGATCTACGGCTATGCGGATGAGCGTGTTGTCTGTAATGCGCTCCCCGCCGTCTGTCTTGTTTCGGTTGATTTGGCGAGCCTTTGCCGCGAGGGCATCCATCTGATCTCCGCGTAGGCGAGTCTCTTTCCGTACGAAGGAAAGATAGTGGGCACCTCCCCCGACATCAGGAGCCTCATTTGGCTCCTTCTGTTTGACTGCCGCACGGCTCGACGGCGCAGGAGCAATCTCAGGTGCTGGTGCTGGTGCTGGTACTGGTACTGGTACTGATTCAGTCATGACCGGCTCGCGGACGATTGCCTGTGCAGCTTCTCGTTTTGGATCGCCGAGCAGCTGGGTGAGTTTCGTTCTCGCCATCACTTGCCTCCTTTGGTGTTGGCCCAGTAGGAAACGAGCTCGAGGGCAACTCGTCGGTAGTCCTCGCGCGCCTTGCTGGCGATTCTGGAGTCCCCGTCTGCGTATTGGGTTACAACACGGCCCTCAATGGGTGCCATCTTGTGGATCTTGTAATCGCGAATCGCCGCTTCGAATCGCGCAAAGCCAGCTCCATCTAGTAGCCCCTGGGCATCAACCAGGTCCGACGGAACACGCGGGTCGACCCGATTGACCAGAACCCGATAGTTCACGCCGGCCGGGACGACTACCTCATTTATCGTGGCCATCAACGGAGCAAAAGCGAGTGGCGACGGCTCGGTGGGAAGGATCACGAAGTCGGACTCCCCCAGGACGGTAGAAAGCACGTCTCGTCCTTCAAGAGAACCTGGGGTGTCAACGAAGACCACGTCATAGGGCAGTTCCCGCAGCCGGGCGAGATTTCTCGGGTCAGTGTCGTCGGCGACATCGAATGGAAGGCTGTCCCCCGCCCTGTCGGCCCACCACGCTGATGATCCTTGCGGGTCCACGTCGACAACTAGGACTCGGGAGTTCTCAGCGCAGACGCTCGCGAGATTCATCACTGTTGTTGTCTTGCCGGCGCCGCCCTTTTGGTTGGCTATTGAAACAATCCGCATTTGATCTCCGCTCTGTAACTCTGTAAGTTCCAGACTCCGTAAGTATCGAAGTTCGGTTGTTACTAAGTCTGTTAGTTCGAAAGTACCAGAGTCCGGAACCTACAGACTCATTCAACTTGCGCGTGTTGCACTTACAAACTTCCGAAGTAACGAACTCCCGTGACACCGGACAATCGGAATTCCAGACTTGCGAAGTTACAGACTCACGAAGTTACAGACTCATTAGGCGTTTGGACCGGTTCTTGCAAACGCGCCAATGAACGAATGTGGGCGAAGTTCCGAACTTACGTACTTACGTACTTACGTACTTACGTACTTACGTACTTTCGAAGTTACAAAGTTCAAGCAAGGGCTAGCTGGCGGGCTATCGAAACCGAGAAGCGACCAAGAGTCGAGTTCGGCCGGGGCCAGTGACCAGATCGGTCCGTACGCGGTTTCGGGCGGGCCAGGGGAGCGGTCTGGGGATCTACACATAGGTGACGGGGTGCCGCCCGCGCCAACGGTCTCGAGAATGGGCGCACATCGTCAGTTTGACCGTTCACTGACATCGCGATGAGCGGATTACTGACATCCCGTTGAGCATTCTCAGCAGACGACTTCGAAAAATGACACGAACGGTGAGCATTTTCGTGTATCGTGTTTCGTTGTTTTGTTACGTGTTTTGTGTTCAGTTCTGTTAGTGTGACGTTATGAACGATCTGGTGCCGGTGGAGCAGCGTGTGTGTCGGTTTCCTGGGTGTGAGCGGTCTGCTGTGGCTGCGGAGGCTGGGACGGGGCGGCCGCCGGAGTATTGCGATGATGAGGGCCACAACCGGGCCGCGGCGTGGCGAGCACGCCGGCGCCTGAGTGCGGAGCCTGCGCGGGGTGTCGAGGATGAGAAACGTCCGGTGGATGCTGCGCGGCAGCGTGCGAGTGAGCTCCGGGGTCAGGTCGCGGGGATGGTCGAGCACCTCGGCGCCCAGCTGAATGCCCTGGTCGAGGAGCTCCGCACGGTCGCGGATCCCGACGCGGCTGAGGCGCAGATCGAATCCGTCACGAGCGAGGCGGCCGAGCAGGTCGCGTCGGCGTCGGCGCGGGCGACGCGGGCGGAGCAGGCGCAGCGGAAGGCAGAAGCGGAGCGGGTGGAGGCCGACGCGGCCGCCGTCGAGGCTTCCGAGCTCGCCGAGCAGCAGCAGGCCGCCCTGGCCGAGACTCACGAACAACTGGTCGAACAGGCCCAGGCGCTGGAGCAGGCCACGGTCGAGCTGGCCGAGACCCGGAGTGCGGGGGAGGCCCGGGACCTGGCGGCGCAGGCGGAACTGGTCGAGCTCCGCGAGCAATTGGCCGATACTCAGGTGCGTTTGACTGAGACCGAGCAGTCCCGCACCGAGGCGACAGCCCGTGCAGAGGCCGCGGTCATGGCGCGGGCGGAAGCGGACGAGCGTGCCCGGGGCGCGGTCGCCCGCGCTGACGAGGAAGCGGGGCGGGCCAAGCGGGCCGAGGCCGATCTGGTCGTTGCCCGGGAGCAGCTGGACCAGCTCCGCACCGAGCGTGAAACGTTACGCGAACAGGTCAGTGAGCTTCGTGGCTCGGTGGCCACGGTGAGTGTGGAGCGGGACGCGGCCCGGACTGACGCTGGCCGGGAGCGGGTCCACGGGGATCAGCGGGTCGCTGATCTCCGCACCAGCCAGGACCAGCAGTACGAGCAGATCCGCACCGAACTGGCCGAAGCACGCCAGGACGCCCGTGATCAGCGCACCCGCGCCGACACCGCCGAAGCACGAACCACCCCGCCGACGACCAGGAAGCCGGCCTCGAAGCAGTAAACCTCTCCGCCGTCATCAGGTCGACGGGCCCGCGAGAACCACGGGTTGCCTTGGTGGGGGAGCGCGAGGGGACTCGCCCCTCGCCGCCGGCCGACGGCCGGTGTTACGCGCCCGAATGCTATCGGCG
Source organism: Cryobacterium cryoconiti (assembly GCF_004403065.1). Taxonomy (GTDB): domain Bacteria; phylum Actinomycetota; class Actinomycetes; order Actinomycetales; family Microbacteriaceae; genus Cryobacterium; species Cryobacterium cryoconiti. The sequence goes on from NZ_SOHA01000040.1 coordinate 41,926, forward strand.
ACCGTGCCGGTGGAAGAGTAGCGCCGGGTTGCCCCTCACCGGCTGGCCTGTTAGGGCCAGCCGGTGCTTGCGGCTAGATGTTGCGGAGCATGCTCACCACGGTGGGGAACGGGGACAGACTCTCCACTAGGGCGTCGACGGTCCCGGCGTCGGGCTTCTGCGCGAAAGACTCCTGGATCCGGGCGAGCTGGGCGTCGGAGAGGCCGACGGTTTCACCGTCTCCGGTGACGCTGACGGCGATGGCGGTGCCGAAAATGACGGTGCGGGAGCCGAGCCGGTGGGCGAGCACGGTTGCGGGCAGGTTCAGGGTTGACCCGTTGATGAGTCCTTCATCATCGACGAAGAGGTCGATGTCGTCCTCCAGGCCGACGACGTCGAACATCCGGCAACCGATGGCGGCGATGATGTCCGCCCCGATGCTGTCCTCGTTCACGTCCAGGACGCTGATGGTTTCGGTCGGGTTGATCTTGACGCTGCGGATGCTGGTGGTCATGGGGTTCTCTCTCCAAGGTTGGTGAGGTGCGCGGGGTCCCGAGCTCTCTCGTGGGCAGTGGTTGTGTTGTCGTCCACCGTTTTTCTGCCCTTGGTGGCAAGAGAAATCGATTGAGAGCGGGAGTGCCGGAGTGCCCGCAGTCTCGTGCGAAATAAGGGAGCTTGCGACCGCGTGCGAGAGTGCGGGTGACGCAGGCACGGGAGCGAACTACGATGATTGGCCACCAAGGGAAGAAATGTTTTGAAAGAGTCAGGCCGGCGCAGCCGGCTCCGTGTGGGTCCGGCCTCCAGGCCGGATTCACCTGGTGGGGGAGTGTGAGGGGGCACCATCCCCCTCACGGCGGTCGGCCCCTCGGCCGGCCGGCCTACGCGGCAGTTATTCGGGCCGCTGGTGCTGCTGGATCTCCGCATACGGGGCGGTATCGGTCCACGTGTAGCCCGTGGTGACGCTGACGGTCTTGGGGTTGGCGCGGACGACTTCGCGCCACTGGCCGCGGATCTTCACCCGGTCACCCTTCTTCACGGTGCTGCGGTCGTAGCTGGTTGCCGTTCCGCTCTCGATCTGGGCGGCGCGCACGGCTTCCCAGTACGCGATCTGGTCGCGCTTCTCGGCGAGGTTCGGTGCGAGGTGGTCTGCTCGGGCCTGCTTCTGGGCGTCGGTTGCGTCGATGTAGCCTTGTGCGTCGTCGTAGCGCGGGGCGATGATGCGTCGTTCTAACTTGCGCAGCTCAGCCCCCAGAGTGTCGATACGGTTGGCCACGGTCAAGGGCCGGTAGCGGGCGTCGGTGGTGTGCGTGGAGGCGTCGGCACGCGCCTGCGCGTGGGTGGCGTCCGTGCTGGCTTCGACTGATTTACGCATGGCGTTATCTGCTTTGGCGATCGCGTTGCGGTGGCGACCTTCGGAGTGGTGGCCAATCTTGATCGGTTCTCCTCCTTCGGGCAGGCGGTCAAGCGCGCTCCGGGCGCGGGTCCACGCGGCATCCTCGGCGGTTGCCTTGCGGTCGGCTGTGGCGGCCAGGGCGTCGACCCGCTCGGCCTGACGTCCGATCTTTCCGGCCTCGACCTCGGCGGTCGTGCGTCGCTCGTGATTGATGTCGGTTTCGACCTCGAATCCGGCCGCTTCCAAGGCCTCCTGGGTGCGGGTGATGGTGTGGATTTTGGGGAGGCGGTCGCGGGATTGGGGGACGAACCAGGCGCTGATGCTGCGCCCCCAACGCCAACCAACGGTCTTGAGGACGTCGGCGGTTCCGTCGCCTTTACTGGTGCCGTCGATCATGGTTCCGGCGGCGTGGCTGTGGGTGATGGTGAGCATGATTTCTGTTTCCTCGTTTAGGCGAAGCTGTCGGCGTAGCGGGTCGCGGTGCAGGTTTCTCCGGGCTGGGTATCTACGGCACCTTCCGAGGTGCACCCGCTGCAAGCGCACCCGTCCGCGTAGCGCTCCCTCGGGTAGGTGTTCTCGTACGGGCAATCGGACTCGACCATGGGTTCTCTTTCCTCGTGAACAACTGTTTTTTTTGCCTGTCTGGCAAGAGAAATCGATAGCGACCGGGAGTGCCGAAGTGCCCGCAGTGCCGGGCGAAATAAGCCCGCAGGGCGCGTCCGGCACTGTGGGTGACGCAGGCACGGAGGGAGCTACGATGATTGGCCAGATAGGACAAAATGCCCGGCAATCAGCGCCGCACAGCGGCTCCATATCGCTTCTGACGGCTTCGCCGTCGCAGTTTCATAGTGATATCAGTGTGATATTCCGCTGCGGGGGAGTGCGAGGGGGATTTCTCCCCCTCGCCGGCCAGCTCGGGAGCTGGCCGGCTGCCCGGCCCGGCGGGTTAGGCGGTGGTGAGTGCTGCGGCTTCGTCAGTGGTGCTGATCAGGGTGGCGCCATGGTCACGGATCAGTCGGGAACACCCGGCGCTGGTCGGGCTCGTGATCGGGCCAGGCACGGCCCCGAGCGGACGGCCGAGCGCTGTGGCGTGTCCGGCCACGTTCAGGCTCCCGGACCGGAACCCGGCCTCGACGATGAGGACCGCGTCGGTCAGGGCGGCGGCGAGGCGGCCGCGCTGGATGAAGGTCCACTTCGTGGGCGCCCGGTGCGGGGGCAGCTCGGTCACGATCGCACCCCGCTCGGTGATCCGGGTCAGGAGGTCGCCGTCCCCGGCCGGGAAGGGACGGCCGAGCCCGGACGCGGACACGACGACCGTGTGCCCGCCGGCCGCGAGGGCGGCCCGGTGGGCCATCCCGGCGAAGCCGTAACTGCCGGTGCCGACGATGATGTGGCCGCGCGCGACGAGCCCCGCCGTGATCTCCATGGGGACATGCTCCCCGTACCCGGTGCCCCCCCCCGACCAGGATCCTCGGGACAGCACGAACCAGAAGCCCCGGATCCCCGGCGACGTAGAGCGCGAACGGGGCCCGGGAGCCCAGGTCCCGGAGCCCGGCCGGCCACCCGTCATCGGATGGGATCAACACCGTGTGCCCGTGCTCGATGATCGTGGCCAGTACCTGCCGGAACTCCGCACTCTCCAGTCGGGGCAGGACACGCTCCCGCAGCACGACCACGTCGACGTCCTCGCAGGTCCCGCCGAGGACCAGGTCCAGGGCTGCGATAGCGCCTTGGTCAGCGATCAGGGCCCCGGCGGTTGCGTCGCCGGGCTCGCACACGATCGTCCACAGGATCCGGGCCAGACGTTCACCGCTGAAACCGTGTTCCTGGGACAGTTCAGTCAGGGTGGCAGTCATGGCCGCTGTGCGTGCGGTGGTGGTGTTCATGGTGTGGGTCCTCTCCCTCAAAACAACGTGTTTTTTGCCTTTCCGGCACGAGAGATCGATTGAGAGCGGGAGGCCCGAAGTGCCCAGTTATCGGGGCGAAATAAGGGAGCCTGCGACCGCGTCCCGACAACCGGGCACGCAGGGCCGGGAGCGAACTACGATCGGCTGCCGGAAAGGAAAAAAAACGGGGTCAGAACGTGCCGCGCAGCGGCTCACAAAAAGGCTCTTCCCGGCGCAGCCGGCCCCGACAGGGGATTCCTAACAGGATTCTGTGGCGCTGGCAAGGGGGTTGAATACTGGGCAGGGCGGGGAAACAGTGGATGGATGAGACAAGTCACTTTCAGCGGGGCGTCTTCCCTGACCGCGGATGCCCTCGCCCGCGTGCTCGGAGATCGCGACCACCAATTTCGACAGCAGCGACTTCACCGACACCGGCCGCACCCCATGACCACCCCAACCAGGCACAGAGCACGCGGCTTCCTGTACTCCGGGGTGGGACCCATGAGCGTGATTAAGGAGGGCGTCTCATGGGAAGGCTGACCTATAACTCGAGAATGAATATCGATTTCGCGGACCGCACCCTCGCGCACCTGCAAAGCGTCATCAACACCAAACTTCAACGCGCGGAAGGGTTCCACTTCACCTGGGCCGACGACCCCGCGGGCGGCAGCGGGCGAAACACGATCTGGATTCACCCCGGCATTCCGCTCTCCTTCACCTTCACCAGCTCCAAACAGGCCCTACTCAATCAGCGGTGGCTGGAGGCCCTCATCCGCACCGCCAATACCGTTACCGGCCTCGAAGTCGTCCCCGAGCCACCCCGTCCGCCCGCCACCGCCCACGCCTGAACACTTCTCCTTGCCAGGGGCTGCTGGCACATCGGCTCGGGGTCACGGTGCGGATCGGGTATCCGAGGTGGTTCCGGAAAACATCCGCTCGAGCGGGTCCACGTCGTCCTGGCCACCGCCGCCAAGTAGGGCCGGCAGGAACCGGGCCAACGCGTCGAACCCGGCCTCCTGATCCGGATACACGCCGAGAGAGACCAGGTGGGTGTCTCCGCTGGACAGGGTCAGGTTCAGGCACGGGTAGTGCTCCTCCGCCGTGATACCCAACCGGACGGCATCCGCGAACGTGTTGCTGCCCAGCTGCTCCTGGATGGACACAACCTGGTCCAGGTTGACCCAGATGTCGTCGGCGCCGACCACGGGCCGGGACCAGCCCTGACCGGGGGTAGCGACGGCGAGTTTGATGAAGCGCATGTGATGTCCGATCAGTAGAGAGACCTCGACGCTAAAACGCTCCCCGCCGCGACCGCCCTAATCCCGTGTACCTGTGGAGAACCCGGCGCACCGGGGGAGTGTGAGGGGCGTGCTGGCCCCACACCCGTTGCCACCCCCGCCGGGGTGGCCACGAGGCACGGCTAGCGGCGGTTCGTGGCGGTGAGGGCAATTTCCAGGGCCCGGGCCTCACTCATCCCGATAGGACGAATAACGTTTCTGCTATACCGTTTGGTCTTCTTCACCCGGGTGGTCCCGGTGTACCCGGCGGGGCCATCCTGCGCAGGACCATACAGGGGGTGCACCAGCAACCACTGGATGAAGAGCAAGGCCGGGGCCGCCACTCGGCGGCGAAAGCGAGGGGTGGGGTTCGCGCACAGGGCCCAAAACCGGGCCGCCTCACCCCGGGCTGCGAGCCGGTCGGCGACCGGGATCGGGACCGCCCGGGGCGGGTGCATGAGCTTGATCGTGGAGACGTGCACGTAAGCCTGCAGCGCGGAATCATCCCGGGCCGGGATCTCCTCCGCCAACTCTCGGACGGCGCGCCGGATGCGGGCGGTGATCCGGTCGGTGCGGGTGTCGTGGGGGTGGGTGCGCATCCACGCGGCGGCTTCGAGGACACAGCAAACCAGGCTCCACTCGTAGCTGTAAAAGCGCAGCAGAGAAGCCACATCCCGGTTCCAACTGCTGCGCTTGTACGGGTTTTCGGTGTCGTAGCGGGCGAAGAAAGCGGTGCCGGCTTTCCGGTCGGCTGCGATCTGGTCACTGGTGCGCTGGGGCCGAACCTCGACAAGGAACTGGGACATGGAACTCTCCGCTCAACTGATTTTTTTGCCTGTCTGGCAAGAGAATCGATTGAGAGCGGGAGTGCCGAAGAGCCCGAATTATCGAGGGAAATAAGCCCGCCAGGGCGCGCTCGATATACCGGGCACGCAGGCACGCAAAGCGAACTACGATGACCGGCCAGACAGACAAAAAAGTCTTCAAACCAGCACGGCCGCGCAGCGGTCAACATGCCGGAACGGCCCCACCACACGGCGGCAGCCGAAACCCTCACTCCACGTCATCCAACACAGATGACCGGAACCCGCTTCGTCGTAATCCGACAACCCACCCCTAATAACATTTAGTGGCTAAACTAATGGGTATGACAGTGATCGCTTTGTTTGGTGCGACCGGTAAGACCGGTCATCGCGTGCTGACGCGTGCTCTTGCCGCGGGATTTGAGGTGCGGGCTTTGGTGCGTGATCCGGCCAAGCTCACAACGACGTCGCCGGCTCTGACGGTTTTCCACGGTGACGTGTTGGACCCGGAGGCTGTAGATCAGACGGTGTCGGGTTCAGACGCCGTGCTCAGCCTGTTCGGGCAGGTCAAAGGCTCGCCGCCGACACTGCAGGCCCAGGGCACCCAGCTGATTGTTGACGCCATGGGGCGCCACGACGTGAAACGGGTCGTCACCTTGTCTGGCGGTGGCCTGTCGGCCCCGCTGGATCGGCCTGGTCCGGCCGATCGTGTGATCAAGTTCTTGCTGAAGACCTTGTCCGGGCATATCCTCGCCGATGCCGAGCAGCACCTGCGGGTGCTTGAGGCGTCCGGGCTGGACTGGACGGTGGTGCGTGGTCCGCGGTTGACGGAGAAGCCGGGCACTGGCACGTACCGGGTGGGCTGGGTGGGTGTTGATGCGAGCACCCAGATCAGTCGCGATGACCTCGCAGATTTCATCCTCACCCAAGTCGAGGACCGCACCTTCATCGGGCAAATGCCGTTCATCAGCGCATGACACACTCAACGCCCGTACTCACCGTTGACCGGTCGACTCAGGTGGGGGAGGTGCTGGCGGCGGTCGTTCGTCTGTCACGGTCGCTGGCGAACCCACGGTCGACTCCTTTTGGCGGCACGGTGCTCACCCGCACCCAACTGGATGTCCTCTTCGTCCTCGCTCACGCACCGGACCCGGTCACACCGGGCCAGCTCGCCGCACTGTTGCACGTCACCCCGGGTGCCATCACGCAGCTGGTGGACCAACTGCGCGAGCACGACCTGGTCGAGCAGTTCGCGTCCGACCAGGACGGACGGGTACGGCTCCTCCGACTCACCAGCGCTGCACGCTCCCAGGTTGAGGCGTTCGAAACTGTCGCAATAGAGCGCTCCGCACCTTGGTTTGACACGCTGACTGACGACGCACTGACCGAGCTTGCCGGGCTGCTCGCTCAGGTGAAAGGCGGATCCTGATGGGTGCGGTCTTCGTGACGGGGGCGACCGGGACCGTCGGCTCAGCCGTGGTGGAGCACCTACTCCGACTCGGACAACCCGTGATCGCCGGCATCCGCAACCCGGCCGATGCAGCCCGGATCTCGCACCCCGCGGTGACCCGGGAATTCTCCTTCGACGCGGACCCCGCGCAACTGGACGCCGTCTTGGAAGGAGCGGACCGGCTGTTCCTGATGCGACCGCCAGCAATCGCCGACGTGCAGCGGACATTATTCCCGGTGATCGACGCGGCCAACCGTTCCGGGATTCGGCAGATCGCGTTCCTGTCGCTGCAGGGCGTGCAAGTCAACCACAAGACACCCCATCACGCGGTTGAGCAGTACCTGCGGGAGAGCCGGAGCCCGTACACGTTTCTGCGCCCGAACTTCTTCATGCAAAACCTCGCCACCACCTACGCCGGCCCGATCCGGGAACGCGGCGAGATCTTCGTTCCCGCGGGACGCTCACGAACCGCTTTCATCGACGCGCGCGACGTCGGCCGGGTCGCCGCGACGACCCTGTCTGATCCCGGCCACATCGGAAAGAAATACACCCTCTCCGGTGAGCAGAGCCGCAGCTACCGTGATGTCGCCGCCATCATGTCCGACGTGCTCGGCCGCCCAATCCGGTACACCAGGCCCAGCGAAGACCAGTACCTCGCACAACTAAGGTCCGACAACCTTCCCGCGGACTACATCGCCGTGCAAAAGATGATCCACCGTGTGGTGCGGCTGAACATCTCCGCGTTCCCGAACCGGATGATCCGAGCACTGACCGGACACCCCGCCACCACCCTCCGCCAGTACGTCACCGACAACACGCAGGCCTGGGACTAACCCTCAGAAATCAAGCAACTCCACCATCCCGCGAAACGTCACCCACCCCGGACCCCGGCAATCCCTGACACAGCCGGCCGAACACAAACAGCCCACCCCCCTGAAGCCACGAATGTGAAACAACCACCCCACAACACTGCTCACTCGCGTTAATGTGCCCGAGGAAGGGCCTCCGTGACTGGTGAAGACATTAGATACCCACACTCACTGCGGGGGCCCTTCCCACCGCAAACCACGAACCTCTGAGCATCCAAGGTGCCCCTTATGCTGCCTCACCCAGGTACTGCCACCGATTCTCCGGGTTGAGCAAACCGGCCCCTACCAGCTCGAGCGCGGCACGGTGATCAGCCAGGTTCGTGCTGGCCCGCGGATACCGCGGCCACACCCGCTCACCAGGTGTGCTCGCCTCAAACAACGGCCGGCTCAACACGTGCGGGCGCCGCGGCCGAGACCGGGGCGCTGACATCATCGTGGTCAGTTCAGCTTGCCACCACGCCCACACCTCCCGCTCAATCCGATACCTCTCCATCCGAGCCAGCAAGGTTCCCAACACGCCCAGCTGAAGGGCCGCCTGGTTCCGAAGATCCTGCTTCGACCTGGCCCACCCATCACGGTGCACGACCAGGAGCTTGTGCCGCCGTAGACGACTGAGAATCGTGGCCGTGTGCCGGGCAGTAACGCCCAGGAAACGAGCAGCCGAATCGACAGTGAGGGAAGGGTGCCGACGTAGTAGGGCGTAGACCTTGCCGACAAGATGCCCGAGGCCCCGGCGAATGAGGCGGCTCCAACTGTTCCTGACGGCATCACCGTCACGGTTTCTACAGTGGTATCACGCTGATATCCCGCCCCGGGGGAGCGAGAGAGGGGTTCCAGTGTGGGGTCGTCGCTAATTCCCGCTGGTCGAACCGCGCCCAGAACGCAACGTTGGGACTTGGACAGGGGAGGCGTCCCTGCGTATCTATCGAGGGCATCGCACTGCCCGCCATCTTGTGCCAGACGGGCAGTGGCCAGTCAAGTGCGGTCGTGATAAACATGAGCTACGCCCATTTTCCGCGCAGCCTGAGACTCTGCTCGGATATTCATCCTTAGAGCACCTCCGACAGTCAAAAAAGATCTCACGTTTTTCATTGTCACAAATTCAGGGAGTGAAAGAAATGAAAGCAGTCGTCTACAAAGGCCCCAACGAAGTCAATGTTGAAGAAGTTCCCGATGCCAAGATCGAACGCCCCACTGACGTTCTCGTACGCATCACGGCCACAAACATTTGCGGTTCAGATTTACACATGTACGAGGGACGCACCAATTTCGAAGTTGGACGCACGTTCGGTCACGAAAACATGGGTGAGGTCATCGAGGTCGGTAACGGTGTCGACAAAGTCAAGGTCGGCGAGCACGTCGTGCTGCCATTCAATATTTCCTGCGGGTTCTGTAAGAACTGTGAGCGCGGCTTCACCAACTACTGCATGACAACTCAGCCAGACCCGGTTGGCGCGGGCGCAGCCTACGGCTTCGCTGGAATGGGCCCGTATCCCGGCGGGCAGGCCCAAATGCTGCGCGTGCCCTACGGCGACAACAACTGTTTGCGCCTGGGAGAAGATGCCATAGAAAAGCAAAACGACTACGTGATGCTCTCGGACATTTTCCCTACCGGCTACCACGCTACTGAGATGGCCGGCGTGATTCCTGGTGACACCGTCGTGGTCTACGGAGCCGGTCCAGTCGGGTTGATGGCCGCCTTGTCTGCCACGATCAAAGGCGCAAGCAAAGTCTGGGTCGTGGACCGACGCCCGGACCGGCTGGCCCTTGCCGAGCAGATCGGTGCGATCGCCATTGATGACTCAAAGACGGACCCGGTTCAGTTCGTTCTGGACCAGACAAAAGGTATCGGCGCAGACCGAGGATGTGAATGCGTGGGTTACCAAGCCCACGACCCCCAGGGCACCGAAGACCCCGCAATGACTCTGAATCAGCTCATCCGGTCCGTGCGCATCACCGGGGGAATCGGTGTTGTTGGCGTCTTCCTGCCAGCAGATCCCGGCGGCTTCGACGAGAACGCCAAGCAGGGCAAGCTTGCCATCGACTACGGCATGCAATGGCTGAAAGGCCAAAACATTGGCAGCGGCCAATGCCCGGTGAAGAAGTACAACCGGCAATTGCGCGACCTGATCGCCGCGGGCAAAGCCAAGCCATCTTGGATCGTTTCCCACGAGATCCCCCTCAGCAAAGCCGCCGACGCCTATAAAAACTTCGACGAACGCACCAACGGGTGGACAAAAGTCATACTCAAGCCCTGATAGGCCAAAGCCTGACCGGCCCGGTCAACGCCGCCCTCGCGGCGCAAGCCACGACACGACACGGGAGCAAGAAACTAGCCCGCAGAGTTACCCGTTTTGCCTGGCGTGTGACATGCGCGGGGAGGCCCCGTGATTGGGGCAGATATTAGATACCTGCCCTTAACCCGGGGTCTCTCCCAAGCCACAAGCAACGCAACATCACGGCAACTTACCCAGAAACAGGCGTCAGCGCACGGCGGCGCACACATCGCAAATCTCCGGCAAAGACGTCCCCAAGATGCAAGACTTAATTGGCAACTTCCTCTCCCCGAACGGTACCTGCTATGCGACCTCACCCAGGTACTGCCACCGGTTCTCCGGGTTGAGCAGACCCGCACTGACCAGCTCGAGCGCGGAACGGTGATCAGCCCTGTTCGTGCTGGCCCGCGGGTACCGCGGCCACACCCGCTCACCCGTCGTGCTCGCCTCAAACAACGGCCGGCTCGACACATGCGGGCGCCTCGGCCGCGACCTCGGCGCTGACATCATCGTGGCCAGCTCGGCTTGCCACCACGCCCACACCTCCCGCTCGACCCGATACCGCTCCGCCCGAGCCAGAAGTGTACCCAGCACGTTGAGCTGCAGGGCCGCCTGGTTCCTAAGATCCCTCTTCGACCTGGCCCACCCATCACGGTGCACGACCAGGAGCTTGTGACGACGGAGGCGACTGAGGATCGTGGCAGTGTGCCGGGCCGTGACACCGAGGAGACGAGCTGCGGAGTCAATGGTCAGGGACGGGTGCTGGCGCAGCAGGGCGTAGAGCTTCCCGGCCAGGTGTCCCAAACCGCGGCGGGTGAAGAGGTCGTGGCGCTGGTCAGTGAGTTGTTCCTCGAGCAGAGCGACGAGATGGGTACGGGTGTTAAAGAGCTCAGCTGCAGAACGACCTGGAGACGACGGGATTTCGTGCGGGGGGCGGGGGTTATTAAGTGGTTGTGACCGGACTGTACTGTGACCTGTGGATAACGTGGAGGCTAGGCGCCATTCGGCGGCGTTACCGTCGTCGCTCGCACTGACCCGTTCGACGTATCCGGCAGCAGCGAGGGCGGCAAGTGCGTCGGCTGCAGTGGTGCGGCCCAGGCCCCCCATCGGGCCCAGGTCCCGGATCGCGGCGGCGACCGTGCGTTTGCCGGTCTGCAGGGTCAGGTAGGCCAGGGCGCGGAGAACGGTCTGCTGATTCGAAGACGCCTCGGTCCTGCCCCACCGGCCCGGGCTGACCCGGAACCGGGTGAGGAGGGCTTCAACGTCGGTCACGATGGCGTCCAACTCCGACAGGTCCTGCGGCTCCCGCACCGCCGGCAGCGGACGCTGGAGGGCTGCGTACTGCTGGGCTTTATCCCACTGGCGGCCCAACCGGGCTCGAGCTTCGGCGGCGGCCCGGGGGCGGCGGTCGCCGCGGCCGGTGTTCTTCGTCCGGAAGTGCTCCATCCCGGGGGCGGTCTTGATGGCGTGCTCGACGTCGACGAGCTGCCAGCCGGCGTTCGCGGCCGACAACAGGCACATGAACCCGGTCCAGCTCGGGTTGCTGCCGCCATCGATGGTGGCCATATGGGCGGTGCCGGCCGTGCTCAGGCGCCGGTGCGACTGGTGGCGCGCGGTGACGGGGCCCGACGGGGCACTGTCTTCCGCGCGGAGGGACGGCTTCCGCGCCTCAAGCACCGCGGCCAGGGCGGCGAGGTCAGCGGTCGTGGTGGACGGGACAATCAGGGTATTCAGGTTGCCGCGGAGGACCGTGGAACTGCTGCCGTCCCGGTGCGGAGACAGGGGCGGCCGTGCGGCACCGGTGACAGCGTTCAGGAGCATGCCATGGTCCAAGCGGCGGAAGTTCGCCCGCGCAGCACTGGCCACGGGGGCGACGGCGAGTTTCGGGGCGCCACCCTGGAGGGCGAGCCAGATGTGGCGGCCACCCGTCCCGGACGACTGGCACACGACATGCTCGATTGAGAGGGCATCGAGGGTGCGGGAGAGGACATCGCACTCGTCGACGGCTTCCTCCATCAACTCAGCGTCGACACCGTGCTTGTCTTTACCGTCGAAGTCAAAGCACAGCACCCGGAACAAGCCGGTCTCATCGGCCAGGTTCATCGCCCACGGCGTCGTGGGTTCCGTCGGTCCAACACGGTGGATCAGGGGGTAACTGTTCTCGTCCACCCGCCCGTACGCGTCGCGCTTCATCACACGGACCTGATCGCGCGGACTCATTCGGCGCGTCAAAGCCCAGGCTGTCCACGGTTCAGTGGACACGCCAGACACGCCAGACACGCCGGAAACAATTCCGGGCGCATTGAGGGGTACGTGCGCTATGCTCTGGGACATAGAGAAACCTCCCGCGAGGGCTGTTGATCTGGATTAGCTCGAACCTCCTCGCCGGGAAGCACAGAGGGTTTGAGCTACGAAACTTGCAGTAGCCCGTCGCGAAAGCGACGGGCTCTTTCGTTTAAGCGACCTGGTTGATGGGCAGCTCCTCGTCATGACGGATGGATGCCTGGGGCGCGAGGGTGGCAAGGCCAACATCTCGTGCGAGTACTGAAGCGATGTAATCGCTCAGTGACATTCCTCGTTCCTCTGCGCGGTCGCGCACTGCGTCCGCGATCGGCGACGGAACTCTGGAAATCAGCGGTTGGCGATCGCCTTTGCTTTTGCGTCCGCCGTAGGAACGTTGAGGTGGCATGGTCTGAAGATATCGGGATGCTGAATCAGAAACAGGGAGGTTGTGGCGGCGTGTTGCCAAACCGTGGCTAATTCTCCCCTGATCGGCCAAGGCAGTTCTCCGGACGGACATCAGCATCCGTCAGCGCCCGAGGACGTAATCAAGATGTCCGGAGGCAGCCGCCGCGATAATTCGATTGTTCGCTACGAATCTTGACGTTTCGGAACTGTTTCTATTTGGGAGTTCATCGACCAAGTCGCAGTCCACTAATTCTTCGAGGTGGCGACGCACCGTTCGCTGGGATGCTCGCGTTGACTTAGCGATTTCCTCGATTGTCATGGCGCCTCGGAGCACAAGGAATCGCACGATACCTGCGCCCGAACGACGAGCGATTAGTTGAACCATGCGTAAATCTCTTCCCACGAATGCCTCAGATGCTGGACATGCCTAGCCCACTCTAGGCATGTCCAGCTGCGCGTGTCCAACTAGGGTGGAACTGCGCTTGCACGTCGCGCCGACTCCCCAAGGCCGGATCGGTCGCGCGATGTGCCCGACTATTAGAAGGCCAGATTGAACGAAACCCGCCTAGAAGAAAACGCCTCTGGGGACGAACGCGCCAGGTATGAGTTGGCGCGAAAGCTGAACTTGTTGCTGGACGCTTTCGCTGCGGAACGTGGCAATGCTTTGACTTACAAGGAGATCGCCGCGGTACTTGATGCACGCGGCGTGCGACTGTCGCGCGCACGTTGGTCCTACATGCTGAGCGGGTCCGGATACTTGGTGACGGACGAGTCGCTCCTGCGCGGCTTGGCTAAGTACTTCGACGTTGACCCTGAATATCTCTTGGGCGGACCTGGCGTTCCAGAGCCAGAACGGGTCATCGCGATGAACGAGATGATCATTGCCATTCGCGCCTCTAAAGTGAAGAATTTTGCAGCGCGCACTCTGGGCGAAGTATCGCCGCCAACGCTTAGGGCGATTACTGAACTCTTGAACCAGGTGATCGGTGAAGCGGACGATGAAGATCCCAAAGTGGACTAGAGCGTCCCACAGAGCCGTCGCCGACCCGGAGAACGCATCTTCACCGCGCGAACTTGCACGCGCCGCCTTCTCAGCGTTAGACCTTCGCGATCGAGTGTCAATAGAGAGCATTGTCGGCCTCGTGGAGAGTCGGCGCGGCAAGCCCATCTCGATCGCCATTTCAAGGCATCTAAACGGAACCGAGATTTGCGGGCTCTGGCTCGCCCGGCAAGGGGATGATCTGATCTTCCACGCAGCAACGGATTCCGAATTTCACCGGCAACAGATTGTCTGTCACGAGTTGTCTCACATGATCTTGCGTCACGACGAGATCGACGGCCCAGGGCTCCCTGGGCACCAGCTCGCGGGGGGAGGAGCCGCAACGGCCTTCGGCCGTTCAGGATTCCGGGATTCATACGAGTTAGCGGCTGAAGCCCTAGCAGACCTACTCACGAACGCAATCCGATCCAGTACGAGAGAACCCGAGGGATTCGAGGGCGTCTTCGGATGACGCAAACGATCATCGCTTCAGTTCTTTGGGGGCTCGTGGCGGCGCTGGCGTCAGGCACTCGTCGACGCACAGATCAAAGCATCCTGTACGCGGCCGTCATGATCGCCGTTTCATTGACGTTAAACGTTGATGCTGTTTATAGGGCAACAGACCTGTTCTTGACCGGACACAACTATGCGGATTTGCTGGCAAATCTCCTTCTTATAGTTGGGGTCTATTTCCTTTCGCGGGCCATTTTGCGAGCATCCTCACGCAGCAGAGCTCGATCGACAGAGAAGCCATTTCTTATAGGTGCGATCCTGAGTTCTTGCCTCACAATCACTGCCTTTCAATTCGTGGACGCCCCCTGGTCTTCAGATTCGTTCATGCGAGATTTCGGAGACCAACCCGCGGCGTGCGCATATTCCCTGATCCAGTTCACATACTTGGGCATCGTTGTAGCGGTGACGGGATCGATCTGTCTGCAATTTGCTGGACGCATGAGCACGGCTGCGAGGCGAAGCGGTTTTTACATCGTTGGGGCGGGGTGCTGGGCCGCCGTTCTGAATGTCTTCAGCATCGTGGGCATGGATTTGACGCACCTATTCGGTCCGCCACATTTGCTGGCACTTTTTTCCAGTGCGTATGACGTTCTGAACGTCGCATCACTCGTACTTCTATGCATCGGGTTGTCCCTCCCGCCCATTCTCGGATGGGCCAACGACCGATTGGAGCGCAGACGACTGCAGCTCATCCTTCCCGACCTGAATCGAATCTGGGACAAGGTCTCAGCTCAGCGGATCGAACTGGGCCGGGATTCCATCAGCCGCACACAAGGAGCAAGAAGACCCGACGTGGACGTCGCAGTTCACCGAACACTGGTCGAGATTCGCGATGCGCTCTTGCTTGAGGCGAGCGCCAAAGACAAGCTCACCGATGCAGACTTGGCCATTCTCCTCGGGGCCGAGACCCCGACCGGCGCGCGGAACACGACCGAATGATTCTTCGAAGTGCAATCGCGGTGTGCGGTCTAACCATCTTGGGCATGCTCACTGCAAGCATCGCGATCGCCAAAAACATAGTTGGCACGGAAACCCCAAGGCGGGAATCGATGCGGATTGCAGCGGTCGGAACAGACGAGCCAATCCCTGTCGTGACCCTTCCGCTGAGCGCCGCGACCAGAGCGCCTGGGGAGTATGCAATTTGGTATGACTATGGCAGGGGCTACGCGAGGGTTGGCGAGGTTGTGGCGGTTGATGAATGTGCCTCCGTTGTCACTCGCGAAGTAATTAGCTCCGTTGGCAGCACACTGCGCGCAGGCCAGACGGCGCGCTGGAGCGGTGTCGTTCCGTCCCGACCCGAGGACCTCGAGTTGCCGTTTACCACTGTGAACATACCGACCGCGTTGGGTTCAGCCCCAGCTACGCGCTTTGACGCAACACCACACCAGTCAAAACCATCGATGTGGGCGATTCACATTCACGGACAGGGCGCCACCCGAGCCGGTCCACTTCGGGGAATTCCAGTCACCCACAGCGCCGGCCTGACTTCTCTCGTGGTCTCCTATCGAAATGATCAGGAGGCTCCAAACTCCGACGACCGAAGATCGATGCTTGGCCAGACAGAATGGCTTGATGTAGAAGCGGCACTCGACTACGCCCGCGAGCAGGGAGCCCAAGGCTTTGTCTTAGTCGGCTGGTCGATGGGGGCAAGCATTGCGTTGCTGCTGGCTCGCTCGTCCAAGCATCGGGATCTTATTCTGGGACTTTGCCTCGTTGCCCCGGTAACGGATTGGCGTTCGACAATAATCGCGGGAGGCCGAAGTGCCCGCCTGCCTGCGGTCTTGATTCGCCTGGCGATGCACGTCTTGGCGGACAGTTCGCTGCGGCGCACCATCCAGCTCAAGGAAACCATAGACCTGCACGCGCTGGACTGGATAAGAAATGGCTCCGACCTACGAATTCCTACCCTCGTGCTGCACAGCGCCGGCGACAAATCCGTGCCGATCGAATTGTCGCGGAAGTTTTCGGAGGCGCACAAGGACACGGTCGAGTTGGTCGAACTCCCAGCGACGCCCCACACACTCGAATGGAACAGGGACCGAGAATTGTGGGAGAGTGCCCTCGCCCAGTGGCTGAGTCGACGTACCGATTAACCCCGATACAGCTATGACCTACTTTGAGCTTTCACCGAGGAGATAGCGCATCCACGCCTGCCCGAGGGCTTCGACTCGTGCTCTCCGGATCGAATAGCGGACCCCGCGACCCTGACGCTGACCCGGCGGAAGATCAGCGGCGATCACGCCGTACTCTTCCAGCGCGCGCAAGTGCCGATGTAGCGTGCTGTCCCGAATTCCAACCTGCTCGCGTAGATCTCCATAAGTCATCTGGTCGGAGACAGCAAGCACTCGAATGATGTCGTTGCGTGCACGGTTGCCGAATATTTGCTCAATCGCCTTCATGTCAGTGTTCCACTCAGGAGCTGACGGTTGCTTGGCGGGATCCACCCGTCCATTCTGGCGCAAGGCGGAGCCGCATTCGTTCGCCCCTCACAGGCTAGCCGATCACGAATACGAAGCTCTCAAAAATTGGCAGTATACTTTCTGTCTATGGAAGCATTAGTGGACGGCGCCGTAGGCTTCTCGATTAGCGCGTTTTTCAGTTGGCCTGAATCAGGAGGCACTCTACGCGTCTCGCGGGAGGCAACGTGCCCAGGATCTAAAGTACCCCTGAACGGGTTACAGAATCTCGCAGGCCTGGATCGCAGGGCAGAATCAGTCGGCGGTGACGGGGGAGTATCCGTTAGCCGCACGGCACCCGCTGCCACTTACCGAGCGGCCAGTCCAAGGACTATCGCTGCAGTCGGTGACGAAGGAATCTACGGGTTCCGGATCGTGATCACCCGCCCTCGCGCCGTCCAAGCCTCCACGCTTACCTTGCTGTGCACCGCTACGGTCTCGCCCGGCGAACCCGGCGATCCCCTCCAGCCGGGCACCGTGATCTCCTCGCAACGCCTCCGGTGCGGTCGACGGAGCTGCCACCTTCAATTCGATACTCGGGTGGAACGAATTAATCTCGCCCATTCTGCAAGCCCGTGGAAAGACCTCCTGTTCGCACCATTCGAAAGGCGTCACTTGCAGCACACGACCTGGACCGTCCACATCGCTGTCGATGTCCCTGACATCGCCCTTGGCGGGAACGCAACATTCATTTCAGGGCCTAATGGCAGAGGACACACCACCCATGAGTGACACAGGTTGCAGCGCACCCAACGACGTCTTCGGAGCGGCAGACCGCGCCGGAGATTACATCGAGGAAGACGCCGCTCTCATCGCCCCGATACAGCCTCGGCTCCGTTCCAAAACCACGGGCAACACCACCGAAGGACCCGCCCAGATTGCACTGCCCCTACCGGCCGACGCGCTAAAGACCTCGCCGGGCTCGGGCGCATCGGCATCAACGATGGCCATCGCCAGTGATCTGGCCAGTACGTCTGTGCTGTTCACCAGTCCCACTGGCCTAGCTATCGCGTCGCACTCGACAACTCTGGGCAAGGCCACTGCCGGGTTTCGCGGTGCTTTGGCCCGCTTGGGACTGCCCGTTGGGCCAGGTGCCGCCGAGCTGGGGGATCGGCGCTGTCAGGAACTGCGGACTACGCACGAGACGACAGTGCGGCAGGCGACTTGGACGCGTGCGGTCTCGGTCCTGGTGAACAACCCCAAGGGCGGCACGGGCAAGACTCCCACCGCCCTGCTCCTCGGGGGAGTGCTGGCCGCGATCCGCGGCGGATCGGTCGCGATCCTCGAAGTCTCCGACGACCCCGGCGCCCTGAACTTCCGCGCCGAGGGCAGCCCCCTCCTCGGCCTCGGCGAACTCGTCTGCGACGTCGACCAGGTCGCCACCGCGGGATGCCTCGCCGGATACACGGCCCCGCAAACATCGTTCGCCTCGGTGATCGGATCCACCGGTCGCCGGGACCGGCTCACTGGCGAATCGGTCGTCGCCGTGTCCAACGTCATCGACGACTTCTACTCCATCCGTGTCATGGATTCGGGCAACGTTCCCACCTCCTCCGCGTTCCGCGGCGCCGTGTCCGTCTCCGACGTCCTGGTGATCCCCGTGATGAACGCTGGCGACTCCGTCCTCGAAGCCATCCAGCTCCTCGAGGAGTTGCGGGCAGAGGGCGGGCCTTCCGCGGAGCTTGCGAATCGGGCCATCGCCATCCGCCTCACCGACGGCCGCCCCGAGAACGACGCCGTCCGAGAAGAGGTCGAGCGGCTCCTGAGCCAGGCCGGCGTGTCTGCCCTGCACGAGATTCCTTACGACTCCCACATTGCCGAACGCGGACAACTGACCCTCAGCCGCCTCAATCCTGCAACCCGGGACGCGTTCGTGGCAGCCGCCGCCAGCGTGGTCCGGTCCCTGCAAACCGCGGTCTCCGCCGCATCCACACAGAACCGGAAGGCCTAACCCCCATGCACGACCTCCTGCTCCACGCGGCGATCGAGAACCCCCTCGACGGGATCCTGCCCGACTTCTCTTTCGGCGGCGCCGAATTCACCGCTCTCTGGCAAAAACTCATCGCCGCTCTCTGGGCGATCGGCATCCTCGTGTCTATCGGATTCCTGATCTTCGGAATCGTCGCCATGGCCGGAGCTTCCGGAGACACCAATCCCAACCCCCAAGCCCACGCCCAAGGACGCCGGAAAGCCGTCTGGGCCGGCATCTCCCTCGCCGCCCTCGCCGGCCTCGCCATCATCGTCGGCGCCGTCCTCTCCTTCGCCGGCTAACCCACACCATCAACGCGCAAACCAAGGAGTCCCACCATGCGAATGGTCACAGCATCCGGCCGTAGCCGCTGGCCCATCGTCATCGGGGCCGCAGCCCTCGTCGTCGCCATTAGTGGAGGCATCGCCTACACCGCCACCCGCCCCACCCCAACACCGACCGCCGCACCGAGCACCGCAACGGCCACCCCCACACCGACCCCAACGGGCAGCGCGGGCGCCGGGGGGATCGGGGACGACGTCGCACCCACCGGCTGCCTCGGCGGACAAGACCGCAACGTCAACATGGTCCTGGCCGCCCAGGCAGACGCCAAACACACCAGTTACGGAGCAGTGGAGGTCGCCACCACGTTCTATCGGTGGCTGTGGCAATCCCCGAACCCAGCAGCAAATTCAGCTGACGCAAACACAGTGAGTGCAGCGATCATGTCGTCCACGGCCAATGAGGCATTTCGCGACCTCGCCGCCGGCTACTCGGCGATGGCCAACACCGACATAACCTCCGGGCAGGTCCCAGCGAACACTCCTTTCCACTTGTCCACCACGAACGGCCTGTGGTTGATCTCGGAGGGATCCACTGCTGACGAAGTCGAAGTGAACATCGCGGCAGGGTACGTGGTCAACGGCGAACTCAGCCCGACCAAGACGGCGGTCATCTCCCAGACGTTGGTCTGGGAGGACAACGCGTGGCACATCCAGAGCGCCGGCACTCCCGATCAAGCGAAGCTCGCAGCGGGCGGTACGCGTTACACCGGCGGCTGCTGATGGCCGCAGATTGCGACAGCAACTTCTTCGTGTGCGGCGTGAAAGACGTCGCCGGTGGAGTCTCGGGTGCTGTCGGCGGTGTCAACAACGCCGTGAACACGGTCGCGGGTGTGGCGGACTTCTGGTCGGACCCGGCCGGGAACTCCTTCAAGTTGCTGCAGGGTGCAGCCAAGG
Source organism: Cryobacterium cryoconiti (assembly GCF_004403065.1). Lineage (GTDB taxonomy): Bacteria > Actinomycetota > Actinomycetes > Actinomycetales > Microbacteriaceae > Cryobacterium > Cryobacterium cryoconiti. The sequence goes on from NZ_SOHA01000040.1 coordinate 61,762, forward strand.
GCCTCTCCGATACGGTGCTGCCGGCGCTCACGCAGGCGACGCTTCCGGACCTGACCGCGGATTGGTTCATTCAGGCATACCAGGTGTCGTTTGCCCTAGCGATCTTCGTGTTCGTGGCCCTGTTGATCCCGCAGATCGTACGCACCGCACGCGGCCACCAGTCCGGCCGGGAGCTGGGGGAGTCCCTCACCCTCTACGGGCCCGCGTTCATCCTTGGGGCCATGTTCGGTCCCGCACTCGGCGCGTTCCTGGTGAAGTTCTTCGGCGCCCTGTCTGACTCCTTGATCGCGTGGGGCGTCACCAGCAACTCCGAAACCATCGTGGCCAAGTTCTCCACGATGCTCTCCGAGCAAGACGGGTCCGGACTTGCCGGCGGCGCTGTCCTTGGCGTGATTCTGATGTTCTTCATGATCCTGGGCCTGCTCGTCGTGCTCCTGATGCTGATCGTTCAACTCATCACCCTGTACTTCTCCGGCGTCCTGTTCCCGCTGGGGTTCGTGTGGATCGTGGACCCGCAGAAACGGAAGTTCGGGTCGAAGATCGCGTACCTCTGGTTCGGGGTCCTGGCGTCCCACCCGCTGCTGTTCTTCCTGCTCGCGATCGCGTACAGCATGATGAGCGCCCAGGTCGATGCGTTCTCCGACACCCCCAGCCTCGCCAAAACGGTGACCCTGGTCGTGTCGATCCTGGCTTTGTTCATGGCCGGCCTTGCCCCGGTCGCCCTGACGAAGTTCGCCCCCGTCATCCCCACCGGTGGCGGCGGCGCCGCACCCGCGGGACCGAACATCGGATCCCAGTCCATGCAGCAAGCCGACGCCAAATACAGCGACAACGGCCCCGAAAGCTCCGGCGGCGGAAGCTCACCGTCCACGGGCAGCTCAAGCAGAAGCAGCATCAGTTCCGGCGGCGCGTCGGCGGCCGGTGAGGGTGAGGCGGCGACGTCGTCGATCTCTGAGGCCGCGTCCATGGGCACCACTGGCGGGGCCACCGCCGGTGCCGGCGCCGCTGCAGCAGGCGGCGGCGCGGCCGCTGCGGAGAGCGGCATGGCCGCCGCCGGTGTGGCCGAGTCCGCGACCGGTGCGGGGGCCGCGATCGGGATTCCCACGATGATTGCCGCCGGTGCGATGGCCGGGTTTGAGGCGACGAAGAAGGTCACCGATTCGGTGACCGACGCGGCCGTTGCCCCGGTTGAGGACCACGAGGACCATTATGGAAAGGACTCCGTCTAGTGAGTGATACCCCGGAGTCCCACATCCGTTACCTCGGCGGCGAGTCCGGCCACCGCGGCTTCTTCGGCGGCACCGCCTCCAAAACCCGGATGATCCTCCTCACCGTGTTCATCGCCGGCGGCATGGCCGGCATGGTCTCAGGGCTCGGCCTCCCCGCCCTGATCGTCGCCGTCGCCGGTGTCGGCATCACGATGCTGACCACCGCCCGCACCCACCGCGGCACCGTCCTCGAGCGTCGCCGGAAGCGCGCCCGCGCCCGGGCCAGGAAGCGCCTCGGCACAGACGAGTTCGTGCCGTACGAGGTCGGCGCGTGGGACCAACTCCAAGAAGCCATCCTCCGCGGCACCAAAACCGAGAAGCAGGTTGCGGAGCGGGCAGCGGTGAAGATGCGGGCGAACCCGGACGGCGCCGACGGCATGGGCTGGCTCCAATACGCCTCCAACATGCCCGGCATCGCCTGGCACGCCCCGATCGGTGAGCAACCATACCTGTCCGTCGCATTCTCCGTGTCCGGGCAGCTGCGCGGCATGGAAACCGCCGCCGCCCTCACCCGGGCAGCGAACGCGTGGGGCAAGTTCCTCGCCCGCCGCGCCGCACCCTCCTCGCTGATCCGAAACGTGCAAACCCTCACCCGGGTTCTGCCGCCGGACTCGGCCCGGCAGCAACTGTGGGTGAAAACCCGCCTGGAACCCGTGCAGGAGAACTGGACGACGGAGCAGCGGGAGTCGTTTGAGGCGCAGAAGCTCTCCTACGACGAAGTGATCCGGAAGTCCAGTGCCAACGCGATGGTGCAGCGCCACTACGTGGTCGTGTCTTGGCCCCTCACCCAGCAATTCACCGACGCCGCCGCAAAATACGGGCCGGGACGCGACGCGTGGCGGGCGTTGATGGCCGGGCAGATTCAGGCCACCAAACTGGGGTTGAATGAGGCCCGGATGGGTGACGTGCAGGTCCTGACTGCGAAGCAGACCACGGCGCTAATGTTGCACCAGCAGAACCCGCACCTGCCCATCGACCTCACTCGGAACGTTGACCCGCTCCTATCCGGGATCGCGTCCCGGGACGAGTTCTCCGCGCACATCGTCGATGGCGTCGACCCCACCTCCCTCGTCATGGGCGAGGACGGGCCGGTGATGCCGCCGGTGACGTGGTGGCACCGCACCGCGGCCATCCACGGTGAGAACCTCGCCGTCGCCGGCCGCAGCCCCCTCTGGTCCCTCGACCTCCTCATCGGCCGCGAACTGACCTTCGTCCGGTCGGTGTCCTTCCACCTGCACCTGGTCCCGGCGGGGCAGGCGAAAGCGAAAGCGCGCGCCGACGTCGTCCGCGACCTCGCCGGGGTCCTCGCCGACCAGCAGAAGGGCCGCCTCATCTCCGACGACAGCACCACCCGCATGTCCGCCGCGCAGCGCCGCTCCGCGGACCTCGCCGCCGGATCCCACCACCACGGCGTCGACTGGATCGGCTTCGTCACCATCTCCGCCCCCACCCGGGCAGACCTCGGCCACGCCTCCCGGCAGCTCGAGGAAGCCTGCGCGACCGGCCTCGGCATCGAACACCTCGACTGGCAAGACTCCTTCCAATCCGCCGCCTCCGGCACCACCTGGCCCCTCGGCCGGGGCCTTCGCCCAGCAGGCGCAACCCTGGCAACCCGGGCCATCAACCGCCTCGCCGGCCGCACCGACAAGGAAGCCATCTCATGACCCACCCCACCACCCCCGCGGCCGGCACCACGCACGGCAAACGCACCGCCACGAAGAAGCCCTGGTACGGCACAGTCCCCGGACTGAAAATCTTCGTCACCCCGGTGGCGACGTCGCCCGTGCTCACGGGCGAGGAGGATGCCGCCGGGTCTGCCGCTGCGGTTTCTGACGCACCCGTGTCGTCGCGGCGGCCGGTGGATGTGCCGCCGTTTGAGCGGCCCGGGTCCGTTTTGCGGGCGTCTTCGGGGGCGGCGGCGCGCGGTTGGTATGCGCCCCGCCTGGCCGGGGCCCCGTCCACGACCAGGCAGGCCGAGATCCTGAACACGGGCATCATTGGTGCGCCGACCGGGATTGACGGGGTCGTCAACGGCACCGACACGCTCTCGTCGACGATGATCAGTCACGACGCCCCCACCGCGTACAACGCGACCCCCAGGAAACTGACCTCACCCAACGTCCTCATCATCGGCACCGTCGGGTCCGGGAAGTCCTCGTTCACCAAAACTGTGATGGTGATGCGGCCCCTGCTGCTGAAGAACCACCGGGCGGTGGTGTTTGACAAGAAGGACGAGGGCGGCGAAGGCGAATACGCTGGCGTCACCCGCCGCATGGGCACCGAGCCCCTCCGCTTCGACCCCGACGGGTCCGGCACCCGCTTCAACCTGATGGACCCCCTCATCGCCCGAGGCACCGGCCTGCAAGGCCAGATGCTGCTGATCAACGCTGTCGCCCGCATCGCCCGGGGCGACACCCCCGCGACGGAGTGGGAAGAGAAAGCCACCCGGTACGCCCTGCAGTTGCTGTTTGAGAAGTTCCAGGACACCCGCCGGGCCGCGACCACCACGGACCTGATGCCGTTCCTCGGGTTGGTGCCCGTGGATCAGGGGTTGTCGGGGGAGGCGTCGGAGCGGTTCCACCAGGCGGGCCTGTCGATCCGGTTCGGCCTGCAGAACCTCCTCGAAACCTACGCCGGCGTCTTCGACGGAGAAACCAGCCAACAAGTCGACCTCTCCCACAAGCTCACCACGTTCGACATTTCCCAGCTCCCCGACTCCGGGCCCGCGATCCCCACGGTGATGGCGATCGGGAACATGTGGCTGATGGGTCGGCTGCGTGAAGAGCGCGGGTTCGTGACGAACGTGATCTACGAAGAGGGCTGGCACATGATCGGCGGACCCTCCGCCCAACTGGTGAAATCCAACCAGAAACTCTCCCGCTCCCTCGGCATCTCCAACGTCTTCGTCATGCACAAAGGCACCGACATCCCCCCAGACAGCCCCGGCTACACCGTCGTCCAAGAAGCGCAAACCGTGTACGCCTTCCGCCAAGACCGCCCCGAAGACGCTAGGTGGGCGCAAGAAACCTTCAACTTCGCCCCCGACACCGCCGCCACCCTCATGGGCTTGAACCCAGGGCACTGCGTGTTCAAATACGGGTCCAACCCGGAAACCCACATCCGCCACATCCGCTCGGACTGGGAAGTGGAAGTCACCAACACCGACTCCGCCATGGCCGCCGGCAACGCCACCACCTAACCCCGTGCAGAAAGGCATACTCAGCACCGGACTGGTACTCCTGCTCGTAGTCCTCTTCACCGGGCTGCTCCTCGTCACCGGCGGCGGCCCCGGCACCGGCGCCTGCGCCGCCATCGCCGCGAACCCGCAGGGCGCCGCCGAACGCACACCGGTCGCCGGATACCAAGGCGACCAACTCGTCAACGCCGCCCTGATCATGAACGCCGGCGCCACAGCCGGAGTCAACGTGCACGGGCAAACCATCGCCGTCATGACCGCCATGGGCGAATCTGCCCTCCGCAACCTCAACTACGGCGACGCTGTCGGCCCCGACTCCCGCGGCCTATTCCAACAACGCGACACCTGGGGCACCCTCGCCGAACGCATGAACCCCACCCAAGCCGCCGGGTTCTTCTTCCAACGCCTCGTCACTGTCCCAAATTGGGACACGCTGACACCCACCCAGGCGGCGCACGCCGTGCAGATCAACGCCGACCCGAACCACTACACGACCTACTACGCCCAGGCGAAAGAGGTCGTGACCGCTCTCACGACCGGGGACGCAGCGTGCGCGGCCGGCGTTGGCAGTGACGCCCGGGCGTTGGCGGCGGCCCTGGTGGTCAAGATCGACGCAGGCGCGATCACGGGGTTGTCGCCGGATCACCTGCGCGAGATCCGGTGGATCGCCGACGGCGAAACCCGCCCGAACTGCGGCATCGACACCCGCATACTGCAAGTCATCACCATGGCCACGAACATGTTCGACGCGGTCGGGATCTCCGACATCAACCGGGCCTGCACCGGCCAGATCCTCGGCTCCGGCCTCTCCTCCCCGCACTCCGCGAACGGTGGCGGTCACGCGGTCGACTTCTACTCCTTCGATCGGATGCCCACCACCGGCGCCGACGCGAACGCCCTGAAGCTCTTGAAGGCGCTCAGCCCGGTGATGCCGGCCGGGTCCGGAGCCGGCCAGAACCAGTGCCGCGCCGACGCCGGCGTGACCCTGGACCTGTCGATGAAGCAATTCCGCGACGACTGCAACCACGTCCACATCGCCGTCGACCCCAACAGCACCGACCCCATGAAACTCAACAACTAATGCCTCACACACAGGCGCACCGCGCCATCCCGACTAACCGACAGACCGTGTTCGTGGCGGCAAGGAGAACCCTGTGATCGACTGGAAAGCCCGCATCATGACCGGCCTCCTCGCCCTCCTCGCCGCCCTGGCATTGCTTGTGGCCGTGCACGTCGGCGCGATGATCACCCCCACCGGCACGACCTATCCGTGGAACCCCGCCGCCCTCGCCGGAGACTTCCTCTTCCGTGACGCACCGTGGCCGCCCGCGGCAACCTGGACCAGCGTGGTCGCCCTGGTCCTGGCCGTGGCCTTATTTGCGTTCATCCTGGCCAAGCAGGCCCAATGGGCGTCGACCAAGCGCAACAACGTGCCGCTTCGGCACATGGCCACGACCCGGCAGTCCGCCGTGCTGCGGGAGAAACTGCGGGCCAAGGAAGCGGCTCAGCTGCACCCGGCCGCGGTGAACCTGCCGGCGGGTGAGCGGGTCGGCCGCCTCGTCGGACGGGGGAACCGGTGGGTGTATCAGGGGTGGCGGGACCTCGGCGTATACGTGTTCGGCACCGGCCGCGGGAAAACCTCCGCCCTGGTGATTCGGCACATGCTCGAAGCCCCCGGCGCCGCCATCATGACCTCCAACAAAGTCGACGGTGTCCGCGAAACCCTCGCCGGCCGTGCCAGCCACGGGCAGGCGTTCATCTTCGACCCCAACCGCATCTACCGCCAGGACCCGCAACCCGACTTCGTGTTCAACCCGCTCGACTACATCCAGAGCGCCGCGGACGCCCGGGAGCTGGCCGCGATATTCGAGGCCTCGACCCGGAAGGCCTCCGACCGGGGCGGGGACTCCCAGTTCGATACCGCCGGGCGGGACATGCTCGCGTACTTCTTCTACGCCGCCTCCCTCGAGCACGAACCCCTCTCCCAGGTGTTCGCGTGGATCGCCCGCGCCGAGGGGTACGACGTACAGCAGATCCTCGCCCGCCACGGGAAAACCGGGCCCTCCTCCACCATCGAGGGCATCCTGAGCTGGCCGGACAAAACCAAAGGCAGCGTCTACGCCACCGCGCAGCGGATGGCGTCCGCCCTCGCCGAAGACGACCTCCTCGCCTGGACCGACACGGCCGGGGTCCGCCGGTTCGACCCGGCAGCGTTCATCACCAGCACCGACACCCTCGTGCTCCTATCCAAAGACGGTGAAGGATCCGGCGGCGCCATCCTCACCGCCCTCATCCGCGCCATCTGCAAAACCGCCGAGACCGCCGCGCAGCGAAACGGCGGCCGGCTGCCGGTCCCGCTGGTGATGGAGCTCGACGAGTGTGCAAACATCGTCCGCTGGCCCGAACTACCCTCCGTGTATTCGTTCTACGGGTCGATGGGCATCATCCTCAACTCCTACTTCCAATCCCGCGCCCAAGCAATCGACGCGTTCGGGAAAGACGGCTGGCAAACCCTCTGGGACGCCGCCGCGACCCGCGTCTTTGGCGGTGGTTCCGGCGACGACGACTTCCTCCGCTCCCTGGCCGCTCTCATTGGCGAACACGACGAAATCACCTACGGCAGCTCCACCGGCAAAGACGGCCACCAATCCACCTCCACCAACACCCGCAAGGTCAACACCCTCGACATCGCCGCCCTCGGCTCCCTGCCCGAATGGCGCGCCATCATCTTCAGCTCCAAATGCCGCCCCGTCATGGTCAACACCGTCCCCTGGTTCCGCGACAAAACCCTCACCACCACCATCAACCGCACCCCAACCAGGACACCGAACCCCACGCCGGCACCGGTCCCAATGCCCGACGACACCACTGCAGCGGAGGTAGCAGCCCATGGCTGAGCACGACGACTACGACTCAACCGGCCCTGAAGAGGACCCGGTCGACGTCCGCCAAATGTTCCTCAACTGGCTGACCGGCCACCTCGCCACCGTCGAAGTCGTCGGCACCAAACCAACACCGTGGTGCACCCAATGGTGGCTACACCCCGAAGTAGTCGCCCGGTTCAAAGCCCTCTGGCAGGCCAGCATGCAAGCCAACGCCAGCGTCATGGACGGCGACGCCGGCGCCGTGTCGTCCTGGTGGATCAACCACTGGGACCGCCACGCCGCGGTGATCTTCGACAAAGGAAATGGACCGTTCCGCGACTGCGATCCTGACCAGGGTCATCTCTACCGCCGCAAGGACACCACCGCCAGGATCGTGCCAGCGTCGATGCCGCCTGACGACGTGGAGCTGTAGAGCAACGGGCCTGATGCACCGCGCAGGGTCTTCTCTTGAGCGTTCGCCTGTCGGAACTTGTAGAAATATATGGCGCAACGTCCTCGCCGTGATCCCGAAAGGATCCCAGGACATGGTCGCCTCGATCATCCGCACCATCTTCGCGCAGCCCGACCGCGAGCACATCGAGAAGCAATTCCGCGAGGTCACTACGATGCTCGCCCGCTCGCACCCGAAGGTCGCCGCGATGCTCGTCGACGCGCAACCCAACCTGCTCGCGTTCGCTGCGTTCCCGCCTCGGCACTGGCGCCAGATCTGGTCCACCAACCCGCTGAAACGGGTGAACAAGGAGATCAAACGCCGCACCGACGTCGTCGGCGTATTCCTCAAGGCCGCAGCCCTGCTGCGCCTGGCCGGGTCGGTGTTGATCGATTAACACGACGAGTGAGAGGCCGTGCGTGCCGCTCGATATCTGGGCTGCACGCACGGCCTCCCACTCAGCGATCTGCTCGCGCTTCTCCGCGAGGTGCGGCTCGAGTCGGGCCGTTCGGGCCTGATTCTGGGCGGTGTGATTCGTGTTCTGGCGTCCCACCAGTCGCCTAGTTCCGGTGAACTGCAAGTCAGTCACGCATGTTGCGGTCCGGCATGAATCGATACCCCATGCCCGATTCAGTGAGCAGATAGCGGGGCCTGCTTGGGTCGGGCTCAATTTTCTTGCGGAGCTGCGCGATGTAGAGGCGCAGGTATCCGGTGTCAGTGATGTGTTCAGATCCCCAGATTTCGGTCAGGAGGGTTTGACGGGACACGAGTCTGCCGACGTTCCTGACAAGGACTTCGAGCACCTGCCATTCCGTCGGCGTCAGGCGCACGAATTCGGTTCCGTCGGTTGTCTCCTTGGTGATGCTTTTGGCTACGAGGTCGATGGAGATGTCGGCGATTCGTGTAATGGGGGCGGTTTCCTGGTTGGGGACGCGACGCGTGAGGGCGCGGATTCGGGCGAGGAGCTCGTCGATGGAGAAGGGTTTGGTTACGTAATCGTCCGCGCCAGCGTCAAGCGCCTCGACCTTGTCGACTGCGCCGGTACGCCCGGAGACCACGAGGATGGGGGCATGGGTCCACCCCCGAAGGCCTTGGATGACTTGGATGCCATTGAGTTCGGGCATGCCTAGGTCGATCATGTATATGTCGGGGCGATGCTCGATGGCCGCGTTGACAGCGTCTGTGCCGTTGGCGGCGGTGATGATCTCATAGCCGCGTGCGCTGAGGGTGATGCGCAGGGCGCGGAGTATTTGGGGGTCGTCGTCAGCGATGAGGATCTTCATGTGACTCCTTGCCTTGAGGTGCAATGTGGTCCGGTTGGGAGTAGATGGGCTTCTCGTCTGATGATGGGACTTTCTGGCTAACTGCGGGGAGGGCGATGACCATTGTGAGGCCGCCAGCAGGGGTAGTCTCGGCTTCGAGAGTGCCGCCCATGCCCTCGGTGAATCCTTTGGATAGGGCAAGACCGAGCCCGAGGCCGGTGAGGTTATCGGTGTCGCCCAGCCGCTGAAATGGAACGAAGATTTCCTCTCGGCGTTCGGCGGCTATGCCTGGACCGTGGTCGATGACTCGGATCTCGACGGTGCCACCGAAACTGCTAGTGGAGATGCGGACCCGCGTGCCGGGCGGGGTAAAACGGGCGGCATTGGCAAGGAGATTTACGACCACCCTCTGAAGTAGGCCCTGATCTGCCAGGAGGTACGGAAGATCTGGATCGAGGTCGAGTTCAATTTCCCCTGGACCAAGATGCAGTTCATCCAACGACGAGAGGATCACATCCTCCGCGTCGACTGCATCGAGCAACACGCCGAGAACGCCGGCTTGAACCCTGCTGACGTCAAGAAGATTAGTCACGAGTGATGCAAGCGCTTGAAGGCTCTCATCAGCGGTGGCGATGAGCTCGTCTCGATCGCTGTCCGACCAGACGATGTCGGTTGAGCGAAGTCCGCTAATGGCAGCAGTAGCAGCTGCGAGAGGGCGGCGGAGGTCGTGGCTCACTGCGGTGAGGAGCGCACTTCGCACGCGGTCTGCCTTAGCTAGTGGCCCGACTTCGTTTGCTGTGGCGGTGAGGTCGGAGTGTTCCATTGCGGCATCGATCTGCGCGGCGATCACGGCGAGCAGTCGTCGTTCTGATGCCTGTAGAGCTCCGCCGTGGAGTTCAAGGATCGCGCGTGTCCCGACGGGCACCGTCGTGAGCTTCTGGTCGGTGGTGGGTTCACCGTCCCGCACAATGATTTGCCCGTCCGCTGTCAGGCGCACCCCGGTGAGATTGAAGGCTTCGCGAGTTTGACTGGCCAGCGCTTGTAGAGCGCTCTGACCCCGGAGGACACTTCCGGAGATGGTGGCGAGAAGTTCGGACTCCGCCGCTGAGCGTTTGGCTGCGCGGCTACGTCGCGCCGCTTGATCCACGACGTAGCTGACCAGGACAGCATTGAGAACGTATAGGAAAAGCGCCAAGAGATGTAACGGTTCATCAACGGTAATCGTATTTACAGGTTCGACGAAGAAGAAGTCGAGGGTGAGGCCCGACAGGAACGCAGCGAAAAGTGCGGGCCAGATACCGCCGACCAGGGCGACGAGGACAACGAGGAGCTGGTAGGTGAGAACATCGCTGGTGATTGACTCCGGGCTTCGGAACGACACGAGCAGCCAGGTGACGAGTGGACCGCCGACTAGGGCGATGAGGAACCCGATAGTGCGGCGTTTCATCGTGACGCCTCCTGCGAGTCGGGGGAGCGTGAAGTGTCCTCCGGCCGCAGCGTGAGTGACGATGTGGACGTCGATGTTACCGGACTCGCGGATCACCGTCGATCCGATTCCCGGCCCAGTAAGAGCCGCCATGAGCCGGCTCCTGCGGCTGACCCCGATCACCAGCTGGGTGGCATTCGCTCCCTTGGCGAATTCGACGAGAGCAAGGGGGATATCGTCGCCAATGACCTGGTGGTAGGTGCCTCCGAGGGTCTCGACTAGGGTTCGCTGCTGGGCGAGCGCTCCTGGGTGAGCGGAGCGCAGGCCATCCTGGCTGATGATATGTAACGCGAGGAGTTCTCCCCCTGCAGAGCGGGCAGCGATGCGGGCGCCTCGCCGAATCAGGGTTTCTCCTTCTGGACCGCCGGTGAGAGCGATGACGACCCGCTCCCTGGCCTCCCATTTACTGTCGATTCCATGTTCAGCACGATAGCTTTTCAGGGCGGTGTCTACCTCGTCTGCCAACCAAAGTAGGGCGAGCTCACGCAGGGCGGTGAGGTTGCCCAGGCGGAAGTAATTTGACAGTGCGGCGTCAATGCGTTCCGCCGGGTATACCCGCCCATCGGCGAGGCGCCCACGAAGGGCTTGAGGTGCGAGATCGACGACTTCGATTTGGTCTGCTGCGCGGAGTACTTTGTCGGGGATAGTTTCGCGCTGCGGTACTCCGGTAATTTGCTGCACGACATCATTGAGGGATTCAATGTGTTGAATATTGACGGTAGACATCACGTCGATCCCCGCAGCCAACAGGCTCTCCACGTCTTGCCAGCGTTTCTCGTGTGGAGAGCCTGGCGCGTTGGTATGCGCCAACTCATCCACTAAGGCGATGTCGGGCTTCCGCGCGATCACCGCAGCAAGGTCCATCTCCGTCAATTCGACACCCCGGTATATGACGGTGCTGCGGGGAACAATCTCAAGGCCCTCAGCCATGGCGGCCGTGGCGGCGCGGCCGTGGGTTTCCACGACCGCGACCACCACGTCTGTACCTTCACCGAGGAGCCGTTTGCCTTCCTCGAGCATGGTGTACGTTTTTCCGACGCCGGGGGCGGCACCGAGCAGCACTCGTAACTGCCCTCGTCTCATGGCTTACGCCTTGAGGGCTGTGAGAGCGATGTTCAGCTGCAGCACATTCACGGTCGGCTCGCCGAGGTAGCCGAGTTCCCGGGCTTGGATGTGGCTCTCAACTAGAGCCCGCACGTCTTCCACGGACAGGGTTCTTTCCGCGGCGATGCGATTTACCTGCAGTAGCGCGTATTCCGGGCTGATGTGCGGGTCCAAGCCTGACGCCGACGCCGTGAGGGCGTCCGCAGGGATATCATCCGGGTACACGCTGTTGAACTCGGCAATCTGCGCCTTCCGCTCCTCGATCGCCGCAATCAAGTCGGTGTTCTCGGGTCCGTAGTTGGATCCGCTGGAGGCTCCTCCGTCGTAGCCTTCTCCGGCGGCCGAGGGCCGCGGCTGGAACCACTCGGGCAGCGGGTTGCCGTCAGCGTCGGAGAATGACTGCCCGATGAGGGCGGACCCGACGGTGCCGCCGTCCACGGTTTCGATGGTTCCGTTCGCTTGGGCGGGCAGGGCGAGCTGACCGGTCCCGGTGATGATGAGCGGGTATGCCACACCGAGGACGACGGTGAGGACGAGCATGGCGCGGAGGGCGACCCAGTAGTGCGGTATGCCCGAGCGGGATGAGCTCATGATGAAGTCTTCTTTCTAAAGTCGAGCATAGGGTTAGAAGCCAGGGATCAGGCCGACGACGAGGTCAATCAGCTTGATTCCGATGAAGGGTGCAACCACGCCGCCGACGCCATAGACCAGCAGGTTGCGGCTCAGGATTCTGGAGGCGCTCAGCGGGCGGTACTTCACCCCGCGCAGGGCCAATGGGATCAGGAAGACGATGACGACGGCGTTGAAGATGATTGCCGACAGCACGGCTGACGACGGGGAATTCAACCCCATAATGTTCAGCACGGCCAGACCGGGGAACACTCCCATGAACATGGCGGGGATAATCGCGAAGTACTTGGCAATATCGTTCGCGATCGAGAATGTGGTGAGCGCCCCTCGGGTGATCAGCAGCTGCTTGCCGATGCGGACGATGTCGATCAGCTTGCTCGGGTCGGAGTCTAGGTCAACCATGTTGCCGGCCTCCTTCGCGGCCGAAGTTCCAGTGTTCATCGCCACACCGACATCCGCTTGAGCGAGCGCGGGGGCGTCGTTGGTGCCGTCACCGGTCATCGCGACCAGGTTGCCGCCTTGCTGTTCCCGGCGAATGAGTGCGAGCTTGTCCTCCGGGGTGGCTTCGGCGAGGTAATCATCGACGCCGGCTTCGGCAGCGATGGCCTTGGCCGTTAGCGGGTTGTCACCTGTGATCATGACGGTGCGGATACCCATTGCCCGCATTTCGGCGAAACGCTCCTTGAGGCCCTCCTTGACAATGTCCTTGAGGTGCACGACGCCGAGGATGCGACCCTCACCGGTCGCGCTTTTCACGGCGACCACGAGCGGGGTACCACCGCTTTTCGCGATGCGCTCTACATGTTCGTCGAGATCGTCGAGCACGGAGCTTGCCACCCGCCCGTTCTCCTCGATCCAGGCGATGACAGCAGAGCCGGCGCCCTTTCTAATTTGGATTCCGTCGGGCTGGTCCAGTCCGCTCATGCGAGTCTGAGCCGTGAAGGGGATTATGTCTCCGACCGCGAACTCGCCTACGTGGATTCCTTTCACGACGGCGAGGTCGACAACGGATTTTCCTTCGGGCGTGGGGTCGGCCAGTGAAGACAGTGCAGCCGTCCGGATGAGTTCGTCCGCGCTGACACCATCGACGCACACGAACTCGGAGGCGCGGCGATTGCCGTAAGTGATGGTGCCCGTCTTGTCCAGCAGCAGCGTCGTGACGTCTCCGGCAGCCTCGACTGCCCGCCCGGACATGGCCAAGACGTTGTGTTGTACGAGCCGGTCCATCCCAGCAATACCGATCGCGGAGAGCAACGCACCGATGGTGGTCGGGATGAGGCAGACCAACAGGGCAACCAGGACCGGCAGACTGACCGTCGCGGCGGAGTAGGAAGCAATGGGGTTCAGAGTCAGGGTGACGATGACAAAGATAATTGTGAGGCTAGCCAAGAGGATATTCAGCGCGATCTCGTTGGGTGTTTTCTGCCTCGAGGCGCCCTCGACGAGGCCGATCATCCGATCGACGAAGGTTTCGCCGGGCTTGCTGGTGATCTTCACGACGATGCGGTCAGAAAGTACCCGGGTGCCGCCGGTGACGGCGCTGCGGTCGCCCCCGGATTCTCGCACGACGGGAGCCGATTCGCCGGTGATAGCGGACTCATCGACTGACGCGATTCCCCAGATGATGTCGCCATCGCCGGGGATTAGGTCTCCGGCGGTGACGACTACGACGTCACCTAGTTGCAGCTCCGCTGAGGAGGATTCCTGCACTGACGTGGTGGTAGCCGCGGGATCACCAGTGAAGCTGTACCCCGTGACTTTGTGCGCCATGGTGCTGGTACGGGTCTTGCGCAGACTCTCTGCCTGCGCTTTGCCGCGGCCCTCAGCGACCGACTCGGCGAGGTTGGCGAAGAGCACTGTCAGCCACAGCCAGACGGCGATGCCCCAGGTGAAGGATCCTGGCACTGTGGAACCGCCCGATGATGCCGGGCCGCCCAGGAACGGTTCGGCGACGGCGAGAACAGTGGTGAATGCCGCACCGACTTCGACGATGAACATGACGGGGTTGCGCCACATCTGCCGCGGGTTGAGCTTCCTGACGGCTCCGGGTATGGCGGAGATCAGCTGCTCGGCACTGAACGTGCTCTGCTGAGTTCGTGGGGTGCGAGTGGTGTCGGGTTTATGCGGCGCCATCGTGGATGTTGTTGTGGACATGATTACTGCAGCCCTTCCGCTAGGGGACCCAGCGCGAGTACGGGGAAATAGGTGAGAGCAGTGATGATGATCGTCACGCCGATGAGGAGGCCGACGAACTGCGGCCGGTGCGTGGGCAGGGTTCCTGCAGTGGCCGGGACTTTATCCTGAGCAGCTAGGGAGCCGGCCAACGCGAGTACCAGCACAATCGGGATGAACCGGCCGAGCAGCATCGCAACGCCGAGGGCGGTGTTGAACCACGGGGTATTCGCGGTCAGTCCCGCGAATGCCGAACCGTTGTTGTTCGCCGCGGAGGTAAAGGCGTACAGAACTTCGGACAGCCCATGAATGCCGGGATTCCAAATTGAGGTCGACTCGACGTCTGCGCGCACCGCTGGAATTGCGAAGCTCAGTGCCGTACCCAGCAGGACGATCGTGGGGGTGACCAAGATGTAGAGGCTCGCGAGCTTGATCTCCTTCGGGCCGATCTTTTTGCCCAGGTACTCAGGGGTGCGGCCGACGAGCAATCCGCCGACGAAGACCGCAATGATCGCGAGGACCAGCATCCCGTAGAGACCGGATCCGACTCCGCCCGGTGCGACCTCGCCGAGCATCATGTTCAGCATCGGCATCATGCCGCCGAGTGATGTGTAGGAATCGTGCATTGAGTTGACCGCACCGGTTGACGTCAAGGTGCTCGTGGATCCGAACAGAGTGGATGCGAATATGCCGAATCGTTGTTCCTTGCCTTCCATTGCGCCACCGGCGAGTTCAGGCGCGGTGCCGGCACCGTTGAGTTCGAAGAGGGTGAGGAAGGTGAGCGAGGCGACGAAGATCGTGCCCATGACAGCAAGGATTGCGTACCCCTGCTTGTGATTTCCGACCATGCGGCCGAAGGTGCGGGGGAGGGAGAACGGGATCATCAGCATCAGTACGTTCTGGAACAGACTCGTCCAGGCATTGGGGTTCTCGAAGGGGTGCGATGCGTTGGCGTTGAAGAATCCGCCGCCGTTGGTGCCGAGGTTCTTGATCACTTCCTGTGACGCGACCGGACCACCGGGTAGGTTCTGAAGGCCGCCGCTGAGAGTCGTGATCTCAGTAAAGCCATTAAAGTTTTGGATAACCCCACCGACCAGCAGGACCACCGCGCCAACCATTGAAAGAGGCAGCAGCAGCCGCAGGATTCCCCGGGTCAGATCTACCCAGAAATTTCCAATCGTTGTTGACTCGCGCCGGGTGAAACCAC
Organism: Cryobacterium cryoconiti; assembly: GCF_004403065.1. Taxonomy (GTDB): domain Bacteria; phylum Actinomycetota; class Actinomycetes; order Actinomycetales; family Microbacteriaceae; genus Cryobacterium; species Cryobacterium cryoconiti. Next base: position 77,402 of record NZ_SOHA01000040.1, read on the forward strand.
GCACCAGCGCAATGGCGATGGCGATACCGACTGCAGCTGAGACGAAGTTCTGTACGGCTAGGCCAGCGATTTGAACGGTGTAGCCCATAGTCACGTCGGGCGAGTACGACTGCCAGTTCGTGTTCGCCACGAACGACGCCGCCGTGTTGAATGACAGTCCTTCCGGAACTGCGGGAAGCCCCAAAGAGTAAGGAAGCACGGCCTGAATACGCTGCAGGAGGTACACGAAAAGCAGCCCGACAACGGAAAAGGCGAGCACGCCGCGCAAATAGGACTGCCAGGTCTGTTCGACTCTGGAATCCACCCCGATGACACGGTAAAAGCCTCGCTCGGCTTTTAGGTCTTTCTTTGAGGTGTAGGTACGGGCCATGTAATCGCCCAACGGGCGGTACAGGAGCGTGAGAATAAGTGCCAGGGTGGCCACTTGGAGAACTGCGAAGAACACGTCCATCTAGAATCGCTCCGGTTTCACGAGGGCGACCACGAGGTACACCACAGCGGCAATGGCCAACGCCGCGGCGAGCAGGTCGAAGAAGATCACAGCTTCTCGACCCCCCAGCCGATGACGCCTACAAACGCGAAAACGGCGAGAATGCCGAGCACGTAAATAATGTCAAGCACAAGTAACTCCATCTGGAGAAGGACAACGCGACCCGGGGCGGGGCGCTGATGCCGCAGCGGCACGACATCCGATTAGATACCCTCGCTCTCGGCAAAATCACAGCCCTAACGGGATCCAAACGGCAATCCGACGGAACCTAACAAGATTCATACGCACGCGGCCATCCGCTGGGGCTCCCTTCGAAGGCCACGCACTCTTGTCAGTCGCCGCGGTGTCCAGATCCGGCCAGGAACCCCGGTGTAGCGCATTGGGGGTTTGGCTCGCACCTCCCGCAGAAATACCGTGCGGTTCCACGAAAATCCCGCATGCATTCCGTTAGGAATCGGAACATCCGCGCCCGCCCCCATTAGGACTGAATCATGACAACTTCCGACAGCCCCACATTGGAGCCTCATATACCCTGCGTCCTCACATCGAGGCCCCGCTCATGACCCTCACCGCCATCATGCCGACCCTTCGGCGCACGCTCCCCGATCCTTTCAACGTCAACGCATGGCCGGAAGGCTCACAGGTGACGACCACCGATGTCATCATTTCGGGAGTATCCATGAACCGTTTGGTGGAGATCTGCCAAACCCCCTGCGTGCATACCCCTGCCGCCGTCATTCCTGGGACGTATGGGCGGCCGTCCTCTCATCAGGGTGCCGCCGTGGTCGTCGTGCGGGTCACCACGGTCCTAAGAAATTGTGATGCCGCACGGGTCGTACTCATCGACGCCTGCCTGGATACCGTGAACGCGGCCTGGCCGGAGACTCGGCTCCTCGGGCGAGCGTCGACGGTATAAAGCACTGTCGCGGTTCTCCTCTCCGGCGAGTCTCACGAGACCCCCAGTGGTGGACGCGGTGTTGTCGAGCTGCCCGACGATCTCCGGGAAGGCGACCTACTGGCGATCCCCTGCGCAGGGGCTGTAGCCCTACGGGACGTCCGCGCACGGCCGCCGGTCCGAATTAGTGCTCCGAATCACGGACAAGAAGACACGGCGGAATTCACCTGGTTAGCGCAACTTGCATGAATCGGATAAAACAACAACGAAAAAAATATGGAGGAATCATGACCCTAATGTCAAGCATCATGGCCAAACGAATTCAGGCGAAGCGCGCGGCGACCACCGAGTGCTGGCCCGAGGGCACGGTCCAGACCGCCGACGATCTCATCATCAACGGTGTCTCCCTGGTCCGCACGAGCCGTGACGAGACACCCACGGTGAGGATCGGGCCGGCTGAAAACCTGTGGGCGGGGCACCTCACCTCACCTCAAAGATTCATCACCGTGCTACTCACCCGGGTGGAAGAAACCGGTTACACCGATTCGCACCGTCACCTCGTAGTGTGGGTCGACGCCGAGCTGGACCACTGCCGCCCGATTCTCTCCGCTGCCCGTGTCCTCGGCCGTACTAGTAGTACCCACACGAAGCGTATGCAGCTTCGACCGCGCTCAAAGGACGACATGCAATGGCTGCGGTTACCAGCCGACATCGTCGTCAGCGACCTGCTTGCCGTTCCGTGCAAAGGACCAGTACCGCTCAGCGCTGTGCGTCGACGCAGCTGCCAGCCAAATCGCCTGGAAAATGATCGAACGGACAATCCCGATGACGATTCCCAGTTCGCACGCGCATGCCTGAAATGAACCAGAGTTGCCCGCCTGGCCCAACACCGCGCGTGGGAACCCGACGCAGTTGCTGATCGCTGAAATGCGGCGATCCCCGCCCAGAATGGCAGGACGACGATAAATTTGGCCGAGAGCGATAGTGCTACCAGGAGCGCTACGGTGGTCGACGCTTCGTAATCGGACAGCAGGATTACGACTCCCGTCACGAATGTGACCAAGTTGAATGCTCCTGCTCCGATGGCCTCAACCCGAAGACCCTCACCGTCCCCGACGCGGCCTCGATCAACCATCCCGCCCAAGCACAAGAAGGCCAGCCACAACTAGCCGCCTAAACTCACACTGGCCTCATACACCTTGACAAATTCCGCTGTGCGGGTGCGCCCGGAGGCCACCGACACAGGGCAGCGGCAAAGGAGGTTCAAGATGAAGCTGCTGATCGTCGACGATGACCGCGGACTCGTCGCGAAGGATTTATCGTGGAGGCCAAGTACGACGGCGTCGGGGGACTATGCGGGCGACCGAGGGGTCGTACGACGCGATCATCCTGGACATCATGCTGCCGGGGCGGAGCGGCTTCTCGGTGTGCGCTGAGCTTCGGGATGCGGGCGTCTGGACGCCGATCCTGATGTTCGCAGCCCTCGATTAGCTGATCTTCAGCGACCGCAGCCCCCTCCCACGGAACGAACTATGGATTGCCCTCATCTACCCCATCGTGTGGATCATGGTCGTGTTCCTCCGCGGGGCAACCGACGGATGGGTACCGTACCCCTTCTTGGACCCGGCACAGGGGTACGACGTCGTCGCGCTCTATGCACTGACTTTCGCCGTCGCCACCATCGTGTTCGCCGCCATAGTCTGGGCTGTCAGTAGGTCGCGCCCTTCCGCAGCACGGCGCTGATAGAGGCGCGGTAGCCGAACTCTAAGCGGGCCCCCGTTTCGAATTTTCGACGGGTACTTTGACGCGGTGGAGGCCCTGGACGAGGAGATCGAAGAGCTCCAGAACCAGCTGTTCGTGCCATCGGCCAACCAGGAGGCCCTGCACCGGAGTTCGTTCGCGCTCCGCAAGAGTCTCGTAACGCTCCAGCGGGTGATCCTGCCGATGCGCGAAGTCGTAAACACGCTCCTCCGCCGCGACCTTCACCTCGTGGCTGACGAGATGGGCCCCTACTTCCAAGACGTGTACGACCATGTGCTGCGCGCTATGGAATGGACCGAGAGCCTGCGCGACCTCGCCACGAGTATTCTTGAAGCGAATTTGGCCCTTCAGGGAAACCGGCTCAACGTGATCACCAAGAAGGTGACCGGCTATGCCGCCATCATCGCCGTCCCAACCGCCATCACTGGCTTCTACGGCCAAAACGTGCCCTACCCCGGATTCAGCGAAGTTGGGGGTTTCTTCAGTTCAGCAGCACTGATCGTGGGCCTCTCCACGCTGTTGTACTTCCTCTTCAAACGCAATGACTGGATCTAGGGGCCAGGTCCGCCACGGGTGCCGTTTCGTCCCCGAACTGATTGTGAAGTAGAATTTGCGCGGTCCAATCGGGCCAAGACGCTCCGATCTGAGGCGGGTGAGTGGCCATGGCTGGTCATAGTAGTTGCGCCGCCCCGCTCAGTTTTCGGGCCCGTTTCCGCGTTCAGTAGAACATGGTCGTTGGGCCGTCCCGAGTCCTGGCGGCACGCTCATCGAGTCAACGTCGCTTACAATGCGGCACTCTCCCGCCCCATCGTGACCGACGCCCGGATGGCACGCCATCTGTCGACTCCGCTCACACACATTCTTGGACGACTGAACGATGGAACACAACCATGGCACTGATTGACAACGGCATATACGTAGCCGGACACCGCGCCGAAAGCCCCCACAGCCTTGAGGAAACGTACCAAGCCCTCCGCGAGAACGATGGCATGGCCTGGATCGGTCTCTACCGGCCGGACGCCGCTGAGATACGGTCAGTCGCCAACGAATTCGATCTCCACCCGCTGGCGGTGGAGGACGCTCTGACCGGCCATCAACGGGCCAAGCTGGAGCGGTACGGATCCACCTTGTTCCTCGTGTTGCGCCCCGCACGATACATCGACGAGACGGAGGAGGTGGAGTTCGGTGAGCTCCACCTCTTCATCGGCGAGGACTTTGTCGTCACCGTCCGTCACGCCGAATCGACGGCCCTCGGCCGAGTCAGGAACCGCCTGGAAGCGAATTCCCTGCTCCTGGCCAAGGGGCCGCAAGCTGTGCTCCACGCCATCCTTGACGAGGTCGTCGATGAGTACGCTCCCGTCATCGCAGGGCTCGAGAACGATGTCGACGAGATCGAAAACCAACTCTTCGACGGCGATTCTGGAGTTTCCCGACGCATCTACGACCTCTCCCGGGAAGTCATCGAATTCCAACGCGCAGTGCACCCCCTCATCGCGATGCTGCAGGCGCTCCTCCGCGGCTCGGAAAAATATCAGGTCGAACTCGAACTCCAACGTTCCTTCCGTGACGTCCTGGACCACGCCCTCCGCGTCGTCGATCGAGCAGACTCATTCCGCTCCATCCTTCAAAACGCCCTGACCGTGCACGCCACCCTGGTGAATCAACGCCAGAACGACGAAATGCGACATATGTCTGAAACGAGCCTCGCCCAGAACGAAGAGGTTAAGAAGATTTCCTCCTGGGCAGCCATCCTCTTCGCACCAGCCCTCGTCGGCACCGTCTACGGCATGAACTTCGACAACATGCCCGAGCTGCACTGGACTTTCGGATACCCCTTAGCACTCGGAGAGATGGTCATAATCGGCGTCGCCCTCTACTGGGTCTTTAGAAAAAAGAAGTGGCTGTGACACGCGCTCAAGGCCAAACACCTCGCAACGCCCTACCGTGCTCCCGTAAACCCGCAGTTCGAGGGCATTGACCGCGGCATGTAGGAGCGTCCTCGATGTGAGTTCACGGGAATGCACTGCGCAACACCCGCACCACAACTTCGAATTCAGATCGTTGTCCTGAGCGTGCGGCGGTTGCTTCCGTATGGCTCACAATAGAGCGGAAGATCGCATTAGCGTCGACCGATTATCACGGTCGTGCGACCAGCGGGTGAGGGATGGAAGTTTTCAGTGGATTCATCAAATGTTCCGATCATTCCGGCGAGCGTTGCCCGTCCGATCCGTTCCGGGGCGCCAACCAGTACCCTCGCGCGGTGGCTCCTTCGGAACCGCGTGCAGCCCCTCGGGCCAGAGAGCCCCGCAGACACCGCGACGAAGCGTCCCTGGTGGATGGTCATGTGCCTGACCGGTGTCGACTACTTCTCGACGCTGTCCTACCTGCCCAGCATCGCCGTGCTGGCTGCCGGGACACTGGCGCCGTTAGCGACCCTGCTGATCGTTGCGCTGACCCTGCTGGGGATGCTGCCGATGTACCGGCGGGTGGCGAAAGAGAGCCCGCATGGCCAGGGTTCGGTGGCGATGCTCGAACGGCTCCTCCCCTTCTGGAAGGGCAAGTTCTTTGTCCTGGTACTTCTGGGCTTCGTCGCAACATCCTGGATTATCACGATCACCCTGTCATCGGCGGATGCCACGGTCCACCTCCTTGAAAACCCGTACGCGCCCAGCTTCCTCGAGGGGCATGCCGTGACGATCACAATCGTCCTGCTCCTGACCCTCGGCGGGGTCTTCCTCCTCGGGTTCAGCGAAGCCGTCGCGGTCGCCATCCCATTGGTAGCGGTCTACCTCGCCCTGAACGCCGTCGTGATCGGCGTGGGCCTCTACCACGTGGTCACGGAACCCGCCGCTCTCGCCGGATGGACCGACGCCCTCATGTCTCGCGGCGGGGGTTTCGGTGACCTACTCGGTCCCGCCATCATCGCTTTCCCGCTGCTGGTGCTCGGTCTGTCCGGATTCGAGACCGGGGTGAGCATGATGCCTCTGGTTGCCTCGGCCGGGAAAACCAGCGAGGAGCGCCTGGCCTCACGCATCCGCAATACCCGAAAGCTCCTGACCGCGGCGGCCCTCATCATGAGCGCCTACCTCCTCTCGAGCACCTTCGTCACCACCCTCCTCATTCCCGAGGAGGCTTTCGAGGACGGCGGCGAAGCCAGCGGCCGCGCACTGGCCTACCTGGCTCACGAACTCGTCGGGAACACCTTCGGCACCGTCTACGACGTGAGCAGCATCCTCATCCTGTGGTTTGCGGGGGCATCCGCCATGGCCGGCCTGATCAACATCGTCCCCCGCTACCTGCCGTCGTACGGCATGGCCCCCGAGTGGAGCCGCGCCGTGCGCCCCGTGGTTCTCGTCTACACCGGCATCAGCATCCTGATCACGATCGGGTTCAACGCCGACGTCAACGCACAAGCCGGCGCCTACGCCACCGGCATCCTGGCGATGATGGTCTCCGGCGCCATCGCCGTCACGATCTCCGCTATCCGTCGCCACCAGCGCCGCGCAAGTATCGCCTTCACCATCCTGACCCTGATCCTCCTCTACGCCCTTGGTGAGAACATCCTAGAAAAGCCCGACGGCATAGCAATTTCGGCGTTCTTCATTCTGGGGATCATCGTCGTGTCGCTCGTCTCCCGGGTTTCGCGCACCACCGAACTGCGGGTGGAAGCGGTCGAACTGGACGAACAGGCGCGGCGCTTCATCACGGACTCGCTCGTATTCGATGGTGCCTTGAACTTGATTGCGACCAAACCCAAGCCGGGCAAACAAACCGACTATGCCGGTAAAGAGACGGCGCAACGCGGGATGAATCCCGTGCCGGGTCGCGCTGACGTGCTGTTCCTGGAGATCGAGGTCGTTGATCCGTCCAGTTTCAGCGAAGTGCTCCATGTTCGCGGTGAGGTAGTCAACGGGCTTCGGGTGCTGCGCGCCCAGAGTCCCGCGGCACCGAACGCCATCGCCGCCATCCTCCTGGCACTGCGCGACGCTTCCGGAGTGCGACCCCACGCCTACTTCGAATGGTCAGAAGGCAACCCCCTCGGGCACCTGCTGCGCTACCTCCTCCTCGGCCAAGGCGATACCGCACCCGTCGTGCGCGAAATTCTTCGCCAAAACGAAGCCGATCCCGCGCGGCGGCCTGGTATCCACGTCGGCGGCGGCTGACGGCACCTGTGGAGTGGCGGTTCAGAGGAACACGCACCTCCTGGTTCGGTCCGCACCGAATCGCCCAACCTTTAACAGCCCGGCAGCCCGCGAACGCACTCGAAAAGCCACTCGCGGCTCACTAGGAGAAACAGACACAGTCGCGAAGCTCTTCTCATCGTGTTTGTTGCTCCACACGAGGTCGCGCTTGTCGGTAGGGTCGGGGCATGAGCATCGAGCTGCGCAGCGTATCCGCGGGCCTGGCGGTCGGTGCAGCTCGAGGTGCTGATGCTGCGCCTGGCGCCTTCGGTTCACGCTTGCAAGAGTGGGCAGACGCACCGGATGACCGCTGGCGTGACCGTCTGTCGATCCCGGGAGCGATCGATTTACCGGCTGTTGACGTCGACGGGAACATCCCTGTCAGCATGGCCACGGGGACCCCGTCCACGGATCGCGCTAGCTGCGCCGAGCTCATCTCCATGTGGGTCGACCCCGCCCTTCGAAGTCGGGGTGTCGCCACTGCACTCATCACTGCGATCGCGCGTTGGGCGGCGAGCACTGGTGCGACGACGCTCGCCCTGTCCGTGATGCCGGACAATGTCGCAGCCCGACGAACCTACGAAAGAAACGGCTTCACCGCGACCGACGAACCCGGCGATCTGCTGTCGGGTTCCCAGCGCGAACTCGTCATGCTCCGTGGTCTCAGCCCCGAGCGCACCGTGAGCCATTAGCAGCGTGCTGCCTGACGTGACCGCGCCATTTACGAACGATAAACGGGCGGTATCGGGGGCACTGCAAGCCGCACCGGGAGTCGCGGACGTGTCAGAGACGAGATCACGGACGCGGAAGCGGTGCTTGAGCGCTGGGAGGAGGGAAGCCTGCGGTGCGTGAGCTGATGCCCGTGCTGCGTGGCTCCCTGATGGCGACCGAGGAGTGTGAGTTTCGCCGCGACCACAGCCGGACTCGCTGGTGGATGGCCGAAACGAGTCTTTTTATGACCCGTCTACTCGGCCTTGGAAACACGCAGGGAGTCGATATGATCTCGCCGGATTGGCTATCCGGGGGGTGCGGGAGTTGGTTGGCAAACGGCGGCGGCCTGGAGCGTGGCCACGGTTTGTTGCTCGGACCAGGGCAGGGGTGGTGGGGGTTCTTTCGCGGTGGGTGCGGCGGGGTTGGTATATGCAATAGTGACTAGGCGCTGGGCGAGCGTCCGAGCGAAGGCGCTCCCTGCACTGGAGTTGTTGAGCATCACGACTACGGTAAGTCCGGATATCGGATCGGACAGTGTGGCGGAGATGAATCCCGGGATCGTCCCACTGTGTCCACGCCAGGAACCGATTTGTTCGGTGCCCAGGCCGTGGCTCTGCCAGGAGGTGAAGTCTGCTCCGCCGGGTCCGGCGGCCCATTGCGCTGTGGAGGAGGTGGTGGACAGGAGCTTGCCCTCAGCGAGGGCTTGCGCCCAAATTCTCATATCGTCCAGGGTCGATATGACGCCACCGGCAACCCCGCTCAGGGAGTTGGAAAGCGTAGTGACGTCGCGGACATTCCCACACACCACCTGACCGGTCGCGGTGAGCTCCGTCGCGTATCCGTGCGGGTGTGCTCCTGGGATGTCCAGTTCGGCGGCAGAGGGGTAAGACGTGTTGTTCAAATGGAGCGGGTCGAAGATGTACTCCCGATACAGTGACGCCCAGTCCTGACCGGTGGCGGCCTGAAGCGCCATCCCGAGCAACACGATACCCATATCCGATTGGGCCCAGGTCCCTCCGGGCACGCCCTGACGGGCGCTGGCCAGGCTGTTGGAGACGAGTTCCATGGGCGTCCACGGGCGAGTGGGGTTGTTCACGAACTGTGCGGTCAGGGCCGCGCTGGTACTGGGCAATCCGGACGTGTTCTGGCAGAGCTGTTCGAGAGTGATGTCACTCACGCCGACAATACGGCTGAGGTAGGTGCTGACGCGGTCGTCCAGCGCTACTCGGCCCTCGTCGACAAGGCGCAGCAAAACGGTGCAGGTCATTGCTGTGGTATTCGTCCCGATCCGGAAGCGCATGTCCGTGCTGAGAGGAACGTTTCCGTTGATCGTCGTCGTTCCCGGGGAGGCCACCCAACGGCCCTCCTTTGCCCACACCCCGGCGATCGCGCCGGATGATCCAGACAGCGTGATCGCGTCGGCGAGGGCCGCATCGAGCCGAGCCGTGATCCCCGCAGAAAAGTCGCCGTCACCCTGAAGCGGGCCAGGCGGTGAGGGTGCGCATCCGGACAAGATCGCGGAGGCGCTCAGCAGCATCGCGAGCATCAGCGCCGTCCGCGCTATCCCATTTCGGATCTTCATGGCGCCCTCCCCGTGCTTCGCCCACCTGCCCTCTCTCAAGAATACTGGACCAGCCTCGACGTCCGGCCCCGGCGCCCCGGGACGTCGTCGACACCCGAAAGTACGGGCCACCACAACACTCTGATCCGGCGGGTTCATCAACAAATTGACCGACCGGTGGAGTGAGCGGAGCTGCGCACCGGCAGTTGTGCTGCGCTGGGGGTTGCTGCCGCAGTTCCCACCCAGGGAGCTCCGTGGGCGGGAGAGGAGATTGTGAGGCGGCTGCGCGTAGCCTTGGTTTATGACTTCGCCGCAGCTCGTGCCGGCCACCTCCCCAGACCCCACCGCGTCCCGATACCGGGACTCGGTCGACGAGATCCTCGCAGAATTCGACAGCTCGCTCGGCGGTTTGGCTATGGCGGTGGTCGATCAGCGGCGGCTCGAGGCGGGCGAGAACGTGATCGTTCAGGTCGCGAAGGACTCGGCGCTGAAGCGCTACCTTCGCCAGTTCGGTGACTGGATGATCGTGCTCCTGCTGGTCAGCGCGGTGATCACCGGGTTCCTTGGCGATCTGGGGACTGCGTCGGTGTTGGTGGTGCTCGTCGCCTTCAATACGCTCATCGGCGTCGTGCAGGAGGTCAGGGCAGAGAAGACCATGGAAGCCCTCGAAAAGCTCGTCGACCCCTCCAGTCAGGTCTTCCGGGATGGCACCCTGACTGAAGTCGAGTCGCGCAGCCTCGTCCCGGGAGATGTGATTCGCCTCACCGAGGGCTCGTCCGTGCCCGCCGATGTCCGGCTGATCACGACCACCGCGTTCTCCACGAACGATTTCGCCCTCAACGGGGAGAGCGACCCGACCCGCAAGTACGCGACGGCCATTCCCCACGAGGTGCCGCTCGCGGACCGCCACAACCTGGCCTTCGCGGGCACGACCGTGGCAACGGGAGAGGCACTCGGCCTGGTCACGGCGACGGGCATGCACACCGAACTGGGCCGGATTGCGAGGCTCAGCCAATCAGCCCCGAGCACGCGCAGCCCGCTGCAGGTGGAAACCAGCCTGATCGCGAAGTATGTCAGCTACGGTGTCGCGGTCGTGTCGGTCGTGGTGCTCATCATTGCTGTGCAGGCCGACCTGCCCTTTAAGGAGGCACTTCTGTTCGCGGTCGGATTCGCCTGCGCCCTCATCCCCCAGGGGCTGCCCGCCGAGGTCAACACTGCTTTGGCCGCCGCCGCCGGAACCCTCGCCCGGCAGAACGCCCTCGTCAAGAAGCTCAACTCCGTGGAGACCCTCGGCGCCACCCACGTCATCTGCACGGACAAGACCGGCACCCTCACCAAGAACGAAATGACGGTATCCGAACTTCTCGTCGGCGACACCAACTACCAGGTGTCCGGAATCGGCTACCAGCCCGTGGGCGCCATCACGCCCGGGCCACGAAGCGCGGATGCCGAGGCTCGGCTCGTCGCCATGCTCACGGTCGGCGTGTTCGCGAACAACGCCCGGCTTGTTCCTCCCGACCACGAGGTGACCACCTGGCGAATCCTCGGCGACCCGACCGAGGGCGCCTTGTTGGTCGCGGCACGCAAAGCAGGGCTGGACACCACGGCGCTCCGCGCGGGCATGACCGAGATCGGTGAGCTGCCCTTCGATTCCACCCGCAAATTGATGACCTCTATCCGGCGGGCCGAGGACGGCACGACGACCGCGTATTCGAAGGGCGCACCCGAGAGCGTCCTGGCCCGGGCGACGATGATCGACGACGGCACTATCGTGCGGGCCATCACCGACACCGACCGCACCGCCTTGCTCGCCGTGCACTCCGAAAAGGCAAGCCGGGCACTTCGGAACCTGCTCTTCGCCCGGCGGGAACTGACCGGGAGCGACGCCGAGAGCACCGACATCGCCGTGATCGAACGGAACCTGACCGTGCTGGGTCTGGTATCGATGGAAGACCCGATCCGTAACGCGGTCCCGGACGCCGTGGCCGTGGTTCTTGGCGCCGGCGTGAAGGTGAACATCGTCACCGGCGACTTCTCGATCACCGCCGAGGCGATCGCCCACCAGGCCGGGCTCGAAGGCGACGGCCAGCTCACCGTCGTCACGGGAACCGAACTCGCAACCATGACCGATGCCACAGTCCTCGCGCACGCCCTTCGCGGAGGCACCGTATTCAGCCGGGTCGCCCCGGAAGACAAAGTCCGGATCGTCGACCTGGTGAAGGCAAGCGGTCACGTTGTCGCCGTCACCGGGGACGGGATCAACGACGCCCCCGCGTTGCGGCACGCCAATATCGGGGTCGCGATGGGAGCATCCGGCACCGATGTCGCCAAGCAATCCGCCGACATCGTGCTCCTCGACGACAGCTTCGCCACCCTCGTCGGCGCCATCCGTGAAGGTCGCACCATCTACCGGAACATCACCAAAGGGGTGCTGAGCTGCCTGACCTCGAACGTAGCGGAATTCGTCGTCAACTCCGTCAGTCTCGCACTCGCCTCCCTGCTGGGCGTGCCACTCGCCCTGAACATTCTGCAGATCCTCGCCATCGACCTGCTCGGGGAGATCTTCCCGATCGCGGCTCTCGGGAATGACCCCGCGGAGGGCGAAACGATGAAGGACCAACCACGCAAAGCACAGGCGCACATCCTGAATCGGCGTTCCCTGGTGGACATCGTCGTCTGCGGCGCTCTCATCGGCGGATTCGCCATCGCCAACTACCTGGTCTTCTACGGTCGCGCGGGCCTGAATCCCGTCACCGAACCCGTTCCGGCCGCCCTGCTCGCCCAAGCAATGTCAGTGACATACGCCACCATCATGATCTGCCAACTCGTCAGCATCATCCAACGCCGCAGCCTGCACGGATTCTTTACCCGCTACCAATTCACAAACCGGTTCTTCTGGCTATCCATCGGCCTCGCGCTCTCGATCATGACGGTAATCCTCTACGTGCCCCTCGTCGCCGCATTCTTCGGCACCGGGCCACTCAGCCTGATCGACTGGGCCTGCGCCGCCGCAGCCGCCCTAGCCTTCCTCGGCATTCGAGAAGGAACCGCCCTCACCCGGCGTCACCTCAGCAGGCTGACCCCGGTCACCACTCCCTAACCCTGAACGAAGCACTGTCTGAGAGATCGTGCTGCCGTATGGCAGCATGTGCCCATGGCTACCTTTGCGTTTTCCGAGTCGAAGCAATTCGTGGGAACTGAGCTCGTTGGTCTCTATGCAAGCGTGGGGTGGTCAGTGTACGCGAGCGACCCAGATTCCCTCGTGCGCGCTGTGGAGCAGTCGTCCTACGTGGTGTCCGCGAGGGACTCGAGCGGAGCTTTGGTGGGCTTGGCCCGAGCCATCTCCGATGACGTTTCCATTTGTTATCTCCAGGACACTCTTGTGAGCTCCGATGACCAACGATCCGGGATCGGCAAGGCATTGGTAGAACGAGTCCTGGAGCGCTACGTCCACGTGCGCCAGAAGGTGCTCCTCACTGACGATGAACCGGGCCAGCGCTTGTTCTATGAGTCCATGGGCTTCATCGAGGGGCACGACTTCGGTCCGACGCCCCTGCGCGCATTCGTCCAAATCGGGAGCGAGTAGCAGGAATCAATTGCCGGACTGGGAATGACAAATGAATCAAGTCCGGCAGCTAGCCTGAGCACGCGCGTCTGCGCGGCAGGCACGAGTCTAGGAGCCACTCACCAATGAGTACCGAACTGCACATCGAGCTGGACCGCATCGTTGCGGCTCGCGACCGAGACAATATGGGCCCAACGATTGCCGACCCGGAATTTGTCAAGGTGAATGAGGCCAGCGTGAGTTTAGGCGGCTAGTTTTGGCTCTTCTTCTTGAGCTGCTGGTTTGTTGATCCAGGCCGCGTCGGGGGTGGCGAGGATCTGCGGGTCGCAGCTGGTGCTGAAGCGCTCGGGGTTCCGGGCGCGTGCTGCGGCGAGGGTCGCTGCCCGTTCGGCGGCCTTGCCGGCGGCGAGGCCGTAGTGGACGTCGGCGGGGGTGTTGAGCCCGATGCCGGTGTGCCGGTGGCTGTGGTTGTAACCCTCGACGAAGGTGTCCATGAACCGGCGGGCATCGCCGAGACTGCCGAAGCGTTCCGGGAACACCGGGGCGAACTTGAGCGTCTTGAACCACGCCTCCGAATAGGGATTGTCGTTGCTGACCCGGGGCCGGGAGTGCGACTTCGTGACCTCGAGATCCGAAAGCAGAGTGGCGACGGTCTTGCTCGTCATCGACGTGCCCCGGTCGGCGTGGACGACCTGCGGAGTGCCATGAATGGAGAAAGTCTCCATCATCATCTCCGCGGCGAGGACCGCGGACTCGGCCGGGTGGACCTTCACGCCGACGATGTAGCGGGAGTAGATATCGATCATCACGTAGGCGTCGAAGTACTTGCCCTTGATCGGGCCAGGCAATTTCGTGATGTCCCACGTATAAACCTGGCCGGGTGCCGTGGCGACCAGTTCCGGGATGGCGCGGGCTGGGTGGCGGTCCAGGCGACGGCGTTCCTTGACCTGTTGGTTCTCGGCCAACACCCGGTAGATCGTTGAGATCGACGCCAAATACACGCCCTCGTCCAGGAGCTGCGCGTAGATCTGAATCGGCGGCAATTCCACGAACCGGGCCGAGTTCACCACCGCCAGGATCCGGGCCCGCTCGAGGACATCGAGCCGGTTCGCCGGCACCGATACCGGCCGGGCAATCCGGGTGCGGGGCGTCCGGGTCGCGGGCGCCCGCGGCAACCCGACCAGGGCGGCGGCCGTCCGGGTCGGAATGCCATGGCCGGTGAGGTCGCGGTAGGTGGTCATCACGGTTTCGTGTGCGGTGTTTCGTCCCGCGAGCTCTTCGAAAGATTTTCGAGTAGCTCGTGCATTTTTGACATGATCTCCAACGCCACCCCCGTCGTCTCCAACCGCTGTTCCGTCAGGTCGAGCTGGCGGCGGAGGCGGGCGATCTCGGCTTGCTCGGGCGTGAGCCGGCCGATCTTCTCCCCGGGTTTCTTGCCCTGGAGCACGCCCGCATCGCGCAGCTTTCGCCACTCCGTGATCTGCGAGGAGTAGATGCCCTGCTCCCGCAAATACGCGCCACCCCCGTTGCGGGAGATGGCGTCCTCGTAGGCGGCGAGGTGGTCAAGTTTCTGCTTCGGGGTGAACGAACGCCGGGGCGTGGGGCCGCCCGCGCGGGGGCCGGGACTGCTGTTGTTCACGGGACTATTGTCGCGCACGGCGATCAACGATGGGCTGGACATGGCGGGACTTCCTGATTCTCGCCCTACGTCAAACGGCGGACTTGCTCTGAGCTACTGGCCTCAACTCACCCTGACACGTAGGGACCTGCTCCATGTCTATGAGCTGCACCCGCGCGACCCTCGAGTCCTCTATGAAGTAGGCGGTGCGTACGACACCGCGGGCGAGGAGACGACCGCCCTGGGGTTCTATGAGGGAGCGATGACCGAGGGGCTCGACGGGGATGTGCGTCGCCGGTGCTACCTCCAATATGGAAGCACCCTCCGCAACCTTGGCCGCCTAGATAAGTCGGTGACGGTGTTCGAGAAAGCGCGCAGGGAGTTTCCGGACTCTGTTGCCCTCGGCGCATTCGAAGCTTTGAGCCTGCATGCGGCCGGCCGCGTCAACACCGCTCTCGGCAGCCTTCTCGCTCTGCTTGCTGACCATGTGCATTCGGAAGAGATTGAACGGTACAAGCCCGCCATGCGCGGCAACGCCGAGTACCTGACATCGCTCGACTCTTCGGCCACTTCCGAAAGCGCCCGATAGCCGGACCTCGACGGACGCAGATTCGGCGCCAACCCGCCGAAGTTCCAAAGTCTCGGGGGAGTGGCGTTTGGGAACCCCTTGTGGTCCGATTTCGGAACCCGATAGGTTTGCATCCATTGGGGGAGAAAAATGGCTGATAAGTGGACGTTTGTGTGGTTGCTCGCCGTGTCGGCCACGGTATTCACCCTGATGGGCTGTTCACCTGCCGATGGCTTCTCCGACCTGAATAGAACGGCCAGTGCTGAGGATGCCATCCCCAGTGGCCTTCCTGACTACGCGTTGGACGATTTCGACATCGACAGCCTGAGGTTTGTCAGTGCCGTTGACGACACGCGGCTGTACTTGGCACGAGGCCGCGAATACCCGGTCTGCCTGCTCGTATACAGGACGGCCAGTGACTGGCTAGGAGGATGCGGCTCGAATATGACGACCATGAAGTCGCCAGGTTTTGAAGTCATGGTTGTTCAGGATGGCATGCCCAAGCGAGCGGGCTGGAGCAAGGCAAGCGAGAACCTCCGCATCAAGGACCAGTAGGTCCAGCGTCGCCGAAAGGGAACCTGGAGCGCGACTATCTGTTTGAGCGTCTAGCACGACCAATGTCGAAAACGCTCTCTCGCAGCACACTCAGATGACAATGATGCTTGACATTAAATGTCAATGATCCTTAACATATGCGTATGTGTCCCCACGACTCCGCTTCCGCCACGGCGAACCCGGTGCGGGAGCGCCGCAAGGAGCGGCGGATCACCCAAGCCGAGCTCGCCGAGCAGGTGAACGTGAGTCGGCAGACCATCATCGCCGTCGAACAGGGCGACTATGCCCCATCGGTGTATCTCGCGCTGCGGATCGCCCGTGCCCTCGGTGGGACCGTCGAAGAACTTTTCACGAACGAGACAGGAGCTGACACATGACGCGCAGACGAAACCTGCTGGACCGGTTGACCGAGCGGGTCATGGACCTCGATAGCCCGGCATATGGCGACGAACGCGAACGCGCCGTGTCAATGGAGTCGAGTGCGTTCGGACTGATGGCCGGGCTCTACGTCGGACTCTTGGCCGCCCTCGTCGCCTCACTTTTCGGGCTCATTCTCCTGCCGGTTGTCCTGCTGGTCGTGACCGTCGTGCCGTCGATCGCGGCCTTGTGGTACGCGAGGCGGCGGAACGTCAACCTCCAGAAGCTCGCCGAGAACGCCGGCGCCCGATCGACAATGGTCGGCATCGTGATCTACGGCGTCGCGATGGTGCTGACCTTCGCCGCGATGACCTACACGGTACTCACGGGGGAGCCGATGCTGCCCACGCCATCGCTCGAGGTGACCCCAGGCGAGGGGTTCCTGGGCGGAATGGCCCAGGGCGCCGTCATAGGCGGAATGATCGGCGGGCTCGCGGCCATCGTCGGAGGAGTCCACTCTTTCCGACGGGTGAGCCGCCGACGCACGGGGCGGGACAGCTGAACGCTGTCCCGGTGCCGACTGGTTACGTCCCCGTGAGTGAGGAACTGTGGGCTTGCGTGCTCTAGGTGGTGGACGTTGCGGCTCGGTTGGCGGCCAGCCACGCAAGGAAAGCCACCGCAACGATTATCAGGAAGCCGCTCACTGCGAGGATATGACCGAGTGCCTCCGAGAAACTGTTGAGTTGTACTGTCAAGAGTGCTGTCGCGTGGCTACCGGCGATTAAGGCTATGGCGATTAGGTACGGTCTCGCGGATGCTTGTGCAGCTGACCAGGCCTCGTCGGATATCAACGTGTGCTTTGTCCTGATTCCAATTGCCGAGTTTCTGCTGAGGCCGCCACGATTCTGGATGATCGTCAAACCGATCGTCACCAGCAATATAACTAAATAGCCCGCGAAGGGAGGGTAGAAGATGCCTGACTCTTTTCTAGCGTTGCAACTTGAGCGATGCGGGCCTCTCGCCGTGTTGTGCTGGAACGAGATCATCCTGTTCTAGCGCGAGCATACGGCACGGTGACTACGCCGGGCCGTAGCGGCCGTTCACGACCGGATACGCCCCGGCTCTCTGGGCCAGCTACAAAGTGGACCCTCACCGGCCACGTTCGCTACAGTGTGGTCGCGTCCTTGGCCAGGTAGACCGCCGCTTTGAGCGTCAGCCTGGGCTGGGCGTCTCGGAGGCATTTGATTGCTGCGAGCTCTGAGGTAGCCGCGTCGATTCCGGCTTGGGCGAGCACCGTCGCTGCCCACTCGCGTGCCGCGGGAGGCGGACCTGCCGATGGCGAGTCTTCGCCGAAAATCTTCTCCAGTCGACGTCGTGGATCTTCCTTATCCCCGAAGATCTTCCACATCAATTCACTCTGCATGATCGCATCCCCCATCGAATCCAGTGCGTGTAAACCTGCTACCACCTTAGAGAGCGTGTACGCGTGCCACGTCCGAGCGGCCTACGTTTGGTTGCTTGCAAACCCAGTGGATCGATGCGACCGTGTGGAAGAGGAAGCCGGGGGAGGGCTGACAGTGAAACGTTGGATTATTGGTGCGGCAAGCGCACTCGCCTTGAGCGTTGTCGCCCTGCTGGGGGTCTATGCCTACGTCGAGATAGGTTGGGCTCGCGGTGAACAGTGGGCCAGCTTGGATGGTCCTGCGGGTCACGTCCCGCTGAGTGGTGGAGTTTCTCAACACCGTGCGGGTCAGTTGTTCTAGCTTAGGCGGCGGCGAGTTCTGGGAGGATCACCGCCTCGTCGATGACCTCGATGGGGTTGTTCATGGTGGCCAGCTCGAGCATGGATGCTTCGGAGAAGTAGCGTCGTTCCCCGGCCTCCCACTCGTCGTGCTGCTCGATCAACACCGACCCGGCCAGGCGCAGCAGGGCCGCGGAGTTGGGGAACACGCCGACGACGTCGGTGCGGCGTTTGATCTCCTTGTTCACCCGTTCCAGCGGGTTCGTGGACCAGATCTGGCGCCAGTGCCGCCGGGGGAACGCGGCGAAGGCGAGCAGGTCGGGTTGTGCGTCGACGAGCATCGCGGCGACCTTCGGGTGCGAGCGGCCGAGCATCGTGGTGACCTCGAGGAACTGCTTTTCGATGTGTTCGCGGTCGGGCTGGGCGAAGATGGTGCGGATGATCGAGGCGACCATGTCCTGGGATCCTTTCGGGATCACCGCGAGGACGTTGCGCATGAAGTGGACCCGGCAGCGCTGCCAGCCGGCGCCCTGGAACATCGACGATATCGCCGGAGCGCGTGCGCTCGTGCAGTGGCCGGCGATCGGCGCCGCCCTGGCGGAAATCATCAACCGGGAAGTGGTCGACCAGCTAAGAATCCTCGCTGCCGGCCTTCAGCCCCAACTGCCCGGGAGCGTCGAGGTGCGCGAGCACATCGAGCGCATGGCCATGCTTGCCTTCACGCAGCAGAGTCGCCTGGTCTCGGAAATCGCGGATACCGTGCTCGCCCCGGCTCTTCAGCGCCAGCGTGAGCACCTGACTCCCGTCACGAAACCCACGCTGCCTGCGTCGGGTATTTGAACACTCGGCCCGTCCATCCGGCCGGGCTCATCCGGCAACGAACGCGCCAGTCATGAGTTCAATTTCGCTTTCCGGGATGTTGAGTCGGCGGGCTTCCACGATCCACCCGGACACAGCAGTCTTGACTTCTGAGAGCAACGCGACGGCGTCTTTCACGCGGAAGTACCGTGCCACGTCGAGGAGGGTGGCGCTGTCCGCGGAGAAGGTGTCGTAGTCGATGGACGTGGACAATTCCTTGGGTCCCGCTGCGGGGTTGGGGTTGAGGTCGAACGCGGGGGACAAGTCCCAGCTGTGTGTGGTGTCCGAACGGAGGAACCCGTGATTCCTGAGATGGTCGTCGGTGTTAGAGATCAGGATTGAGAACGCGATCCGGCGCCACAGCTCGCGAAGGTCACGCGTCGCAGATGAAGAGGACTGCTCAATGACCTCGGCGATTTCCAAGTAGCTGCGGTGCTCGCCGTCAACGGCTTCGAGCATCGTCATGGCGCTCACGTATCCGATGCGGCGATCCCCGACTCGGTCGAACCTGTTGAGCAGCAGCACGTTCCGGCCTGCGACACTCATCAATTCGGTGCGCGGCGTTCGAATGCCTGCCCGGCTGGCCAGCGTCAGGGCGAGTTGCTCCCAGGCCATGACGTCCCATTCGTCGGAGGCAACACGGGGGAACTTCGCAATGAGCAGTTCACCCCGGCCGTTGATAACGGCCGCTTTGGGCCGGGCGCCACCGATAGAGCTTCCCGCGCGCAGGAGTAGCTGCAGCGATTCGTCATCGGGGTGGTCGCTCTCAACAGATTCGACGGCGTTGAGAAGCCTCGATAGGCCGACCAGGTGCGGCACGCTTGCAGCCGCCGGCCCCAGCCAATCAGTGGTCCCCGGACGACGGAACCGGAAGGCTCCTTGACGAAGGTCGTCGCGAACACCGAGCGTGTAGTCCAGTTCGCCGAAACTGCGTTCAGCGACACCGCCTTGGGTAGCACGGTGACGTTCGGATCGTTCGATGAGTTTGCGTCCCCAGCGGTCGGGTGCGCAGTCCGTGAACGCCCCGAAAAGGCGACGCCCGTCCGCAGTGTTGAAGGACCCGGATGAGAGCGGCAGCCCGGGATCGAGGGAGTACGCGTCTCGTCTGGCCAGATAGTCGATGTCGTAGGTGAACGTGGCGCTCTCGGAGTTGCGTCGACGATGCGCGTAGACCGTGCCGGCGCGGACGTCGACTCCGTCTATTTGCACCCAGACTTCCGCGTCAGACATCGGCCTGTTTCTTCGGCTGGCTCTGGCGCACACGCTGCGGGAGAACTTCCTCGGAGCGAAGCCGGCCGATGTCGCTGCGATAAGGGTCGGCGCTCTCAACGACTATGTCCATGATTCCCAGTGCCCGGAAGACACGCAGCGCGGTCTCGAGGCTGACGCCTCCTTGGCCCGATTCAAGCTTGTGGAGGGTGGCCCGGCTCATGCCGGCGCGGTCCGCGACCTGCGCAGCAGTCAACCCGAGAAGTTTGCGCCACGTCTGAACGTCCGTGCCAAGTTCACGCAGAGCACGCCGGACCGGGATGGGCGTTGTTCGCGTCTCGACCATTGTATCTCCTCGCTAAAGCTCATTATTTTATACACTAACAGTGATAAAGCAATTTATACTTAGCATTAGCTCGGTTGTTGTTTAGCGCGGATCGCAGCGCACGATTGTGCCGCGCGTCGGGCGTAGGACGTGTGGCGCATGGCATCGGCTGCCATGCTCGACTTTCCCAGGCCGCGACGTTCCAACAGAACAGCGTTGCGGCCCTCTCGGGTGAGCAAGTTGAGCGCGCACGGCGGGCCGCATGAATTTGCGGGGTTCTCCTGCCTGCTACGGTCAGGATTAGCACCGAGAATCTCAGAGATGATCTGCTGCGTCCATCGCATATGGCACACCCGGCGTGAGCCGGGGTCGCAAAGGTACGGGACCCCTCGGGTCCGCCGGCCCACGGAATAGACAGGATCGACCTCAGATGGGGCCCTCATCTCGCCAATCAGAGTATCGGGTGGCTGTACGGGAGTGCTGGCGGCGGCCGGAGGGCATCACCGAGAGCACGAGGTGGTCATTCGCCACTCTGGCCGTTGTCTCGTTGCTTCTGTCTTTGCCCGCCGCACTAGTGGACGCCCAGGAGAACCCTGTTCGGGAATTCGTGCTGCTCATCGGCGCAGTGGTGCTGGCCGGTTCCTGCATCCATGTCTATCTGAGTCGCCGGGTTTCACTCTGGTTAGACCTCTTGGATGCTGTCGTGATCATTGGTTTCGGGCTGGCCAGTCCGACTCCGACATCGGTAGTGGCCTATGTGTTCACCGCTGTGTGGTTTCGGGCCTTGTACGGCTCGGCCTGGCAGTCGCTGCTGAGATGCGTGCTCATGGCGGCCGCACTGTACGTCACGGTTCCATTGTGGCCGCTGGTCCCGCACCACGCAGTCAGCCCATCGACCGTGGGACTGTTCGAATCCTTTCCGCTCCTGTTCCTCGCCGTCTTCATCGCCCGCCAGCTCGGAGCCGGATTGCTCGCCCGCGAACAGGGCACCAAACGGGTCACCGCACTAGCTACGACGGGATCACAACTACTCGGCCTCACCGATTCGGGGCAGATCCGGGCTCTCGCCTGGACCGCCTGCACCGAGATTTGCGCGTCCACGCCCGGACTGCGCATGCTCAAAGCGGTACGAGATGGCACGGGACTTCGGGTCGAGGGTGCCGCCGGCAGCTTCCTCAGAGTCCCGGAAGCACTTCCGGGAACGGCCATCTCAACCACCGCGGACCCGGCCGATGCCCAAATTGTCGACCCGGCAGCGCTCGACGCTGCTACCGGGGCAACCCTCGACTGGATGTGTATCAGCCTGAGATCCATGCGGGAGGATTCCTGGATGCTCGTGGGTGCGCCCAGGAAGATCCCCTCGGATGCCCTGCTGTGTGTCCGCGACTTGATCAACCAGGTGGCACTGGCCCTGCGCAACAGCGACGTGCACCACCAACTCACCGTGCAGGCACAATATGATTCCCTGACCGGCCTGGACAACCGGGCCTCTTTCACGGCGAAGCTCTCCTCCGGGATCGACCTGCACACCGGCCTCGATGGATTGCATGTCCTCTTCCTGGACTTGGACGATTTCAAGGATGTCAACGACGTCCTGGGCCATCGGGCGGGCGATGCGGTGCTGGTCGAAGTCGCGGCGCGCCTGAGTGCGTGCACTCGCCCCCTGGATGTGTGCGCACGTCTGGGTGGGGACGAGTTCGCCGTCGTGCTCCACGGCTCGACCGTCGCCGCCGCAACGGACGTGGCCCAGCGGGTGGTGGACGCCTTGACCGTGCCCATGGTCATCGGCGGCCGCATCGCCCGGGTAGGGGCCAGCGTTGGCATCGCGACCGCAACGCCAGGAATCGATATCGACGAACTTGTGCACCAGGCCGATGTCGCCATGTACGCGGCCAAAGCCAATGGCAAAGGCCAGGTGCAGACCTATCACCAAGGGCTCCTGAAGGCCGATGCTCCACGCCTCACATTCGAATGGCAACTCGCCGCCGCGGCAGCAGCCGGTGAACTTGTCATCCACTACCAGCCGATTGTGTCCTTGCCCAACATTAACTGCACCGGCGTGGAGGCCCTGGTGCGGTGGCAGCATCCCGAACGCGGCCTCCTCTTCCCGGGCCACTTCATCGAGATCGCCGAGCGCACCGGTGTCATCGTCGACATCGGAGCGTTCGTCCTCCGCCAGGCCTGCGCGGATGCCGCCGCCTGGCAGCACGCACATGCTGGCATCCCTCTCGACGTGCACGTCAACGTGTCCGCCAGGGAACTCGACCACGACCATTTCATCGACACCGTCCTCGACTGCCTCGCCGCCACGGGATTCCCCGCCGCCAACCTCATTCTCGAACTGACCGAAACCGTCATCCTGGATGCCCCGGTCGCCATCGAACGCGTCCGGGCCCTCGCCGCTCACGGCATCAAGATCGCCGTCGACGACTTCGGAACGGGATACTCGTCACTGACTACCCTGCGCACCCTACCGGTGGACATCATCAAACTGGACATGAGTTTCGTCGCGGGCGCACTCACGAACACGGTCGATCGCACTGTCATCAGTGCGATCGTCCGAATGAGCGCGGAACTCGGGATCGAAACCGTTGCCGAGGGAGTCGAAAGACTCGATCAGCAGCGCTTCCTGGAAGGGATCGGCACGAACGCGGCGCAAGGCTACCTGTACGCACGGCCGATGCCGGCGGCCTCGTGCGCGCGTTGGTTGGAAGGCAACCTCCGGGATGCTGACGCTTCCGACGACAAGATGCGCGGAAAATCTCGCACAGCACCTGAGTCTGGTCACACCTTGGTCCCGGTGAAATTGCAATCCTAGCGAGCCGCTTGGCCCCTCCAGCCGGGTGCCCGTAGTGTCTGCGGGTGGGGCGGTCGTGACGATGGCTCACGAGGATCGGTCTAGGTGGAGGGCGAGTTCACGAGCAGCCACGTGGGTTGACTTCCCTTAGGAACTCAAATGAGTGCGTTGCTTCCGGGTGGTCGTGCGCTGCGGTGGGGGCTCGGCTCACGAAGGAGGTTGCCCCGGTCACCCATTCCACGACAGCTCAAGCGCCTGTAACTACGGCTTGACGAACTCGCGGAGTGTTTCCATGGCTCGCCCCATGGCGGCGCGAGCGGCATGGATCCGGGCTGCGCTCGAGGGTGCCTCGTGCTCCAGCACGCGGTCGAGCTCGAGCGCGGCCGCAAAGAGGTCCTGGAGCACCTCGGAGTGGACCGCCTCCACGATGCGCTCGCTCTCCTCAAGGCGGGCGAGGCGCTCGCTGCGCCGGATATTGCAAACCTGTCCCCGCGGCCCCGGCTGGGCGTAGAGGTCGGTCACCGCCACCTCCACCCACGACCAGACGCCGTCGGTGCGGACCCGGAGCTCACCGACTCGCTCCGCCCGGAGCGGGTCGGCGGCCAGCAGGCCCTCGAACGATTGGTGGTCCTCAGGGTGGATGCGGTCCGTAAGGGGCGTGCCTACGACCTCGTCGGCTGCCCATCCGAAGAGGTTCGCGACCGCTGGGCTGGCGTAAGTGACCACATGGTGCTCGTCGACCAGGACTGCGGCGTCGCTGGAGCGTTCCATCAGGTGCCGGACGGCGTCGCCGAGGTTGAGGGAGGCGCCGACGATGCCGATCAGCTTTCCGTCGCGATACACGCCGCTATCGGTAACCAGCGCGTACAGCACCTCGCCGCTGCGGTTTCGAACCGGGAATCCGCCAGACCATGAACCGCCTTCTCGCAGAGCAGTCATGATCTCCGCAGCCGCCTGCCGGGAGAGCTCAGGCACCGTCACGTCCCTGATTTCACGTCCCACGGCCTCCGCGGCGGGCCAGCCGTACAGCTGCTCGGCGGCGCCGTTCCAGAACAGCACCGTCCCCAGCGTGTCCGTCGCTATCACCGCGTGCCCGAGGGCGTGCAGCAACTCGTCGGCCGACAGACGCAGGGGGAGCGCCTCGGTATCCATTAATCCAGCCTGCACCCCCATGCTTCGCGTGGTCACGGGTCGAAAGTCCCGAACTGGACGGCACTCTCCGTGCCCTCGATCCGCTCCAGCCACATCCGCAGGCACCCCGTTACTGCTCGGTGCTGTCTAGGACTCGCCAGCCATGAGTTGATTTCGCTTTCCGGGAGGTTGCGTCGTCGCGCTTCCACGACCTACCCGGACACAGCAGCCTTGACTTCTGCCGGCAACGTGACGGCGTCTTTCACGCGGAAGTACCGAGCCACGTCGAGAAGAGCGGCGGTGTCCGCGGAGAAGGTGTCGTAGTCGATGGACGTGGACAACTCCTTGGATCCCGCCATTGATCCAAGGTTCCCAGACGCAGGCGGGGACTCGGCATAATGCCGGCGGATCCTCCAGCGCTGCTCATATTGAGACCTGGGATAGGGTCCACCCTGTCTGCGCGGCGAGCAGCATTTCAATTGTTTGTGGACCTGGCTCAGCTCGCCGGGCGCGCCTGATCACTAGCAGGTAACGCTCCTGTAGCGTGATGCATCGGAGTCCCCCCACTCCAACGATTGGCCCCGGTTCTCATGCTCGTCTTCCCCAGGCGATACATGCCGGGGCTTTTCGTTTAGTGGCCGCCTCCAACGCGCAGCCGCAGACCCCCGGCACCTGAGGGCGAAAAGAGAGCGCGAGAGAGCGCTTGCGCAGAACCCAGTCGGAAAGCGTCTCGGCTGACAGCTATCGGGACTTGAGCACAGCCGGCCTGTCCAATTCCAATCGCGCTGAAAGCTAGGAAACCCCAGACCAAATCCGTAAAATAGCTCGTCGGCTGAAGACAGCGTATATTCGGCGGCATCGCGATCACCGACGCACACGGCAAGCCCATTCGTGCCATTCCGGCACCATGGACCTCAAGTCAAAGGCAAACATTTCATCATGAGCTTGGACCTTATCGAACTGCTGGACCTCGGGCTCGTGGAAGCCGACAAGGACCTGATCCCGTTCTCGTGGGAGTGGGAGTGGCGCGAGTTTCCGGCTCTGCCGCGGCCGAACCGATAGCGTCCACGGGCCACGATCAAATATCAGGATCGGACGCGTTCGCTCGGTACCTGAAATTGGTCCTTATTCGTGACCGATAATGTATATTATGTCAGATTTAAAGCGCATCTATTGCAGAATGTGCGGAATAGAGCTCCCCTGATAATGGCTTCGGCGAAAGTCGAAGACAGCGTGAACTCCTACGATTCACACTGGGATGCGGCGAGTTCGACCGGCGTTTGGCAGCCCCCCACGGGTCAGTCTTTGCGTATGTTCACGCCCGTCCTGCGAAGTCGCTCTTGCCCTGGGCGATTCTGCCGTCTAATGTGAGTGAGTGCTCACATCAATTATCGAAACGGATACGTCCGCAGCCTCCATCACCACTGACGGCCTGCTGCGCCAGTTCGGCAGCCTGACTGCACTTGACCGGGTCACCGTGACTCTTCCCCGGGGCGGCGTGGTCGGCCTCCTCGGCCCCAACGGATCCGGCAAGTCAACTCTGATCCGCATCTTGCTCGGGCTCATTCCTCCGACATCGGGCCAGGCCACCGTACTCGGCCACCCGACCACGAAACCGGCCCGCTACGCGGGCGACGTCGGAGCGCTCATCGAGGCACCGTCGTTCGTTCCGGGGCTCTCGGCTCGCAAGAATCTCCTGTCGCTGGCTCGTCTGCGCGGCTTGCCCACGACCCGTGTCGCCGAGGTCATTCGCATCGTGGGCCTCGAGGGTCGGGAAAACGAATCCGTTCGCCGCTTCTCCCTCGGAATGAAGCAGCGGCTCGGCATCGCCGCGGCGCTGCTGCCTGACCCCGCCCTGCTGATCCTCGATGAGCCCACCAACGGCCTTGACCCGGCCGGGATCGTGGAGATTCGGCAGCTGCTCAAGACTCTGGCGGCTGAAGGGCGCACGGTGGTGGTCTCATCCCATCTGCTCGCCGAGATCCAGGCGGCATGCGATTATCTCGTCATCATCCGTTTCGGCGAGCTGATGTTCTCGGGACCGATGGGCGAGCTGCTCGACAAGGCCGGCGCGCGCATCGAGGTTGCCCCGGAGCATCCCGCTGATGTCGACCGGCTGCGCGTTGCTCTCGCCGCGGCGGGGTGGTCGCTCGAGGATGACTCGCTCGTCGTGCACGGCTCGCCCGCCGACGCGGCGGCGCTCAATCGTGCTGCACACGAGGCCGGCATCACGCTCAGCCGACTGACCCCGATCAACGAATCCCTCGAGGACGTGTTTCTCGAGATGACGGCGGCACCGACCCGCGACCCAGTAGCTGCCTCTCAGGGCGCCCGAAAGAAAGCTTCCACCAATGCGTGAGCTACGAAGCGAACTCACCCGCCTCAACCGACGGGGAATCTGGCTCGGGTGGCTGGGCCTCATGGCGGTCTTCGCCGTGCTGATCAACACGGTGATCTACACAATCGCAGCGAACGGGTCTGCACCTCCCGGCGGAGGTCCGGGAGTCGCTTTCCCGACCATGGCGACTCTGGAAAGTTCATCGGGAATCGTCGCGGGAGTCTCCTCGGCGGCCAGCATGTTCGGAGTGATCACGCTCTCGTTCTGGGCCATTGCAACGGCCTCGGACTACAGCACAGGCCTGATCCGCCTGCTTGCCGCCGCCCAGCCACACCGCTGGAGGCTGCTGCTCGGAAAGATCGGCGCCCTGCTGATCTGGACGGCCCTGGCAACGACGGCGGCGGAAGTCGTCAACCTGGCGGCCGCGCTCCCCTCGGCGGAAGCCGCGGGAATCTCGACTGCACTCTGGATGGATGACCTGGTCGGCGAGATCGCCCGCGCCTGGTTGACTTCGTTCAGCGCCAGCGTGGTCTGGGGAATCATCGGACTCGTGCTCGCCCTGCTGAGCCGCTCCTCGGCGATCGCCATCTCGGTGGGGGTCGGGTGGGTTCTCCTCATCGAAACGATCATCAAGACCGCGTCGAGTGAAGCCGGCCAGTGGCTGCCCGGAACGACTCTCACCGCACTGGCGCAGGGTGGAACCGATGACCTGTCTTTTGCGGGCGCCGTTCTGATCGGCTGCATCTACGCGGCGGTCGGCCTCATCATCGGGCTTGTGATCTTCATTCGCAGACCGATAACCGAATAGTCCGATTGGATAGACCTATGACCATCCGCGGAGACACCACCCGAAAACGCCTCATCGACGCGACCACGGCCCTCGTTCGAGAGGTCGGCTACGCGAACGTCAGGACTCGCTCGATAGCGGTGGCGGCTGGTGTCGCCGAGGGCACCCTCTATCGGCATTTCGCCGACAAACGGTCACTCTTCTACGCCGCGGTGCTGGACCGCAACGCACCCATCGTCGCAGCAACGGAGACGCTGCCCTCCCTCGCCGGACAGGGAACGGTACTGGGCAACCTGCTCGAGGTCATCCGAAACCTTGCCCAGCTTCAGCAGGACCTGCTGCCGCTGGAGCAGGCGATGATCGCCGACCCGACCCTCGCCCCGCCCCTCGGAGAACGGGCACAGATGCCACTGGAAGGGCCGCCAAACGATATCGCCCTGTATCTCGCCGCGGAGCAGAACCTTGGCCGGGTTCGCGCCGAGTGTGACCCGACACTCGCCGCGATCTCGCTGCTTGCGATGTTGTTCGGGCTTGCCGTGCATCCAGTTTTGGGCAACGATCTCGCGGAATCGGAGCTCCTGAGCGCTTCCGTCAGTTACTTCGTAGACGGAGTCGGCGTTTCACCCGCACAACCCAAACTCACCGCATAGAGGTCGATATGTGCTGAGCTCCGCAACGTCCAGCATGGTGACGGCAACGGCAACGGCCGCGGACGCCCGTTCCTTTACCGTTCGCGGCCATCGTCGCGAGTGCGCTGCTCAGCGGGTATCGCCTGGTCGCCACGGGTGGCCTGGCGGGCCTTCACCGTGAGGCCAGCGGCGCGCTGCGCTTCGCGCTGCCGGTCGGCCGCGGCGCGATTAGCGACGCGCATCGCATCGAGCGCTGTGGCTGGCTTCTGCCGGCCGGCCTCGGGGCCATTCGTCTGGGTGCTCTGAGCCTGGGTGTTCTGCAGTGCGGATACGCGCGCCGCGAGCTCCGCACCAACGCTACGCTCACGGTACGCCTCAGGGATCGCCTGCGTCTGGGTGGGCTCGACCTTGTACCGAGCGCGGAACACGTCGACCTCAGCGGCAAGACGCACCCACTCCTGACGGCGGGCGCTTTCCTCCGGGACGTCGCCAAACTGCTGCGCCCACTCGGGCTTCTCGGCGGCAATCGCCGTGCCGCGCTCCTCGAGGCGCACGGCGAGGTACTCGTACCGCTCCGCCAGGTGGTCCCGCCATGCGGGGTCGGTGCCGGCGGCGTCGAGCACCCGTCGATCGGCGATCCACGCCGGCACCGCCGGACGCTCGGTTGCCGCAGCCAGCGCCTGGTCGGCGGGGCCTGTTTCGATGCGGCGTTCCATCCGGTGGGAGAGGACGGCGCCGACGTCGTCGGCGGTGCCGCGTTCTCGTTCGTTCCACGATTCCCGCAGGACACTGGCCGGATCAAGTCCCTGGGTTTCGGCGCGGGTGAGGGCTGCGGTGACGGCGCCCCAGCTCTCGGAGCTGGTGAGATTCCGGGCATCTTGCTCGTCGAGGATGTGGCCCACGAGTTGGGTGAAGCGGACGGTGTTGGCGCGTTCGGCGACGTCACCGTATTGGTCGATGAGGGTGACCAGGTCGTCGACGCGGGCTTGTTCGGCGCGGATGGTTTCGGTGGCGGAGAGCATCCCGTCGCTGTGGCCGGCGATGGTGGCCAGGACGTCACTCATGGGTTGGGCGTCTTCGGTCTCGACATAGAGATGGTTAGCTTCCTTCCCACGCGTCAACCCGACGTAGACGAGTTCGCGGGACGTGGAGGAGTCGGCGAGGACGTGGGCGGTGTCCGCGGTCATGCCCTGGGCCCGGTGAATGGTGGACGCGTAGCCGAGCTCGACGTTGCTCTGCACGTACTCGGCGGGGAGGGTGATGCGGCCGCCGTGCCCGGCGTGGGTGACGGTCAACGCCCCGTCGGCTTGCACCTTCCCTACCGTCCACACGTCACCGTTTTTGACCCGGTCGGTGCCGCGCCCGGTGCGGAGGGTGGCGTCGTTCAGGCGGGTGACGATCCGGTCGCCCTGGTACGCGGCGAGTCCGTCGCGCAGCTGCGAGGACGTCTTCCCGGAGACGAGGCCGGAACCCATCCGGTAGGCCTGGGCCCGGGTGTTGAGGTCGGTGACGGTCACGTTTTGTTGGGCGAGCATGACAGTGTTCTTGCCGGCTTCGTCGTCGTGCTGCCAGGCGGCGAAGACGTGGTCGGTCATCCGGTCGATGCTGCCACCGGTGACCCGGTTGTTGTCCACGTACCAGCGGAACGGGTCCCCCACCGTGGCCGGGTCCCGCAGCTGCCGGGTTGCTTCGGCTTCGGCCGGGGACGTGAAGCGGTGGATCTCTTCAAGCTTGACGGAGCCGACTTCGCGTTCAAGTAGGCGCAGTGCCCCGCCGGACTCGACGGCTGCGAGCTGCCGGTCGTCGCCGATCAGGCGCACGTGCGCCCCGTGCCGCTCGGCAATGCTCGTGACCTTCGCGAGGTTGAGGGTGCCAGCCATACCGGCCTCGTCGACGACGATGATGTCCCCAGCACGCAGCTTCAACTCCTCCGGGTGGCGACTGTCCGGGGTGGCGTCCCCGTAGGTGTCGTACGCGCGGACGAAGGAGTGGATCGTGGCCGCCGGGACCTCGACGGCGTCGCGGAACACGGCCGCTGCCGTCGCCGACGGAGCCAACCCGATCAGGCGGCCACCGGCCTGCTCGGTAGCGCGAGCGGCCAAAGCAAGGGCGGTGGTCTTCCCGGCGCCAGCGGGCCCGGTCGCGACGACGAGGAGCGTGCCGGAAGTTGTGAACTCACGCGCCAGCGCCCGCTGCCCGGCATCCAACGGTCCGGTGTACCGGGCGGCCGTGCGGTCGAACTCGGCCACCGTGACGGGGGCGATCGTGCGGGTGCGGCCAGCGGCCAACAGGGTGTCTTCGGCGGCGAGGAGGCCGGTGGAGGTGAAGAGCATGCGGCCCTTGTGCTCGTAGATGCTCGACCCGTCCCGGCGGGTCAACGGTTCGAAGGAACCGTGCGGGGCGGGCGGTGTCACAGCGATCGAGTCGGTCTCCAGTGCGCGCCGGGTGATCTGTTCGACCGTGCCTTCGGGTACGGGGCCGATGCTGTTTTCTTTCTGGACCCAGCGGCGGGCTTCGGCCTCGATCATGTGCGGACCCCAGACCGCGTGATGCTCCGACACCGTCGCCACGACCTCGCGCGCAGCACGGTCCACATCCACTACCCGCGGCTCCCCCGGCCCGCTGCGCATGGTCGGCGCTGCGGCGCGGGCGTCCTTCAAGAGGTTCACAACGGTGGCGGCGCCGACGCGCTCAGCGGCCTTCGCCGCCCACTCGGCGCGGAGGCCGGCGAGGGATCGGGCGTGGGCTTTCGCGGGGCGGGTCTCGAGGGTGGCTTGCTGTGCGAGCTTGATCCGGGCGACCGCGTCCGGGGTGCGCCCGTGGGTGGCCCGGTAGTCCTTCTCGAGTTGGCCGACGACCTTCTTGATGTCCGCGGACCGGGTCGAGAACGCCCCGGTGAGGCGCTCATCGATACCGGCGATCTCGACCACGGGGCGCTTGCCCGGGGTCACTTCACGCAGCTCCGTGGTGAGCCCTAAGCGGGTGGTGACTTCGTCCATGACGCGTTGGTTGTAGAACTCCGACGCGGCCACACCTTGACGGTGGAGGAGCTTGGAATCGATCGTGCGCCACTTCCCATCGACACCCTTGACCTTGTTCGCCACCACCAGGTGATCGTGCAACTGCGGGTCACCATTGCGGGAGTCATAGTGACGGAACCGCGTCGCCACCAGGCCACCCTCGACATCGATCTGAGCGACGCCGTTCGTGCCGGCACGTGTCGTTATCGCTTCCCGCTCCAGGTACGACACGGTGTCCAGGATCGCGACGGCCTGGGCATCTTCAATCGTCTTTCGGGTGTCCTCGTCGCCGAGACCCCAGAGCACGGAAACGCTCTTCGCAGGTGAGAAGACCAGGTCGAAACCGGCGACAGCCTGCTGCGTCGGACGCGTCGCCGCGGTGATGAACCGGCCCAGCTCTTCCTTGTCAGCGGGCGGCCGGCCCTTCGTGTCGCGGAATGCCAGGTCACCCTCACGTGTGCGGATTGCCCGGCGGTCGGCGACGTTCGGCTCGCGCCCGTTCACCTTGGTGAAGTCCGTGTAGCCGGTAGCGATCTTCGCGGACAGGTCGGTGCCGTCGGTGCTGTATCCGTAGTAGGAGCGGCCGAGCTTGGCGGCCTTCGTGGCCTCGCCCACGGTCTTGCCCTGGGCCTGCGCGTCAGCAATGATTCGTTCGGCATCGGGGTGCAACCCCTCACCGTAGAGGGCCTTCATCTGCTCCTCGGTGACGACGCCGGAGACGCCGAGTGCGGCCAGTCCCCCGCCGACCCAGACACCTTGAGGGTTGCCGTCCTCGGTGTAGTAATCGCCCAGCTCACGGCCGCTCTCACGCTTCGCATCACCGGTCGCGACCTCGTTGGTGTAGTACACATACCCGTCTCCCGCAGAGAGGATATGCATAGTCATCACCCGCTCACTTTACCTCGTCTATTACTAATGCCAGAGGTGTGACAAATACTTGTACGAAGAATGAGGATGCAGGGTGGTCACGATCGAAGATTGTGATGGTCGGAAGTTGAGACTGAGATCGACGGGTGAAAACAGATAGGGGCGCTCGAATCGACGGAGCAGGCAGTGCACAGCTCGAGCAGCTCACCACCGACTACTTCGTCGCCACTGACTCACTCGAGGAAATCGACGCGACCGCACATGCGGAAATCGTTACCATCCAGGAGCACGCAGCGCAGCAGAGCGCGGCCGCCCGCACGGCAGCGGCGGCCGTCATCGAATCCATGCTTGAACTCGGAACCCCCAAGGCGGAGGTCGCTGGCCGCCTCGGTCTCGCACTTCGAGACATCAAGAAGTCCCCTAACCTCTGATGCCAAAAGCGACGGTCGAATCTGTCGTCTTCACGATTACGCCCTGTCCTGGACCTTTCGTGAGGTGCTGCGGAGGCTCCCAGCCCCCTTTACTCGCTTCACTACGGTAGTCGGGTCGAACAGATCGACCGGCGCCTGTCGGGTCATTCTCGGAGGTAGAGTTCGAGGGCCGGCGTGCGCATCATCGCCAGGGCTCGCTTCTCTATCTGGCGGATTCGTTCCCGGGTCACACCCTCACGGATGGCGATCTGGTCGAGGGTGCGAGGTTGTTCGCCGTTCAATCCGAAGCGGGCCTCCAGAATCATTCGCTCCCGTGTGGGCAGCGCGTCGAGATGAAAGGTGATGTCAGAGCGGCGCAGGGCAAGCGCCGCGTATTCCTCCGGCTGGGGCAGGTCGTCGTCCATGATCAGCTCGGAGATGTCACCTGCACCGTCACCGATCGGCATGTCCAAGGAGATGGGTTCGACGTCCCAGTCGAGCAAG
Source organism: Cryobacterium cryoconiti (assembly GCF_004403065.1). GTDB lineage: Bacteria > Actinomycetota > Actinomycetes > Actinomycetales > Microbacteriaceae > Cryobacterium > Cryobacterium cryoconiti. The sequence continues at coordinate 110,280 of NZ_SOHA01000040.1, forward strand.
GTCCGCACGTCAGCCATTGGAGCCCCGCAGGCCTTGGCCAGCTCCGCCAGGGTGGGTTCGCGGTACAGAATTCCGGTGAGGTCGCTGCGGATGCGCTTGACCTTGTTGAGCTTCTCCACGGCGTGCAACGGGATCCGAATGGTTCGTGCAGCGCCGACCATGCCCCGGTGGATTGCCTGCCGGATCCACCAGACTCCATAGGTCGAGAACTTGTACCCGGTCGTGTAGTCGAATTTCTCCACGGCTCGCAGCAGGCCGAGGTTGCCGTCCTGGATGAGGTCCATGATCGGAATCCGGCGACCGGAGTACTGTTTGGCGACGCTGACCACTAGGCGCAAGTTTGCCTCAACGAACCGAGTTTTCGACCGGTCCCCGTCCCGGGCGAGCCAGATGAGGTCCCGGGTAAGAACCGGATCAGCGATTCCCCCGGCAAGACGCACGGCCGCGAACAGACCAACTTCCATCCGCCGACCCAAGTCAACCTCCTCCTCCGCGGAGAGAAGGGCCACCCTGCCGATCTTTCTCAGGTAGAACCCGAACGTGTCCGTCGACCCCCGACCAAATCGTGCCGTTGTAGGTCGAGGCACGAAAACCGGTGGGGCTGCGGTCCACGAAGGTTGAGCCGGGTCGGAGTCAGGCATCTCCGATTCGTCGGCCATAGAGTCTCGGTCCAGTGAGCTCACTGAGTGACCGTCCCACCCGTGATACTCGCCACCGCGCTGCCCATCGACGACACATAGATTCTCTCGAGCGGCCGCGTCGTATCCATCGCCTCAAAAACGTTCCCGAATCGCTGAATGAAACCCAACAAGACCGGGGCCGAACTGACCATTCCCCCGCGACCCTGGAACCGCCAGACGGTCTGAGAAACCTCGGCAACGATCACGCCACCAAGCAAACTTGAGGATCTATCATGTTTATACATAGACGTCTAACTAAACATTTGACAATTGTTACACGCCTAGCCGGGTCTTCTCAAGAGGCGAATCGTGTTGATTTGGGCTGACAATCGCACCCGGGCAACATGCTCACACACAGGATCTTGGGTCCGGCAGCCTGCTCATAATTCTGGTTCCCGAATTCACCCTTCGCTCACGGCGGGCAAGAAAATACTTGTGCTGCAGGCCTCGCCCGTGACACTCATATGAGGCGAGGGCCGGCAGCACGGTACCGTGCGGAGGAGCGACGACTGCGTTGCCACTCACTCGCGCGAAATCGAAGCGCCAGCTCAGACGGAGATCGGCGCCATCTTCAATCCGCAGGGGAAGAACAGCACGGCACCGACTGCGACCGTCTCCTCCATGCTCGAGCTCGGAGCACCAAGGCAGAAGTGTCCGGCCGCGTCGGTCTGGCGCTGCGCGACGTTAAACAGACTCCTGCCCTCTGAAGCCATTGAGCTTTCGATGAGGCCGTTGACCGTATCTGGTTTGGTTCTCTCCGCTGGAATGGCTAGGTTCTGTCGGTCCCGCCGGAGTCTCGCCGGAGAATGCTGAGCGGTCCGCCCAACTGTTGTGCGCGGAGAGTTCGCCCTTTGCCTCATCGTTGCAAGGTTCCGGGACGGCGCCGCTCCAACCGAGGTCGTCCTGGTCACAGTCGGCCGTAACCGACGTCGGCGATTGCGCCGGTTGGTGGGTCGCTGGGGTGTCCAAACGCCCCCTTGATCGTCGTCAAGGGGGCGTTTGAAGGATCAGGCTTGGTGGTGGCTGTCTCCTTCTTGGTCTTCTTCGGCGTGTGCGGATACCCAGGTGTCGGCGGCGGTGTCGGCTCCGACGGCGCGGAGCATGCCGGCGAGGGCGTCGACTTCGGTGCAGCTCATCCGCGGGCCCACGTCGCCCGCGAAGTCTGCGGCCGCGAACACGTCGATGAATCGCGCGGCTGCGGCGGTGTCGATGCTGGTTGTGTTCATTGCTGGTTGTCCTGGTCTATCGGGTGGGCTCGGTGACGGTGCAGAGGTTGACGCGGTGCAGGATGACCTGGGCGATGTGTACGGGGCTGTAGATGTAATCGTGGAAGTGCCCGGCGACGTAGATCCCGTGGGGCACGGCGGCATTGTTGATGGGTTCGCCCTCGGGGGTGAATACGACGAGGTTTTTGTGGTCGCTGGCGGTGCTGATGAGGTGCTGCGCGACCCGGTATCCGGCGGCGGTATAGTCGCGGTGGGTGTTGATCCCGTCGCAGGAGTACCGCACGACCCGGGGCATGTCCTCTCCGTCGAACGCGACGAGTGCGGATCCTTGGTCGTCATACCCGTCGGTCATGCCGTTGAACTTGCGGCCCTCATACTGGCTGGTTACCGCGCTCACCTCACGGTCGGTGGGTCCGTCGCTCCATGACACGTTCATCCATGCGGACGCGGTGCCGGTGCTCATCCGGACGCTGAACTTCACGCGGGGAAACGCGTTCTTCAACGCCACCCGAACCAACTTGGCGGTGTCCTTGGTGTTGATGTAATCCGTCATGTTCGTATCTCCCTAGTTGCTCAGTGCGGTGGTGGCCTGGTCGGCCTGGATGGCTTCCCAGTGGGCAAGCCGGGTCCGGAGTTCGGCGATCCGGGCGAGCTGGTCGGCGGTGCGAGCGGCAACGACTGCGGGGTGCTCGGGAGTGTGGGGTGTGGCGTATCCGTCCCAGTTCAGGGTGCGTTCGCGCCTGCGGATCGAGCTGGTGAAGTGGAATATCTTCCACTCAACGTCAGCGGAAGTGACCGTGTGCGCGGGGGTCTGGATCTGTTCAAGCATTTTCTCTCCTCCAAATTTTTTTGCCTTTCGGCGGTTTCTCCGCCCTCATGGAGTGCTGTCGGGGTCAAGCCCCAAGGAACGGTTGCAGGCCAAAAGTTATGGAGGAGCGCAGCGGGGGGAAGAAGTTTTTGCTGAAACTGTGACGACGGCTTGACGCCGGCAGCACGCAATGAACAATCCCTCAGACGAAAAGCAACAAAGTTAACGTGCGCCGAACTGCACAGTCGGGAACCCGGACTCCTCGTTCTTCACTCGACCAACGTCGCCCCTGCCAACCGAGCC
>NZ_SOHA01000009.1 GCF_004403065.1 Cryobacterium cryoconiti
CAGAGATCGTACGCGCAGTCGAGAGTCTGTCATATATTTATAGACAGATACTCGAAGTCGTGTTCTAAGTAGTCACGGGTCGGCTCGCCGGGTCTCGACAAGCTCGACCACCGGGAGTGGGGCTCGACCACCGGGTCTCGACGGGCTCGACCACCGGGTCTCGACGGGCTCGACCACCGGGTCTCGACAGGCTCGACCACCGGGGGTGGGACTCGACGGGTGGGCCGGAGGGCGGGAATATGCAGGTGTGAGGGGCGAAACCTCTCGTCAGCGCGAAATCGGGCTGATAGCTTTATTTTGACGCCCCCGTCGGTGGCCGGTCTGGGGGGACGACATGCTGAAGACTCGTGTGTGTGCGCCGCGAATCCGGGCAACGACCCTCGCGCAGCCGTCGGTGCCGCCCCAACGGATGCCCGCCGCGCGGTGCCCGCACTTCTCCAGTCATTCGTCTGACTCAGGCGCGTCCGAAAGGCACGATCATCATGGAACCGACACACCGCCGCGACCGGTTCTCTCCGAGGAGGTCCGGCGATGAATGAGACGGATGCTCTCGTCGGCGCGCTCGGGGTCATGCTTCTGCTCAGCAGCGTGGCATCCATCGCGGTCTACGTTGTCACGGCCCTTGGGCTGTCCCGGATGTTCGGCAAGGCCGACCTCGAGGGCTGGAGGGCCTGGGTCCCGGTGCTCAATACGATCACTTTCCTGCAACTGGGCGGCTACCCGGCGCTCTGGGTCATTGCTCTGCTCATCCCCGGGGTGAACATCGTCGGCGCGGTCATCCTGTGCCTCGCCCTCAACAACATCAACCGTGGGTTCGGCCGGAGCGGCGGTTTCACCGTTCTCGGGATTCTGGTATCCCCGGTCTGGGTCCTGATCCTCGGCTTCGGGAAGGACACCTGGAACCCGGCTGCCGCGGGGGCTGCGCCGCTCACCGGTCGCGCGCCGGACGTCGCCGCGGCCCCGAACCCGGCGCCGGGATCGTCAGCGGTCGCCGGCTCTCCGGTCGTCGTGCCCGCCTTTGTTCCTCCCGCGTTCGTTCCTCCGGCCACACCGCCGGCGCCGTCAGCCGCGGCCAGCTGGGACCGTCCCGCGGAGGACGCCCCGGCTGGTTCGTCTCCGACCACGGCGGCCTTCGCGCCCGTTCCGCCGGTGCCGTTCTCTGCTCCGACCAGTCGACCGGCACCCGTGCAGGTTGCAGTCCCCGTCGCATGGGCGACGGGGACAGCCTCCGCGCCAGCCGGCGTTCCGGGAGCCACGGTCAGCGCCCCGGCCGCCGCCGAAGCCGCCGGGCCGGTTGCGTGGACCGCACCGCCCGTCGTCGGCATGCAGCCCCTGCCGCCCGCGCAATCGGTGGGTGACACGCCGGTGAGCGAGGCTCCCCCAACGACGACGTCGGCGCCCCCGGTCCCAGTGGCCAGCGGAGCGGCCGGAGCGGTGCCTGCCCCTGTCGCGCATCCCTTCGCGGCAGCATCCACTGGTCTGGCGGCTCAGGCCCCCGCGCAGGCTGCTGCCCCGACAGCTCCCGGCCTCGACTCCGACCCCGGAATCGAGGAAACGGTGATCTCCCGACGCCGACACCCGATGTGGCACCTGGACTTCAGCACGGGTGGAACCACCGCTCTGACCGAGACCGTCATCCTCCTCGGCCGAGCACCGGTGCGAGACCACACGAGCCCCGCCGCCCAGCTGGTGTCGCTCAACGACCCGGCCCGCACCGTCTCGAAAACGCATGCCCGGCTGGAAAACGTGGACGGACGCTGGTTCATCACCGACCTGGCATCCACCAACGGCGTCTGCGTCACCTCTCCCGCCGGTGAGGAAACCGAAATCAGCACGGGAACACCCACCGTGATCGAGCAGTCCTTCCTGCTCGGCGACTATGGCATCAGCCTCCGGACGGGCGCGCGATGACCGCATCACTCGACCGGTCTCCGGTTGCCGGTCGCAGGCGGATGCTCCGTGGCCACCAGACCCGTGGAGAGCAGGCCCGTGGATAGCAGGCCGGGCGTCGATGGGGGCCTGCAGATCGAGCACGACGGTATCGTGTACGACCTCGACCCGACCTGCTCGTTCACTATCGGGCGCGAGGGCGACCTGGCCATCGACTCGAACAAGTACCTGCACCGGCGGTTCCTGTGCCTCGAGGTGGAGGCCGGCGTGTGGTGGATCTCCAACGTCGGGCAGCATATGAGCGTGAGCCTCTCCGCCGGCGATGGCTCTTTCCAAGCCCGGCTGGGCCCGGGAACGCGGGTTCCGATTGTCTTCTCGCACACCCTGCTGCAGTTCACGGCCGGGCCGACCAGCTACGACGTGCTGGTCAGCAACCCCTCCGCGACCTTCCAGTACCGGTCGACCGATAGGGCGACCGCCGTCGGCGAGGACACCGTCGGCAACGTTCGCCTCACGGCGTCGCAGAAACTCCTGTTGGTCGCTCTCTGCGAACCTCTTCTGCGGGAACGCGACTCCGGGGTGAGCGGCATTCCGACCTCTGCGGTCGCGGCGCAACGCCTCGGCTGGCCGGTTACGACGTTCAACCGCAAACTCGACAACGTCTGCGACCGGCTGGACCGGTTCGGAATTCAGGGGCTGCGCGGCGGTGTCGGAAACCTCGCCTCCAACCGCAAAGCCCGGCTCGTCGAGCACGCCCTTCTCGTGCAGCTCGTCACGGTCGACGACCTGGACCTTCTCGACGTTCTTCTCACCGGCTCCACCGATCAAACCGGCTCCACCGATCACGCCGGCGTGCCCGAAAGGATCATCGCACCATGAGGCTCAAACTCACCCTGCTTCGTCCCGGCGGCACAAGCGACGACATCCTCGTCACGGCTGAACCGAATGCAACCCTCGGCGACATCGCCCGCGCCATCGCCGAGAAGGATCCGCAGCGCCCCGCCGGAGCGGTGCCGCTCGACCCCGAAACCGAGTCGGGCGGCACCGCGCAGACGTTGCGCATCCACCGGCCCGGTGCCGCGGAGGCCGAGCTCCTCTCCCCGTCACGCGTGATCGGTGAGGCCCACATCGGGTCCGGCCTGGCCGTCTCCGTGGCCGACCTCGACGCCTCGCGCGGCCAGATCGCCTTCGGCGACGTCGATCTCGTCGCCGACCTGCGCGTCATCTCCGGGCCGGCGCAGGGCGAGGCGTTCCTCGTCGCCTCGGGAAGCCTCATCATCGGCCGCGACTCCAGCTGCGACATCGTGCTGCACGACAGCATGGTGTCGAAGCGCCATGCCCGTATCGAAGTCGAACCGGGAATGGTCACCTTCGTCGACCTCAACTCCGCGAACGGGCTGACCGTCGACGGCGGCATCGTCGCCCGGGTCAGCTTCGTGGCCGGTGGTCGCCTCACCCTCGGCGAGAGCGTGATCGAGGTCGTCGCGGTGGGCAAGCCCCAGGCGGATGCCGGTCCGCGTGAGCGCGTCGGCGCGCCCCGGGCGTTCAACCGGTCACCGCGCCGGGAGGAACGGTTCCCCGGGCTCGAGCTGACCGCGCCGGCCTCCCCGGTCGAGGAATTCGGTCAGGGGCTGCCCTGGCTGGTCATGATCGCCCCGCTCCTGATCGGTGTCGTGCTCTACGTGGTGACCCAGAGCATCCTCTCGGTGGTCTTCGTCGCGCTGTCCCCGATCCTGTTGCTCGGCAACTACTTCAACTCGAAATCCGAGCGCAAACGCAAGCTGAAGCGCTCTATAGCGCGGTTTCGAACCCAGTTCGCCGACCTCGAGGCCACGCTTCTCGACGGCGAAGAGAATGAGCGTCGGGTGCGGTTGCAGGAGACGCCCGCCCTCGCCGACGTCGTGAGCGGCGCCCAGGGTCGCGAACGGATGCTGTGGGTGCGGCGCCCGGAACACTGGTCCTTCCTGACGTTGCGGCTGGGCATCGGCCGGCTGCCGTCGCGGTCGCAGGTCGAGCGGCGCTCCGCGAACGACGCGTCGCTGCCCGAGTATGACGCGATGGTCGACGAGCTCGTCGACCGGTTCGAGTTGATCGACGGCGTGCCGGCGATCGAGAGCCTGCCGATTGCGGGAGGACTGGGCGTCGCCGGCTCGCGCGACGAGTCGATCGGCTACGCCTCGTCGCTGATCGTGCAGGCCACAGCCCTGCACTCGCCGGCCGAACTCGTCGTGACCGCGCTGATCGACCCGCGCGTGACCGTCGACCTGGACTGGATCAAATGGCTTCCGCACGCGACGAGCCCGCAGAGCCCGGTGGCAGCCTGGCCGCTCGCCGACAGTGTGCCCGCCGGTCTGAGACTGCTCTCGGCCCTGGAAGAGATCGTGCAGGCCCGGTCCAGCACCCAGGCCGGCGTCACCGGGGCGACCCTGCACGCCATCGACTTCGAGGATTCCACCAGCGGCATCGCCAAGACGTCAGGCCTGGGCCGGGACAAGGACACTCCGGTGCCGTTGCCGGTCATCCTCGTCGTGGTCGCCGGTGACGTCCCCGCCGACCGCGGGCGCCTGATCCAGTTGCTGGAGCGCGGAGCCGACGTGGGGGTCTACCCGATCTGGGTGGCACCCACGGCCGCCGACCTCCCCGGCATCTGCCGTACCTTCGTCGAGGTCGATGCGACCGGCACCCGGGCCACCGTGAGCTACGTGCGCGAGGGAGTCTGCCTCACCGACGTGGCCGTGCAGGTCATCGACCCCGCGCACGCGGCGCAATTCGCCCGTTCGCTCGCCCCGGTCACCGACAGCGGCTCCTATTCTGCCGACGAGAGTGACCTGCCGCGGGCGGTGTCGTTCGTGCAGATTCTCGGCGACGAACTCGCGCACACCCCCGGCGCCGTGGTGGACCGGTGGCTGCAGAACGAATCGATGCACGACCGCACGACGCATCTGCCACCCTTCACCGCCCGGCGCAACGTCGGCACGCTGCGTGCACTGATCGGGCAGGGCAGCCCCGACGCGATGCACCTGGACCTGCGCACGCAGGGCCCGCACGCCCTGGTCGGCGGCACCACCGGATCCGGTAAGAGCGAGTTCCTGCAGGCGTGGGTGCTGGGCATGGCCGCCGAATACAGCCCCGACCGGGTCACCTTCCTCTTCATCGACTACAAGGGCGGCAGCGCGTTCGCCGAGTGCGTGCACCTCCCGCACTGCGTCGGGCTCGTCACCGACCTCAGCCCGCACCTGGTGCGTCGGGCGCTGACCAGCCTGCGCGCCGAGATCCACTTCCGGGAGCGCCTCTTCAACAAGAAGGGCGTCAAGGACCTGATCGAACTCGAGAAGCAGGGCGACCCGGAGTGCCCGCCGGCGCTTGTGCTGGTCATCGACGAGTTCGCGGCCCTCGCCGGCGAGGTGCCGGAGTTCGTCGACGGGGTCGTCGACATCGGCCAGCGCGGCCGTTCCCTCGGCATCCACCTGATCATGGCCACCCAGCGACCTGCCGGCGTCATCAAAGACAACCTCCGCGCCAACACGAACCTGCGCGTCGCCCTCCGCATGGCCGATGACGCCGACAGCACGGATGTGATCGGGTCCAGCATCGCCGCGGGTTTCGACCCGAGCCTCCCGGGCCGGGCCGTCGTCAAGATGGGTCCCGGGCGACTCACGCCCTTCCAGTCCGGCTATGCCGGCGGTTGGACGGCGGGAGTGCAGCCGCGGGCGCGGATCGACGTGACCGACCTCGGCTTCGGCCAGGCCCGGGTCTGGGAGAGCCCGGCCGGAAGCACCGAAACCGAGGCCGATGAAACCGGTCCGAACGACAGTGCCCGGCTCGTGGCGAACATCGCCGCCGCCTTCGAGGCGGCAAGCCTCCCCGCGCCGCGCAAACCATGGCTCGACGAGCTGGCACCCGTGTACGACCTCGCCAAGCTGCATCAGCGCACCGATTCCGCACTGCTGCTGGGCGTCGCCGACGACCCCGCGAACCAGAAGCAGCACCCGATCTACTTCCGTCCCGACACGGACGGCAACGTGGCGATCTACGGCGCCGGGGCATCCGGAAAGACCGTGGCCCTGCGCACGCTCGCCGCGGCGGCCGGGGTCACTCCCCAGGGTGGGCCCGTCGTCGTCTACGCCCTCGACTTCACGGCAGGCGGCCTGCGGGTCCTGGAGGAGCTGCCGCACGTGGGATCGGTGATCGACGGCGACGACTCCGAGCGCATCGTGCGCCTGTTCGGCATGCTGCGCGCCATCGCGGACGAGCGCATCGAGCGGTACGCCCGGGCACGGGCGAGCACCATCACCGAATACCGGGCCCTCACCGGCGAGACCGAGGAGCAGCGCATCCTGCTGCTGGTGGACGGCATGGCCGCCTTCCGGCAGGACTACGAGTACACCGGCGCGGCGAACATCTTCACCGCCTTCCAGCAGCTCCTCTCGGACGGCCGCCAGGTGGGCATCCACGCGGCGGTGACGGCCGACCGCCCCGGGTCGGTGTCGCCGGCAGTCGCGGCATCCATTCAGCGACGGGTGGTCCTGCGGCTTGCCGACGACAACGACTACGCCATGCTCGATGTGGGAACGGATGTGCTCACGGCGGCTTCCCCGCCCGGCCGGGCCGTGATCGACGGGCTCGTCACCCAGATCGCAGTGCTCGGCGGCACGCCCAATGTGGCTCTGCAGGCCAAGGCGATCGAGCAACTCGCCAAGACACTCCGCTACGGCGGCCGGGTCACGGCCGTTCCCATCGAACGGCTCACGGACTCGGTGCTGCTGTCCGACCTCGGCTATTCGGTGCCGAACCGGATTCCACTCGGTATCAGCGACGAGACGCTGAAGCCCGTGGGCATCGAGCCGTCGGGGGTGTTCATGATCTCCGGGCCGCCGTCGAGCGGGCGCACCTCGCTGCTCCTCGCACTGTTGGCGAGCGTGGCCTCGGCCGCTCCCCACAGCCGGTGCGTCTATTTCGGCAACGCCCGATCACCGCTGGCCCAGCTGGGCAACTGGTTCCGCACGGCGACGACGACGGAGGCCTCGATCGCCCTCGCACGCGACCTGCTCGCCGCTGTCAGCGAGCCGCAGACGGCGGGGAACTCCTACACGATCGTGATCGAGTCGATGTCGGACTACCTCGGCACCGGGGTCGACACCGAACTCATACCGCTGATCAAGGCCGCGCGGCGCAACAGCCACTTCGTGATCGCCGAATCGGAGACGAGCACCTGGACCCAGTCCTGGCCGCTCACCAACGAGTTGCGCAGCGGCCGCCGCGGGTTCGCGCTGCAGCCCGACCAGCACGAGGGTGACCTGCTCTTCAAGACATCGTTCCCCCGGGTCAAGCGCAACGAATTCCCGCCCGGGCGAGGCTGGTTCGTGGAGGCCGGGCGGGTGCGCAAGGTGCAGACCGCGCAGGCGGATTAGCGCGGTGACCGTTCTGGGGAGTTCTCCCCATCGCGCGGCACGGCCGCGGCTCGCTAGTGTGAGGTTGTAGCAACGACAGATCCTGTTTTGTGGGGGGTCTCCAAGAAGAGAGAGAAAGGTCTGATCATGGCTGGATTTATTGGACAGGTTCCGGAAGAAGTCGACGCCCTCGCGCAGGACTTCGAAACCAAGGCGAGCGACATCGAGAACCTGATTTCCGCGCTCAAGGCGCGACTCGGCGGAACGACCTGGGTCGGAACAGACCGCAGCCGCTTCGAAGGCGACTGGGACGGCCAGCTCTCCTCGAGCCTGCGCAGCGTCTCCAGCGCCCTGCGCGACGCCGCCATGACCGCTCGCGGCAACGCCGAGCAGCAGCGCACCGCTTCGTCCTAGACCCGGCAGTGAGCGGGGTGGTCGGCTTCGGCCGGCCACCCCGCTGATTCGTACCGGTGTGATCGACGTGTGTTTCAGGGGGTTGTGATGCTTTTCATGAAGAGTGAATTGAGCAGTGCTGCGGCTGCGATCCGGAATGCGGAAGCGCAACTGAGCCGCACGGCCGCTGAGCTGGCGGATGCGGGCCTGTGGGCCGGGCAGGACGCGGACCGTTTTCAGGACGACTGGCGGAACTCCGTCAGGGCGCCGTTGCAGACCGCCGCGGGGATCGTCGACTCGGTGGCGTTCATCACGCTCTGACGCGCGGGTCAGCGGCATTCGAGGGGGGAACGAATGGGGCACCACATCGGCATGGATCCCGACGAGGTCGAGGGGCGGGTCGCCGTTCTGCGCAGCCAGATCGCGGAACTGGACGGCGCGCTGACGACCATGCGGCGGGCCCGGGAGGCGTCCGCCAATCCGCTCGGCTACGGACTGCTCCCGGGCAGCCCGATTCTGGCGCCGTGGGCGCTGGCCGGCCTGGCCGTGGCGGCCGCGCAGGTGAAATCCGCTCGGGTCCACGCGGAAGAACTCGTCAATCGCCTCGCCGGCGAGATCGCGCAGCAGCGCGCCGCGAGCGACGGCGGCGCAATCGCGTCAGCAGCGGGCCACCCGGCGTCGCAGACGCCCGCCGCGGCCCTCGCCGCCTACGCGGGGGACCCGACCGCTGATCCCGTCGTGGTGGCAGCCTGGTGGCGCGCCCTGTCGGAGGAGGAGCAGCGCGCCCTGGTCGTGGGGCATCCGGAACTGGTGGGGAATCTCGAGGGAGTCGACTACACGTCGCGCTCTGAGGCCAATCGAGCAGAACTCGACCGTCAGATCGGGATTGCCGAGGCATCCGGTGACGACGAAGACCTCGACTACCTCCAGTCTGTGAAGACGGCCGTCGGGCAGCACACACAGAGCGTCTATCAGCTGATCAGCTTTACCGCCGGCCCGCCACCCCTGGCAGCGATTTCCGTCGGCAACCTCGACACGGCCGCCTACGCCACGTTCCTGGCCCCCGGCATGGGCAGCAACTCGGCGGGGACGCCACAGGATCTGACCGCTGCAGCTCGCGACCTTTACGTGGAAGAGCGTTCCCTGCAGGTCGCGCGTGGACTGACCGGGGGAGTCGCCGTCGTCGCGTGGATGGCCTACGACGCACCCGAAATGGCCAGTCTCACCGACCTCGACGTCTTCAAGGGTGAGCGGGCCAGCGAGGGCGCGGTCGTTTTCGAGCGGGCCCTTCTCGGCTACGACGCCTCGTACAACGCGGGGCCGGGGCACGAAGACCACGGGTCATTCCTCAGCGTGGACGCCCATTCGTACGGGTCGACGATGGCCGCGGATGCGCTCGCCGACATTCCCGAGGGCATCGTGGACGCCTTCGTCGCGATCGGCTCGGCCGGCATCGCCACGAGCATCGGCGGTGCCGACGGCCTGAACGTGCCGGACGGGAGCGTCTACGCCATCCAGGCGTACGAGTCGCTGCCGGCGGCCGGCCTCGGCCTGCTCGGAAGCGGCCGTGAGGGAGCGTACTGGGAGTCCTTCGGGGCTGAAAGACTGAGCTCAGACCATCAGATCGTCGACGAGAGGGAAACCAGCGTGACCAACGTTCATGATCTGCAAATGGGAGAGGACAGCTGGTTGTTCAACGGATATCTGGATCGCAACACGACGTCGCTGAACAATGCGGCTCTGGTGAACCTCGGGCTGGGAGACGAGGCGTCTCGTGGCTAAGCGCCCGATCGGAGCGGCGTCACTCGTCGTGCTCGCCCTATCGCTCTTTCTCACGGGCTGTCAGGGCATCCCGGGAACACAACCAGCCAGCACGGAGGCAACAATGACCGAAGACGAATCGCTCGAGAATCTGAACGCCATTTTCGACGACGTGCAGACCCTGGTCGGCGGTGACTGGGTGGACGAGGACCTCGATTCCCCGCGCAGTTGCTCTCAGTCGGCGGGGGCGGGGGTTCAGCACAGCTCGTTCCGGGTCGGAACTGCCCCGTCGGACCGCAGCGAGGTTTTCGCTCTGGTCAAGGAGCACTGGACCGATCTGGGTTACACGGTTACCGAGCGCATCGACGAAGGCTCCGTCGTGAGCATGCGGCTGATGGCGTCGAAGCCGGACGGTCTGGACCTGACGTTCATCGCCGCCGACCTGGGGATGACGCTGGACGGTCTGACCACCTGCGTGCCCGACGACGCCGCGCGCTAGGCCGGAGGTACTGGTCCCCACCTCCACGGGAGGGGGCTCTGTCCGACGCCGGTACGCACGGATGTCTGAACACGATTCACATGCGACACACCAGGGGGAAACATGACACACACACAATCGACGAGCATCCGAGGTGCCTTCGGCGTGGTCGTGGTGGCGGCGGTGCTGCTCGTGAGCGGCTGCGCCGGCACCGCGACGGGAGCAGGGTCGGACGACCCGACGGCGTCGCCCAGCACGGAGGCGACCGCCGGCGCGGAGGACTCGGAGACCCCCGCCGGGCAGCCGGAGGCGGGAGTCGACGCGGCCACGGCGGCCGAGCAGCTGATCCAGATCAACCTCGATCTGCTCGCCGACGGTGACTTCGCGGGGGCGTGCACGCTGTACCTGCCGGCCTACCGCGAGCAGCTGACGACTCTGGCCGATCCGGGCAACACAGATTGCGCCGACGCCCTCGAGGTCGGCTACGTGACGAGCGTTGCGGCCTCCTTCGCCGCGGCGGATGAGGCCGGTGAACTGCCGCTGACGCCATTCTTCAACCTGCCCTCGGCGATCACCGTGGACAGCGCCCAGGTCGACGCCTCGGAGACCTGGCTGGCCTACGTTCCCGGTGCGGCACTCAGCAGCAACGACCCGCAGGAGTTCCGCGATGGAACGGGTGTCGTTCCGGGGTGGCTGGCCCGCTCGCTGTACGTGCAGCAGGACGACGCCGGCGTGTGGCGCTTCGCGTCGTCGACGGAGTACACGGACCGCTGACCGGTCGGCGGTGCGCCGCATCCGTCGCCGGGTCGCCCGTCGCCGGGTCGCCCGTCGCCGACAGCCCGCGGCGCACCCTGTGGAAGCGGGCGCACGGTAGAACATGCGCCCGCTTCCACAACCTGCGCCGCGAGGCGCGGGGGGTGTGGGCACGTGGGGCGCGTCGGACGTCGAAGATACATCTGTGCACAGGGCTGTGGAAAAACCTGTGGACAGCAATGGGAAAACTGACTGCTTCCTTGTGAATCACTGGCATACGGGGTGTGGATAACTCCGTGGAAAACCTGTGGATTCCGGGCCGCCACGCCGGTTGTCCCCGGCTCGATTCAGCGGATGCCCGCCTGTGAATACCTCGAATACAGGTTCGGAATGCGCGTGTCTAGCGAATCTCGGTGAGGTATGTGGTGTACCCGGCGCTGCGCATCGCGGCCATGATCGGCTCGGTGCCGCCGGGCTCGGCGATGGCGATCATGGCGCCGCCGCCCCCGCCACCGGTCAGCTTCGCCCCGAGGGCGCCGGCCCGGCGGGCGATCGCCACGAGCGCCTCGATCTCCGGGCTCGACACCTGCAGGGCATTGAGCAGTCCCTGGTTGATGTTCATCAGCTCGCCGAGCTCGGCGACGTCGCCGCGGCGGAGAGCGTCCACCCCGGCCAGGACCAGTCCGTCGATCTGGCTGAAGATGGCGTCGTAGCGCGTCGGGTTGCGCTGCCAGGCGGTGCGCACGAGGCCGACGGTCTGCGCGGTGAGCGACTCCACCCCGGACAGCCCGATCACGATGGGGATCGGATGGGGGGTGAAGATGTCGCGGATCGTGTGGCCGCCCGGGGCATCCGTTTTCTGGAACAGAACCGAACGGCCGAAGGTGGCGACGGTGTTGTCGATGCCCGACGGGGTGCCGTGCACGATCTGTTCGCACTCGAAGGCGAGACTCGACACCTCGGCGTCGCTGATCGTGAGCTGGAAGCTGTCGGCGACGGCGCGGATCACCGCCACCGCGAACGCGGCGGAGGCTCCCAGGCCGCTGGCGCGCGGCAGGTGCGAGAAGACGTCGACCCGCACGCCCGCGGCGGAGACGCCGAGCCGGGAGGCGATCAGTGCGGCCACCCGGTGCGACAGGTCCGCGCGAAGGGGTTCGCGCACCGAGCCGTCGCTGTCCCAGTCGGCGATGACCGGGGCGCGGAGCGACGCCTGGCGGGTGACCTGCGCGCGCACGGACAGCCCGATCGGGGCCGCGATCGCGTGGTAGCCGTAGACGACGGAATGCTCGCCGAGCAGAATGATCTTGCCGTAGCCGAGGTGGGCGTCCGGGCCGGGGGCGCTGGGCGCGGGTGCTGCGCTGGGCGCGGGGTGCGGCGCAGTCGGGGCGACGGATGCCGCGGGGCGCGCCTCGGCATCCGTCGCAGCCGACCGGGCGGCCGGGTCGCACTCGCTGCCCCCGTCGAGGGCCTGGATGATCTGGCGCGCCTTCCACACCTTGATCTCGCCGTCGGCGATGAGCATTTCGACGACCTCCTCGAACCGGGCTCCACTGGCTCCGGCGGCCGCGGCGACGGCCCGCGCGTGCAGGCGCATGTGTCCATGCTGGATGCCGTTGGTGGACAGGGCCTTCAGCGCGGCCAGGTTCTGGGCCAGCCCCACGGCCGCCATCACCTCGGCCAGTTCGGGCGCCGAGGACACCCCGAGGATCGTGTGCGCAAGGCGCACAGCCGGGTTCGACTCCACCTGGCCGCCGACCGTGCCGACCTTCAGCGGCATGGTCAGTTCGCCCACCAGGTCGCCGGATCCGTTCACGCTCCACGTGGTCAGCGGGCCGTAGCCGTCGCCGCGGCCGGCGTAGGCGTGGGCGGCCGCCTCGATCGCCCGCCAGTCGTTGCCGGTGGCGAGGGCGACGGCGTCGATGCCGTTCATGATGCCCTTGTTGTGCGTCGTGGCCCGGTAGGGGTCCATCGCCGCGAACTCGTTCGCCAGCACGATGCCGTCGCGCACCCGAACGCCGGGGTAGTCGGCGGTCTCGAGCAGCGCGGACGGGATCACGGCGCGGGCGCGCACCAGGGCCCGGTCGGTGAGGTTGGAGAGGATGCGCAGGAACACCCGGCCGCCGCTGATCTCCTCCACCAGTGGGGCGAGCCGTTCGCACATGGAGTTGACCAGGTTGGCACCCATCGCGTCGCGGGTGTCGACCAGCAGGTGCACCACGAGCAGCACGCCGTTCTGCGCGGTCGCACCGCGCAGGAAGACCTCGATGCCCCGGGCGCCGCCGCCGCGGGCGACCATGTTCGGATGTCCGCTGTTGGCCAGGTGCACGAGTTCGTCGCCGCGCGCGAGCAGGTCGGCCCGGGCGCGTTCGGGGTCAGTGACGTCGACGACCTGGATCTGACCGATCAGCAGTGGCTCGTCGGCGACGCTCGTGAACCCGCCGGCCTGCCGCACCAGCCGGGCCGTGGAACTGACCGCGGCGACGATGGAGGGCTCTTCGACCACCATGGGCACGAGATAGTCCTGGCCGTTGATCTGGAAATTCAGGCCCAGCCCCATCGGCAGCGAGAACACGCCGATCACGTTCTCGATCAGCCGGTCGGCAGCCGCCACGTCGAGGGCGGATGTTCCGCCGGTGAGCTGCGCGGCGGCATCCGTGCTCAGAACGCCGCGCTGCTCGAGGAGCGCGATTCGCTCGCTGACCGACAACTGGTAGAAGCGGGGGATGCGGGACCGGCTCATGACGCGGTGCCTCCCTGTAGGCCGGCGGCGAAGAAGCCGAGCGGGATGATGGCGGCCCCGGCCCGGGCGAGTGCCCCGGCAAGACGCTCGGTGGGTTCTCCAGCGTAGCTAAAGGCCAGGCCGACGTCTCCGCCGCCGGCTCCGCTGGTCTTGAAGACGCCGCCCTCGCGCCGGGCGAGGGCGTGCAACTCGCGGTGCCGCGCGCTCACGATGCCGGCCCGGGCGTGCTCATCGAGCTCGCACAGGGCCGAGAAGTAGTCGGAGGCCAGGCGCAGGAAGTCGGCCGGTTCGGCCAGGGCCGCCTCGGCCTGCCCCGCGAGGCGCGCCAGCCGATCCAGGTCGGCCCGGTGCCCGGCGGGGTTCTCGGCGGCGTAGTCGGCCACCCGGCCCACCAGACGGGTGGTCAACGACCCCTCACCGGTGACAACGGCCGAGATGCGGAGCTCCTCCGGCCAACGGAGCGGTACGATCGCGGCGCCCGGGGTGTAGCGGATCAGTCCGCCGTGCACGCTCGCGGCCACGTCACCGCCGCTGCCGGCGCCGTTCTGCGCGGAACGGTGGGCGGCGTGGGCCAGCCGGAACAGTTCGCCCTGATCCAGGCTCAGTGCCCACGCGCGGGCCAGGGCGGCGGTCAGGGCCACGGCGGTAGCGGCGCTGGAGCCGAGGCCCAGCTTGTGGCCGCCGCGGGAGAGCGCGCTGCTGTCGATGGAGATCGTGAGCGGGGGCACGGTGAGTGACCAACGGGCCGCGGTCGGCAGCGCCGCGGCCTGCACGGTGGCGCGCACCTCGTCGAAGACGCGGAGGTGGGCCCGCTGCTGGTCGGTGAGGCCGGCCGGGAGGGCGCCATCCGTTGCCAGGGTCAGATCACGGATGCCCAGATTGGGTGCACTGACCTGCCAGGCGCCCGTGCGGGACTCGTCGATCGTCACCTCCACCCGCCGGTCGACGGCGGTGAGCAGCGCGGGTGCGCCCTCGAGCACGGCGTACTCGCCCAACAGGAAGAGCTTGCCGGGTGCGGAGGCCCGGATCGTCGGCATCGTCGGGGTCGGGGTCGTCATCGCCGTCATTCCAGCCGGTAGGCGGCCGGGCCGAGTGCGCTGATGCGCGCCTCGTGCACGCCGGGCACGAGCGCCAGGGCCTGCTGCACGGCGGCGGCGTCACCCGGCAGGCAGAGCACCTTGACCTGCGGGCCGGCGTCGATGGTGAAGTAGGCCGGCAAGCCCTGGGCGCGCAGGGCCCGCACGGCGTGCATGGCGGCGACGGTCGCGGCGTTCCAGTAGATCAGCGCGGGCCGGGTCGTGAGCATCAGGGCGTGCAGCTTCAGGCAGTTGTACTCCGACAGCTCGCCGAGCCGCGCGAAATCACGGTCACGGATGGCCGCGCGCATCTCGTCGAGGTCGTCGTCGGCCGAGTCCAGCCAGGCCGGGTAGAACGGAGACGTGGCCTTGCTCTCGTTCATGCCGATTGTGGAATTTATCGATTTCTCGCCGTGCTCGGTGATCGCCACGACCACGGTCAGAGGCCATTCCTCCCGGTCGAGCAGCTCCTCCGCGTAGGCGTCCGAGCCGTCCGCGGCGGTGCCGGCGTGCATCTCGGCGAAGCCGCCGAAGATCGATCGGGCGGCCGAACCCGACCCGTGCCGGGCGAGGATCGACAGTTCCCGGGCCGGCAGGGAGAGCCCGGCGGCGCCGGCGGCTGCCACGGCGAGGGCCGCGAAACCGGAGGCCGACGAGGCGAGGCCCGCACCCGTCGGGAAGTTGTTCGTCGACGACACGATGGCGCTGTGCCCCGCGGCGGGGAGGCCCAGGCCGGCGGCATGACCGCGCACCAGGTCGAGAACGTGGCTGATGCGCGTGACCGGGCCCCGGCATCCGGCCAGCCAGAATTCGTCGGCGGCCAATCCGGGCACGAAGGTGACGCGGGTGTCGGTGTAGAGCGCGTCGAGCGTGACCGAGATCGAGCCGACGGCGGGCGTGTTCAGGGTGGCGTCGCGCTTGCCCCAGTACTTGACGAGGGCGATGTTGCTGTGTGCGCGGGCCACGGCGGTGGCTCCACCATCGATGGGTTGGTCCACAGTGGTGCTCCGATCGGGTTCCCTCGATTTTAGTCGCTTCGCGGGGCTCCGCACCGGCGCCCCGGGCCGGTTGCGGCTGACGATCTGCTCCTGGTCACCACTTTCACCAACCGGACGAGGATAATGGAAAGGTGCGTTTGAGACCCGGTGTGGGTGAACAACCACGCCAAACCTGAAGAGGGAACCGTTGACACCTGGAATTAGTGGATTCTCCCTGTTCGTGCCGCCCTACCGTGTGCAGCTCGAAGACTGGTGCGACTGGAACGACCAGCCGTGGGGGAAGGTCAAGAACGTCGTCGGCCGCAGCTTCCGCATGCGCGGTCCGGGCCAGAGCGTCTACACGCTGGCGGCGAACGCGGTGTGGCGTCTGATCCGCGACTACGACATCGACCCCGGCCAGGTCGGCCTCCTGGCCCTCGGCACCGAGTCCAGCAGCGACAACTCGGCCGGCGCGGTCATCGTCAAGGGCATGGTCAACGACGCTCTCAGTGCGCACGGCCTGCCCCTGCTCGCCCGCGACTGCGAGGTGCCCGAGTTCAAGCAGGCCTGCCTCGCCGGCGTCTACGGCATCAAGGCGGCGCTGCGCTACCTGGCGACGGATGGCGTGGGCCGTCAGGCCATCGTCGTCTCCGCCGACATCGCCGAGTACGCCCGCGGCGGCAGCGGTGAGCCCACCCAGGGTGCCGGCGCCGTCGCTGTGCTCCTGGAGAGCGAGGCGCGTCTGCTGGAGGTGAACCTGGCCGGGTCCGGCAGCGACTCCGACTACCGCGTGGCCGACTTCCGCAAACCGTTCGCGCGCTTCCGCGGCCAGCCGCCGCGCGACGACGGACAGATGCAGGACCTGCCCGTGTTCAACGGCCGCTACTCCACCAGCTGCTACATCGATGCCACCCACCACGCGATGACGGCGCTGCTGGGCAAGCGCCCCGGAAACGCCCTCGACTACTTCACCGAGGTCGACCGCGTGTTCATGCACCGCCCGTACCACCAGATGCCGGCGACGGGGTGGGTGATGGCGTACCTGTTCACGCTCGCGGCCGATGAGGAAACGGGCCGGGACCAGCTGCGCGCTCACTGCGCGGATGCCGGAATCGATGCCGACCTCCTGCTCGCCGAACTGTGCGCACCCTCGCCGTTCCACGGCAACGGTGCCGACATCGGCGAGATCACCGGCGATGTGTTCCCGCTGTCCCGCCGGCTGCGCCAGCACCTGCGCAGCACCGAGCTCTGGAACACCCTGGTCAGCGAGAAGCTCGGCCTCGGCTCTGACGCCATGCGCGACCTGGGCAACCTCTACACGGCGGCCCTGCCGGCATGGCTCGCATCCGGTCTCCAGCACGCCCTGACGGACGGTCTCGATCTCGCCGGCCAGGAATGGCTGGCACTCGGCTACGGCAGCGGCGACGCCGCCGAGGCCCTGCCGATGCGGGTCGCCGAGGGCTGGCAGGCCGCCGCCGGGCGGATCAACTCCGAGACCGCGCTGGAGAACCCGGTGGACCTGACCGAGGCGCAGTACATCGCGCTGCATGAGGGACGCCCGGGCGATCTCGTGCCGGCCCCGGCCGACGACCAGTTCGTGGTCGACCACCTCGGCACGGCGAACGGCCCCGACTTCTACGACCAGGGCATCGAGTACTACCGCTACGTGCCGCCCACGGCCTGAGCCCCGCCCCGCCCGTCCGGTACGGCGTCCGAACCAATTCGACGGAGATTTTGCTCTAGAACGTGGGTTTTGGAGTGAAACGGGGTGATTCCGCCCGAATCTCCGTCGAATTCGTTCGGGCGCGGGCGGGGCGCGGGGCGCGGAAACAGGAAGGCCCCCGACGCAGTGCGTCGGGGGCCCTTCCTGGTGAACCGCGTTAGTCGTTCGGCTCCAGGAACTCGGCGGTGTGCGCGATCGTCGGGATGGACGATGTGATGACGGTGCCGTCGGCCCGTCGCCCACCCTCGATCAGCGCCCGCGAGGGTGCTCCGGAGTCGCGCGGGCCCTGGTGGGCCAGCGGGACCGTGACGGGCAGGCCCATCCGCACGATGACGGAGACGCCGCGCACGGCCAGCATGACGTCGACGCCCTCTTCGACCGTGAGGTTGACCTCGGTCTGCCGCACGTCCACGCGCAGCCGGGTGCCCCGGAGCGTGATGCGGAAGGTCAGTGCCTCCCAGGTCTCGGGCAGACGCGGGTCGAGGGTGATCTTGCCGCCGTGGTCGCGCATTCCGCCGAAGCCGTAGACGAGCGCGCTCCAGACACCGCCGGCGGATGCCACGTGCACGCCGTCCGCCGCGTTGTGGTGCAGGTCGGCAAGGTCGACGAACAGGCCCGAGGTGAAGTACTTGAGCGCGAGCTCGTGGTAGCCGACCTCGGCCGCGATGATCGACTGCACGACGTCCGACAGCGTCGAGTCGCCCGTGGTGATCGGGTCGTAGTAGTCGAAGTCGGCGCGCTTCTGCTCCGGCGTGAACTGGTCTCCCTGCAGCAGGAGGGCGAGCACGACATCCGCCTGCTTGAGCACCTGGAAGCGGTAGATCACCAGGGGGTGGTAGTGCAGCAGCAGCGGGCGGTTGGCCGGCGGGGTCTGCGACAGGTCCCAGCGTTCCTTCTCCAGGAACTGGGCGTCCTGCGGGTGGATGCCCAGGGTCTTGTCGAACGGGATGTGCATCGCTTCCGCGGCGAAGGACCATTCGATGATCTCGGCCTCGTCGAGTCCGAGACGCGCGACCATGAAGTCGTAGGAGGCGATGTCGACCTCGCGCAGCCGGCGCACGCCCTTGACCGCGGCCCGCAGGTTCGAGCGGGCCATGATGTTCGTGTACAGGTTGTCGTTGACGACGGTGGTGTACTCGTCGGGCCCGGTGACGCCGTGGATGTGGAAGACGTCGTTGCCGTTGCCGCGCCAGAAGCCGAGGTCGGCCCACATGCGCGCGGTCTCCACCAGGATGTCGATGGCCTCGCGGGAGAGGAAGTCCTCGTCGCCGGTGGCCGACACGTACTGGGTGAGCGCATAGGAGATGTCGGCGTCGATGTGGTACTGCGCGGTGCCGGCGGCGTAGTACGCCGACGACTCCAGGCCGTTGATCGTGCGCCACGGGAACAGGGCGCCGAGCTGGTTCAGCTCGGTGGCCCGGGCGCGGGCGTGATCGAGCATCGCGTGCCGGAACCGGAGCGCGTTGCGCGCGGCGTTCGGCGACGTGTAGGTCAGGAACGGGAGCACGTACACTTCCGTGTCCCAGAAGTAGTGGCCGCCGTAGCCCGATCCGGACACGCCCTTCGCGGACACACCCTGGCCGTCGGCGCGCATGGAGGCCTGCGCGAGCTGGAAGAAGTTCCAGCGGGTGGCCTGCTGGAGGGCAGGCTGACCGGCGAGTTCGACATCCGTGCGCGCCCAGAAAGCGGTGAGCCAATCGCGCTGCTCGGCCACGTAGTGCTCGGTTCCTGCCGCGACGGCGCGGTCGAGCGTGCGGTCGCACCGGTCGGCGAGTTCGTGCGTGGGGACGCCCGTGGAGGTGTGGTAGCTCAAGGTCTTGGTCAGTTTGATCGACTGGCCCTGCTTGGCCTTGATGCGGTAGACGTGCTTGGCGAGGTCGTCGCCGATGTGCGAGGCCTCGTCGTACTCGTTGAGCGTCTCCATCTGGTGGTCGGCGGCGCAGGCGATGGTCATGCCCGAGTTCGTGCAGCGGAAGCCGAGGATGTAACGGCCGTCGGAGGCCCGCTTGAAGCGGGGACGCAGCACCCGGTCGGTGAAGGACTCGGCCTTGCGCGGGTCGAAGTCCTTGCCGTTGGTGGGCTTGGGAGCGTCGTATTCGCCGATGCCGTCCTGGCGGTTGAGGATCTGGCTCGAGATGACCACCGACGCGTCGGCGTCGAGCATGGTGACCTCGTACTCGATGATCGCCAGGTGGCGTTCGGTGAACGACACCAGGCGGCGCGACTGGATCAGCACGCGCTTGCCCGAGGGCGTACGCCATTCGAGGGAGCGGGAGAGGATGCCGCCGGCGAAGTCGAGGCGGCGCTCGTAGCTGAGCAGGTCCGCGAGGGTCAGGACGAGCGGCTCGTCGTCGACGTAGATGCGGATGATCTTGGCGTCCGGCGCGTTGACGATGGTCTGCCCGACGCGCGCGAAGCCGAAGGCCTCCTCGGCGTGCCGGATGGGCCAGGTCTCGTGGAAGCCGTTGATGAAGGTGCCGTGCGCGTGGCCGTCGCGGCCCTCGTCGACGTTGCCGCGCAGGCCGAGGTAGCCGTTGCCGACGGCGAACAGGGTCTCGGTGCGCCCCATGTCGTCACCGGAGAAGTCCTTTTCGACCAGGGCCCATTCGTCGATCGGGAACCGGTTGCGGTCGAGCGGGTCGGACGTGTCGGTGTTCCGGTTCATACCCCGGCCTCCGTTTCGGCGTTGGGGAGAAGGTCGTGCAGGTCGGGCACGACGACGTCGGCGCCGGCGTCGAGCAGCGTCTGCGTGCCCACGCCGCGGTCTACGCCGAGAACGAGGCCGAAGTTGCCGGCGCGACCGGCCTGGATGCCCGAGTGTGCGTCTTCGACGACGACGCACTGGGAGGCGTCGAGGCCGAGCAGGGCGGCGCCGAGCTCGTAGGTGTCGGGGGCCGGCTTGCCGGCCAGGCCGCGCTCGGCGGAGAGCAGGCCGTCGACGACGATCTCGAAGCGGCCACGGATGCCGGCGGCCGCGAGGGTCTTCTCCCCGTTGCGGGAGCTGGTGACGACGGCCACGGCGAGGCCGGCGGCCACGACGTAGTCGAGGAACTCGATCGATCCCGGGTACGGGGTGACGCCGTCTTCGACGAGGGTCTCGGTGAATGCCTGGTTCTTGCGGTTGCCGAGCCCGCAGACGGTGTTCAGCTCGGGGCCGTCCGTCGGGTCGCCATCGGGCAGCAGGATGCCGCGGGAGGCGAGCAGGGAGCGCACGCCGTCGTAGCGGGGCTTGCCGTCGATGTACCGGAAGTAGTCGGCGTCGCTGTAGGAGGGACTCACCCCCTGCTCCTCGAGGAAGGGGGTGAATAAGCGCGACCAGGCGGCCATGTGCACGTCGGCGGTGGGTGTGAGTACTCCGTCGAGGTCGAAGAGTACGCCCCGCAGGGACAGGAGCCGGTCGCGCGTTTCTGCGCGCGACAGGGGGGATCGCGTAGAAGTCATTACTGGTGCCTTGCTCGGTAGGTCCTCAGACGGGGGAGTCTGATCGGTCAAAGGGTCACGATTTCGATCAGGGGGGGGGATCGACGTGATGTGCGCCAACGCGGCGAGAACGCGAGTGACGACGATGCGGACCAGGTCTAGGGCTGCATGCGCCTGAATACACCAACGATCCTATGCCCCCGACACCGCTGCGCCGTCTATCGAGGCGGCGCCGTGCGGCCGGTCAGCCGGCCTCGGTGGCGCTCGCACGAGCATCCGGCTCGGCACTCGCCCTGGAATCGCCCAGTACGATTGGTCAGGTGACCCGCGAATCAGCCGCGAGCCCGGCGGCACCTGCTTCGACGGATACTGCGCGCTCCGATCGGCTGACCGGTCGACGCTTCACCCGGCTGATCTCGGTCACGATCGCGGTGCTCGTGCTCCTGGTGGCCGGTCTCGCGGCGGCGAACTTCAGCCAGGGACCTCGCCTGGCCTCGGCCGCGATCAACCTGGACGCCTCCGTCTCCCGCGGCAATCCCCGCCTGCTGCTCACCGCCAACCTGCCGCTGGCCGAGGTCGCGGCCGGCCAGGTCGCGGTCAGTCCGGCCACCGAGGTCTCCACCAGCGTCTCCGATCGCGCTCTCACGGTCGAGTTCGCGGGCATCCTGCGCTACAACACGGTCTATACCGTGACGGTGACGGATGTCGCGGGCACGTCCCAGAGCGCCACGTCCACTCTGGAATACGAGTTCACGACCCCGGACGTCGATATCTATGCGCTGCAGCGCGACCGTCGGATGAGCGACTCCGGCGCCAAGCAGCCCGACACCGTGCGCCGCACGACCCTGCTGGGACGCGGTGACGGCGACGTCGTATTCAGCGCGTCGCGCATCCAGCAGTATGTGGCCCTGGAAGACCACCTCGCGGCCGTCACGCTGGGCGACGACGACGCGGCCACCCTCGAGGTGGTCTCGTTCGCGGGCGGGGACAACGTGCAGGTGCCCCTGCCGGGCGCCGGAGTGGTCGAGAACCTGCGGGCATCCCCGTCGAAGTACCTGATCGCGTACACCTTCACCAGCGCGCCGGACTCCCAGGGACGCCGTTACGACCGCACCCCCTTCGTCTACGACCTGACCGAGTACTCGGGCCTCCCGGTGGAGGTCACCGGGGTGGACGACCTGCCGATGACCGTCATGGACCTGGTCTTCGTGCCGGACTCCACGACTCTCGTCGTGCAGAACTCGGGTTCGAGCATGTTCCTCGTCGACCTGCTCGGCGAGGCCGTGTTGACCCCGCTGGGCCAGCACGCGGAGCTGCGCGATTTCGTGCCCGGCACCCGCGCGCTGGTCGTCGCCGACCCGAACCAGGGTTCCACAATCGACCTCGCCGACGGGGCAGTGACCGCGCTCGACCTCAAACCCAGCCTGCTCGACGAGAGTGCCTACCCCGGCAAGGTCGTGCTGCTGAACGAGCAGGGCCGGTACGCCCGCCTGTTCCTGCAGGCGACCACGGACATCAACCAGCTGTCGTCCCTGATCGCCGTCACCGACCCCGACGACTCCAGCGTCGCATTCGCGCCCGCGTCGGAGTCGTCGAGCGTGCGGGACTTCTGCGTCTCCCCGAACGGCCAGTACCTCGCGGTGGAGACGATCCCGGCCGCCGGCCTCGCCGACGAGTACCCGACCCTGCCCGCGTTCTCGGGCATGACGACCACCCTCGTCGACCTGGACAGCGGCACCAGCAGCCGCAGCGTGTCCGGTTTTCTCCCTGACTGGTGCGGGTGACCGACGGATGCGCCTGCTCACCACCGACACGCAAGCCCCTGCCCCGAGCGCGGCCGAGCCGAAACACTCCAGGATGTGCACATGAGTCAGACCACCGCTGTGCGGCCCTCCGCCGCACGCCGGGGACCCGGCCGGGGCCTCACCGTCGGCCTCGTCATCATCGGGATCGTCATCCTGCTGCGGGCCTTCGCCCCGGCGCCGCCCGCCGACAGCCTCGCGGACACCGCCCGCGACTTCGTCACCCTGTCGATCAGTGTGGTCATCGAGTCGCTGCCGTTCGTCTTCCTCGGCATCGTGCTCTCGATCGGGGTGCAGATCTGGTTGCCGGAGGGGTTCCTGCTCCGGCGCCTGCCGAAGAACCCGGTCGCGCGCCGGGTGGTGCTCTCCCTGCTGGGCATGTTGCTGCCCGTCTGCGAGTGCGGCAACGTGCCCCTCGCCCGGGGCCTGATCGCCAAGGGTCTCACGGTCGGGGAATCGATGACGTTCCTGTTCGCCGCCCCGATCCTGAACCCGGTGACCATCATCACCACCCAGCAGGCGTTCGGCTGGGACAGCGGCATCCTGGCCTGGCGCATCGCCGGCGGCTTCCTGATCGCCAACCTGATCGGCTATATCTACAGCCGGCATCCGAAACCCCAGTCCCTGCTCACCCCGCGGTTCCAGGAGGCCTGCGCGCTCGGCGACGGCCACGACGCGGCCGCGGGGAAGGCTCGGCGCAGCGCGACGTTGTTCACTCAGGAGACCAGCGCGATGCTGCCGGCCCTCTTCATCGGCGCCGGCCTGGCCGGTCTGATCCAGACCGCCGTCTCCCGCGATGTGCTCGTGACGCTCGGCAGCCATCCGGTCTGGTCCGTCGTGGCGCTGATGGTGCTGGCGTTCGTGGTGTCGATCTGCTCCAACGTCGACGCCTTCTTCATCCTCTCCTTCGGCGCGACCTTCCTCCCCGGCGCGATCGTGGCCTTCCTGGTCTTCGGCCCGATGATCGACATCAAGATGCTGGCGCTGCTGCGCACGACCTTCACGGCGAAGACCCTGGTGCAACTCACCCTGATTGTGGCGCTCTGTTCCGCGGTGCTCGGATTGGCGATCAACTATGCGGTTTAGACGGCTTCTGCGGCGCTGGCAGGGCGCGGTCCTCAGCGTCGTGGGCATCGTGGCCACGGTCTGGCTGGGTTTCAGCGGGCAGCTCGGCCTGTACATCCACCCGCGCTATTTCGTGTTCACCTGGGTCATGGCGGGCATCGCCGGGGTGCTCGTGGTGGCGGCCTTCGCCCTCGTGCCGGCGGCCGAACACGAGCACGAAGCCCGGGACGACGAGGGACGCTGGGCGTGGCTCTGGTCGGCCGGCAGCATCCTGATCATCGCCTCGGCCGTCGTGGGGCTGCTGGTGCTGCCGCCGGCGACCCTGACAACGGCCACGGTCGCCAAACGTGACCTCAACGGCTCGACCTCGTCGATCACGCAGAGCGAGGCGAACGACCTCGTCGGCGGCGACTACTCCACCTTCACCGTGCGGGACTGGTCCTCGCTGCTCCGCCAGGGGGCCGGCGAGGACTTCTTCGCCGACAAGACCGCCACCGTGACCGGGTTCGTCACGCCCGACCCGAGCGACCCGGAGAACGTGTTCTTCGTGGCCCGGTTCATTGTGGCCTGCTGCGCGGTCGACGCGCAGCCGGTCGGCGTCCCCGTCTACCACCCCGGCTGGCAGGACGAGTTCCCGGTCGACAGCTGGGTGTCGATCGTGAGCGGCTTCGGCACCAATCCGAGCATCAGCAGTGAAGAGGCCATCGTCCTTGTCGGGAGCGAGATCACGCCCACCGACCAGCCGGCGCAGCCGTACGTCTACTGAGCTCCGACGTGGTTGCTGCCCGCCGTGACGCCGGCGAGGCGCAGCCAGGTGTCGACCACGGTGTCGGGGTTCAGCGACACCGAGTCGATGCCCTCGGCGACGAGCCACTCGGCGAAGTCCGGGTGGTCGCTGGGCCCCTGGCCGCAGATGCCCACGTACTTGCCGCGCGCCTTGCAGGCCGCGATGGCCATGCTGAGCAGCTTCTTCACGGCCGGGTCGCGCTCGTCGAAGCCACCGGCGACGATGGCCGAGTCGCGGTCGAGGCCGAGCGTCAGCTGCGTCATGTCGTTGGAACCGATGGAGAAGCCGTCGAAGTAGTCCAGGAACTCGTCGGCCAGCAGCGCGTTGGCCGGCAACTCGCACATCATCACGATCTCGAGGCCGTTCTCGCCGCGCCGCAGACCGTTCTCGGCCAGCAACTCGATGACGCCCGCGGCCTCGTCCAGGGTGCGCACGAAGGGGATCATCAGCTTGACGTTGGTCAGCCCCATTTCGCCCCGCACGAACGAGAGCGCCTCGCACTCGAGGTCGAAGCAGTCCCGGAAGGACGGCTCGAGGTAGCGCGACGCCCCACGGAACCCGAGCATCGGGTTCTCCTCGTGCGGTTCGTAGGCCGGCCCGCCGATCAGGTTGGCGTACTCGTTCGACTTGAAGTCGCTCATCCGCACGATCACGGTCTCCGGGGCGAACGCGGCTGCGATCGTCGACACGCCCTCGGCCAGGCGCTTGATGTAGTACTCCCGCGGGGAACCGTAGGCGGCGATGCGGGTGTTGATCTCCCGGGCCACGTCGGCAGGCTGGTCGGCCAGGTTGAGCAGGGCCTTGGGGTGGATGCCGATCTGCCGGTTGATGATGAATTCGAGCCGGGCGAGACCCACGCCGTGGTTGGGCAGCTGGGCGAAGGTGAACGCCTGCTCCGGAGTGCCGACGTTCATCATCACCTTCACCGGCGCCGGCGGCAGCGTGGTGAGCGCGGTCTCCTCCACGCCGAAGTCGAGCAGTCCGTCGTAGATCAGTCCCGCCTCGCCCTCGGCGCAGGACACCGTGACCAGGGCTCCGTCGGACAGGATGTCGGTGGCGGTCCCGGTTCCGACGACCGCGGGAATGCCGAGTTCCCGGGCGATGATGGCGGCGTGGCAGGTGCGTCCGCCGCGGTTGGTCACGATGGCGCTCGCGCGCTTCATGATCGGTTCCCAGTCGGGGTCGGTCATATCGGCGACCAGCACGTCGCCGGTGGCGAAGCTGGCCATCTGGTCGATGGATGAGAGGATGCGCACGCTCCCGGCCCCGATCCGCTGGCCGATCGCGCGGCCCTCGACCAGGACCTTGCCGGTCTCCTTCATCTTGAACCGGCTCTGCGATACGGCGCTCGCCCGTGACTGCACGGTCTCGGGGCGGGCCTGCAGAATGTAGATGCCGCCGTCCACGCCGTCCTTGCCCCACTCGATGTCCATCGGGCGCCCGTAGTGCGCCTCGATCAGAAGGGCGTGCCGGGCCAGCTCGTCCACGTCGTCGTCGGTGATGCTGAACAGGTTGCGCAGTTCGGGTTCCACGGGCACGAAGTCGATCGTGCGACCGATTTCACGGTTCTGGGTGAAGGTCATCTGCAGCGCCTTCTCGCCGAGGGTGCGCTTGAGGATGGCGGGACGGCCGGCCTTGAGCGCCGGCTTGTAGACGTAGAACTCGTCCGGGTTGACGGCGCCCTGCACGACGGCTTCGCCCAGACCGTAGGAGGACGTGATGAACACGGCGTCGCGGAAGCCGGACTCGGTGTCCATCGTGAACATGACGCCGGACGAGCCCACGTCCGAGCGCACCATGCGCTGGATCCCGGCGGAGAGGGCCACCTCGGCGTGCTCGAAGTCATGGTGCACCCGGTAGGCGATCGCCCGGTCGTTGTAGAGGGAGGCGAAGACGTCCTTGATGGCCGGCAGGATGTTCTCGATCCCGCGCACATTCAGGAACGTCTCCTGCTGGCCGGCGAAGGACGCATCCGGCAGGTCCTCGGCGGTCGCACTGGAGCGCACCGCCCAGGAGAGGTCGTCGGAGCCGCCGTGCTTCTCCACCAGCGCCGCGTACGCCTCCCGGACCTGCGCCTCGAACTCGGGCAGGAAGGGCGTGTCGCGCATCAGGCCGCGAATCTCCTGGCCGGCCGCGGCCAGTTCCGTGACGTCGTCGATGTCGAGGCCGCGCAGGCGCTCGATGATCCGCTGGTCCAGGCCGGAATCGGAGAGGAAGCGCCGGTAGGAGTCCGCCGTGGTGGCGAATCCGTCGGGAACCTTGACGCCGGCCGACGTGAGGTTCTGCACCATTTCTCCGAGGGAGGCGTTCTTGCCGCCGACCCGGTCCAGGTCCGCGAGTCCGATTTCTGAGAACCAGAGGATGTCCGTCGTCATTGTGTCTGCTCCTTTGCAGGTGTGCGGCCGAAGGTGCGGCCACCGGGTGAGCCGGCTCACCTCGTGGATGAACCCTCTGTTCCATAGTGTCAGGTCTGTCTGGCCGACGTGTGACGTGCCTACTTGATTGACATGTTTACTTGCCTGTCGTTACCGCTTCAAGTGCATCTGCTGCAGGATCGTGGCCGACATCTCCTCCACAGACATGCTCGCCGAATTGAGGAACGGTATCCCGTGGGAGGCATACAGGCGTTCCGCGCTCCGCAGCTCGAACCCGCACTGGCGCAGTGAGGCGTACGGCGACCCCTCCCGGCGCTGGGTGCGCACCTGGCTCAGCCGCAGGGGATTGGTCGTGAGGCCGAAGCATTTGTCCACGAACGGCTGCAGCGGCTTGGGTAGCCCCTCCCGCTCGAAGTCCTCGTCGACCAGGGGGAAATTCGCCGCGAAGATGCCGTGCTGCAGAGCCAGGTACATGGTCGTGGGCGTCTTGCCGCAGCGCGACGGGGCCACCAGGATCAACTGCGCCTTCTCCAGCGCGCGCAGGCTCTGCCCGTCGTCGTGCTCCATCGCGTATTCGACGGCCGTCATCCTCGACTGGTACCGCGCTGCGTTGCCGAGGCCGTGCGCGCGCCCCGGTTCGTTGCTGGCCGGGGTGGCCAGCGTTGTCTCGAGCTGGCCGAGGTAGGTGCCCAGCAGATCGATCAGCGTGGCCTGGCAGGTCCCCAGGGTGTGACGGATGTCGCTGGTCACGGCCGTGGAGAAGACGATCGGCTTCTTTCCCTCGGCCACCAGCCCGTCGACCAGGTCGACCACGGCCTGCGCCTGCTCCACGTTCAGGATGAACGGAATGGTCGTGCGGTCGAATTCCATCGTGGGGAACTGGGAGAGCAGCGTGTTCCCGAGCGTTTCCGCCGTGATGCCGGTGCTGTCGGAGAGGAAGAAAACCGGGCATGGATCGTCATTGGCCATGACTTATTGTGCACCTGCGGCGGTTTTGCGCTCAATTGAACGCAGCGCCGCGGGCGATAGTCTTACCGTGATCGAGGGAGACCATGGCCATCAATTCATTCAGCGCAAGAACCATGATCGTCATCAGCGCTGTGGCCCTGAGCTCTCTGTTCGGGTCGGTCGCAGCATCTGCCGCAGAGGCGCCACCGGCCACCGACGCCGGGGCCTTCACCCTTCGAGTCCCGCCGGGGACCTCGGTGGAATCGTTGATGAACCAGAACGCCCCGGGTGTCGTGACGTCGACCGGTTGCCCTGCCGGTGCGGGCTTCAGCGTGCAGGCGGATTACAACTACCAGGTCTCGGGCGTCACCGTCGTGCTCCCGATTCTGCTGACGCCGGGCATCATCGTTCTCGCTGACGGCGTCGCCACCGTCCCGCTGGAGCCCGTGTCGCTCTGGCTGAGCACGAACGCCTTGAGGCATGTGGGGACTGTCGTTCTCGTCGGCTCCTGCTTCCCGGAACCCTCCGGGACCGAGGCGGGCGTCGCGCCTGCCCAGGCAACCCTGACCATTCCCTACCGGTCTGACGCTCTCGGTCTGCCCCCGCCCCTCCCCGATCCCACCGGACCTGCGGCCGCGGTCCCGTCAGCGCAGACGGTGCCCGTACCGGACGACGAGCCGGCCACGGCTGTCGTCGCACAGCCGACCCTGGCAGACACGGGCTTCGCCGCTACGGGGACTCTTGTCCTGGGTGTTCTGCTGGCAGGAGCCGGCATCCTGCTGGTCGCGACCCGGCGTCGATCCGACCTGGGTTTGCTGTCCCCCCATCACGCGCAGCAGACTGAAGACCCGGGTTGCGGCTGATTCGTCGGCCCGGTAGCTAAGGAACCCACCATGACTGAACCGAACGACGCCCGCGTCGGCCTCTACATCGACTTCGACAACATCGTCATCTCGCGCTATCAGCAACTGCACGGGCGCAATGCCTTCCAGCGCGACGGCATCAGGAACTTCGACCGCACGAGTGCGGATGCCGACCCCGTCATCGCCGCACGGCTGAACGCCGCGACCGTCGACTTCAACGCCATCATCGACTTCGCCGCGTCATTCGGCACCCTGGTCGTCAACCGCGCGTACGCCGACTGGTCCGTGCCCGTGAACGCGAGCTACCAGCGCCAGCTCATGTCGCGCGCCGTGGACCTCACCCAGCTGTTCACCACCACCACGCGGGGGACGAAGAACGGCGCGGACATCCGTCTGGCCGTCGACGTGGTCGAAGACCTCTTCCGGCTGCCCGACCTCACCCACGTCATCATCATCGCCGGCGACTCCGACTACATCGCCCTGGCCCAGAAGTCGAAACGGCTCGGTCGCTTCGTGGTGGGCATCGGTGTCGCCGGTTCGACGAGCACCTCCCTCGCGGCGGCGTGCGACGAGTTCGAGGACTATGACTCCCTGCCCGGAATCGCCAAGGTCGCCCCCAGTGCCCCGGCCGCGGCGGCGACGACGGAGAAGTCCCACTCGGGCCGGAAGACGGCCGAGCCCGCTGTGGTCGCGCACTCCGAGCCGACCCCCATCCCGGCGCGCAACCTGACGATGGTCCCGATGTTCTCGCACACCGAGGAGTCGCCGTTCGACGAGCCGGAGCCGGCCGAGGACATCGACCCGCAGACCGTCGCGACGGAACTCCTCGTGCGCGCCCTGCAGATCGGTCACGCCAAGGGCGACGACGATGAGTGGCTGAACACGGGCTCGGTCAAGAACCAGATGCGTCGGATGGACCCCTCGTTCAACGAGAAGCCGCTCGGTTTCCGTTCCTTCACCGATTTTCTCTCCTCGCGCAGCGACGTGGCCGAACTGCAGGAGGATGGCCCCCATCGGCTCATCCGGCTGCGGCCCACGGCGACCGGGCGCTGAGTCCCGCTCAGGCGCCCATCAGGACGAGGGCGTTGTAGACGACGTAGACCGGCCAGACGATCGCCTGGAGCAGACCGAGGATGACGCCCCAGAAGGAGCCGTCGGAGACGGAAATGAAGTAGATGGCGGCTCCGATATAAGCCAGCAGGAAGAAGAAACCCCACGGGCCGTCCCGAACGATCACCCTGGCACGGCTGTCGGTTCCCATGTCGATCCTCCGTTGTGAGCGCCCACCGATTCGGCGTCAGGCTAGCCGGACTGCTCGCGGAGCGACACCCTCGACGCCGCCGGAACCGCCGGGGGCTCAGGCCAGCTGGTAGCCGGCCGCGGTGACGGCCGCTGCCACCGTGCCTCGGTCGAGGGCGGCCGGGCTGGTCACGTGCACGGTGGAGGCTCCGCCGCTGTTCAGGTCCACCGTGACGGCCTCCACCGAGTCGAGCGCGCCGAGCGCGGTGACGACACTGCCCACGCAGTGCTGGCAGGTCATGCCGGTCACGAGGTACGCCTCGGTGAGGCTGGTCGGGGACGTGGTCGGGGTGGTCATGGGGATTCCTAACGTTGTGGTTCGGCGCCGCAGAGCGGTGCACTGACACTTGCAAGCATACCCCTGGGGGGTATGCTCGGCTCCATGCGGCACGACCACAGGGCGATGGGTCACGGCGGCCACGGTGATCACGTGGCCCGGTTCCGGCGTCTGTTCTGGGTGATGCTGGCCCTCACCGTGCCGGTCGTCGCCTTCAGCCACATGTTCGCCATGCTCCTGGGCTACAGCCTGCCTGACCTGCCCGGAATCCAGTGGCTCTCACCCGTGCTGGGCACCGTCATGTATGTCTGGGGCGGGCAGCCCTTCCTCAGTGGGGCCGCCACGGAACTCCGGGCGCGAAAGCCCGGCATGATGCTCCTGATCGGGCTCGCGATCACGGTCGCATTCGTGTCGTCGTGGGGGGCGAGCCTCGGCATCCTGGCCCCCGAGCTCGATTTCTGGTGGGAGCTGGCGTTGCTGATCACGATCATGCTGCTGGGCCACTGGATCGAGATGCGCTCGCTCGCCCAGACCTCCACCGCACTCGAGTCACTGGCCGCGCTGCTGCCCGACGAGGCCGAGCGGGTGGAAGGCGGCGAGGTGCGGGTGGTGGCCCCGACCGAGCTGCGAGTGGGCGACCTCGTGATCGTGCGCCCGGGCGCCCGGGTGCCGGCCGACGGGCAGGTGGCCGAGGGCACGGCCGACGTCGACGAATCCATGATCACCGGCGAGTCCCGGACCGTTCGTCGCGGACCCGGCGACCCTGTCGTCGCGGGCACGGTGTCCACCGACACGGCTCTGCGCGTTCGGGTCACGGCGGTGGGCGACGACACCGCGCTCGCCGGGATCCAGCGGCTCGTAGCGGAGGCGCAGGCGTCGTCGTCCCACGCCCAGCGCCTCGCCGACCGGGCCGCCGGCTGGCTGTTCTGGTTCGCGCTCGGCACCGCGGTGCTCACCGCTGTCGTCTGGTCGGTGCTGCTCGGCGTGCCGGAGATCGCGGTCGTGCGCACCATGACGGTGCTGGTGATCGCCTGCCCGCACGCCCTCGGCCTCGCGATCCCCCTGGTGGTCTCGATCGCCACCGAGCGGGCCGCGAAGGGCGGGGTGCTCGTGAAAGACCGGCTGGCGCTGGAGAGCATGCGCACGGTCGACGCGGTGCTGTTCGACAAGACCGGCACGCTCACCACGGGTGCGCCCACGGTCACGCACCTCGTAGCGACGGATGCGGCGGACGAGCCGGCCGGGAATGCGCCGGCGGCAGAAGAGGAGCTGCTGGCGCTGGCGGCGGCTGTGGAAGCCGACAGCGAGCATCCGCTCGCCCGGGCGATCGTGGCGGCGGCCCGGGAACGCCGGGTGCGGGTGCCGCAGGCGACGGGGTTCCAGGCGTCCGCGGCGGTGGGCGTCACGGGCGCCGTCGACGGCCGGCGGGTGAGCGTCGGCGGCCCTGGCCTGCTCCGGGAACACGGTGCGCGGCCGCTGCCGGTGACCGAGTCGTGGGCTGCCGAGGGCGCCATCGTGCTGCACGTTCTTCGCGGAGACGCGGTGATCGGCGCGATCGGCCTGGCCGACGCCGTGCGGCCGGAATCCCGGCAGGCCGTCGACGCGCTGCACGCGCTCGGCATCCAGGTCGTGATGATCACCGGCGACGCCGAGCCGGTGGCGCGGTCGGTCGCCGCAGAACTCGGCATCGACCGCGTGTTCGCCGGCGTGCGGCCCGAGCACAAGGCCGCGAAGGTTGCCGAGTTGCAGGCCGAGGGCCGCAGGGTCGCCATGGTCGGCGACGGCGTCAACGACGCGCCCGCACTGGCCCAGGCCGATGTCGGCATCGCCATCGGAGCCGGCACGGATGTCGCGATCGCCTCCGCGGGGGTCATCCTCGCCAGCGACGATCCTCGCTCAGTGCTCTCGGTGATCGAGCTGTCCCGGGCGAGCTACCGCAAGATGCGTCAGAACCTGTGGTGGGCGGCCGGCTACAACCTCCTGGCCGTGCCGCTCGCGGCGGGTGTGCTCGCTCCGATCGGTTTCGTGCTGCCGATGGAGATCGGCGCGTTGCTGATGTCGGCGTCCACGGTGGTCGTCGCTCTGAACGCGCAACTGCTGCGGCGCCTCGACCTGCGCCCCGAGAGCAGCGCTCTTTCGGCCGTCTCCAGGCAGGCATAAAATTTCGGCATGTCTGCTCACCCTGAGGACTACCGCCCGGCCTTGGAACGAGCGAAGGTCCATGCCCTGGAGTGGCTCACCTCCCTGCCTGGCCGCCCGGTGGGACCGCGGGCCGACGCCGACAGCCTCGCCGCGGGCTTCGCGGCGCCGCTGCCGCCGCAGCCGACGGACCCCGCGATCGTGATCGACGAGCTGGCCCGGCTGGCCGAGCCGGGCCTGATGGCCATGCCCTCCGGCCGCTTCTTCGGCTGGGTGATCGGCGGCACCCTGCCGGCGGCCCTGGCCGCGGACTGGCTGGTCAGCGCGTGGGACCAGAACGCCGGCATGCGCTTCGCGACACCGGCCACCGCGGCCGCCGAGGAGGCCGCCGGCGGCTGGATCCTCGACCTGCTGGGACTGCCGGAGGGCGCCGACGTGGGCTTCACCACGGGGGCCACCATGGCTAATTTCGTGGGGCTGGCGGCGGGCCGGGACCACGTTCTCGGGACGGCGGGCTGGGACGTCGCCGGTGCGGGGCTGTCCGGGTCGCCGCGAGTGTCCGTTTTCGTGGGCGAGGAACGCCACGCTGTGATCGACCTCGCCCTGCGGTACCTGGGCCTCGGCGCCCCGATCGTCGTCGCGGCCGACGACCAGGGCCGGATGCTCCCCGACTCTCTGGCGGCCGCGCTCGCCGGGCACGCGGGGCCCGCCATCGTCTGCATCCAGGCCGGCAACCTGCACTCCGGCGCGTTCGACCCGGTGGGCGAACTCACCGCACTGGCGCACCGGCACGGCGCCTGGGTGCACGTCGACGGCGCCTTCGGCCTCTGGGCGGCCGCCAGCCCGCGCTACCGCGATCAGCTGGCGGGCCTCGAGACCGCCGATTCCTGGGCCACCGACGCGCACAAGACCCTCAATGTGCCCTATGACTGCGGCATGGCCATCGTGGCCCGGCCCGCCGAGGTGCGGTCCGTCTTCGGGGTGCACACGAGCTACCTGGTGGCGGCCGAGACCGGCCCGGGTGACCCGTTCGAGAAGGTTCCCGAGTTGTCGCGCCGGGCGCGGGGCGTGCCGGTCTGGGCGGCCCTGCGCTCGTTGGGCCGGTCGGGCACCGTGGAACTGGTGGAGCGGCTGGTCGATCAGGCCCGCGCCATCGCGCAGGGGCTGGCGCGCCTCCCCGGCGCCGAGGTGCGGAACGACGTGGTCTTCACCCAGGTCTGCGTCAGCTTCGGCGACGACGAGCGCACCCGCCGGGTGACCGAGGCGCTCCTCGCCGACGGAACCGCCTGGATGTCGGGGTCTCGCTGGCAGGGCCGCGACGTGCTGCGGGTCTCGGTGAGCAACTGGTCCACGGATGCCGAGGATGTCGCCCTCTCCGTCGCGGCGGTGGAGCGCGCCGTCGCCGCGGTCACCCGGGCCGACACCGAACAGGCCACCTCCGGGGTGTAGCG
The DNA here is from genome assembly GCF_004403065.1 of Cryobacterium cryoconiti. Taxonomy (GTDB): domain Bacteria; phylum Actinomycetota; class Actinomycetes; order Actinomycetales; family Microbacteriaceae; genus Cryobacterium; species Cryobacterium cryoconiti. The sequence goes on from NZ_SOHA01000009.1 coordinate 33,608, forward strand.
CCCGCCGACCGCCGTCCCTCCGGTTCGCCGCCGCGCGGTACCCTCGGCGGTAGGGCTAAAGAAGGACCAACCGTGACCCACCCATATCCGCTGCACGTGGCCATCCGGGCGCAGTGCTTCTGTTGCCAGTCGCTGCAGCCGTTCACGTTTACCTCGCCGACCGACCAGGTGGTCTGCGCATCCTGCCTGCATCACCTGGGTGCCGAGAAGGCGGAGCGTCGTGACGCCGAGCACATCAAACTCTGGGTCGGGCAGTACGCCGACCAGCAGGAGAACCACCGCCAGTTCGCCGAGAAATCCGCGGTGGTGGACGCCGCGCAACAGGCGGTGATCGACGGGCTGACCGCGCAGGTGGCCGAGCTGCGTGACGTGGTGGCCGGGGAATCAGACCGCACGAAGAGCGCCGGGGTGCGCGCGCTCCTCGAGAGCGACCTGGTGCGTCGCGCGGAACGCAAGACGGAGCTCGCGCACCGCCAGCTGGACTGGGCGATGGCCGTGCTCTGGCGGGTCGGGCAGCTGCACCATGCGGTGGAGGGCAAGCCGCTCGCCTGCGTCTGCGGGCGCACCACCGCGGCGTGCGCCGAGGGTCGGGCGATCGATCCCCAGCGCCAGGCCGTGCTCGACTGGGAGCGGAAGAACCTCACCCTGCTGCGCGCCGGCTCCCGCCACGCCCTGCCCGACGATCACCCTGAGGTGCAAGGCCCGAACCGACGCCAATGAGGGGTGCGGGCGACCGCCAACCCCCCAAACGTGTCGGTTCACCGCAGGGCGGCGTCCGGGCCTACTCTGAAGAAATGGAAACCCTGCTCAGCACCCTGCACATTGTCACCGGCGTCTTCATCGTCGGGCCCATGGCCATCCTGCCGATGTCCGCCATGCGTTCCATGCGCGCCGGCGAGGCCGGCCAGGTGGCCGCGCTGGCGAAGTCGACCAATATCTTCACGTTGCTGTCGCTGCTGGTCGTGCTCTTCGGCTTCGGCGCACTGGGTTTCCGGGGTGATTCCTCCTTCGCCTCGACCTGGGTCTGGCTGTCGATCGTGCTCTACGCCGCGGCTCTCGTCGTCAGCCTGTTCCTGGTGATCCCGGCGATGAAGTCGGCCTCGGAGCTCCTCGCCGAGCAGTCGGCCAGCGGCACCCGGGTCGCCGGAGTCAAGGTCGCCGGCTACTCGCGCGTGGCCATGGGCTCAGGCGTGGCGTCGCTGCTCCTGGTGGCCGTGGTCGTACTGATGGTCATCAAGCCCGCCTAGCCTGTCCAGCTGTTGCAGCCAGGCAGCCGTGGTCGCGACTACTTCAGGTCGTCGACCGAGACCAGGCCGTCGTGCCGCCGGCCGTCGAAGATGATGGACGGGATCTTCACGGTGTGGATGCTCTCCTCCACCAGCTGCGTGTTGGCGGCGATGATGTCGGCGACCTCATCCGAGGCGGCGACGGATGCCACGGCGTCGACCTGTTCCGGGCTGAGCCCGAACTCGGCTGACCAGTCCTGCAGCAGCGCGGTGGCGGCATCCGGCTCGGCGCTGTTCAACACGCTCTGCCAGGACACGCCCTTGTCGTTGTCCTCCGTGTAGATCCGGCTCAGGATCTGCCAGTCGACCGGCGTCTCCGCGCCCTCGAGCGGGTTCAGCCGCAGCGCCTCGAGATACTGGGTGATGAGCAGAGAGTTCTTGAACTTGTAACCGTCTTCGGACGCGATCGGGTAGGCGATGTAGGTGAGGTTCATCCGGTCGTCGAACCCGGCCTCCTCGATGTTGTTGAACAGCTGCAGGCAGTAGGTGCAGCCCGGGTCGATGACCTCGAGTGCGGTCTCCTTCTTCGCGTCGTAGGCGTCCAGGTAGCTGGCGTTGGCCGGCAGGTACTCCTCGGCGTCCCAGTTCTGCATGCGGGCCGGGATCGCGGAGAAGGTCTCGGCGAGGCTGGCGAAGTCGTTGCCGAACGCGCCGATCACGTCGCCGGCCAGCAGCGAGTCACCGAAGGTCGGCGTCTGGTCGGGGATGGCGCAGGCCTCGGCACCCAGGCTGCACGACGCCGAGTCCTGCTTGTTGCAGGTGCCGTAGACGTAGAGGTTGACGCCGCTCTTGACGACGACGTAGGCGCTCCAGATGGTGGTGAGCACCACGATCAGCGCGATCACCTCGAGGGCGACGGATGCCGGTCCGACCAGCTTGGGGCGGCGAACCGCGAGCGGCGCCAGAAGGTGGTCCTTGATGTCCTGCTTGAAGGTGGTGTCGCAGGGGCGGAATGTGACGCGGCGGAGGGTGCAGTTCCAGGCGGTGCCCAGGTAGCGGCGGTACCGGGCCGACACGGCCGCCATGAAGACGAGAACGATGAATGCGGCAATGCAGAACACTTAGGAGAGGCCTTTCATCAGGCGCGCGAGGGCCTGGGTGGCCGCATCGATGTCGGCCGTGGTCGAGTGCAGTCCGAGCGAGAAGCGCAGCAGCGGCGGCAGCCCGAGTTGGTGCTTCAGGTAGTGGTGGACGCAGAAGTACCCGCTGCGCACCATGATCTGCGACTGGGACAGGAACACGGCGAGCCGGTGCGAGTCCTGCTTCGGCGCATAGAGGCTGATCACCGGGCTGGCCTCGGTGTTGACCAGGGTGAGACCGGGGATGTCGCTGAGCCCCTCGAAGAGGCGCTGCGAGAGCCCCTGCACGTGCTCGGCCGGGTTCCGGCCGCCGGGGCGCACCTTCCCCATCCACTCGATCGCGCGGCCGAGGGCGATGATCTCGCCCCAGGCCTGCAGGCCTGGTTCGAGGAGGGCGCCCGGATCGTTGGGGAGCAGGTCGTAGGAGTCTTCGCGGACATCCGCCACCATGCCGCCGCCCACGAAGGTGAGATCGAGGGAACCGAGCAGCTCGTGGGTTGCGACGACCACACCGAGGCTCGCGCCGTACATCTTGTGGGCGGAGAAACAGATTGCGTCGGCCTCGGTCTTGGCCAGCAACGAGCGTTCGTGCGCCATGGCCTGGGCCGCGTCGAGGATGACGATGCCGCCGCGGGCGTGGGTGTCGCGAACCACGTCGGTGAGGTTGGTGAGCAGGCGACCGTCGATGTTGGAGGCCACGTTGACGACCACGACCGCGCGTTCGAGCTGGGCCGGTTGGTAGACCAAGGCACCGTCGGGGGCGCGGTCGAGCACCAGGCGGGGCACGCCCAGCCGGGTCGCCGCCGTCATGGTGGGCAGGAAGACCGAGTTGTGCTCGATGTGGCTGGTGACGACCTGCGCGAACCGGCCCTGGGGCAGCTGCTGCAGCAGCAGGTTGAGGCCGAAGGTCGTGTTGAGGGTGAAGGAGACCGCGTGGCTCCGGCCGGAGAGGCCGAGCAAGTCGAGCACGGCCTTGCGGGTGTCCTGCACCTCCCGGTCCACGCGGGTGCCCCAGGCGTATTTCACCCGCCCGCCGCAGGCGTTGTACTCCGTGTAGTACGCGGTCAGCGCGTCGACGACCGGTTGCGGCCGGAGGCTCTGACAGGCGGAGTCGAGGTAGACCGAGCCGGGGTCGAGGTAAGCGAAATCAGCGAGACGGCCGGTTTCGACCATGGCCGGCGGTGTGCGCCGGAACAACCCAGTGTGCTTCATGTCCTTCAATTCTTTCCGGCTCATTCTAGGTGAGCAGTCTGTTAGACCGCAGCGTGGCCGGGGGCCGACGGGGAACGTGCCGGAGTGCGGGTTCCGGTCGCGCTCCCGGCAGCGCGGGCCCTGGCTTGAGAGCGCTAGCCGGCGGCGGGAGCAGGGCCGCCGCGGGCCTCGATCACGCCCATCATGCCGAGGTCCTCGTGGTCGAGGATGTGGCAGTGGTAGACCGTGCGGCCCGGGAAATCGTCGAACGCGATGCGCACCCGGACCGTGCCGCCGGCCGGTACATTGACCACGTCCTGCCACTCGGCGGCGCGGGCGGGCCGGCCGTCGAATTCGATCAGCTGCATCGGCCAGACGTGCAGGTGCACCGGGTGGTCCATCGGGCTCGAGTTCGTCAGCAGCCATTCCTCGACGCTGCCGGTCTGCACCGTGGTGTCGACCCGGTCGGGGTCGAACGACTCGCCGTTGATGGTGAAGCTCATGCCCCCGCCCCCGCCCCCGCCCCCGCCCATGCCCATACCCATGGCGAAGGTCAGCTCCCGGCGCGCCGTCACGGCGGCGCCGCGCAGGTCGCGCGGCGCCGGCCGGCGGGGAACAACGGATGCCGCGGCCACCGGTTCGCCGGACACGGTCACGGTGGCCAGGTCGACCGTCGCCGTCGACGGGGAGGAGCCGCCCATCATGCCGCCCATGCCCATGCCCATGCCGCCCCGGTCGTAGGGCAGAGCGCGAAGCCTGGACGTGGTGGTGCTGCCCGCCGGGCCGCCCGGCTGTGTGGCCGCGGTGACCAGCAGGTCGGCCCGGTTGCCGGGCGCCAGCAGCACCTCCTGCACGTCGCGGGGCGTTTCGAACCGGCCGGAGTCCAGGCCGAGCAGTTGCAGTCGCTGGCCGTCCAGGCTCAGCCGCAGGTACCGGGAGACGCAGGCGTTGACGATGCGCCAGCGCTCGCGCTCGCCCGGGCGGATGCCGAGACTGGGTTCCAGTTGCCCGTTCACCAGCACGAGTCGGCCCTCGCGGCCGCGCATCCGTTCGGCCTGGCCCACCGGGGCACGCCCGAAGGCGCCGCTCGGGGTGAGGTCGGAGATCACCAGCACGCGCTCGCGGGCCACCGGCACGGGCTCGGGGTCGTCGATCACGATGGCGCCGTACAGGCCGCCGAAGATCTGGTCGGCGACCAGTCCGTGGTGGTGCGGGTGGTACCAGAACAGTCCGGGCGGGTGGTCGGCCGGCAGCCGGTAGTCGTAGTCGAACGCGGCGCCGGGCGCGATCATGACGAAGGGGTTGTCGCTGTTGCCCTCCGGCGAAACGTGCAGGCCGTGCACGTGCAGGTTGGTGGGGTCGGCGAGTCCGTTCTGCAGGCGCAGCCGCACCCGGTCGCCGGGCCGCAGGCGCAGGGTCGGGCCGGGCAGCCCCTCGTTGTAGGCGAAGACGGTCACCGTGCGGCCGCCGATCTCGGCCGGTCCGGGAGCGGCGGCCAGCTGCGCCTCGAGCAGCCCGTCGCTGCTTCGCAGTTCGGTCGGCTGGCGGAGCGGCTCACCGCCCGTGTAACCGGAGAGCGGCTCCGAGGCATCGCCGGGACCGACGGATGTCTCGGGCTGGCGGCTCCAGAGCAGCCCGGCCCCGCCGACGACGGTTCCGGCCACCCCCAGGCCGCCGAGGGTGAGTGCGGCCCGGCGGCTGAGTGGTTTCACGCCGGGCCCTCGCCGAGGGCCCGGACCTGCTCGAGGTACTGTTCCTGGGTCAGCTCCCCGGCCGCGAAGCGCTCGTCGAGGATCTGGCGGGCGCGGCTGCGCCCCGGGGTGCCGGCGTACGGAGCGCCGGATGGTGGCCCCGGTTCGCGCCGGTCCCTGCTCCCGGCCGACAGGCGCACGGCCAGCACGATGAGTGTGACAACACTGACGATGGTGATCAGGCCGAAGAGCACAGTCCAGCCCAGACCTCCGTTATAACCCCACATCATGATCGGCTTCCTTCCGTGGCGGACGGCGTTTTCGTCACTGCGAGTATGTCCCCGAGGCGGAGTTCGAGCATCCGTCGCACCGGGCTAAGCCTCGGCCGCCACGAGCACGGTCCAGGTGAGGCCGAAGTCGTCGCTCGCGACGACCCCGCGACCGTCGGCGGCGAGGAGCCAGGGTTCGCTGCCGCCGACGAAGGCGAGGGCCTCGGGGGTGCCCTCGGTCTGCCCTCCGCGGGTCCAGATCCCGCTCCGGGTCGCCTGGTACCAGACCACGCCCTCCGGGCTGATTCCCACGACGCCGCCGCCGGCCGTGGTGTCCTGCACGTCGATCAGGTACAGCATCGGGGCGTCAGACACCGGCCCGAATGTGCGCCCGGCGTCATCACTCCGGACGAGGCCGTTCTCGGTGGTCGCAAAGACCTGATCGGGATCCGCCGGGTCGGCGGCGAGGTCACGCAGCGACGCCGCCGCCCCGGACGACCAGCTGGCGCCGTCGTCGTCGCTGATGCTGACCGTTCCGGCGGCGGCGTCGTAGCCGTACACGCGCAGGGCTCCAGACTCCAGGGCCACCGCATCGAGATCGTGGAAGTCGGTCTCACCGGCGAGGGAGACGTTCGTCCAGGTGGACGCCGCATCCTCGCTGCTGATCAGTCCCACATTCGGGGCCTTCAGTGTGGACTGGCCGGACCCCGGATGCCCGGAGGCCAGCAGCAGGCCCGGTGCGGCCACCGTGAATCCCATGGCGTCGAAGGCCGGGCCGTCGCTCGGGGTGGGCCCGGTGAGCGCGGCATCCGGCGCGCCGGTCAGGTAGGTATCGGGGAGCAGGTCGGTCGGGATCTGCCACACACCCTGGTGCGTGCCGGCGTACGTCGCGCCGGTGGACGGGTCGGCGCCGAGGCCGTGGATGTGCTCGAAGGCTGCCGTGGTGGTGGCGTCCGTGTCCGTGGCACCGGTTGCCGGGGCAGCCGGAGCGGGCGTGCAACCGGCCAGCACGGCCGCGAGGCCGAGCGTGATCACGCAGGTTCCGCACAGGCGGATGGTTCTCCGGGAAGTCATCTGGGTCAGAACTCGGTGAGGAGGTCGGTCATGACGGCGATCTCGGCGGTTTGCGAGGCGACGATGGCGGCCGAGAGGGTCTGGGCGTCGGTGTTGCTTCCCTCGTCGATGTGCGTCTGCGCCATGGCGATCGCGCCCTCGTGGTGCGCGATCATCAGCTCGAGGAACACCTGGTCGGCGTCGGTGCCCGAGGCGTTGCCGAGCGTCATCATGTCGGCCTCGCTCATCATGCCGTCGGTGCCGTGGTTCATGTCGGACATGCCGCCGGTGTCCGCGCCCCACGCGCCCAGCCAGTCGGTCAGCTGGGTGATCTCGGGCTCCTGTGCGGCCTTGATCTCCGTGGCCAGGGCGATGACGCGCGGGTCGATTCCCGGCTTGGCGAGGAGGTCGTCGCTCATCGCGACGGCCTGCTCGTGGTGGGGGATCATCATCTGGGCGAAGTCGACATCCGCGGCGTTGAAATCGGCGGAAGCGGAGGCGGTGGACCCGCCGGAGGCCGGGGCGTCGGCGGCCGGGGGCGTGCCGCCGCAGGCGCTGAGCGTGAGCGCGGTCGTGAGCACGGCGGCGGTGATCAGCGCGGTGCGGAAGGTGCGGGTGGTTCTGAGCATTGTTGTTCCATTCGTCGACAAAAAGGGGTGAGAAACCGGGGGCCGGGGTACGGCCGGGCCGCGCAGCCGGACGGGTGCGCTGGCGAGGGTTTCGGCCTAAATGCGGCTGATGGAGAGCAGGGTGAGGCTCGGCCGGTGCAGATGCAGCGGAATGTCCCGACAGGACCCGACGACGAAGCCGACGACCTCGAGCAGGCGTCGGCAGACCGACGGGCGCCGGGACAGCAGGATCAGACCGCCCAGCACCAGCAGGAGGGAACAGGTCATCGAGAGGGCGGCCAGATCGGACGCGGCGTGGGCGCCGACGTTGCTGACGGCGCCGGCAGTCACGACGACAACGGCCGCTGTGGCGGAGGAGGCGGTGTGCGTGGCCGCGGAATGTGCACCGGCCGCCATCGCTGTCGTCGTCGCAGCCGCTGTCGTAACCGTTGCCGCAGCCGCTGTCGTAACCGTTGTCAGGGCCGAAGCTGTGGTTGCTGTGGTTGCCGGGGTTGCTGCGGACAGGCTGTGGCCCGGCCCGTGCCCGGTGCCGGCCGAGTGCACGGCGAGCAGGCAGAGCAGCATTGCGGCCATCGTGAGCGCCGCCAGAACGGCGGAGTGGAAGACCCGGCGGCCGCCACGGAACGAGATCGCATCGTTCGCGTGCAGCATGCCGTCTCCGTCCGAACCGAGCTCAGGGCATCCGTTTGGCCGATTGATCGCCTGGATACCCCCTCAGGGTATACCCCGGCGGCTCGGCGCCCGCTGGGAACGCCCGGGTTCATCCCCAGTCGAGGGCGAGCACCCACGATCCGTCGGTGTCGCGCCGCAGGTCGTAGCGGTGTTGTTCCTCATCGCCGCGTGAGGCGTCGAGACGCCAGAGCTCGGTGTCGATGCGGGACGGAACGCCGCCGGCGTTCTCCCACCAGCGGGTACGGGTGAAGATGGCCTGGGGCTGCCCGATGACGGTGTGTTCGAACCGGTTCCAGATGAACGCGCGCGGGTCGCCGTCGACGGACAGCTCAACGTCGACGACTGCGTCAATGATCTGAGGCATGCGTGGCTCCCTTGATTGATTCTCTCGAACATTTATTCGATGTTGAGAGTGTAGTTCATGCCCCTGACACTCGCCAGACCCGATCAGGAGTTCGCCCCGGATTCGCTTCCGGCCGCGTACGGGATCTGCTGGTGGCAGCGGAAAACCCCCGCCACCCCGGCGGGTGGCCGGGATCGCGGGGGCTTTCTGTGTCGGCTCGGGCCGACGCTCAGGGGCGGGCGCCCGGCACCGAGGACTTCCCCGGTTGCGAAGCGCCGAGGCTGGACGAGCCGGGCCGCGGAGCGAGCCCGAGCCGCCGCACGATCTCGGCGGCCTCCTCGGCCGGAGCGCGGCCGGCGTCGATGGAGATCGCGCGCTCGTCGGCGTCCGGCACCTCGAGGGTTGCCACCTGCGAATCGAGCAGCGAGGTCGGCATGTAGTGGTCGTGCCGGGCGGCGAGGCGGCGCCCGATCAGGTCGGTCGACCCGGTCAGGTGCACGAAGATCACGTTGTGCTCGCGCAGCACATCGCGGTAGCGGCGCTTGAGCGCCGAGCAGGTGATGATGCCCGGCACCCCTGCCATGGTGTGCTCGATGATCCACGACGAGACCGTGTCGAGCCAGGGTGCGCGATCCTCGTCGTTGAGCGGATGGCCGGAGGACATCTTGTCGATGTTCTCCTGCGGATGCAGGTCGTCGCCTTCCTCGAGGTCCCAGCCGAGCTGGCCGGCGAGGAGGCCGGCCACGGTGGATTTGCCGGATCCGGAGATGCCCATGATCACGAGCACGGGCTGCTGTGTGTCGAGCATGCTAGATCACGATATTCAGCAGGAGGACGCCCGCAAGGCCGACGACGGAGATGAGGCACTCCATCACGGTCCAGGTCTTGAGGTTCTGCCCGACGGTTGTGCCGAGGTACTCCTTGACGAGCCAGAACCCCGCGTCGTTGACGTGGGAGAGGAACAGGGAACCGGCGCCGATGGCCAGGACCATCAGTGAGACATCCGTGCTGCCCAGGCTGGCCGCGACGGGGGCGAGGATGCCGGCGGCCGTCACGGTGGCGACGGTGGCCGACCCGGTGGCGACGCGGATCAGGGCGGCGACGAACCAGGCGAGCACGAGCACCGAAATGCTGCTGCCGGCCACGGCATCGGCGATGACGGTGCCGATACCGGTGTCGATGAGAACCTGCTTGAAACCGCCGCCCGCGCCCACGATGAGCAGGATGCCGGCGATCGGCGGGAGGGAGTCGGAGAGCGACTTGGCGATCGCGGAGCGGTCCATGCCGCCGCCGCGGCCGAAGACGACCATCGCGTAGATCACGGCGATGCCGAGGGCGATCATGGGTGTGCCCAGGAAGTCGAGCGTGGCGTTCAGCGGGGCCGTGGAGCCCGGGTTGATCGCGTCGGCGATCGAGCGGGCGAGCATCAGGACGACGGGGAGCAGGATGCCTGAGATCGTGATCAGGAAGCTCGGGCGCTTGGCGTTCTCACCCAGTCCCTGCTCCTCGTTGGTCAGGAACAGCTGCGGCACGGGCACGGAGACCCAGCGGCTCGCGAACTTGCTGAAGATCGGGCCGGCGATGATGACGGTCGGGATGGCGATGAGCACGCCGATCGCAAGCGTCAGGCCGAGGTTGGCGCCGAGCGTGGTCACGGCGACGAGGGGTCCGGGGTGCGGCGGCACCAGCCCGTGCATGACGGACAGGCCGGCCAGGGCCGGGATGGCGATGCGGATGAGTGAGAGCCCGCTGCGGCGGGCCACCAGGATGATCACCGGAATGAGCAGGACGAGGCCGACCTCGAAGAACATCGGCAGGCCGATCAGTCCACCGATCAGGGCCATCGTCCACGGCAGGGTGCGCGCGCTGGAGCGGGTGACCAGTGAGTCGACGATGCGGTCGGCTCCGCCGGAGTCGGCCAGCAGCTTGCCGAACATGGCGCCGAAGCCGACCAGGATGCCGACGCCGGCCATGGTGGAGCCGAATCCGGTGCTGAAACTCGTGACGGCGGCGGCCGGAGCGAGGCCGGCCCCGACGCCGACGCCCACGGCGCCGATCGAGAGGGCGAGGAAGGGGTGCACCTTGAGCCAGGTGATCAGCAGGATGATCACTGCGACGCCGACGAGGGCGGCGATGATGAGCTGCAGGTCGCTGCCGGCCGGTTCGATCGGAACCACCGGAACCGCAAGGGGAGGAATCATCTGAATGTCCATTCCGAGGCGGCTTCTCTGCGACCCCATCGTCTAATAAATCTGATTAATCAGATAATTGAGTGTGGCACACGATTCCGGTCGCCCTGACCACCGCCGCTCCGCGATCGCCGCTACGATCGCGAGGGGGATGACGCGCGGCCGGGCCGCGCAGGGAGAAGCAGAGATGAACCGTGGGGTGGGCGCCGGAGTCTGGCGTGAACGAGGACTGCATGCCCGGGTGTTGAACGCACTGGGGCAACAAATCGTCGACGGTGGCTACGCGCCCGGGGACATCCTGAACCTCGAGAGCATCAGCGAGGAGTTCACCATCTCCCGCTCGGTGCTGCGCGAGACCCTGCGGGTGCTGCAATCGCTGGGCATGGTCGAACCCCGGCAGCGCGTGGGCACGCAGGTGCTCTCCCGGGAGAACTGGGACCTGATGCACCCGCAGACCATCTACTGGCGCGGACGCGGGGCGGACTACCTCATCCAGATGCGCGAGATGCTCGAGATGCGGCTCGGCATCGAGCCCGTGGCCGCCCGGTTGAGTGCGCGCCTGATGACTCCGGATCAGCTGGCCACCGTGCGGGCGGCAGCGGAAGCCATGGTCGAAGCCGATCTCGCGGGCGACGGCCGCCGCTTCCTCGAGGCGGACGTGGCGTTCCACACCCTGATCCTGATCGGATCCGGCAACAGCGTGATGGGGCACTTCGCCGGCACCGTCGAGGCGTTGCTGCGCACGCGCGAGGAGGAGAAGCGGTTCACGATCACCGAATACACGCCGCCCTCGGCCCACCGGCACAACCAGCTGGCGGAAGCTCTGATCGCCCGGGACGAGAACGCCGCGTACCGCTGGTCGTATGCCACGATCGAGGCCACCCTCATCGAGTTCATCGCGGAATCGCACAACGCCGAGCTCGGCCTCGGGGCCTGAGGCCCGCCCGGCGCGTCGGGCCTCGGGCCCTCGGGCTCAGAGCCGGGCGAGCCGTTCGATATCCTCCAGGAATTCGCTGGCGACCTGCGCCGAGACGGTGGTGCGGGTCGAGCGGATGGCGACCAGATAGTCCTCGGTAGCCGGGCCGCCGGGCGTCGACTCGTCCGCACCCTCGAACAGCGCCCGTTCCAGCGCCTGCTGCGACGCGCGCCGGGCGGCATATTCGATGTCGGCCGGTGAGAAGCCGTCGCTGGCGTCGACGAGAGCGTCGAGGTCGACCGTGCTCTTCATGCCCTCGGGGACGTAGCGCTCCCAGATGGCCTGGCGAGCGGCGACATCCGGCAGCCCGATCGGGATGACGTAGTCGAAGCGCCCATGCCGGAGGAATGCGGAATCGAGGGCGCGGATGAAGTTCGTGGCGCAGACCAGGAGCCGGCCGGGCTGCTCGCGGAATGCCGGGATGATCTTGAGCAGCTCATTGGTGACGCCCTGCAGGGGCGAGGGCGGCTCTCCGCCGCGCTGCGCCGCGATCTCCTCGACCTCGTCGATGAAGACCACCGCGTGTTCCAGTTCGGAGATCTTCAGGAAGGTCTCTCGGAGCGCGCCCGCGAGGCCCTTGGGGTCGGCCGCGAGCCGGGAGGGGAAGACCTCGACGAAGGGCCATTCCAGCCGGGAGGCAATGGCTTTGGCGAAGGTGGTCTTGCCGGTTCCGGGAGGGCCGAAGAGCACGACCGCCTTCGGCGGCACGACGCCGTACTGCTCGGCCATGTCCGGTTTGGCCAGCGGCATCACGAGCCGGCGCTCGAGCATCTCCTTCTCGGTGCGCATTCCGCCGACGCCCTCCCAGAGGTCACGGGCCAGGATGCGCCCGCCCAGCTCGGTCAGGGACCGCAGCTCCTCGCGCTGCACCGGAATGTGGCGTTCGAAGTAGCGCAGGTGGTGCTTGACCTCGAAGCCGCGCTTCACGAAGGCGTCGACGCGGGTGGCCGATTCGGGCATCAGCGCGGAGAGCTTGGTCAACGCGTGTCGGGACATCTTCTTCTCGAGGGCGGCCAGCAGCGCCGTGCCCACACCGCGGCCCTGGTAGCGCTCCGCGGTGGCGAGGAAGACCACCCAGCCCTGAGCGTGGGCGGCGCGGCCCACGGCGGCCCCGATCACCTCGTCGCCGACGAGGGCGATCACGGCGTCGTCCTTCTGGCAGGAGGCCAGCACCTCGGAGAGGCCGTAGACGGGTTCCGTCTTGGCGGCGGTGATCTCCTCCCAGAGGCGCAGGATGCCGTCCAGGTCATCCGAGTGAAAGTCGCGGATCCGCCAACCGGTCATGAGTGCTCCTTTGCGCCGACACGTACGCTCCCCAATCTAGGGCACGCGGCCCGCGGCCCGCGGGTTCGTCGCCCGCCGGCGCCCGCCGGCGCAGGTTGTGGAAGCGGGCGCACGTTCTACCGTGCGCCCGCTTCCACAACCTGCGCCACGACTGAACGCGACGGGCTCGGCGCGGCTAACCGCCGGCCAGGCGGCGGGCCAGATAGGGGGCGGTGCGGCTGTGCGGATGCTGCGCGACGGCATCCGGGGTTCCGGTCGCCACGATCCGGCCGCCCGCATCGCCGCCGGCCGGGCCTAGGTCGATCACCCAGTCCGCGGCGGCGACCACGTCGAGGTTGTGCTCGACGACGATGACCGTGTTGCCGGCATCGACCAGGCGACCCAGCTGGGCCAGGAGGAGACGGACATCCGCGGGGTGCAGGCCCGTCGTCGGCTCGTCGAGCAGGTACATCGTGTGGCCGCGGCGGGCACGCTGCAGCTCGGTGGCGAGCTTGATGCGCTGCGCCTCGCCGCCGGAGAGCTCGGTGGCGGGCTGGCCGAGGCGGAGGTAGCCGAGCCCGACCTCGCGCAGGGTGGCCAGGCTGCGGGCGGCGGCCGGCACGTCGGCGAGGAAGCCGCCGGCCTCCTCGACGCTGAGGCCGAGCACCTCGGCGACGGACTTGCCCCGGTAGGTCACCTCGAGCGTCTCCGGGTTGTAGCGCGAGCCCTGACAGGCCGGACAGGGTGTGTAGCTGCCGGGCAGGAAGAGCAGGCCGACGCTGACCGAGCCCTCGCCGAGGCAGGTCTCGCAGCGGCCGCCGGTCACGTTGAACGAGAACCGCCCGGCGCCGTAGCCGCGACTCCGGGCCAGGTCGGTGGCCGCGAAGGTCGCGCGCACGGCGTCGAAGAGCCCGGTATAGGTGGCCAGGTTGGAGCGCGGCGTGCGGCCGATGGGCTTCTGGTCCACCCGAACGAGGCGGTCCACGGCGTCGAGCCCGGTGATGCGGTCGACCCGCGCTCGCGGTTCCTGCTCGCCGGGGGAGTCGCCGAGGTCGTCGTCGTCGCCGGGTTCGGTGGCGGCCGAGGTGGCGGCTGCGCCGGATTCACCGGCGGCGACGGATGCGTCGGCGTCCGGATGCAGTGCGAGCCGCACGGCATCCGCCAGCACCTGGCTGACCAGTGTGGACTTGCCCGAACCGGACACGCCGGTCACAGCCGTGAGCACGCCGAGCGGGAAGCTCGCGTCGACGCCCTGCAGATTGTGCCGGGTGACCCCGTGCAGGCCCAGCCAGCGATCGGGCGTGCGCAGCGTGGCAGGTCGAGCGGCGGGTTCCGGTGCCGACCCGGCCGCCGCCTCGGCCGGGAACAGGAATTGCCGGGTGACGGACTCCGGCACGTCGGCCAGGCCGCCGATCGGCCCGCTGTAGAGCACGGCGCCGCCGCCGGCGCCGGCCAGCGGTCCCACGTCGACGACCCAGTCGGCCCGGCGCACGATGTCCATGTTGTGCTCGACGACGAAGACCGAATTGCCGGAGGCCTTCAGCTGCTCCAGCACGAGCAGCAGCGGTTCGGCATCGGCCGGGTGCAGCCCGGCGGAGGGCTCGTCGAGCACGTAGATCACGCCGAACAGGCCCGAGCGCAACTGGGTGGCGATACGCAGTCGCTGCATCTCGCCCGGAGAGAGGGTCGGAGTTGCGCGCCCGAGGCTGAGGTAGCCCAGGCCCAGCTCGAGCAGCACCTCGATGCGGGCGAGCAGGTCCCGGGTCAGGGTGACCGCGGCCTCGGTGGGTTCGGCGGCGCCCGGCAGCAGTGTCGGCCGCAGCAGTTCGGCGAGCCCGGTCAGCGGGAGCAGGTTGAGCTGCGCGATGGACCGGCCGGCCACCGTGACGGCGAGGGCCGCCGGCGTCAGCCCGCTGCCGTCGCAGACCGGGCACGGGCCGGATTCGACGAAGCGCAGCGCGCGCTCCCGCTGGCTCTGGCTCTTCGAGTCGGCCAGGGTGTGCAGCACATAGCTCTTCGCGCTCCAGAACCGGCCCTGGTACGGCTTGGCGATGCGGTCGCGCTGCGGGGTGACCTCCACCACGGGCTGCTCCTCGGTGAAGAGGATCCAGTCCCGCTCGGTGCGCCCCAGGTCCCGCCACGGGGTGTCCACGTCGTAGCCCAGGGTGATCAGGATGTCCCGCAGGTTCTTGCCCTGCCAGGCACCCGGCCAGGCCGCGATGGCGCCGTCACGGATGCTCAGGGTCAGGTCGGGCACGAGGGTCGCTTCGGTCACGGTGTGCGCCGTGCCGAGACCGTGGCACCGCGGGCAGGCACCGGCCACGGTGTTGGGGGAGAAGGAGTCGGATTCGAGGCGCGGGGCATCCGTCGGGTACATGCCGGCTCGGGAGTACAGCATCCGCAGCGAGTTGGACAGGGTGGTCAGGGTGCCCACGCTCGACCGGGAACTGGGCGCGCCCCGGCGCTGCTGCAGGGCGACAGCCGGTGGCAGGCCGGTGATCTCGTCGACCTGCGGCGTGTGGCCCTGCTGGATCAGGCGCCGGGCGTAGGGCGCGACCGATTCCAGGAACCGGCGCTGGGCCTCCGCGAAGATGGTGCCGAACGCCAGGGAGGATTTGCCGGAGCCGGAGACACCGGTGAACGCGACGATGGCGTCCCGGGGCACGTCGACGTCGACATTCCGGAGGTTGTTCTCCCGGGCTCCGCGCACCTGCACGAAGCCTGCTGACGACGCTGGGCCGGGCGCGTTCCGGGTCGAGGCGGCGGGAGTGGCGGCTGGGTGTGGCTGGGGCATCCGGTCGACTCTAGTCCGTGAGTCTGGGGAGGGACCGGATCGGAATGCCGGACTCGGAGGAGGCGCGGTATAATAGGCGAATTGCGATCCCGTCCACTGATGGTGGTGGGTCGGTACTCATCTCGATGCTCAACCGTGACCAATCTCGATGTTCAACCGTGACAATCTCGATCGCTCCTTACCCTGAACCAGGCTCAGTGGCGTGCCGTTCAAACCACGTTTGAGACTGAGAGACCCATGGCCGATACATCCGAAAACACCGTTACCCACCTCGTGTCGATCCAGCGGTGGGCTGCCCTCAAGCGCGAATTCCTCGCCCGCCAGCCGGCGACGAGTGATGACGTCGCTGCAGAACGAAGCTGAGTGAATCGTGGCTGAACGAGACTCCACCAACACGCCGGCCGAGCCGGTCCCGGCGAACCAGGTGTCGCCGCACCGCTGGGCCGAGCTCAAGCGCGCTTATGTCGCGCGGCTGCCCAAGAGCGACCGCGCCGCTATCGAAGCCGCCGCCGAGCGCTCGCACGACGCCCAGGACTGAACCGTCGATTCACCCGAACCGGTGAGACGACGAGATTGGGGGGTCCGGATGCCTCCGCACCCCTCAAACGTGTCGGCTGGGCCACCGTGAACCGCTAGGGCAGGCGCAGGTGGTCGACGGGCATCATGGCCAACGGTGCGCGCAGTTCCATCAGGGCCCGGGCGTGCTGGTCGAGGCGCTTGTCCTCCGCGGTGATCAGCGTGAGCGAGGGCACCGGGTCGGCGTGCCCGTCGGCGCCGATCGCGACGAAGATGCTCATGCACTGCGTCGTGAGGTGCAGGTCCGATGGTGTGCGCGGGCTGCCCGAACGCACGCGGATGCTCACGTGCATGCTGCGCTTGCCGGTGTGGATGAGCCGGGCATCCACTTCGACGATGTGCCCGATGTGGATCGGCCGGTAGAAGTGGATCCCTCCCGAGTAGACGGCCACGGCGGCCTCGGAGCTCCACGCCGCCGCCGTCGCGAAGGCGGCCTCGTCGATCCAGCGCATCACGGTGCCGCCGTGCGCGTTGCCGCCCCAATTCGCGTCGGCCGGTGCCGCCAGGAAGCGGAAGACCGTGCGCGGCGTCGTGCTGTCCTCGGTATATTCCTGTCCGCGCATGCAGGTCTGGATGCGTTTGCGCGGCTCCAGCCGGGCCGTCGCGTTCTGCTGCAGTTCGCGGTCGACGTCCGAGCGGGGCTCCCAGACGGGAACGGCCTGCGGCTTCCCGGCATCATCGACCGCGACGAAGACGAGGATGCAGTGGGTCGCCGGGGTGTACTCCCGAGCGCGCACATCCGTGGTCTCGACCGTGACGAGCACATGCATGCTCGTGCGTCCGGTGTGGATGATGCGGGCGTGCACCTCGACCAGGTCGCCGGAGCGGATCGGCCGGGTGAAGTGCACATTGCCGACGTAGGCGGTGACCGTGTCGGAGGCGCTCCAGCCCACCGCGCAGGCGTAGGCGGCCTTGTCGATCCATTCGAGCACGCTGCCCGCGGCGACGGTCGCGCCGGAGGCGGCGACGTCGGCAGGCACGGCCATGAACCGCAGGGTGATCCGGTCGTCGGGCAGGGAGCCGGCGGCCGGTGACGACGAGCTGGTGGGTGCGGTGGTCACGGGTACTCCAACGGAAGCAGGTCAGGGGCTTCACTCCACACTTTCACATCCGGGCGGGGAGGCGGTGCAGCTCAGGAGTGCGAGCGACGGTGTTCGTCGAGAACCTCGACGATCAGGTCGTGGTCATCGCGCTGGGGTAGCCCGGACACGCCGGCGACTCCGATGAGCGAGCCGCGCACGCGCAGCGGGAAGGCTCCGCCGTGCGCGGCGTGCGTTCTCGGGTCGAGGTTCGAATCGGTGCGGAAGTCGCGGGAGTTAGCCCGGAAACGGGTTCCCACGGCGAAAGACGAGCTGGCGTAGTGACGCACGACCCGGAACTTGTTCTCGAGCCACGCGTCGTTGTCGGCGCAGGCGCCGGGCAGTGCGGCGTGGAAGACGCGCTGGTCGCCGAACATGATGGACACGGCGATCGGATGCCGGCGCAGGGTGCCGAGCTCGACGAGCCGTGACCCGACGGCCCAGGCGTCGCCCACGTCGAAGGAGTCGAACTGGATGAGCCGTTCCTGGTCCAGCAGCAGCGGGAGGAGGGCGGCGGCCTCGGAAGCGTCGGTCATTGCGTGCCTTTCGGGCCGGAACTGTCGTCCGAACTGTTGATGTGAGTGCAGGGTCTGAAACAGGGCGGCAGCGCCCGCGGTCAGTCTTCCACTCCCCGGTGTCGAACGGGAACCACGGATGCCTCGCGGGCGGGCCGTGGGCCCCGTTCCCCGGCGTGCGTCACTGGAAGTATTCGGGCCTGGAGACGTAGGTCTCGGACACGAACATGACGCCACTGGATGTGCTCAGAAGCACCCCGACGGCGTCGATCAACTCGCCGGCATTGTCGGGTGGGAGGACGGTGATCAGCATG
This sequence comes from Cryobacterium cryoconiti, assembly GCF_004403065.1. Taxonomy (GTDB): domain Bacteria; phylum Actinomycetota; class Actinomycetes; order Actinomycetales; family Microbacteriaceae; genus Cryobacterium; species Cryobacterium cryoconiti. The sequence continues at coordinate 51,527 of NZ_SOHA01000009.1, forward strand.
GTGAGGGTGTCGTATTCGTTGAAGAGCAGGGCTCCGGAGTGCTGACCGTGGTGTCCGATTCCGGACACCCCGGACACGGACGTGTAGCCGGTGGCGCCCGCGGAGGTGATCAGTTCGCGGATGGCGGGGGCGTCGCGGGCGGGCACAACGACCTCCAGCCGGGTCATCTGTGTCAGGTTGTTCATGGTCAGGTTCCTTTCAGTGGGGGAGAGGCGGCCGTCCAGCCGTACGGGGTGTAGCGGTGCCAGGCGGCTGCGGGGTCGTTTCGTGCGGTGAGGGTGATCCAGTCATTGTCGAGCAGGTTGCGCAACACCTGGTTGCGGGAGACGATGCGCCCGATGCTGTCCAGGGGCGCCTGGATGATGACGGTCAGGCGCATCGGTTCGTGGAACAGTCGGTCGCCGAGGCCGACGGATTGCCAGGGCAGGCCGCGGCGCAGGTCTCCGGTGTGGCCGGCGAGGACTCCGATGGTGCCGATCGCGTTGTGAATGGTTTTGGTTCCGGCGCCGAGGCTGGCGGGGTTGAGGGCGGAGAAGTAGTACTGGTGGTTGATCCATTGGGCGACCACCAGGGGCGCGGTCATGATCGTTTCCAGAGCGGCACCCTCGAGGTCCAGCTCGGCCTGGTAGGAGTGCAGGAATACCCGCCGGTCCAGGTTGACACCGCGGGTCATCTGACGCGGTCCGATGATCATGGCCGCATTTCCGGCAAGCCCCAGCTCCGGATACACCTCCGCCCAGTCGTGGGCGCGTCCCTGGACCCGGCCGGGGGAGCGGGGGGATGCCCCGGGCAGGTCCCTGGCCCGTTCCCTGAGCAACAACCCGGCCGCTGTCCGTTGTGCCCGATCGAACGTTCCCGCCGCATCGACGTGGCTCTCGGGGATCAGGTGACGGTCCAGAAGCGTGACGGCGTCGGTGACGGTGTTGTGCTCCGCCGCGATGAAGAAACTGTCGGAGGGGATGACGATTCCGCGGGGCACCAGGAGGGCGCGCACGTCGGGGTCGTTGAAGATGGCGGCGGAGGCGCGGGCATTCGCCCCGCCGGGGTTTCCGCCGCAGGCGCCGCAATCCAGAGCCGACTGGTACAGGTTGTTCACCGACTCGGATCCGTGGCCGGCGAGCACGACCAGCGGGGCGAACTGTGTCACGCCCATCATCCGCACCGCGGTTTCAGCCATCGCGGCCCGCTCCTCCAGGGTGAACGAGTCGGTGATTGTCACGTTGCTCGGAAGCGTGGCCGTCGACGGGGTCAGGAACCGCTGGATTCGCGCCTGCAGGGTGGGGGTGAGGGTGCGCAGCACGCTGATGGCGCCGTACAGCCATCCGGTCACCTCCGCGAAGGCGAACGGTGTCCCGGTGCCGGAGTCGGCCTGGTGGGTCGACTGTCGGAGCGCATCCCGGCTGCGACCGCGCATCACGTGGTCTTTCGCCTTCGCCGAGTCGGTCGGGTGTTCGGTGAGGTGGTGGCGGGGCGTCAGGAGAGCCGGCAGCGAATTGACGGCCCCGCGGGCCAGGTAGCGGGAGAAGCGCACGGGGACCCCGAAGAATCCTGCGAACCCGAACGTCTCGGCTTCGGGGAGGTTCTCGAGGTGACGCCGGATGCCTTCGGACCGGGGATCGATGCACATCACCAGTTGCAGGTGGGGGCGAGGGGTGAAGGGATCGGTGTCCCTGACGGAGTGCACCAGGGCGGCGCGGTAATGCAGCTCGTAGGCCTTCTGCCAGGTCAACGCGTGATCGGCCACCGGGTGGGTGGCCAGGACCCGGATCACGGCCGCGATTTCTTCCCGGTCGACGCGACTGCCGCCGATGGACCGGGCAACGTGCTCGGCCCGGTGGCGCAGGGTCGGCGGCGCCTCGTCGGCTACCGGCGGTGTGGGTGAGGAGGGAGAGAGGGACAGACCCAGAACGGCTCGAACGGTCAGCCTCACGGACAGGTACGAGAGCAGGTCGATGTCACCGATCTTCTCGGCCCGCCACTTGATCTGACCAACCCAGCCGGGCAGGTAGTGCAGCTCTGTTCGGAGCGTCTCCGTGACCGACTCGGCGGCGACCCCGAGCTTGACCAGGGCCCACGCGAGTGCGGCGTCGGGCTCGGCGGGCAGCTCGGCCGCCGTCCGGCGGACCGTTCGGGGGAGTGACGGGTCCCGGCGGGCCAGGATTCGCCACGCCTGGTAAAAGCCGCGCTGGGTGTGGGGCATCGCCCAGAGGGGGTCCGGGTTCAGGTAGGACGACACCCAGGCGGCCAGGTACTCGTCCAGCCAGGGAGCCGATGGGGCGGTCGCGGCGGGGGAACTCCACGACGTGGATTTCATGTCCAGAACCGCCACGCCCACCGCGGACGCCGTCTTCCCGCCGAGGGTGAGGTGTCCGGCAAGCTCGGGGACACGCTCCGCCAGGGCTGCTTCGAGGTCGGCATCGACGATGCGGCCGCGCTCGACGTCTGCGAGGTAGGCGTCCCGAGACCGGGTGAGCACCACGCCCGGGGTGGTGGCGGTTTCGAACGGGCGGGTTTCGTGGCTCGCGAGAGGGTTCACGGCGATGAAGGACTCCAGGGGCCAGTGCGGCACGATGTCGTGGGCCGCTGCAGCCACCTGGGCGCGAAGAATCAAATTCATGAGGGGACTCCTGAGGTCGCGGACGAGCGGGGCAGCGCGGACAGGCGGGGCAGGGCGGGCGCCATCGTCCTCGCGTAAACGACGTCACGAAGGGTTTCGAACCGGTTCGGGTTGCGGGAGAGCAGTTGCACCAGGACGAGCCCGATGACCGGCACAACCAGCAGCCAGGCGGGCGCGGCGACGGTGGTCGCGGGTTCCAGTGCCGCCGTGAACACATGCAGGAGAGCCACATACCCGAACGCCAGCACACCGATCGAAGCGGTTCCGGTGAGGAACGTTCGGAGGGTGAAGGTGGTGCGCAGCGCAGCGCCCAGGGCCACGGCTGCGGTCAGCGCGACGAACGCCAGCAGACCGGCACTGGCCGCTGACACGGTCGGGGAGAACATCCATTTGGCTGCCGTCAGCGCTGCCAGCGCAACCAGCACCGACAGGCTCACGGCCACCGGGACAGCGAACGGTGAGCGGGTCGGACGGGGTGGGAGGTCCCGATCGACAGCGTGCTGGCGCACCCCCATGCCGGCCCCGAGGAAGAGGGTGGATTTGAACAGGGAGTGGGCGACGAGATGGAAAATCGCCGCCGCGTATGCTCCCAAGCCGCAGGCCAGGATCATGAATCCCATCTGCGCCATCGTCGAGTACACCAACCGGCCCTTCACGTCCGGCCGGACCAGACGAACCGCCGACGCGTAGACGAGCGTTGCGGCTCCGGCCAGGAACACCCCGATCATGACCGCCTGATGAGGAGCGATGGCCGGGGCGAACCGGATCAGCAGGATGGCGCCGGCGTTGACCACCCCGGCGTGCATCAGCGCAGAGACCGGTGTGGGCGCCGCCAGCGTGAACGGCAACCAGCCGTGGAACGGGATCTGGCTTGAGCGCGCCAACGCCGGCACCACGAGAAGCGCGGCGCAGGTCAGTGTCAGCGGCAGCGGCAGGGAGTCCGTTACCGAGCCGAGCCGAGCCCAGGGTACGTCTCCTCCGGCGGCGACCAGCAGGATGAGCACCGGAATCAGGAACACCGTGTCCGCGATTACAAACCGGATCCCGGTGCGTCGGATCCCATCGCGCGCCTGGGCCAACGGCCGATAGGTGGCCAGAAGCAGCACGAGGGCCACCCCGGCACCGACCCAGGCCACCGCGAACAGGGCCACCGATCCTGCGCACACCATCAACACGGTGAACCCGGTGAGCAGATTGGCCGAGACGACGAACCAGACCTGGCGACGGTCGCCGCGCAGGTACCGAATCGCGAAGACCTGGATCAGCGCGCTGAGTCCGAGGACCAGCATCGACAAGATCAACGCCAGGGCGTCCAGCTGGACCGACGTGGACCCGAACACCACCCAGGTCGTCCGGTGCACTCCGGCAGCGGATGCGATGGCGACCGTGACGGTGCCGGCGAACCCGAAGCCGACCACTGTCGCCGCCAGCCGGGCCGCCGTGTCCCCGCTCATCCCCGACCGGGCGAAGATCGCGGCGCAGAACCCCGCGATCCACGGTGTCAGAGTCACACCACCAACAACAAGCCAGTCCAGCATTGACACCTCTCAAAACACGACTTATAAAACAGGAAAAACATAGCACATGTTTAATGTCCTGAATCAAGTGTGCCGAGACGGCAGTCGGGTGGGAGATAATCGAGCATGGCGACATGGACGTTTCTCACCAACCACGCCCACGTGCTGTTGTGCGTGGCGGACAACCCGAACGTGCGGCTGCGCGACGTCGCCGTGCAGGTCGGCATCACCGAGCGAGCGGCGCAGCGAATCGTCACCGAGCTGGAGGAAGCCGGCTACCTGGACCGCGAGCGCGAAGGCCGCCGCAACACGTACCGGCTCAACACGGCGATGCCGCTTCGGCACCCTCTGGACCGCGATCATCGCATCGGGGAGCTGCTGGCCACGTTCGGCAATGTCCACGACGGCTAACAGACCCGCGCAGGGTTCGCGCAATATCGATATCCGTCGATATAATGGGAACACCGTCATCACGGACAAGTCGTCCCCGCTGGATGCCGGCTGAGGAGATGGTCACCCATGGCACACATCGAGATTTTCGAACCGGGACTCTGCTGCGGCACCGGCATCTGCGGAGTCGACGTCGACCAGGCGCTGGTCACCTTCTCCGCCGACCTGGACTTCACCCGCGCGAACGGCGGTGATGTCGCCCGGTTCAACCTGGCCCAGGAGCCGCTCGCCTTCGTGGAGAACGAGGTGGCCCGCCAGTTCCTGCACACCGTCGGCCAGGAAGGGCTGCCCGTCACGCTCGTCGGCGGCGCCACCGTGCTCACCGGCCGCTACCCCTCCCGGGCCGAGCTCGCGAACTGGACCGGCGGAGCGGCCGAATCCGGGGCAGCATCCGACACCGACGAGACCAGCCACCTCGCGGCCGTGCAGCCCGAGGGATCGGCGCGGCTCCTGGCCATGGCCGCTCCCGCACCGGGTAAGGACGCCGAGGACGCCGACGCGGGCTGCTGCGGCACCGGCGGCTGCTGCTAGGGGCCGATCATGACGACCCTGCACTTCCTGCACGACGCCCCGCGCTTCCTCTTCTTCACCGGCAAGGGCGGGGTCGGCAAGACCTCCATCGCGTGCGCGAGCGCGGTGCGTCTGGCCGAGGGCGGGGCATCCGTTCTGCTGGTCAGCACCGATCCGGCCTCCAATGTGGGTCAGGTCTTCGGAGTGACCATCGGCAACACGGTCACCCCGATCGCGGCGGTGCCCGGGCTGTCGGCGCTCGAGATCGACCCCGAACAGGCGGCCGAGCAGTACCGCGAACGCATCGTCGGCCCGGTCCGCGGCCTGCTGCCGCCCGCCGAGGTGGCCTCCATCGAGGAGCAGCTCTCGGGAGCCTGCACCACGGAGATCGCCTCCTTCAACGAATTCACCGACCTGCTGACGGATGCCGCGTGGACCGCCGCGTACGACCACATCCTCTTCGACACGGCCCCCACGGGGCACACCATCCGCCTGCTGCAGCTGCCCGGGTCGTGGACCGACTTCCTGACCGAGGGAACGGGCGACGCGTCCTGCCTCGGGCCGCTCTCCGGCCTCGAGAAGCAGCGCGCCGTCTACGCCGACGCCGTGGCGGCGCTCTCCGACCCTGCGCGAACGCGGCTGGTGCTCGTGGCCCGCGCCCAGGGTTCCACCCTGAGGGAAGCCGCCCGCACCCAGGCCGAACTGGCGGCCATCGGCATGGAACGGCAGTATCTGGTGGTCAACGGCATCCTGCCGGCCGGACCGGACGCGGATGCGGGCACGCCTGCCGAGGCCGCAGCCGACCCGCTCTTCGCGGCCATCCGGGCACGCGAGCAGCAGGCGCTCGCCGAGCTGCCCGCGGGGCTGCAGAACGCCCCCACCGACTACGTGGAGCTGAAGAGTTCCAACATGGTGGGCCTGGCGGCTCTTCGCAGCCTGCTCGAGCCCGAGATCGCGCAGGCGCCGGTCGCTGCCACCGTCGACACGGCTGTTCCGGGTGCCCCGCTCTCGGTCCTGGTCGACGAGATCGAGGCCGGCGGTCACGGCCTGGTGATGCTGATGGGCAAGGGCGGCGTGGGCAAGACCACGCTCGCGGCGGCGATCGCCGTGGGTCTCGCCGACCGCGGGCTGCCCGTGCACCTCACCACGACCGACCCGGCCGCGCACCTCGACGACACCCTGGTCGGCGCAGTGCCGAACCTGACCGTGTCCCGGATCGACCCGGCCGTGGAGATCGCGAACTACACCGAGCGGGTCATGCGCACCAAAGGTGCGCACCTCGACGAGCAGGGCCAGGCCATGCTCCGCGAGGACCTGCGCTCCCCGTGCACCGAGGAGATCGCTGTATTCCAGGCGTTCTCCCGCGTGAGCCGGGAGGCGAAGAACACCTTCGTCGTGATGGACACCGCGCCCACGGGCCACACCCTGCTGCTGCTGGATGCGACCGGGTCGTACCACCGTGAGGTCACCCGGCAACTGGGTGACGGCATCCGTCTGACCACGCCGATGATGCGGCTGCAGGACCCGGAGCAGACCAAGGTGATCCTGGTCACCCTCGCCGAGACCACGCCCGTGCTCGAGGCCGCGGAACTGCAGGCCGACCTGGAACGGGCCGGCATCACGCCGTGGGCGTGGATCGTGAACAACTCGATCGCCGCGGCGGCGCCGACCAGTCCGTTGCTGCTCGCGCGGGCCCGGAACGAGCTCCCCGAGCTCGAGCATGTGCACGAGAAGCGTGCCCCGCGGCTCGCGGTGGTGCCCCTGCTGGCGCAGGAGCCGGTCGGCATTCCCGCCCTGCTCGCCCTGGCGTCGGGGAGGCAGCCCGCGCCGGCATCCGTTCGCTAGCCGCCCGCCCGTCGGCCCCGAACGAATTCGACGGAGATTCTGGCCGGATCGCCCCTAATCGCGGGGAAAGAGCGCTTTCACGGCAAAATCTCCGTCGAATCGGCTCGACACCGGGTGCGGCGCTCCGCCTGCGATGAGCACGTCGCTAGCGCACGATCGGCCGGGCCGTGGCACCGCGCACGATCGACCAGACGACGATGACGACCGCCAGCGCCATGGTGACCAGGCCGAGCCCGGAATAGCCGATCGCGCTCAGGATCAGGCCGGCCAGGGCTCCGCCGAGGGCGCCCGCTCCGTTCATCGCCAGGTCGGAGAAGCCCTGCAGGGCGGCCCGGTCGTGCACGTCCACGGCCTCGGCGATCAGTGCCGAACCGGCGACGACGGATGCCGACCAGCCCAGTCCGAGCAGGATCAGCCCCACGGTCATGGCGGTCTGTGACTCGCCGGCCAGCCAGAAGATCGTCAGCGAGGCCAGCAGCAGGGCCTGGCCGAGGAGGATGACGGGCATCCGCCCGAGGCGGTCGGCCAGCCAGCCGAACACGGGCGACAGCGCGTACATGCCGGCCACGTGAAGGCTGATGGTCAGTCCCACCAGCGTCAGCGTGGCACCGTGGTCGCGCAGGTGCACCGGGGCCATCGACATCAGGGCGACCATGGTGGCGTGGCTGAGGGCGATCACGGCCACCGAGTAGCGGGCCTGCGGGTTGGTGCGTACGAGGGCCAGGCCGCCACGCCGCGTTCCGTGGGCGGGGTCGACCTCGCGGGCGGCGAGGGCGGTGAGCAGCGGGTCGGGGCGGAGGCCGACGGTGTAGACCACGGCCGCGCCAACAGTGGCGATCAGGGAGAAGGCGAAAGCCCCGGTCAGCGGCGGCAGGCCGAGTGCCTTCCCCACGACCTCGCCGGGGCCGAACAGGTTCGGGCCGAGCACGGCGCCGATGGTCGTCGACCAGACCACGATGGACAGGTCCCGTGCCCGGTATGTGGTGCTCGCGAGGTCGGTGGCGGCGAAGCGGGCCTGCAGGTTCGTGGCCGAGCCGGCGCCGAGCAGCATCAGGGCGAGCAGGAGCAGAGGGAAGACGTCGATCGCCACGGAGGTGATGGCGAGAACAGCGCCGGAGCCGGCGATCAGCGAGCCGGTCGCGAGTGAGCGGCTGCGCCCGCGGCGCTGGGCCAAGCGGGCCAGCGGCACCGCCACGAGGGCGGCGCCGAGGGTGCTCATGGTGGCGGCCATGCCCGACCAGGCACTCGAGCCGGAGAGTTGCGCGGCCAGCAGGGCGCCGAGGGAGAGCGTGGCGCCCATCCCGATCCCGCCGAGGACCTGGCCGGCGATGAGCACCCGCACCACCGCACGCTGCAGCGGCGTATGGTCGACGGGCGCGAATCCGGAGCCGACGCCCGGCGTCACGGGTGCCGGCGCCTCCGGGGTCAGGATGTGAAGGTCTTACGGAACTCGGAGCCTCGGAGGGGCTTGCCCGCGAGGGGGGCGAGGAGGCAGAAGTCGAAGGCGCCGGCGGCGATGAACACGGCGCCGAGGGCGGCCAGCAGCAGCCACCAGCCGCCGAGGACAACGGCCAGGATAACCAGGATGACCCCGGCGATGATGCGGACCCAGCGGCCGGCGGTCGAACCGAGGAACTGAATGAGAGCCATCAGATACTCCTTCTCGTGAATGAAGCCATTATACCCCCGGGGGTACGAGTCGGAAAGTGTGTGCGCCGGGCTCAGGCCTCGGCGACGAGCAGGGTGTCGAGGGCGAAGGCGGCGCCGCCGTCGCCGGGGGCCTCCGGGTCGGTGGCCAGGTCGCGGCGGATGGTCTCGCACCGCATGACGCGCACGGCGCCGACGCTCGCGGGGTCGATGCAGGAGCGCAGCAGCTCCGGCGTGTAGAGGATGTCCCGGTTCGTCGGTCCCGGAGCCCCGGTCCCGAGGTTGGCCCGGTCGTGTCCGAGCACGACCAGGTGCCCGCCGGGGGAGAGCCGGGCCGCGGCGCGCTCCACGACGCCCCGCAGCGCGGGCTCCGGCAGGTGCAGGTACATCACCGTGATCAGGTCGAACGTCTCGCCCGCGGGGTCCCAGGTCGTGGCGTCGCCGACCTGCCAGTCCACCGCCACGCCTGCCGCCGCGGCGTGCTCACGGGCCTGGCCGATGGCCTCGGCGGAGAAGTCGACCGCGGTGACGGCCCAGCCGCGGCCGGCCAGCCAGATCGCGTTGCGGCCGTCGCCGGTGGCCAGATCCAGAGCGCGCCCTGGAGTGAACGGGCTCACGGTGTCCTGCACGATCTGTGCCGGCAGGGCCGACCAGAGGCGTCCGGCCTGACCGGCCTGCGCCTCACGGGCGAGGCGGTAGCGGGTGTCCCATTCGGTGGCGTCCATGGCGTGTCCTCTCGTCGGGCATCCGTCGCCGGGAACGGATGCTGCGCGAAGGCCAGTTTGGCACGGAAGCGGCGGCTCAGCGGGAGAGTGCGGCGAGCTCCGCCCGGGTGGTGGCGCCCACTTTGCGCAGCAGGTTGGCGACGTGGAACTTGACCGTGTTCTCGCTGATCGAGAGCGCCTCGGCGATCGCCCGATTGCGCGCGCCGGAGGCCACCAGCTCGAGGACGCCCTTCTCCCGCGGGCTGAGGCCCCAGGCGGCGGCCGGGGTGAGCGGGGCGAGCGGCACGTCCAGCGGGAGACTGACGGCCATTTCGGACCCCCAGCCGGCCGTGGCCTCCAGCCGCAGCGTGCCGTTCAGTGCGGCCACCCGGCTGGTCAACCGGCTGATGCTCGGGCTGTCCGGGGTGAGGTCCCCGGAACCGTCGTCGCGGATGTGGATCAGCAGGTTGCTGCCGTCGCAGTCCCAGTGCACGCGCACCCGGGCCACCCCGGCCTGTTCGACCAGGGCCAGAACGGCGCCGCGCACGATGGCTCGGGCGGCGTGCGCGACCTCGCCGGGCAGGGCGCGGCCGTTCACAGGCGGCTCGATGAACTGCACGTCGAGGTCGCCGAAGCGCACCAGCGGGCGCAGATCGTCGCGCAGACGCTCGAAGGCCTGGGCCACGGGCTCCTCGGAGAGGGACCGGTCGTGGTCGGAGACGGCGCGCAGCGCCACCATGGCCGTCGCGGCCAGGTCGATCGCGGTCTGCCGGGCTGCGGCGTCGCTCGTGTCCCGGGAACGGAGCACGGCGAGCAGGGATTCGAGGGTGGTTGCCTGCCGGTCGGTGAGGTCGGCGACGACGCGTGCACGTTCGGCGGAGGCCGAGCGGGAGTCGAACGGCTCGATCGAGTGGGGCGGATGCGGTGAAGTCACCCGAGCAGCCTAGCGGAGGGCCCTGAGCCATTCGTTCGGGTAGGCATCCTGCCCGTTCGGTGGGCGGCACACCCACCCGAAAGAGTGGACGATAAAGGAATGCTTTCTCGTACCGACACCCTTCCGACCGTGACCGAATCGATCGCCGCGATCGCGGCCGAGAACGCGGGTATCGTGCGCCAGCTCCTGGCCTCGGCTGGTGGCGTCGCCCCCGGCTCGTCCACCGACCCGGGCACCGCCGCGCCTTTCGACCGCGCTGCGTCCGCCCTGCAGGGCGCCCGGCGGGTGTTCGTGCTCGGCGCGGGCCGGTCCGGCCTGGCCCTGCGGATGACCGCGATGCGGCTGATGCACCTGGGTCTCGACGTTCACGTGGTCGGCGAGGTGACCACCCCGGCCATCGCCGCCGGCGACGTGCTGCTGACCGCCAGCGGCTCCGGAACCACGGCTGCCGTCGTGCGTGCGGCCGAGACGGCCGCGGCATGCGGTGCCCAGGTCATCGCGATCACCACCGCCGCGGACTCCGCGCTTGCCGCGCTCGCCGCCGTGACCGTGGTCGTGCCGGCGGCCCAGAAGCAGGACCACGACGGTCTCCTGTCGATCCAATATTCGGGGGCGCTCTTCGAGCAGACCGTCGTCGTGCTCGGCGACGCGATCTTCCACAGCCTGTGGAAGGCATCCGGCGCCACGGCCGACGAACTGTGGCCGCGCCACTCGAACCTCGAATAGCGCTGTTCCGCGCTCAGACCCACCACAACCCACCAGAACCCAGTCAGACCAACCAGAACCGGAAAGAAGACAATCATGAAGCTGCAAGTCGCCATGGACGTAGTCACCACGGATGCCGCCCTCGAACTGGCCGCCAAGGTCGCCCCCTACGTGGACATCATCGAGCTCGGCACCCCGCTGATCAAGGCGGAGGGCATGCGCGCCGTGACCGCCGTCAAGGCCGCGCACCCGGACAAGACGGTCTTCGCCGACCTCAAGACGATGGATGCCGGCGAGCTTGAGGCCGACCTGGCGTTCACGGCCGGCGCCGACCTGGTCACCGTGCTCGGAACCGCAGGGGACAGCACCATCATCGGAGCCGTCGCCGCGGCCACCAAGCACGGCAAGGGTGTCGTCGTCGACCTGATCGGCGTCGCCGACAAGGTGACCCGGGCCCGTGAGGTGACCGAGCTCGGAGCCGTTTTCGTGGAGATGCACGCCGGCCTGGACGAGCAGGCCGAGCCTGGCTTCTCGCTCGCCACCCTGCTGAACCAGGGTGAGACCGCCCGGGTTCCGTTCTCCCTGGCCGGCGGTGTGAGTGTGGCCACCATCGCCTCCGTGCAGCGTGCCGGTGCCCGGGTGGCCGTCGCCGGCGGAGCGATCTACGGCGCCGAGGACCCGGCGGCCGCCGCAGCCGCCCTGCGCTCGCCATCATCTGACGCACCCGGAGGCCCGCCGAGCCGTCAGTTCTGCCTGAACGCGAAAAAGCACCCTCGTCGCAAGGCGAGGGTGCTTTGTCGTGTGGAACGGGTCAGGGGAGGTCAGCCGAGCAGCAGCTTGGCGAGCTGGTCGACGGAGTAGACGGTCGCGTGCGCGCCGGCGGCCTCGGTCGGGGAGCCATNAACGGGTCAGGGGAGGTCAGCCGAGCAGCAGCTTGGCGAGCTGGTCGACGGAGTAGACGGTCGCGTGCGCGCCGGCGGCCTCGGTCGGGGAGCCATAGCCCCACTCCACGAGGATGGTCGGGACGCCGTGTGCCGCAGCCCCTTCGGCGTCGTACCGGCGGTCGCCGACCATCACCGGGGTGGCGACGTCGGCCCCGACGGCGCCGAGTCGCGTGAGCGCCTCTGCCACGATGTCGGCCTTGGAACTGCGGGTCTCCGAATCGGAGGAGCCCACCATCACCGTGAAGTACTTCGCCAGATCGAAGTGCTCGAGCACGGCGGTCGCATGGTGCTCCGGCTTGCTGGTCGCGAGGGCCATCGGAATCTTCGCATCGTGGAGGCGCTCGATCAGCCCGGCGACTCCCGGGTAGACGGCGGTGTCCAGCATCCGTTCCTGGTAATCGGCGCGGTAGACGGCAAGAGCCTCGACGGCCTCGTCTGCGGTCATCCCGGCGTATTCGCTGAAAGCGGCCAGCAGGGGTGGGCCCACGTAGGCGGTGAGCTCCGCGTCGGTGGGAACCGGGCGGCCCAGCACGGCGAAGGTGCGAGCGAGAGAATTGGTGATGGCCGGGGCGGAATCGGTGATCGTTCCGTCGAGGTCAAAAAGGATGGCACTCCAGGTGCGAGTCAATGTCGAAATCACAGGCTAATACTAGGGGCAGGAACAAGAACTCCCGCATAAATCTTAAGAAGCTGAGACTAATACGCTTTTGCGTGAGCCACCAGTCCTAAAAGAGTTTCGACTGCGTGTCGTCCAGCCCGCGCATGGCGTCGTAGTCGAGCACGAGACAGCGGATGCCGCGGTCCTCGGCCAGCACGCGCGCCTGCGGCTTGATGATCTGCGCCGCGAAGACGCCGCTGACCGGGGACAGATGCGGGTCGCGGTTCATCAGCTCGAGGTAGCGGGTGAGCTGTTCCACGCCATCAATGTCGCCGCGCCGTTTCAGTTCGACGGCGACGGATCCCCCCGCGGAATCCCTCGCCAGGATGTCGACCGGGCCGATGGCGGTCATGTACTCCCGGCGCACGAGGGTGTGGCCGTCGCCGAGCAGGTGGATGTGCTCGGCCAGCAGCTTCTGCAGATGGGCCTCGACGCCGTCCTTGATCAGCCCGGGGTCGATGCCGAGCTCGTGGGCGGAGTCGTGCAGCACCTCATAGATGCTGACGATGAGCTGGTCGGCGGTCTTGGCGTGGGTGACCGTCCAGACGGCCGTGACGCCGGCATCCGTCTGGTCGTCATCGGGGTCCGACAGCGCCAGGCTGCACGGTGGGCTCATCCAGTTGAGCGGCTTGTAGGAGCCGCCGTCGGAGTGCACGAGCACACTGCCGTCCGACTTGATCATGAGCAGGCGGGTGGCCAGCGGCAGATGCGCGCTGAGTCTCCCGGCGTAGTCGACGGAGCATTTCGCAATCACAAGGCGCACCGTTCGAGCCTAACCGCGTGCGGCGGGCGCGGGCGCCGAATAGCTGCGCTCGCGCGCGGCGGGCGCGGCCAGGCCCGCCAGCACCATCAACGCCAGAATCAGGAACAGGGCGTTCAGGATGCCCCAGGCCTCGCCGAGCAGGCCGAGCACGGGCGGGCCCACGAGGAACGCGAAGTAGCCGATCATGGCGACGGCACTGACCCGGGCGGCGGCGTTCTTCGTGTCGTCGGCGGCAGCCGACATGCCTACCGGGAAGCCGAGCGACGCGCCGAGACCCCAGAGCACCGCGCCGGCATAGAGCAGCACGTCGTTCGGCGCGAGGATGAACAGCACCAGGCCCAGGATGCCCAGTGCGGCACACGCGCGCAGCACCGGCACCCGCCCGAACCGGTCCAGGATCGGACCGCCGAACACCCGGCCCACGGTCATCGCGCTCACGAAGACGCCGAAGACGATGGCACCCTCCGTGTTGCTCAACCCGTGCCCGTCGACGGCGGCCAGGGCCAGCCAGTCGTTGGCCGAGCCCTCGGCGAAGGTCATTCCCAGAACGATCGTGCCGATCAGGAGGATCCTGGTGTCGCCCCAGACCGACAGGCCGGCACGCAGGCGCTCCCGCCACAGCGGTGCCGCCGCGGGGCCGGCCGACGCCGCACCCGAAGGGGCGCCCGGCGCCGGCACGTCGCCGAGTTCCGAGCGCACCGGGATGTACCGCACGCCGACGACGGCCGTGGCGAGCACGAGCGTCGCGACCCCGGCCAGGTGCCAGAACACCGGCAGCGAGACGAAGGATGCCCCCGCGCCGGCCAGCGCGCCGACCACGGTGCCGAGGCTGAAGCAGGCGTGCATCAGCGGCATCAGCGTCTTGCCGACGGCACGCTCGGCCGCCGCGCCCTCGACGTTCATCATGACGTCGACGGATCCCATCCCGAGGCCGACGAGGACCAGGCCGGCGAAGACCACCTCGGTGGACGCCAGCAGGCTGGTGCCGACCCCGGCCGTGATGAGCCCGGCCGAGGAGATCGTGACGCCGAGCACCAGGGCGCGCCGGGCGCCGAGGCGGGCGAGCAGCCCGACCGCCGCGACCAGACCGATCACCGATCCGGCCGAGAGGCCGAAGATGACGATGCCCACCTGCGACGTCGACAGCTCGAGGCCGTCGCGCACGGCCGGGATGCGGGACATCCAGGTGGCCAGCGCGAGTCCGCTGATGAAGAAGAGCGCGAAAACGGCGTTCCGCCAGGCGAGCAGCCCTGGCCGGGCGGCCTGGGGATCGGCGGTTCCAGGGTTTCGGGCGGTGTCGGTCACACCCTCCAAGTTATCCGAAACGCACCGGGCCGCGTGTCCGGGGCCCACGGAGGGGGTGCCGCAGGGGCTGCCGCGGCGGCACCGCCGAAGACGACCGAACGGGGGGTGACGCGCCCCGCCGCGACCGCCGGAACGCTCGTAGACTGCCACCAGGGATCAAGCGTTTCGAAGGGGCACCGTGGCCGGTCGTTCATCGTCACCCGGGCAATCCGTGACGAGTCGCGTGTTGAGCATTCTCGCGGTCTTCGAGCAGAGCCCCTCGCCGCGGTCGCTCTCCGAGATCTGCGCCGAGAGCGGGCTGCCGCAGAGCACCGTGCACCGCCTGCTCGGCGAGCTCGAGGAGTGGGGAGCCGTGCAGCGGGATGCCCGCGGCCGCTACCAGATCGGCCTGCGCCTCTGGGAGCTCGGCCAGCACGCGGGACGGCAGCTGCGGGATGTGGCCCGCCCCTACCTGCAGGACCTCTTCGGCCTCACCCAGGAGACGGCGCACCTGGCCATCCGTGACGGGGCGGACGTGCTCTACATCGACCGGGTCTACGGCACCCGCCGGGTGCCTCAGGCCTCGCGGGTCGGCGGCCGGCTGCCCATGCATGCCACCGCCGTGGGGCGCGCGATCCTGGCGTTCGAGGAGGACTGGGTGCGGGACGCCGTGCTCGGCGGCACGCTGGTCGCCCGCACACCGTTCACGAAGACCGACCCGGAACAGCTCCGCCGGGAACTGGAGAAGGTCCGGGCGCAGGGGTTCGCCCTTGCCGCGGAGGAGGTGCGCCTCGGCTCCTGTTCCCTCGCGGTGCCGGTGTTCCAGGCCGACGGCCGCATCTTCGGCGGGCTCGGCATCGTGCTGCCGACCAGCCGCGCCCACCAGCTCGAACGCAACCTGCCGATCCTGCTCGGCACGGCGGAGCGCATCCAGGGCGGCATCGCGCACCTCCCGCCCTCGGCGCTGCAGCCCGCGGCCCGCCTGCGCAAACCACCCCGGTGATCGAGCCCCGGTGATCGAGCTTGTCGAGATCCGGTGATCGAGCTTGTCGAGATCCGGTGATCGAGCTTGTCGAGATCCGGTGATCGAGCTTGTCGAGATCCGGTGATCGAGCTTGTCGAGATCCGGTTCCATCCAGTGGGACGCTCCGAGTGATTCCAAGGATCGTCGGCATTAGATGGTCCCAGTTCCCCGCAGTTGTGGACGAGACCAAGGAGCACCCAGTGACCCAGACCGAGACGTCGAAGGCACAGCGAGAAGCAGCATCCGCCGCCCCCGGGGGCTGCCCGGTGGATCACGCCGGTCACGGTGCCGAGGCGACGGCCCACCACGGCTACGAGCCGTTCAGCATGAACGACCCGTTTCCGGCCTATGCCGCCCTCCGCGAGGAGGAGCCGGTCATGTTCGACGAGCGCATCGGCTACTACATCGTCAGCCGTTACGACGACGTGAAGGCCGTCTTCGACGACTGGCAGACGTTCAGCAGCGAGAACGCCCAGGCGCCGGTGCGGCCGCGCAGTGCGGCGGCCGTGAAGATCATGAACGACGGCGGCTTCACCGCCTACTCCGGCCTGTCCGCCCGCGTTCCCCCGGAGCACACCCGCATGCGCACCATCGTGCAGAAGGAGTTCACCCCGCGCCGCTACAAGGCGCTGGAGCCGACGATCCGCGAGAACACCGCGCGGCTGCTGCAGAAGATGCTGGCCCACCCGGATGCCCGCGGCGACTTCCTGAAAGACGTCGCCGTGGACATCCCCACCATCACCATCCTCGGCCTGCTCGGCGTGGGGCCGGAGATGGTCCCGACGTACAAGAAGTGGTCGGACTCCCGGGCCGCGATGACCTGGGGTGACCTCAGCGACGAGGAGCAGATCCCGCACGCGCACAACCTGGTCGACTACTGGAACGAGTGCCTGCGCCTGGTCGCCGACGCCCACGAGAAGGGCGGCGACAACCTGATCGCCGACCTGGTCAAGGCCCAGGATGCCGGCGGCGAGATCTCCGACCACGAGATCGCCTCGGTCTGTTACAGCCTGCTCTTCGCCGGCCACGAGACCACCACCACGCTGATCTCCAACACCATCCGGGTGCTGCTGGGCCACCCCGAGGAGTGGCAGAAGCTGCTCGCGGACCCGAGCCGCATTCCGGCCGCGATCGACGAGACGCTGCGCTACAGCCCGTCGATCGTGGGTTGGCGCCGCAAGGCGCTGACGGACACCGAGATCGCGGGCACCCCGATCCCGGCGGGCGCGGACATCCTGCTGCTGATGGGTGCGGCCAACCGTGACCCCGGCATCTTCGAGGAGCCGGAGGTGTTCGACATCAACCGGCCCAACGCCCGCACCCACCTGTCGTTCGGCTTCGGCATCCACTACTGCCTCGGCAACATGCTCGCCAAAATGCAGGACAAGATCGTGCTCGAGGAGACCCTCAAGGCCGTTCCCACCCTGCGCATCATCGACCCGGAGCAGATCACCTTCGGAGACAACCTGTCGTTCAGGGCACCCACCGCGGTGCCCGTCACCTGGGAGGCCCAGTCATGACCCACGCACCCTTCATCCAGTTCTTCGACGACGACGTCGCCCCGGCCCACGACCTGCTCGGCGGCAAATGCGCCTCGCTGGTGGCCCTGACCAAGGCCGGAATGCCGGTCCCTCCCGGGTTCGCCATCACCACGGCCGCGTACGACGCGTTCATCCACGACGCCGGCATCGAGGCCGACATCCACGCGCTGCTGAAGGACCTCGACCCGAACGACATCGTCGAGGTCGACCGCGTCTCGGCGCAGCTGCGCTCCGAGATCACCTCACGTCCAGTGCCACCCGAACTGCATGCCATCACCCTGGCGGCCTACGAGTCCCTGCAGTCCCGGTTCGACTCCCCGGTGCCGGTGGCCGTGCGCTCGTCCGCCACCGCGGAGGACCTGCCGGATGCCAGCTTCGCCGGCCAGCAGGACACCTACCTCTGGCTTCTGGGCGTGAAAGACGTCACGGAGCACATCCGGGCCTGCTGGGCGTCGCTCTACACCTCCCGGGCGATCATCTACCGGCTGAAGAACAACATCCCCAACGAGGGTCTGTCGATGGCGGTGGCCGTGCAGAAGATGGTCAACGCCAGGGTCGCCGGGGTCGCCATCACCATGGATCCCACCAACGGCGACCGGTCCAAGATCGTGATGGAGGCCGCATACGGCCTCGGTGAGCTGGTCGTCTCCGGCCAGGTCACCCCCGACAACATCACGGTCGACAAGGTCATGCTGATGGTCGTCAAGCGCCAGATCGGCGACAAACACGCCGAACTCGTGCCAGACCTCGAGAGCAAGTCCCTGGTCGAGCTCGAGGTGCCCCCGGAGCGCCGCGACCGCCTCTGCATCAGCGACGCGGAGATCACCGCCATCGCGGCGATCGCCAAGAAGGCGGAGAAGCACTTCAAATGCCCGCAGGACATCGAGTGGGCGCTCGACCGCGACCTGCCCGACGGGGAGAACCTGCTGCTCCTCCAGTCCCGGCCGGAGACGGTGTTCTCCTCCACCGCCTCGGGCTCCATCCCGGTGACGAGCGCCGGCTTCGGCATCGAGAGCATCACGAAGTCGCTGATGAGCCAGGCCGGCAAGGCCTAGGCCGGCCCATCGCATCCGTTTTCGTCCTCCTTCTTTCCCTACCCACCCGCCCCGTCCCCTTTGATACAGAACGGTTGACCCATGACAGAGAAGTCATTCCCCAGCCCGTACGACCAGAAGCCCTCAGACGCCGCCGCAGGCTGGAAGGACCTCTACGCCTACAACCTGGTCTTCCAGGAGAACCGCCGCGAGGTCGAGGAGGCCAAATTCTGGTTCTGTGACAGCCAGCACTGGCCCACCGTCACCAAGCCGTTCGAGACCATCGGCTTCGAGTTCGCGGTCTCCTGCCTCGGCCAGTACAACTCCCGCCACCTCCTGATCCCGCCGGCCAACGGCATCGAGTTCCGCATCCACAACGGTTACGTCTTCATGTCGCCGGTGGGCGTTCCCGAGTCCGAGATCGCAGCCCGCGTACCGCAGTTCATGCAGCGCGCCGGCCACTACTTCCAGAACTGGGAGACCCTGCTCGAGCAGTGGCAGGGCAAGATCCGCGGCACCATCGACGAGCTGAACGAGCTCTCCTTCGAGGCGCTGCCCGACGCAGTCCCGGTCGAAGACGTTCTGAGCGGCAAAGGCACCGGCCCGAACAACGAGCTGCTCGGCAACTTCGACAAGCTGATCTCGCTCACCTACCGGGCCTGGCAGTACCACTTCGAGTTCCTCAACCTCGGCTATGTGGCCTACCTCGACTTCTTCACCTTCTGCAAGGAGGTCTTTCCGGGCATCCCCGACCAGGCCGTCGCCAAGATGGTGCAGGGCGTCGACATGGAACTGTTCCGACCGGATGACGAGCTCAAGAAGCTGGCCAAGCTCGCCGTCGAACTGGGTCTGGCCGACCACTTCGGCGACACGGAAAACCCGGACGCCACTCTGGCGGCGATCGCCGCGCACGCCAACGGTTCCGCGTGGCTCGCCGCCTGGGCCGAGGCGCAGGACCCGTGGTTCAACTTCACGGTCGGCAACGGCTTCTACGCCCACGACAAGTACTGGATGGACCACCTCGAGCTGCCGCTCGGGTACATCAAGGACTACATCGTGCGGGTGCAGACCGGCCACAACATCGACCGCCCGGTCGAGGAGCTCGTCGCCGAGCGCGACCGCATCACCGAGGAGTACTCGGAGCTGCTCAGCCCCGAACAGCTGGAGGCGTTCCAGGGCAAGCTCGGCCTGGCCCGCCAGGTCTACCCCTACGTGGAGAACCACAACTTCTACATCGAGCACTGGACCATGGGCGTCTTCTGGCGCAAGGCCCGGCAGCTCTCGAAGATGCTGCACGAGCAGGGGTTCTGGCCGGAGGCGAACGACATGTTCTACCTCCGCCGCGACGAGGTGCGTGAGACGCTCTTCGACTACGTCACCGGCTGGGGCGTCGGCGCTCCCGCCATCGGCCCCGACTACTGGCCCGCCGAGGTCGCGCGCCGCCGCATCATCGTCGACGCCCTCTCGACGGAGCGCCCGCAGCCGGCCCTGAACACGCCGCCGGCGGTCATCACCGAGCCCTTCACCCTCATGCTCTGGGGCATCACGAGCGACCAGATCAAGAACTGGCTGGGCGAATCGGATGCGCCGGAGGGCGAATTCCGCGGAATGGCGGCCTCCAGCGGGGTCGCCGAGGGCCCGGCCCGCGTGATCAGCAGCTCCGACCAGCTCTCCGAGGTGCAGGACGGCGAGATCCTGGTGGCCCCGGTCACCGCGCCCTCGTGGGGACCGATCTTCGGCAAGATCCGCGCCACCGTCACCGACATCGGCGGCATGATGAGCCACGCGGCCATCGTCTGCCGGGAATACGGGATGCCCGCCGTCACCGGCACCGGCACCGCTTCGGCCCAGATCCAGACCGGCCAGTGGCTGCGGGTCGACGGCAACAACGGCACCGTCACCATTGTGGAGGACCACGAGCACGACCTCACCCTGGCCCCGGCCGCGGCGAACCAGCTCGACACGGCCCTGGCCTCCGCCCACCTCGAAGACAGCCATGCCTGACGCGGGCACGGCCGGACCATCCCCCCGAACGGTGCTGATCACCGGCGCCGCCGGCGGTCTCGGCCGTGCCTTCGCCCTGGGCTTCGCGGCCCAGGGCGACCGGGTGGTCGTCGCCGACCTCAACGTCGACGGATGCCGCGAGACGGTGGCGCTGATCGAGGCTGCCGGCGGCACCGCGCTGGCGGTCGGGGTGAACGTCACCGCGCTCGACTCCGTCCAGGCGATGGCCCTGACCGCCGCCTCCTTCAGCCGGGAGGGCGCGGGCCCCGGCACGATCGACGTCGTCGTCAACAACGCCGCGATCTACGCCACCATCACACGGGCCCCCTTCGACGAGATCGACGTGGACGAGTGGGACCGGGTGATGGCCGTCAACCTCAAGGGGCCATGGCTGGTCACCCGGGCCTGCTCGCCCTACCTGCAGGACGGCGGAAAGGTGATCAACCTGTCCTCCGCCACGGTGATGAGCGGCTCCGCCCACTGGGCCCACTACGTGGCGTCCAAGGGCGGGGTGATCGCCCTCACCCGGGTGCTCGCCAAAGAGCTCGGCGACCGCGGCATCACCGTCAACGCGATCGCGCCGGGCTTCACCCTGACCGAGGCCAGCTACGGGCTGATCGAGGGCGCGGAGCAGTACGGCGTTGACCGCGGCTCCCTCAAGCGGGCCAGCGAACCCGAGGACATCGTGGGGGCGGCCCTGTTCCTGGCCGGCCCCGGCAGCAACTACATCACCGGCCAGACCCTGGTCGTCGACGGCGGGCGCCAGTTCCTCTAGGAACCGGCCCCGCGCATCCGTCACTCACCCGAAGGAGATCTGAGAAATGCCCACCGTAACCTACGTTGCCCACGACGGCAGCGAGACCATCGTCGACGGATTCGCGGGCGACTCCGTCATGGAGACGGCCGTGCGCAACGGCGTGCCCGGCATCGTCGCCGAATGCGGCGGCAGCCTCTCCTGCGCCACCTGCCACGTGTTCGTCTGCGCCGACAGCGCCGAGCTGTTCCCGCCGGTCGCCGGCCTGGAAGACGACATGCTCGACGGCACCGCCGTCGACCGGGAGGACAACTCCCGGCTCTCCTGCCAGCTCAAACTGACCGACGACCTGGACGTGCAGGTCACGACCCCGGAAACGCAGGTGTGAGCACCATGGGCGACCCGATTGGCACCGGTGCCGCGCCCCGCGGCACCCTGATCGTGGGCAACTGCCAGGCGGGGGTGCAGCTGGCCTCCAGCCTGCGGGAGCTCGGCGACACCGAACCGATCACCCTGGTCGGCGAGGAACCGCACGCGCCCTACCAGCGGCCACCGCTGTCGAAGGCGTTCCTCAAGGGCGAGGCCACCGCGGACTCGCTTGCCTTCCGCAGTCACGATTTCTACCAGACCCACCGGATCGAGCTCGTCACCCGGGAACGCATCGTCAAGATCACCCGCGACGCGCGGGGCGGCGAGGCCGTGGCCGAATCCGGGCGCATCTTCCCGTTCGCCCGCCTCGCGCTCACCGTGGGGGCCGTGCCGCGCACGATCCCGCTCGAGGGTTCTGAGCTGGAGGGGGTGCACTACCTGCGGGATGCGACGGAGGCCGCGGTACTCGAGCAGCAGCTGCGCCAGGCAAGGAACGTCGTCGTGATCGGCGGCGGTTTCATCGGGCTCGAGGTGGCGGCCGGGGCCCGGGCCTCCGGCAAGGACGTCACCGTGCTGGAGGCCGCCCCGCGGCTGATCGGCCGGGCCGTCTCCGAACAGACCAGCGCGTTCTACCTCCAGGCGCATCGGCGCCGCGGCCTGAACGTCGTGCTGAACGCGACAGTGGTTCGCCTCGTCGGCGAACACGACCGGGTGGCCGGCGTGGAGCTCGGCGACGGCAGCGTCGTACCGGCCGACGTCGTGCTGATCGGCGTCGGCGTCATCCCGCGCACCGAGCTGGCCGAGCAGCTGGGTCTCCTGATCGACAACGGGATCGTCGTGGACGCCCAGGCGCTCGCCAGCGACGGGGTCACCGTCGCGGCCGGCGACTGCGCCAACATGCCCAACCCCTCCATCTCCGATTTCGGCAACGGCCGACTGCGACTCGAAAGCGTGCAGAACGCCGTGGAGCAGGCCAAGGTCGCCGCCGCCACCCTGCTGGGCATCCCGGCAGAGCACAAGACGGTGCCGTGGTTCTGGTCTGACCAGGCCGACCTGAAACTGCAGATCGCCGGGCTCAATGGCGGTCACGACCAGGTGGTTCTGCGCGGCGACCCCGATTCGGAGAAGTTCTCCGTGCTCTACTACCGCGCCGGCACCCTGATCGCCGCGGACTGCATCAACAGCCCGCTCGATTTCATGGCCGTGCGGAACGCCCTGCACAAGGGGCTGTCCGTTCCGGCCGATGCCGCCACCGACACCTCCATCCCGCTCAAGAAGCTCGCCACCGAAGCCCCGGCGCTCTCCGAGAAAGTGACAACGCCATGACCCTGCAGACCGAACAGCCGATCGACACGAGCCCGATCGGCGTCGCCGACGACTCACCGGATGACCTCGACCCGCTCTGGCGGGCCGTCGAGCCGGAGATGCGCACGCGCGGCAACGACATCCACATCCCCATGTCGTTCGCCTTCGCCGAACGCCTCTGCGACGCGTATCCGGAGGCCGATTCCCTGGTGGTGCGGGTCGCCATCCTGCTGCACGACACCGGCTGGGCCCGCGTCGACGAGACGAAGATCATCTCCGAGGGCTTCGGCAAGAATTGGCGCCAGTCCCAGATCCGGTTCGAACACGAGATCAAGGGCTGCGAGATCGCCCGCGAGGTGCTTCCCGGGCTCGGCTACGACGACGCGTTCATCACCCGGGTGACCGACATCATCGACGGGCACGACACCCGCCCGGAGTCGCACTCGATCGAGGACTCACTGGTGCGCGACGCCGACCGGCTCTGGCGCTTCACCCCGGCGGGCATCGCCCTGGCCTCGAGCTGGTTCTTCCAGACGCCGTCGTTCTACTGCCGCCGGCTGCGCTCGGAGATTCTCCCGGAGCTGATCACCGCCGCGGGGCTCGAGATGGCGACGGTCGAATTGGACCGGGCCGAAGCGCTGCTCAAGGTCGCGGTGCTGTGATGGAGACGGTGCTCGCGACCGTTCCGTACACCCACACGGACGACCTGTTCATCGACGGAACGTGGACCACGGCCGACGGGGCCGGGCGCACGATGGTGACCAACCCGGCGACGGAAGAGGTGTGGGGGAGCGTGCCCGTGGCATCCGTCACCGACCTCGACCGGGCCGTCGGCGCGGCCCGCCGGGCCTTCACCGGCAGCGGCTGGCGCGACCTGGCGCCCTCCGAACGCGCGGTCTACCTGCTGCGGCTGGCCGACGAGGTCGAGAAGCGCAGCGAGGCGATCTCGCACACCAACACCTGGGAGAACGGGTCGCCGGTCGCGGAGACCAGCCGCGCCGGTTCGAACGCGGCCGCCATCTTCCGCTACTTCGCGGGCCTCGCGCCGCACCTGGAGGCGCCGGATGTGCGCCGGTTCCCCGACGGCTCCGCCGAGACCGTAGTGCGGCAGGACCCGGTCGGGGTCTGCGCCCTGATCGCGCCGTGGAACTTCCCGATCAACCTCGTGGTCGCCAAGCTCGCCCCGGCGCTGATGGCCGGCTGCACCGTCGTGATCAAGCCGGCCTCGCCGACGCCGCTCTCGATCCGCCAGATCGCGGATGCCGTCGCCGCCGCCGGCATTCCGGCCGGGGTGGTCAACGTGGTCACCGGCAACAGCGCCGTCGGCGACGCCCTCGTGCGGCACCCCGGCATCGACAAGGTGGCCTTCACCGGCTCCACCCCGGTGGGCCGGTCCATCGGCGCGGCGTGCGGCGAGCTGCTGCGCCCAGCGACCCTGGAGCTGGGCGGCAAGTCGTCGGCCCTGGTGCTGCCCGACGCCGACCTGGCCGACATGCAGAAGGTGCTGATTCGCACCTGCATGCGCAACACCGGGCAGACCTGTTACATCTCCACCCGCATCCTCGCGCCGCGGGAGCGCTACGACGAGCTGGTCGACATGGTCACGGCGACCATCGCGGCGGCGCCGCAGGGCGATCCGATGAATCCGGCGACCGTGTTCGGGCCGAGCGCCACCGCGTCGCAGCGAGACACCGTGCTCGGCTACATCCGTTCGGGGATCACGGAGGGGGCGCGCCCCACGACCGGCGGCGATGTGCCCAGCGGGTTCGACCGGGGCTTCTACGTGAAGCCGACCGTGTTCGCCGGAGTCACGCCTGGCATGCGGATCGCCCGGGAGGAGATCTTCGGGCCCGTGCTGGCGATCCTGCGCTACGACAGCCTCGACGAGGCCGTCGGGATCGCCAACAACACGGCCTTCGGCCTCGGCGGCACGGTCTTCTCCAGAGACGAGGATGCCGCCCTCGCGGTGGCGGCCAGGGTGGACACCGGCTCGATCGGGCTCAACTTCTTCGCCTCCAACCATGCCGCCCCCTTCGCGGGACGGCATGATTCAGGACTCGGCGTCGAATTCGGCCTGGAGGGCCTGCACGTCTACCTCAAGCCGCAGTCGGTGCACCGGCGCATCCGCTCGTAGTTCGCGGAACGGCCGGGGGAGCTTAGAGTGACTGGGTACTCGCGCAGGCGAACGCTCCAGTGGAGCGGGCCCGGCGCGTCCATGCAGCGTGAAGTCCGAGGAGCCCCCATGACCGACACCATCGCCCCCATCGCACCGGCCCACGGCGTCGGCCTGACCGACGCCGCCGCCGTGAAGGTGCGCAGCCTGCTCAGCCAGGAGGGGCGCGAAGACCTGAACCTGCGCGTTGCCGTGCAGCCCGGCGGCTGCTCCGGCCTGATCTACCAGCTCTACTTCGACGAGCGCATTCTCGAGGGTGACGTCGTGGTCGACTTCGACGGCGTCGGCGTCGTGCTCGACAAGATGAGCGTGCCGTACCTCGAGGGAGCCTCGATCGACTTCGAGGACACCATTGCCAAGCAGGGCTTCACGATCGACAACCCGAACGCCGGCAGCAGCTGCGCCTGCGGCGACTCCTTCAGCTAGAGGCTCCGCTCGAGCGCCCGCTCGAGCCTCGGCCGCAGCATCCGCGGGGATGCCCGCCGCGGTATCCGTTCGATCCCGGCGCAGCTTGTGGAAGCCGGCGCACGTTAGAACCTGCGCCCGCTTCCCCAACCTGCGCCGCGAGCGACGGGGAACACCTCGGCGGGCCGGATGCCGCGGAGTCAGCGCGCGCCGACGACCATCCAGCGGGAGGCCCGGGCCCGCAGGCCCAGGGTCACCGCGCGGGCGCCGAGATAGCCGAACGCGAACGCTGCCATCAACCAGGCCAGGCCGGCGGCCCCCGTCGGTGCCAGAATCAGCACCGCGACGGCCAGCGGCACGAACGCGGCCAGGTTCACCAGCCCGGTCAGTGCGAGATAGCGCGCGTCACCGGCGCCGATCAGCACGCCGTCGAGCACGAACACCACGCCGCCGAGCGGAACCGAGAGTCCGAGCACGATCAGGGTCGCCGGCAACAGCCCGCTGACCTCGGTCGCATTCGTGAACACGCGGCCGAGCACATCGCTCGCGGCGACCACCAGCAGCCCGAGCGCGGCCCCCGTCAGCACGCCCCATTCGAGGCAGCGCTTGAGGACCATGCGCACCTCGGCCAGGTTGCCGGCGCCGAGGCCTCGGCCCACCAGAGCCTGCGCCGCAATCGCGAGGGCGTCGAGCGCGAACGCCAGCGTCGCGAACAGGGTCATCGCGATCTGGAAGGCCGCCAACTCGGGAGAACCGAGGCTCGTGGCCACGAACACCGCGAGCAGCATGGCCGCACGCAGGCTCACGGTGCGCAGGAAAAGCCAGCCGCCGGATGCCGCGCCCCGCAGCATCCCGGCCCGATGCGGTCGCAGGGGTGCTCCCTCGCGGCGGGCATGCCGGCCGACGACGGCCAGGTAGACGGCGACCATCGCCCACTGGGCGATGACCGTGCCGAGCGCGGATCCGACGATGCCGAGGCCTAGGCCGTAGATGAAGATCGCATTGAGAAGGATGTTGGCCGAGAAGCCGATCCCGGCCACCCACAGCGGGGTGCGGGTGTCCTGCAGGCCGCGGAGCAGGCCGGTCGCAGCGAAGACGATCAGCATGGCCGGGAGGCCGAACATGGAGATGCCCAGGTAGCTGGCGGCTGCGGCGGTGACGGCAGGCTCGGCGCCGAAGGCACCGACGAGCAGCGGGGTCGCGAACCAGCCGGCGGCAGCGAGGAGAACGCCGAGGCCGAGGGCCAGCCAGAGCCCGTCGATTCCGATTCCGACGGCCCGGCGACGGTCGCCGACGCCCAGCCAGCGGGCCACCGCGGGAGTGGTGCTGTAGGCCAGG
Source organism: Cryobacterium cryoconiti (assembly GCF_004403065.1). Classification (GTDB taxonomy): domain Bacteria; phylum Actinomycetota; class Actinomycetes; order Actinomycetales; family Microbacteriaceae; genus Cryobacterium; species Cryobacterium cryoconiti. The sequence continues at coordinate 78,052 of NZ_SOHA01000009.1, forward strand.
AAGACCATCAGGCCGATGATCGTCTGCAGCACGGCGCTGGCCAGACCGAGTCCGGCCAGCGGAATGGCGCCGAGGTGGCCGACCATGGCGGAGTCGGCGAGCAGGAACAGCGGCTCGGCGATGAGCGCGCCGACGGCGGGAATGGCGAGGCGCAGGATCTCGCGGTCGATGGGCTGCGGGCGGAGCACGGTGAGAGTGATCCCAAGACTCTAGTTCAGCCTCTCCGCGCTCTCCCACAGTGCTCGGGCCTGTCCCCGGTGGTCGACCCTGTCGAGACCCGGCGGTCGACCCTGTCCTCCGGTGGTCGAGCCTGTCGAGACCCGGCGGGACGACCCTGTCCTCCGGTGGTCGAGCCTGTCGAGACCGGCGAGCCGACCCGGATCATTTAGAATACGACTTCGAGTATATGTCTATAAATATATGACAGACTCTCGACTACGCGTACTAACTCTGGTATTCTCGACGCATGACCACCACCGCAGACGACCTCAGAACGGCAACGGATGCCGTCGCTCGCCTGGGCTCCTCCTGCGCCGATTATGAGGCCCTGCCCGATGCCGAGGTGCTGGCCGGTCTGAGGCAGATCGCGGCCGCGCGCCGCCTGCTCGACACCCGCTCCGCCTGGATGGCGGCGACCATCGCCCGCCGCTCCCGGCCCGAGCTCGGCCACTCCGGCCTGGCCGCCCAGCAGGGCTTCCTCTCACCCGAGGCACTGATCCAGACGGTGACCGGCTCGACCAAGAACGACGCGTTCAAACTCGTCGCGGTCGGCACGATGATGGCCGATGCCGAAGCGGCGGAGAAACTGGTCGAGGCTGCCGTGGAATCATCCGATGTGGATGCCGCCGCGGTCGCTTCTTTCGCCGCGAAGGTGCCATGGCAGGCGCCGATCGCCCGGGCCGTCACCGACGGCACCCTCTCGGTCGATGCGGCCGAGTCGATCCGTTCCGGCCTCGGCCAGATCGACGCCGCGGTCACTGCGGAGAAACTCGGCACAGCCCTCGAGACGCTCCTCATTGAGGCCGCGTCACTGAATGCCGACCAGGTCTTCAAGCTCGCACGCCGGATGCGCGACCAGCTCGACGAGGCCGGCATCGCCGCCCGGGAGAAGCAGGCCCACGACGACCGGTTCCTGCGGGTCTACCGGCTGGGCAACGGCAAGGTGCGCCTGCACGGCCTCTTCGCCCCCGAAGACGGCGAGTTCGTGCTCTCGACGTTCGACTCCGTGACCAGCCCCCGCCGCGGCGGCGTGCGCTTCGTCGACAAAGACAAGGCCGCCTGGGCCAAACGGATGCAGGACGACCCCCGCACCACGGAGCAGATCGCCGCCGACGCCCTCGTGCAGTTGCTGAAGATCGCCGGGGAGGCCGACCAGGGCCGGGTTTTCGGCGGCCGCCGCCCTTCGGTGCGGGTGCTCGTCACCGAGAAGGCCCTGACGCCGGGCCAGCCGGGACAGCCGGCCGGTCAGACGGGGCAGTCGGCCGGTCAGTCGGGCCAGCCGCCCCCTGGCCAGGCCGCACAGACCGGCCCGGTTCCCGCCGCATCCGCCGCTCACGGGCAGATTGAGGGCAACCCGGTCCCCATCTCGCAGGAGACCATCGATCGTCTGCTCTGCGACACCGGAACCCGCGGCATCCAGGTTGACGACACCGGGCAGATCATCAACGTCGGCCGTGACCAACGTCTCTTCACCGAGGCACAGCGCGCCGCGATGGGTGTCCGCGACGGCGGCTGCCGTTGGGTCGACTGCGATAGATCACCCGCGTGGTCTGAAGCCCATCACATCAACGAATGGTTGAGAGACAACGGGTACACCGACCTTGCCGACGGGGTGCTGCTGTGTCATCCGCACCATCTGCTGCTGCATAACCAGCACTGGAGCATCATCCGCACCGGAAACGACTACTGGCTACGACCACCGGTCGACGTCGACCCGGAACAAACGCTGATCGCACTGCCCAGCAAACGGGCGGCACTGTAGGTGTGGCCCCTGGTCTCGACAGGCTCGACCACCGTTGTGGGAGCGTCTGGAGGGCGGGTCGCCGGGTCTCGACAGGCTCGACCACCGTTGTGGGAGCGTCTGGAGGGCGGGTCGCCGGGTTGCCGGGTCTCGACAGGCTCGACCACCGTTGTGGGAGTCTCTGGAGGGTGGGTCGCCGGGTCTCGACAGGCTCGACCACCGTTGTGGGAGCCGCTGGAGGGTGGGTCGCCGGGTCTCGATGGGCTCGACCACCGGGCGAGGAGTCGCGACTCCGATGCGGGACACCGAAGGGGCGTAACTTGAGCAGCATGAGCAGTGTCATCGAGACCCGAGGCCTGGACAAGCGCTTCGGCCGAGTGCCGGCCCTCGACGGCCTCGACCTCACGGTCACAGCCGGCGAAGTCCACGGCTTCCTCGGCCCGAACGGGGCCGGCAAGTCCACCACCATCCGCATCCTCCTGGGGCTGTATCGCCCGAGCGGAGGATCCGCCACAGTCTTCGGCCAGAACCCGTGGACGGATGCCGTCGCCCTCCATCGCCGCATCGCCTACGTGCCCGGGGACGTGAGCCTGTGGCCCAATCTGTCCGGCGGCGAGGCCATCGACCTGCTCTGCCGGTTGCGCGGCGGAACCGTGGATGCCGCTGCCTACCGGGCACGTCGCGCGCGCCTCGTCGATGCCTTCCAGCTCGACCCCACCAAGAAGGGCCGCACCTATTCGAAGGGCAACCGGCAGAAAGTCGCGCTCATTGCAGCCCTGGCTGCCCCGGCAGACCTGTTCATCCTCGACGAGCCGACCTCGGGGCTCGACCCCCTGATGGATGCCGTCTTCCGCCGGGAGCTGCAAGCGGCGACGGGGGCGGAGCAACGGTTCTGCTCTCCAGTCACATCCTCTCCGAGGTGGAGCACCTCTGTGACCGGGTGAGCATCATCCGGGCCGGCCGCATGGTGGAGACCGGAACCCTCACCCAACTGCGGCACCTCACCCGCACCGAGGTCACCTTCGCCAGCACAGGGCTGACCGACGCCGACCTGGCCGGGCTGGCCGCGCGCATCCCTGCCGCTCACGACCTCGTCCCCGGCCACGGAGGCCGCGTGAGCTTCACGGCCGACAGCGAGGCGTTGCCCGAGATGCTGCCCGTGCTCGCCGCGCTGCGCGTGCAGGGCCTGACCATCGCGCCGCCGTCGCTCGAGACCCTGTTCCTGCGGCACTATCACGAGGATGCCCCGGTTCCCACGGCCGGAACCCGGTCGTGAGCTCGGGACTCCGCACGGCCTCGCCCACCGGGACCCCCGGACGACGCCGGAGCACCCTCGGTCCCCTGCTGCGCCTGCGTATCCGGCGTGACCGCATACAGCTGGCGATCTGGATGGCCGCTTTCTTCGGGCTTGCCCTGTTCGCCGTCTCGGCCGTCGACGCGAGTTTCGGCACGATGGCCGAACGCGAGGGGCTGATCCGAATCGCGGTCGGCTCCCCGACCATCCTGATCTTCCGCGGGGAGCCGCAGGGAACGGATGCCGACGCGGTCATCTTCTTCCTCCTCTTCGCGTTCCTGGCCACGCTGGTGGCCTTCATGAGCTCGTTCCTCGCCGTGCGCCACTCCCGGGCCGAGGAGGAAGCGGGCCGATCCGAGCTCATCTCGGCGACGCCGGCGGGCCGGCTCGTGCCGTTGCTTGCCACGACCGTGCACGGGATCGGTGCTGCCGTGGCCGCCGGGGCGGCCGTGAGCCTGGGTTTCCTGATCGGGGGACTGGACCCTGCCGGCACGATCACCACCGGCGCCGCCATCGCCGCCACCGGGATCGCCTTCCTCGGGGTAGGGCTCCTGGCCGGCCAGGTGATGCGCACCTCGCGCGGGGCGAACGGCCTCGGCGCGGCCCTCATCGCCCTCGCCTATACCCTGCGGGCGCTCGGTGACGCCGGCGGCACCGCATCCGCCGACGGTCTGAGCCTGACCAGCGCCTGGCCGAGCTGGCTGTCACCCATCGGCTGGGGACAACAGACGGATGCCTTCACCGAGAACCGGCCGGCTCCCCTCCTGCTTTCCCTGGCACTGGCCGCCGTGCTCTTCGCCGTGGTCGGGCTGCTGCAATCCCGGCGCGACCTAGGCTCCAGCCTCGTCGGGGAGCGGCCCGGCCCGGAGCGGGCCGCGCGAACGCTCAGCGGCAGCCTCGGCCTGGCCTGGCGTCAGCAGCGCGCGCCTCTGGCCGGTTGGGCTCTCGCCGGCCTCGCGTTCGGTCTCCTCGCCGGGACTCTGGGCGAAACAGTGGTCGAGCTGGTCGAGTCGAGCGCGCAGGTCGGGGACACGCTGGCACGGATGGCCGGAGGCCGGGCGTCAATCATCGACCTGTACACGAACACCATCTTCGGACTGGTGAGTGTGATCGCGGCGGCGGCGGCAACCCAGGCGATGATCCGCCTGCGGCAGGAGGAGGCCAACGGTTCGGCCGAGCTCCTGCTCGCTCTGCCGCTACGCCGCGACCGCTGGTTTGCCGACTACCTCCTTGTGGGTTCCATCGCCGTCGCACTGGTGCTCCTCGCGGCGACCGGGGGAGCAGCCGCCGGTCTCGTCTGGTCGTCCGGGGCCGCGGGAACCGTGGACACGGCCGACCGGGTGGCCAGCGCCATGGCCTCCGGGGCCGCGCAGGCACCCGCAGCCCTGCTCGTCCTGGCGATCGCGGCCCTGCTCGTCGCGATGGTGCCGCGGTTCAGTGCGGGCCTCAGCTGGGGCGTGCTGCTGACCGCCGGGTTCATCGGCGAGTTCGGCGAACTCTTCGGTCTGCCGGACTGGCTGCTCAACCTGTCCCCGTTCACGCACACACCCGTGATCGGTGCTGCCGATGTGGACTGGAGCGGAGCCGGGTGGATGCTGGGCCTCGCCCTGGTGGGCGGCGTGCTGGCCTTTGTGGGCATCCGTCGCCGGGATTTGGCACTGTGACGCCTTGGCTCGAGCACCGCGGGTCTCGACGGGCTCGACCACCGCGGGTCTCGACACGCTCGACCACCGCCGAGGTGCAGCGAATAGGGTGGAGGTATGACTGACCAGGGGACCGCATCCGGAATCGACCGCACCGAACTCGACCTGGAGGTGCGTCCGCAGGACGACCTCTTCCTGCACGTGAACGGCCAGTGGATCGCCCGGAGCGAGATCCCGTCCGACAAGGCCCGCTGGGGTTCGTTCTACCTTCTCGCCGAGGAGTCGGAGAAGGCCGTGCGCGAGATCATCCTCGAGGCCCAGACGGCCGCCCCCGGCACGGAGGAACGCAAATTCGGCGACCTCTACGCCAGCTTCATGGACGAAGCCCGCGTCGAGGAGCTCGGCGCCACCCCGCTCGCGGCCGACCTGGCCACCGTCGACGCCGTCACCTCCCTCCCCGAACTGCTCGGCACCCTCGGCCGCCTCGAGCGCGCGGGCGTGTCCGGCGCTTTCGGGCTCTTCGTCGACAACGACCCGGGCAACCCCGAACGCTACCTCGTCTTCGTCGAGCAGGGCGGGCTCGGCCTGCCCGACGAGTCCTACTACCGCGACGAGAAATCCGCGTCTATCCGCGCGGCCTACCAGGCGTTCCTTGAACGGATGTTCGGTCTCGCCGGCGTCCCGGACGCCGCCGTCCGCGCCGAGCGGGTCTTCCTGCTCGAAACCGAGCTCGCCACCCACCACTGGGACAAGGTGCGCTCCCGCGACAGCGAGAAGACCTACAACCTCAAGACCTGGGGCCAGGTGACGGCGCTGGCCGCCGGCGCCGACCTGCACCTCTGGCTCGAAGGACTCGACGGACCGGCGGGCGCACTCGACGAGGTCGTCGTGCGCCAGCCCAGCTTCGTGACCGGGCTGGCGGAGATGCTCACGGACGACCAGCTCGAAGGCTGGAAGGACTGGCTGCGCTGGCAGATCATCCGTTCCGGCGCGGCGTTCCTCTCGAGCGATTTCGTCGAGTCCAGCTTCGACTTCTACGGCCGCACCCTGACCGGCACGCCCCAGCTGCGCGAGCGGTGGAAGCGCGGTGTCTCCCTGGTCGAGGGTGCTCTCGGCGAGGCCGTCGGCCGCATCTACGTGGAGCGCCATTTCAAGCCCAGTGCGAAGGCGAGCATGGACGTGCTGGTGGCCAATCTGGTCGAGGCCTACCGTCGCAGCATCACCGACCTCGAATGGATGACCGCGGAGACGCGGGCCCGGGCGCTCGACAAGCTCGAGAAGTTCACCCCCAAAATCGGCTACCCGGCCACGTGGCGCGACTATTCGACCCTCACGATCGACCCTGCCGACCTGATCTCGAACGTGCGCGCCACGAGCGAGTTCGAGTTCCAGCGCGAACTCGGCAAGATAGGCAACCCGCTCGATCGTGACGAGTGGTTCATGACCCCGCAGACCATCAACGCGTACTACAACCCGGGGTTCAACGAGATCGTTTTCCCGGCCGCCATCCTGCAGCCGCCGTTCTTCGACGATGCCCGAGACTCCGCCGCCAACTACGGTGCGATCGGTGCCGTGATCGGCCACGAGATCGGCCACGGCTTCGATGACCAGGGCTCGAAGTACGACGGCACCGGGCTGCTCACCGATTGGTGGACCGAAGAAGACCGCACGGCCTTTGAGGAACGCACCAGCTCCCTGATCGAGCAGTTCAACGCGCTCGCCCCGAAACAGGTTCCCGAGCACTTCGTCAACGGTGCACTCACCATCGGCGAGAACATCGGCGACCTCGGCGGTCTCTCCATCGCCTGGAAGGCCTACCTCATCTCCCTCGACGGCCAGGAGCCGCCCGTGATCGACGGCTTCACCGGCGCCCAGCGGTTCTTCCTCTCCTGGGCGCAGGCCTGGCAGCTCAAGATGCGCGACGAGGAGGCCATCCGTCTGCTCTCGATCGACCCGCACTCGCCCAACGAATTCCGGTGCAACCAGATCGTGCGCAACATCGACGAGTTCTACACGGCGTTCGGTGTCACACCCGACGACGCTCTCTGGCTGGACCCGGAGAAGCGCGTTACGATCTGGTGACCTCAGCGCTCCACCCGTGAGCTACCGTGAGGTCGGGGACCAGTAGCCCGAATCTACGTAAGGACCTGCCCACCGTGGCCATTTCATCCCAGGAATCAGAGCGTCGGTCGCGCCATTCCGCGCTGCGGCGGGGTCGGCACGGCGGAACGGCGGCGGCGGCGAACTTCGGCCGCGGGTTCCAGGCGCTGGGTGACCTGGCGGTCGACGGGGTGCAGGTCTCGGCCCGCGCCACCGACCTGGTCACCGGCCGGGTCCTGTTCTCCGTGGACGACCACGTGGTCATGCCCACGGCCGGCATCGGCACGGTGCTGCTCCTGATCGAGGTGGCCGCCCGGCTCCGGGACGCCAACTTCGGTGCGTACACGATCCTGGATCGCAGCGCCGCCGATTCGGTGGCCGGTTCCGGGCTCTGGCAGCACCTGCAGGCACCTTCGCTTCCGGTAGCGGACCTTGCGGCCCTGGTCGGGGCCGCGAACGACAACCTGGCCACCAACGTGCTGCTCCGTGCGGTCGGCCTCGACGCCGTGCGCGCCCGCGCCGAGCAGCTCGGGCTCAGCCGCACCGCCCTGCTCGACCTCGTGCGCGATCGGCGCGGCCCCGACGACGCCCCGCAGCTCTCGGTCGGCAGCGCCAAGGAGCTCACCTGGCTGTTCACCGCGCTGGCGCGCGGCGAGATCGTCGACGCCGAGGCGAGCGAGCGCGTGATCGGCTGGCTGTCGCTGAATTCCGATCTGTCCATGGTGGCCGGCGCCTTCGGCATCGACCCCCTCGCCCACCGCGCCGGCGACCACGGACTGCTGTTGGTGAACAAGACCGGAACGGATGCCGGCGTCCGCAGCGAGGTCGGCATCCTGCGCGGTCCGCGCGCAGGCGTGACCTATATGGTCTCGATGTCCTTCGCCGACACCCGCCTGTCGTCCCGGCTGGCGGTGCTCGACGGCATGCGTGCGGTTGGCCTCGACCTGCTGGAGTACGTGCACTGAGTTCGATGAACGCCGATTAAACGTCGCTGCCCCCGCACGAGGCAGGGGCAGCGATGCGGGTGGTGCGTCCGGTCAGGCGGCTAACAGCACCGGCCCTGGGGGTTCACGTCCTGGCGGTCGGTCTGGTCTCGCCAGAACTCGCGTTCCGTCATCATCACCGGCCTGCCGCAGGCGGCGGCATCCGGGTCATGAACGGAGTGCTCGTGGGCGTCGTCCAGCGCGTCATGGTGGGCCTTGTACTTGTCATAGGCGTCCTCACCCATGACCCCCCTCATGAACCAGGCGAAACCCTTCGCGCCCTCACGGACGCCGGCGAGGAGACTCATCGGCGGGGCACCTTCTTCGCCTTGTCCAGCTTGGCCTGGGCGATCTGGGCATCCCAGCGCACGGCCAGCTTCTTCTCCTCCGGGGTGGCGACGAAACCGGACGGGGCGAACATCTGCGATGCCACCGCGTCATCCTCGTTGGTGCCGAAGTTGCGGCTCTTGTAGGACTTCCAGGTGGCCTGAGCGGCGGTGACCATCACGATGATGGCCAGCACGACGAACAGGATCGAGAGGATGCCCTGCACCATCGTGTTACGCACGACGGCTTCCATTGCTTCGACGGTCTTGGCCGTTCCGAAGCTGGTGAGCCCGTCATCCAGGGCCTTCGAGAACGCCCGGTTCTGGGCGAAGTAGCCCACGTTGGGAACGGTCGAGAAGATCTTCAGGAACGACGCGTAGATGGTCACGACGGCGGCGAAGGTCAGCGGCAGCGCCACGACCCAGATGTACTTGAACAGCCCGCGCTTGGCCACGATCGCCAGGCAGACCGCCAGGGCGATGGCCGCGAGTAGCTGGTTCGCGATCCCGAACAGCGGGAACAGGGTGTTGATGCCGCCGAGCGGGTCGGTGACGCCCATCACGAGCACGGCGCCCCAGGCTGCGACCATGATGCCGGTCGTGACCCAGGCGCCCAGACGCCAGGAGGTGTTCTTGAACTTCGGGAAGACGTTGCCGAGGCTGTCCTGCAGCATGAACCGGGCCACGCGGGTGCCGGCGTCGACGGCGGTGAGGATGAACAGCGCCTCGAACATGATGGCGAAGTGGTACCAGAACGCCATCATTCCCGAGCCCCCGGCCACCTGCTGCATGATGTTGGCAAGGCCGACCGACAGGGTCGGGGCGCCGCCGGTGCGGGACACGATGGTCTCCTCGCCCACATTCTTCGCGGTCTCGGTGAGCATCTCGGGGGTCAGGTTGACGCCGGTCAGGCCAAGGCTGTTCACGAACGTGACGGCACCCTCCACGGTTCCGCCGGTCAGGGCCGGCGAGGAGTTCATGGCGAAGTAGATTCCGCGGTCGATCGACAGCGCGGCGACGAGCGCCATGATGGCGACGAACGATTCCATCAGCATGCCGCCGTAGCCGATGAAGCGGGTCTGACGTTCCTTCTCGATCAGCTTCGGCGTCGTGCCGGAGGCGATCAGGGCGTGGAAGCCGGAGAGGGCACCGCAGGCGATGGTGACGAACAGGAACGGGAAGAGCGAGCCGCTCACCACGGGGCCGCCGCCGTTCACGAACTCGCTGGTGGCCGGGGCCGAGATCTCGGGGCGGACGACGATGATGGCGAGTGCCAGCATCCCGATCGTGCCGATCTTCATGAAGGTGGACAGGTAGTCCCGGGGGGCCAGCAGCAGCCAGACCGGGAGGATGGCGGCCACGAAGCCGTAGACGATGATGCCGATCGCGAGGGGCAGCGGGTCGATGGCGAAGAAGGTCGAGCCCCACTCGGTGTCCGCGATCATGCCGCCGCCGATGATGGCGGCCAGCAGCAGCACGAAGCCGATGACCGAGATCTCGGTGACCCGGCCGGGGCGGAAGAAGCGCAGGTAGACGCCCATGAACAGGGCGATCGGGATGGTCATCGAGACCGAGAAGACGCCCCAGGGGCTGTCGGCGAGAGCGTTGACCACGACAAGGGCGAGAATGGCCACGATGATGACCATGATCGCCAGGGTGGCGATGAGGGCGGCCGTGCCGCCCACCTTGCCGAGCTCGTCCCGGGCCATCTGGCCCAGGGAGCGTCCGCCGCGGCGCATCGAGAAGAACAGCACCAGGTAGTCCTGCACCGCGCCGGCGAACACGACGCCGACGATGATCCAGATCGTTCCGGGCAGGTAGCCCATCTGGGCGGCCAGCACGGGGCCGACGAGCGGTCCGGCGCCGGCAATGGCGGCGAAGTGGTGGCCGAAGAGAACCCGGCGGTCGGTGGCCGCGTAGTCCTTGCCGTCGGCCTTGTACTCGGCCGGCGTCGCGCGCCGGTCATCCGGGTGCAGCAGGTGCTTCTGGATGTAGTTGGAGTAGAAGCGGTAGCCGATCAGGTAGGTGCAGACGGCGGCGAAGACGAACCAGATGGCGTTGACGGTCTCGCCGCGGACCACGGCGAGCATCACCCAGCTCAGCCCGCCGAGCAGGGAGATACCGCCCCAGATCGCAATCTTCAAGGGGGTCCAGTGTGCCTCTTCGGCATCGTGCGTGGTCTGGTCGAGGGCAACGGGCAACAGGAGGGGATCCCGGTCCAGTTCCTCGCCCCGCTTCGGTGAATCGTGTGGCGTGCGGGGCTTGGTGCCCATGATCTCTCCTTTGAGGTGCCCGCAACGTCTGCGGAAATCCTTAGCAAGGCTAACAGCTTGGCGGCAGTTTCCGGACGGACGCCTAAAATGGGCTGAGCGCCGTTCGGCTTCGGTCTGTTCACCGTGCTTTCCAGTTTTTCCGCCCTCTCGACCATTGGAGCCACCGTGGCCGCCCTGTCCCGCCTCGATTCCGTCATCGCCCTTGCCCGCCACCGCGGGTTCGTGTTCCAGGCCGGTGAAATCTACGGTGGATCGCGGTCCGCCTGGGACTACGGACCCCTCGGTGTGGAGCTCAAGGAGAACATCAAGAAGCAGTGGTGGCGCTTCATGGTCACCAGCCGCGACGACGTGGTCGGCCTTGACTCCTCGGTGATCCTTCCCCGCAAGGTGTGGGAGGCATCCGGTCACGTCGAGGTTTTCAGCGACCCGCTGGTCGAGTGCACGAGCTGCCACAAGCGCTTCCGTGCCGACCACCTCGAGGAGGAATTCGAGGAGAAGAAGGGCCGCCCGCCCGAAGGCGGCATCGACGGCATCCCCTGCCCGAACTGCGGCAACCGGCACATCTGGACCGAACCGCGCGCCTTCTCCGGCCTGCTCAAGACCTACCTCGGCCCGGTCGACGACGAGGCCGGCATGCACTACCTGCGCCCGGAGACCGCGCAGGGCATCTTCGTCAACTTCGCCAACGTGTTGCAGGCGGCCCGCATGAAGCCGCCGTTCGGCATCGGCCAGATCGGTAAGAGCTTCCGAAACGAGATCACCCCGGGCAACTTCATCTTCCGCACCCGCGAGTTCGAGCAGATGGAGATGGAATTCTTCGTCGAGCCCGGCACGGATGAGACGTGGCACCAGTACTGGATCGACCAGCGGATGAACTGGTACACGGGCCTCGGCATCAACATCGACAACCTGCGCCTGTTCGAACACCCGGCCGAGAAGCTGTCGCACTACTCCAAGCGCACCGTGGACATCGAGTACCGCTTCGGTTTCAGCGGCAGCGAGTTCGGCGAGCTCGAGGGTGTCGCCAACCGCACCGACTTCGACCTCAAGACGCACGCGGAGGCATCCGGCAAGGACCTCTCCTACTTCGATCAGACGAAGAACGAGCGCTGGGTGCCCTATGTGATCGAGCCCGCGGCCGGACTCACCCGTTCGCTGATGGCGTTCCTGGTGGACGCCTACCACGAGGAGGAAGTGCCCAACGCGAAGGGCGGCGTCGACAAGCGCACCGTGCTCAAGCTCGACCCGCGGCTCGCGCCGATCAAGGTCGCCGTGCTGCCCCTGTCGCGTAACGAGGCACTCTCGCCGATGGCGAAGTCCCTCGCGGCGCGGCTGCGCGAGTCCTGGAATGTGGACTTCGACGACGCCGGCGCCATCGGCCGCCGTTACCGCCGCCAGGACGAAATCGGCACCCCGTACTGCGTCACGGTCGACTTCGACTCGCTCGACGACCAGGCCGTCACCGTGCGCGACCGCGACTCCATGGCGCAGGAGCGCGTGCCCCTCGACGAGCTCGACGCCTACCTCGCCGTGCGTCTCCGCGGCGCCTAGCGTCCCTCCGCCTGCTGACGCCTGCCGCCTGCCGTCTGCCGCCTGCTGACGCCTGCCGCCTGCCGTCTGCCGCCTGCTGACGCCTGCCGTCTGCCGACGCCTGCCGGCCGCGGCTCCTGCTCGGCTTCTGCTCGGTGCCGCCGGTGCCTGCTCGGTGCCGCCGGTCACGTCCACATCCGGGCGTGGCCGGCTGTTTCTGCGCATAACTCCTGCAAATTGCGCCGGGCGGACCGCACTCCCGCATGTTTCCGGGGGTGCCGCCGGCTCCCGGCAACGAATTGCAGGAGTTATGCACGCGCTTGGCAGCCGGACGGCCCGGGGTCCGTGCCGAGCGCAAGGTCGAGACGGCTAGGGCCGGCCGGGCGCGCCCAGGGTCAGGAGGCGGCTGGGCCGATATCGACGACCGCGGCCACGGAACCGGCGGTGGGGAGCTCGACCTGGATGCCGAACAGGGCATCGATCCCGCCCAGGAACGCGGCCTGCTCGCCCGCCCGGGCCAGCTCGCGGGAGCGCACCATCGGGGTGTGCAGGAGCACGCCGGCCAGGTGACGCAGGGCCGACTCGGTCTGTTCGCTGTCGTCGCCCCGGTTACGCGCCCGTTCGATCTCCCCGTCGAGGATGTCGAAGATGTAGCTTCGCAGGGCGACGACGGCCGGTGCCAGGCTCTGTTCCTCGGCTACCGCCGAGAATTTGCGGGCGGCGCGCCCCACGATCAAACGGGCGTCGCTGGTGGCGTTGAGCTCCTCGAGCGGGGCGTGGATGCGGATGGTCTCGAGGTCGAGCAGTTCGACACCGGCCAGGTCCGTGACATCCGGGTCGACGTTGCGGGGCAGGCCCAGGTCGATGATGAGGCGTCGCGCGATCTCCGCCGGGGCATCCTTCATCGGGCAGGCGGGGAGCGCGCGCGCTTCGGCGGCCGGCGGCTGCAGGGAGAGGGCGCGCCCGGAGCGGAGCAGGGCCGCATCGATCACATGGGTGTCGGCGGTCGTGCAGGTGAGGATCAGGTCGGCCTCGGCGGCCTCCACGGCGAACGCGGATTCGGAGACGGCGGCGATCTGGTGCGAGGTGGCGAACTTGTGCGCTCGTCCCGAGGGGGAGTACACCCGCACGTTCTCGGCGCCGAGGTCACGCAGGGCGGCGAGGGACGCGCCCGCGTAGCGTCCGGTGCCGACCAGGAGCACGCGGGTCTCGGCCCAGTCCGTGATGCGGCTTTCGGCCAGTTCGAGAGCCAGGCGCACGAGCGAACGCCCGGCGGCGCCGATGCCGGTGCGGTTCTTCACGCCGCGCGAGGTCTGGGAGGCGCGCTGGAAGAGGCGCTCGAGTTCGGGGCTGGTGGTGCCGCCGACTCGGGCCTGCTCGAGCGAGCGGCGCACCTGACCGGCGATCTCCCCCTCGCCGACGACCACGGATTCGAGGCCGCTCGTCACGGCGAACAGGTGCTCGGCGACACTGCCGCCGTGCACGAGGTCGAGGGTGTTCCGCAGCACGTCGACCGCTACTCCAGTGGTTGCGCTGACGCCGTCGATGGCGGCGTGCACGGCCGTGAGCGGGGAGGAGCCTGCCGGCTCGTCGAGGTCGAGGTAGGCCTCGAAGCGGTTGCAGGTGGCCACGACAACGGCGCCGACCAGGGCCGAGTGCCGTTCGAGGATTCCGCCGGCCGTGTCGCTCGCACCGACAGACAATTTCTCCAGCACGTCGAAGCTGGAGTTCTTATGACTGGCGGACAGACAGATCAACACTCATCGATTGTACGACCTTCGACTGAGCCTCCCGAATCGCCCGAATGTCGGAAGTTTGACAGAATCAAGGAAATGAACCTTGACGCGCAACACCCTCTCGCAACCGGACTCACTGCCGATTCCCGCCTCATTCGCGCCTACCAGGGCACCCGGCCAGACAAGACACCGGTCTGGTTCATGCGCCAGGCCGGCCGTTCGCTGCCCGAATACCGGTCGCTGCGGGTCGGGACCCGCATGCTCGACGCCTGCCTCGAACCGGAGATGGCGAGCGAGATCACGCTGCAGCCGGTGCGCCGCCACAACGTCGACGCCGGCATCCTCTTCAGCGATATCGTGATCCCGCTGAAGCTCGTGGGCGTCGACGTCGAGATCGTCGCCGGGATGGGGCCGGTACTCGGCAAGGCAGTGCGCACCAAGAAGGATGTCGCGGAGCTCACAGCCCTCGACCCCTCCGTGCTCGATACCACTCTGGCTCCCATCCGGGCCGCCGTCGCCCGCACCGTCGCGGAACTCGGCTCGACGCCGCTGATCGGTTTCGCCGGTGCCCCGTTCACGCTGGCGGCCTACCTCGTTGAGGGCGGCCCCTCGAAGGACCACATCCACGCCCGCACGCTGATGCACGCCGACCCCGACGCCTGGGCCGAATTGATGGCCTGGACTGCCGAAGTCACCGGTCGTTTCCTGCGCGCCCAGGTCCTCGCCGGCGCGTCCGCCGCCCAACTGTTCGACTCCTGGGCCGGCGCGCTCTCCCTCGACGACTACACCCGGTTCGTCGCACCGGCCTCGACCGCGGCGATCGCCCACGTGCGCGACCTCACGTATGACGAGGTCCCCGCGGGCACGGATGCCGCAGACGCCGCATCCGTGCGCCGTAACGTGCCCGTCGTGCACTTCGGTGTCGGCACGGGAGAGCTGCTGAAGGAAATGCACAACGTCGGCGCCGACGTCGTCGGAGTCGACTACCGGGTTCCGCTCGACGAAGCCAACCGGCGACTCGGCGGACTCGTTCCGGTGCAGGGCAACATCGATCCGGCCCTCCTCGCGGCACCGTGGCCGGTGCTCGAAGCCCATGTCCTCGACGTGCTCGAGCGGGGGCGCACTGCACCGGCCCACGTGCTCAACCTGGGTCACGGCGTTCCGCCGATGACCGACCCGAACGTTCTGACCCGGCTGGTGTCCTTCGTGCACGAGGTCACCGCGGCCACGCCCGCCGCCGCCCCGCCGGCCGCTTCCTGACCGGCAGCACACCGAGCACGCACGCACGCAGAGGGAAGCGCAGGGGCAGCGAATGAAAGATGTCATCGTCATCGGCGGAGGAGTGGCCGGCCTGATCGCCGCCCGCTCCTGCGCCCGAATCGGGTTGAGCGTGACCGTGCTCGAAGCCACCGGGGTGCCGGGCGGCGCGCTCGGCAGCCATCAGGTCGCCGGACTCACCCTCGACAGCGGTGCCGAGAGTTTCGCGGTGCGCCGCAACGCGGTGGCCGAGTTCATCGCGGACCTCGGCCTGACCGACGAGGTCGTCGCCCCGAACCCTGCGGGCGCGTGGCTGCAGCTTCCCGACGACCGTGTGCCGAACGGCTCGGTCAGTGTGCCTCTGCCCAAGGCCGGCGTGCTGGGCATCCCCGGTTCGCCCCTGGCCGACGACGTACGCCGCGTGATCGGCTGGAGCGGCGCCTGGCGCGCCTACGCCGACCGGCTGATGCCGGTGATGACAATCGGTCGTGAACACAGCCTCGGCGCGCTCGTGCGCAAGCGCATGGGACGTCGCGTACTGGAGCGGCTGGTCGAGCCCGTGACCACCGGGGTGTATTCCTCCGCGGCCGACGATCTCGAGATCGACGTGGTGGCCCCGGGCCTCAACTCCGCCCTCACGGTGACCGGGTCCCTGTCCGGCGCCGTGCTCTCCCTGCGCTCGGCCGCCCCGGCCGGCTCGAACGTGGCCGGGCTCCGCGGCGGCATGTCCCGGCTCGTGGCCGCGCTCGTGGCCGACCTCCGGCATTTCGACGTGGAGATCGTGACGGATGCCCCGGTCACCGGCCTGCATCGCGCCGGCACCGACGACGCACCCACCTGGACGGTCACCCACGCCCCGGCTGCCCGGGAGACAGGCGGCCCGGACGAGCCCGCCCTCGAGCCTGAGCCCACCCTCGACGCCCGATTCGTGATCATCGCGACCCCGGGCGCGCAGGCGCTCGGTCTGATGGCCGACCTGAGCCCGGCCCACGCGGCGCTCGTCGACCTCGCCTGGCCCCAGCCGACCGCGATCGAACTGGCCACGATCGTGATCGACGCCCCAGAGCTCGACTCGCACCCGCGCGGCACCGGCGTGCTGGTCGCGGCCGCGACGCCCGGAGTCACCGCCAAGGCGCTCACGCACGTGACCGCCAAGTGGGAATGGCTGGCCGAGGCGGCCGGACCAGGCTGTCACGTCATCCGTCTGTCTTATGGCCGGGTCGGCCAGGACAGCCCGACGGCCCGGCTCAGCGACGATGAGCTCCTCGCCCTCTCCCTGCACGACGCCCGCACGATCCTGGGCGTCGACCTCGACGCCGCGGCCGTGCGCGGCTTCGCCCGAACCGTCTGGGGAGATGCCCTCTCGCCGGCGACCGTCGGCGCGCCCGAGCGCGTGAAACAGGTCCGGGAGGTCGTCGCCGCCACGTCGGGGCTCGAACTCACGGGTGCCTGGCTGGCCGGAACCGGGCTGGCGTCGGTGATCCCGGATGCCGTCGCCGCGGCCTCCCGCACCCGGCACGACGCTCTCGGCATCTGATTCCCCCCGTCCCGACAGCGCACACTCTTCTTCCATCCCGGATGGGGGATACTCTGAGAACTACGTACACGTTGAGGAATGGAGTCACAATGCGGGGAAAGCTTCTGTTCATCACGGGCGGGCTCGTCGGCTATGTGCTGGGTGCCCGGGCCGGGCGCAAGCGCTACGACCAGATCGTGGCAACCGCGGAGAACCTGTGGAACGCACCGCCCGTGCAGCGCCGAGTGAACGAGGCCCGCGACTTCGCGCTCGAACGAGTCGGGGATGTGCCGTCGGCGCTCCTCCAGACCGGCAAGAAGCTCGTCGCCGCGGTGCAGAGCAAGTCGTCCGGCTCCACCGGCACCAGCTACACGGTCCCGACACCGGCAGCGACCGCACCGGCAGCGACCGCACCGACACCGGCAGCGACCGCACCGGGCGCCGCCGGCGACACCACTTCTCAGTAATCGCCGCGACAATCCGAACGAAGGGGATTCAGTGAGTAACAGCGAATTCAATCCGAAGGCCCGGAGATCCACGTTCGAGTTGCTCGGTGAGCTGCCCGGCCAGGTCATTGCCCTGGTCAAGGCGGAACTCGGCGCGGCCAAGGCGGAATTCGCCGGCAAGGCCAAGAACATCGGACTGGGCATCGGCCTGTTCGTCGTCGCCGCCGTATTCGCGTTCTTCGCCGTCATGGTGCTGGTCGCGCTCGCGGTCATCGCCCTCGACCTCGTGCTGCCGCTCTGGCTCGCGGCCCTGATTGTGGCCCTCGCCCTGCTTCTGCTCGCCGGGGTCCTGGCGTTGGTCGGCAAAAACCGGGTGACGGCCGGAACCACATCCGATCCAGACGGAGTCACGGCGAGTATCCGTAGCGACGTCGACGCGCTCAAGGGAGTTGGCAAGTATGAGCACTGACCAGAACGCGAAGACGATCGACACCGTGGACGAGAGCGTCGCCACAGTCGACACCGCGCCGAAGAGCAAGACGGAGCTTCGCGCCGAGGCGACACGAGCCCGCGTCGAACTCGCTCAGACGCTCGACGCGATCGAGTACAAGCTCAATCTGCCGCGGCAGATGCGGGTGCGCTCGCGCCTGTTCAAGGTGCGTCTGCGCGAGTTCGGCGACAAGAACCCCGTCGCGCTCGCCGGGATCGTCCTGGGCGGCGTCTCGGCAACGGTGGGTGCCGTCTGGCTCGGCGTCAAGGCCGTACAGCGTCGCTGAGGTCACGGGATCCCGGCCTGCGGCCGAGCAGTTTTGGCTCTCGCAGGAAAGAAGTAGAGACTAGTAGTTATGACTCACCCGGCTGCCGGAGAGGCAGTAAACCCACCTCACTCCACCACCTCTGCTGAGACCCACGGAACCACCGACACACCAGCCGCATCGCCGCAGGGGTTCACCCTGTTCGCGGTGTTGCGCAAGGACCCGGGCAACCCCGATGACCTCGACGGCCACGACGTGCCGCGCGCCGTGCGTGAGCTCGACGACGTCATCGCGCTGGTCGAGGACGAGGGCGTGACGGTGCGTGGCTTCTACGACGTGTCCGGCCTTCGCGCCGACGCCGACGTGATGATCTGGACCCACGCGCCGGACGCCGAAACCCTGCAGTGGGCCAACCGCCAGTTGCGCCGCAGCGCGCTGCTGAAGAGTCTCCTCCCCACCTGGAACGCCATGGGCGTGCACCGGGACGCCGAGTTCAACAAGAGCCATGTCCCCGGATTCCTGCGCGGTATCGAACCGAAGGCCTGGCTCACCATCTACCCGTTCGTGCGCAGCTACGAGTGGTACCTGCTGCCGGAGGCCGAGCGCAGCGCCATGCTCGCCGATCACGGCCGTAAGGGCGCGGCCTTCCGCGGTGCCATCGCCAACACCGTCTCCTCGTTCGCCCTCGGCGACTATGAGTGGCTGCTGCCGATCGAAAGCGACGAGCTCACCGAGCTCGTCGACCTGATGCGCGAACTGCGGGCCACCGAGGCCCGCCGTCACGTGCGCGAAGAGGTCCCGTTCTACACCGGCCGCCGCATCACGACGGCCGAACTCGTGGAGGTTCTGCAGTAATGACTACCTACGACGCCATCCTGCTGGCCGGATTCGGCGGCCCCGAAGGCCAGGACGATGTGATCCCGTTCCTGCGCAACGTCACGGGCGGCCGCGGCATCCCCGAGGAACGCCTCGAAGAGGTTGCCAAGCACTACCGCCACTTCGGCGGAGTGAGCCCCATCAACGACCAGAACCGCGTTCTCCGGGCCGCGCTTCAGGCCGAGCTCGAGCGTCGCGGCATCGACCTGCCCGTGCTCTGGGGCAACCGCAACTGGGCACCGTACCTGCGCGACACCATCAGCGAGGCCAACGCCAACGGCCAGACCCGGCTCCTGGCCATCGCCACCAGTGCCTACAGCTCCTACTCCGGATGCCGCCAGTACCGCGAGGACTTCGCGGCGGCGCTCACCGCGACCGGGCTGGAGGGTGTGGTGCACATCGACAAGGTGCGCCAGTTCTTCGACCACCCCGGTTTCGTCACCCCGTTCGTGACCGCCCTGCACAAGGGCCTCGCGGATGTCCAGGCTCAGGTCCCCGGAATCGACCTGGCCACCGAGGTCGAGATCCTGTTCTCCACCCACTCGATCCCGATGACCGACGCCAATAAGAGCGGCCCGTCCGAGCGCGGCTTCGGCGAGGGTGGCGCCTATGCGGCGCAGCACCTGGCCGTCGCCCAGAAGGTCATGGTCGGCGTGGACACCCCGTGGCAGCTGGTCTTCCAGTCCCGCAGCGGGCCGCCCAGCATGCCGTGGCTCGAGCCCGACATCAACGATGCCATCGCCCTGCTGCCCGAGCGGGGCATCCGCGCCATCGTGATCGTGCCGCTCGGCTTCGTCAGCGACCACATGGAGGTCATGTGGGACCTCGACAACGAGGCCACCGAGACGGCCGGTGAGCTCGGCCTGGTGTCTGTGCGCGTGCCGACGCCCGGCGTCGACCCGGCGTTCGTGAGCGGACTGATCGACCTGGTCGAGGAGCGGCTGAACGACACCCCTGCCGACGCCCGCCCGCACGAGACCGACCTCGGTCCCTGGTACGACGTCTGCCGGCCGGGTTGTTGCGAGAACGTGCGGTTGGGCTTCAAGCCCGCCGTGGCCGGGATGGCTCCGTGAGCCTGATCCGCGTCGGTACCCGAGGAAGCGCGCTCGCCCTGGCCCAGACCACGGCGATCGCGAACCGCATCGCGACCGCGTCCGGCTCCGAAGTGTCGATCATCCCGATCACGACGCACGGCGACACCTCCCGCGAACCCCTCTCCACCCTGGGCGGCACGGGCGTCTTCGCCAGCGCCCTGCGCGAGTCGCTGCTGGCCGGCGAATGCGACGTGGTCGTGCACTCGTTCAAGGACCTGCCCACGGCCGAGTACCCCGGTCTCCGCATCGGCGCCACGCCGAAGCGGGCGGATGCGCGCGATGTGCTGTGCGCCCGCGGCGGCTTCAACCTGACCACTCTGCCCGTGGGCGCCCGGGTCGGCACCGGCTCACCGCGGCGGAAGGCCCAGCTTCTGTCGCTGCGCCCGGATCTCGACGTTGTCGACATCCGTGGCAACGTCGACACCCGGCTGTCCCGCGTGGCCGAGGGTGACCTCGATGCCGTCGTGCTCGCCGCCGCCGGGCTCAGCCGCCTCGCGCTGCTCGAATCCGTCGACGGGGAGTACCTGGAGCTGTCCGACTGGCCCACCGCACCCGGTCAGGGCGCGCTGGCGATCGAGGTGCGCGACGAACGTCCCGACCGGGCCCTCGCCGGTGCGCTCACCGCCATCAACCACTCCACCAGCCAGGCCACGGTCATGGCCGAACGCTTCGTGCTGGCCCGGCTCGAGGCCGGCTGCGCAGCGCCGATCGGGGCCATGGCCGCCATCGACGACGGGCTCCTCTTCCTCACCGCCACGGTGTACAGCCCGGACGGCACCCGCAGCGTCGTGAGCTCGCACGCCGCCACCCCCGATTCGCACTCCATTGCGCACCTGACCGATGCCGCGCAAGATGTTTCTGACCGTGTTTCGCGTGACCTGCTCGCCGGCGGCGCTGCCGACTTCGCCCCGATGAAGGTGACTTCGTGATGACCTCGCGCTACAAGACCAAACCCAGCCTCGCCAAGCCGCTCACCGGCTGGCGCGTCCTCGTGCCCCGCGGCGGGCCGTGGGGCGACCACGTCGCGGCCGATCTTCGCTCCCAGGGTGCCCAGCCGATCGTGGCCCCCATGATCAACTTCGCCCCGACCGATGATGCCCCCGCGCTCGAGGAGGCCCTGGCGCGCCTCGCCGCCGGGGACTTCGACTGGATGACGGTCACCAGCGCGACGACAGTGGACGTGTTGTCGTCGCACCGGGCCGTCGTGGCCTCGACCACCCGCATCGCGGCCGTCGGCGAGACCACGGCCGCCGCCCTGGTCGCGGCCGGATACCGGGTCGACATCGTGCCGTCCGAAGACAACTCCGCCCGCGGGTTGCTCGCGGAGTGGGAGGCGGCCACCGCCGGCCAGGTGCCCCTGCGCATCCTCACCCTGCGTTCGGAGATCGCCAAGCCGCTGCTGACCGAGGGTCTGCGGCGCATCGGCCACGAGGTTGAGTCGGTCGTCGCGTACCGTACCGTCGGCGTGCCCGTCGACCCGCGCGTGGTGGCGGACGTCGCCGCCGGCAACGTGCAGGCGATCCTCGTCACCTCCGGAAGCGTCGCGCAGCAGGTGCAGGACCAGCTCGGTCCCATCCCGGAATCCAGCCTGGTGGCCTGCATCGGGCCGAGGACGGCGAAGGATGCCGCAGCGATCGGCCTGCGGGTCGACGTCGTCGCCGACGCACCCAGCGCCGAGTCCCTGATCGAGGCCCTCGTCCTCGTCGCCCAGTCCCGCTGACCCGGCGCGCCCGCGCTCGGCAGGAGTCTTCTTGTTGCCGTTCCGGACAACTGTTGCCGGTACGCCGGCAACAGTTGTCCGGAACGGCAACACTCGCCGCGGCCCGTCGAGGTCGTCCAGCCGGGCGACGTAGGGTTGACGGGTGATAAACCCCGTCATCCGCCCGCGACGTTTGCGCACCACTCCTGCGCTCCGTCGCCTGGCCAGCGAAATCCGTCTGCACCCCTCCGAACTGGTTCTCCCGATGTTCGTTCGGGAGGGCACCGGCGAGGCTACGCCGATCCCGTCGATGCCCGGGGTGGTTCAACACACCATCGACAGCGCCCGGCGGGCCGTGACGGATGCCGCTGCATCCGGCATCGGCGGGGTCATGCTCTTCGGAGTGCCGGCCGTGCGCGACGCCGTCGGCTCCGGCGCCACCGATCCCGACGGCATTCTCAACGCCGCCACCCGTGCCCTGGTCGCTGAGGTCGGCGACGCCCTCGTCGTGCAGACCGACCTCTGCCTCGACGAGTTCACCGACCACGGCCACTGCGGCGTGCTCGCCGCCGACGGCAGCGTCGACAACGACTCCACCCTCGAGAGGTACTGCGAGATGGCGCTCGTGCAGGCGGCGTCCGGCTCGCAGCTGCTCGGCCTGAGCGGGATGATGGACGGCCAGGTGTCCGCCGTTCGCCAGGCGCTCGACCAGAACGGCTACGTCAACACCGCCGTCCTCGCCTACTCGGCCAAATACGCCTCGGCCTTCTACGGTCCCTTCCGCGACGCCGTCGAATCGACCCTGGAGGGTGACCGCCGCAGCTATCAGCTCGACCCCGCGAATCGTCGGGAGGGCGTGCGCGAGGCCCTGCTCGACATCGAGGAGGGTGCAGACATCGTCATGGTCAAGCCCGCCGGCAGCTACCTCGACGTGCTCGCCGACGTCGCCGCCGTCAGTGATATTCCGGTCTGGGCATACCAGGTCTCCGGCGAATACGCCATGATCGAAGCCGCGGCCGCGCACGGCTGGATCGACCGCCGCCGTGCCGTCGAGGAGTCGGTGCTCAGCATCCGTCGTGCCGGCGCAGACGCCGTTCTCACCTACTGGGCGGTCGAACTCGCCACCTGGCTCAACGAAAGACAGGCCCGATGATGACCCGCAACGACGACCTTTTCGCCCGCGCGCAGCGCGCCATCCCCGGCGGCGTCAACTCGCCCGTGCGGGCCTTCCGCTCGGTCGGCGGCACACCGCTGTTCCTGGTCAAGGCGAAGGGTGCCTACGTGACCGACTCCGACGGGCGCGAATACGTCGACCTGGTCAGTTCCTGGGGCCCGGCCATCCTCGGCCACGCCCACCCGGAGGTCGTGCAGGCGGTGCAGGATGCCGCCGCGCTCGGCCTCTCCTTCGGCGCCTCCACCCCCGGCGAGACCGTTCTGGCCGAACTGATCGAGGAGCGCGTCAGCGCGGTCGAGAAGCTGCGCCTGGTGTCGACCGGAACCGAGGCCACCATGACGGCCATCCGTCTGGCCCGCGGTTTCACCGGTCGCGACCTGCTGATCAAGTTCGCCGGGCACTACCACGGCCACTCGGACGGACTGCTGGCGCAGGCCGGCTCCGGCCTGGCCACGCTGGCCCTGCCCGGTTCGGCCGGGGTGACGGCGGCGACCGCCGCGCAAACCCTCGTGCTGCCGTACAACGATCTGGATGCCGTGCGGGCCGCCTTCGAGGCGCACCCGGGCTGCATCGCCGCCGTGATCACCGAGGCCGCGGCCGCGAACATGGGCGTCGTGGCTCCGGACCCCGGCTTCAACGCGGCCCTCACCGCGATCGCGCACGAGCACGGCGCGCTCCTGATCATCGACGAGGTCCTCACCGGCTTCCGCGTGCATCCGGCCGGATATTGGGGTCTGGACACCGCGAGCGGTGACGACGCGGGCTACACCCCCGACCTGTTCGCCTTCGGCAAGATCATCGGCGGAGGCCTGCCGGTGGCGGCGCTCGGCGGACGCGCCGACGTGATGGATTTCCTGGCGCCGAACGGCCCGGTCTACCAGGCCGGAACGCTCTCCGGAAACCCGGTGGCGGTCGCGGCCGGCATCGCCACGTTGCGGGCCCTGGACGCCGGTGTCTATGAACACATCGATGCCACATCACTGCTGCTCTCGGAGGCCGTGTCCGCCGCGTTCGCCGCCGAGGGCGTCGAGCACAGCGTGCAGCGGGCCGGCAACCTGTTCAGCTTCGCCTTCGGGGCCGAGGCTGCTGCCGCGGCGCCCCGCACCTATGCCGAGGTGCAGCGACAGGAGGCGTTCCGGTACCGGCCGTTCTTCCACTCGATGCTCGACCAGGGCATTTCGCTGCCTCCGTCGGTGTTCGAGGCGTGGTTCGTGTCCGATGCCCACGACGAGAGCGCGGTGGGCTGGATCCTCGAGGCCCTCCCGGCCGCTGCGAAGGCCGCTGCGGCGGCGACCGCCGGGGAGTGACCCCGTCTCGGGAGTGCAGCATTTCTTTGTGAGGGAGCGACACACCGATTTCGCTCGTGAGCAGGCACACTAGACGTATGGCTTCCCTCCGCGTTCACCCTGACCGGCTTGAGATCCACCTCACGAAAGCGGAGAAGGCGCTTGCGCTGCGGCGCGACGACCTCGTCGTGCCGCGGGATCACATCCGTTCAGTGGCGATCACGGATGACCCGTGGATCTGGATCCGCGGCATCCGTTCCCCCGGGGTCGGCCTGCCACACGTGGTCGCGGTCGGCACCTGGAAGTTCCACGGCGGCAAGGACTTCCTGGCCATCAAGCGCAAACGTCAGGCGGTCGTCATCGACCTCATCGACGACGAATTCTCCCGGGTGATCCTGACCACCAATCACGCACCGGACCTGATCGCGTCGCTCAAACTCGGTGGTTGAGCCCGTCGAAACCGATCCCGTCGAAACCGAGCCCGTCGCAACCGGTGGTTGAGCCCGTCGAAACCCCGAACCTGACCCTCAGGCGCGCACGTCCACGACCGTGCGCCCGTGCAGGGTACCGGCGAGGATGCCCGCAGCGGCGTCGAAGGCCGCCTCCAGGGGGATGACCTGGGTGAGGCTGTCCAGCAGGCCGAGGTCGAGGTCGGTGCGGAGCCGGTGCCAGGCCTCTTCCCGCTGGGGGAGCGGGGCCTCGACGGAGTTGATCCCGATCAGGCTGACGGCGCGCAGGATGAAGGGCATGACCGTGGCCGGAAGGTCGGCCCCCTGGGCCAGGCCGCAGGACGTGACCGCTCCGCCGTAGGTGGTCTGGGCGAGCACATTGGCGAGGGTGAAGCTACCGACCGAATCGATCGCGCCGGCCCAGCGCTGGCCCTGCAGCGGCTTCCCGGCCTCGCTCAGGGTGTTCCGGTCGACGAGTTCGACGGCGCCGAGCCCGTGCAGGTAGTCGCCGAGCTCCGTCATACGGCCGGTCGACGCGTGCACCTGGTAGCCGCGGGCCGCGAGCAGCGCGACCGCGATGCTGCCGACTCCGCCGGCCGCGCCGGTGACCAGCACAGCGCCGGCCTCCGGTGTGACCCCGGCGCGTTCGAGGCCGAGCACGGAGAGCATGGCGGTGAAGCCTGCCGTGCCGATCGCCGCGGCCTGCGCGGGGCTGATCCCCTCCGGCAGCCGCACCAGCGAGGCTCCCGAGACGCGGGCCCGCTCCGCGAGTCCGCCGTGGTGGGTTTCGCTGAGGCCGGCCCCGTTGAGGATGACCTGGTCCCCGGCCGACCAGCGCGGGTCGGCGCTCTGCTCGACCGTTCCGACGAGGTCGATCCCGGCGATCAGCGGCCAGCTGCGCACCACTCCGGGGCGGCCCATCAGGGCCAGGCCGTCCTTGAAGTTGATGCTCGAGTAGTCCACCGCGATGGTGACGTCACCGGGCATCAGGAATGCGTCGTCGATCACGCGCAGGGTCGCGCGCTGGGATTTCTTCCCGTCGGCATCCTCGGTGCGGTCGACGACGATGGCGCGGAACTCAGTCTCAATACCCATGGGTCGAGACTACGCGTACCGGTTCAGGTGACGTCGCGCTTCCAGCTGACCATGTAGCCGATGACGGTGGCCGCGATCGCGTACGCCAGAAGCACGAGCCCGCCCTGCCACCACTCCAGCATCGCCGCGGCGGTGCCTCCCGGCGCGGCGAGCGTGAAGAAGCTCGCGCCCACCAGGGCGTCGGAGGCGGCGCCGGGCAGGTAGTTGCCGATCCCCTGCGTCACCTCGGTGAACAGGGACGCGAAGCGCAGCAGTGGCTCCACGAACTGGGTGAAGGCGAGCACGATCACGATCGACGCCACCTGGCTGGGCACCAGAACGCCGAGGCCGACCCCGATGGTCGCCCAGACGGCCATGGCAAGCACCGTGCGGCCGATCAGTGCCCAGGTGGCGCTCTCGCCGAGCAGCGGGTCCAGGCCGAAGGCGCCGATCACGAGCGCGCCGACGCCGACGGATGCGAGCAGCGCGACAACCCCGAGGACAGCCCCCATCACGAACAGTGCGATGGTCTTGGCTCCGAGCACCTGACCCCGCCGGGGATTGGCGAGGAAAGTGGGAGTGAGGGTCTGGTGCCGGAACTCCCCGGTGGTGGCCAGAGCACCGAGCAGAACCGGGAAGACGTAACCGATCGATGAGGCGAAGCTGTAGATCAGAGGTGGGAGGCTGCCGAACGACGGGAGTCCCTGCGAGCCTGAACCGACGGCATCCGGGCTGATCGCGCCGCTCTCGATGCCCGCGAACAGGGCGGACAGGCCCCCCGCCAGCAGGGCGATGTAGCCGAACATGACAGCGGCGAGGATCCACCACATGCGCGTGGTCCCGATCTTGGCGAACTCGGCCCCGATGGCGCGACTGAAGGACGTCATCGCGATTCCCCTCCGCTTGCGTTTCCGGTTTCGTTTCCGTGCGTGTCGCCGCCGCCGTTCACGAGGGCGAGGAAGGCCTCCTCGAGCCCCTTCCGCTCCCGGTGCAGGGCGCTGAGCTCCACACCGGCCAGGAAGGCCACGTGCCCGATCAGGGCGGCATCGGGGGCGGCGGCGAGCAGACCGGTGCGCCCCACGGAGAACTCGATCCCGGCGTGGCCGAGGGCGGCCGCCAGGGCCGTTCGGTCGGGGGAGTCGACCAGGATGCGCGGCGCCGCCTCGGTCTCGAGGCTCGCCAGGGTGCCGCGGTGCACGAGGGCGCCGGTGGCGATGATGATGACGTCGTCCACGCTCTGCTGCACCTCGGACAAAAGGTGGGAGCTGACCAGCACCGTGCGGCCCTCGTCGGCCATGGCCCGCAGGAAACCGCGGATCCATTTGATCCCCTCCGGGTCGAGGCCGTTGATCGGCTCGTCGAGCACCAGGACGCCCGGGTCGCCGAGCAGGGTGAAGGCCAGGCCGAGGCGCTGCCGCATTCCGAGCGAATAGCCGCCGACGCGCTGGCCGCCGTGGGCGCTGAGACCGACCAGGTGCAGCACGGCGTCGATCCGCGCGGCCGGCAGCCCCGCCGCTCGGGCGTAGACCGCCAGATGGTTCCGGGCGGTGCGCCCGGGGTGGAAGCTGGCTGCCTCGAGCGCGGCCCCGACGGTCTGCAGCGGCCGCGGCAGGTCCCGGTAGCGGATGCCGCCGATCGTGGCGGTGCCGGAGGTCGGTGCGACCAGGCCGAGCAGCATGCGCAGCGTCGTGGTTTTGCCGGCGCCGTTGGGGCCGAGGAAGCCGGTGACCCGACCGGGCTCCACCGTGAAGGACAGGTCATTCACCGCGGTGACAGTGCCGAACGTCTTGGTGATGTTGCTGAACTCGATGACCGCGCCGTCCGGCATCCGTTCCCCCTCCGTTGCTGGTATTCCGCCGCTGGAATCTGGCTCCAGCCTAGGGGAGTGAGTCCTGATCGCCCGGGTACCAATTCGACGGAGATTCTTGGGTCAACACCCGTTTTTGGGCCCAAACGAGCTGTTCAGACCAGAATCTCCGTCGAATTCGTTCGAGGGATTGCCGCCCCCACCGTTTGCCCCGGGGAAGTAGCATGTCGCCATGCCACGCTCGGCTCCCCCCAGAACCGGCCCCGTCACCGGCCGCCAGACCGGGGTGTCCCGGGTCTCGTTCGGCGCCCTGGTCGACGGCTTCTTCTTCGTCTTCGCCGGCGCCGCCGCGGTCTGGCTCGCGGTGCTGTTCTTCAGCGAGAGCCTGTCGCTGGGCTGGGGCATCCTCTGGTTCGCCGTGGTGTTCTGGCTCCTGGTGGCCTACCTGGTGCTGCCGCGCCTGCACGGGATCCTGACCCGGCTCTACGTGCCCGACTACTTCATCGGGCGGGCCCGCACGAGCGACGGCCTGCTCGGCGACCCGGTCAACCTGGCCGTCAACGCAACCGAGACCCAGCTGAGGAGCACCCTGGAGGCGGCCGCCTGGACCAGAGCCGACGACGTGACACTCGGCACCGCCTGGAAAATCGTGGCGTCGACGGTGACCCGGCGAAGCTATGACGAGGCACCCGTGAGCCCCCTGTTCCTGTTCGGTCGGATGCAGGACTTCGCCTACCAGCAGGAGGTTCGGAACAATCCCGCCCGGCGGCACCACGTGCGGTTCTGGCGCTGCCCCGACGGCTGGATGCTGCCGGGCGGCTACCGCGTGGACTGGCTCGCCGCCGGAACCTTCGACAAGGCCGTGGGCTTCTCCCTGTTCACCCTGCAGATCACGCACAAGATCGACGCGGACACCGACGTCGAGCGCGACCATATCGTGGCGAGTCTGCTGGCCGCCGAACCGGCGGCCCGGGTCACCGTGATCCGGGACTTCTCCAGCGGCTATCACGCCCGCAACGGCGGCGGCGACACGATCCAGACGGATGGCGACCTGCCGGTGGTCGACCTCCGGGGCGACCCGTGAAGCGTCCGGCGGCGACGACCCTCGGCGCGCTCCTGATGGGGTCGCGGGTGCTGGCGGGACTCGGCACCATCCTGGTCGCCCTGCTGAACTGGACCGCGTTCAGCGACGCGCTGGTGATTGAGACTCCGGGGGGCCGCACTCCCGACGCCGGCCTGGTGCTGGGGATCCTGCTGGGTCTGTACGGGGTGGTTCTGCTGTTGGGCGCGGGGTTGGCCGTCTTCGTGTTCCTCGGCCGCAACTGGGCCCGCATCACGGCGATGACGGTGTCAACGTTCAGCATCGTCACCGGATTTATCGACTACGCGTTCAACGGCGCCGCGATCACGTTCCGCACCTCGCTGTTCAGCCTCACGCTGGACATCCTGATCCTGCTGGCGCTGTCGAGCACGGCCGCCCGGCACTTCGCGAGGCGGCGGAAAAGTGCCGGTTAGGCGTTCGTGGTGGCATGGGCCGCGCAGGCCGGAGCTTCGGCCAGGACACAGCTCGGGCAGACGACGAGCTGTTCCCGGCAGGAGACATCCCGGCAGTTGAGCATGTTCTTCGTCGGCTCGCCGCAGTCGATGCAGCGCCCGATCACGGCGGTGTGATCGCTGAAGTCCAGGGACATCCGCTGGTCGAAGACATAGAGCGAGCCGTTCCAGAGGCCGTCGTCGCCGAAGGTCTCGCCGTAGCGCACGACGCCGCCGTCGAGCTGGTAGACCTCGCCGAAGCCGCGCTCCTTCATCAAGGAGCTGAGCACCTCGCAACGGATGCCACCGGTGCAGTAGGTGACGACGGGCTTGTCCTTGAGGTGGTCGTATTTGCCGCTCTCCAGCTCGGCCACGAATTCGCGGGTGTTGGCGACATCCGGCACGATCGCGTTCTGGAATCGCCCGATCTCGGCCTCGAACGCGTTGCGGCCGTCGAAGAACACGACCTCGTCGCCGCGCTCGCCGACGAGCGAGTGCAGCTCGGCCGGGGTGAGCTTGGCACCGCCGCCGACCACACCATCGGCGTCGACCCGCAGCTCGCCGGGGGCGCCGAAGCTCACGATCTCGTCGCGCACCTTCACGACCAGCCGGGGAAAGTCCAGGCTCAGGCCCTGCTCGTCGAGTCCGCTGCCCTCGCTCCATTTGACGTCGAGATGCTTGAACGGGGCATAGTCCCGGGTCTTGCGCAGGTAGCGCTTGATCGCGGGCAGGTCGCCGCCGACGGTGCCGTTGATGCCGTCGGCGGAGATCAGGATGCGCCCGCGCAGGCCCAGCGACTCGCAGAGGTCGCGTTGCCAGAGGCGGATGGCCTCGGGGTCGGCCAGCGGGGTGAAGACGTAGTAGAGCAGGATCTTCGGAATGGCCACCTCGCCATTTTACGGAGTTTCGCCCGCCGGTATCCGTCCGGGATGCCTCTCGGCGGCCCTCTCGCTGGCCCTCTCGGTGGCCGGGTGGTTAAACTTCTGGCAACCAATTGGAGGCCCCATGGCCCAGAATGATCCTCTCGCCCGGTTCGGCGAGGTGCCCCTCTTCACTCTCACGAGCTCGGATATGACCGACGGCGCACCCCTCGACGCGGCGCAGTACGGCACCGGTTCCGGCGGCCGGAACCTGTCCCCGCAGCTGGAGTGGTCCGGATTCCCGGCTGGCACGAAGAGTTTCGCGGTGACCGTGTACGACCCGGATGCCCCGACCGGTTCCGGATTCTGGCATTGGGCGGTCTTCAACCTGCCGGCCGACTGCACGTCCCTGCCGGAGGCTGCCGGCGCTCTGCAGGGGCGCCTGCTGCCGACGGGTGCCGTGACACTGCCCAACGAAGGGCGCCAGCCGGCTTTCGTCGGCGCGGGCCCTCCGGCCGGCACCGGAACACACCGGTACCAGTTCATCGTGCATGCGGTCGACGTGGCCCGGCTCGACATCGATCCGGACTCCACACCGGCCGTGCTGGGGTTCAACCTGCACTTCCACACCCTCGCCCGGGCGGTTCTCGAGGCCACCGGTGTGCATGGAGGCGCCACCCCAACGGCTTAAGCTGAGACGTTCTCAGGTTGCTCACGGGAGGGTCTCCTACTGTTCTCGGGTGATCCAGATCTGCAGCCCCACCCGATGAGCCACAAGTCCCACACCTCGCAGCCTCGCAAGCATCGGGAAACCAGCCTGTCCCGCGTTCCGGTCTGGGCCTGGCGGGCTCTGATGCACCGCATCTCGGCCGGCGAGTTGCACCGGTTCAACGTGGAGCCGATCGACACCGTCGACTATCACTTCGACCTCGACTACGTGGGCGACGGCATCCGGGACCATCGCCTCGACGTGCTGGTGCCGCATGAGGCGCCGTCGTCGCTCCCGGTCTACATCTACTTCCACGGCGGCGGCTGGACCTCGGGCGACAAGGCGCCGCTGACCAAGTACGCGGCCAGCCAGGCGGCGGACGGCATGATCGTCGTCAACGCGAACTACCGGATGGCGACCCGCTTCCACCTCAAGCACATGCTCGACGACGGCAACGCGGTGCTCGACTGGGTGGCCCGTCACATCGAGGAGTTCGGCGGGGACCCCAGCCGGATCGTGCTGGGCGGGGACTCCGCCGGCGGTCATATCGCGGCGCTCCTCACGGCGTCGGCGTTCGAGCCGGAGCTGGCGGCGCACTACGACATCCGTCCCCGGGTGGCCCCCGAGAACCTGCGCGGGCTGGTGCAACACTGCAGCATCGCCGACGTGTCGGTGATGTTCGAGCGCGGGTTCGTGCTGAGCCTCAATTTTCTGCGGATGCTGCTGCCCGAGCGCGGGCGCGGGGTCGTGCTGCGCACCGCCGCCCGGTTCATGTCTCCGATCGAATGGCTCGACAGCGGCTTCCCGCCGGTCTTCGTGACCACCTCGGAACGCGACTACTTCTACCGGGCCAACCTGAATTTCATCGCCGCGCTGCGGAGGCGCGGGCTCGAGGTCGACACGTTGATCTACGACCGGCAGCAGGTCAACACCCGCCATACCTGGCAGCAGGATGCCGCGCATCCGGAATCGCAGGAGGTCTACCGTCGGCTCGGAGCGTTTGTGCGCCGCGTCGCGAATGTGCCGGCCATCGTCGCAGCCTCCGCCGCCACCTCCGTCACTGCTGCGGCCTAGAAGGTTCGGGGCGCACCCTGTGGAGGCCGGCGCATGTTCTACCGTGCGCCGGCGTCCACACGGTGCGCCGTGACGGGCGTGAGCAAGGCTCGGGCGCCGGGTCTCGACAGGCTCGGGCGCCGGGGCAGGGACGCGAGGGCTAGCTGTGGGCGCCGGTGGCGGCGAGCACGCCGCCGAGGCCGATCATCATCACGCCGCCGCCGGCGGAGAGGTGCTCCATGCGGCGGGGCGACGAGGCGAACCAGTCGCGCGCCGACCCGGCGGCGAGGGCCCAGACGCTGTCGCCGAGCAGAGCCAGCACCACGAAGACGAGACCCAGGGTCATCAGCTGGAGCGGCACGGCCCCGGCGGAGTAGTCCACGAACTGCGGCAGCACGGCAACGAAGAACACGATCGACTTCGGGTTGCTGATCCCCACGACCGAGCCCTCGGCCAGCAGGCGCCACTTCGTCTTCGGCACGATGCTCAGGCCGAGGGTCTGGGCGGCCGCCTGCCGGTGCCGGATCGCCTGCACGCCCAGGTAGACGATGTACGCGGCGCCGGCGAACTTGATCACCGTGAACACCACCACCGATCCGGTCACGATCGCGCCGAGCCCCAGCGCCACCGCCGCGATCAC
This sequence comes from Cryobacterium cryoconiti, assembly GCF_004403065.1. Taxonomy (GTDB): domain Bacteria; phylum Actinomycetota; class Actinomycetes; order Actinomycetales; family Microbacteriaceae; genus Cryobacterium; species Cryobacterium cryoconiti. The sequence goes on from NZ_SOHA01000009.1 coordinate 110,125, forward strand.
CGGGATCAGCCCGAGGGCGTTCCCGAGCACGCTGAGCAGTCCGCCGACCCGTCCGAGCGCGAGGGACCGCCCGATCACGAACAGCACAGTGGGTCCGGGCAGCGCGATCAGGGCGACGGATGCCAGCGCGAACGTCAGCAGGTTGGGCAGCGGAACCATGTACGAATGCTAGACCCGGCCGGGGCCGGGCATCCACTGTGGCGAGTGTGCCCGTTCCGGTCGAGAGTGACCCGCGGAACGGGCACTCTCGACCGGAACGGGCACTGTGGCGGCCGGGCACTGTGGCAATCGTGCAGGTTCCGGGCATGCGGGGCCGGATGCTTGTGGCCGACGACAGCAGAATCGAGCGTCTGGCCGACCGGTGGCTAGCATCTCAGGATGCACATGCTCTGGCGCACCCTTCTGCACTCCGTTCTGTCCCGCTTCGGCCCGCGCCTGGGCCACTACGACGTGGCCAGCACCCGGTTCGTCACGCTGCCGACCGATCAGGACATCCTTCGGCATATGAACAACGGCGTGTACCTGTCGATCATGGACATCGCCCGTTTCGACCTGCTGCACCGCACCGGCATCTGGGCGATCTTCCTGAAACGCGGCTGGTACCCGGTGGTGGTGTCGGAGACGATCAGCTTCCGCAAGTCGCTGACCCTCGGCCAGAAGTTCACGGTCGAGTCGCGCATCCTGGGCTTCGACGAGAAGGCCGTCTACGTGGAGCAGCGATTCGTGCGGCCGGATGCCGACGGCAACCCGGAGATCTACGCGCAGGGCTTCATCCGCGGACGGTTCCTCAAGCGCAGCGGAGGGGTGGTCGGCATCGACGAACTTGTCGACGCCGTGGGCGCGGTGCCCGATGACCTGACGGTGCCGGCCTGGCTCTTGGAGTGGAGCGCCGACGTCGCGATGCCGGCCACCCGCGCCGCCGCTCCCAGCCACTGGGCCTGAGCGGGCTGCAGTCCAGCTGACGTGGCTTGCGGGTCCGAGACCCGTGGCGACTCTAGGTGGTCGGTTCGGCGGCCTTCCTGGGCACGATCAACTCGCTGTAGTACTCGACGTGGGGCTTGTAGTGCGCCCGGTCGGGCAGCGGAGCACCGGCGCGCGCCGCGACGAGGCGGTCGAGGTAGTAGTCCCAGAACGGGCCGGCGACGGCGGCTTCCGCGGCGGAATGCAGGCGCTGGCCGAAGGTGAGGGTGGTCATCCCGGCACCCTCGACGAGGTGCAGGATCACGTGCCGGGCGGCGTCGTCCTCGCCGATATCGGCGGTGAACCGCTTCGGCGGGATGCACTTGATGATGCTCACGTACTCCCACTCGGCATCCGGATCGTCGAACTTGAAGCGCACGGCGCCCGTCTCGGGAGCACCCGTGTAGGTGCCGACCCAGCCCTTCAGGCCGGCGGCCCGGCTCACGCTCGCCCAGACATCTTCTTTCGACGCGGTGAAGAGTCGATCGAGCATGAGGTAGAGACCGTCTTCGCGATAGGCGAGGCGTCCGGTTGGCTTGAATGACATGCGAACCTCCACGGTGAGTGAGGCACGGGCCTCAGTACCAAGCTATGCCTTTCTCCGGGCTGGGGCCAGCGGCCACGCAGGCTGCCCCGACTCCGGTCACGAAGCCCGCCTCACGCCTCGAGTACCGCCATCGCCGCGTTGTGCCCGCCGATGCCGCTGACGCCGCCGCCGCGCCGCGCGCCGGCCCCGCAGAGCAGGATCCGCGGATGCTCCGTGGCCACGCCCCACCGCTCGGCGGAAGTGGACCGAGGCTCGTCGTCCTCGAGGAACGGCCACTCCAGCGGGCCGTGGAAGATGTTGCCGCCGGGCAGGTTGAGGGCGTGCTCCAGGTCGAGGGTGGTCTTCGTTTCGATGCAGGGCCGGCCGCCGGCATCCGTCATTATCAGGTCTTCGATGGGTTCGGCGAGGACGGAATTCAGCGAGGCCAGCACTGCGGCCTGCAGCCTGTCTCGGCGCTCGTCGTTGTTCTCCTCGGTCAGCCAGCGATGCGGTGCGTGCAGCGCGAACACCGTGAGGGTCTGCGCGCCGGCGGCGACGAGCTCGGGGGAGAGGATGCTCGGGTCGCTGAGCGAATGGCAGTAGATCTCGCAGGGCAGCAGCTCGGGGAAGCCGCCGCGGTCGGCCTGCGCGTGGGCCTGCTCCAATTGGGTCAGGGTCTCGTTGATGTGGAACGTGCCCCCGAACGCGGCCTCGGGAGACACGGTCGCGTCGCGCAGCCGTGGCAGCCGGGTCAGCAGCAGGTTGACCTTGACCTGCGCGCCCTCCGGCTTGGCGTCATTTCCCCGGTCGCCGCCGGGGCGAACGGATGCCGGTGCGTTCCCGTCGAGCAGCTGCCACAGCACCCAGGGTGCCACGTTGGCCAGCACGTGCCGGCCCTGCACGACCCGGTCGACGGTGCCGTGCCGGTAACGAACCTCGCCGTCCGGGGTGATTGCTGTAACCTCGGCGTCGGTCTCGATGCGGGCGCCGGCCTGCCGAGCGGCTTTCTCCAACTCGCCGGTGACCGCGCCCATTCCGCCGACCGGCACGTCCCAGTCCCCGGTTCCGTTGCCGATGACGTGGTACAGGAAGCAGCGGTTCGCGGCGAGGTCGGGGCTGTCGACCGAGGCGAACGTGCCGATCAGGCCGTCGGTGGCGACGACCCCGCGCACGAGGTCGTTCTGGAACCGGTCGCGCAGGGCGGTGCCGAGCGGCCGTTCGATGAACTGCTCCCAGAGCCTGTCGTCGCCGAGCAGCGCCCGTGCTTCGGAGCGGGTCGGCAGCGGCTCGCAGACCGTGGGGAACAGCGCGCGGGCGGCGCGCCCGGTGTCGCTGTAGAAGGCATTCCAGGCGGGGAAGTCGGCGGCCGCGCCGACCCGGTCGAAGCTGGTGCCGGTGGCCTCGTCGTCACCGTGGTCGACCAGGAGCCCCGTGCGCGTGTCGGCCGGGTCGGGGGTGTACGACGAGTAGCGGCGCCGCGCGAGTTCGATCTCCAGGCCGAGCTCGTCGATGATCCGCTGCGGCAGCAGGCTGACCAGGTAGGAGTAGCGCGAGAGCCGGGCGTCGACGCCGGGGAAAGCCTGGGCCGAGACGGCCGCGCCGCCCACGTGGTCTTCGCGCTCGAGGACGAGGACGGATTTGCCGGCCAGGGCCAGGTAGGCGGCTGCGGTCAGTCCGTTGTGGCCGCCGCCGACGATCACGACGTCGTGTGGGGGTTCGCGCAGGCCGGGTTCGCTCATGCTGGGTTCGCTCATGCACCGAGACTAGCGGGGGCGTCAGTCGGTGCGTTCGAGCGTGCCGATCTCGGCTCCGTCGGAGTCCTGCACGGTCATGACGCTGCCGTCCACGGTGGCGGTGCTGGCCTGGCCCAGCCAGGTGTCGACTCCCTCGCAGGCCATCAGGGTCGACGCGAATGTGCCGAACTCGATGGTCTCGCCGCTGAGCGACCAGGTGCCGACCAGCCGGTTGCAGCCATCGGTTCCGGTCGCGGACTGGTCGGCCTTCAGCTCGAGGCCGGGAGTGCCCGTGGCGTCGGGGGTTCCCCACGTGCCTGTCACGTCGTCACTGGCGGTGCCCGCGGAACACCCGGCCAGGCCGAGGGCGAGGGCCACGGCGGCGACGGCGAGCAGTGCGGTTGGTTTGGGCATGACGGGCTCCGTCCGGGTGCCGGCGCGGGCTGCCGGATGCGCCCATTCAACGTTCGAAAGGGAGGAAGGTCAAGCCGTCCCGGTGGCGGCGACCCGCGTGACGGCGCGGGCCAGCGCCTGCCGCACGGCCAGCACCCCCGGCCGGCTGGCACTCGAGCGCCGGGCGGCGGAGAACACGGTGCGCAGCGGACTGCCGGGCAGGTCGACGACGTGCACCGTCGGCGGCGCTCCGGCCCAGATCAGGTCCGGCAGGATGCCGATGGCATTGCCCGATTCGATCAGACGGATGTGCGCGATCAGGTCCGCGGTCTCGAACCGAACGTCGGGCTCGAAACCCTGCGACCGGCAGAGCTGGGTGGCCCAGTGCCGCGAGGCGGTGCCCTCGGGTTCCATCACCCAGGGCAGATCTGCGGCGTCCGTGAGCCCGGCCGGGGGCGCGTGGCCGGGGCGCGGGGGTGGAACGGCGAGTCGAAGCGCATCCGTCGCCAGGTTCACCCGGTCGAGGTCGGGCCAGTGCGCCCGGGTGTGCCCGGGATACTGCTCGGCGAGCACAAGATCGAAATCGCGCGCGGAAACCTCGAACAGGCCGCGCTCGGGCTCGCGCTCGGTGACCTCGACGCGAAGCTCGGGGAACTCCTCGGCGAGCAGCGTGAGGGCCTGGGGGATGACGGCGTGCGCCGCGGATTGGAACAGGGCCACGCGCACCGTGCCGGACACGGTCGTCAGGGAGGCGGTCATCTCCGCCTCGGCCAGTTCGAGGCGCTCCAGGAGGTGGGTGGTGTGCGACACCAGCACCTCGGCCTGCGGGGTGAGTCGCACCCGGCGGCCGACCTTCTGCAGCAGCGGGACCCCGGCTTCCTTCTCGAGCAGGGTGAGCTGCTGGGAGACGGCGGAGGGGCTGTAGGCGAGGGCCTCGGCGACCCCGGCCAGAGTGCCGCGAATCTTGAGCTCGCGCAGCAGACGCAGTCGGCGGACATCCAGCATGCGTCACCCTCCTCGACCGACCCGGCATTGATCACTAATGCTAATCAATATCGATTATAAAGATTCGCTTTTGCTAAAGGAACGGAAACCACACACTGAAATCAGCAGCCCGCCGCGAACGAAAGAACTAGCCTCGTGACCATGACCAACTCCACTCCATCCGTGCAGCACGATCTCAGCGCCGATGTGGTTGCCCTCGTGCAGAAGTGGCTCGCCGAGAGCGCCACGATTCCCGCCGACGTGTCGGCCGAACGCCTCGCCGGCGTGCTGAAGGACCCGAACGGGCTGGACTTCACCGTGGGCTTCGTCGACGGTGTGATGCGCCCGGAAGACCTCATGGTCGCCGGGTACAACCTGCAGAAAGTGGCGAAGCAGGCGCCCGGCTTCCTGCCCTCGTACATGCGCGGGGCGATCGGCCTCGGCGGAGTGCTCGGCCCGGTGCTGCCCTGGGTGGTCATCCCGGCGGCACGGAAGGTGCTGCGCCAGATGGTCGGCCACCTCGTCGTGGACGCCACGCCGGACAAGCTCGGCCCGGCGATCGCACACCTGCGTGAATCCGGCAACCGGCTCAACATCAACCTGCTCGGGGAGGCCGTGCTGGGGGAGAGGGAGGCGCTGCGCCGCCTCGAAGGCACCCGCGCGCTGCTCGCGCGCGACGACGTGGATTACGTCTCGATCAAGGTCTCCTCGATCGCCAGCCAGCTGTCGATGTGGTCGTTCGATGAGGCTGTCGACCGGGTCGTCGAGCGCCTGACCCCGCTGTACGAGCTGGCGGAATCGTCGGCGACGCCCAAGTTCATCAACCTCGACATGGAGGAGTACCGCGACCTCGACCTCACCATCGCGGTGTTCGAGCGAATCCTCGACCAGCCGCAGCTGTTGCACCTGGAGGCCGGCATCGTGCTGCAGGCCTACCTGCCCGACGCCCTGGGTGCTCTGCAGGGTCTGACCCACTGGGCCCAGGGCCGCCGGGCAGCCGGCGGAGCCCCGATCAAGGTGCGCGTGGTCAAGGGTGCCAACCTGGCCATGGAGCATGTCGACTCCGCCGTGCACGACTGGCCGCTGGCGACCTACTCCACCAAGCAGGACAGCGACACCAACTACAAGCGCGTTCTCGACTGGGCGTTCACGCCCCAGAACACGGATGCCGTCAAGATCGGCGTCGCCGGCCACAACCTCTTCGACGTGGCGTGGGCGCACCTGCTCGCGCAGAAGCGCGGCGTGGACGACCGGGTCGAGTTCGAGATGCTGCTGGGCATGGCCACCAGCCAGGCCGAGGCCGTTCGCAAGGACGTCGGCCGACTCCTGCTCTACACGCCCGTCGTGAACCCCGCCGAGTTCGACGTGGCGATCAGCTACCTGATCCGCCGCCTCGAGGAGAACGCCAGCCAGGACAACTTCATGTCGGCGGTCTTCGAGCTGACCAGCTCACCGGACCTCTTCGACCGGGAGAAGGAGCGGTTCCTGGCCTCCCTCGCGGGCCTCGACACCGTCGTGCCGCAGCCCAACCGGGGCCAGGACCGGTCCCGGGCCGAGCAGCTCGACGCCGCCGACCATGGACTGGAGCGCTCCGCCGATTACGGCGACGACGAATACGGCGATGAGTCCGGAGTCGGGCTCACCGCAGCCGTGCTCGGCCTCACCCGCGGTTCCGTCGGCAGCCTGCCGCAGACCGGTTTCCACAACGAACCCGACACGGACCCCTCGCTGCCCGCGAACCGGGCCTGGGGCCGTCGCATCCTGAGCCGGGTGGGGACCTCCACGCTCGGGCTGGACGCCATCCGTGACGCCCGGGTCAGCGACCCGGCCGAACTGGACCACCTGATCGAGACCGCCGCGGCCGCCGGCGCCGCCTGGGGCCAGCGCACCGGCGCCGAGCGCGCCGCCGTGCTGCACCGGGCCGGGCT
>NZ_SOHA01000012.1 GCF_004403065.1 Cryobacterium cryoconiti
CCGTCCTCGCACGGACCGTCCGGCGTACAACAACGACCGTCCGTCCTACGGTGACCGCGCTCCGCGCACGGACCGACCGTCGTACAACAGCGACCGTCCCCGCACCGACCGCCCCGCGTACAACAACGACCGTGCCCCGCGCACCGACCGCCCCTCGTACGGCAACGACCGTCCCCGCACCGACCGTCCGGCGTACAACAACGACCGTCCGTCCTACGGTGACCGCGCTCCGCGCACGGACCGACCGTCGTACAACAGCGACCGTCCGCGCACGGACCGTCCCGCGTACAACAATGACCGCCCGGCGCGCACCGAGCGTCCGTCCTACGGCGACCGCCCGGCCCGCANCCCGCGTACAACAATGACCGCCCGGCGCGCACCGAGCGTCCGTCCTACGGCGACCGCCCGGCCCGCACCGACCGTCCTGCCTACAACAACGACCGTCCCTCGTATGGCGATCGTCCCGCCCGCCCCGAGCGCGGCGGCTACGACCGTTCCGAGCGGGCGAACTCCGACCGTCCGTCGCGTCCTGCCCGCTCGGCGTCCGACGGCGGCCACTCCAGCAATTTCTACCCCGACCGCGACACCAAGGCGCACTTCGCCGCCGGTGACGACGTCGTGCTCGAGCGCCTCGAAGCCATCGCGACGACGGCTGCCGAAGTCGTCGGCGTGACCTTCGGCGACCTGGGGCTCGGCGAGAACATCGTGCGTGAGCTCGCCACCCTCGGTGCCGCAACGCCGTTCCCGATCCAGGCTGCGACCATCCCGGACGTGCTGGCCGGGCGCGACGTGCTCGGCCGTGGCAAGACCGGTTCGGGCAAGACCATCGCCTTCGGTGCTCCCCTTGTGGAGAAGCTGCTCGAGAACAACGGGGCCAAGGACCGCAAGATGGCCCGCAAGCCGCGCGCGCTCATCCTGGCGCCGACCCGTGAGCTGGCCCTGCAGATCGACCGCACCATCCAGCCCATCGCTCGCAGCGTCGGCCTCTTCACCACCCAGATCTACGGCGGCGTTCCGCAGTACCGTCAGGTCAGCGCCCTCCAGCGCGGCGTGGACATCATCATCGGCACCGCCGGCCGCATCGAAGACCTGATCGAGCAGGGTCGTCTCGACCTCAGCGAGGTCGTCGTCACCGTCCTCGACGAGGCCGACTACATGTGCGACCTGGGCTTCCTCGAGCCGGTTCAGCGCATCCTGCGTCAAACCAAGAAGGGCGGCCAGAAGCTGCTCTTCTCGGCCACCCTCGACAAGGGCGTTGCCTCGCTGGTCAAGGAATTCCTGATCAACCCGGCCGTGCACGAGGTTGCCGGCGAAGACCAGGCCTCCTCCACGATCGACCACCGCGTGCTCGTGATCGAGCACCGCGACAAGAGCGCCATCATCGGCCAGCTTGTCGACCGCCAGGGCAAGACGCTGATCTTCTCCCGCACCCGTGCCTACGCCGAGCAGCTCGCCGAGCAGCTCGAAGATGCCGGCGTGAAGGCCACGAGCCTGCACGGCGACCTGAACCAGGCCCGCCGTACCCGCAACCTGCAGATGCTGACCAGCGGTCGCGTCAACGTGCTGGTGGCAACGGATGTCGCCGCTCGCGGCATCCACGTGGACGACATCGACCTGGTCATCCAGGCCGACGCCCCCGACGAGTACAAGACCTACCTGCACCGCTCCGGTCGCACCGGTCGCGCCGGCAAGTCCGGTACCGTCGTCACGCTCATCCCGAAGCAGCGTCGACGCCGTATGGACGACCTGCTCGAGCGCGCCGAGATCGAGGCCTCGTTCACGAACGCGGCCCCCGGCGACACGTCGGTCCGTGACCTCGCCGGCATGTAGTCAGCAGCACCCGCACTAACGCGAGAAAGGGCATCCACCGTCACGGTGGATGCCGTTTCTCACGTTCCGGGGCAGGACGGCCTCAGCGGCGAGCGGCGCGCCGCCCGGTTGCCCGCACGATCGCCTTCCGAATCTCCTCGATCCAGAGCACGGACGACCCGACCAGCACGCAGAGGCCCCACTGGCTCCCCGTGAGTGCGGTGGTGTCGAAGAGTCCCTGGAGCATGTCGATCTGCACCACGAGAACCTGCAGGATGATCACGGCGGCGAGTGCCAGCCAGATGCTGCGGTTGGTGAACGTCTGGAGTGAGAAGACGGAGTGGGTGTCCGAGCGCACGTTGAGCAGGTTGAACACCTGGAAGAAGACGAAGGACGTGAACGCGAGGGTCGTCGCGAAGGCGGCGTCCCCGGCACTCTCCGGGAACAGGGCGGGCGCCTGGGTCAACACCGTCAGGGTTCCCGCGGCCATGACCAGGCCGAGCCCGAGAATCCGCAGCATCCGGTCCCGGGTGAGCAGAGGCTCGTCGGACGGGCGCGGAGGCCGGCTCATCGTTCCGGGTTCGGCCGGATCCAGACCGAGGGCCAGGGCGGGAGGGCCGTCCATGATGATATTGACCCAGAGGATCTGCAGCGCCGTGAACGGTGCACCCGCCGCCCAACCGGTGACGCCCGCGATCAGGAAGATGAGCACGAAACCCCACGCCGTGGTCAGCTGGAACCTGACGAACTTCAGGATGTTGGCATAGATGCCGCGTCCCTCCCGCACCGCGGCGACGATCGTCGAGAAGTTGTCGTCGGTGAGGATCATGTTCGCGGCGCCCTTGGAGACATCCGTGCCGGTGATCCCCATGGCGATCCCGATGTCGGCCTGCTTCAACGCCGGCGCGTCGTTGACGCCGTCACCGGTCATGGCCACGACGTTGCCGCCGGACTGCAGCGCCCGGACCACCCGGATCTTGTGGGCCGGGGTGACCCGGGCGAGCACCCCGTAGTCGGCGGCGCGGGCGGCGAGTTCGTTGTCGTCGAGCTCGTCGAGCGTGGGACCGGCGGCAGCCTCGCCCGGCAGGCCCAGGTTGCCGGCGATGGCCGAGGCCGTCACGAGATGGTCGCCCGTGATCATGTGCACGCGGATGCCTGCGCCGAGCGCCACCGAGATGGCCTCAGCAGCCTCGACGCGGGGTGGGTCGACGATACCGACGATGGCGTAGAGCGTCAGTCCGGTGACCAGCGAGCGACCCGAGTCGTCGTCCGGAACGGTCTCGGCATCGAGGGTGCGTCCGGCGATCATGATCGTGCGCAGGCCCTCCCCGGCCAGCTCCTGGATGGTGTCGTGGATTCGTTGCTGCAGCGTGTCGTCCAGAGAGCGGATGCCGTCGTCGGTGAGTACCGAATCCGTCAGGGGCAGCAGGGCGCCCGGTGCGCCCTTGGCGAAGCAGCGGTGACCGGATGGTCGCGGTCCTCCGGTCGTCGGCTCTGCCGGACGGTGGAACGTGGCCATGAATTTGTAGTCGGAGTCGAAGGGAACTTCGGCCACCCGGGGGTAGGTCCGTCGTGCCCCCGCGACGTCGATGCCGCCCTTCTCGGCGAGCACGGCGAGGGCCCCTTCGGTGGGGTCGCCGACCAGCACGCCGTTGTTCAGCACTGCGTCGTTGCACAGGGCCATGGTCAGGAACGCCTCGGTGAGGTCGGGCATCGAACGGTCGTCTCCGGTGAGGATCCGGCCCTCGGTGGAGTAGCCCTCGCCGGTGATGCGGAAATCGCGGCCGTGGGTGTGCAGGCGTCGGGCCGTCATCTCGTTCATGGTCAGCGTGCCGGTTTTGTCGGTGGCGATGTGGCTGACGCTGCCGAGCGTTTCCACCGCCGAGAGTTGCTTGATGATCGCGCCCTGGGCGGCCAGCCGCGAGGCACCCATCGCCAGGGTGAACGCGACGACCGCGGTGAGACCCTCCGGAATGGTCGCGACGGCCAGCGAGACGGCGGTGATCAGCAGCTCGGTCCAGGACTCGCCGCGCAGGAGCCCCAACACGAAGACGATCGCCACCACGACCAGCGCCGCGACGGTGAGCAGCTGGGCGAGCTGGTCGATCCTGCGCTGCAGGGGTGTCTTCTCGGTCGTCACTTCGTTCAGCAGCCCTGCGATACCGCCGACGGCCGTGCCCATGCCGGTGTCGGTGACGACCATGGTGGCCCGGCCGCGGGTGACCAGGGTGTTCATGAAGAGCATGTTGGTACGGTCGGCGAGCGGCAGTCCGGCATCGTCCAGCGCGGGGATCGTCTTGCCGACCGGCTCGGATTCCCCGGTCAGGGTTGCCTCGGCCACCTGAAGCCCGGAATGCTCGATGAGGCGACCGTCGGCGGGAACGGAGTCGCCGGCGTCGAGCAGCACGATGTCGCCCGGCACCAGCTCGGAGAACTGAACCTCGACTTCGGTGCCCCCCCGGCGAACGACGGCCTTGCCTTCCGACAGTTTTTGCAGCGCCTGGAGACTGCTCTCGGCGCGTCGCTCCTGCACATAGTTCAGAACGGTGTTGAGGATGATCACGGCCAGGATCACGATCGGAGTCTCCAGCTCCCGCGAGACGACGGCACTGACGACCGCGGCCACCATCAGCACGATGGTCATCTTCTCGCCCAGAAGGCGCACGATCTTGCGCCAGGTCGGCACGCGGTTGGGCTTCTGCAGCAGGTTCGGTCCGGACTGCCTCCGGCGGTCGTCGACCGCGGCCGCGCCGAGCCCGGTCCGAACGTCGACGTCCTGCGTCGCGAGGGCCTCAGCGGCCGAGAGTGTGTGCCAGGCGGTGCGCTCGGTGGTTGCCGCTACGGGAGAGGGGATAGGCATCCGGCTGAATCAGCGTTTCGCTGGTTTGCGCGTGACCAGAACCGGGCAGACCGCGAGCCGGGTGCATTGGTCGCTGACCGAGCCCAACAAAAGGCCGGCCAGGTTGCCGCGGCCGCGGGAACCGACCACGAGCATGCGTGCCTCCCGGGACACCTCGATCAGGCTCCGGGCGGGCCCCGCGTGCACCGCCCGGTAGTCGGCGCGGACGTGCGGGAAGGCGTGCACGATCGCAGCGGTGTCTTCGATCAGAGCGCCCCGGACCGCTTCAGAGTATTCCTCGAACGATGACACGAAGCCGAACTCCCAGTTCGCGGGCCGGGGGGCGGTGTCGATCGACCAGGCCCGCACGATCACGATCGGGGCGTGCAACTGGTCGGCGAGCCCGAAGGCCGTGCTGAGCGCGTAGTCCGCAAAGGGTGATCCGTCGTGGCCGACGACGATGCTGCCGGCCGGCGCCGGCGCAGGGCTGGAGCCCTCGGCGGTCTCGAGGGGTGTGCCTGCGGGGGTTGTGCCTTCGGTGTTCACGGCGGACTCTCCGAACTGAGGGACGAGTGGGGCAGAACGATCAGAACACTCCCAGATTACCGAACTGCAGTTCAGGTGTCCAGCGGGTGGGGCGGGATCGGCACGAGCACGGCCAGCAGCTCGTCGAGTTCGTGGCCGTCCGCCACGGGATGCCGGAACGGTCGTCCGGTGGCGATCTCGTAACTGTTGCGCCGCCCGATCCTGGTTCTCGTGATGTAACCGTCCGCCACGAGGTCGGCGATGATCTTCTGGGCTCCGCGTTCGGTGACGCCCACCCGGGAGGCCACGTCACGCATCCGGCACTGGGGGTCGCGCGCGATCGTGACGAGAACGTGCGCGTGGTTGGTCAGGAAGGTCCAGCGGGCATCGCTCCCGGCGGTGGGCCCAGGCTCCTGGTCGGCGTCCGATGCGTTCATCTAAGCGAGATTAGTCCACCGGAGTCGTTCTGTCCCGGCCGTCTCGCGCCGGGCGGGGGAGCCTATGCGCGATCGGGCGCGTCGATGATCAGGTTGGTGATGCGCGCGGTGCACAGCCGGCGGCCCTGGTCGTCGCTGATCACGATCTCGTGGCAGGCGATCGTGCGCCCGAGACGGATGGCCGTGGCCACGCCGGTCACGATCCCTGAGCGGGCGGCGAGGTGGTGCGTGGCATTGATGTCCAGCCCCACGGCGCTGCGCCCCGGGCCGGCGTGGATCACGGCCGCCCAGGAACCGAGCGCTTCGGCGAAGGCGACGGATGCCCCGCCGTGCAGCAGCCCGAACGACTGCCGGTTGCCCTCCACCGGCATCGTCGCGACGACCCGCTCCGCGGACTGCTCGACGATGGTCACGCCCATCTTCTCGTCGAGTTCGCCGAGGGTGATCTTCCAGTTCCCGTTCACGCGTCTCCTATCGGTGGTCGAGCTTGCCGAGACCCGGTGGTCGAGCTTGTCGAGACCCGGTCGAGCCGGCCCGGTGGTCGAGCTTGTCGAGACCGGTCGAGCCGGCCCCGACCGGCACCCGCAGTCCGTCGAGTGCCACCGCGAGCACATCGCTGGCCAGCTGCCCGGCGTCTTCCGGGCCCTCCGGCCGGTACCACTCCACGATCGAGTTGACCATGCCGAACAGAAGCCGGGTCACGATGCGCGGGTCGATGTCGCCGCGCAGCGAGCCCTCGTCGCGGGCCTCCACCACGAGGGCGGACACGGACCGGTCGAAGGCGCGGCGGCGGGCGAGCGCTGCGCGCTCGACATCCGTGTTGCCGCGAACCCGCAGCAGCAGTGTCACGTAGGGCAGCCGGGAGGTGAGCACTTCCACGGCGCCGCGCAGTACCGCGGCGAGCCGATCGATGGCCGGGCCGACCTGGGCGCTCTGCTCGAGCAACACGCCTTCGAGTCCGCCGAGAGCCTCGTCGAGAGCCTGTTCCAGCAACTCCTCCTTCGAACTGAAGTGGTGGTAGATCGCCGATTTCGACAGGCCGAGGCGGGTCGCGAGCACCCCCATCGACGTGGCGTCGTAACCGAACTCGTTGAAGGCGCCGACCGCGACCTCGAGAATGGCGCGCTGGTCGTAACCGGGGCGGCCGCGTTTGGTGAGGGCTGGTTCAGACATAATCGAGAAGTCTCTCACGGGCCGGGTTCTTGGGGGAACGACCGGCCCGTGACGGCTGGGTTGTGGCAGGCTCAGCGCAGGTCGTAGACACGCTTGTGCTTGCCCGTGCTGCGCTCGAGCGTGCCGGGTTCGACGATCAGCACGCTGACGCTTGACCCGATCAGGTCCTTGATCCGGTGGATCAGCAGTGCCGAGGCGATGTCGGAGGCGACATCCGTGGCGTGCTCGTGCCGTTCGATCCGCACGGTGAGCTCGTCCATCCGGTTCGGCCGGGTCAGCTCGATCACGAAGTGCGGGGAGAGGCTCGGGATACTCAGCACGATCTCCTCGATCTGGGTCGGGAACAGGTTGACGCCGCGCAGGATGATCATGTCGTCGTTGCGGCCGGTGATCTTCTCCATCCGGCGCATGCCGGGGCGCGCCGAGCCGGGCAGCAGGCGGGTCAGGTCCCTGGTGCGGTACCGGATGACCGGGAACGCCTCCTTGGTCAGCGACGTGAACACGAGCTCACCCTGGGTGCCGTCAGGCAGCACCAGGCCGCTGTCGCCGTCGATGATCTCGGGCAGGAAGTTGTCCTCCCAGAGGTGCGGACCGTCCTTCGTCTCGATGCACTCGTTGCCCACGCCCGGGCCCATCACCTCGCTGAGCCCGTAGATGTCCAGGGCGTCGAAGTCGAGGCGGTCTTCCAGTTCGAGCCGCATCTGGTTGGTCCACGGCTCCGCGCCGAGCACGCCGGCCTTCAGGCTGGAGGAGCGCGGGTCCATGCCGGCCGCGACCATGGCATCCGTGATCGTCAGGAGGTAGCTGGGTGTGGCCATGATGACGTCGGGCTCGAAGTCCTGGATCATCTTGACCTGCTTGTTCGTCTGGCCGCCGGACATCGGGATCGCTGTGGCCCCGAGCGCCTCGATGCCCGCGTGCGCACCGAGGCCGCCGGTGAACAGGCCGTAGCCGTAGGCGTTGTGCACGCGCATGCCGGGACGCACGCCCGAGGCTCGCAGGCTTCGGGCCACCAGGCCCGCCCACATCGCGAGGTCGTTCTTCGTGTAGCCGACGACGGTCGGCAGCCCGGTGGTGCCGGAGGAGGTGTGGATGCGCGCAACCTGGTCCATCGGCACCGCGAACATACCGAACGGGTAGGAGACCCGCAGGTCGTCCTTGGTCGTGAACGGCAGGAGGGCCACGTCCTCCAGGGTGCGGATGTCGTCCGGGTGCACACCGACCTCGTCGAACTTGCGTGTATATAGAGGTACGTTCTGGTAGGCGAGCCGAACCGTCTTCTGCAGGCGCCGCAGCTGCAGGGCCTGCAGCTCATCGCGGGACATCCGCTCTTCGGGGTCGAGTTCGTCCTGCGCCGGCGCGTGCAAGCGGGTCTTGGTCATCGTTGACATGAGGCCTCCTGGTGAAGTGCGGGGTTAAAGTGCGGGTGCGGCCGGGGCGGGCAGGGGGAAGTTGGTGGTGCGGCTGCGCCCGCGGAACTCGGCGACCGGCACGCTGTGTTCATTGGTGACGCGCACGTCGTAGAGGCCCGAGCGCCCGCTCTTGGTGCGGAGTACGGCCGTGGCCGTGAGGGTCTGCCCGGCAGCGGTCGGCTTCAAAAAGGTGATGTCGGCCCCGGAGGCGAGCGTGACATGGTGGTCGTCGTTGCAGGCGATCGCGAACGCGGTGTCGGCCAGGGCGAAGACGATCCCGCCGTGGGTCACGTCGAAGCCGTTCATCATGTCGTCGCGCAGGAGCATGGAGACCACGGCACGGCCCGGTTCCGAGGAGCGCACGACCATGCCGAGTGAGGCGGAGGCCCGGTCGTTCTGCATCATGGCCCCATTGGAGGGCGGTAAAGCATCCGTCATGTGGTTCTCCTCATTGAGTTCCGCTGGCTGCAACGCATGGTTGCCGGGGTAGTAGGGAAACCATATACTAACTGAACGATCGGTTGGTAAAAGTTCGCCAAACCCAGGAGTCAACGATGACAATCCCGCCAGTTCCCTACGCTATCGCCCCGGAGAACGCCGCAACGGTGTCCGCCGAGGAGCAGCAGTTCAACGACCTGATTGCCGCCGATTCTCGAATCGAACCGCGCGACTGGATGCCGGACGGCTACCGCAAGACCCTCATTCGCCAGATTTCCCAGCATGCGCACTCCGAGATCATCGGCATGCAGCCGGAGGGCAACTGGATCACCCGGGCGCCCAGCCTCAAGCGCAAGGCGATCCTGCTGGCCAAGGTGCAGGACGAAGCCGGCCACGGCCTCTACCTCTATTCCGCCGCGCAGACGCTCGGCGTCAGCCGTGACCTGATGACGGACCAGCTCATCGCCGGCAAGGCGCGCTACTCCTCGATCTTCAACTACCCGAGCCCGACCTGGGCCGACATGGGCTCGATCGGCTGGCTCGTCGACGGCGCCGCGATCTGCAACCAGGTGCCACTCTGCCGGGCGTCCTACGGTCCCTACGGCCGCGCCATGGTGCGCATCTGCAAGGAGGAGTCGTTCCACCAGCGGCAGGGTTTCGAAATCCTGCTCGAACTGATGAACGGCACGCCCGCCCAGCGCGAGATGGCCCAGGACTCGGTCAACCGCTGGTACTGGCCGGCCCTGCAGATGTTCGGCCCGCCCGACGACGACTCGCCCAACTCGGCGCAGTCGATGGCCTGGAACATCAAGCGGTTCTCCAACGACGACCTGCGCCAGCGGTTCGTCGGAATGCTCGTGCCGCAGGCCGAGGTCCTCGGCGTCACGCTGCCGGACCCGGACCTGCGCTGGAACGAAGAAAAGGGTGCCTACGACATGGGTGAAATCGACTGGACCGAATTCCACGAGGTGCTCGCGGGCCGTGGCCCGGCGAACGCGAGGCGCCTCCAGCGCCGCCGCGACGCGCACAACGAGGGTCAGTGGGTGCGTGAGGCTGCTGCCGCGTACGCCGCGAAGCAGGCCGTGAAGGCGGTCGCATAATGAGCGCTCCCGGTGCATCCGAGAAGGAGATCTGGCCCCTCTGGGAAGTTTTCGTGCGCTCCAGCCGCGGAATCAGCCACACGCACGTGGGCTCATTGCACGCCCCCGACGCCACCCTCGCGGTGCGCAACGCGCGTGACCTGTATACCCGCCGCAACGAGGGCGTCTCGATCTGGGTCGTTCCCGCCGACGCGATCACCACGAGCGACCCGGATGCGAAGGGCGCCTTCTTCGAATCGCCCGCCGGCAAGAACTACCGCCACGCCAGCTACTACACGAAGAGCGAAGGGGTGAAGCACCTGTGATGGATCACGGACAGGCCCCGGTCGCCACCGAGCCCGACGCTCACGGCCACGTCGACGTCGACACGGTCCAGCTCTCCGCGGAACTGGTCGAAGCGGCATCCGTCGCCTCGCACGACGTGGCGGAGTATGCGCTCTGGCTCGGCGACGACTCGCTCGTGCTGGCCCAGCACCTGGGCTGGTGGATCTCCCGCGCCCCGGAGCTGGAAGAGGACATCGCCCTCGGCAACATCGCCCTCGACCTGATCGGGCACGCCCGCTCCCTGTTGCACTACGCCGGGGCCGAGTCCGGCCGCACCGAGGACGACCTGGCCTACTGGCGAGACGAACCCCAGTGGCGGTCCGCGCACCTGTTCGAACAGCCCAACGGGGACTTCGCGCACACGATCGCCCGCCAGTTCATCGCCGCGCACTACCTGTTCGAGCTCTACAGCGCCCTGATGGAGTCGACGGATGCGACGCTCGCCGCGATCGCGGCCAAGGCCGTGAAAGAGGTCGACTACCACCGCGACCACTCCATCCAGTGGGTGCTGCGCCTCGCTCAGGGCACCGACGAATCCCGCCGGCGCATGATCACGGGCCTCTCCGACCTGTGGCCGTTCGTCGACGAGCTCTTCGTCGACGAACCGCTGATCGACCGGCTCGAGGGAGTCGCCGTGCGACCGTCATCGCTCCGTGCCACGGTCGAAGCCGCCATGATTCCCGTTCTCGCTGAAGCTGAGCTCGAGGTTCCCCGCGGCTTCATCTCCTCCGGGGGCGGACGCCGCGGCGACCACTCCGAGAATCTCGGGCCGCTGCTCGCCGAGCTGCAGGTGCTGGCCCGGGCCCACCCGGGCGCGAAATGGTGACCGTGGCATCCGTTGCCCGCCCGCGCCCGAGCGACGCGGCCTCCCAGCAGGCCTGGGACATCGCCGCCGAGGTCTGCGACCCGGAGGTCCCCGTGCTCACGATCGAAGACCTGGGTGTGCTCCGGTCGGTCACCGTCACGGACGCCGGAACCCACGTCATCCTCACGCCGACGTACAGCGGATGCCCTGCCATGGAGGCCATGCGCGACGACGTCACGGCGGCCCTGACCGGGGCCGGCTACCGAAACGTCACCGTCGAACTCGTGCTCGCTCCGGCCTGGACCACCGACTGGATGAGCGAGGAGGGCAAGGCGAAGCTGGTCAGCTACGGCATTGCCGCCCCCACCGGCCACTCCGGCGTGCGCCCCACCGGCGCCGTCCGGCTCCAGCTCGCGGTTAAGTGCCCGCGCTGCTCCTCACTGAACACGCGGGAACTCGCCCGCTTCGGTTCGACGTCGTGCAAGGCGCTCTACGAGTGCCGGGACTGCCTCGAACCGTTCGACTACTTCAAGGTGTTGTAACCATGGCCGCACTCAATCTGGGCAGTACCGATTCCGCCGTTCTCGACCCTGCCGACTCGGTCGCCGATTCCTCCGCTACCGACCCCGCCGGCGCGCCCGCGAAGCGCCGCGCCCGGTTTCACACGCTCACCGTCGGCGAGGTGCGCCAGCTCACCCAGGACAGCGTCGAGGTGACCTTCCTGGTTCCCGACGAGCTGCACGGGGAATTCGACTACGACCCCGGGCAGCACCTCGCCCTCCGCGCCACGATCGACGGCCGGGAGCTGCGGCGCAGCTATTCCATCTGCCGCCCCCGCACGGTCGGTTCGGTCAGCGTCGCCATCAAGCGTGACCTCGGCGGCGTCTTCTCCAGCTGGGCGAACAGCGAGCTGCGCGCCGGCGACCAGCTCGACGTGATGAGCCCGCAGGGCACCTTCACCACCGCTCTGGAGACCCTCGACGACACGCACATCGTCGGCATCGCCGCGGGCAGCGGAATCACGCCGCTGATGTCGCTCGCGCACACCGTGCTCGAACGCTCGGACACCTCCCGTTTCACGCTCGTCTACACGAACCGCACCGCGCTCGACGTGATGTTCCTCGACGAGCTCGCCGACCTGAAGGACCGGTACCCGGCCCGTCTCGCGCTGCACCACGTGCTCTCCCGCCAGTCCCGCTCCTCCGCGCTGCTCTCCGGCCGCATCGACGAGGAGAAGCTGCGCCTGATGCTGGCCAGCATCATCCGCCCCGCCTCCGTCGACGAATGGTTCCTCTGCGGGCCGTTCGAGCTGGTGCAACTGTGCCGCGACACGCTGGAGAGCGTGCAGGTCGACCCGCGTCACATCCGCTTCGAGTTGTTCACGACGGGCGAGCCCACGCATGCCGCCGGTGACACCGGGCGGCCCGTGGTCGTCGGGATCGGCGACAAGACCTTCGAGATCGAGTTCACCCTCGACGGCGAGAGCGCCACGGTGACCACGCCGGTCAACGCGAAGGAGAGCATCCTGAACGCCGCTCTGCGGGTTCGGCCGGACGTGCCGTTCGCCTGCGCCGGGGGAGTGTGCGGAACCTGCCGCGCCAAGCTCGTCAGCGGCGACGTCACGATGACCGAGAACTACGCCCTGGAACCCGACGAGATCGCCCGCGGCTACGTGCTCACCTGCCAGTCGCACCCCACGACCGACAAGGTCGTCGTCGACTACGACGTGTAGCGCGTGTTGAAGCGCTGATCATGTTGACGCGCTAATAAATAGGTACGGCGCGCAAGCGCGGAAAGTGGTTCCCGTGATCGATCTGACCATCATGGACGACGTGGCCTACGTCGTCCTGAACGCCCCGGACAAACTGAACGCCCTCGACGAGGCGGCCCTGGCCGAGCTCGACGCCGCCTACGAGACCGCGGAAGCGGCCGGCGTGCGCGCCCTCGTGCTGCGCGGCGAGGGACGGGCGTTCTGCGCCGGCCGCGACATCTCGGGTGTCGACCCGCGGGACGACGATGTGATGGGTTTCCTGGGGGGACTCGTCACGCCGTTGCTGCAGCGCATGAGCGCCTTCCCGGCCCCCACCTTCGCCGTCGCGCACGGAGCCTGCCTCGGGGTGGGCCTCGGCCTGCTGATCGCCACGGATGTCGTCTATGTCGCCGACACCGCGAAGATCGGGTCCCCGTTCGCGAATCTCGGTGCCACGCTCGATTCCGGCGGCCATGCCCTGTTCGTCGACCGACTCGGCGCGCACCGCACCCTCGACCTGATCTACTCCGGCCGGCTCATGTCGGGAGCGGAGGCCGTGGCCTCCGGTCTGTTCAGCCAGGTCTTCCCGGCCGCCGAGGTGACGGATGCCACGGTCCAGGCCGCCGAGCGGGCCGCACACGGTGCGACGCAGGCGTTCCTCGCCAGCAAGGAGCTCGTGCGCGCCCTCCGCGACGACCGCCTCGGCCTCTGGCAGAGCGTCGCCGCGGAGAACCGGGCCCAGGCGGCCCTCTGCGACACTGCGGATTACCGCGAGGGCTTCGCCGCCTTCCAGCAGAAACGCCAGCCCGCCTTCACCGGCCGCGGCTGACCTGGCCCGCGCGCGTGCTCCGCGCGCGTGCCGTGCCGAACACCCCGTTCCGGTCGAGAGTGCCCGTTCCGCCGGTCACTCTCGACCGGAACGGACACTCTCGACCGGCGCAATACCCGCGTGCCGCTTCGGGCGTACGCAACGGATGCCGCGCGCACGACGAAAGGAGAGGCACGCACCCGCAGGTGCGTGCCTCTCCTTCGCGTATGGTGCCGCCGCGTGCCGCGGTTACGCGGCCGCGCCGCCCAGGTAGGCGTTATGCACCTCGGGCAGTTCCACGAGTTCGGCCGGCGTTCCCGTGAGCGCAACGCGCCCCCGGTGCATGACCACCGCTCGGTGGGCGATCTTGAACGAGGCGCGCACGTTCTGTTCCACCAGCAGCACCGCGAGTTGCTTCTCGACGCAGAGCCGGGAGAGCACCTCCATGATCTCGGCGACCACCTTCGGGGCCAGGCCGATCGACGGCTCGTCCAGCATGATCGCCGTCGGGTCCGCCATCAGGCCGCGGCCGATGGCCACCATCTGCTGCTCGCCGCCGGAGAGGGTTCCCGCGGCCTGGCCCATCCGGGTGCGCAGCCGGGGGAACAGATCGAGGATCGACTCCACGTCGCCGTGGCCGTTCTTCGTCCAGGCGCCCAGCATGAGGTTGTCGCGCACGGAGAGGGTCGGGAAGCACAACCGGTTCTCGGGCACATGGGTCAGGCCGAAACCGGCCATCTTCTCCGCGGGCTTCGCGGTGATCGTGCGACCCTCCAGGGTCACGCTGCCCGCGGTCGGCCGGATCAGGCCGCTGACGGCCCGGAGCAGGGTTGTCTTTCCGGCTCCGTTCGATCCGACCACGGCGACGATTTCCCCGCGGGCCACCTCGAAGCTGACCTCGTGCAGCACCGCGAGCTTGCCATAGCCGGCGTCCAGCCCGGAAACGATCAGTGTCATGCGTGCTCCTCCAACTCGGTCAGTTCGGCTTCGGCCTCGTCGAGGTCCGTGCCCAGGTAGGCCACCACCACGGCCGGGTCGTTACGCACCGACTCCGGGTCGCCGTGCGCGATAAGCACGCCGTCGTCGAGCACCGCGACATGGTCGGCGAGAGACATGACCTGCGCCACATCGTGCTCGACGAGCACGATCGTGAGCCCGGACGCACGCAGCCGCCGCAGTAGTTCGGCCATCACCTCGCGTTCAGTGCTGGACAGGCCGGCCATCGGCTCGTCGAGGAGAAGCAGGGCCGGCTCGGCGGCCAGGGCCCGGCAGACCTCCATGATCCGCTGCTTGCCGAAGGAGAGGTCCGAGGCCGAGTCGTCGGCGGCATCCGTGAGCCTCATCGATTGCAGGATCTCGTAGGCCGCCGCGCGGTGGGCGCTCTGCTCACCCGATTGCAGCCCCAGCATCCCGCGGAGCACCCCCGCGCTGCCCTTGCGGTACCGCCCCATGTAGACGTTGCCCACGACATCCGTCGACGAGAACACCTGCAGGTTCTGGAACGTGCGGGTGAGCCCGTGCGCGGCGGCGACGTGCGGCTTTCTGCCGGAGATGACCTGCCCGAGGAACGTGACGGTGCCCTCAGTCGGGGCCAGGGCCCCGGAGATCATGTTGAAGCAGGTCGTCTTGCCGGCGCCGTTGGGCCCGATCAATCCCAGGATGCTGCCGGCCGGCACGGTGAGGCTCACGTCGTTGACGGCGACGACGCCGCCGTACCGCTTGGTCAGCCCCTCGAGGACCAGGATCGGCTCGCCGGCCGCGACCGGCGTGCTCACCGCCGGGAGGAGCGGGATCGTCGTGTCGTCCTCGGCGGCGTGCGCATGTGCGTCGACGGGCGGGCGTTTCCCGGCGAACGGCAGTTTCTGCCACAGGGTGGTCGCCGCCTGGTGGAGGCCGCCGGGGAGCAGCAGGATCACCAGGATCAACACGATGCCGTAGCCGAGCAGCTGCACCTCGCCGGTGGCACCGGGGAAGATGGCCGGGATGACGTCGCGCATGCCCTCGCCGAGGAACTGCACCAGGAAGGCGCCCGCCACGGCGCCCCAGACCGATCCGAGGCCGCCGATGACGACCATCAGCAGGATCGAGACCGACAGGTGGAATTCGGCGGTGGTCGGGCTCACGATCGCGACCTGGTAGGCGTAGAACACGCCGCCCAGGCCGGCGAACCCGGCGGAGAGCACGAAGACCTTGAGCCGCAGAGCATAGGTGTTCACACCGAGACTCTCCGCTGCGAGTTCGGAGTCGTTGACCGCCGAGAGGGCGCGGCCGGCACGGCTGCGGGTGAGGTTGAGGGCTAGGATCAGCCCGATCACCACGAACGGCGTGACGAACCAGAGGAAGAATCCGCTGTTGTCGATCGGGACCCCGAAGACCGTGGGCCGCGAGATGCCGTAGATGCCCGTGGTGCGTCCGGTGACGTCCCATTCGCGCACGCCGATCATCACGATGAAGCCGAGTCCCAGTGTCGCCAGCGCGAGGTAGTGGCCGCGCAGGCGCATGAGCGGAAGGCCCACGAGCAGGGCGACCAGCATGGCGGCGAGCACGCCGACGGTGGCCGCGACCGGTCCGGGCAGATCGAGCTTGGTCAGCAGGATCGCGTGGGTGTACGCGCCGATCGCGAAGAACGCGGCCTGCCCGAGGCTGACCTGCCCGGCCAGACCCATCAGCAGGTTGAGCCCGATGGCCGGCAGGGCGAAGATCATCGCGAACACGACGATGTTCATGACCGAGGAATTGGCTGTGAAGGGAACCACGATCATCAGCGCGACGAGGATGCCGCAGCCGATCAGCGTGCTCTTGTTGTCCGTCCAGAACCGCGCCCGGCGAGAGCTGATCCCGGCGGGGGCTGGTGTGGTTGCATGTGTCATATCGCTACACCCTGACCGCTGTGGGCTTGAGAACGAGGCCCTGAGGACGGACGACGAGCACAAGGATGAGGATGAGGAAGGCGGCGCCGTCCCTCAGGCCCGACGAGACGTAGCCGGCCACATACGCCTCGATCATGCCGAGCAGGAGCGCCCCGACGATCGCGGCCCGGAAGGAGACGAAGCCGCCCAGGACGGCGGCGACGAAGCCCTTGAGGCCGAGCAGCACGCCCCCCGACCAGAGCGAGAGATAGATCGGGGAGGCCACCACGCCTGCGACGCCCCCGACGAAACCCGCAATCGCGAAGGCCAGCACGGATGCCGCGACGGGGCTGATGCCCACGATGCGCGCCGCAACGGGTTGTTCCGCGCAGGCCCTCAACGCTTTGCCCCAGCGGGACTTCTCGTAGAAGAGCACGATCCCGCCGCCGACGACGACGAGCGCGCCGATCATCCAGAATTCCTGAGAACGGATGCTCACCCCGCCGATCAGGATGTTGGTCCCCGGGAACAGGGGCACGCCCTTGGCCTCGGGGCCCCACGCCAGCAGCATGATCGCCTGCAACAGAGTCGAGACGCCCAGGGTCAGGATGATGGAGATGAGCGGAGTCAGCTTCTTCACCCGCGCGATGATCAGCCGGTCCATCGCGATGGCCACGAGGGTCACCGAGAGGATGGCGACCAGGATGGCCAGTAGGAGAGGCATGCCGGCGGCGGTCAGCCAGACGCTCCCCAGTCCGGCCAGCATCGCGAACTCGCCCTGGGCGATGTTGATGACGTGGCGGACCGTGTAGACGGCGATCAGGCCGACGGCGAGCAGGGCGTACACAGATCCCTGTGAGAGCCCTGCCACCGTCAGCTGCAGGAAATCGGTGAGCACAATCAGTCCTTGAGGAGGTTCCAGCGACCATCCTCGGCCTCAGCCAGGATGAGGGCGGAGGCGTCGAGGCCGGAGTGGTTCTTCGCGGTCATCTTGAAGACTCCCGAGATCCCGGTCCACTCGGCGCTCTCGAGTTCGTCGCGCAGAGCGTCCGCGTCGGTTCCGGCGGCGTCGATCGCGTTGACGGCGATGTGCCAGGCGTCGAAAGCGTGGCCGGCGAAGCCGGACGGCTGCTCACCGTAGGCCGCGTTGTAGTCTGCCTGGAACTGCTCGATCACCTTGCGCTGCGTGTTGTCGGCAGCCAGCTGGTCGGCGACGAGCAGGCGGCCCATCGGGGCGATGACGCCGTTGGCGGACTCACCGGCCGCGTCGAAGAACGCCTGGTTGGAGATGCCGTGAGAGTGGTAGACCGGCTTGTTCACGGCGAGCTGCATGTAGGCCTTCTGGGCCAGGCCGGCCGAGGGGTTGATGCCCCAGATGATGACGGCGTCGGCGTCGGAGCCGCGCACGTTGGTCATCTGCGGGGTGAAGTCGGTGGCGCTCGGCTCGAAGGCCTCCGTCGTCACCAGTGTGATGCCGCGCTCGGCGCCGAGCTCGGTGATGTAGTCGGCGACCCCTTCGCCGAACCCGGTCGCATCGCGCACGAGGGCCAGCTTGGTGTAACCCTTGGCCTCGGCGTCATCGAGGATGCGCTCCAGCACGACCACGTCGTTCTGCGCGGTCTTGAAGACCCACTCGGAGCCCTCGACGATGGCCACGTTGGCTGCGACGGAGATCATCGGGATCTTCGCGGCCTCGGCGATGGGGCGCATCGCCAGGCTGGGGCCGGTGCGGGACGCGCCGATGATGATGTCGACCTGGTCGCTCTCGATCAGCTTGCTGGTTGCCTTGGCCGCGCCGTCCTCGGTCGACTGGTTGTCGATGATGATGAGCTCCACGTCGCGCCCACCGATGCCGCCGTCGTCGTTGAGCTGCTTGGCCAGCATGTTGAGCGTGTTCTGTTCCGGCACGCCGAGGCTGGCGCCCACGCCGGTGACGTCGAGGACGGCACCGATCTTGATCGGGCCTGCCTCCGCGGCAGGGTCGGCCTCGGCCGTTCCTCCCAGGTTCGAGGTGCTGCATCCGGCCAGCACAAGGGCTGTGACCACGGCAATCGGCGCGATGAAACGCAGACGAGACTTCTTCATTGGAATCTCCTTCAGAGGAACAGATAATTAGTGACCGACCAGTCGTTCACTAATTCAGGTGTGGGCCTGACAGTACCGTGGCACCGTCGCGCGCGGCAAGACCCTTGCGGCGGCCCAACGTAACGAGTGGGTGACGGTGTCGGCGACGACCGGATGCGCGCCGGCGGCCGGTTTCTCAGGCCAGCGCGAGCATTCCGGCCGGGGCGAGGGCGAGCGCGAGGCCCAGCCACTGCACCGGCGCGATGCGTTCCCGCAGCACCACGGCGGCCAGCAGGATCGTCCCGGCCGGGTACATGGCCGTGAGCACGCTCATCACACTCAGGTCTCCCGCGCGCATGCCGAGCAGCAGGAGCACGTTGGCCACGACGTCGACCACGCCGCAGGCCACGGCCAGGCGGAGCCCGATGGCGAGCGTCGAGCGGCCGTGCGCGGCGGCATCCGTGGCCACCGTCGCCGGCGTCGTGGCCGGCGCAGCCTGCGTGGTCGCCGCTGCCGCCACCACGGCCCGGCGCAGCGTGACCAGCGCGATCACGCCGACGACGGAGAACATGATGCTCGCATTCACGGCGCGGTTCATCACCAGTGGTACGAGCCCGCTGTCTGCCGGGGTGAGGTCGATCATGACCATGAAGGCGCCGATCATGGCGCCGGAGCCGAGGGCCATCAGCACGCCGAGCAGGCTCGGCCGCACGGCGCCGCGCTCAGGCACGAAACCCACCAGCACCACCGCCACGAGGGCCAGGCCCAGCGCCCAAGAGCCGATCGGGGCGAGCCGGTCGCCACCGGCCAGCCCCACGGTCATCGGCACCACCGCCGACACCACGGCGGTGAGGGGCGAGAGGATGCTCATCGGACCGATCGCCAGGCAGGCGTACAGCAGCGAGATGGCGATGGCGCCGCTGATCCCCGACACCGCACCCCAGAGCACGGCCGATTGAGACCAGACCCCGGCCACGAACGGCAGGGCCAGCAGCAGAGCCACGAGCCCGGACGCGGCGGCCACGGCCGTCACGAGCAGCGAACTCAGGCGCTTGGCGGCGAGCCCGCCGAGGAAGTCGGCGCTGCCGAAGATGAGTGCGCCGGTGAGGCCGAGGACCGCGGTAAGCATAGAACCCGAGCCTAGCCAGAGGTCGGCACCAATCCCCAAAGTGAGCTATTCTCCGACCTAGCGCGAGTGCACGCACAAACACGTCAGGCGGCGGGCCCTTCTCGAAGGGCTGCTCGCACCGCGCAGGCCGGCAGTGGGACTCATCAGATCATTCTGGGGGGAATTCATGACAGGGACGACGGATGGCACGGGCGAGCGATCAGTTGAGCGAGTTGCCTGGGTTTCGGGCGCGTACGGCTATAACGGAGAACTGGTCTACTTCCAGGACATCTTCGCCGAGTTCCTCAGGCGCTTCCCGAACGGGATCATCCCAGTGGCGAAGGACTTCCCGGTCGGGCGGTATCCCGGGCTGGCACTCTCGCCCATTCTTGCGTTCCACCGCCTGGGGCGAACACGCCGAAACGTCGGCGACATCACCTATATCGGTGTCAGGCGGCTGCCGACCGCCGCAACGTGGGTCAGGCTGATTCGGCTCAGGGCAGACGTGTTCATTCTGATCGAGTTCAGTCCGACCTCGCTGGTCGGGTTCCTCATCGCGCGTGCAACCCGGCGCCGCATCGTGCTCCTGATCGAATCGGATCCCTCGTATCGCGGGGCTCCCAGCGGTCGCCTGAGCCTCGCGATCAAGAAATTCGTGGCCGAGCGGGTGGATGCCGTCCTCGTCAGTAACGAGATCGGGGCGAACTTCGTGCGCGACACACTCCGGGTGAGCGAGGCCAAGACGGTCGTCGGCCCCTATCTGACCTCCTGCCCGGCTCCGTTGACCGAGGGCGCTCCCGCCGAACGGCCGCCCGGGGTCGTGCGGATCCTCTTCCTCAACTCCCTGACCGCCCGCAAGGGACTCGCCGAGCTGATTCAGGCGCTCGCCGCGGTGGCCGGCGCGCGGACGCGCTGGGTCCTTGATGTCGTCGGAACCGGCATCGAACTCGAAGCGATTCGCCGCCAGGTCGACGCGCTCGGGCTCGGTGACAACGTCGTCTTCCACGGCCGGGTGGCCTATACCGGGATCGGACCCTTCTACTCGTCAGCGGACCTCGTTGTCTGCCCGACCCTGGCCGACTACCGCTCGCTGGGCGGATTCGAGGCTGTCAACGCCGGAAAGCCCGTGCTCGTGTCCTGTTATGACGGTGCCCACCAGGAAATCCTCCGTTACGCTCCCGCCGCGCGGCTCATCGACCCCCGAGACACCGCCTCATTCACCAGTGTGCTCGAGCAATTCATCCTGGACGAGCCGGCACTCGAGGCGGCCCGACGGGCGGCCGGTTCGCCGCCTGAGCAGTTCTCGATGACCAGCGTCGGCGGCAACCTGCAATCCGCCGTGTTGTTGGCTTTGCGCACGAAGACCCTGATTGGAGCCCAACGTTGACCGGGACCACTTTTCCACGGGGTGGCCGACATGCACGGGCAGGACGTAGCCGGGGGCGCGGTGATTCGGACCGGTTCGTCCACGAACCCGGCCCTGACGATGGTGGCCATGGCGTTTCGTCTGTCCGCCCATCTCACCGGTGCCTGGCGTCATGACCTGCGCTGATCCCCGGTCCCTCCGGAGCAGGTCATGATCCGGCGGGTCTGGACCGGCGCGGTCCGGGTGGGCGGGTTCACGTCGAGCATGGTGCTGCTCGCGGTCGCATCCCTGCTGATGATTCCGGCAATGATCCGATCGGGCGGCGTTGACGCGTGGGGCTCGATTGTGATCGGGCAGGCCATCGGTGCGATCGCCGCTACCGTTATCGGGTATGGCTATGGTGTGACGGGTCCGTCAGCGGTGGCCCGCGCGGACGTTCCGGAGGCGCGGTCGGAGTTCCTCGGCTCGCTCCTCACCCGTTCCGTCATTCTCGGTCCGGGCCTCGCGATCGTGTGGGTGCTCAGCATGATCATTCCAAGCCCGGACCGGCCACTGGCCTTCGTGGCGTCGTTGCCCATCGTCTTCGGTGGCATCACGGCAAGCTTTTTCTACATCGGCCGCAGCTCGCCGGTGCAGTTGCTCCTTCTCGAGACCATGCCCCGATTCCTCTTCACGTTGCTCGCCGTCTGGGTGATGGTCTCCGGAGGGTCCGTCTTCTCGGGGCTGCTCCTCCAGCTTGTCGGGGTTGTGGTGGGGCTGTTGGCTTCGATGGCGTGGATTCTTCGTTTCTGGAGCAGGAATGATCGGCGCAGGGTGCGAATCAGGCCCCTGCGACAGATGCTCCGTGAACAGCTGCAGGCGCTGACGACCACCCTGCTCACTGCGCTCTACGGGGGTCTCCCCGTGATCATCGTCGGGTTCGTGTCCCCGGTGGGCCTGGCGTCGTTCGGAGTCTTCCACAAACTGCAGCGACAGCTGGCCGTCGCAGTATCGCCGGTGAGCACGGTCTTCCAGGGCTGGGTTCCACGCCACTTGAAGGCGGGGTATTCGCCCGTGAAAGCCATCTCCACCGCGCTGGGCGGAACAGCGGTCGTGGCGGCGATGATCGTACTGGTCATGGGAGTCGCCGGGCAGGCCATCTTCGACTGGCTGAGCGCCGGACAGCTGCATGCGGAACAGGGGCAGGTGCTCCTCTCCGGTCTGATCGTTGCAGGGGGCCTGATCCAGGCAGCGCTGTCCTATGCGTGCCTGGTCCCCCTCGGTGGCATCCGGGACGTCATGCTATCCAACGTCGTGGGTATCGCTGTGGGCCTGGGGCTGCTGCCGCTGCTGGCCGGCAACGCGGGGACGACCGGCGCCCTCGCGGCGCTCCTGATCGGGGTGCTCACCCAGATCCTGATCCAGGCCGTGGCACTGGCACGCCGGATTCGCACCGAAGGCGCCTCCGATGCACTCCCGCGGCGAGCGGAACCACTTCGTGAGCAGCAGTAGCATGAGCGCCGCGTTGATCGCGTATCGCTCCAACGGCACGCCATGCCCTTGTGCGCTCGGCTCGGTGCCAATACGGTGCGTGCCAGTTGCGTTCTTCCCGCGTCGGAGATCACCCGATTCCCCCGACGTTCGAGGTTCGTGACGAGTTCTGTTTACCCGCCGCCTTCCACGGACCCTAACGTGATCGGTCGCCTACCCGAGGGATAAATAGCTATGCGAAAATCAATAAGTGTCGTGGCGGCCGTGGCCGTTGTGGCGGGTATGATTCTGGCGGCTCCGACCGCGCTCCCGGCCTCGGCCACCTCCGCCGACGTGCATTTCAGCGCGGACAACCTGCCCACCTGGCAGGCCAACGGCGTCGTGTACGCCGTCGCCCACTCGAACGGGAGGGTCGTCGCCGGCGGAACGTTCTCCCAGGTGCGGCCTCCGACGGGGGGCGCCGGCGAGGCGCGAAACCTGAACGCGCTGGCCATCTTCGACGCGGAAACGGGGGCGCCGGACAACTGCCAGCTGCCGGCCGCCCTCACAGGTGGAACGGCCACCATCCGCGCCGTGGTGGCCTCACCCGACGGCAATACGATCTACGTCGGCGGCAACTTCAGTAGCATCGGCGGCGTCAACGTCAACCGTATAGCCGCCATCGACCCGGTGACCTGCACGGTCAGGCCCTTCCGGGTCAGCGCCGTATCCTCGTTCGTCTACGGCCTCGCCGTGACAGAGAACACGGTGTACCTGGCCGGGGCATTCACGACCGTTGCGTCCGCGCCCCGCGAACGATTCGCCGCGGTCAACGCTACGACCGGGGCCCTCCTGCCCTGGGTGGCGAACGCGGAACTGGCCGGTCGCGCCGTCACGGTGTCGCCCGACCGCACAAAGGTCGCCCTCGGCGGTGACTTCTTCACCGTCAACGGTGCCGACTCACATGCCCTCGCAGTGGTCGACGCCGTCACCGGAGCCAACGTTCGCACCTACCCCGTCGGATTCATCCACCGCAACTCCGTCACCCGTGCCCTCGCCTCTGACGACACAGCGTTCTACGCCGGTGCCGAGGGAACCGGCGGCGGCGTCTTCGACGGCGCGTTGTCGATTGACTGGACCACACTCGACCAACGTTGGCGTAACACCTGCCTCGGCGCCACCCAGGCCGTGTTGCCCTACCAGGGCACGCTTTACCAGGCGAGCCACCGCCACGACTGCTCCAGCATGAACGAGTTCCAGGATGGCCTGCGGTACTATTTCAACGCATCGCGGACCGACAACCCGACCCATTTGGGCTGGTTTCCCGCGGCGAACGACGGCATCGGTGAAGGCATCGGGCCGCGGGCGCTGACGGTGGCGATCGGTCGAACGACCGGCCAAACCTATCTCTGGTCCGGCGGCGAGTTCACCTCGATCAATGGTGCAGCGCAGCAGAGCCTGACCCGGTTCGGAACGACCGACTCCGGCGCTCCGCCCATTGCGCCGGTCGCGGCCGAGGCTCTGACCTCTGGAGCTATTCAGGTGCGGGTGCGCTCCGTGGTCGACCCTGACGACAGCCTGCTCACCTACCGTATCTTCCGTAACAACGGCGCGACCCCGGTCTGGACCGGGACGGCATCGTCGCTCTGGTGGACCCGCCCGCAGATCACCTTCGTCGACAACGCCGTGACCCCTGGAACGAATTACACCTACCGGGTCACCGTCAGCGACGGTGTCAACACCAGTGGCCTCTCCGCCACGGCGTCTGCCCGGGCGGTGGCCAAGCCGGTGGACTACGCCGGCCAGGTCATCGCCGATGGCCCGAAACTCTACTGGCGTTACGACGAGGCGACCGGGGTGTGGGCGCAGGACAAGTCCGGCGACAGCACGACCGGTCTGAACGGCCTCTACGAGAACGACGTCCGCCGCGACACGGTGGGAGCGATTCCCGGAGACGCGAGCACGGCTGGGCAATTCGACGGATCGAATGACTACGTCTGGAGCGACCAGATGAAACCGGCCCCCGGTACGTACTCGATCGAGACCTGGTTCAAGACGAATACCACCCGCGGTGGAAAACTCGTCGGCTACGGGAACGGCCGGCCACGCACCAACACGGGCGGTATCCAGACGAGTTCCAGCTACGACCGGCATGTCTACATGGAGAACTCCGGACGCATCCGGTTCGGCGTCTACACCGGCACGACGCAGACAATCCGCACAGCCACCTCCTACAACGACAATGCGTGGCACCACCTCGTGGCCACGCAGGGACCCAACGGCATGGTGCTCTACGTAGACGGTGTCGCTGTCGGCCAGAACTCCATCGCGACGGCGCAGACCTACTACGGCACCTGGCGGGTCGGCGGTGACAATCTGAGCTCCTGGCCCGGCGCGCCGAGCAGTCGGTACTTCGCCGGAGCCATCGACGACACCGCGATCTACGACTTCCCGTTGACGCACCAGCAGGTGGTCAAGCACTACTCACTTGCCGGTGGCGCCGTCACCGTCAATGAAACGCCGGCGGACTCCTACGGTGCTGCTGTCTTTACCGACGGAGCCGATATGTACTGGCGCCTCGAAGAGACGGCCGGGACGGTCGCGAATGACTCGTCGTTCCTGGGTCAACGCGATGGAGCCTACGGCGCCCTCGTGGAGAAGCAGCAGGCAGGTCTCGTCAACGGTGGGTCCGCCGTGCGCGCCACGGGCTCGCCCCTGAGCGTTGTTGCATCTGCGCAAACCGGGGCGCCGACGTCGTTCTCGGCCGAAGGCTGGTTCAGGACCGGCACCACGAGCGGGGGGAAGCTGATCGGCTTCGAAAACACCGCCACCGGGACCGGCAGCAGCTACGACAAGCAGGTCTACATGACCGACAACGGCAGCCTGATCTTCGGCGTCTACAACAACGGGTACCAGACGGTCCAGACACCCGGCAGCTACAACGACAATCTGTGGCACCACGTCGTCGCCTCCCAGGGACCCGCCGGCATGACCCTGCACGTCGACGGTGTCCTCACCGGGACCAATGTCACCTCGGTCAACCAGGCGTTCGCTGGATACTGGAGGGCGGGCGGCGGTAACCTCACCGCGTGGCCGCAGCGGCCGTCGAGCGACTACTTCGCCGGCGACCTCGATGAGATCGCGATTTACCCGCGGAGTCTGACCGGAGCGCAGGTCGCGTCGCATTACACCCTGGGCGTCAATGACACCGAGGCTCCGACAGTGCCACAATCCGTTGAAGCTGCACTGGTCGACGGCGGCGCCCACGTGACCTGGGCGGCATCCAGCGACAACATCGCCGTCACGGGCTACCGAGTTCACCGCGGGAGCGCAGCCGACTTCACCGTCGGCGACGCAAACAAGGTCTACGAGGGGCCGACGACCGAGTGGACCGACCCGGCATTGGGCACAGGCACCTATTTCTACAAGGTGGTGGCGATCGACGCGGTCGGCAACACCAGCGGCCCCAGCGAGCCCGCCCAGGTCATTGTGGCCGACACCGAGGCCCCGTCAACCCCGCAGGGAGTGAGCGCAACCGCGTCCGGCGGTACCGTGACACTGAACTGGACGACCTCGTCCGACAACGTGGCCGTCACGGGGTATGAGGTGCATCGCGATGCATCAGCGGACTTCGTCGCCGGCCCGTCGACCCGGATCGCCGAGACGACTTCGGCGAGCTACGCCGACTCCGGCCTGGATGTCGGTACCTACCATTACAGGGTGCTGGCGATGGATGCGGCGGGCAACCTGAGCGAGGCGTCCGCGTCGGCCTCGGCCACGGTCGCCGCCGCTCCGGTGGACCCGGTGGTCATCTCCGTGCCGGTGAGTGAGGATGCCATGGTGGCCCAGGTGAATCCGAACTTCGCCTACGGCAGTTCCAACCAGCTGTCTGCCCGAGGAGGCACGTCTGCTATCGAGTCGTACCTGAAGTTCGCGCTCCCTGCCGCGCCGGCGGGCATGACGCTCACCGGCGCGACACTTCAGGTGCGAACGTCGACGGACAGCACCGCAGCATCGACTGATGCCCACACCTTCAGGATCCTGCTTGGCGAGTGGAGCCAGGGCACGGTGACATGGGGCAACCGGCCAACGGGCCGCGGACCGGACCTGGGGATCCTGACGGGAGCGACGGCCCTGAACGCGAACTACTCGGTGGACCTGAACGCCGCGGAACTGAGCGGGATGACCGGCACCACAGTCTCGTTCGCCATGGTGTCCGGGGGCGGCGACAACGTGAGGCTGTGGTCGAATGAGGCACCCGCCGCCGCCGCCCGCCCGCTGCTGACGCTCACCTACACGCAATAGCAGCGCCGACCTGAGCAGGGACCTGCCGGCGAACCATCGCACCGCGATGAATCGCCGGCAGGTCCCTGGCTTCGGCGGCTAACCCGTCCGCCCCGCCCATCCGTGGGGCGCGGCCGTGTCGGAGGGCGCAGGTAGAGTTGCCGGGTGAGTTGGAACGCCGAAATGCCGTGGGACCCTGACGAGATCGAGCCACCCGACGAGTTCGACGCCCCGCCGCCACCCGACGGTTATTCCGGGGGAGCCACGGCGTGGGAGTCCGCTCCGGCAGGTCAGCCAGGCCCGGCCGGTCGCACCGGCGCATCCGCGCTGCGCACGCCCGCAGCCCCGCCCGCAACCGCCACCGCGAAGTTCGCGACCGCCGCCGAGGCCCTGCGCACGGTCTTCGGCTACGACTCCTTCCGCGGTGAGCAGGCCGCCATCATCGATCAGGTCATCGGCGGAAACGACGCGGTCGTGTTGATGCCCACCGGCGGCGGTAAGAGCCTCTGCTATCAGATCCCCTCGCTCGTGCGCGAGGGCACCGGTATCGTCATCTCGCCGCTGATCGCCCTCATGCAAGACCAGGTCGACGCGCTCACCGCCGTGGGCGTGCGTGCCGCGTTCCTCAACTCCAGCCAGGACTCCGCCGCCCGCGGCCAGGTCGAGCGCGACTACCTCGCCGGCAACCTCGACCTGCTCTACGTGGCGCCCGAGCGACTCTCCTCCGAGGCCACCAAGCGCTTCCTCGACCGGGGCACCATCGCCCTGTTCGCCATCGACGAAGCCCACTGCGTGTCGCAGTGGGGGCACGACTTCCGGCCCGACTACCTGGCCCTGTCCGAACTGGCCGACCGCTGGCCCGACGTGCCCCGCATCGCGCTCACGGCCACGGCCACCGACGCCACCCACAAAGAAATCACCACCCGACTGCAGATGGGCGACGCCCGGCACTTCGTCGCCAGCTTCGACCGGCCCAACATCCAGTACCGCATCGTCGGCAAGGCCGAGCCGCGCAAGCAGCTGCTGGCCTTCATCAAAGCCGAGCACCCCACGGATGCCGGCATCGTCTACGCCCTCAGCCGCAAGACCGTCGAGGCGACCGCCGACTTCCTGCGCCAGAACGGGCTGAACGCGCTGCCCTACCACGCGGGCCTCGACCAGGGCCTGCGCGCCCGCACCCAGTCCCGGTTCCTCCGCGAGGAGGGCGTCATCATCGTCGCCACGATCGCGTTCGGCATGGGCATCGACAAACCGGATGTACGCTTCGTCGCCCACATCGACCTGCCCAAATCCGTCGAGGGCTACTACCAGGAGACCGGCCGCGCTGGCCGTGACGGCCTGCCCTCCACCGGCTGGCTCACCTACGGTCTGCAGGACGTCGTGCAGCAGCGCCGCATGATCGACGAGTCGCCCGGCGACCTCGGCCACCGGCGCAAACTCTCCGCCCACCTCGACGCCATGCTTGCGCTCTGCGAGACCGTCAGTTGCCGCCGGGTCAACCTGCTGCGCTACTTCGGACAGGCGAGCGAGCCCTGCGGCAACTGCGATACCTGCCTCGAGCCGCCCGTCGGCTGGGACGGCACCGTCCCCGCCCAGAAACTGCTCTCCACCGTGGTGCGCCTGCTGCGCGAACGCAACCAGCGGTTCGGCGCGGGCCAGCTCATCGACATCCTGCGCGGCAAGGTCACCCCGCGCACCACCCAGCACAGTCACGACCAGCTGGCCACCTGGGGCATCGGCGCCGACCTCAGCGACCAGCAGTGGCGCGGCGTCGTGCGGCAGCTGCTGGCCCAGGGTTTCCTGGCCACCTCCGGCGAGTACGGCACTCTGGTGCTGACGGATGCCGCGGCGGAGGTTCTCGCGGGCCGCCGCACCGTCGAGCTCCGCACCGAGCCCGAGCGTGCCGCCCGCCCGGCGGCAGGGGCTCGCAAGAGCGCGGCGAAGGCCGCCGCGGCCGACCTCAGCCCGGAGCAGGAGACCCTCTTCGAGGCACTGCGGGTTTGGCGGTCGGCCCAATCGAAGGAGCAGGGCGTTCCCGCCTACATCATCTTCGGCGACGCGACCCTGCTGGCCATCGCCGCGCAGAAGCCGGCCACCCTGGCCGACCTTGACGGCATCTCCGGCGTCGGCGCCAAGAAGCTCGATGCCTACGGCTCCGCACTACTCGAGGTCGTCGCCGCCGGCACGGCCGGGTAGCGACGCATGGACTGGACTGAGTTCTACGACAACCAGGCCGGGCGAGCCGCGCGGCCGGTCCTGCTGCAGGCCCTTGAGTTGTGCGGAGTCGATCAGCCCGGAACCGCACTCGACCTGGGCTGCGGCGAGGGAACCGAGTCCCGCCATCTGCTGGTGAACGGATGGCGTGTGCACGCGTTCGACGCCGACCCCGCAGCCGAGGCGCGCGTCAAGGCAGGTCTCGACGAAGACCAGCTCGGTCGGCTGGCCTTCCTCCAGGCCCGGTTCGAGGGGCTCGGAGAACTCCCCGCGGCTGATCTCGTCTACTCCGGATTCGCCCTGCCATTCTGCGACCCGGTGGCCTTTCCTGGCGTGTGGGCCGGCATCCGTTCAGCGCTGAAGCCCGGCGCCGTGATAGCTGCCGAGCTCTTCGGCCCGCACGACTCATGGGCAGACCGCGCAGACATGAATTTTCACGACCGAGCGGCCGTCGAGGTGCTGCTCTCGGGGCTCGACGTGCGCAGCCTCGTCGAAGACGACCGCCCCGGCCAGTCCGGCCTTGGCCCCAAGCACTGGCACGTCTTCCACATCATTGCCCGCAACCCCGACTGACGCGTTCACGCCTGCCCGCCGGTCAGTGAGCCGACACCGACCGCCGACGCCGTCCGCCGGCGCGACCAGCGGCGCACGAACTTCTCCACTTCGACGATGACCAGCACGGTGGATCCCACCGCGGCGCAGATCGCCCATTCGCCGGCCGACAGCGCGGTCAGGCCCAGCACGTTTGCGGACGCAGACCAGGTCATCGCGCCCCAGTGCAACAGCAGCGTGCCCAGCGAGGCGACGATCAGCGGTTTGTTCGCCAGGAATCTTAATTGGAATAGGGATTTCAGCTCCGCGCGGGAACTGAACACCTGGAAGAAGTTGAAGAGCACGAGCATCGTGAGGGAGAACGTGCGGGCATGCTCGAGGCTGTAGCCGGCGCGCAGATTGAGGATGAAGGCGAGGAGAGCGCCGACGGCCATCCACAGCCCCGTGATCGCGGCCCGGAACCAGAGGGTGCGGGACAGCAGGCCCTCCGTACGCGCTCGTGGCGGCCGGGTGAGTTCGTCGCCTTCGCCCGGTTCCAGGGCGAGTCCGATGTCCTGCACACCCTTGGTGACCAGGTTCAGCCACACCATCTGCACGGGGATGAACAGCAACGGGATGGCGGCGAAGACACTCAACGACACCGCGATCATCGCCGCTATTCCCGTGGATACCAGAAAATATGTGACTTTGCGGATGGCGGCGAACGTCACCCTGCCCTCTTCCACCGCGTGCACGATCGTGACGAAGTTGTCATCGGTGAGCACCACATCAGAGGCTTCGCGGGCCACATCCGTTCCGGACCGGCCCATGGCCACTCCGATCGTTGCCGCTTTGAGCGCCGGGGCGTCGTTGACCCCGTCGCCCGTGACGGCCACGATCCGGTCACCCCGTTTCAGCGCTTGCACGATGCGCAGCTTGTCCTTGGGGGAGACCCGGGCAGCCACGCTGGTCTGATCGAGTCGCGCCGTGAGCATATCGTCGTCGAGCTGGGCCATTTCGCTGCCTGTCAACGCGGGCTTGTCCGTCGGCAGCCCCAGCCGGGCGGCGATGGCCAGCGCCGTCACCGGGTGGTCCCCGGTGATCATTTTCACGGTGATCCCGGCCTGCTGGCACTGCTTGATCGCGTCGGCGACACCGTCGCGAGGAGGGTCGGTCATCCCCTCCATTCCCAGGAAGGTCAGCCTCGACGGTGGAGGCAAGGGCTCGCTCAGCGTCTCGTCGTCGGTGAGTGTCCTGCTCCCGGTGGCGAGTACCCGCAATCCGGCCCGGCCCATCTCCTCATTCGCCTCATGGATGTGACGCTCAACCAGGGACTCGGCTCCGTGAGCGTGTGCAACGTGGGTCGACGCCTCAAGCAGAGCCTCCGGGGAGCCTTTGACGTACAGGACGCGTTCTCCCCGGTCGTTCTCGCGCACCGTCTGTGAGCACCGCAGCTCGGGCTCATACGGCTGGTGGGCGACCGTCCGGCACGAACGCTCGCCTTCGGTGACGGCCCCGCGGCGCACCGCGACGGCGGCCATGGCCGCGTCGACCGCGTCCCCGGTGTGCTCGCCGGTCTCGAGGGAGAGGGTGGCCTCGTTGGTGAGTGCTCCAGCCCGCAGCACGGCGCGCACCAGAGGAGTGTCCTGGCCCGCCTCCGCCGTGTTCCTGACCACGTCCAGCACTCCGTCGGACGTCCAGATCTTTTCAACCGTCAGGCGGTTCTCGGTCAGGGTGCCCGTCTTGTCCGAGCCGATGATGGTCGTCGACCCCAGGGTCTCCACGGCAGGCAGGGTCCGAACAATCGCGTTTCGCCGCGCCATGCGGGACACTCCGGCGCTCAGGGCGACGGTCAACACGATGGGAAGGGATTCGGGAATGGTGGCCACGGCGAGGGCGACCGACGTGCGGAACATGATTGATGCGTCGGTGCCCAGAAGGATGCCGGTGATGAAGATGAGCACGAGTGCGACCAGGACAACGACGCCGATGAGTCGTTCCAAGTCGTGGATCAGGACCTGCAGGGGCGACTTCGAGCTCGGTCCCTGCACGAGTTTGTTGATCGTGCCGAGCGCCGTGTCCTCGCCGGTGGCAATGGCCACGCCGGCGCCCCGTCCGCTGGCCACGAAGGTGCCGCTGAACGCGATGTTGGTCTTGTCCGCGTCGACGAGCTCCTCGGCCAGCGGCTGGGTCTGCTTGGTGGCGGGCATCGATTCACCGGTCAGCATGGATTCGTCCAGTAGCAGGCCGTTGGCGTCGGTGAGTCGCATGTCCGCGACCACCCGCTCGCCGCTTTCAAGCAGCAGCAGATCGCCCGGAACAACAGTTCCGGTGTCGACGACCTGCTCGACGCCGTCGCGGCGAACCCGGCAGGTCGGCGTCGCCAGTGACCGCAGGGCCCGAACATCCCGCTCCGCCTTGCGCTCCTGAATGAAGCCCAGTGCGGCGTTGATGATGAGAACCAGGAAGATCGCAGCCGAGTCGATCCAGTGCTGTTGCACGGCCGTGATCACGGCGGCGACGAGCAGGATATAGATCAGCGGGCTTCTGAATTGCCGCAGCAGGGTGAGCCACCAGGGGGTGCTGGTGGCGAAATCGAGTTCGTTCGGCCCATGATGGCGCAACCGTTCGGCTGCCTCGTCGGAACTGAGGCCACCCGGACCGCTCCCCAACGCCTCCGAGACATCAGCGGCGCTCCGGCTGTGCCACGAGTTCTCCTGGTCGGTGACGTCACTCAGCCTGCTCGTCATTGCCGGTCCTCCACTCACACTCGATGCCATCAACTTATGCCTGATCGACCTCGGGCTATCGATCTCGGTCAAATCGGTCGGATCCCGGCGGGAGGACCGCCCCGTTTGTGGGTAAGGGTGGCCCTCAGCGCGCTACCGCTGTGGAAACCTACAAATCGAATGCCGGGCGACGCATGCTTCGTTGTAGGCCCGTCACGCACTATTTCCGTGCTTCGGGAGAGCCACCTAACGTGTAAGAAAATTTCGAGTTTCGCGCGAAGACGAAGGACCAATGATGGTTGACACTGCCCAGCGCTCCAACAGCAAGAAGCCCGCCCGCACTCCGGGCAGGACCTCTGCCAAAACGACGAAGACCCCGGCCCCGACCGCCGTCACGCCTCCCGTGGTTCCCGGCGTCGACACCGGCCCGGTCATGATCGCCGGTCAGTCCGGCGCCCCCACGGTCAACATCGAGTCGCTGCACCGCCAGCTGCTCGGTACCTGGGCCGACGTGCGCCTGCGTGCCCGTGAGCTCACGGCCCAGCCTGCGTTGCAGCGCATCGAGGGTCAGTCCATGGCCGAGCACCGTGAGCGCGTGCTCGGCCAGCTGCACATCCTGGCCGAAAACGGGCACGTGCACCGCGCGTTCCCCAAGGATCTCGGCGGCGAGGACGACCACGGCGGAAACATCGCCGGGTTCGAGGAACTCGTCACGGCCGACCCCAGCCTGCAGATCAAGGCGGGCGTGCAGTGGGGCCTGTTCGGTGCGGCGGTGCTGCACCTCGGCACGAAGAAGCACCACGACGCCTACCTGCCGGGCATCATGACCATGCAGGTCCCGGGTGTCTTCGCGATGACCGAGACCGGGCACGGCTCGGATGTCGCGGCCATCGGCACCACGGCGACCTACGACCCTGCCACGCAGGAATTCGTCATCGACACCCCGTTCCGCGCGGCGTGGAAGGACTACCTCGGCAACGCCGCGAAAGACGGCATTGCCGCCGTGCTCTTCGCCCAGCTGATCACCGCCGGCGTCAACCATGGCGTGCACGCCTTCTGGCTGCCGCTCCGCGACGAATCCGGGGCCTTCCTGCCCGGCATCGGCGGCGAGGACGACGGTCTCAAGGGTGGCCTCAACGGTATCGACAACGGCCGGCTCCACTTCGACGGGGTGCGCATCCCGCGCGAGAACCTGCTCAACCGGTACGGCGACGTCTCCGAGGACGGCACCTACTCCAGCCCGATCTCCAGCCCCGGCCGCCGCTTCTTCACCATGCTCGGCACCCTCGTGCAGGGCCGCGTGTCGCTCGACGGTGCCGCCACCCAGGCCTCTGCGATGGCCCTCACGATCGCCATCACCTACGGCAGCCAGCGCCGGCAGTTCAACGCGGGCAGCGACACCGACGAGGAGGTCATCCTCGACTACCAGCGCCATCAGCGACGCCTGCTGCCGCGCCTGGCCACGACATATGCGCACACGTTCGCCCACGACGAGTTCCTGGTCAAGTTCGACCAGGTCTTCAGCGGCCAGGCCGACACGGATGCCGACCGGCAGGACCTCGAAACCCTCGCCGCCG
Source organism: Cryobacterium cryoconiti (assembly GCF_004403065.1). Classification (GTDB taxonomy): domain Bacteria; phylum Actinomycetota; class Actinomycetes; order Actinomycetales; family Microbacteriaceae; genus Cryobacterium; species Cryobacterium cryoconiti. The sequence goes on from NZ_SOHA01000012.1 coordinate 33,592, forward strand.
CCCTCAAGCCGCTCTCGACCTGGCACGCTCTCGACACCCTGCAGGAGGCTCGCGAGGCCTGCGGCGGCGCCGGGTTCCTGGCCGAGAACCGGCTGGTCGGCCTCCGCGCCGACCTGGACGTCTTCGCCACCTTCGAGGGTGACAACAACGTGCTGCTCCAGCTCGTCGCCAAGCGTCTGCTCACCGACTACAGCCGCAAGTTCGCCTCGGCCGGCCCAGGCGTGCTCGCCCGCTACGTCGTGCAGCAGGCCGCCGGCCGCGCCTACCACGGCACCGGGCTCCGCACCCTCGGCCAGTCGGTCGCCGACTTCGGCTCCACCGCTCGCTCGGTGGGCCACCTCCGCGACACCGCGGTGCAGCGGGAACTGCTCACCGACCGGGTTGAGACGATGATCGCGGAGATCGCCGGCAAGCTCCGCTCGGCCGGCAAGCTGCCGGCGAAGGATGCCGCGGCCCTCTTCAACGCGAACCAGAACCAGCTGATCGAGGCTGCCCGTTCGCACGGGGAGCTTCTGCAGTGGGAGGCGTTCACCCGGGCGGTCGAGACCACCGAGGACGCCGGCACGAAGCAGGTCCTGACCTGGCTGCGCGATCTGTTCGGCCTCGGGCTGGTGGAGAAGCACCTGGCCTGGTACCTGGTCCACGGGCGCATGTCGGCGCAGCGGGCGCAGTCGGTCACGGCCTACATCGACCGCATCATCGCCCGGCTCCGTCCGCACGCCGTCGACCTGGTCGACGCGTTCGGCTACAGCCAGGACCACCTCCGGTCGGCAATCGCCAGCGGTGCCGAACAGGAGCGCCAGAACGAGGCCAGGGACTACTACGCCACCCAGCGCGCCAGCGGAACCGCCCCTCGCGCCGAGAAGGCCCCGGCCAGAAAATAGCCCCGTTCCGGTCGAGAGTGCCCGTTCCGCGGGTCACTCTCGACCGGAACGGGCACTCTCGCAGGGAACCCGGTTCCGGCCGATTCCGCGCCGGTGCACCCGGCGAATAGGCTCGGGGTATGCGCACCTTCTATCCCGAGATCGAACCCTACGAAACCGGACTGCTCGAGGTCGGTGACGGGCAGACCATTTATTGGGAGGCATCCGGCAATCCCGACGGCAAGCCGGCGGTTTATCTGCACGGAGGCCCGGGCGGCGGGTCGAGCCCCAAGCAGCGGCGCGTTTTCGACCCGGAGAAGTACCGCATCATCCTCTTCGACCAGCGTGGCTGCGGTCAGAGCACGCCGCACGCAAGCGCGGCGGATGCCGACCTCAGCACCAACACAACCTGGCACCTGGTCGCCGACCTGGAAAAACTGCGCGAGCACCTCGGCATCGACCGCTGGCTGGTCTGCGGCGGCTCGTGGGGCAGCACCCTCAGCCTCGCCTACGCCGAAAGACACCCCGACCGCGTCACCGAACTCGTGTTGCGCGGCATCTTCACGCTGCGGCCGATGGAGCTCGACTGGTTCTACGAGGGTGGCGCCGCGGCGATCTACCCGGATCTCTGGGAGAGCTTCATCGCGCCGGTTCCGGTGGCCGAGCGCGGTCATCTGATCAAGGCCTACGGGCGCCTGCTGCATGACCCCGACCAGTACGTGCGGGAGCGTGCCGGCGTGGCCTGGTCCACGTGGGAGTCGTCGACCATCACGCTCCTGCAGCAGCCCGACACCATCGCGCGCTTCACCGAGCCCGCGTTCGCGGTGGCCTTTGCGCGTATCGAGAACCACTACTTCACCAACCTGGGCTGGTTCGAGCCGAACCAGCTCATCCGCGACGCGGACCGCCTGAAGGACATCCCCGGCGTCATCGTGCAGGGCCGCTATGACATGTGCACCCCGGCATTCACCGCCTGGGACCTGCACCAGAACTGGCCGGAAGCGGATTTCAAGCTGATTCCGGATGCCGGTCACTCCTTCGACGAGCCCGGGAACCTGGATGCCATCATCGAGGCCACGGATCGCTTCGCCGGTTGAGCCCTGCTTGGACAGGCCCGACAGTGACACGGTCAACCGAGGGCCACGTTCAAAGCTGAGGATTACCCCCGAATAGGGGGCGCGAAATTGTGAATCGATATAAGCTCACCATTCTGGGTCGCTCGCCGGCGACGAGGAATGGAAAGAGATATTTTGAACTTCAAGAGTCACGGTCGACCGCCCAGAGGGCACGGAACAGCGACCAGGACCGGTGATCGTCCGGGGCTCCGGGTCGCTCTCGCGTCAATCGCCGGCCTGGCGATGGTTTTCGCACTCATCGTCCCCGGCGCAGCGACCGCCGCACCCGCACCTGCACCCGCGCAAGCGGCAGCAGACGCTGCGGTGGTCTTGAACCCGACCGAGGCCAGTTTCACGACCGTTCGTCAGCCGGGCACTGCACACGCCCAGTATCCCTACTTGAGCGCAACGAACACGGCGGACCGGACGTACCTGAAGTTCAAAACCGACGCTCTCGGCCCCGACAAAAAGATCGTTTCCGCAACGCTGGAATTCACGGTCGCCAGTACCGGTGCGACCCGGCCCGGCGTTCAGGTCTACCCGACGTCCTCGGCGTGGACGTCCAATCGGCTCACCCGCAACAATCAGCCGGCCCTTCAGAATGCCCCGCTCAGTGACGGGTCGATCCGGGCGGTAGCCGGAAAAACCATCCGCGTTCCGCTCGGCAATCTGGCCACGATCAGTACAACCGGACCCACCTCATTCGCGGTCGGATACACGCAGGTGGGGGTCGGCACCACATTCAAAAAGGGTGCCTCCGGCCCCCGGCTTCATCTCGTGGTGAAGGATGTCAGGGAGGCTTCCCCGGTCACTTCCCCTACGCCCCCTCCGGTCGCTGCCCCCACCGCTCCCGTCAATTCTGGCGCGCTCCCGATAGCGGTCGCACCCATCGGAACGACGGCTAAGAAAGTCTTCGCGCATTACTTTCCGCCGTATCCGGTGTCGTTCGACAACAAGCCGCCGGCGTCTGACTACTACGCCGTCAACTACCTTCAGCCGGGCGGGGAGAGTGGCAAACACGCTTCCTATGGGGGGCTGCTCCGTGACCGACCCGAAAAGCGCGATCCGCTGACGGGGGACTGGCAGGCGAGGGATTTCCTGGATGAGGTGAACGATGCGGCTGATGCGGGCATCGACGGCTTCACCGTGGATATCATGAGCTTGTCGGGTCAGAATTGGACCCGTACCGTCGGAGTCATGCAGGCGGCGGCGGCGGCCAACCGCAATTTCGTTGTCGTGCCGAACATCGATGCCAGCGCAAGCGTCGCCACAGCCACACCCACCGACGTGGCGATGAAGCTGTCCCAGCTGTTCGCGTCGCCGGCCGCGTACCGACTGAGCACCGGTGAATACGTGCTGTCCTCGTTCAAGGCCGAGGCACAGTCGCCCCAGTGGTGGTCAGACATCGCGACCGTGCTCAAGACGAAGTATGGAATCAAGGTGGCCTTCATCGCCGTCTTCAACAACGCGAGTGACGCAAACATGAAAAGCTTCGCTCCGATCAGCTATGCCCTGGGGAACTGGGGCTCACGGACACCGGTGACGGTCGCCTCGGGCGCGAACAACGCAGCCAAGGCCCGGGCACTCGGCGTGAAATGGATGTCCCCTGTCGCCGTACAGGATGTTCGGCCCAACGGTGGCAAGTACGCGGAGGCCGGGAACACGGAGACCCTGCGCGCGAGTTGGAACCGCGCGATCACCGACGGCGCCGACTTCGTGCAGATGGTGACGTGGAATGACTACAGCGAATCGACATCCTTCGCGCCGTCGGAAGCGCACGGTGAGGCTTTCCTGGATATCAGCGCCTATTTCGTGCGCCAGTTCAAGATGGGGTCTCCGCCCGCCGTCACCGGTGACGCGTTGTACGTGACGCACCGCATTCAGCCGTTCGCCGCACAACCATCGACTCCGAGCCGGCTGATGGTGCCGACTCTGGATGGGACCGCCATGGCACCTCGTGACACCGTCGAAGTTCTCACTCTGCTCCGCGCGCCGGCCAGCGTCACAGTCAACATCGGTGGCACCAAGCGCACCTTTGATGCTCCCGCCGGCTTGTCTGCCGTGACCTTTCCGCTGCTGCTGGGATCGGTCTCGGCCACCGCGAGCCGAAGCGGCACACCGATTGCGACCGTGAATTCCCCCTTCCGGGTCGTCAGCACTCCCAATGTGCAGGACCTCCAGTACTACGCGGTCAGCAGTTTAGGTCGGTAATGGCGGTCACGGCCGACTGGTCAGATCGGCCAGGGACGCAACGATGGTCCGCACCGGATCGTGCATACCGTCCAGGGCGCGCCGATAGACAGCTCGCGATCCGTTCCAGGGATCTTCCACATCGTCGGTCGCACCTCCGGCTGGCTGAGTGGTGCCGCGCAGCCCTGCGACGTGTTGGACCAAATCCCGGAGGGGTCGTCCGTCCGGCATCTCCGGGGGGGCGATCGCAGTGAGCCGGGCGAATTGGCGCAGGGTGAAGACCCTCCGGAGAGCGGGCGGGAAAAGTCGGGCGACCTCGGACCTGTGCGACGCCTCCGCTGTCAGGATGACGTCAGCGTGTTCGACGAGTGCACGCGTGAGGATCTGAGCGCGAAACCGGCTCCCGTCGATGCCGTCCTCTGCCAGTGCCTCCAGAATCGGATCGGCCATGGGATGCCCGATCAGGGCTTGGGTCCCGGCGGACACCACCTCTACATGGGAGATCCCCTGTGCGGCCAGCCCATGCCGGATGGCGTATTCCATGTACGGTGATCGGCACACGTTTCCCGTGCAGACGACGAGAATCGTTTCTCGGTTGCCCCGATAAGCTGCTTGATCGACCATGGCTCCTGCCCGCAACGCGTTGGATTGATGCAGTGGTGATGTGGTTGTCCCCCCTGCGCAGCCGTGTGGCGACGCGTGCCCGTGTCTCAGCCGGGCAGGCTCGGCACGACTTCCCGGTCCTTCGTCCGATGTTCCGGTTTTCTGGTCCGGCGCTCAGATTGAGCGTGCCCGGAAGTCTGCCCGTATGTCTGGTATCGGCCTCGAGTGCCGGCCGGGACGAAGTTGGCGATCACGCCGAGAATCGGTGCGCCACTCGTGGTCAACGCGTCCATCGCCATTTTGAGCTCTCGCGTCTCGACGCGGTCCACCCCGACGACGAGGATCGCTCCTCCGAACGCCCGGGCGACCACGGCCGCATCGGTCACCGGCATGAGCGGAGGGCAATCAATGATGACGACGTCGAAACGAGCCTTGAGGGTTCTCAGGAGGTTCTGGGCCTGGTTGGACTCAAGCAACTCGCTGGGGTTGGGAGGCACCTGTCCCGAGAGCAACACCTGGAGCTGGTGCGGGCCCCAGGACTGAAGGGCTTCGTCGAGAGTCGCGTCACCAGCGAGAATCGTGGTCAGGCCGACACCCCCTTCAAGGTCAAGGTAGTCACCCAGGGCCGGCTTCCTGAGGTCGGCCTCAACGAGACAGGTTGCGATTCCTGACGCGGCCAAGGTGACAGCGAGGTTGGCCGAGGTCGTACTCTTGCCCTCTCCGGGAATGGACGACGTGACGACGAAAACCTTATGGCTCTCATCCGGATGCAGAAAATGGACGTTCGTCCTGATCTGACGGTATTCCTCCGACCGGAGCGATTGGCTGTTCGACTGAGAGAAGAGTGGACTCGTCACGGCGGCCTTGTCGTCCGAGACCGTGCCGAGGATCGTCAGGTTCGTGATCTCTTTCAGGTGATCGACTGACCGGACCTTGGCACTGATCAGCTCCGCGATCGCCGTGAAGCCGAGGCCGGCCAACAGGCCCAGGATCCCGGCGAATGCCAGCACGACGCGAGGGTTGGGCGCCGACGGCGACGTGGGCACCCGAGCGGGCTGCACGACCTGCAGATTAACCGGCGAAGACCCGTCACTGCGCTTGGGTACGAGCCGGATCACCGTATTGGCCAGACTGGTGCCGACGGCGTCTGCTGTGGCTGCGGCGCGGGCGGGAGACGAGTCGGTCACGGAGATGGAGATCATCGACGAGTTAAGAGGAACAGAGGCTGAAATCCGGTCACTCAGTTCGTCCGGTGTCGTTTTGAGTCCGAGGGCTGTGATCACGGGGACGAGCACAATGTCCCGCTGGGCGACGATGCTGTAGTTGCGAGCCTGTTGCTGCGCAAAATTACTGCCCTGAGCGAGGTCGGCGGTGTTGTCCCCGCTCACGGTGGATACGAAAAGCTCAGTTTTCGCGGTGTATTCGGGGGGCGTCACGACCACGTACGCAGAGCCGATGACGACACCGAGCAGGGACAACGCAGCGATCACGAACCATCGTTTGCGCACCAAAATCCAGAATCCACTGTGAGTCACCCGGCCGCCTCCGTTTCGATGCCCGTCAGATTTGCTGCGGCATTCAAGTGCAGGATACCCACACGGGTGCCCGAAAACGTCACGACGTGTCATTATGAGCGAATGGCAGTGCGTGGGCGCGGTTTGCATTCGTCTCGGTGGAAGCTTTTCTTCCTCGGTCTCTTTGCTGTGGGTGCGATCACGATGGCCACACTTGCTCTGCAGGGGCAGACGCCGGAAGCCGCAGAGGGTTCCGCGCAGTCCTGGCCGGTCTTGACACTGGATGAGGATCGTCCAGTCGCCGTCTTCCTCGGGGGGTCTTCCGCTGCCGGTGGTGGATCGAGTGACGAGGTCAACCGGTGGTCGTCGATTCTCTCCGAGGCTCGCGGCTGGGAGGAGGCCAACCTCGCCCGGAACGGCACGGGCTACCTCATCGGCGCCCAGCCGGACGAGTGCGGACAGCCGACCTGCCCGAACATTCGGGACGCTCTGGCCGAAGCCGTGGAAGCCGGCCCGGGCATTGTGGTCATCTCGGGTGGCGAGTTCGATCAAGCGGAAGACTTCGAGACTGTCAATGATGCTGTCAGGACGACGTACCAGGGACTTCGGGTCGGATTGCCGAACGCGAGCATCATTGCCGTCGGCCCAGTATCGACGGTGTCAGAGCCGACGGCGCCGATTGTCGCCATCGATGCGGCCGTGCAGCGGGAGGCAGCTGCGATCGGGGCCACCTACGTCAGCCTTCTGGCGCCCAATGTGCTGAGCCGGGCCATGCTGTCCGCGGACGGCGCCGTCATCAATGATGCAGGCCATGCTGCCATCGCCGCACGCATCGCAGCGGCACTTAATTGACACCCACCGGTATCCGATACGGGAGCGCTTTCGGCTATCTCGTCATCGGCGCTGTGCTTGCCGGCGGCATTCCCCTGCTGCTTATCACGGAGATCGCCGATGTCGGCCGCAGCGACGGTTGGCCGCTGACGCTGGCCCTTGTCGTGTGGGCCGGCGTGCGATTGACCGCCGTGATCGCAGCGGGGCAGCCCACCCTCTTCAACTTCTTCTTCTGGCTGTTCGTTTACATTTTCATGGGTATCGCCCCCACGGTGCAGATGCGCAGCGGCCTCCTCTCGCCGACCACCGCAGGTGTTGATCAGGGCTTCGACGTGCCAACGGCCCTGCTGGTCTGGCTGGGGGTGTTGTGTTACGAGGCCGGGCGCTATGCGGCTTGGCTGAAAGCTCGATCCACGCGCAGGCGCACGGGTGCGTCAGCGGTCGCGATTCCCGGTCCGGAATCTGTACGCGGTGTCAACTCGTCGGCGACGTTCCTCCTGGTCGGCGCGGGTGCACTCGCCAGCGCCTGGTTCATCTACAAGGTTGGTATCGGCTCGCTCTTCGGCAGTCGAGACCAGGGATTCGCGGCTCGCAACGCTGCGTGGCCGGATCCCGCGATTCGGTCCATCATGTACGCTCTGGCGATCTACCCGCTGCTGGTGGGTATCGGTGCTCTGGCCCAGCTTCGACGGCGGTCCGAACGGACCGCTGCACGGCGCTACACCGCCCTGATCATCGCCGCAGCAGCCGTGCTTCTGGTCGTTGTCAATCCGGTCAGCAGCGCCCGCTACAGCTTGGGTACCGTTCTCTTCGCGCTCGCGGCATTCGCGGGAGCCCTCGCCACGCCGAGGCGCCTTCGGACCTCGCTGCTCGGGGCACTCTTCGGGCTCATGTTCTTGTTCCCGATCGCCGACGCATTTCGACGGCCGGACCCGAATTTCGTCCGGAACGGTTTCTTCGGTGAGTATCGCGGAAATTCCGACTACGACGCATTCTGGCAAATCGCCAACGCCTATTCCTACGTCGTCGACGGCCTCGTTGAACCTGGACGGCAGGCGCTCGGGGTGATCTTCTCCTGGGTGCCCCGCGCCCTCTGGTCCGATAAGCCGGTTGACACGGGCATCCTCCTGGCCAATTACCGCGGATACAACTTCGACAACCTGTCTTCCCCCTTGTGGGCCGAGTTCTTGGTGAACGGAGGGATACCTGCTTTGATCGCGGGTTTTATTTTCGTCGGTTACGCCGTCAAACGGCTGGATATCAAGCTGGCGCCGGCCTTCGCCGCCGGCGGGGCGTGGGCGATCGTCGGTTCGATTTTCCCGGTGTACATGACCATCCTGCTTCGCGGTTCGCTGCTGCAGGCTGCCGGCGTGGTGTGGGTCGCACTGCTGTGCCTGCTGGTCGTGACGGCACGAACTCCCTCTGGGCAGGCATCGACGGAATCGGGACTGAGACCGCCGAAACCCCTGAGCGCGGAGGGTCTACCGCGAAAGATCGGCTAGCGTCCTCTTTCCCGGCGGGCGCTCACGCCAGGTACGCGGCCTCCAGGGCCTCAGCGATCATGGGCATTCCAAAGTGCTCCCTGGCCGCGTGAGCCCCCGCTCGTCCCATGGATCGAGCCAGGGCGGAGTCGCCCAGCAGCAGACGCACTGCTGCGGTGAGTGAATCCAGTGAATTGTCGACGACGATTCCGCAACCGGTTGAGCGAACGATGGGAGCCAGGCCGCAGGAGTCGGTGATGACGACCGGAAGACCGAGCGCCATCGCTTCCAGTACGGACATCGGGTACGGCTCGTCAACCGACGGCAAGACGAAAATTCCTGCGCGCTCCATGCGCGCCGCTGTCAGCCCCGGTTCCAGAGGCCCCTCCCACGCGATGTCGACGGTTCCAGTCGAAGCGGAGATCCGCCGGGTGATGGCATCCCCTTCTCCCTCATCGGGCCCGACGAGCCGGAATGATGCCTGAGGGAACGCGCGTGCGAGCCGTTCGGCCATCTCCACGAACATCATGGGTCGCTTGCGAGCGGCGAGGCGTGCCAGATACAACACCTCGGCACCGGTCCGTTCGGACGTTCTGGCCAGTTGGGGCACACCGTTTGGCAGCTCGCGCAGCCGGAGCCCTGATCCGCCCACTGCGATCAAATCGCTTCGTTCGCGCGGAGTCAGATAGAAGACGTGCCGGGCCGCGCGTAACACGGGGCGGGTCATCACGGCATCCAGCGGCACAGCCAACACGTTGCGGCTCGCGTCGATCATGCCGTGAGTCTGCAGCACGTACGGCACGTTGTGGCGCCGGAGCCAATCTGCGGCACGGAGACTCACAAGATCTCGGGCTGCGTGCACATGCACAATATCCACGCCTGCCACGGCGGATGAGAGCCAGCGGTGCAAGGCCGGGGACGCGAGTCCTGCGAACCCGGTGCCCGCCAGGGCCGTTCGCACAGGAAAGAGCGCCATCGGCACCGTGTCCATGACCGTGGGCACATGCGCGCCATAGCCCCTTTGGCCCCCCGCGAGAGTGACCTCATGTCCCCGGGCGTTCAGGGCTTTGGCCTGGTTCAGGGCCACCCGTAGCGGACCGCCGTAGGCGCCGTCGGGGCTCACGAGGGTCACGAGAGAAAGGACCCGCACGACGTCTAACCCTTTTCCGTGGCTAGAGGACCCGCGACGAGAGAACCGGGAGCGACGTTCCCGGCGACGAGCGCTGTCGCACCGACCACGCTGTTCCGCCCGATCCGGCTGCCACGAAGCACCGTGGCGCGCGCGGCTACCCACGCCCCGTCCTCCACGACGATCGGAGCGTTGTCGAACTCGAAAGTGGGCGATTCGCGGTCATGGCTTCCAGTGCAGAGGAAGACACCTTGAGAGATGCAGACGTCCTGGCCGATAGTGACCTGTTCGAGGTTCAGAATCCAGGCGTCCTCACCGATCCAGGAGTTGTCGCCCACCGTCAGCTTCCAGGGCCAATGAATTCGAACTCGATGGCGAATGAGAACGTCCTGCCCGATTCGGGCTCCGAAAGCACGCAGGATAATCACTCGGAGGGTCGGCGGGCACCACCAGCGCACCACGATGAGGCCAGAAATGAAGAACCAGGCGGCCTGCCACAGCCGGCCGCGCCCTTTGTCATAGCCGCGTCCCGTGAACCCGGACAGGCTGCGATGTGCCGGCAGGGCGCCGTCCGGCCTCGCCGTGGGGACGTCCGGCACTTCGCCCGTGGGAACACCATTCTCCGACATAGGCATGAGTGTACGCACAAACTGAATGTGCACGACTGTCTGCTCGACGCTTCCTCCTTGCCGCGGAATTCGGGGTGACGGGCGCATTCGTTGCGATCCTGGCTGGTGTCATCCTCCAAATTGTCACGCTGATGGTGTCCGTGGAACTTCGGCTTCGGGTGTGGGAGGGCAGTGCGAGACCTCACGCAGCGCGCGGAACCACCTGTTGAGCAGGAGCACCATGATCACCAGATTCGCGGCAAAGAGGAGGCCGTACCCGGTCAGGAAAAGGGTTGGCCATCCCCAGAGAACGAAGCTCGCGGCGAGTATCCCGTAGTCCGCCGGCAAGAGGCCAACGGCGCGCAGCGTCGACGGTGAACGCTCCTGATCCACGGCGGCTGGGCTACGCCTCAGCAGCTCGACGAGCAGCCCTCCGACAAAGGTGACAATGCCTACCACCTGGAAAGCCAGCGGAACCAGATACCAGCCGTCTGCGGCATCAGTGGAGCGGAAGACTGCAATGAGCACAGCGCTGTGCACAGCGACGATCTTCCCGGCGTCGACGACGTGGTCGAGCCACTCCCCGGCCGGCGACCGCAGGCCGGTCAGGCGTGCGAGTTGGCCGTCGGCGGAGTCAAGGGCGAACCCGAGCATGAGGAGGAGGGCCACACCCAACCCGCTGGCCGGAGTCGGCGTGGCTGTGACCAGGAGCGTCAAACCCAGCACGGTTGCGACGGCCGAACCGAGGGTCACCTGGTTGGGGGTCATTCTCAACACGAAACACGCGGCGGCTAGCACTCGCCCGATCGGACGATTGACGAATCTGCTGTAGATCGATACTCCGCGCTTACTTTTCTGTGCTGTTGACAACCTGTCGAGGGCTTGCCCGAACGAGCTCATGGTGCTGCCTTCCGTTTGGAGGTGGCCGGGAGAACCCGTGCGGGATCGTGCCGAGCGTATCCCTGACCGGGAATCTTGGCATGCCTCCCGTGGAGGGGGTGAATTACCGGTTCTTGGCATTGTGGTTACCGAACAGGGCGGAGTACGGTGCGGGCAGATTCTTTTCTTGTGCACGTCTGAAAATCAGTTTTTCGATCCGCAGTTCGATCCGCAGGCAGCCCCGTCCGATATTTAACCCGCAGCATTCGCGAACCCTAGCGCGGAGCGCTGATTACCCGAGGGATAAATTGGCTATGCGTAAACTTGTCAGTGTTTTGGCGACCGTTGGTGTCGTATCCGGGATGCTCCTGGCGACACCCATCGTCTCCGCATCTGCGATTTCCAGTGGAGTCCAGTTCAGCGCAGATAATCTCCCCGCCTGGCAGACGAACGGTTTGGTTTACGCCGTCGGTCAGGCCAATGGGCGGGTGGTCGCCGGTGGTGAATTCTCGCAGCTCCGGCCGCCGAACGGCGGAACCGGCACGGTGAGGAACGTCAGGTCCCTTGCGATCTTTGATGCGGAGACAGGGGCACCTGACAGCTGTCAGCTGCAGGCCCTCCTTGCGGGAGGTACGCCGAGCGTAAGGGCCATCACGACGTCACCAGATGGAAACACGGTGTACGTCGGCGGCAGCTTCAGCAGCATCGGCGGTGTCAGCGTCAATCGGATCGCAGCGATCGACCCGGTTGCCTGCACGGTCAAGCCCTTCCGGGTCGCTGCCGTGTCCGGCCCCGTTTACGCCATTGCCGTGACGGAGAACACCGTGTATCTCGGAGGCCAGTTCACGACGGTCGCCTCCCAGCCGCGGCAGCGTTTTGCGGCGGTCAATTCCACCACAGGCGCTCTGCTGCCCTGGGTGGCAGACGTCGAACTGCCCGGACGTGCCGTCACGGTGTCCCCGGACCGCACCAAGGTTGCCATCGGAGGCGACTTCTTCACCGTCAACGGGCAGGCCTCACACTCCATCGGTGTCGTTGACGCTGTCACCGGTACGAACGTCAGGAACTACCCGGTCGGATTCATCCACCGGAACTCAGTGACAAAATCGCTCAGCAGCGACGCAACGAGCTTCTACGGAGGCAACGAAGGCACAGGCGGCGGTGTCTTCGACGGCACGTTCTCCATCGACTGGAACACGCTCAACGAGCGCTGGCGCAACACCTGCCTCGGCGCAACGCAGGCGGTCCTCCCGTATGAGGGGACTCTGTATTCGGCAAATCACCATCACGACTGCGCAAGCAACAACAATGCGTTCGCTGACGGGAAGCGGATTTACTTCACCGCCAACAAGACCGACAATCCCACTCTCCTCGGCTGGTTCCCCGCCGCCAACGACGGAACCGGCGAGGGAATCGGACCGCGCGCGTTGGTCGTCGCCACCGGAAAGACCACCGGCAAGAAGTACCTCTGGGCCGGCGGCGAGTTCACGGTTATCAACGGCGCAGCGCAACAGGGCCTGACTCGGTTCAGCACGACCGACACGGGTGCTCCTCCCGTACCGGAAGTTGCCGCGGAGGCGTTGACTTCCGGCGCCGTTCAGGTGAGGTTCCGCACGGTCGTCGATCCCGATGACAGTCTTCTCACCTATAACGTCTACCGAAACGGTGCGGCTACTCCGATCTGGACCGGTACGGCTTCTTCGATGTGGTGGGTGCGGCCGCAGGTGACATTCGTCGACACCACGGCGGTGCCCGGCACCACCTACACCTACCGGGTAAGCGCTAGCGACGGAATCAACGTGAGTGGGCTTTCGGGCACAGCGTCGGCGCGAGCCGTGACGAAGACGATCGACTACGCAGGACAGGTTGTAGCTGATAGCCCTTCGCTCTATTGGCGGTACGACGAGCAAACCGGTGTCTGGGCTCAGGATAAGTCCGGGCCGACCACGACCGGACTCAACGGGCTCTACCAGAACGGCATGCTGCGAAATGCCACCGGTGCTGTTCCCGGTGCGAGTACCGCAGCCCAGCTGGACGGAGTGAATGACTATGCGTTGAGCGACCAGATGCGTCCAGGCCCGACCAGCTACACGATTGAGACGTGGTTCAACACGAACACAACGAGAGGCGGCAAGATCATCGGCTACGGCAACGGCCGCCCGAAGACGCATACAGGCGCCTATGTTGCGAGTTCCAGCTATGACCGCCACGTCTATATGGAGGACAGCGGGCGCATCAACTTCGGCGTGTACGTCGGCAATGCTCAGACCATCCGCACCCCCTTGGCGTACAACGACAGCAAGTGGCACCACCTTGTCGCCACGCAGGGCCCGGCCGGTCTCGCGCTGTACATTGACGGGGTTCAGGTCGGAACCAACTCGACAACAACAGCCCAGCCCTACCAGGGAACCTGGCGGGTCGGCGGTGACAATCTCAATGGCTGGCCCAACCGGCCGAGCAGTTCCTTCTTCGCCGGCGCGATCGATGAGACGGCCGTTTACGATCGCGCTCTGACACTCAACCAGGTTGCCAGGCACTATCAGCTCGGTGGCGGCACGGTCGTGACACAGGAGCCGCCAGCGGATGCCTACGGTGCGGCGGTGTTCAACTCCAACCCTGACCTGTACTGGCGCCTCGACGAGGCATCGGGAGCAGTCGCAGCGGATTCCTCGTTCCTGGGGCAGCGCAACGGCAGCATCGGCAGTCAGGTTCAGCTACAACAGCCGGCCGTCGTGAACGGGGGATTCGCGGTGCGGACCACCGGGTCCGCGGACAGTGTCGTCGCCTCGCCGGAGGGCGGTTCGACCGCAGCGTTCTCGACTGAGGCGTGGTTCAAGACCGACACCACCGCAGGCGGAAAACTCACGGGTTATGAGAACGCAGCCACCGGATCGGGAAGCAATTACGACAAGCAGGTGTACATGACCAATGCTGGCAACCTGATCTTCGGCGTCTATGCCGGCGGCTTCCAAACGGTGACTACGCCGGGCACGTACAACGACAATGTCTGGCACCACGTGGTCGCTGTGCAGGATTCCAGTGGCATGAAACTCTATGTCGATGCTGTGCTCACCGGCACGAACGCCACCGCAGTGAATCAGGCCTTCACCGGTTACTGGAGGGCGGGCGGGGGAAACCTGAACTCGTGGCCCCAGCAACCGTCAAACGGTTACTTCACCGGCGACCTGGACGAGGTGGCAATCTACCCCAACGGGTTGTCCGCCGGTGAGGTGTCCAGCCACTACTCACTTGGCATCAACGACACCACCCCGCCGACGGTTCCGCAGGAAGTCCAGGCGACGCTGGTCGCCGGGGACGCCCAAGTGAACTGGGCCGCGTCCACGGACAACAACGCGGTGGCCGGCTATCAGGTGCATCGGGGTGCGGCCGAGTCCTTCCCGGTCAGCGCGGCAACCAAGGTCGCCGACGTGACCGCTACCACCTGGACCGATCCGGCGGTTCCCGCGGGCACCTGGTACTACAAGCTCGTCGCTGTGGACACGGCGGGTAACGCCAGTGCTGCTTCCGCGGCAGCCTCGGTGACGGTGGCGGCGCCCCCGGATGCCGAGGCACCGAGTGTGCCGGCAGGTCTCACCGCGTCGGCGTCCGGAACGTCTGTGGCGCTGACCTGGTCGGCGGCGACCGACAATGTGGCGGTCACTGGCTATCAGGTCTATCGAGGCTCGTCGGCTGGGTTCGTGGCCGAGCCGTCGTCGAAGATCGCCGATGCGACCGGCACGAACTACTCAGATTCCGGTTTGGCCCCCGGTACCTGGTATTACCGAGTAGCATCCCGCGACGCGGCGGGGAACGTGAGTGGTGCATCGGAGTCCGTCGAAGCCACGGTCTCGCCAACCCCAGTGGAGCCGGTGGTGCTGACGGCCTATCCAACCGGTGATGCGATGGTGTATCGGACATCACCGACGACCAACTACGGCTCAGACAGTCAACTTTCCTCGCGTGGCGCCGGCGGGAATTCTCCAATCGAGTCCTATCTGGCGTTCAACCTTCCGGCCGCTCCGGCGGGCATGGTGCTGTCCGGAGCGACGATCCGGCTGCGGACTTCGGGAGATCCGTCGGCAGGGTCGGTCGACTCGCACACCCTCAGGCTTGTCGCGGGTGCGTGGACCGAGAGCACAGTGAACTGGAACAACCGGCCGACCGGTGACGGGGCGGCGCTGGGCGCCGTGACCGGGGCGACGGCGACGCACACGCCGTACACAATCACCCTGAACGCTGCGGAGCTCAGCGGGTTGGCGGGCTCCACGCAGTCCTTTGCACTGTTCTCCAGTGGTTTGGACAACTTGCGCCTGTGGTCGAACAACGCTCCGAGCGCGACGTACCGACCGTTGCTGACGCTCACCTACACCGCTCCATGACGAGGGCTGGCAGGGCGGGGGTCCCGTTCAACCGACGGACTTTGTTCGTCATGGGCGGCTCCGCCCTCCTGCTCAGCGCTTGTCAGGCAGATCCGCGGCGGGCCACCCCTGTCCCCGGCCCCGCGAAATCGCCAGCTATCTCTGGCCAGGTTGCCTCCACTGTGGACACCCTCTTCTCGGCCAAACCGTTCTATATCGGGCACCGCGGGTCGGGCGACAACTGGCCCGAGCACACCCGGGAGGCATACTCGAAGGCGGTCGAGCTCGGAGCCCAAGCCATAGAGATTTCAGTGAACGCGACCTCGGACGGCGTTTTGGTGTGTCATCACGACAAGTCCACCCTGCGCTCCACTGGTCAGGACCTCATCATCTCCGAAACAACCTGGGCGGAACTCTCGACGCTGAGAGTCGATGCGCGAGACTGGCTCGGGCCTGCCGCCGAACCGCAGCCCATCCCCCGGCTGGACGATGTCCTGGACCTGTTCGCCGCGACGCACGTGATATTCATCGAAGACAAGCAGGGAACCAACGCCGTCGCGCTCCTCGACCTGATGGACACGTATCCGGACGCCACCTCGCATTTCGTCTGGAAGCAGTGGGGGGGTGCCGGACAATACGCCCTCGCCGCGGAGAGAGGGTACAAGTGCTGGGGTTACTTCGGACCGGAGCTCTTCGGCGACCTGGACAGGCTCGCCGGGCGTTTCGACTACCTGGGTGTTCCGCACACGGCATCAGACGCAGAAATTGCCCGCGTCGTGGCATTCGGGAAACCGGTCATCGCCTGGGAAATACATTATCGGTGGATGAAGGATCGAATGGGCGCACTCGGTGTTGCCGGTTTGATGTGTTCGAACTTGCCCTATGTCACTGAGATCGCCCAGCCGGAGACGGTCGACCACTTCGCCTCAGGGTTGCGGACCGCCGGGGACCTCCCCTGGACAACGGACAAGGGCTGGGGCGTTCAGCCGGCCTTCGTTGAGAAGAACGAATCCATCTCGCTGTCTCACCAGGATATTCAGAGCTATCTCATGGGTTCGATGAGTCCCTCGGGGGCGGACACCTATCGCATCCAGTGTGAACTGTGCTGGCCGGACAGGCTACCGCAGGCACGTGAGCACGCCGGAATCGCGTTCTGCGCCGACGACGACCGACCGTACCGTGTTCGCATCGCCGGCGAAGTCTCGGCCTACCATGTCATCCTGCGCCCGACCGGATCCCTCGAGCTCTTTCGGCGAGCCGCCGGAGACGTGGATGGGACGTTGCTCGGCTCTGTGGACACAACGGCTGCCCGTGCCGGTCAATGGGTCCAGCTCGAGGTCGCGGTGACTCCCGTCGGGATCACCGTCTACCGTCTGGATGGCCGGGGATGGTCGTTTGAAACGAAGGACGCCGCCTATCGGGGGAGCTACTTCTGGCTCTGCAAGAACTATCGGGGTGCCCCGCCAGTGGAATTCCGCGCAGTCAAAATCCTCTGACGGGTGGCGGCGGCACTATTGGAGCTCGGTCGTCACGTTCTTCGCGCTGGCGGGGGGCAAGCCGCTCCAGGATGGCCTGGAACCGTGTGATTGCCGGTCCCACCCCGAGAATATCGGCCGCGAAGCGACGACCTGCAACGCCGTAGGCGTGAGAGGCTTTCGCGTCGAGCCCGAGCCTTTCAGCCGCCTCTACGAGGGCGTCGGGGGCGGCGGCATCCACTCGTAACCCCGCGCCCGCGACTGCAAGCTCCTCGGCTGTGATGCTCGATCTGTCGGTCGCTGCGATGACCGGCAGGCCGGATTGGAAATACGACGTCAGTTTGCTGGGAACCGACATTTCGGTCAGGCCGGGTCGCTCGTTCAACAGCAGAACGTCCGCCGCCGCCAGAGTGGCTCGGAATTCGTCCTCAGGGAGCGGGCGGAGAAACTCGAGGTGGCTGTTCCCACCTTCGGCCTGAAGAGCCGGCCGCTGGTTTCCATCGCCTAGAAGGACGAATCGAACCCGCGACCCACGAGACTCAGCGATCCTGGACGCAGCCACAACATTCTCCAGGCCCTGCTTCATGCCCATGTTGCCCGCATGAAGCACGATGATGTCGTCCGGGCCCCAGCCCCGTGCGCGTCGCGTCTCCACCCGGTTGCCGGGGGCGTCTTCGATGTGACACCAGTTGCGAACGACTTCCACCCGGTCTGCTTCGATCCCCAGTTCCGCAACGAGGTAGCGCTTGAAGCGTTCGTGGATGACAACGATGGTCGACGCCGACCCCAGCACCGCCCGCTCCACGCGTCTCAGCGCCAGCGCGGCGATCCGCCCGCCGGCGCCGCTCTCGGAGACTCCCAGAGAATAGATGTCCTGAACCCAGATGCACGTCCTGGTGCCCACGAGGCGGGCACGGAGGGAAACGATCGCGGCGGAGAACAACGCGGGAGTGACGAGGAGAAGGACCTCGGGTCGGTCCCACGAGCTGAATGCGGCCCGAAGCCCGAACTGGATCTCCATCGCGAGGCGGTTGATGAGGCGCGGCCTCGATGGAATGTAATGCCTCAGCCGTTTCACCGTGACGCCGGCCGACTCGTCCGTCCGGCTCAGTCCGGTGAATCCTGCGTGGACTCGCCACTCCGGGTAGTGCGGGTACCCGGCGATGACATGGACTGAGTTCCCACGATCAGAGGCGAGTCTCTCAGCCAGGCCCGTGGTGTACACCGCGATGCCCGTGAGCTCGGGGCGATAGTTGAGTCCTATGACGGTGAGCCGCATGCGCCCTCCAGGATCCGGCCACGGAAGTCGCCCTGGTGGACGAGGAACCAGTGATAGGCATCGCTCAGACCGTCTTCCAGGCTGATGGTCGACTGCCATCCGAGCGAGCGCAGGCGTGACACGTCCAGCAGCTTGCGCGGGGTCCCATCCGGTTTGGTGGAATCGAAGGTCAGGCGGCCCGTGAAACCGGTCACGGATGCCACCAGTCCAGCAAGCTCTGCGATGCTGCATTCGACGCCTGTTCCCACGTTCACGTGCGAGAGCATCGGCTGGGTTTTCGCGCAATAGTCACTGCGCTCCAGCTCCATGACGTGCGCGGCAGCCGCTGCCAGATCATCAACATGCATGAACTCACGTTTCGGGGTGCCGCTGCCCCAGATGACAACCTCATCGAGCCCGTTCGCGGCGGCCTCGTGGAAGCGCCTCAGCAGTCCGGGAATGACGTGACTGTTCACAGGGTGGTAGTTGTCACCGGGACCGTAGAGATTCGTGGGCATCACGCTGCGATAGTCGCGCCCGTATTGACGATTGAAGCTCTCGCAGAGCTTGATCCCCGCGATCTTTGCCACGGCGTACGGCTCGTTCGTCGATTCCAGTGCGCCGGTCATCAGGGCCTCTTCACGTATCGGCTGGTCGGCGAGCCGGGGATAGATGCAGGACGAACCGAGGAAGAGGAGTCTCGGAACGCCGAAGTCGTGTGAGGACTTGATGATGTTGGCCTCGATCAGGAGGTTGTCGTAGATGAAATCGGCCGGGGACGAGTTGTTGGCTTCGATCCCGCCGACTTTCGCGGCAGCGAGATAGACCTGATCGATGCGATTGGCCTCGAAAAAGGCCCGAACGGCTCGCTGGTCGACAAGGTCGAGTTCCGAATGACTGGCGGTCACGATGTTGACGTAACCCAACGACGTGAGTCGTCGCACGATCGCCGATCCCACCATTCCGTTGTGTCCCGCGACATAGACAGCAGCGCCGGTGTTTCGGGTCACCAGGTATCCCAAGACACGAGGGAAGGGAAACCGTGACTCTCCAGGAGGACGCTCTTCTGGGCGATCACGAGGTCTGAGGCAACCATTTCCGCGCACATCTCTCGCACGCTGATCTCCGGCAGCCAGCCCAGCTTGAGACGGGCCCGTGTCGAGTCGCCGAGCAGGGTCTCCACTTCGGCCGGCCTGAAGTAACGGGGATCGACTCTCACTATGACGTCACCGGGGTGAACAGCCGGCGCGAGGTCCCCGACGACGCTGTCGACGATGCCGATCTCGTTCAGACCTTCACCCTCGAATCGCAGGGTGATTCCAGCCTCATTCGCCGACCATTCGACGAATTCGCGCACCGAGTACTGGACTCCCGTGGCAATCACGAAGTCCTCCGGCGAATCCTGCTGCAGCATCATCCACTGGAGGCGAACATAGTCGCGTGCATGGCCCCAGTCTCGAAGCGAGTTCATATTTCCGAGGAACAGGCAGGACTCGAGACCCTGGGCCATGTTGGCGATGGCCCGGGTGATCTTCCTCGTCACGAACGTCTCACCGCGGCGCGGGGATTCGTGATTGAACAGAATCCCGTTGCAGGCGTACATCCCGTAGGACTCTCGGTAATTCACGGTCATCCAATAGGCGTACAGCTTGGCGACCGCATACGGAGAACGTGGATAAAAGGGAGTGATTTCGCTTTGCGGTGTCTCCCGGACCAACCCGTACAGCTCTGATGTCGAGGCCTGGTAGAACCTGACCCTGTCCGTCATCCCCAGCAATCTCACCGCTTCGAGGAGACGCAGAGTTCCCAGGGCGTCGATGTCAGCGGTGTATTCGGGCATTTCGAAGCTGACAGCCACATGGGACTGTGCACCCAGGTTGTAGATCTCATCCGGCTGCACCTCCTGAATGATGCGGGTGAGGTTCGACGAATCGGACAGATCTCCGAAGTGCAGGAAGAAACGCGCGTCGTGCTCGTGCGGGTCCTGATAGATGTGATCGATTCGCTGGGTGTTGAGCTGCGACGACCGGCGCTTGAGGCCGTGAACCTCATAGCCCATGGACAGGAGGAACTCGGCCAGATATGAGCCGTCCTGGCCGGTTACCCCGGTGATCAACGCCCTTTTCGGCACCATGGTCGTCCTATCGCTCGCTGTTGCTGTAGTCATGAACCGGTCGATGGCCGGCGGCGTTCGGGGCCAGAGCCTTCAGCGCAAGCCGGAGGGCCGTGCTCGAGGTCGAAACGGTGTACGGAAAATAGACGACGTCCACGCCGACCTCGGCGAACTGGCGCTCAAGAAGGCGACCTCTCTCGGTGCCCTTCCAATCGTCGCCCTTGAAGTAGACGTCGAAGCGAAGCGTGCGCCAGGTGTCCATCTTGTCTTCAGCCACTTCCGCTATCGCTTCATCGACGAAGGCGATGTGACGAACGATCTCAAGCCTCTCGGCCAGTGGCACAACGGGTACGGCGCCCTTGGTCACCAGGAGCATTTCGTCAGACAGCACGCCGGCGATCAAATAGTCGCACTGGCTCTTCGCGTGTTTGAGGATGTTGAGGTGACCGATGTGGAACAGGTCGAAAGCCCCGCCAGCGTAGCCGACTGTTCGTGTCAAGATGTACCTCCCTTGATCGATGCTTTTTCGTAGGTCATCAGTACGCACCCACTGGTCGCATGACCGTTTTGAAGGTGCGCCAGATGATGATGAGGTCACCGGCCAACGACCAGTTCTCGACGTAGTAGAGGTCCAGTCGCACACTGTCCTCCCAGCTCAGGTTCGACCGACCGTTGACCTGCCACATCCCTGTCAGGCCCGGTTTGATGTACAGGCGCCGATGCACGTGGGTCTCGTAGGCTTCGACCTCCACCGGAAGCGGCGGGCGCGGGCCGACGAGGCTCATGTTCCCGACCAGGATGTTCCAGAGCTGAGGCAATTCGTCCAGCGAGTACTTGCGGAGCACACGACCCACCCGAGTGATGCGCGGGTCATTGCGAATCTTGAAGAGGGCCCCGGATGCCTCGTTCTGGTCGAGCAGCCCTGCGAGGTCGTCTTCTGCCGTCTGAACCATGGAGCGGAACTTGACCATTTGAAAGGTGCGCTCATTGCGCCCGCATCGCTCCTGGTGGAAGAGGACGGGGCCGGGTGAGTCGAGCTTCACGGCAATCGCGATGGCCAGCAGGAGCGGCCAGAAGAAAAGGAGTGAAATTCCGGACACCCCGATGTCGAGAACGCGCTTGAGCACATGCTTCGCTCCCTCGAATTGCGGTATCTCCACGTGGATCAGGGGCAGCCCCTCGACCGGGCGGAAATGGATGCGGGGACCGGCGACATCCGTGAGCTGGTTGGACAGCACCAGGTCAGCGGAGGTCCCCTCCAACTGCCAGCCGAGCGTGCGGATGTATTCGCTGCCTCCAGCCGGCTGGCCTGCGACGATCACCGTGTCGACGGCAAGATCGGAGGCCGCGATCGCAACGTGCGCGGGGTCGGAAACCACTGGGATCGTGCGGCTCTCGCTTTTCACAGCGGTCGTCGAACCGTTCGCGAGTGCGACCCCCACCACGTAATAGGTGGCGCCGGCCTTCTCGATCTGGCCGACCACGTATTCGACATCGGCACGATTGCCGACCACGATGACGCGCGCGAGGTAGTGGCCGAACAGCCGCTGGCGCAGCAACCACCGCCGCCACAGCCAACGTTCCAGGACGAGGCCGCAAATGCCGAGGGGGAGTGCGAGCACGAAGAAGCCGCGTGCAACGTCGACCTGGAACGCCAGGAAGCCGATGGCGAGGAGGCCGAAAGCGATCGCGCTCGCGTTGATCACCTGCTTGTACTCGGTCGCCCCGATTCCAATGACGCGCGAGTCTCTGGTGTGGAAGACGCCCAGGGTGGCGATCCAGCTCAGTGCGATGAGCAGCGCGACCAGCCAGTAGTCGGCCTGATATCCGCCGATGGATGCCCGGGCATCCTCCCCGCGGAATCTGACCAGCAGGGCGGTCGTGACCGCGACCATGACGATGCCCACGTCGCTCAACAAGAGTTTCGCGCGAAACTGTCGGGCCCAGACCAGACCGGACGACCTCGCGTCGACGCTGACCGGGTTCGTGACTGCCGGTGCCGGCACCAGGGCAAGCTTCGGCTGGGTTCTGGGGAGACGCCCGGCGTAAGGCAGGCGCGGTCGTGGATCCGTCACCGTGTGCTCACCCCGCCACCGAAGATTCGCGGGCGGGCGCAGTGCAGCGCTGGGGACGCGGCCGGGGTGGGGCCGTCAAAAATGGGTCGACGAACACGTCGACACGTAGCAAACGTGTTCACGGAATCCTCTGCATTTCGGGTTTACAGAGCGGGTGGGATTCGCGCGGGGGACCCGTCTAGGGAACGGGCCACCCGGGCGAACCAATAAGTGATGGATTTTCAACTGCTTGCGAGGAGACCATACCCCGGAACGCGCAGGAAGGCTGGTGCCCCGAACGGGGGGACGCAGAAACCGTGTGCAGTGGTCCGGTCATCGGCCTGAGCGCACTGCGCAGACCGCGCCGGAAAAGACGCCCCGTTTCACCGGGTAGCTTTTTCTCATGACGTTCAACGACAACGCGAATATCGGCGGCGGCCGGGTCAGCAAGCGGGGCCGCAATACGGGGATCGCCGTGGGCGGCGGCGGAGTGGGTGTGATCGTCCTGTTCCTGCTCTCCCAGGTCCTGGGAGTGGATCTGAGCGGCCTGGCCGGCGGTGGCACGCAGCCCGCCGACGCCGGCAGTGTGTCCAATCTGTCCGAGTGCACGACCGGGGCCCAGGCGAACGACGACGTCGAATGCCGGATCAAGGGCGCCGCGGCATCCCTTGACGTGTTCTGGGGCGAGGAACTGCCTGCCCGCGGAATCGAGTACCAGCAACCGCCGGTCGCACTGTTCACCGACAGCGTCGGCACGGCGTGCGGCGGGGCCACGAGTGCAACCGGGCCGTTCTACTGCCCGCCGGATGCGACCATCTACATCGACACCGCATTCTTCGGCGACCTGCGCACCCGCTTCGGTGCCTCCGGCGGTCCCCTCGCCGAGATGTATGTCGTGGCGCACGAATGGGGTCACCACATCCAGAATCTGGAAGGCACCCTCGCGGCCGCCCAGGACGGACAGACCGGGGACGGCTCCAACGCGGTGCGGGTCGAACTGCAGGCAGACTGTTTTGCCGGCGCGTGGGCCGGTGCGGCCTCTGACACCCGCGACACCGGGGGAGTTCCCTTCCTGAAGCCCATCACGGCGGCACAGATCCAGGATGCGCTCAGCGCGGCATCCGCGATCGGAGACGACCGCATCCAGGAGTCCATGCAGGGCCAGGTCAACCCGGAGGCCTGGACCCACGGCTCCAGCGAGCAACGCCAGCGGTGGTTCCAGACCGGTTTCAGCGACGGTGTCGGCAGCTGCGACACGTTCGCCCCTTCTGACGCGGAGCTGTAGCGCCGGCCGATCAGTCGCGCGTGAGCAGGCCGTCGTGCTCGGTGTACTCCTCGCCGGTGACCGGGCAGACGAGGCTGCCGTCGGCGCCCGCCCGGAGCGGCATCCCGCTCCGCCCGACCCAGCCGATGCGCTGGGCGGGCACGCCGGCCACCAGGGCGTAATCGGGGACGTCCTCGGTGACCACCGCGCCCGCTGCCACCATGGCCCAGCGCCCGATCGTGAGCGGCGCGATGCACACAGCATTTGCCCCGATCGACGCCCCGGTGCGCACGGTCACCCCGACCAGGTCCCGCTCATCGATCGCCTTGCGCGTTCCGTCGGGACTGATGGCCCGCGGATGCGCGTCGTTCGTGAAGACCGCCGCCGCGCCGACGAAGACTCCATCTTCGAGCAGAGACGGCTGATAGACGACCGCGTAGTCCTGAATAACGCAGTGCCGTCCGACGACGACACCGGGACCGATGTAGGCGCCGCGCCCGAGGATGCAGTCCGGTCCGAGCCGCGCGTATTCGCCCACCTGCACCAGGGTGCGAATCTGGCAGCCGGGGCCGATCACGGCGCTCGGGTCGATCTCGGCCGATGTCGCGATGCCCATCAGGTTGCCTCGTGCGGCGGGAGGATGACGCGCCGCATCGTGGAGTGGCGGCAGGAAGGTCGACACGTTCGAATCGGATTCACGGTGATTCCCTGCAGTTCGGGTTACAGGTCGGTGGGGGCGCCGCGCAGGCCGATTCCGGTTGCCCGGGCGTCAATGGTGATCTGACGTTTTCTCAGCGTGTGACAAAACGGAACCTACCGTGGTTCCCGCCGGAGTCGCTAGCGCCCCAAAGTGGGGACGAAGCTGAGCGAACTTGCGGAGGGGCGTGGCCCGGGGGAGCGGGCCATCGGATGCCGAAACAGGCAAAAAAAGAAGGCCACCCCAGTAGAAGCCTGGGAATGACCTTCAGTGGCCCCGACCGGCGTCGATCCGGTGACCTTTCGATTTTCAGTCGAACGCTCTACCAACTGAGCTACAGGGCCAGAAGAAGCTTCGAGAAGCCGCTCCAAGGAAAAAAACCCTCTCTTTCGAAAGGGCTTGTTGCCTGTGCGACCCTGACCGGACTTGAACCGGCGACCTCCGCCGTGACAGGGCGGCGCGCTAACCAACTGCGCTACAGGGCCTCGTGATGAGAACTGAAAAACTCTTCAGGTCTTCATTCTGAGTGGTGATGCTGTGAATCTTTTGCGGTGATCATGATGCTGTGAATCCGTGTTGCGATTTCGTACTTGTTTATTCTTGCACATCCCAGACCTTCAGGATGCGTAGCCCCAACGGGATTCGAACCCGTGTTAACGCCGTGAAAGGGCGCCGTCCTAGGCCGCTAAACGATGGGGCCAAGACGCCATAAACCGCATGGCTTCCGACGCATAAGCATACGGTGAACCTGCTGACATTCCCAAATCGACATCGGAATATGTGCCGCCCGGGGGTGTCGAAACCGCCGAGCCTGTGAATTCCCGGGGTTTTGCTTGACGTGCGGCTAGATTCGAGGGGGGCAATTTTGCCCTCATGTTGTTATTGTGAACCGTTCTTTCCGCAGTAGCGGATGTGTGAAATGAACCCGATCGGGGAGTAATGAAGCGCACGGCAGTTCGATTCGGCCGCGAAGCACGAACTCGGCAGGACGACGATGGCACCACGCGAGACCCGCGCATCCGTCGTCACCGCGTCAGCATGGCGACCGGTTTCGTCGCCGCGCTCTCCCTCTTCGTCGCCCTGGTGGGCCCGGCCGGCCCAGCCCAGGCGATCGACTACCCGTCTTGGGAAGACCTGCAGAACGCCAAGTCGAACACGGCCGCCGCGTCCGCGCAGGTCAGCGCGATCCAGGATCTGATCGCCAATCTGCAGACCCAGGTCGCGCAGACCCAGGCGGAATCCGAGGCCCGCGGAGCGGAGTTGCAGAGCGCCCAGGAGAAATTCGACGAGGCGAGCCGCCGCGCCGATGACCTGGAGGCGCAGGCCACGGCCAGCACCATCGTTGCCGAGACCGCGACCCGCCAGGCCGGTCAGCTCGCCGCGCAGCTGTACCGCACCGGCGGGACCGACCTCAGCGTCAATCTCTTCCTCGACGGTGAGGCCAGCGGCGAGAACGCCGATGCGCTGCTGTCGAAGCTGGGCAGCATGAGCAAGCTCGTCGAGCGAAGCAGCAGCGTGTACGAGCAGGCTCAGACAGCCACGAACGTGGCCAAGTCGCTCGGCGACCAGGCCAAGGTCGCCCGGACCGAGCGCGAGAAGCTGCGCGTCGCCGCCGAGGACGCCCTCGCCGCCGCGCAGGCTGCCGCGCAGGCCGCCGCCGCCGCCCTGACCGAGTCCGAGGAGAAAAGCGTCGAACTCGACGCCCAGCTCAGGTTCATGCAGGACGCCCAGGCCACCACGACGGCCGGCTACGAGGCGGGTGTGGCCGAACGGGCCCGCCTGGCCGCGATCGAAGCCGAGCGGGTGCGCGCGGAGCGTGCCGCCGCAAACGCACGGGCTGCCGCTGCTGCGGCGGCTGCAGCAGCAGCCCAGTCGAGTGGCGGCGGTGGCGGCGGCGGCGGAGGCTCGAGCAGCTCCGGCGGCGGCGGTTCCGTCGGCGGCGGTGGCTGGGCAGTACCGGCCAGCGGGCGCATCACCGACGGCTACGGACCGCGGGCCGTGATCTGCGGCAACAGCGGCTGCAGCAAGGGCTTCCACAGCGGCACCGACCTGGGTACCGGCTGCGGCGCCGGACTCTACGCGGCCAGCAGCGGGACCGTCATCTATGCGGGCACCTACGGCACCTACGGCAACTTCGTCCTGATCCAGCACGCCAACGGCGTCTCCACCGGCTACGCTCACATCCGGCCGGGCGGCATCTACGTCTCCAACGGCCAGAGCGTGTCCGCGGGGCAGAACATCGCCAGTTCCGGTGAGACCGGGGCGGCCAGCGGCTGTCACCTGCACTTCGAGGTGCGCACCAACGGCAGCCAGATCAACCCGGCTCCGTTCATGGCGGATCGCGGTGCGGCTCTTGGCTAAGGCCACCGGGCCCACGGGCACCGAGCCTCAGCACGCTGAACAGCACGCCGAACCGCAGCGCACCGAGCGACGGGGCTGGCGCAAGAAACCGTCCCGGCTGTTCGCCGCGGTCGCGCTCGGGGCGGTTGCGGC
This sequence comes from Cryobacterium cryoconiti, assembly GCF_004403065.1. Taxonomy (GTDB): domain Bacteria; phylum Actinomycetota; class Actinomycetes; order Actinomycetales; family Microbacteriaceae; genus Cryobacterium; species Cryobacterium cryoconiti. The sequence goes on from NZ_SOHA01000012.1 coordinate 60,517, forward strand.
ATCCGTCGGCGCCGTTGCCCCCGCGGCGTTCGCCGAACCCGGCTACCCCAGCTGGGACGACGTGCAGAAGGCCAAGCTCAGCGAGGCCACCAAGCAGGCCGAGATCGAATCGATCACCAAGCTGCTCGTCGGCCTGCAGACCTCGGCGGCCGCGTCCACCAAAGCCTCCCTGATCGCCGCGGAGACCTACCGGGTCGCCCTGGATGACCTCGACGCGGCAACAACCCGCGAGGCGAGCCTGACCGAGAAGGCTGCGGCAGCGGATGCCCGCGCTGCGGTTTCGAAGATGCGGGCCGGCCTGATCGCCGCGCACCTGGCGAAGGCCGGATCCCAGGATCTGTCGCTGACTTTGTTCCTCGATGGCGACAACGCTGACGAGCTGCTGGAGCAGCTCGGAACCGCGAGCAAGCTGAGCGAGCAGTCCGACACGATCTACCGCGAGGCGCTGCAGGACAAGAACACTGCCGAGTCGCTCGGCGAGCAGGCGGCATCCGCTGCCGACGAGCGCACCCGGCTCAGCGCGGAGTCCCTGACCAAGTATGAGGCGGCGAATGTGGCCGCCCAGGCCGCGGAGGCGGCCTACGAGACCGAGCGGCAGCGCTCCACCGAGCTGTTCGAGCAGCTCGCCCTGCTCAAAGACACGACCGTCGAGGCGGAGCGGGCCTATCAGGCCGGACAGGCTGCCGAAGCGGCGACTCTGGCCCTCGCCCGTGCGCAGGCGGCGGCCGACAAGCAGGCGGCAGCAGACGCGAAGGCGGTAGCGGCCGGAAAGCCGGCCGGCGGCCAGGCGGCGCCCGGCAAGCCTGCCCCCCGGCCCGCGCAACCGGCCGCGCC